>NZ_CAJZAR010000089.1:93184-94585 GCF_914484835.1 Paraburkholderia tropica
GCGAGCGTTTTCCGTTGTCTATGCCTTGCCAGTGTGCAGCCACTTAATCGCGAGCATCCACGATGCGATGCCGGACATAGCCGCAGCCGCGTAAAAGCAGGTAGGAGTTGAGGCAAGCGCGGCTATTTTCCCGAACACGTCTTGCAACTGAGACCCGTCAAGTGCAATAGGTGTGAGGACATATCGCCATAGCGGAGGCAACGCGGCGACGAGCGCTGGAGGCAGGAATTTGGTCTGACGGGTAGCAGCGAGCATAGAGAGTGCGAAGCCCGCTGCAACTCCAACTGCAACAAGATCAGAGGGGACGCCTGCTGCAACCGCACACGCGCCGACGAGCAACCATATGGGTAGAATTCCGAAATTCATTGGCGTTTTCCTAGCCACGCTTGATGGCGACGCGGGACAGCGAGGCGACCATCGCGATACCCGCGACAATCGCGGCAGCGCCCAAACCCATTACCAGTTTCGAGCCGATGCAAGCAGCCAGTGCGAGCATGACCGTGCTCGCGCCTAGGCCGAATCCGACCACCAGACCGCCTTCAAAATTTCTCTTCATCATTTCGCGTTTTCCGATGTTTTAGTGGTCGTTTTGCGCAAATCTGCAATTGCGTCGAGCAATCAGCCTTGAGACCCACGACTCTTCATCCGGCGTCTCAATCGCTTCACAAGCATAGTGAGATACAGCTCTACCCTCTCCGGTGATATCTGGAATACGATCCTCCGCATCTTTCTGTCGAGCGTCACGTTCGCATGAACCGAGATCGGAAAAAACGTCTTCAGGCGTGTTGTCGGTTCCATAGTCGTAGAACGTTGACCACTTAGTGGTGTGCATGAGTAGAAATCTCGATTTGGATACTCCGTCGCCATTGGCCGGGATACCAAGCGCTGCTCGCCCATTGGCAACCGCGTCTAGTCCACGTATGCCACGCTCCTCACAGGCAAGCTCCTTCCGAAGTGTGGACACCACGATTGCAGCAGCTGAAGTCTCCGTTTGATCTACTGTGCCTAACGCGTCCTGTGCATGTACTGGCATCGTGAGCAGCATCGCCGCAAGTGAGGAACTAGCTATAGTAAGTCGCATGTGTTTTCATGTTTCCTAGCGGCGCGACGTGAAGCGCAGAGGCATTACGTCGTAGTTGAAGCGTCGGATAAATGGCTGGGCTGGGTGTTCCAGCTCCCAGCTGCGATCCTCTTTCTGCCATTGCTCCCACTCGGCGTCAGACGCGTCCATGTCTGGCGCGCGTTTGTATGACGCGTCGTAGGCATTGCACTTTGCGGCGAACGCGTCTGCGTCCTCGCGCGCAGCGAAGGAACGAACCGGATCACTCCCTTCATAGCCTGTGTTCGCCATCACCAAAAAGATTTCGCGCTCACGCATGGGGCGTTTTCCGACCTATTACG
>NZ_CAJZAR010000090.1:0-23843 GCF_914484835.1 Paraburkholderia tropica
GAATCACATAGGGGCACCCTCCCCGCGCCCGGCTTCGTCGTCTTCTTTCTCTTCCCCTTCGCCCTGGTTAAAGCATCTCCAGCGCGCGCTTGCTGCGCGGCGGCTTGAAGTACGCGTCGAGCGCGGCGAGATCGGTATCCCCGAGCTTCAGATCGAGCGCCGCGCGGTTCTCGCGCACGTGCTCGATACGCGCCGCCTTCGGAATCGCGCAGACGCCGCTCGCGCGCAGCACCCACGCGAGCGCCACCTGCCACACCGACACGCCATGCCCCGCCGCAATATCGTCGAGCGGCGAGCGCTTCGGCAGACGCGCGTGATCGACGGGGCTATACGCCATCACCGGCATGCCGCGCGCGAGACTCCACGGCAGCAGATCGAACTCCGGCCCGCGCCGCGCGACGTTGTAGAGAATCTGATTGGCCGCGCACGCCGCGCCGCCGGGCAGCGCGACGAGTTCTTCCATATCGTCGATGTCGAAATTGCTCACGCCCCAGTGGCGGATCTTGCCCGCGCGCACGAGCGCCTCGAAGCCCTCGACGGTTTCCTCGAGCGGCACGCCGCCACGCCAGTGCAGCAGATACAGGTCGATGCGGTCGGTGCCGAGACGCGCGAGACTCGCCTCGCAGGCGCGCTCCACGCCGCGCCGGCTCGCGTTGTGCGTGGCGTTGTGCGGATAAACCTTGCTGACGAGAAACACCTCGTCGCGCAGCCCGTGCAGCGCTTCGCCGACCAGATCCTCGGTCGCGCCGTCGCCGTACATTTCGGCGGTGTCGATCAGCGTCATGCCGAGCGCGACGCCCTCGCGCAGCGCGGCGATCTCGTCGGCGCGGCGCGATGCGCGCTCGCCCATTTCCCACGTGCCCTGACCGAGCTTCGCGATGCGCTCGCCGCCGGGCAGCGCGATGCTGGCGATATCGGTGCTCATGTGTTCTCCCTTTGCGATGCGAGGCTATGCATTCAGCGTGACGTTCAGCGAAGCGCCAGTGTATCGCCGCGCGCCGCGACGGGCATGCGCCTACGCGTAACTCCGGCATTACCGCGCCGCGCCGCCTATGTCATAAAATTGCCGTTCGCCTTTCATGCCTGCCTCCCATGAACGCTCCCACGGAAGACCGCTGGCGCGGCCTGCGCCCGGACCCGGACAACGACACGCCGCTGTATCTGCAACTCGCGCGCAAGCTCAGCGACGCGATCCACGAGAATCGCTGGAACGCCGGCGAGGCGCTGCCGTCCGAACGCGTGCTCGCCGACGCGCTCGGCGTCTCGCGCATCACCGCGCGCAAAGCCATCGCGCTGCTGGTCGAGCAAGGGCTGATCCGCCGCACGCAAGGCGCGGGCAGCTTCATCACGCCGCGCTACGAAGATCCGCTCTCGCGCCTCACGAGCTTCAGCGAAATGCTGCGCCAGCGCGGCTTCACGCCCAGCTCGCGCTGGCTCTCGCGCGAAATCCAGCCCGCGAGCCGTGACGAGGTGATCCAGCTCGGCCTCTCGCCCGCCGCCGCCGTCACGCGCCTCAAGCGTCTGCGTCTCGCGGACGGCATCGTCATGGCGGTTGAGAACTCCACCTTCCCCGCCGCGCTGATCCCCGATCCGAACGCGATCGGCGACTCGCTCTACAGCTTTCTCGAACAGCGCGGCCTCGCGATCGTCCGCGCGTTGCAGCACTTTCGCGCCGTCAACGCGAGCGAGGAAATCGCCCAGCAGATGAGCATCGCGCCGAACGAAGCGCTGCTGCTGATCACGCGCGTGGGCTATACCGCCGATCAGCGCGCCATCGAGCTGACCGATACCTACTGCCGCAACGACTACTACGACTTCGTCGCGGAGCTGCGCAAGTAAGCGGCGCGGCGCGCGACCTGCCGATTCAGGCCGCTTGACGCCGGTTCACGCGATTTCACGCCGGTTCACGCCGTCCAGTGCGGCGCATCGGTGCCGATCGGCACGCAAGGCCGCGCGTAGAACGCGGGCGTGCGTTCGAGCCGCTCGGCCGGCGCCACGGCGCGCACGCGGCCGAACGGCGTGTCCATGTTTTCCATGCAATCCGCCACGTCGCCGGCGCTCACCTCGGGCGCGCGCTGGCCGTCGTCGAGCGTGCCCATCGTTTGCAGCCAGCGGCCCGTCTGCGCGAGCGAGACGCGCACGTGCCAGCTGCCGCCCTCCTTCGCGCGGCGCGCGAGCGCAGTCATCGCGGCGAACGCGGCGAGATAGCCGGTGGCGTGATCGAGCGCCTGGCACGGCAGCGGACGCGGCGCGGCAAACGGCGCATGTTCCGACGATGACATCGATGACGATGACGGCGCCGCCTCGCGCGCCGCCGCCACGCTCTCGCTCCAGACGATGCCGCTCGCCGACTGCACGAGGCTGTCGAAGCCGCGCCGCTCGCGCCACGGTCCGCGATGCGAGTACGCGCAGATCGACACGCAGACGATGCCGGGCCGCTCGCGCGCCAGCGCCTCGGGCGCGAAGCCGTGCGCCGCAATCGCGCCGGGACGATACCCCTGCACGAACACATCGGCGTCGCGCGCCAGCGCATGGAGTTGCGCGCGTCCCGCCGCGTCGCGCAGATCGAGCGTGGCCGAGCGCTTGCCGCGGCCGTTGTCGATCACGAGCGGCGCGATATTGGGCAGATGCGGGCCGTTGATCAGCAGCACGTCGGCACCGTGATGCGCGAGCGTGCGCCCCGCCACCGGCCCCGCGATGATGCGCGTGAGGTCGAGCACGCGCAGGCCGTCGAGCGGACGCGCGCCGACGCGCGGCGCCGGCGCGTGGGCATCGGCATCCGCGTCGCCGATACGCTCGATCTCGAACAGCGGCAAGTCCGCCACCGCGTGCGCCTGCTCGTGCGCGGCCCATTCGCGCGGCGAGCGCACGAGCGCGGCGCACAGGCCCGCTTCGGCCAGCGCCGCGTCGAGCGCCGCGCCGTCCCAGTCGTTGCGGATCGCGCGCGCCACCTCGTCGCGCGATTCCCCGCAGCCGAGCACGCGCAGGATGCCGTGCAGGTGATGCGCGAAATTCGCGTGTAGCTGGATCCAGCGGCCGTCGCGCGTCTCGAAGTAGCCGGTCACGGGATGGCGCAATTCGAACGGCGCGCCGCCATCCACGCTCAGATAGCGCTCGCTGCGAAACGCCGCGAGCGCGCGCCGCACGTCGATCGACACGCGCTGATCGGGACCGCCGCGCAGCGCATGCAGACGCGCCGCCGCCAGCCCCGCCGCACCGATCGTAGCCGCCGCCAGCGTGCCGACGCGGAACACCGACGGCAAGCCCGGATCGTCGCCTTCGATATCGACGAGATCGAGCGCCGAGGCGGCGGCGGCGCTGTCGTTGTCATCGCCGGGGTGAGCCAGCATCCAGAGATGGGCGAGTGCGTCGCGAGGCGTCATGGCGTGCGTCCTTGTGCGGGAAATCGTTGACGGGAACGATACGAGGTACACGCGCAAGGGTAAAAGCGCGCTCGCATACTGATCAATCTTGATTATCATGATCAACATAGATCGATTTTTCCGGTTTCCCGACGCTCGCCACCATGTCCAGCTATATGACCGCGGCCGAGGCCGCCGCCGAACTCGGCATCAGCCGCGCCACGCTCTATGCCTACGTGAGCCGCGGTCTGCTCCGTTCCGCGCCTGCAACAGACGATGCAACCGATGCGAACCACGCGAGCGGCGTGAGCAGCACGAGCAGCAACGCGGCGCCCAACGGCCGCAGCCACGCCGCGCGCCGCTACGACGCCGCCGAAGTGCGCCGCCTCGCGCGCCGCAAGGCCGACGGCAAGCGCGCGGGCAAGGTCGCGCAGAAAGTGCTGGACTGGGGCGTGCCGGTGCTCGAATCGTCGATCACGCTGATCGCGGGCGGCAAGCTGTTCTATCGCGGCCAGGACGCCGTCGAACTGGCGCGCCACGCCTCGCTCGAAGAGGTCGCCGCGCTGCTCTGGGAATGCACGCCGCGCCGCGTGCTGGACGCGCCCGCCGCGCCTATCGCGGCGGCGCAATGGTCGGCGTGGCTCAAGCTCTGGAGCGGCCACTCGCCGCTCGAACGCGCGCTGGTGCTGCTGCCTGCGGCGGCCGCGCAGATGCCGCGCATCTGGGCGCAGGGCCGCGACGCGCAACTCGACAATGCCGCCGTCCTCATGCGCCTGCTCGCGGCGGCGCTGGTCTCGGCGGCGCCGTCGGGCGAGCCGCTGCATCGGCAGATCGCGCATGCGTGGGGCGTGCGTTCGCGCAACCAGGCCGACTTGCTGCGCGCGGCGCTGGTCCTCTGCGCCGATCACGAACTAAACGCCTCGACCTTCACGGTGCGCTGCATCACCTCGACCGGCACGCATCTGTTCGGCGCGGCCACGGGCGGGCTCGCCGCGCTCGCGGGGCCGCGCCACGGCGGCGAGACCGTGCGCGTCGCGGCGCTGTTCGAAGAGGCCGCGCACGCGGACGATCTGCATCGCTATCTCGCACAGCGCCTCGCGCCCGACGAGAACGGCGTGACGCCGTCGCTGTCCGGCTTCGGGCATCCGCTTTACCCGGACGGCGATCCGCGCGCGCGTCTGCTGCTCGACTGGCTCGCGCAGCGCGCCCCCGCGCGTTCGCCGATGGCGGAAGTCGACCTGCTCGCGCAGGCGGTGATGGAAACCACGGGCGCGCGGCCCACGCTCGATTACGCGCTCGCGGCCATCGAGCGCGTGCTGGCGCTGCCGCGTGGCGCGGCGTTCACGCTGTTCGCGGCAGGACGTGTGACCGGATGGATCGCGCACGCGCTCGAACAGAACGCCGACGGCCGCTTGATCCGGCCGCGTGCGCGCTACGTGGGCGAGCACGTGCACGCGTAAGACGTCGCATCATCTCAACGCGCTACGCCGCTCACTGCGCGGCGCGCGTACCCCACGGCCAGCGCACCGAGCGCGCACGCAATGCCTGCGCGACAAAACCCGCCAGCCCGCGCGTCTCGCCCAGATGCGCCGGGTGCGCCGGGTGTGCGCCCCCCTCACCCCGCCACTGCGGCGCGCGCAGCGCCGACGCGCCGCCGAGCGCCAGCACGAATCGCGCGCCCTCGCGCCCCGCGCTGAGCCACACGCGCGTGCCGGCCGCGAGGCTGATCGACTCGCCCGCGCGCAGCCAGTAATCGTCGGCGTCGCCGCCTATCGTGAGCCAGAGTTCGCCCTCGCTCACCTGCAACTGCATCGCCTGCGCGAGCCGCCAGCTTTCGGCGGGCTCGCCGTGCTCCAGTTCGAAAATTCGGATTTCGCGCATTGCCGTGCTCCTTGCGTGCGTTTTGGCTTCCGGCGCGGCGCGCATCGTCGCGAATCGTCGCCAATTTCGCGTTCCCTCAAGACTGCGAAACGTCTTGAAGCGCCTGCCCGGTTGGAGCATTATTGCCCTCGGCATCCCGCCAACCCATGTACAGTTCCGAACAGTTCACGCGGAACTGTGCAGTGGAAAAACCGGACACTTGCGCGCAGACCGCCATGAAACTCGAACTCGACCGCGCCAGCGACGTCCCGCTCACCGAGCAGATCGTCGCCGGCGTGCAAACGTGGATCCGCTCGCGCTCGGCGCATCCGGGCGCGCGCCTGCCGTCGATCCGCCAGCTCGCCGCCGACTGCCGCATCAGCCGCTTTCCCGTGATCGAGGCCTACGACCGGCTCGTCTCACTCGGTTTTCTCGACTCGCGGCAAGGATCGGGCTTCTATGTGAGCGAGCACGCGCGGCTCGGTCTCGACGGGCTCGGCTCCTGCGATCTCTCGAATGCCGCCGAGGAATCGGGCCACCTGCTCGCGCAGCTGAATCTGCCGGGCGAGACGCTGCAGCTCGACAGCGGTTCGGTGCCGCAAGCGTGGCGCGATATCGACGCCATCGGCCAGGCGATCCGCCACGTCTCGCGCACCGATCCGTCGAGTCTCGTCGATTACGGCCCGCCGCTCGGCGACGCCACGCTGCGCGAGCATCTGCGCAACCGCCTCGCGCCGCTGGGCATCGCCGCCGACACCCAGCAGATCCTCATCACCGAGGGCGCGAGCGAAGGCATCGACCTGCTGATGCGCTATCTGCTCAAGCCCGGCGACACCGTGTTCGTCGAAGATCCCGGCTACTACAACCTCTACGGACTGCTGAAGCTGCACGGCGTGCGGCTCGTCGGCATCACGCGCACGGCGAACGGACCGGATATCGACCATCTGCACGCGATGCTCGCGCAGCATCGGCCGCGCGCGTTCTTCATCAACACCGTATTCCACAATCCGACCGGCACGACGATCTCGCCGCCGGTCGCGTTCCGCGTGCTGCAACTCGCGCGCGAGCACGGCTTCAGCATCGTCGAAGATGACATCTACGCCGATTTCCAGGCCGATCCCACCGACCGGCTCGCCGCGCTCGACCAGTTCGAGCGCGTGATCTACGTGGGCGGGCTGTCGAAGACGCTGTCGTCCTCGCTGCGCGTGGGCTACGTGGTCGCAAACGCCGCCGTGGTGCGCGACCTCGCGTCGATCAAGGCGCTCACGAGCATCAGCGGCTCGCGCTTCACGCAGGCCGTGGCGGCCACGCTGCTCGAACGCGGCGCGTATCGCAAGTATCTGGAGCGCCTGCGCCGGCGGCTCGCCGAAGCGCTCGGCGCGGGCACGCGCACGCTCGAAGAACATGGCTGGGAACTGTTCACGGGGCCGTCCGCCGCGCGCGCCGCTCAAGCGGCCGGACTCGCGCATACGCAGACAGGCGGCAAGTTCCTGTGGTCGCGCGTGCCGCATATCGACGATTCCGCGCGGCTCGCGGCCTGCGCCGAGGCGTTCGGCGTGAGCGTCTCGGCGGGCAGCCACTTCCGTCCGCACGGCGAGCCGTGTCCGTGGCTGCGCATCAACGCGGCGTTCGCGCTCGATCCGCGCGCGCAGGCGTTTTTCGCGGCGGCGGCGCGGCTCGACGCCTAGTCGCGAAACCGCGCCCGCGCCCTCCCTACGCGCGCCGCCGCGCCACCTTCACTACAATGGCGGCTGCCAGACACCGCCAGCGCGTGCGCCTTCGCCCATGTCCGACACTTCCAACGCCGCTTCCGCTTCGCCTTCCACGCCTTCCGCCCGCAAGCTCTCCGTGATGCTGTGGCTCGTCGCCACCGGCTTCTTCATGCAGACGCTCGACTCGACCATCGTCAACACGGCGCTGCCCGCGATGGCCGAAAGCCTCGGCGAACTGCCCTTGCGCATGCAGTCGGTCGTGATCGCGTACTCGCTGACGATGGCGGTGATGATCCCCGTCTCCGGCTGGCTCGCGGACAAGCTCGGCACGCGACGCGTATTCATGGGCGCGATCTTCGTGTTCACGATCGGCTCGCTGCTCTGCGCGAGCGCGCACACGCTGAACCAGCTCGTGCTCTCGCGCATCGCGCAGGGCGTGGGCGGCGCGATGCTGCTGCCGGTCGGACGCCTCGCCGTGCTGCGCACCTTTCCCGCCGAACGCTATCTGCCCGCGCTCTCGTTCGTGGCGATCCCGGGCCTGATCGGTCCGCTGATCGGCCCGACGCTCGGCGGCTGGCTCGTGCAGATCGCGTCGTGGCACTGGATCTTCCTGATCAACGTGCCGGTGGGCATCGTGGGCTGCCTGTTCACCTTCATCTTCATGCCCGACAGCCGCAACGCCGACACGCCGAAGTTCGACCTGCCCGGCTATCTGCTGCTGGTCGCCGGCATGGTGACGATCTCGTTCGCACTCGACGGCCGCTCCGAACTGGGCATTCCGCAAGCGACCGTGCTGGTGCTGCTGATCGTCTCGCTGGCCGCCTTCGTGGCCTACGGGCTGCACGCGCAGCGCTCGCCGCGGCCGATCTTCTCGCTCGAACTGTTCAAGATCCACACCTTCAGCGTGGGGCTGCTCGGCAACCTGTTCGCGCGTATCGGCAGCGGCGCGATGCCGTATCTGATTCCGCTGCTGCTCCAGGTCGCGCTCGGCTACACGCCGTTCGAGGCGGGCCTGATGATGCTGCCGGTCGCGGCGGCGGGCATGTTCTCGAAGCGCCTCGTCACCTACCTGATCACGCGCTACGGCTACCGCCGCGTGCTGGTGATCAACACGGTGCTGGTCGGCCTGATGATGGCGAGCTTCGCGCTCTCGACGCCGCACGAGCCGCTCTGGCTGCGCCTCGTTCAACTGGCCGTGTTCGGCGCCGTCAATTCGATGCAGTTCACCGCGATGAACACGCTCACGCTCAAGGACCTCGGCATGGGCGGCGCGAGCAGCGGCAACAGCCTCTTTTCGCTCGTGCAGATGCTCTCGATGAGTCTCGGCGTGACGGTCGCGGGCGCGCTGCTCACGACCTTCACGGGACTGATCGCGCATATGACCGCGTCGAACGTGATTCCGGCCTTCCACGCGACGTTCGTCTGCGTGGGCATCATCACGGCGGCCTCGTCGTGGATCTTCGGCCAGCTCTCCGACGACGTGCGTCACGCCGCGAAAAAGACCGATCCGTCCGAGCGCACGTAGGCGGCGGATGAAGGGCGAGTGAAGGGCGAATGAGCGGCGGCTGATCGACGCACCGCCACACGTGCTCCCGCCCGAACGCCATCGACGAAAACCGTCCAGCAAACCCACGCGCCCGCCGCGCACCAGCCCGGTGCACGGCGCGCCCCGCGCGGTGCGCGCAAAGGCCGCGAAAGCGCGTCGCCAGTGCCTGCGCGGCCCGCGCGACGCCCTGACCCGCCATCCCGAAAACGCCGATATCCCGTGCGCATGGCCCGACCCGCTGTGTGTCGGGACTCGCATACTTTTTGCACGGCTATCCTGTAATGTAAACTTGACGTTCGCGCGCGCGGTCCTGTGCCGGCCATGGCGCGCGTCACCCAGGCCTATGACCAGCATGATCGACCTCGATCCCCCCGGCTATCAGTCGCGTCCCGTCGCGGGCGAAGAAGGCGCACGCCGCACCGTGCTTTACGGCGGATACACCGTGTTCAGCGTGTTCCAGCCGGTGTTTTCGGTCGCCCACCGCCGCGCGATCGGCTATCACGCGTCGCTGCGCGCGCACGACGAGCACGGCCAGCAAGTGCCGTCGCAGGAAGTGTTCACGCAGGCCGCGCGCCGTGGCGATCTGCTCGAACTGGGCCGGCTCGCGGAATCGCTGCATCTGGGCAACTTCAACGCCTTCGATTCGCACGACGAGTGGCTGTTTCTGAGCCTGCATCCCGCCGCGCTGATGGACACGAGCTACGGCGACGCCCTGCTCGCCGGCATCAAGGCGCTCGGGCTGCAGCCGCAGCGCGTGGTGCTGGAAGTGTCGGAACAGGCGGGCGGCGAGAACTCGCGTTTCGCGGAGATCATCGACGGGCTGCGCAAGGCCGGTTTCGTGATCGCGCTCGACGGCTTCGGCGCCAAGCATTCGAACATCGACCGCGTCTGGCAGCTGCGTCCCGACATCGTCACGCTCGACCGCAGCCTGCTCGCGCAGGCGAGCCGCCACGCGCACATCGAACGCGTGCTGCCGGGGCTGGTGTCGATGCTGCACGAGTCTGGCCAGCTCGTGCTCGTGGGCGGACTCTCAACCGAGCGCGACGCGCTGATCGCGCTGGAAAGCAATGCCGATTTCGTGCAGGGCGCGTACTTCGCGCGGCCCGACGTCGAACCCGTGCCGCCTGCCACGGCGGCGCGTCTGATGGACGATCTCTCGGCGCGTCTGCGCGAGCGCGTGAGCGCGCGCGAGCGGGCGCAATCGGCGCGCCTCGCGCCATATGTGAGCGCGCTACAGGCGGCCGCGAGCCAGCTCGCCGCGAACGCGAACATGAACGACGCCACGCTGCCGCTGCTCGGTCTCGGCGAGACGGCGCGCTGCTTCCTGCTGGACGCGTCGGGCCGCCAGATCGGCGACAACGTGCTGCCCGACGGCCGCACCTCACAGCGCGCGAAGCGCTTCCGTCCGCTGCTGCATTCGGAAGGCGCGAGCTGGGAGCGCCGTCCCTACTTCATCGCCGCGATGAAGGCGCCGGGCAGCGTGCAGTTCACGCCGCCCTATCTCTCGATCAACGAGGCGCACCTGTGCGTGACCGCCTCGGTCGCCGCGCAGACGGCGCAAGGCTTGCAGGTGCTCTGCGTCGACATCAACTGGGAAGCCGCCGCGCTGCGCGGTTAAGCGAAGGTCAGGCGAAGTTCAGGCGAAGGCGAGCGGGCGCGCGATCAGCGTCGGCCCGTCTTGCGACGATGCTGACGATGAGGCTGCGGCGAGGGTTTGCGCCGCGCGCATGCTGGCGTGCAGCGCGGCATCGTTCGCCTTAAAGCGCGCCAGCAGCGTTTGAACGGCCTGCTCGCCGTAAATCCGGAAAGCGTAATTGGCCGCGCTGAACGTCGGCCCATGCCGATCCTGCCCCGCGACGCAGACGACCGGCGCGGCACCCCCATCCTCGTCCTCCCGCACCTGCAGCCACGCCGCCAGCGCGCCGTCGTGCGCGACCAGCGCGACGCCCGGCGCGCCATCGAGCACGAGCGTTTCGGCGTGCAGCGCGCGAAGCGGCGTCGCTTCGCCAGCCTGCGTGAGCGCCGTCGCGGTCACACCGAGCAGATCGAGCAAGCCCGCGCGGTCCTGCGCGTGCAGCACCTCGCGCAAGCGGTCGACCGCGAACGCATGACGCACCGTATCGGCGGGCGCGGATTGCGGCGCCTGCTCGCGCGCAAGCCGCACGCGCGCCCGATGCACGATCTGGCGGCAATGCGCGGACGCGCAGCCGGTGAGCGCCGCGATCTCCGCGTAATCGCAGTCGAACGCCTCGCGCAGCACGAACACCGCCTGCTCCAACGGCCCGAGCCGGTCGAGCATCAGCAGCAGGCCGTCCGAGAGTTGCGCCGCGCGCAGCCCGGTTTCCTCCGCCGACGGCGCGGTGTCGCCGAGCCACGGCGCGAGCCAGGCCGCGTCGCGCTCGCCCGCGCTCTCGCGGCGCAGCTTGCGCAGCCGGTCGATCGCGAGGCGCACCGTGACGGTCGCGAGCCACGCCTGCGGCGTGCGGACCGCCGCGGCGTCGCCGTCGCGCCAGCGGAACCAGGCGTCCTGCACCACGTCCTCGGCCTCCGCGCGGCTGCCGAGCACGCGCGCGGCCAGCGCCAGCAAACGCGCGCGCTCTGTCGCGAATACGCCCGCGCGGCGGGACTCGTCCCAGGTTTCGCCGATCGTATCGCCTTGCGCCGCATCGTTTGATACGGCGCGTATTTCCGCGTCGGCTTCTACACACGCTTCGTCGCTGATTTCGTCGCTCATCTGCGTCATTCGCTTCGCTCCTTCACGCGCCGGCTTCGCCGCGCTTCCCGACCTCCAGACGAACGGCCGCGCGCCGATGTGACAGCCGCACGCAAAAAAATCCTCGTCACGCGCGGTTCGCGGCGCGCGTCTTGTGGGCAACGGCGCGCCTCCACGAGCAGCACCGCGCCGATTCACTCTTTCCGCGAGGATTTCCATGCAGCCCATCGATACGCATCGTGCAGCAATCGCGCCGCGTGCGCTCAATCTCGTGCCCACGGTCATCGAAACGTCGAGCCGCGGCGAACGCGCCTACGACATCTATTCGCGCCTGCTGCGCGAACGCATCGTGTTTCTCGTCGGGCCGGTGAACGAGCAGAGCGCGAGCGTGGTCGTCGCGCAACTGCTGTTTCTCGAAGCCGAGCATCCCGAGAAGGACATCAGTCTCTATATCAACTCGCCGGGCGGCTCGGTCTACGACGGCATGGCGATCTACGACACGATACAGTTCATCAAGCCCGACGTCTCCACGCTCTGCACGGGTTTCGCCGCCAGCATGGGCTCGTTTCTGCTCGCGGCGGGCGCGCATGGAAAACGCTTCGCACTCCCGAACGCCCGCATCATGATCCACCAGCCTTCAGGCGGCGGACAAGGCACGGCCTCCGATATCGAATTGCAGGCACGCGAGGTGATTTTTCAGCGCGAGCGGCTCAACGCCATGCTCGCCACGAACACGGGCCGCGAACTCGCGCAGATCGAACGCGACACTGATCGCGACAACTTCATGTCGGCGCACGCGGCGGCGGAATACGGCCTGATCGACCGTGTGATCGCGTCGCGCGACGAGCAGTTGCCGCGCTGAGCGGATCTCGGCGTCAGGCCAGCCGCTGCGCGAGCCACGCGGCGATCACGCCTTTGTATTCCGCGACCAGCAGCTTGCGGTCCTTGGGTTTGGCCGCCGCGTAAAGCGGGTTGAGGCTCTTGATGACCTGCAACATGACTTCGGCGATGCGATACGCCTCGTCCGACGACAGATCCGCGTTATAGCGCCGGAACAGCCCGGCAAAACGCTGACGCAGCTTGTTGCGCGCCGCGTCGTCGCGCCGAAAACCGAGCGGCACCGACAGCAGCGGCAGATAGGCCGGATACGAGGTCATCAGATCGACCATCATGTCGAACAGGCGCTCGGCCAGTTGCGCGAGCGGCAATTTCGCTTCGGCCTGCTCCTCGATCAGCGCGGTCCAGCGCGCGTCCATGTCGTCGCCGTAATGCAGGCGCAAGGCGAGCGCGAGCGCTTCCTTGTTCGGAAAGTACTGATACGCCGCGCCGATCGACACGCCGGCCTGCTGCGCGATCTGCGTCATGGTGGCCGCCTCGAAACCGCGCTCGGCGAACGCGTCGGCCGCCGCTTCGAGCAGCGCATCCACGGTGCGCGCGGCGCGCTCCTGACGCGGCACGCGCCGCGTCCCTTCTTTTTTCGCGTCTTCCGCCATATCTGAGGCCATCCTCATATTCGTGTATTATATGTGAGCCCATCCTCACATAATGGTGTCCCATGACGCAAGCCCTTTCTCTCGATCCGCGCAAGACTGCGCTCGTGATGATCGATCTCCAGCACGGCATCGTGAGCCGCCCGGTCGCGCCCCATAGCGGCGCGCAGGTGGTCGAAAAAGCCAAGACCCTCGCCGACGCGCTGCGCGCGCAAGGCGGCACCGTGGTCTGGGTCCACGTGCTGCTCAACGAACTGCTGGCCCTGCCCGCCGACAACCCGATGCACAAGCCGGGCACGCCGCCCGCGCCCGCCATCGCCTCCGAACTCGTGCCCGAAATCGGCCAGCAGGACGGCGACGTGGTGATCGCCAAGCGCCAATGGGGCGCGTTCCACGGCACCAACCTCGAACAGCAACTGCGCCGCCGCGGCATCGACACGATCGTGCTGGGCGGCATCGCCACCAACTTCGGCGTCGAGTCCACCGCGCGCGCGGCCTTCGATCAGGGCTTCAAGCTCGTGTTCGTCGAAGACGCCACGTCGGGCCTGAACGAAGCAATGCACCACTTCTCGTTCGAGAATCTGTTCGGCTTCATGGGCCACGTGCGCACGACGCAGGAAACCGTCGCCGCGATCACGGGCGCATAAGGCCACGTATGGCCACATCCGGTCACGTACGTCGCCGACGTTAAGCACACGCGCAAACAAAAAAGCCCTCGATGCGAATCGAGGGCTTTTTTTCTGTGCCGTTCTGCGCGAACGGCGCGAGAACGGACCTGGGGGCGTGAGCCTTAAGCGAAGTTCTTCGCTGCGAAGTCCCAGTTCACGATGTTCCAGAACGCTTCGACGAACTTCGGACGTGCGTTGCGGTAATCGATGTAGTAAGCGTGTTCCCAGACGTCGATCGTGATCAGCGCCGTAGCGTCGGTCGTGAGCGGCGTAGCGGCGTTGCTGGTCGACACGATATCGAGCGAGCCGTCAGCCTTCTTCACGAGCCACGTCCAGCCCGAACCGAAGTTGCCGACTGCAGCCTTCGTGAAGGCTTCCTTGAACGCGTCGTAGGAACCCCACTTCGCGTTGATCGCGTCGCCGAGCGCGCCCGACGGTGCGCCGCCGCCCTGGGGCGACAGGCTGTTCCAGAAGAACGTGTGATTCCAGATCTGAGCCGCGTTGTTGAACACGCCGCCCGACGACTTCTTGACGATCTCTTCGAGCGAGAGCTTTTCGAACTCGGTGCCCGGGATCAGGTTGTTCAGGTTCGTGACGTAAGCCTGGTGATGCTTGCCGTAGTGGTATTCAAGCGTCTCTTCCGACATGGTCGGAGCGAGGGCGTTCTTCGCGAACGGCAGCGGCGGGAGCGTAAATGACATGATGCGGTTCCTTCGTCGTGTTATGGGGAGTTCTGCGTAATAACCGGCATGGAGCACTCGATTGTAGGCGAGTTGGAATAACCCCGCAAACGAGCGGACATTATGCCGAACATCGGCTGCACAAGGCTTTCAAGGGCTTTCGCACACGCACGAACACGGCGTTGCGGCAGCGCGAACGATGCCGGCGCGGCATCCGCGGCGCAGGCTTCGGTTCGCCTGGCGTGAATCGTCGCGACACCAACTCGCGGACTTTCACGACCTTGCGCGAAGCGCAGGCGCCGGCCTGCACGCTTCGCGCAAGCAGCGCGCCTGGCCTTTGCGGCGCGTGCGTGTCAGATCCATCCGATCAATTCGATCTCGTCGATCTCGTCGATCTCGTCGATCAAGCACCGATCAAGCGCCAATCAAGCACCAACGATTCCGCGCGGTTCGTTCAGAAACCTTCGGAAAGACGCGGCTGCACATCGGCGAGCGCGACGTCGGCGCTGCCCTGCGCGAGATGCACGGTGAGCCGCTTGCCCGGCTTGAGCGCGGCGGGCGCGAGCACGGCCGCGCCTGTTTGCGCGTCGAGCAGCGCCGCGTAGCCGCGCTCCAGCGTGCGCTGCGGGCTCAGCACTTCGAGCCGCGCCGCGAGTTCCGACACGCGCGCCGACGCCCGCTCGCGCTCGCGTACGAAGGCACCGTCGAGACGGCGCGCGAGCCCGTCGAGATGCGCGCGATGCGCGGCCGGATCGGGCCGTGTGCGCTGCCAGCGCATCTGCACGACGTTGAAACTCGCACGCGCCTGCGCTGTCGCGCGCGAGCCCGCCGAAGCGAGCCGGATCGACAACTGGCGCAGATGCGTGCGCTGCTGCGCGAGCCGATCGGCCGGCGATACGAGACGCCGCGCAAGCCAGTCGAGCTGCTGCGCGCGGCGCTCCATCAGGCGGCCGAAGCCGCGCGCGAGCGTGGCGTGACGCTGATCGAGCTCGCGCAACAACAGCACGCGCTGCGGGCTCACGAGTTCGGCGGCGGCCGTGGGCGTGGGCGCGCGCACGTCGGCGGCGAAATCGGCGATCGTGAAATCGGTTTCGTGGCCCACGCCGCTCACCACCGGAATCTCGCTCGCGGCGATCGCGCGCGCGAGCGTTTCGTCGTTGAACGACCAGAGATCCTCGATCGACCCGCCGCCTCGACACAGCACGATGACATCGACTTCGTTGCGCGCGTTCGCGGTTTCGAGCATCGCCGTGAGTTTTTCCGCAGATCCCGCGCCCTGCACCGGCGCCGGATAGACGATCACCGGCACGTGCGGCGCGCGGCGGCACAGCGTCGTGAGCACGTCGCGCAGCGCGGCGGCCTGCATCGACGTAATCACGCCGATCGCGCGCGGATGCGTGGGCAGCTCGCGCTTGCGCTCCGCATCGAAGAGACCTTCGGCTTCGAGTTGCGCCTTCAGGCGCAGGAAGGCTTCGTAGAGTCGCCCCTGCCCCGTGCGGCGGACCGCTTCGACGTTCAGTTGCAGCTCGCCGCGCGGCTCGTACATCGTGACGAGCGCGCGCACCTCGATGCGGTCGCCCTCGCGCGGCGTGAATTCGGCGTACTGCGCGCGGCCGCGGAACATCACGCAGCGGATCTGCGCCTGCGCGTCCTTGATCGAGAAGTACCAGTGGCCGCTCGCGGCGCGCGTGAAGTTCGACACTTCGCCCGAGATCCAGGCGAGCGGAAACGAGCGCTCGAGCATGGCGCCGATGGCGCGGTTGAGCGCCGAAACCGGGACGACGACGTCGCCGCCCGGAGCGGAGGAAAAGCGGTCGGATAGCATGCGGGGGTGTGATAAGGCGACAACTGAACGGCAAGGATAGCCGCTGGGCGGCCCCGGCGCGCGCTCGCGCGCATCGAGGCCCGTCGAGCGGGCCGGCGGGACAGACGATAGACCGTGACGGGTGCTGCAGTCCAGCAGGAAACGCTCCCAGCGCGCAAGGGCTGCGAAGTGTCCACATTGGCGCTGTGATGCGGCCTGATCGCCGCGAGGCCTGTGAAAGCCGCAATAATTTGATCTATCCCATTGATTTTGATAGATTTTTTATCCAACAAATATCAGCCAGTGCCGATGAGATGGCCGTCGAACGGGCCTTTGCGGGCGCGCGCAGGCCATTTCTCCACAAAGTTATCCACAGCCGCGCGATGAAGGGCCGATGAGGCGGTTTTGCATGCCGTGCAAGCCCGCGCGGCGGCAGGCCCGGCGGCCGTCCAACTTGCCGCGCGGCGGCGTCCCGCGCTAGAGTGCCGGGTTCACGGCGACCCGCCTGCGCGTGTTGCGGCCGATTGCGGCGCATTGCGCGCCGATTCCGGCCCGTTGCAGCCATGCGGCGCATTGCAGCGCGTTCGCGCGCTGTCCGTCGCGCGCCGCGTCACGGCCGCGCCGTCGCCGTTTTGCATTTTTTCCCGTCGGGCGCCCCGTTTTACGCGCTCGCGCCGAACCGGAGATCCGCCCCGATGCCTGCCTCGTTCATCTGCCTGTCGTGCCGCTTGCGCTTGTCGCGCATATCGCGCACGTCGCGCCAGCCGCGCTCATGAGCGGCCCGCTCGCCGATCTGAAGGCGCGCGTCGAGACGGATCTCGCGCAAGCCTGGCAACGCCGCGGCGCGCTCGCCTGGGCGCTCACGCCGCTGGCCGCCGTGTTCGCCGCCGTCAGCGGCGCGCGCCGCGCGGCCTTCGCCGCCGGCTGGCTCAAGACCGTGCGCGTGGGCGTGCCGGTCGTGGTGGTCGGCAACGTGACGGTAGGCGGCACGGGCAAGACGCCCACGGTGATCGCGCTCGTCGAGGCGCTGCGCGCCGCCGGCTACACGCCCGGCGTGGTGTCGCGCGGTTACGGCGCGAAAATCGACCGTCCGACGCCCGTAACCGCCGACACGCCCGCACGCGCCTGCGGCGACGAACCGCTGCTGATCGCGCGCCGCACCGGCGTGCCGGTGTGGGTGTCGCCGAACCGCGTCGGCGCCGCGCAGGCACTGTGCGCCGCGCACCCCGACGTCGACGTGATCGTCAGCGACGACGGCCTGCAGCACTATCGCCTCGCGCGCGACTTCGAACTCGTCGTGTTCGACCATCGGCTCGGCGGCAACGGTTTCCTGCTGCCCGCCGGACCGCTGCGAGAGCCGCTCTCGCGCCACCGCGACGCCACGCTCGTCAACAATCCGTTCGCGCGCGCGCTGCCCGACTGGCCCGACACCTTCGCACTCAAGCTCGAACCCGGCGAGGCGTGGCATCTGGCCAATCCCGGCCTACGCCGCCCGCTCGCGCAATTCGCGCAGGTGGCCGGCCAGCCGCCGCTGCGCCTCGTCGCGGCGGCCGGCATCGGCTCGCCCGAGCGCTTTTTCGCGACGCTGCGCGCGGCCGGTCTCGCGCCGCACACGCTGCCGCTGCCCGACCATTACGATTACGCGACGAACCCGTTCGCCGACGTCGCCGCCGACGCGATCCTGGTCACCGAAAAGGATGCAGTAAAATTGGGGGCCTGGAACGACGCGCGCATCTGGGTCGTCCCCGTCGAAGCCGCGCTCGATCATCGTCTTATTACCCTGGTTGTGGAGAAACTCCGTGGACGCTCGTCTGCTTGAAATCCTGGTCTGCCCGATCTGCAAGGGCCCGCTCAGCTACGATCGCGCCGCGCAGGAACTGATCTGCAGCGCCGACAAGCTCGCCTATCCGATCCGCGACGGTATCCCCGTCATGCTCGTGGACGAGGCGCGCCAGACCGTCGAAGGCACGCCCGTCGATCCGAACGCGGCCTGACATGAGCGCCGCGCAACCCTTCATCGCCGTCGTGCCGGCGCGGCTCGCGTCCACGCGGCTGCCGAACAAGCCGCTCGCCGATATCGGCGGCAAACCCATGGTCGTGCGCGTGGCCGAGCGCGCCCGCGCGGCCGGCGCGCAGCAGGTGCTGATCGCCTCCGACGCCCAGACGGTGCTCGACGCCGCGCGCGAACATGGCTTCGAAGCCGTGCTCACGCGAGCCGACCATCCCTCGGGCACCGACCGGCTCGCGGAAGTCGCCGAGCACTTTGGCTGGAGCGACGAGACGATCGTGGTCAATGTTCAGGGCGATGAGCCGCTGATCGACCCGAAATTGGTCTGCGACGTGGCGTCGCACCTGGCCGCCCACCCGGACTGCGCGATCGCCACCGCGGCACACCCGATCACGGCGCCCGACGAAATCTTCAGCCCTAACGTCGTGAAGGTCGTGCTCGACGCGCGCGGCGTGGCGCTCTACTTCTCGCGCGCGCCCATTCCCTGGGCCCGCGACGCCTGGCAGCCGCACTGGTCGCCGGCCCGTCTCGATCTGGCCGCAATGCCCGCCCCGCCTGCACCGGCAACGGTTTATCGGCATATCGGCCTGTACGCGTATCGCGCCAAATTCCTGCGCACCTACCCCACGCTCGCGCACTCGCCGATCGAGCAGGTGGAGTCGCTCGAACAGTTGCGCGCGATGTGGCACGGCGAGCGCATCGCGGTGCGCGTGACGCCCGAGGCGCCCGCGCCGGGTGTCGACACGCCCGCCGACCTCGCCCGTGTACAGGCGTTATTCCGACCTTAATAACGGTCGTAGTCCGAAAAACCCGTGGCATAATCAATTGTTTGCGCGAGCCGTCTAAGCCTTTGTGCATGCGGGTTTGCCCGCTTTTCTTCCTTTGCTGCCTCCCCCCGCAGCGCCGTCCCCGGTTGGGTTCCGGGCACGTTGCCGCGCGGGATCCGGCGTCACCCCGCAGGCACCGGCCACGCTAGCGTGACCGGCGAGCACGGCGCGAGCAAACGGAAGGAGACGCACGACGCCGCCGACGCCGCCCACGAGGGCAGCCGCCGCGCCGCAAGAATTCACACAGATCGGAGAAATTGGAAATGCGTTTGATCCTGTTGGGCGCCCCCGGCGCGGGCAAGGGAACCCAGGCAAACTTCATCAAGGAACAGTTCGGCATTCCGCAGATCTCGACGGGCGACATGCTGCGCGCCGCCGTGAAAGCGGGCACGCCGCTCGGCCTCGAAGCGAAGCGTTTCATGGATGCGGGCGAACTCGTCACCGACGAGCTCATCATCAATCTCGTGAAGGAACGCCTGAAGGAAGACGACTGCAAGAACGGTTATTTGTTCGACGGTTTCCCGCGCACGCTGCCGCAAGCCGAAGCCATGAAGCAGGCCGGCGTCGCGATCGACTATGTGCTGGAGATCGACGTGCCGTTCGACGAGATCATCGTGCGCATGAGCGGCCGCCGCATGCACCCGGCATCGGGCCGCACGTATCACACGAAGTTCAACCCGCCGAAGCAGGACATGCTCGACGACGTCACCGGCGAGCCGCTCGTGCAGCGCGACGACGACAAGGAAGAAACCGTGCGCAAGCGTCTCGACGTGTACACGGCGCAAACCAAGCCGCTGATCGCCTACTACAGCGAATGGGCGCAGCGCGGTGAAGAAAACGGCCTGAAGGCGCCGCAGTACCGCGCGATCTCGGGTCTGGGCAGCGTCGACGAAATCCGCAACCGCGTGTTCGACGCACTGAAGTAAGAACGTCCCTTGCCGGCCATGCCGGGCGAGGCCCGGCGCAAGCCGGCCTCCCCTCTGGCCGGCCCTCTCTCCTCCTCTGCACGTTTTCGCCGATGAGTCGCGGGCTGGCCCGCACATAACAATCATCGAAGAAAACATCGATCTCAGATCGAGCAGCCTGGAGGCAGACACATGCAAATCCGCGACAACGTATTCCTGATCACCGGTGGCGCTTCGGGCCTCGGTGCGGCCACGGCACGCCTGATCGCAGCGGAAGGCGGCAAGGTCGCGCTCGCCGACCTCAACGAGGAAGCGGGCGAAGCGCTCGCGAAAGAACTCGGCGGCACGTTCGTCAAATGCAACGTCGCGAGCGAGGAAGACGGCGCGAAAGCCGTGGCCGCGGCCAGCGCGCTCGGCACGCTGCGCGGCCTCGTCAATTGCGCGGGCATCGCGCCCGCCATCAAGACCGTCGGCAAGGACGGCCCGCATCCGCTCGACGCATTCAGCAAGACCATCTCGGTCAATCTGATCGGCACCTTCAACATGATCCGTCTCGCGGCCGCCGCGATCGCGCAGACCGCGCCCAACGCGGGCGGCGAGCGCGGCGTGATCGTCAACACGGCTTCCGTGGCGGCCTACGACGGCCAGATCGGCCAGGCGGCCTATGCGGCCTCGAAAGGCGGCGTGGTCGCCATGACGCTGCCAGTCGCGCGCGACCTGTCGCGCAGCGGCATCCGCGTGATGACGATCGCCCCCGGCATCTTCGAAACGCCGATGCTGCTCGGCATGCCCCAGGACGTGCAGGACGCGCTCGGCGCGATGGTGCCGTTCCCGCCGCGCCTCGGCAAACCCGACGAGTACGCCATGCTGGTCAAGCAGATCGTCGAGAACCCGATGCTCAATGGCGAAGTGATCCGCCTCGACGGCGCGATCCGCATGCAGCCGAAGTGATTTCGACGTAACTTTTTACACGCCGAAGTAAAAAAAGCCCGCGAATTCGCGGGCTTTTTTGTCGGCATCCCGTGCACGGGTCGAGTGCGCGATGCGCGGCGTCTCAGTCGTTGTCGAGCGTGCGCTGACGCAATTCCTGCAACTGCGATTCGACGACCGTGGCGTCCTCGGCATCGGGGCGCTCGTCGAGATAATGTTCGAGGTCTTCGAGCGCCGGACGCAGATAGTCGAGCCGCGCATACGCGAAACCGCGGTCGCGCACTTCCTCGATGCTGTACGGCAGCAGGATCACGAGACGCTGCTGGATGCCGAGCAGGCGCTCCCAGCGCTCGGTCTGCAGATACACCGACTTGAGATTGCGCAGCATGCGCGCGACGATCTCGCGCCGCGTGGCCGGTTCGAGCAGCATGCGCAGCGCACGCGCCACCGAATCGCCCGCGCTCGCCACATAGGGCTCGAGCATTTCGACCATGTCGGACTCGGTGAGCGCGCGGCCCGTGGTGGGGTCGAGCATGGCGTCGCCGTCGGGCAGCGCCACGCGCAGCAGGAAATGCCCCGGAAACGACACGCCCTGCACCGGCAGCCCAAGCTGGCCCGCGATCTCCAGATAGATCACCGCGAGCGAAATCGGAATGCCGCGCCGGCGGCGCAGCACGACATGCAGATGGCTGTTGTCGGGATCGAAGAAGTCGTTCAGATTGGCCGCGAAACCCATTTCGCGGAAGAACACGCGGTTGAGCAGCGCCACCTGCTGACGCAGGTCGGCGCCCTCGGGCATACGTTTGCTGATGCGCAACGCGAGCTCGTCGATTTCGGCGAGCGTGCCTTGCAGATCGAGGTCCGGGTAGGCGTCCTGCGCGATCGCCAGCGCCGCTTCGGTGAGCGGCAGGCTATCGTCCTCGGCAACGAGCGTGCTGAAATAATCCAGCACCCGCGTGTTCATCGTCGTCGTCACTTCGTGCGCCTCTTGAAGTATGCGTATTTGAAGCCCATCAGCCACAGCATACCGAAATATAGCGCCGCAAACAGAACCAGGCAGGCTGCGAGCAAAGCGATGCGCGCGAGCGGTTCGTGCCGCAGGCCGATCCAGTCGTAGCTGATCGAGCACCAGTGCATCGCCCCTGCCAGCACGAGGCATGCCCCGAGCAGTTGCACGAAGAACGGGGTCCAGCCCGACGACGGCATGTAGATGCCGCGGCGGCGCAGGCCGATAAAGAGCAGCAGCGCGTTCATGCAGGCGCCGAGGCCCACCGACAGCGTCAGACCTGCGTGCGAGAAGATCGGCACGAAGATGTAATTGCTGATCTGCGTGGCGATCAGCACGCCCACGCCGATCTTCACCGGCGTCTTGATGTCCTGGCGCGCATAGAAACCGGGCGCGAGGATCTTGATCAGAATGAGGCCGACGAGACCCACGCCGTACGCGGCCAGCGCGCGGCCCGTCATGATCACCGAGTTGGCGTCGAACTTGCCGTAGTGGAACAGCGTGGCCGTGAGCGGCTCGGCGAAGAAGAACAGCGCGACCGCCGACGGCGCGGCCAGCAGGAAGGTCACGCGCAGGCCCCAGTCGAGCAGCGCGGAATATTCGTGCGGATCGGCGTCGACGTGCGCCTTCGAGAGACTCGGCAGCAAAATCGTGCCGAGCGCCACGCCGAGCAGCGCCGTGGGAAATTCCATCAGGCGGTCGGCGTAATTGATCCACGACACCGCGCCCGCGCCCAGCCGCGAAGCAATATTCGTGTTGATGATCAGGCTGATCTGCGCGACCGACACCGCGAACATCGCGGGCATCATCTTCGCCAGCACGCGCTTCACGCCGCGATGCGCGAGCGCCTTGAGCGGATTCAGGCCGATGCGCGGCATCATGTCGATGCGCTTCAGACCCGGCAGCTGCACGATGAACTGCAGCACGCCGCCGACGATCACAGCCCACGCGAGCGCGTAGACCGGCTGCTTCATGTGCGGCGCGAACGCCACCGCCGCCGTGATGAACGAGACGTTGAGCAGCACCGGCGCGAACGCGGGCAGCGAGAACTGCTTGTACGTGTTCAGCACGCCCGAGGCCAGCGACGTCAGCGAAATGAACACGATGTACGGGAACATGATGCGCGTCATCACGACGGCGAGCTGATACGCCTGGCCGTCGCTCTTGAGGCCCGAGGCGACCACGGTCACCACGAACGAGGCACCGAAGATGCCGAGCAGCGAGAGCGCGGCAAGCACCCAGGCGAGCACCGTCGAGGTGGCGTCGACGAGCGCGCGGGTGGCATCGTGGCCTTGCTGGTTCTTGAACTCCGCGAGGATCGGCACGAAAGCCTGCGAAAACGCGCCTTCGGCCGAAATGCGGCGCAGCAGGTTGGGAATGCGGAACGCGACGTAGAAGGCGTCGGTGTACTGGCTCGCGCCGAAAGCACGGGCGATCAGTGTCTCGCGGGCCAGTCCGGTCACGCGCGACAGCAGCGTGAAGCCGCTGACCGTCAGCAGGGCTCTGAATAGATTCATGGGGCGCTTATTATACGGGTGCCGTCAGTCACGCCGGCGATGCGCGGCGTCAAGGTTGCCGCGGCGTCTTCCGACACCGCGGCGAGCCCATTCTGACCGCAGCGAGGGCGCAGCGTTCGCCGGATTTCCGTCGATTTGTGCACTGCGGACGCCGGATTTTCCGCCGCGTCCCCCTGTGTACCCAGCGCCCCCGGCTCGCGGCAATCGTCGCGCGATTGCCATGCCTCTGATTTCGTTGCTATAATTCGCGGTTTCGGGTCGCGTCAGCGTTCCGGAGAAAATCTCGCGCGCCTTGGAAAGAAAGCGCAAAGCGGCTGTTCAATCGGTCCCCTTTGCGGTTTGGCACAAGAGGCGCAGCTGGCAAGTTGTTCTGCTGGCAAATACCGTTTTGCGCTACGGGTGTTCCTCGTGGACTTCCCCGGCGCAAATCCAGGCACAGAGCGCTGCACACGCTGGCTGAACACCGGCGCACGCTCCTGAAACATTAGGAACCAACATGGCAAATTCCGCACAAGCACGCAAGCGCGCCCGTCAAGCGACGAAGGCAAACGCACACAACTCGGCACTGCGCTCGAAGTTCCGCACCGCAATCAAGGCTGTTCGCAAGGCAATCGACGCCGGCGACAAGGCAGCGGCTGCTGAAATCCTGAAGGCATCGGCCAAGACGCTGGACATCATCTCGGACAAGAAGATCGTCCACAAGAACAAGGCTGCTCGTCATAAGAGCCGTCTGTCGGCTGCTATCAAGGCAATGGCCTAAGCGATTCGGGAACTTCCCGTTTTTGCTGAATGAAAAACCCGCTTCGGCGGGTTTT
>NZ_CAJZAR010000090.1:23853-36294 GCF_914484835.1 Paraburkholderia tropica
CCCGCCGAAGCGGGTCATTCGCAATGAGCGGTAGCGCGGCGATCAGCGGCCGCTACCCTGCTGCGTCGCGTGATCGTGCGGCAGTTCGCACGCCTCGGTCACCACGAGATCGTTGTCCTTCGCGAAATTCAGCACGAAGTTGAAGGCCATCGGCTCGATGTCCTTCAGACGCGAGTCGAGCACCACCACCTTGAGATCGCCGATCATGGTCGGCCGCACGTAGAGCGAATAGCGCAAATAGGCGTTCGGTCCGCGCGCGTTGGCCGACGCTTTCGGGCCGAAGCTCGACATCACGCCTGCCAGACGCTCCGACCAGTCGCTCGGTCGAAACTTCTTCCCCTTGCTGGTGATGCCTTGAATGAAGTATTCGGTAGGAGCTTCGTCGGCCATGTAAGGGTCCTGTGTAACTGCGCGGCGCCGCGTATTTCGTGCGGCTGAAACAAGGGCACGAGCGCGCCGCCGTTCGCGCTTTTCGCGCTGCTTTCGCGGGTCTCCAGCCCCGGACGGTTCGCCCGATGGCCGCGCGCAAGGACAATCCGATGGAAAGGGGAACAGCCGACCGCGCATGTCGGCCCGCGCAACGTCTCGCTATGCAAGACGCAGGGGACCCACGCACAGGCCGCTCCCGCGGGCCTTGCGTGATACGCCGAAAGCCCGCCGTCGTGCCTGAGAAATCGACAAGATTATAGCGCAGCAGCTCTTTTGACGCACCGCACACAAGGTCCTCAACGATGTGTCGAAACGTTGCCGTCCGCCGAAGCAGCGCCCTCACTGCCCATCGGCCGGCCGTTTTGCGCGACTCGTCAAAATGCGCAAAATCCTTTATGCTGCATTGACTTACCACCAACCGCAGCGGCGTCGCCGGCCCAATCCTGCAGTTCGAGGCCGGATCGGGCGCCGTTTTCGTTTCATGACCTCCCGGACCATACGCCATTACCTGCAGTTCAAGGATTTCTCCCTTGACGATTATGAATATGTGCTGGAGCGCGCGCGCATCCTGAAGCGCAAATTCAAGAACTACGAGACCTATCACCCGCTGCACGACCGCACGCTGGCGATGATCTTCGAAAAGAGCTCCACGCGTACGCGTCTCTCGTTCGAAGCGGGCATCTTCCAGCTGGGCGGCCACGCCGTGTTCATGAACACGCGCGACACGCAGCTCGGCCGCGGCGAGCCGATCGAGGATTCGGCGCAGGTCATCTCGCGCATGGTCGACATCATCATGATCCGCACGTTCGGCCAGGACATCATCCGCCGCTTCGCGGAAAGCTCGCGCGTGCCGGTCATCAACGGTCTGACGAACGAATATCACCCTTGCCAGGTGCTGGCCGACATCTTCACGTTCTACGAGCATCGCGGTCCGATCCGCGACAAGACCGTGGCGTGGGTCGGCGACGCCAACAACATGCTGTACACGTGGATCGAAGCCGCGGAAATTCTCGGCTTCAAGCTGCGCATTTCCACGCCGCCGGGCTATCAGCTCGATCAGGCCCTCGTCGCACCGGAAAGCAAGCCGTTCTACGAAGTGTTCGAAGATCCGAACGAAGCCTGCGCGGGCGCGGATCTCGTGACCACCGACGTGTGGACCAGCATGGGCTTCGAAGCCGAAAACGAAGCGCGCATGAAGGCCTTCGCCGACTGGTGCGTGGACAAGGAAATGATGGCGCGCGCCAACGCCGACGCGCTGTTCATGCACTGCCTGCCCGCGCACCGCGGCGAGGAAGTCAGCGCCGAAGTGATCGACGGCCCGCAGAGCGTGGTCTGGGACGAGGCGGAAAACCGCCTGCACGTCCAGAAGGCGCTGATGGAATTCCTGCTGCTCGGCCGCCTGAACCACTAACACCTCAGCGCCGCGCACCGCAGCGAAAGCGCGGCGCGCGGCCCGTTTGGTGTCAAAATACTGTTTTCCGCGCGTCGGGGCCGCCGATGCGCACAGATCTCACCCGTTACGGATTCACCATGAGCGATATCAAGAAAGTCGTGCTCGCCTACTCCGGCGGCCTCGATACCTCCGTCATCCTGAAGTGGCTGCAGGATAACTACGACGCCGAAGTCGTCACGTTCACGGCCGACATCGGCCAGGGCGAGGAACTCGAGCCGGCGCGCAAGAAGGCGCTCCAACTGGGCATCAAGCAGGAAAACATCTTCATCGACGACCTCCGCGAAGAGTTCGTCCGTGATTTCGTGTTCCCGATGTTCCGCGCCAACGCGCTGTACGAAGGCGAATATCTGCTCGGCACCTCGATCGCCCGTCCGCTGATCGCCAAGCGCCAGATCGAAATCGCCCGCGCGACCGGCGCGCAAGCCGTCTCGCACGGCGCGACCGGCAAGGGCAACGACCAGGTTCGCTTCGAACTCGGCTACTACGCGCTCGAACCGGGCATCAAGGTCATCGCCCCGTGGCGCGAATGGGATCTGCTCTCGCGTGAAAAGCTGCTCGCCTACGCGGAAAACGCGGGCATCCCCATCGACATGAAGCACCGCCAGGGCGGCGCGCCCTACTCGATGGACGCGAACCTGCTGCACATCTCGTTCGAAGGCCGCCACCTCGAAGACCCGAAGGCGGAAGCCGAGGAAGACATGTGGCGCTGGACGGTGTCGCCGGAACAGGCACCGGACGCCGCCGAATTCGTCGACATCGAATACGAGCACGGCGACCCGGTCGCGATCAACGGCAAGCGCATGACGCCGGCCGAGATCCTCACGGAACTGAACCGCCTCGGCGGCAAGCACGGCATCGGCCGTCTGGATCTGGTCGAAAACCGCTACGTCGGCATGAAGTCGCGCGGCTGCTATGAAACGCCGGGCGGCACGATCATGCTCAAGGCGCACCGCGGCATCGAATCGATCACGCTCGACCGCGAAGTCGCGCACCTGAAGGACGACCTGCTCGCCCGCTACGCCTCGCTGGTCTACAACGGCTACTGGTGGGCGCCGGAGCGTCAGGCGCTGCAGGTGCTGATCGACCACACGCAGAAGAACGTCAACGGCTGGGTGCGCGTGAAGCTCTACAAGGGCGGCGTCTCGGTCGTCGCGCGCGACTCGAAGGACACGCTGTTCGACAAGACCATCGCGACCTTCGACGACGACGGCGGCGCCTACAACCAGGCCGACGCCGGCGGCTTCATCAAGCTCAACGCGCTGCGCATGCGCATCGCTGAGAACGCACGCCGTCAACGCGGCAAGTAAGCGTTCGCCGCTTGATCGCGACTTGCGTCGCGTCATGAAAAAACCGCCCTTCGGGGCGGTTTTTTTTCGTCCGGATCCTGCGCGCTGAAGCGTGACTACAGCGTTACTGCACGGTTTCGCCCAGGCGTCGCGCGAGCGATTTCAGCAGCGGCGCGACGCGTTCGCGGAACACCTCCGGCCCCATCGACGAAGCCGGTCCGCTGCAACTGAGCACCAGCCAGCGCCGTTCGCGCGGCTCGCGAAACGGCACCGCGACGGCGTTGACGTCCTCGTGCCAGTCGCGAAACGAATAGCAGACGCCCTCCTTGCCGAAGGTCTCGATCTCGCGCTTCGCGGCTTCCACCAGCGCCGCGCCCTCCGCGCCCGCGGCCTTTTCCAGCTCCGCGAACAGCGCCGCGCGCACGTCGAGCGGCTGCACCGCCAGATAGGCGCGCCCCATCGAACTCGTCAGCATCGACAACCGCGAGCCGGACGCGAGACCGAGCGTGAGCGCCGTTTCGCTGCGGATCGTCTCCAGATAGATGACGTCGAGCCCGTCGCGGCAGCCGAGCGACACCGCCGCGCCCACTTCCCGCGCAAACGCGCGCAGATGAGGCCGAGCAAGCTCGAGCGTATCGGTGCCCGACAACAGCGCGAAGCCCAATGACAGCACACCGGCGTCGAGCGCATATTTGCCCAGCGACTCGTCGAAACGCAGATAGCCGAGCACGGTCAGCGTGTAGGCGAGCCGGTTGACGGTGGCTTTGGGCAGCCCCGTGCGCTCGACGAAATCGCGATTGCCGAGCAGCGTCTCGCCGGGCCGGAACGCGCGCAGCAATTCAAGCCCGCGCGCGAGCGCCACGACGAACTTGCGCTCGTCGACCGGACCCGACGCCAACGCGGTCGCAAACGATGACGAGGCGTTCATTTCAGATGCAGACATAAGCGGGCTAGTGATACACTAAAGTCAATTTGCAAAACATTGTTCCGCTTAGCGGAACCAAAGTCAAGCGCAAATTGCCCATTTCGAGGTTACGAGAGTAAAAGAGAAGGAGAGACACCATGGCCGCACACGCCCAGTTCCATTGGGAAGATCCGCTGCTGCTCGACCAGCAGCTCACCGAAGACGAACGCATGGTGCGCGACGCCGCTGCCGCCTACGCGCAAGACAAGCTCGCGCCGCGCGTGGTGGAAGCGTTCCGTCACGAAAAGACGGACGCCGCGATCTTCCGCGAGATGGGCGAAATCGGCCTGCTCGGCCCGACCATCCCCGAACAGTACGGCGGCCCGGGTCTGAACTACGTCGCCTACGGCCTGATCGCGCGCGAAGTCGAGCGCATTGACTCGGGCTATCGCTCGATGATGTCGGTGCAGTCGTCGCTCGTGATGGTGCCGATCCACGAATTCGGCTCGGAAGCGCAAAAGCAGAAGTACCTGCCGAAGCTCGCGAGCGGCGAGTGGATCGGCTGCTTCGGGCTGACCGAGCCGAATCACGGCTCCGATCCGGGCAGCATGGTCACGCGCGCGAAGAAGGTCAACGGCGGCTACTCGCTCTCGGGCGCGAAAATGTGGATCACGAATTCGCCGATCGCCGACGTGTTCGTGGTCTGGGCCAAGCTCGAGGAAGACGGCAAGGACGACATCCGCGGCTTCATCCTGGAGAAAGGCTGGAAGGGTCTGTCGGCGCCCGCGATCCACGGCAAGGTGGGCCTGCGCGCCTCGATCACGGGCGAAATCGTGCTCGACGAAGTGTTCGTGCCAGAAGAAAACATCATGCCGGGCGTGAAGGGCCTGCGCGGTCCGTTCACCTGCCTGAATTCGGCGCGCTACGGCATCGCCTGGGGCGCGCTGGGCGCGGCGGAGTCGTGCTGGCACACGGCACGTCAGTACGTGCTCGACCGCAAGCAGTTCGGCCGCCCGCTCGCCGCGAACCAGCTCATTCAGAAAAAGCTCGCCGACATGCAGACGGAAATCACGCTCGGCCTGCAAGGCTGCCTGCGTCTGGGCCGCATGAAGGACGAAGGCACGGCGGCCGTCGAGATCACGTCGATCATGAAGCGCAACTCGTGCGGCAAGTCGCTCGACATCGCGCGTCTCGCGCGCGACATGCTGGGCGGCAACGGCATCTCGGATGAGTTCGGCGTGGCGCGTCACCTCGTGAACCTCGAAGTCGTGAACACCTACGAGGGCACGCACGACATCCACGCGCTGATCCTCGGCCGCGCGCAAACGGGCATTCAGGCGTTCTTCTGAGCGCCGCTTCGAAGCCAACGCACGCTGCGCTGTCGTGAGCGCATAAAAAAACGCCGCACGTTCGACCAACGTGCGGCGTTTTGCTTTTGCAGCGTCTGCGTGGCAGCGCTTACTTGTTCGGCTGCGGCGTGAGACGCAGATACGGACGCAGCGCCTTGTAGCCCTTCGGGAATTTTTGCTTGATGACGTCCTCGTCCTTCAGCGACGGCACGATCACCACGTCTTCGCCCTGCTTCCAGTTGCCGGGCGTGGCGACCTGATAGTTGTCCGTGAGCTGCAGCGAGTCGATCACGCGCAGGATTTCGTCGAAGTTACGACCCGTACTCGCCGGATACGTGATGGTGAGGCGCACTTTCTTCTTCGGATCGATCACGAACAGCGAGCGCACCGTGAACGTTTCGCTCGCGTTCGGGTGGATCATGTCGTAGAGCGTCGAGACCGTGCGGTCGCCGTCCGCGAGGATCGGGAAACCGACGTTGGCCGCCTGGGTCTCGTTGATGTCCTTGATCCACTCCTTGTGCGACTCGGTGCTATCCACCGACAGCGCGATCGTCTTCACATTGCGCTTCTCGAATTCGTCCTTGAGCTTCGCCGTCAAACCAAGCTCGGTCGTGCACACCGGCGTGAAGTCGGCCGGATGCGAGAACAGCACGCCCCAACTGTCGCCGAGCCAGTCATGGAACTTGATGCGACCAATGCTCGAATCCTGCTCGAAGTCGGGTGCGGTATCGCCAAGACGTAGGCTCATGGTGCGGTTTCCTTTGGACGTGGTGAGGCGGCGCGCGGCGCGAACCGCCGGGTTGATCAAGAGACTCGATATAGACATTCAAGCATACAGGGCGGCAGCGTGCGCCCGAACAAACATCGGGTCAGACCGGTATGAATTTTTGTAATTTTGAGAAGAGTGGTGGAAACTTTACGTGCCAGATCAACTCCATCATCATTCGTCATTTGCGTTTCGTGTCCGTCGGGCGCGACGCGAACACAGCGCAAACGCAGCGCAAATGCGGGTTCACCAACCTTCGCGCGGTGTTCGCGGGTACAAATCGTGCGAATTCAGGCGTCGTGGCGGCGCGTCACGCTTGCCAGCGCCCGTATCTTTGTTACGATTCACGCGTGATGTGACACGATGGGAGCCAGTCAATGTCAGAGGTCAATAAGGAGAGGCTGATGTCCGATATCAAAACCGTCCTCGCGGATGCCGAGGACCTGCTCAAGCAAGCGGCGAGCGCCACCGGCGAACGAGCTTCGGAGCTGCGCGAAACGGCCCTCTCACGCCTGAAGCAGGCGAAGGAAAAGGCGGCCGATGTTCAGGTCGTCGTGGTCGAGAAAGGCAAGAAGGCGGCACGCGCCACCGACGACTACGTTCACGAACATCCGTGGACGTCGATCGGCATCGCCGCAGGTGTGGGCGTGCTGGTTGGCTTGCTGATCAACCGTAAGTAAGTACGACGAACCCGGCACGGTCGGGCGGCTTGCCCCGCGCGCCGCGGCCAGCATAGGGCGTGAGCCTGCCATCAACGCGCCCGGACACGCGCCGGAGCGCGGCGATTGCACGGCTCATCCGCTGGCCCTGGCACGCGCGTCGCAACAGCTCGCCTCGCGACAGCGTCAGCAGATTCGTTAGCCGGCAGGCCGGTGCACCGCACCGGCCTGTCTTTTCTGGGCGCAATCCTTGCGTCACCCCGGTTGCGCAGTCGCCAGGCCGTTAAGCCGCATAAGCCGTTTGCCCGCTTAAGCATTTAACCGTTGGTTGTGCGCAGCCGCCCAAGTCAGCGGCGTACGTCCCTACGCCGGAGCCACCCGCCCTCGCCATGACGACAGACACTCATTCGCAGCGACACGAACATGGACCGGTGCGCCGTCTTCTCGGCTCCGCGTTCGCGATCATCCAGACGCGGCTCGAGTTGATCGGCATCGAGCTGGCCGAAGAAAAGGAGCGCCTGCTCGCCGTGCTGTTTCTCGGCCTGGCCGCGATGATGCTCGCGACCATGGCGCTGATCGCCCTCACCGCGCTGATCGCCATCGCGTTCTGGGACACCTGGCGCTGGCAGGCCCTGGCCGCCATCACGCTCGTCTATGCCCTCGCTGCGCTGATCTGCGCGTTCAAGGCGCGTCAGGGACTGCGCGATGCGCCGCTGGTGTTCCAGGCGACGCTCGAAGAATTCGAGAAGGACCGCGAGATCCTTCGCAAACCGTAGATTCACGTTCGCGCGCGCAGCCGCATCCGCCCGCGTTCGTCCCGGTTTTGACCAACCGGGTTTTGACCACCCGGTTTTTGACCACTACTCGCCGCCAATCGAAGCCATGAGCCAACCTCGACCGGATAACGCCTTCCGCCCCTCGCGCGCACGTGGCCGCGACCTGTCCACGCCGCAATTGCGCGCGCTGCGCAAAGAGCTGCTGATCGTGCGCGCCAGCGTCGAGCGTGCCGAAATGGCCGAGTCGGTCGTCGAGTTGCGCGAGGCCGTCACGCACTTCAGCTGGCTGCGCTTTCTCGTGCCGGGCTTCGCCGGTGCGACTGGCGCCGCAAGCGCCGGAGGACTCGGTGCTGGACTCGGCGGCCTGCTCAAGCAATATCCGTTGCTGAGTTCGCTGGCCTCGCTCGTGCTCGCCAAACCGCTGCGCGACAGCGTCGCTTCGGCTGCGCGTCCCGTGATCAAGTGGGGCGGCCTCGCCTTCACGGCGTGGGAAGCCTGGCGCATCTGGCAGCAGGTGCGCCGTCAGCGCGGCGCGCCGCAAGGCGGCTCGCGCCGCTACACCGAAGAAGACGACCTCACGGGCTGATTTCCGCCTGATTTTCCCCATCACGCTCGCGATCACTCCGCGCGCGTTCATCGATCCCTCCAGCAGTCGCGCACGAGCGCCGCGCCCGCGTCCGCCCCGCCGATGCGGTTGCCGCGCGCGCCGGCCGCATCCAGCAGGAACGTTCCACACGCGTCGTCGCGCATCGGCCCGCTCTCGACCGGCGCGGCCGCGATCGCGTAGCCGCCGTTCGTATCGTCGCCCGGCAACAGCTTGAGCCGATAGACCGCGCGTCCCGCAGGCGGCGCCTGATCCATGCCCGACGGCAGTGCCGCCACCGATGGACTTTGCGCATCCACGAATTGCGCCGCGCGATAGAGCGCTGCTGCGGCGTCGATCCGATGACCGCGCGCGATCTGATTGCGCCAGCCCGGCAACGCAAACGCCGCGACAATCGCCGCCGCCGCCAGCGCGATCATCAGTTCGAGCAACGTGAACGCGCGACCGTTGCGTGTCATCTCCCCTCCTCGTTCCGTGCCGTCAGAATGGCCGCGTGACGACGCGCCGCCAGTGCTGCTCGACCCGACTTTCGCCTCGCGAACCATCGAATACGACCTGCATCTGCAACCAGCTCTGCGCGTTCTCCGTCGCGCCGTAACCGCGTGCCGTGACGAGATACGCGCGCGCCTCGGGACGCGTTGCGATGCGCCACGCCTCGACCAGGCATTGCGGCGCCCGCGTCGCGCCTGGCCACGACGAAAGCGGCGACGCGGCTTGCGCCTCGAAAGTCTCGCGACGCTTCCAGCCGGTCGGTTCGCCCGACTGCGCAGGCGTAACTGGCGCGACCGCAGTTCCGCCGATCAGCGCTCGCGTGCACGCGACGAGCGCGGCGTCGGCGGCATGAAACGACCGCAGATGGTCGGCCATGCCCGCCGCGCTGCGCGCCTCGAATAGCGACGACTCGAACCACGCCGCCGACGTGACGAGCATCATCGACACGATCACCAGAACGACCGGCAGCGCAACACCGCGCTCGCGCGCACGATGCAGCCCCTCACCACTCGCCGCGCGCATCATGACGACGACATCGACAGCACGTTACGCACGGCGACGTGCCGCCAGAAGGCCTGGCGCGCGCGGCCGTCGGTGGGCATGACGCTCGCGCCGTCGCAATCGACGTAACGCATACGACGCGCCAGCGGCGCGCCTCGCACGAGCACGCACAGGTCGACGGCGATCACCGAGCCCCACTGGTCGCGCGCGAGCGCCGAGGCATCGAGTGCCTGGGCCGCGCCAGCGAGCCAGTAGCGCAGCCGCAGGCGTTCGACGCCCTCCACCAAAGGCTGTGCCGTGCCGACCTTGCCGGAGCCCTCGCAGTAGAGTTCAGGCTCGCCGGTCGAGCTGCTTGCCTTCGCATGAAAACGGTTGAGCACTTCGCTGCCGTTGGCGCCGACGGCTTGCCCGAGGCAGTCGGTGACCTGTCCGTTCGTCGATAGCCACGTGGATTCGCCGTCGCCCTGATAACGCAACGCGAGTCCGTCCGAGCGGTTGGAGAGCACTTCGCAGGTCGGATTGGCGTCCGCGCCGCCGACCCGGCCACCCGCACAGCCGAACACCGGCGGTCCGGCCAGCTGCCCCGGCGCATCGGCCGCGACGAAGCCCGCCATCTGGATCTGCTCGCCGATCAGCATCAGCGCGTTCACGCCCGCTTCGTGGATACGCGCGGCGTCGGCGCTCCACGCGAATGCCTGGCGCTGCGAACGATAGGCGGCCAGCGCACCCGCGACGACCACGAGACTCAACGCAACCGCGATCGTGAATTCGAGCAGCGTGTGGCCGCTCGCCTTTCGCTCTCGTGCGTACCGGAACGCGCGCTTCATTTCGCAAACCCCAGCGAGAAGCACGCGCGCCGCGTCTGCTCGCCTCCGCTCTCGCATTCCGCGGCGGCCTGTTGCGCATCGGGCGCGGCTTCGTCGCGCGAGGCCGTCCACGTGAGCGTCGCCAGCGAGGCCGCGCCGCCCGCGCTCGTCACCGTGATACGCACATCCGGCAAGAGCGTGGATGCACGCGACTTCCACAGGTCGGACGCCGGCGCACCGGTCCGTGCGGCTTCGGCGAGTGCATCGGCCACGAACGCCGCCCGCGTGCGCGCCGCCGACGCCATCGCATGCCGCGCGAGCCCCAACTGGGCATTCAGCAGACCGAGGCCGCACATCGTCATGAGCGCCATCGCGATGACGACTTCGAGCAACGCCGCGCCGCGCGCCGACACGCGCACGCGGCGATTAATATCTCGCGCGCTCATGACGCCGCTCCGCATGCACCCTCGCTCACGCGCGCGCGGCCGCCCGCCGCCACGCGCAGGCAACGGCGCCACGCCGCGCCACGCGTCGACACAGTGGCGACACGCGGCGCGATATCGAAATTGCGCAGGCTGCCGATGGTCTGTCCGGCGGGCGGTGTGAACGTGAGTGCGGTGAGCGTGGAAGCGATGGCGATTTCGTCGAGCGCGGGCTGGGCGCGCAGCAGCACGCTCGCGCCCGCCTGTTCGGCCACGACCGCCCAGCCGCACGACCAGTCGGCGAGCCCGGACGGACAGGCCTTGCCCGTGGCAAGGCAGTGACGCGCCGCATCGATCCGGCAAACCGTGATGCGGGCCTTGCGCCGGATCGCCTCGCTGCGCGCGTAGGAAAAGGTGCCGAGCAAGGCGTTCGCGCGCGCGTCCACCTGGTCGCGCACGCGCCACGCCACGAATACCGGAGCGACAGCCGTGACGCAGATCGCGAACAGCGCGATCACGGCCAGGGTTTCGAGCAAGGTGAAGCCGGCGCATTTCATCTGCAATCCTGATCGATTGGGGATTGCAATCACTCTAGAGATGAAACGAAACCGGAACAATTAGCCGAACGGCTAGCTGTTGCGCACGCGTTCGGCTCGCGACAATGCAAGCGTCACGAACGACGGCAGCAACGACAGGGAGAAAACGATGGGAACGATGGGAACGATGGGAACGACAGTCAGGCGGGAAACGCGGGCAAGGCGCGCGCGTTCAACCCTTTTTCGGCGGCGTTGCAGCACCGCCCGCGCGGCGGAATTCCTCGATCACGTCCTCGAATTCGGAGACGTCTTCGAAGCGCCGGTAGACAGAAGCGAAACGCACGAACGCGACCTTGTCGAGTTCGCGCAATTCGCCCATCACGAGCTCGCCGAGGCGCTCGCTGCGCACCTCGCGCTCGCCGCTACCGAGCAATTGGTATTCGATACGGGCGACCGCCGCGTCGATCGCGTCGGCAGCAACGGGCCGCTTGCGCAGCGCCAGTTGCATGCTCGCCATGATCTTGCGACGGTCGAATTCCGTGCGGCTGCCGTCCTTCTTGACGATCGCCGGCATCGCCAGCTCGACCCGCTCGTACGTCGTGAAACGCTTGTCGCAGGCCGGGCAGCGGCGGCGGCGCCGGATCGCGGCGCCGTCCTCGGACACGCGCGAGTCGACGACTTGCGTGTCTTCATGCCGGCAGAAGGGGCAGCGCATACTGGCTCGACGCTGAGCTTAGCCGTAGACCGGGAAGCGCTTCGTCAGCTCGGCGACCTGCGCCTTCACGCGCTCGATCGTCGCTGCGTCTTCCGGGTTCTCCAGCACGTCGGCGATCAGGTTGCCGACCTGCTCGGCTTCCTTCACACCGAAGCCGCGCGTGGTCATCGCCGGCGAACCCAGACGGATACCCGAGGTGACGAACGGCTTTTCCGGGTCGTTCGGGATCGCGTTCTTGTTCACGGTGATGTGCGCGGCGCCCAGCACGGCTTCCGCCGCCTTGCCGGTGATCTTCTTCGCGCGCAGATCGACCAGCATCACGTGGCTTTCCGTGCGGCCCGAGACGATACGCAGACCGCGCTTGACCAGCGTTTCGGCCAGCACGCGCGCGTTCTCGACCACTTGCTGCTGATAGGTCTTGAATTCCGGCGACGCGGCTTCCTTGAACGCGACGGCCTTGCCCGCGATCACGTGCATCAGCGGACCGCCCTGGATGCCCGGGAAGATCGCCGAGTTGATGGCCTTCTCGTGCTCGGCCTTCATCAGGATCACGCCGCCGCGCGGGCCGCGCAAGCTCTTGTGCGTGGTCGTGGTGACGAAGTCGGCGAACGGCACCGGGTTCGGGTAGACACCCGCGGCGATCAGGCCCGCGTAGTGCGCCATGTCGACCATGAAGTACGCGCCGACGGCCTTGGCGACCTTGGCGATGCGCTCGAAGTCGATACGCAGCGCGAACGCCGATG
>NZ_CAJZAR010000090.1:36304-207299 GCF_914484835.1 Paraburkholderia tropica
TCGGGATCGACGTTGGCGATGGTGCTTTCGGCTCTGTCAAACATACGGGTTCCGTTAAGTGTGTTCAGGTTGACCGGGTCTCGCGCGGAACGCGTAGCAGGTACGCGGCGCTGCTGGCGAAGTGGCCAGCCCTGACGTGGCGGAAGAAGGTGCCGCACACGCGAGGCAGGACAGCCCGTGCAGCGCTCATTGAAGCGCGCGGATCTCGGCTGCCCAGGCGAACGGCAAAACGGCACCCTGCGCTTCACGGTGGGTCGTTCCACCTTGAGCTCCCGATCGAGCCGCGCCAAACGCAGCATGACGCACGATTGTTACACCGCTTGCTGCACCGCCTGGTACACCGCTTGGAACACCATTGGGTGCAGCCGCAAATGCACGCGCCGTCATTCAGGAACCCTATCGCCAGTCACGCAGGGATTGAGCGCGTTAGTGTATTGGAACGGCCCGGAATAGGCAACCGAAGCGGGCTGTCCGAACGTCTCGGGAAGGGGCCCGAAGCGGGCGCCGGCCGCCGCGCGCAAGCCGCCGCCGCGTGCCGCCCGCAAGTCGATGCGGGGCTCGCCCGCGTTCTGACCCTTCCTTGCCGCAGCGCCGCATTGGAAGTAGGCTTTCCCCTTTCTTCGCCTTCTACCGACCAGGGAGCAACCATGATCGTTTTCGTCACCGGCGCATCAGCGGGATTCGGCGCCGCCATCGCGCGGGCCTTCGTCAAGGGCGGACACCGCGTCGTCGCCACGGCGCGCCGCAAGGACCGCCTCGACGCGCTGGCCGCCGAACTCGGCGACGCGCTTCTGCCCTTCGAACTCGACGTGCGCGACCGCGCCGCCGTGGAGGCCGCGCCCGCCGCCCTGCCGCCCGAATTCGCCGACGTGGACGTGCTCGTCAACAACGCCGGCCTCGCGCTCGGCGTGGAACCGGCGCAAAAGGCCGACCTTGACGAATGGGAAACCATGATCGAGACCAATTGCACCGGTCTGGTGCAGGTCACGCATGCGTTCCTGCCGGGCATGGTCGCGCGCAACCGCGGCCACGTCTTCAATCTGGGTTCGGTGGCGGGCCGCTGGCCTTACCCGGGCGGCAACGTCTACGGCGCGACCAAGGCCTTCGTGCGCCAGTTCAGCCTGAACCTGCGCGCCGACCTCGCCGGCACCGCGCTGCGCGTGACCGACATCGAGCCCGGCCTGTGCGGCGGCACCGAGTTCTCGAACGTGCGCTACCGCGGCGACGACACCAAGGCCGCCAACGTCTACAAGGACGTGCAGCCGCTCACGGCCGAGGACATCGCCGACTCGATCTACTGGATCGCCACGCGCCCCGCGCACATCAATATCAACACGATCGAACTCATGCCGGTCGCGCAATCGTTCGCCGGACTGAGCATCCATCGCGGATAAATTTGCTTTCAATTTTCCTGCGTATGTCAGTCGTCCGAACGGCGTGCGCAGCGCGCGTTCCGGTAGAATGCGCGGCATGGAAATCTCCACCAGCAAGCCGGGTACGGCCCCAAGTTCGGAGGCCGCGTCCGGTTTTACATGGCCGATACGCGTCTACTACGAGGACACCGATGCCGGCGGCATCGTGTTCTACGCGAACTACCTGAAGTTCTTCGAGCGCGCGCGCACCGAATGGCTGCGCGCCTGCGGCGTTGATCAACGCAGGCTCTCCGAGGAAACCGGCGCCCTCTTCGTCGTGCGCAGCACCGCGCTCGACTACCGGGTGCCCGCCCGTCTCGACGACGTCGTGACGATCGTGAGCCGCCTCGACAAACTCGGCCGCGCGTCGGTCGACTTCATGCAGGAAGCGTGGCGCGGCGACACCTTGCTGGCCACGGGCAAGATCCGCGTCGGCTGTGTGGCGAACGTCGACGGCACCATGCGCGCGTCCGCCATTCCCGACCACGTTCACGCAGCTTTGGAACGTGGCATGAAGAAAGTCTTACCAACCGTGTCAACGGCATCCGCTTAATTGCCGTTGATACGACGCCAGTGAACTCGCGCGGGTCTTTGCAGGACCAAGCTGGGTTCGGCCGCGACGGCGCGCCGCCTTGCCGTTTGCCTTCGGGAAGCTTCGCGTTGACTTGCAGCCGCTCGCCCCTTCCGGGACGTTACAACGAACCTCTATGAACACTACACAAGACCTGTCGATCATTTCACTCGTTCTTAATGCGAGCATACTGGCACAGGCGGTGATGGGACTTCTCCTGTTGCTGTCTCTGATTTCCTGGACCTTCATCTTCCGCAAGTGGTTCGCCATCCGCCGCGCACGCCGGCAGACCGAACGCTTCGAACGCGACTTCTGGTCGGGCGGCGACCTGCAGGCGCTCTACCAGAGCGCAGCGAACAACCGCCACACGATCGGCGCGCTCGAGCGTATCTTCGAGTCGGGCATGCGCGAGTTCCTGAAGGCCAAAGAGAAGCGCCTGAACGATCCGAGCCTCGTGCTCGACGGCGCCCGCCGCGCCATGCGCGCGGCCTTCCAGCGCGAAATGGACGCGCTCGAGGCGAATCTCTCGTTCCTCGCCTCGGTCGGCTCGGTCAGCCCGTATATCGGTCTGTTCGGCACGGTGTGGGGGATCATGAATGCGTTCCGCGGTCTCGCGAACGTGCAGCAGGCCACCCTCGCGAACGTCGCGCCCGGCATCGCCGAAGCGCTGACGGCCACCGCCATCGGTCTGTTCGCCGCGATTCCGGCGGTCGTCGCGTACAACAGCTACGCGCACGACATCGACCGTCTGGCGATCCGCTTCGAAACCTTCATCGAAGAGTTTTCGAACATCCTGCAGCGTCAGGCCCACTAATCTTCACGAAGCAAGGAGTCGAAGATGGGAGGCTCAGTCCGTTCGAGCATGCGAGGCAGCCGCTCGCGCCGTGCGATGGCCGACATCAACGTCGTGCCGTATATCGACGTGATGCTGGTGCTGCTCGTGATCTTCATGGTGACCGCGCCGCTGGTGGCGCCGTCCATCGTCAATCTGCCGACTGTCGGCGGCGCGTCGCAGCAGCAGCAAACACCGCCCGTCGTGGTCAACATCCGGCCCGACGGCAATCTGAGCGTCAAATATAAGGACGACTCGGGCGCCACGCAGCAGGAAACCATGTCGCGCGCCGATCTCAACGGCTTCGTCGCCGATCGCGAGCAGAGTCATCCCGACCAGCCCGTCGTGATCGCCGCCGACAAGTCCGTGAAGTACGAGACCGTGATGAACGTCATGTCCGATTTGAAGGCGCACGGCGTCAAACGTGTCGGACTGCTCGTCAAATCGCAATGACCGGCAAGAAAGACACCTATCCGATGCAGCCTCCGCGCGAGCGTGGCACGGGGCGTGCTATAGCGCTCGCCGTGATCATGCACGTGCTGCTCGGTTTTTTCCTCTACCACGGCATCCACTGGCAGAACAGCACGCCGGCGGGTGAAGAGGCGGAGCTCTGGACCGAGGTGCCGGACCTGTCGACGCCGAAGCCGTTGCCGCCGCCCGCGCCGGTGACCCCTGCCCCGCCGCCGCCGCAGACGGAAGACGCCGACATTGCGCTGCAACAGCAAAAGCGCAAGCAGCAGGAAGCGGCGCGCGAGGCGCAACTGGCCGAGCAGCAACGCATCAAGCAGCAGCAGGAAGCCGAGGCGAAGCGTCAGCAGCAACTGGCCGCCCAGCAGGCGGCTCAGCTCGCCGCGCAGCAGAAGGCCGCAAAGCTCAAGCAACAACAGCAGCAGCAGGAACAGCAGCAGCAAGCCGCCGAAAAGCTCAAGCAGCAACAACAGCAGCAAGACGCGCTGAAGAAGCAGCAGGAGCAAGAGCAGCAACAGAAGCAGGCGAAGCTCGACGCCCAGAAGAAGGCCGACGCCGACAAGGCCGCCAAGGCCAAGGCGCAAGCCGACGCCCAGGCGAAGAAGATGGACGCAGAACGGCGCGCGCGCATCGCGCAGATGCAAGGCGCGATGGGCGGGGGCGAAGGCACGAGCGGCAACGGTCTCGCGAAAAGCGGCACCGGCAGCGGCTCGGGCGGCAATGCAGCAACGCCGGGTTATGCCGACAAGGTGCGCCGTCGCGTACGTCCGAACATCACCTGGTCCGGCGACACCTCGGGCCTGGAGACGGAGATCGCCGTGCACTGTTCGCCGAGCGGCACCCTGCTTTCGGCAACGATCACGCGCAGCAGCGGCAATGCGTCCTGGGACGACGCCGCATTGCGCGCGGTCAAGCTCTCGGACCCGATGCCGGTGGATACCGACGGCAAGACGCCGTCGAGCTTCAAGATTACCTTGCGCCCGGCAGGTTGACGGCGCAAGTCAGAGTGCAACAACGCTGGCGCGCGGCGGCGGGCAGGAACGATTCGATGCATCTCGGGTCTGTCTGCTGTCGCGCGGTGTGACAAATATCGCTTTTTCAGGAAACATCACAGCATGAGTCTGATGACGAAAATTGGCCTGCGTACCCTCGTCGCTTCCTGCCTGCTGGCAGTCGGCGGCGCCGCGAACGCCCAACTCAACGTCCTCGTCACCGGCGTGGGCTCCACCCAGTTTCCGATCGCCACGGCGAACTTCGCGGGCGAAGCAAATTCGCCGCAGCAAGTCGCCGCGATCGTGCGCGCCGACCTCGCGCGCAGCGGCAAATTCACCAACGTCGACGCGGGCAGCGCCCCGGTCGCCGAAACCGACTCGGTCGACCTCGGCGGCTGGAAAGCCAAGGGCGCCAATGCGTTCGTCGCGGGCAGCGTCAACAAGCTGCCGAACGGCCAGTACGAAGTGCGCTTCAAGCTCTACGACACGGTCAAGGGCGAAAGCCTCGGCGGTCTCGTGCTGCAAAGCCCGCCCGCGGGCCTGCGCATGAGCGCGCACAAGGTCGCGGACTACATCTATCAGAAGCTGATGGGCGACCGCGGCGTGTTCGCCACGCGCCTGTCGTACGTGATCCGCACGGGCGGCCGCTATCAGTTGCAGATTTCGGACTCCGACGGACAAGACGCGCACATCGCGCTGTCGAGCCCCGAGCCGATCATCTCGCCGGCCTGGTCGCCCGACGGCACCAAGGTCGCTTACGTTTCTTTCGAAAAGAAAAAGCCCATCGTCTACGTGCACGACCTGCCTACGGGGCGGCGCGTCGTCATTTCGGACCAAAAGGGCAACAACTCGGCACCGGCCTGGTCGCCGGACGGCCGCACGCTCGCCGTCGCGCTGTCGCGCACGGGCAACACGCAGATCTTCGCCGTCAATGCCGACGGCTCCGGTCTGCGCCGCCTGACGCAAGGCACGACCATCGACACCGAACCCACCTTCTCTCCTGACGGACGCTCGATTTACTTCACGAGCGACCGCGGCGGCCAGCCGCAGGTCTACAGGATGTCAGCACAGGGTGAAAGCGCAGGCGCAGCACAACGCGTGACGTTCACCGGCAGCTATAACACGAGCCCGCGGGTCAGCCCCGACGGCAAGCAGCTGGCGTACATCTCACGCACGGGCGGCGGATTTAAGCTGTACATTCAAGATCTGCAGTCCGGCGTGGCAACCGCGCTCACCGACACGACACATGACGAATCGCCCAGCTTCGCGGCGAACGGTCAGTACATTCTTTACGCCACACAGGTGAACGGCCGTGGCGTGCTGGCTGCTGTATCGACCGACGGTCGTACGCGGCAAATCCTGTCCGTTCAGGGCGGCAGCGTACGCGAGCCGTCCTGGGGTCCTTTCATGCAATAACACTTCAGGAGAGCAATAATGATGTCGAACAAATTCCGCCTGGCGCTGGCCGTCTTGATGATCGGTGCACTGGCCGCGTGTAAGTCGGCTCCGAAGACCGACGAAAACGCGAACGCCGGCTCGATGAGCACGCAGCCGAACCCGAACGCCGTCGCCCAAGTCAACGTCGACCCGCTGAACGACCCGAACAGCCCGCTCGCCAAGCGCAGCGTGTACTTCGACTTCGACAGCTACGCCGTCAAGGACGACTACCAAAGCGTGGTCCAGGCACACGCTCAATACCTCAAGACGCACCCGGAACGTCACGTCCTGATCCAGGGCAACACCGACGAGCGCGGCACGAGCGAGTACAACCTGGCACTGGGCCAGAAGCGTGCTGAAGCTGTCCGCAAGGCGCTGTCGCTGATGGGCGTGCCCGATTCGCAGATGGAAGCTGTGAGCCTGGGCAAGGAAAAGCCGGTTGCACAAGGCCACGACGAAGCCTCGTGGGCGCAAAACCGTCGCGCCGACCTCGTGTACCAACAGTAATCTGAGCATTGGATGAAGGGGCGTATGTCGCACCGTTTCTCCCCGCTGCGGGCAGCCGCAGCCGCCTGCGTGGCCGGCGTCGCCTTTGCGGCGATCCCGGCCCACGCGGGTCTCTTCGATGACGATCAGGCGCGCCAGGCGATTCTCGACCTGCGCGCCAAGAACGACAATCTGTCGAGCCAGTTGTCCGCGGCACAGCGCACGATCCTCGATCAGTCCAACCGCATGGACCAGCTGAACCAGCAGGTCGCGACGTTGCGCGGTCAGACCGAAGATCTGGCGAACGAGCTCACGACGCTGACGAAGCAACAGAAGGACTACTACACGGATCTCGACACGCGTCTCAAGAAGTTCGAGCCGCAGCAAGAGACCGTGGACGGCATGCAGGGCACCGTTCAGCCGGGCGAAATGGATGCGTTCAACTCCGCGTCCCAACAGTTCCGCAACGGCGACTTCAAGCAGGCCGCCTCGTCGTTCCGCAGCTTCATCTCCAAGTATCCGCAGAGCCCGTATCAGCCTACGGCGCAGTACTGGCTCGGCAACGCGCTGTATGCGTTGAAGGACTACAAGGGTTCGACGGCAACGTGGCAGAACGTGGTCAAGAGTTATCCGCAACATCCGCGCGCCCCTGAGGCGTTACTGGCGATCGCGAACAATCAGATGGAGCAAGGGCAAAAGGCTGCGGCCAAGCGCACGCTCGAACAGATCGTTTCGCAGTACGGCAGCTCGGAAGTTGCCCAGACGGCACAGAGCAAGCTCACACAGCTCAAATAAGCGCCGCTGGATCGATCTGGCGTGAAGCGAATGAGCGGCGTCATCGTGATCGCCGCAGGTTCGCCAAACGCGCCTCTCGCACTCCCCAAAAAGCCCGGAATACCGCGTATTCCGGGCTTTTTCTTTTGCGTTGTCTTGCTGGAGCGCTCAAGGAACAGATAAGAAGCTCGCGCCATAAGGTTGACACGTTCCGCATGTCTGCTATAATCCCGCTTCTTTCGGGTCGTTAGCTCAGCTGGTAGAGCAGCGGACTTTTAATCCGTTGGTCACAGGTTCGAATCCCGTACGGCCTACCAAAGCTTGAAACAAAAAGCCCAGTCTTCGGACTGGGCTTTTTGCTTTGGCGCGCAAAAAATCGCGCCTGCATTCCCGGACAAGCCTCGCGCGGCTCAGCGTGTATACTTCCCCACCCCGCCGTTCCCCCGCCGCACAGGCCACGTCAACATGAAGTTCTCGACTCTCGCCTGCGTCATGCTCGCGCTGCTCTGGATCAGTCTGCGCGTCCAGGCGCAAGTTCAAGCCCCGCCCGAAGACTACGAATATCTGCGGCGGATGAAGGTGCCCGACGCCGTCGTCAATTGCGTCGCCGCCCTCGATCAGTGGGTGCATGGCGCGCCGCGCTACGATTCGCTGATGGTCCCCGACCGCCGCGCGCTCACCGCCAAGGTCGAAAGCCCGGTGCCTGCGGGCGCGCTGCCCGATGGCGCGTCGAGCCCCGTGCCGCAGGCCTCGCCCATCGACACGCTGATTCATCTGCGCGGCTTCGCGAAGCTGCGCGGCAAGTACGCATGGGTGCCCGTGAAGGCGACGTGCGGTATCTGGCATACGCACGTGGTCGATGTCGCGCTGGCGCCGCACAGCACGCACGGCGACTCGCCGATCCACTGACGCGGATCGCAGCCAGCGCGTCGCGCCACATCGCGCACGCAACAAAAAAGCCCGTTACGCATCATGCGCACGGGCTTTTTTTCTGCGGGCCTCGGCGGCCCCGAACGAGCGTCGCGCAAAGCGCGCGCCCGTTGCCACCAGTCGGAAAGACTTAGTCGGCCTTGATGCCTTCGACCTGGATCTGCAGCGTCGTGGCCATCTTGAAGCCGTAAGCCTGGCCGTAGTTCACGCCGTAGTCCGAACGATCGAACGTGGCGGTCGCGTCGGCGCCGCACACTTCACGCTTGAGCATCGGGTTCTGGAAGCACTTGAACGAGTCGATCTTCAGGTTCAGCGGCTTCGTCACGCCGTGCAGCGTGAACGTGCCGATCACTTCGACGGGCTTGTCGCCGTCGTACTTGACCGAGGTGCCCTTGTAGACGGCCGTCGGGAACTTGGCCGCGTCGAGCATTTCCGCCGAGCTGACGTGCTTGTCGAGCGCCTTGTTGCCCGTGTCGATCGACGATGCGTCGATGGTCACGTCGACCGTGCCGGTCTTCGCAGCCGGATCGAGCACGACCGTGCCCGAGCTCTTCGTGAACTTGCCGCGCCACACCGAGACGCCGCCGAAGTGGTCGGTCTCGAAGCTCGGGTACGTGTGCGTCGGGTCGAGGTTGTAGGTGGTCGGCGCGGCGACAGCGGGCGTGGCGATGGCGGCGGCGAGTGCGGCGGCGGCAGCCGCGGCGAAAAGCGTATTCTTCATGTGAGCGTGTGTCCTGATGCTGGGGTTAAGACAAAGCGAATGCGGTTGAAACGGACAGCCGTTGCGCGTCAGTGCGCGGCGGCCACGATGTGAAACTTGATCTGCACGTCGTCGGCGACGATCGAGGTGTCTTTCCACTCGCCCGTGCCGATGTTGTACGCGAGGCGCTTGATGGGCAGCGCGCCGTCGAACACCTGGTTCGCGCCGTCCTTGTGGTACTGCACCGGCACGACGACATCGGTCGTCTTGCCCTTGATCGTGAGCTTGCCCGCGACCGAGTACGCGCCGTTCGCGCCGGCCTTGATCTGCGTGGAGACGAAGGTCGCGTGCGGGAATTTGCCCGCGTCGAACCACTCGTCGCCGGCCACTTCCTTGTTGTAGTCGGCCGAGCCGAGATCGAAGCTCGCGACCTCGACGTCGAGCTTCGCGCTCGAAGCGGCGACGTTGGCCGGATCGAAATGCACGTCGGCGCTGAAGTGGTTGAACTTGCCTTCGACCGGCACGTTCATCTGCTTGAACACGGCCGAGACGGCGCTCTTGCCGGCTTCGGGCGCCGCATCCGCGTTCAGGGCGAACGAAGCGGTGAAGGCCGCGCCGGCGGCGAGCGCCGCGCCGAGCGCGACGACGGAAGCTTTCTGGACGAGACGGTGGATCATGATCGGTTCGCTATTTACGCTATGAGCGGTGAAAAAACGTCGAATGGGAAGAATAAGAAGCGCACGCGCGCCGCGTGACGCAGGCGCGCCTCAGTCGCGCGGCGTGCCGAACGGCAGCATGCGCGCGAGGATGTTCTGGCGGTCGAGCAACTGATGCTTCACGACCGCGAGCACGTGCAGCGCCACCACGGCGAGCAATGTGTAGTTCAACGAAACATGCACGATCCGCAGCGTGCCCTTGAGCGCGGTGTCGGGATCGATCAGCGTGGGCAGCGGCCAGATGCCGAGATACACGACCTGAATGCCGGCCGCCGAGCTGTACAGATAGCCGGTCACGGGAATCGCGACCATCAGCACGTAAAGCAGGAAGTGGCCGAGATGCGCGAGCCCCTTCTCCCAGGCGGGCGTCGAGGCAGGCAGCGCGGGCGCGGCGTGGGTCGCGCGCCAGATCAGGCGCACCAGCACGAGCGCGAGCACGGTCACGCCGATCCACTTGTGCCACGAAAAATAGCGCAGCTTGGTGGGCGTGATGCCGGGGATGTCGGTCATGATCCAGCCGAGCGCGAAGCCCCAGACGATCAGCACGGCGACCAGCCAGTGCAGCAGCATGGCGACGCCGCTGTAGCGGCCGGCGGGCTTGACGGTTCGATTCATCGGCATGGTCGTCCTTGATGGGGAACGCGCACTTTACCCCGACGCTAGGTATACAAACAATCGTCTAGAATGGATCGTTACCATCCAATTCTTCGATAGGTCGCTCATGGACCGCTCTCCGAGCCTCGAACAACTGCGCGCGCTGATCGCGGTGGCGGAAACCGGCAGCTTTTCGGCGGCGGCGCGCCAGCTCGACCGCGCGCAGTCGGTCGTGAGCTACACGATCGCGAATCTGGAGGCGCTGCTGGGCGTGGCGCTGTTCGAGCGCGGCAAGCGCAAGCCCGAGCTGACGGCGGCGGGCCGCGCGATTCTCGCCGACGCGCGCCGCCTCGACCTGCTGATGGGTCAGCTTAACGCCAAGGCCGCCGGCTTGCAGCGCGGCCTGGAAGGCGAGGTCTCGGTGGCCGTCGACGTGATGTTTCCGTCGGACCGGCTCGTGCAGGCGCTGCAGGCCTTCGCGCGCGAATTCCCCACCGTCGCGCTCAACCTGACGATGGAAGCGCTCGGCGGCGTGCTCAAGCTCGTGCTCGACGGCGACTGCGCGTTCGGCATCAGCGGGCCGAACCAGAACTGGCCGCACGTGATCGAGGCGCGCGCGATCGGCACCGTCGAACTCGTGATGGTGGCCGCGCCCTGCCATCCGCTTGCGCAGGCCGCGCAGCCCGTGCGCATCTCCGACGCGCGCGAGCACACACAGCTCGTGCTCACCGACCGCAGCCGCCTCACGGTCGGGCAGACGTTCGGCGTGTATAGCAACCGCGCGTGGAAGCTCGGCGACCTGGGCGCGAAGCACCGTCTGCTGCTCGCGGGCCTCGGCTGGGGCTCGATGCCGCGTCATCTGGTGGAAGCCGACCTCGAAGCGGGCCGCCTCGTGCGTATCGCGCTCGCCGACCGCAGCTCGGTGAACTACAACGTCTCGCTGATCCATCGCACCGATACGGGCACCGGCCCGGCGACTCAGTGGCTCTGCGAATATCTGACGAAGGGCACGCCGCCCGCAGCGCTGCTGCCCGACGCGCGCTGAGCCGCCGCTGACGTCAGCAGCCGCGCTTGCACACCCAACCCGCACACCCAACCCGCAGGCCCGATCCACAGGCCGATAAAGCGCACCGCCAGCTGCCGCGCCGCCGCTTTCACACGCGCCCAGTTGCGCCGATACAACCCGCGCCGCCGCGCCTGACAAAGCTTCACAAACCCGCCTGAGCCGCGCCACGCGGCGCGCCGCGGCCATCGCGCGCCGTCCGGCACGGCTCCGGACGCGCCAATCGGCTGATGCGCGCATTTTTCGAGAAAGACCCTCGTGCCATGATCGCGCCGCTCCAAGAGCCGGCGGCGCGACGCCTTGCGCCGCGACGGTCCGCGCGGTGCCGTGCTCCACCTCGCGCCTTGCCCGAAACGTCCGAAACGTCACATGGATAACTTCGTCTATTGCCTGGTGTCGAATCTCGTCCTGCTCGCCGGCGTGCAACTGGTCTGCTGGTTCATCCGCGCGATGCGCCCGGACGTCCGCCTGCACGGCACGCGCGTGTTCGTCGGCATGATCGCGCTCGCCTGCGTCTTCGACGCGGCGCTCACCTTCCTCGTGTTCGCCGACGCGGGCGGCGCGTGGCGCGCTCGCCAGCCGGTCGACAGCTTCTTCGCGCGCGCTGCCGCTTATGGACTGAGCGCGCTGTTCGCGCTGGTCGCCGGCTATCTGGCGCGCCGTCGCACGGCGGCGGACGACGCCGACCGCGAGCCGCGCAAGGCGTCGCGCGACGCCCTCGTGATCGAAACCTCGCCCTACAGCAAGTCCACGCTGCCGATGTAGGACGGCGCGCCGCCGTCTACTTCTTTTTGCCTTTGCCCGAGGCTTTTGCCCCGCCGGATTGTGCCGATCGTGCCGATTGCGGGGATTGCGCCGCCGTCGGCACCACACCGGACCAGCCGGGCAGATAGCGCGCGTCCGGGTCGTGCGCGTGGGCGAGCGCATCAACGAGCGCCTGGTCGAAGTCCTTTCGCACGCGCGCGGACGGCACCTTCTGACGCAGATAGTCGGCCCAGAGGAATTCGCTGAAGGGCGTGGTGTCCTTGGCGTAGCCGCCCGCCACGCGCAGTTCGCCCGCGAGGCTGCGGTACGGATCGTCGTCGAGACCGAACAGCTGCTTCGGCAGATTGGCGTAGGCGCAGCGCTCGCCGACGGCGTCGAACGGATGCACCCACTGGTTGTGCTCCATCATCCGCCAGAAGATCGTGGTGTCGAGCCACGACAGATCCTTGAGCACCGTGACCTTCACGCTCGGCACGCCTTCGTGCAGCCACGCGAGCCCGAGATGGTGATGGTCGACCACGTAGTAGCGCCCTTTCGGCCCGAGCACGGCCGGAAACCAGTGCGAGCCGATGGCCGCCGCGCGGCCTTTCTTGTCGAGCGTCTGCCAGTGTTCACGCTTGGCGTTCACCTCGCGAAAGCCGACGGTGAGCTGCGTGGGACGCAGTTCGTCGAGCTTCACGTCGATGAGATGCAGATCCGTGTTCTGCAGGTTCATGGCGGGTCTCCTTGTCGAGCGTTGCGATGCGATGCGTTTCGATGCGATGAGATGGAATGGGACGAGAAACCGTCGCGCAACGATACCGCCTAACCGATATGCAATGCGCATGAAACGCTGACGCGCGCCGCGCGGCCCTGCGTGGGGTCAACCCCGACGACGCCGGGCACGCTGAATGCACGCGATCGCCACTTCGCCTATAAATGCACGGATATGACGCGTGGTTGACCCGCAGCCGGCGTCATCGTCGTTCCCGCATCGCAGCGCTCGAAGTCCCGCCTCACGGCCGTCCCCGGTTTGTTTCAGTTTTGCCGCAGGTTCGTCGCAGTTTCGTCGCATTTTCGTTTCAGGCAGTCGCATCGGCTCGCAGTGTTCAGCAGTGTCCCGAAGTTCACGCGTCTTTCCGGCTCAATCAACGACTCAAGCGAGGGCATCTTGGATCTCGAAACCATCCGCGTATTCATCATGACCCGAGGCATCGACTTCGGGACCAAGGTTTTGGCGGCGATCGTCCTGTGGATCGTGGGGCGCTGGGTCATCAACATGATCGCCGGCTTCCTGCGCAAGCTGCTCAGCCGCAACGAACGCGTCGACCCGACGCTCGCGCATTACCTCAGCTCGATTCTCGCCGGCGTGCTCAACCTGCTGCTGGTGCTCGCGATCCTGCAGGTGTTCGGCGTGCAGACCACCTCGTTCGCGGCGCTGCTCGCGGGTCTCGGCCTCGCCATCGGCACGGCGTGGGGCGGCCTGCTCGCGCACTTCGCGGCGGGCGTGTTCATGCAGGTGCTGCGACCGTTCAAGGTCGGCGACTTCGTGACGGCGGGCGGCGTGACCGGCACGGTGAAGGAACTGGGCATTTTCGGCACGACCATCATCTCGCCGGACAACGTGGTCAACATCGTCGGCAACAACAAGATCTTCTCGGACACCATCTCGAACTACAGCGCGACGCCCGTGCGCCGCGTCGAGCTGACCGCGAAGATCGCCAACGGCGTCGATCCCGTCGATGCCGCCAACCGCCTGCGCGCGGCCATCGCGAAGATCCCGAACGTCGCGCAGGAGCCCGCGCCCGACGTCGAGATCCTCTCGTTCACGCCTGAAGGTCCGCTGCTCGCGGTGCGTCCGTACACCAACAACGAGACGTACTGGCAGGTGTATTTCGATACCAACCGCGCGATCGTCGAGACCTTCCGGGACGCGGGTTATCCGACGCCGGAAACGCCGTCGATCATCCGGCGCATCGGCACGCAAGGCGCGTAACCTCGCTACGGCCACGTCCGGCCACAAGCAGCAACAAGCAGCCACAAGCGGGCCGCGCAAAGAAAAACGGCATCGTCCTCGCGGGCGATGCCGTTTTTTCGTGAAGCGCCGATCGGGCGATCAGGCGTTCGAGCGCTCAGTGTTGCTCAGTGCGCATCAGCAACCATCAGCGACAATCAGCGCCCATTCGGCCCGCGCACGGCATTGCCGCCGCTGTTCTTGCGCATCATCTTCCAGAGGCCGCCGAGCACGATCGGCACGATCGCCGCGCCGATGCCCACCAGCACGATGATGTTGAGGTACTGGCGGATGAATGGAATGTTGCCGAAGAAAAAGCCGAGCAGCACGAGCAGCAGCACCCAGAACAGCGCGCCCGCGATGTTGAACAGCTGGAAGCGCTGCATGCTCATCTGCGAGACGCCCGCGACGAACGGCGCGAAGGTGCGCACGACCGGAATGAAGCGCGCGAGCACGATGGTCTTGCCGCCGTGGCGCTCGTAGAAGTCGTGGGTCTTTTGCAGCGCGGCGCGGTCGAGGAAGCGTTCGAGCACGGGGATGCGCGTATTGAACACCGCCGGTCCGATCGCACGTCCGATCATGTAGTTGAGCGTGTTGCCCGTAACCGCCGCGACGATCAGAAGCGTGAGCAGCAGGCCGAGATTCATCTCGTGCGTGGCCGCGAACGCGCCGCCGATGAACAGCAGCGAATCGCCGGGCAGGAACGGCAGCACGACGAGCCCGGTTTCGCAGAACACGATCAGGAACAGAACCGCGTAGACCCAGGCACCGTACTGGTGGATGAAGACTCCGAGAAACTTGTCGATGTGCAAGACAAGGTTGACGAACTGCAGCAGCGTATCCAAAAGTGTCCCTTATTGGTCGAGGACGGAGCGCTCGCGGGAAGCGCCCTCGCCCGGTGTGGCGCGAGAAGGAAAATTGACCGCGCCATCATACAGAAAGTGCCCCGCCGTCATGAAAAATTCCCGTGAACGGCGGCAAAAATGCGTCCAATAGATCGCATATTGGCGCTTAACGGACACTTAAGGGGCCCGGTCGAGCGCCGGGCCGGCGCATCCCGACTCGCTATAATTGCGCGCATGTCCTCGAATTCCGATCTCCCCGGCGCCGCCGCGCCCGACGCCCCCGCTTCCGCCCTGCCCGACGAGGCCAACGCGGCCCCCGAGTCCGCCTCGCGCGGCCCACGGCCCGCGCGCGCGATCCAGGCGCTGCCCGACCAGCTGATCAGCCAGATCGCGGCCGGCGAAGTGGTCGAGCGCCCCGCCTCGGTCGTGAAGGAACTGCTCGAAAACGCGCTCGACGCGGGCGCGAGCACGCTGCGCATCCTGCTCGACGAAGGCGGCGTCAAACGCATCTCGATCGCCGACGACGGCTGCGGCATTCCCGAAGGCGAATTGCCGCTCGCGCTGATGCGCCACGCCACCAGCAAGATCCGCTCGCTCGCGGAACTCGAAAGCGTCGCGACGCTCGGGTTTCGCGGCGAAGCGCTGGCCTCGATCGCCTCGGTCGCCGAGATGTCGATCACGAGCCGCACCGCGCAGGACGCGCACGCCGTCAAAATCGACGCGCACACGGGCGCGATCTCGCCCGCCGCGGGCGGCCAGGGCACGACCATCGAAGTGCGCGAGCTGTACTTCAACACGCCCGCGCGCCGCAAGTTTCTCAAGAGCGAGCAGACCGAACTCGGGCATTGCCTGGAGATGATCCGCCGCAGCGCGCTCGCGCGCCCGGACGTGGCGATCTCGGTGCTGCACAACGGCCGCGCCGTCGAGCACTGGAACGCGAGCGATCCGGGCACGCGCGTCTCGAAGATTCTCGGCGAGACCTTCGCCAACGCGCATCTGCCGCTCGACGAGCGCGCGGGACCGCTGGCCGTCTACGGCTGCGCGGGCCTGCCGACGGCGAGCCGCAACCGCGCCGACCAGCAGTACTTCTTCGTGAACGGCCGTTTCGTGCGCGACAAGCTGCTCACGCACGCGGTGCGCGCGGCCTATGAGGACGTGCTGCACGGCGACCGCTATCCGTCGTATGTGCTGTTCCTCGACCTGCCGCCCGAGGCCGTCGACGTGAACGTGCATCCGTCGAAGATCGAGGTGCGTTTCCGCGATTCGCGCTCGATTCACCAGTTCGTGTTCCATGCCGTGCAGCGCGCGCTGGCGCGCCACGCGGGCGCGTCGCCGGAAACGACGTCGGGCGGCCACGCCGCGCTGATCGAACCGCGTGCGATTCCGAGCGCGGGCGTGCTCGGCGGATCGGTGGGGCTGAGTTCGGGCGCGTCGCGGTCGGCTTCGTCTGGATCGGCAGGTTCAGCGGGATCGGCGGGCGATGGCGCGGGCCGGTTCGGCACCGCGAGCGTCGCCAGCAGCTTCGGCGGATCGTCGAGTGCATTTGGCGGCGCGGGCAGTTCAGGCGGTTTCGGTGGCGCACGCGCGTCGGGCTTCGGCGGCTCGGGCTCCAGCGGCGGCTCCGGCGGCGCAAGCAGCGGCAACACCTGGCTGCGCCAGTCGCGCATGCAGCAAGGCTCGCTGCCGGTCGCGCAGCCGCTCGCGCTTTACGACGCGCTGTTCGGTCGCAAGGACGTCGGCGTCGGCACCGCGCAAGGCTCGACCGTCACGCAAGGCGATGCAGCCGCCGACGGCGCGCCCTTCGACAGCGCGGCGCAACCCGCCTTCGACGCCCGCGACGATCATCCGCTCGGCTTCGCGCTCGGCCAGGTGCACGGCATCTACGTGCTCGCGCAGAATGCGCGCGGCCTCGTGATCGTCGATATGCACGCGGCGCACGAACGCATCCTCTACGAGCAGTTCAAGGCGGCACTGGCCGAGCGCTCGCTCGCCGTGCAGCCGCTGCTGATCCCGATCTCGATGCAGGCCGATCCGGTGGAAACCGGCACCGTCGAGGAAGAAAAGGCCACGCTCGAAGCGCTCGGTTTCGATCTCGCCGTGCTCTCGCCCACCTCGATCGCGATCCGAGCCGTGCCCGCGCTGCTCAAGGACGCCGACCTCCAGGCGCTCGCGCGCGCCGTGCTCACCGACCTGCACGCCTACGGCGGCTCGCGCGTGCTCACCGAGCGCCAGCACGAAATGCTCGGCACGCTCGCCTGCCATCATGCGGTGCGCGCCAACCGCCGCCTCACGCTCGACGAGATGAACGCGCTGCTGCGCCAGATGGAAGCCACCGAACGCGCCGACCAGTGCAATCACGGCCGCCCGACCTGGTATCAGCTCACGCTCGCGGACCTCGACCGTCTGTTCATGCGCGGCCAGTGAGCGGAGCCACCATGAGCACGACGCAATCTCCACGGCCGGTCGCCTGCCTGCTCGGGCCGACCGCATCGGGCAAGACCGCCGCCGCGCTGGCCTATGCGGCGCAAGCTGCCGCGCAGGGCCGCACGGTCGAAATCGTCAGCGTCGATTCGGCGCTCGTCTATCGCGAGATGGATATCGGCACCGCGAAGCCCAGCGCGGAAGAGCGCGCGGCGGCGCCGCATCATCTGATCGATATCGTCGATCCGGCCGATGCCTACTCCGCCGCCAACTTCCGCGCCGACGCGCTGCGCGTGACCGGCGAGATCGTCGCGCGGGGCAACGTGCCGCTGCTCGTGGGCGGCACGATGCTCTACTACAAGGCGCTCACGCAAGGCCTGAACGATCTGCCGGGCGCCGATCCCGCCGTGCGCGCGCAACTCGACGCCGACGCCGCCCGCGACGGCTGGCCCGCGCTGCACGCGCGCCTCGCGCAAGTCGATCCGGCCACGGCCGCGCGCCTCGCGCCGAACGACTCGCAGCGCATCCAGCGCGCGCTCGAAATCTGGATGCTGTCGGGCCAGCCGATGTCGGCGCTGCTCGCCGCGCCATCGAGCCGCGACGACGCGGCCGCACGCTACCGCTTCGTGCCCGTCGCGCTCGAACCGTCGGACCGTGCGGTGCTGCACAGGCGCATCGAGCAGCGCTTCGACGCAATGCTCGCGGCGGGTCTGATCGACGAAGTGAAGGCGCTGCGCGCGCGCGGCGATCTCGACGCGAATCTGCCGTCGATGCGCTGCGTCGGCTATCGGCAGGCGTGGGAATACCTCGACGGCGAGATCGACTACGACACCCTGCGCGACAAGGGCGTGTTCGCCACGCGCCAGCTCTGCAAGCGGCAGCTCACGTGGCTGCGCGCGATGCCGGAGCGCATCGTCGTCGATTGCTGTGCGGCCGATGCGACCGCGCAGGCCGTGGCGGCGGTCGAGCGGATCAACGCCTAGGCCACCCGGCCACACCCTCCTTTCCGTTGTGCATCACAGCATCGCGCGCGGCACCTGCCGCGCGTGCCTGTGCACGCGCACACACGCCTGCGCACCCATCTCCCGCGCCGCAGCGCGCCACCAAAACCCGCCCGCCTCGTCTTGACTTTCGTTCGCCCGAATACGATCATTCGTTCATCGATCGGGCAAATGCTCTAGAAACTTCACTCCCACGCCCGGCGCTTCACACATCGAAACCAGCCAGACGCGCACGCGAAATGCGCGCACATCGCCATCGACAGGCGAACACGGAGACACCTTATGGCCAGCGAACGCAGCGACGCGAACGTGATCCTGCACATCGGCGCCGGATCGTTTCACCGCGCGCATCAGGCGTGGTATCTGCACCGCGTGAACCTCGCGCGCCAGCCGGATGAGCCGCACTGGACGCTCAGCGTCGGCAACATCCGCGCCGATATGAACCCCGTCATGGACGCGCTCGCCGCGCAGCACGGCGTCTACACGCTGGAAACCGTCACGCCGCAGGGCGAGCGCGCCTATGAGGCAATCCGTTCGATCACGCGCGTGCTGCCGTGGTCGGCCGACCTCGCGAGCCTGATCGACGCGGGCGCGGACCCGGCCTGCAAGATCATCGCGTTCACCGTAACCGAAGGCGGCTATTACCTCGACGAGCACGACCGCCTTGACACCGCCAATCCCGACCTCGCCGCCGATCTGAACGGTGCGCGCACCACCATCTACGGTGCGCTGGCCGCGATCCTCGAAGCACGCATGACGCGCGGCGGCGGACCGGTCACGCTGCAAACCTGCGACAACCTGCGCAGCAACGGCAAGCGCTTTCACGCGGGCATGCGCGAATTCCTCGCACTGCGCGGCGCGAGCGACTTGCGCGCGTGGTTCGACGCGAACACGGCCTGCCCCGATTCGATGGTCGACCGCATCACGCCGCGTCCGACGCCCGACGTGCGCGAGCGCGTCAAAGCCGCAACCGGCGTCGACGATGCCTGCCCCGTCATGGGCGAGGCCTTCATCCAGTGGGTGATCGAGGATCACTTCTGCGCGGGCCGCCCCGCGTGGGAGCGCGCGGGCGCGGAAATGGTGGAATCGGTGATGCCCTACGAGGAAGCGAAGATCCGCATCCTCAACGCGACGCATAGCTGCATCGCGTGGGCGGGCACGCTGGTGGGCCTCTCGTATATCCACGAAGGCACGAACGACGCCGATATCCGCGCGTTCGCGCACGCCTACGTGAGCGAGGACGTGATTCCCTGCCTCACGCCGAGCCCGCTCGACCTCGAAAAATACCGCGACGTGGTGCTTGAGCGCTTCAGCAATCCGTATATCCAGGACACCAACCAGCGCGTCGCCGCCGATGGCTTCTCGAAGATCCCCGGCTTTATCGCGCCGACGATCGCGCAGCGCATCGCCGCCGGTGCGACGCCCGCCGCCACCGCCGTGCTGCCCGCGCTGTTCCTGCGCTTCCTGCAACGCTGGAACAAGGGCGCGCTGCCGTATCAGTATCAGGACGGCGTGATGGACGGCGTGGCCGTGGCGAAGCTGTTCGAAGCCGCCGATCCGCTCGCCGCGTTCGCCGCCGACAAGCTGCTCTGGGGCGGTCTCGCGGGCGGCGCGCCGCTCGAAGGCGCGCTGCGCGAAGCGCTCGCGCGCGTCGATGCGTGGCTCGCCCGGCGCGGGTCCGCGGCTTGATCGCCCGGTTGGCGTCTTTCTCGACCGCCCTTCTTGCGCGCGCGGCCTGTGCCGCGCCGCGTCTCACCACGCGCGTCCCCGGGTCGCCGCGCATGGCGCCGCCGTGCGCGCGCGGCTAAAGTAGCGCCTCCACCTCCGAACCTGCGCGCGCCATGTCCACGTATCTCGGCATCGACCTCGGCACCTCCGAAGTGAAAGTCCTGCTGCTCGCGCCCGATGGCCGCGCGATCGGCACCGCGGGCTCGCCGTTCACGGTTTCGCGTCCGCAGCCGCGCTGGGCCGAGCAGCATCCCGACGACTGGTGGGACGGCACGCGCCGCGCGCTCGCCGCGCTGCGCGCCCAGCATCCGCACGAGTTCGCGCAGGTGCGCGGCATCGGCCTCTCGGGGCAGATGCACGGCGCGGTGCTGCTCGACCGCCACGACGCCGTGCTGCGTCCCGCGATCCTCTGGAACGACATGCGCGCCGTCGACGAATGCGCCGAACTCACCGCGCGCGCGCCGCAACTGCATCGCGTGGCGGGCAATCTGGCGATGCCGGGCTTCACCGCGCCCAAGCTGCTATGGGTCGCGCGTCACGAGCCCGAACTGTTCCGCCAGACCGCCTGCGTACTGCTGCCAAAGGACTGGCTGCGCCTGAAGCTCACGGGCGGCAAGGTCTCCGATCCGTCCGACGCGGCCGGCACGCTCTGGCTCGACGTCGCGAAACGCGACTGGTCCGACGCCCTGCTCGACGCCTGCAACATGACGCGCGCGCAGATGCCCGCGCTCGCCGAAGGCAGCGCGCCGTCGGGCACGCTGCTGCCCGAGGTCGCGCGCGAGTTCGGCCTGCGCGAGGACGTGGTGGTGGCGGCCGGCGGCGGCGACAACGCGACGAGCGCGATCGGCATCGGCGCGGTGCAGCCCGGCGACGGCTTCGTCTCGCTCGGCACCTCGGGCGTGCTGTGCGTGATCGGCGACCGCTTCGCGCCCAATCCGGCTTCGGCCGTGCACGCGTTCTGCCACGCGATTCCGAACCGCTGGCATCAGATGAGCGTGGTGCTCTCGGCCGCTAGCTGCCTGCGCTGGGTCTGCAAGCTCACGGGCACCGACGAGCCCGCGCTGCTCGCCGAAGTCGAACGGCTCGACGCGCGCACGCTCGCGCAGGCGCCGCTCTTTCTGCCCTACCTCTCGGGCGAGCGCACGCCGCACAACGATCCGTACGCGCAGGGCGTGTTCTTCGGCATGACGCACGCGACCGACCGCGCGCTGCTCGGCTACGCCGTGCTCGAAGGCGTGACGCTCGCGCTCACCGACGGCCTCGACGCGCTCGCCGCGGCGGGCACCACGGTCGGCCCGCTGTCGATGCTCGGCGGCGGCGCGCGCAGCGCCTGGTGGGCGCAACTGGTCGCCGACGCCTTCAATACGCCCACGCGCCAGCACGGCGGCGGCGAGACCGGCGCGGCGCTCGGCGCGGCGCGCCTCGGCTGGCTCGCGGCGGGCGGCTCGTTCGACGAGGTGCTGACGAAAGCGCCCGTGGCCGCCGAATACGCGCCCGACGCCTCGCGCCACGCGGCGCTGCGCGAACGGCTCGAAGCGTATCGCGCGCTGTATCGCCATGTGCGGCCACTGTTCGATCCGTCGCGCGAAAGGCTGGCGTAAGACCCGGCGGCGCATCCAGTACACTTCGCGCCGCGTTTGAAAAAACGAACGCGCCCGACGAAACCCGCAGAACCCGCTCCGAAGACCACCGTGCCCAAGTCCACCGAAAAACTCGATCTCGCCACCCGCGCCGCGTGGCTCTACTACGTGGCCGGCAACACCCAGAACGAGATCGCCGAGAAGCTGCAGGTCTCGCGTCCGGTCGCGCAGCGGCTCGTCGCCTATGCGGTCGAGAAGAACCTGATCCGCGTGCGCGTCGATCATCGGCTGGCCGACTGCCTCGCGCTCGCCGACCGGCTCTCGAAGCGCTACGGCCTCTCGGTCTGCGAGATCGTGCCGATCGACGGCGACGCCCAGGACGCGATCGACCGCAAGCTCGCCGTGGCGGGCGCGCAGGTGATGGAGCGCTATCTCGCCGAGGAGCGGCCGATGGTCGTGGCCGTGAGCAGCGGGCGCACGCTCAAGGCCGCCGTCGATCAGATCGCGCAGCTCGATCGTCCGCAGCACCGGCTGGTGTCGATGGTCGGCGCGATCGCGCAGGACGGTTCGTCGAACCGCTACGACGTGGCGCTGCACATCTCCGAAAAGACCGGCGGCAAGCACTTCCTGCTGCCCGCGCCGCTGATCGCCGACAACGAGGCCGAGCGCGCGCAATGGTGCAATCACCGGCTCTATCGGATCGTCGAGGGGCTGTCGGGCGAGGCCGATGTGGCCTTCGTCGGCATCGGCAATATCGGCGAGCACTGCCCGCTTTACGAGGACGGCTTTCTCACGCTCGACGAAGTGCACGGGCTGATGGAACTGGGCGCGATCGCCGAAATGCTTGGCTTGCCGATCGACGCGAACGGCAAGCGCGTGGAGTCGCCGACGGGACGCCGCGTGACGAGCCTCTATCTGGATTCGCCGCCGAAGCGCCCGACCATCGGCTTCGCGGGCGGCGAGCGCAAGCGCGACGCCGTGATCGCCGCGCTCAAGGGCGGCTGGCTCTCGGGCCTCGTCACCGACGAAAACTGCGCGCGCGCGGCGCTCGGCGAGGCGGTTTGATGGTTTGTTTTTCTGCTTGTTTTAGCGCTTGTTTTAGCGCTTATTTCTCGGGGAAACTTTCGGCGAGCGCGTTGCGGATCGCCGCGGCGTTCGGATAGCGCGCGTGCTGCGTGCGGCCATCGCGGAAACCGCACTGGCACTGGCCGATGAACGGCGCGCTCGCGTCGCTCTGCAAGCCCACGAACACCGCGCCCCGCGCGGCTGAGCCGGTCAGCTTGTAGACATAACCGTCGTAGGAGTCGCCGCCGTAGTCGTCATGCTGCTGCGGCGTGCGCACGAGCACGACGAGGCTGCGGCTGTGCGCCGTGTGATCCGCGTGCGCGAAGAACACCGACGCGATCTGCGGAATGCCGCCGTCTTCCTCGTAGCGGTCGAACAACTGGTCGTGCCACGCGTGATCGGCGTCCTGATAGATCAGATGCGCGTCGAGCGTGTAGGGCCGGTTGCTGTCGGTCTGGCCGGGGCGCTTCGAGGTGTTGTCCGTGAAGTAGACCCACGCGCCGGGCATGACCGCGCTCGCGTCGATGATCGGCGGCTGCAACTCGTGCTGGGCGTCGCCCCGCGAATCGACCTGCTGCACCACCGTCGCGGGCACGTCGGCGGCATGGGCGCTCGTGGTGGTCAAGGCGGTCAATGCGAGCGAAGCGGCAAGCGCACTCGCGATCGACACAGTCGACACGATCTTACGAATCATGATGGCACGCGGTCGGGGTTCGGACGCAGGATGATAGCGCCCGATTTCGGTTCTCCGCCTGCACGCGTGCAAGAAAATGCGCAAAAAAAAGCCCGCTCGAAAGCGGGCGTCTCAGAATAGTCCGCGCATGTTGGCATGCATCCGTGTCAGTCGCCCCGTCGCGCACCTTGCCCCGATTTGTCGAATCTCAGGGCGAGGCTCCTCCCCCATGCTCTGTGATTCGACCTCCTCCCGCTTTAGTCCTGATCTGATTCTCGCTCCCAGCGACGCGCTGCAGGATCACCCAAGTGGACGCTTTGCGACAACGCAGGTGCATTTCAGTCCACGACCGCATCGAGAACTCGACACACAGGGAGATCCGATTCATGAAAGAGGCTGGCGACAATGTCTATGGTTTCAAACAAAGCGAGGAGGAGGAATGGTTTTTGATTCACGATACCGCCGTCACGAACACCATCCCGGGTTCGATCGTCGAAGTCATGATCGACACCACGCCGATCTGCCCGAACATGACGGATAAAGAATTTCGCATCAAGGCAAAGTTGCTTTTAGGCTGGGCCGCCACGCTCGTAGAGCGAAGAATTGCAGACTTGAATCGCTACGATGGCGCGACAAGAGAACGCATGCTGTATTGGTTTAATCGCAGCGATCAGGATATGCGCCAATATCTCGCCACCGGATTCTCAAGGCATCTGGCTGCGCTCAACTCGCTAACGCCAGCTAGCCTGGTCCGAAGCGACCCGAACCTCGACAGGATATTGGGTTGCGTGCCGAACATGAAGAATATCGACCGTGAGGCTGCTCATGTCTGCGGCCCGAATACCGAACGCCGGCTTGTCAGCATCGGCATGAAATTTTGCAGCGGGTTACGCGATCAGAACATGTACGGCGATTCACGTCTCTCGACGCTGATACACGAAGTGACTCACTTTGCCGACACGTTCGCCAGCGACGATCCTCGATACGGTATTGATCCGACCGCTGCCGAATGGGCCAGGAACCATCCCGGGCAGGCGCTGCGCAATGCAGACACCCTTACAGGCTATGTTGTCTATGGCGAGCCGCTTTTCCCCATTTAAGCGATAAGTGCGATGAACAGGACTCGATACATTCAAACTGCGTTACTTTCGATGGCTTGCCTCTACGCTGCTCACACTCAAGCGGAGTGCAAAGGATCGCAGAACCTTCCGTCCGAGCAGCATCAGGTTGCTTTCAAGTCGAATGAGTCGGACATTTCCCAATCTGAACGCGCACGGCTCAACGACTGGATCACGCTTGTGAACTCGAGATATGCGATTCAGAACTGGATAACGATCATTGGCAGTGCGGCCGACCGTGAACAGGAGTCGAAGCAACTGGCCATGCGCCGCGCTGTGACTGTCGCGCAGGAGGCGCTTGGCGATGGCTTGGTCAACGCGCCTTTGCAGATCAAGGTTCAAATCTATCCCGTTGCGAATACGGAGCCGATTGACAGTGAAAGTCGGGAAGTCACGGTGCAACTGAGCCCTGGTTGCCCCGATAACTGTTGCGACGGCCAATAACGCTAACCCCGCTCAGGCGGGGGTTCTTATTCAACGCGCAAAAAAAAGCCCGCTCGAAAGCGGGCGTCCCTCGTTGGGGCAAGGCAACCTCAGACAACGACGACTACAAAAAACCTTCCAGACAACCTCAAGCCGCCAGTTCCTGCGCGAAGCGGCGCTCGAACGCCTGACCGTTCGCGTCGAACAGATGACAATGATCGGCGGGCGCGCCCACCTTCAGCGCTTCGCCGCGCTCGTGCCGTTCCAGCGGCGGAATGCGCGCGATCAGACCATCGGGCGCGGCCGCGCATTCGGCGTAGAGATAGGCCGCGTCGCCGAGCGATTCCACCGTCATCGCCTTCGCGCTCACGCCGCCCTCGCTCACGCCCACGTGCAGATGCTCGGGCCGGATGCCCACGGTCACCTTGTCGCCTTCACGCGCGCCGCGCGGCTCCACCGCCACCTTCTGCGTTTCGCCGCTGTCGTAGCGCACGAGGATGCCGTCGCTCGCGACCTGCGCAATCGTGCCTTCGAGGAAGTTCATCTTCGGCGAGCCGATGAAGCCCGCCACGAAGCGATTCGCCGGCGCGTGATAGAGCCGGTTCGGCGAGCCGACCTGTTCGACGTTGCCCGCCGACAGCACGACGATCTTGTCGGCGAGCGTCATCGCTTCGACCTGATCGTGCGTCACGTAGATCATCGTCGTCTTCAGCTCGTCGTGCAGGCGCGCGAATTCCAGACGCATCTTCACGCGCAGCGCGGCGTCGAGATTCGAGAGCGGTTCGTCGAACAGGAACACCTTGGGCTTGCGCGTGATCGCGCGCCCGATCGCCACGCGCTGACGCTGGCCGCCCGAAAGCTGCTTGGGCTTGCGATCGAGCAGATGGTCGATGTGGAGGATCTTCGCGGCGTTCTTCACGGCCGCGTCGATCTCGGGCTTCTTCGCGCCCGCGAGCTTGAGGCCGAAGGCCATGTTGTCGTACAGCGTCATGTGCGGATAGAGCGCGTACGACTGGAACACCATCGCGATGCCGCGCTTGGCGGGCGGCACGTCGTTCATGCGCGTGCCGTCGATCGTCAGGTCGCCGCCGCTGATGTCTTCGAGACCCGCGATCATCCGCATCAGCGTGGTCTTGCCGCAGCCGCTCGGGCCGACGAACACGACGAACTCGCCGTCACCGATATCGAGGTTCACGTCGCGCAGCACTTCGGTTTCGTCGTAACGCTTGAGCACGTTTCTCAGGATCACGCTTGCCATGATGTGTCTCCATTCGTTGCGGCAGCCGGCGCATTGCCTGGCCCGCCGCGATTCCACTCTTGATTCGCCTGGCCGGAACACGCGCGCTCACTGCGCGCGCGCTTCCGTCCTCTGGATCCAGTCCGCCACGAGCGCGGGCAGCGCGCGCATGTCGTCGAAAATCTCGCGCGCGCCCATCTCGCGCAATTCGAGCGCGTGCGCCTCGCCGCCCACGTGCGCGCCGCCGACGAAGCCGAGCACGATCATGCCCGCCGCGCGCGCCGCGCTCACGCCGGCCACGCTGTCCTCGACCACGAGGCACGCCGCGGGCGCGACGTTCATGCCGCGCGCCGCCGCGAGATACACGTCGGGCGCGGGCTTGGGTTTCTCGACCGTATCGGCGCAATAGAGGCGCTCGCCGAAGAAGCGCGTGAGGCCGTTGCGCGCGAGCACGTGGCGCACCACGGCCGTGTAGCTGTTGCTCGCGCAGCCCTTGGGCAGCTCGATGGCGTCGAGCGCCGCGGCCACGCCGGGAAAGAGCGGCGCGTCGGCGGCCTCGGTTTCGGCCACGGCGCGGATCGCGTCGACATCGGCGCTGGTCAGCGTGCGCGCGAGCGCTTCGCTCGCGCCCGCCAGCACGCGCTCGATGCGCTGGCCGAGCAGCGGCATCAGCACGGGCGCGACATCGGCGCCGGGCCAGCGCGCTTCGAGTTCGCGCACCAGCACGCGTGCGGCCACGGCTTCGCTGTCGATCAGCACGCCGTCGCAATCGCAGATGAGCGCCTGGATCGTCATCGTGTTTTGCAGGTTCGTCATGACGTTTGCGTTTATTTGACCGCGCCGAACGTGAGGCCGCGCACCAGTTGCTTCTGCGAGAGCCAGCCGACGATCAGCACCGGCGCGACCGCCAGCAGCGAGGCCGCCGAAAGCTTCGCCCAGAACAAACCCTCGGGGCTCGAATACGAGGCGATGAACACCGTGAGCGGCGCCGCGTTCGAACTCGACAGGTTGATGCTCCAGAATGCTTCGTTCCACGAAAGAATGATCAGCAGGAGCGCCGTGGACGCGAGTCCGGGCACCGACATCGGCATCAGCAGATAGACGATCTCCTGCCACGTGGCCGCGCCGTCCATGCGCCCGGCTTCGAGAATGTCACGCGGAATCTCGTTGAAGTAGGTGTACGACATCCACACCGCGATCGGCAGATTGATCAGCGTGTAGACGATCACGAGTCCGCTCACGGAGTCGAGCAGGCCGGTGTTCTTCCAGAGCAGATAGATCGGCACGAGCACGCCGACCGACGGCATCATCTTGGTCGAGAGCATCCACAGCAGGATCTTCTGCGTGCGGTGGTTCGGGAAGAATGCCATCGCGTACGCGGCAGGCACGGCGAGGATCAGGCAGACGATCGTCACGCCCGCCGAGATCAGCACCGAATTCCACGCGAACGCGAAGTAGTTGCTGCGCGCGAACACCTCGCGGAAGCTGTCGAGCGTCGGCATGAAGAACAGCGACGGAATGTAGGCCTGCTGCTCGGTCTTGAACGCCGTGATCGTCATCCAGAAGATCGGGAAGAACAGCGCGAGCGCGATGACCCACGCAAGCAGTCCCGGCACCACGCGGCCGAGGAACTGCATCGGCGAGGCGCGGTTGACCGCGTGCGGCGAATTGGGCGCGCTGGCGGGCGTGGCGGTGACTTGGCTCATTTTTCGTACTCCCCTTTGAGGTTGCGCGCGAGCATGCGCACGAGGAAGAACGACACGATGTTCGCCAGCACGACGGCCAGAATGCCGCCCGCCGAAGCGATGCCCACGTCGAACTGCTGCAGGCCCATCGAGTAGATCAGGTAAGTGAGGTTGGTGGTCGCGTTGCCGGGACCGCCGCCCGTGGTCGTGTAGATCTCGGCGAAGATCGAGAGCAGGAAGATGGTCTCCATCATCACCACCACGGCGATTGCGCGGCGCAGGTGCGGCAGCGTGATGTAGAAGAACATCGAGATCGCGCCCGCGCCGTCGATCTTCGCGGCTTCCTTCTGCTCCTGGTCGAGCGACTGGATCGCCGTGAAGAGAATCAGGAACGCGAACGGCAGCCATTGCCACGCCACGATCATGATGACCGCGAACAGCGGATAGACGGCGAACCAGTCGATCGGCGTGAGGCCCACCGCGCGCATCGCCACGGCCACGAGGCCGTAGACCGGATGCAGGATCATGTTCTTCCAGATCAGCGCGCTCACCGTGGGCATCACGAAGAACGGCGCGATGGCGAACAGGCGCGCGATGCCCTGGCCGATGAACTTGCGGTCGAACAGCACCGCCATCAGCACGCCGCCGATCACGGTGATCGCGAGCACCGAGACGATCAGCACGATCGTATGGACGATCGACGGGATGAACGACGGATCGGTGGCGAGGAACTTGTAGTTGTCGAGGCCCGCGAAACCCTTCAGGTCGGGATTCAGCAGGTTGTAGCGCGTGAACGAATACCAGATCGTCATCGCGAGCGGAATCGTCATCCAGAGCAGCAGGACGGCGACCGAGGGCGAGACCAGCCAGCGCGACGCCGAACGTCGCTGTTCCACCTGTTGCACGTTCGGTTTGGGCGCGCGCGTTCGATTGAATAGAGGCATGTGGAGATGGAGATGACGCATGAGGACCACCCTTCTCTGTAGCGCGCCGCGCGGGGGCGCGGCACCACATCTGCATCGCGAGGCGCGCCGCCTTGGGCGCGCCTCGCGGCGTTACTGCGCGGCGTTACGGCGCTGCGTTAAAGCACTCCGTTAGTCACGGCCTTACTTCTGATACCCGGCCTGCGCCACGGCGCGGTCGGCGGCGGCATTGCCCGCGGTCAGCGCCTGATCGACGCTCATCTGGCCGGCCACGGCGCCGGAGATGTTCTGGCCCACCACCGTGCCGAACGACTGGAACTCAGGAATCCCGACGAACTGCACACCCGTGTACGGCACCGGCTTGGCGGTCGGATGATTCGGATCGGCGGTCTGGATCGCCTTCAGCACGAAGTCCGAGAACGGCGCGGCCTGCTTGTACTCGGGACGCTGATAGGTCGAGATGCGCGTGCCCGACGGCACCGAGGCCCAGCCCTCGTCCTTCGCGACGAGCTCGACGTATTGCTTCGAAGTCGCCCATTCGATGAACTTGCGCGCCGGCTCCTGCGACTTCGACGACTTCGGCACCGCGAGCGCCCACGACCACAGCCAGTGCGCGCCATTCGGCGTGACGGCCGTCGGCGCGGCCGCGAAGCCGATCTTGTCGGCCACCTGCGACTGCGACTTGTTGTACAGAATGCCCGCGGCCACCGTGGCGTCGATCCACATCGCGCACTTGCCCGACGACATCAGCGTGAGGTTTTCGTTGAAGCCGTTCGAGCTGGCTCCCGGAGGGCCGTCCTTCTTCAGCATGTCGACGTAGAAGCCCACCGCCTTCTTCCACTCGGGCGTGGTGAGCTGCGCATGCCACTTCTCGTCAAACCAGCGGCCGCCGAAGGTGTTCACCACCGTCGTCACATAGGCCATGTTCTCGCCCCAGCCGGCCTTGCCGCGCAGGCAGATGCCGTAGGTGCCCGAGGCCTTGTCGGTGAGCTTGTCGGCGAATTCGCGGATCTGGTCGTAAGTCGGCTGCTCGGGCATCTTCAGGCCCTTCGCGGCGAACAGATCCTTGCGGTAATAGGTCATCGAGCTTTCGACGTAGAACGGCAGCGCATAGAGCGTGCCGTTATACGAGAGACCGTCGCGCGCGGTCTTCACCACGTCGTCGAGGTCGTAGTCGGCGGGCAGGTTCGTCATCGGCGCGAGCCAGCCGCGCTTGCCCCACTGCGGCGCTTCATAGGTGCCGATCATCATCACGTCGAACTGGCCGCTGTTGGTCGTGATGTCGGTCGTGGCGCGCTGGCGCAGCACGTTTTCTTCGAGGATCACCCAGTTCAGCTTGATGCCCGGATTGGCTTTTTCGAAGGCCGGCGAGAGCTTCTTCAGCTCGAGCATGTCCGGGTTGTTCAACATCGCGATCGTCACGGTCTGCGCGTGGGCCGCGCCCGCCGCGGCGATCATCGCGCCCGCGCTCATGGCACGCAGCACGGTCTTCAAAACGGGTTTCATGACGTTGTCTCCTTGTTTGTTACGTTATGCGTTCGTAGTGCGTTGCGTGTTGCCTTGCCTGCTGCGTACGTGACGTCGTGCTGCCTTGCTGCCTGCCTGCCGCGCGCGCGGCTCAGCTCATCCAGTTGCCGCCGTCGACGTTGAGCGTCTGCGCGGTGATGTAATCGGCGTCGGCGGAAGCCAGAAAGAGCGCCGCGCCCGTGAGATCGGCGGGCAGGCCCATGCGGCCGAGCGGCACCGCCTCGCCCACGAGCCGCTTCTTCTCGCCGAGCGGACGATGCTCGTAGCGCGCGAACAGCGCGTCCACCTGCTCCCACATCGGCGTGTCGACCACGCCCGGCGCGATGCCGTTCACGTTGATCTTGTGCGGCGCAAGCGCGAGCGCCGCCGACTGCGTGTAGCTGAGCACCGCCGCCTTGGTTGCGCAGTAGTGCGAAACAAGCGCCTCGCCGCGACGTCCGGCCTGCGACGACATATTGATGATCTTGCCGCCCTGCCCCTGTTCGACCATGCGGCGCGCGACGGTCTGCATCAGAAAGAACATGCCTTTCACGTTCACCGCGAAAAGCCGGTCGTAGACGTCCCAGGATTCGTCGAGCAGCGGGCGCATGTCGAACAGCGCCGCGTTATTGAAGAGTATGTCGATGCGGCCGAAACGCTCGACCGCCGTGAGCACGATGCGCTCGATGTCCTCGCGGCGCGTGACGTCGGCGCTGACGGTGAGCACGCGCTCGGGATACGCGGCGGCCAGTTCGGCCGCGATGGCGTCGGCGGGTTTCACGTCGACCAGCACGCAGCGCGCGCCTTCGTCCAGATAGCGCTGCGCGACCGCCTCGCCGATGCCGCTCGCCGCACCGGTCAGCACCGCCACCTTGTCCTGCAAACGTCCAGCCGCCGGGTTCGCGGAATGTGCCACAGGGTTGTCTCCGATGTTGTCCGTGCCGCCGGCGCGCGCTGATGAACACTCGCCCGACACATGAACATTTGCTCTATTAGTGGTCGAATGATCGGATACGGACGCGGACATGTCAAGGCGGACAAACGCTCGACGCACGGATTTCGATGGTGCGGCGCGCAAGCCAGCATGCTCTAGGCACACCCAAAGCACGTCTCAGGCACGCCATGAGCACGCCGCGCGCCCGGACGCCCGGCATCGGCTGTCTGGCTGACTCGCCTTCCCGCGTGATACGTTATATCATCTCGCCTTCACCGAATTTCACCATTCGGCCCTATTCAGACCGGTCTGGACCGTTCGATCGGCCTCGCCTCTCGTTCAAGGATAGAACCATGCTCGCCATTTCCCGCGCGAAGCTGCGCACGCGCAGCCGCCTCGCGCAGGCCGCCGCCACGCTGACGTTCACCACCCTCGCCGCCGTCGCGGGCCTGCTGGGCCCGGCGCGCGCGGCGCACGCCGACACCGCCATTCCCGTGGTCGCGGCGGAGAACTTCTACGGCGACGTCGTCAAGCAGATCGGCGGCGCGAACGTGAGCGTGACGAGCATCCTGAGCAATCCCGATCAGGACCCGCATCTGTTCGAAGCGAGCCCGAAGACGGCGCGCGCGCTCCAGCACGCGCGCGTGGTGGTCTACAACGGCGCCGATTACGACCCGTGGATGGGCAAGCTGCTCGGCGCGACCCAAGGCGGCCAGCGCACGACCATCGTCGCGGCGGACCTCGTCGGCAAGAAGGCGGGCGATAATCCCCACCTCTGGTACGACCCGCAGACGATGCCCTCCGTGGCGCGCGCGGTGAGCGCCGCGCTCGCAGCGGCGGACCCGGCGCACAAGAGCGTGTACGATGCGAACCTGGCCACGTTCCTCGGCTCGCTCAAGCCGCTCGACGCGAAGGTTGCCGCGCTGCGCGCGCAGTACAAGGGCGTGCCCGTGACGGCGACCGAGCCGGTGTTCGGCTATATGTCGGATGCGATCGGTCTGGACATGCGCAATCTGCGCTTCCAGATGGCCGCGATGAACGACACCGAGGCGAGCGCGTCGGATATCGCCGCCTTCGAGCGCGATCTGCGCGAGCGCCGCGTGCATGTGCTGATCTACAACAGCCAGGCGACCGAGGCGCTCACGCGGCGCATGCTCGGCCTCGCGCAGCAATCGAAGGTGCCGACGGTGAGCGTGACCGAAACGCAGCCCGCGGGCGTGAATTTCCAGCAGTGGATGCTGGCGCAGCTCGACGCGCTCGCCAAGGCGCTCGCGCAGCACTAAACACGAAGTATTCAGGGAAAAGAAGCAATGACAGAGGCCGCGCCCTCTCCGCATCACGCACAGGACGTGCATCATCACCGCGCGCCGCAGCCGGTGCTGACGCTCGCGGGCGTGACGCTCACGCTCGGCGAGCGCACGATCCTGCGCGACGCCAACTTCGCCGTGAACCAGGGCGAATTCATCGGCGTGCTCGGACCGAACGGCGCGGGCAAGACCACGCTGATGCGCGCGATCCTCGGCCTCGTGCCCGCCTCGCGCGGCGCGATCCGCGTGCTCGGCGAACCGGTCGCGCGCGGCAATCCGAAGATCGGCTACATGCCGCAGACGCGCACGGCGCTCGCAAGCCGCCGCGTGCGCGGCCGCGACTTCGTGGCGATGGCCGCCGACGGCCACCGCTGGGGCCTGCCGCGCGCCGACGCCGCCACGCGCGCCGACGTCTCCCGCGTGCTCGACCTCGTGGGCGCGACCAAGCTGGCCGACCGGCCGCTCTCCGAACTCTCGGGCGGCGAGCGCCAGCGCCTGCTGCTCGCGCAATGTCTGCTCGGCGACCCGAAGCTGCTGCTGCTCGACGAGCCGCTCATCAGCCTCGATCCGCACCATCAGCGCGGCGTGGTCGAACTCGTGCGGCGCGTGCAGCGCGAACTCGGCATCGCCGTGCTGTTCTCGGCGCACGAACTCAATCCGCTCCTCAACGCGCTCGACCGCGTGCTGTATCTCGGCAACGGCGTGGCGGCGCTCGGCAGCGTAGACGAAGTGATCACCGCGCCCGTGCTTTCGCGCCTCTACGGCTCGCCGATCGAGGTGATGCGCATGAAGGGCCGCATTTTCGTGATGTCCGGCGACGTGGAAGTCGAAAAGCACGACCACGAACACGAGCACGATCATGGCCACGATCACGGTCATTCGCACGGCTCGCACGGTCACGCGCACGCCCATAACGACAACGACGCACACGGCCACTCGCACGATGCTTGAATACGATTTCATGGTGAACGCCTTCGCGGCGTCGGGCATCGTCGCGGTGCTCGCGGGCATCGTCGGCTATTTTCTGGTGATGCGCGGACAGACCTTCGCGGGCCACGCGCTCTCGCACGTCGGCTTCACGGGCGCGACCGGCGCGGTGCTGCTGGGCGTCTCGCCGATGTGGGGCATGGTCGGCTTCACGCTCGCGGCGGGCGTCTCGATGGGCGCGCTCGGCGAAAAGCTCGCGGGCCGCGACGTGGCGATCGGCGTGATCCTCTCGCTCGCGCTCGGTTTCGGCCTGTTGTTCCTGCACTTCTTCACGTCCTACGCCACGCAGGTCACGGCGCTGCTGTTCGGCAACGTGCTCGGCGTGAACCGCGACACGCTCGGCGTGCTCGCCGCGCTCGCGGTGGCGAGCCTTGCAGCGCTCGCGGCGATCATGCGTCCGCTGCTGTTCGCCTCGCTGCAGCCGGAACTGGCCGAAGCGAAAGGCGTGTCGCTGCGCCTCGTGTCGGTGCTGTTTCTCGGCATCGCCGCGCTCGCGGTGGCCGCGTGCACGCAGATCGTCGGCGTGCTGCTGGTGTTCACGCTGATGGTCGGCCCGGCCGCCGCCGCGCAGAACCTCACGACGCGGCTCTCGGCCGGCCTCGTGCTGGCCGCGCTGCTCGCGCTCGCGCAGGCGTGGATCGGCGTCGCGCTCGCCTACTACACCGACTGGCCGACGAGCTTCTGGATCACCGCGCTCGCCGCGTTCGTCTACGGCGCGAGCCTGATCGGCAAGCGGCAGTCGTAAGCCGCAATCGCCAGCGCTTCGCTACGCGTACCCAAGAAAAAAGGCGTTGTTCCCGTACGGGACAACGCCTTTTTTATCGCTTTCCTGAGCCCGCACGACGCGGTTAAACGCCCTCGCCGTCGCCCATGATGAAACGCAGCCGCCGCGACTCCTCGGCATCGGCGATCAGCGCCTCGAAGCGTTGATCCGCGAGCCGCGTGAGCGCCGTGCTGGCGTCGGGCGTGGCGACGTCGAGATCGCGCAGGATCTGCTGATCGCCGCCCGCCTCGCTGTTCAGATGCAGATAGCGCTCGCGCAACTCGCGCGCGCAGGTCGCCCGCGCCATCCGCTCCTGCGCCTCCATGCTCAGATCGAGCGCGGGCTGCGCCCACGCGAAACCGCGCAGCGGCAAGCGGCTCGGCACGTTCTTGTGGCGCACGCCCGTGGTGCCGACGCTCAGCATCCGCACCGGCGCGCCGCGACGCTGGGCCTGGACGAGCGCGTGCGCGTCGGGACAATTGGCGGCGAGACCGCCGTCCACGTGCCAGTCGTCGTCGAGCATCACGGCGGGGAAATGCGCGGGCGCCGCCGAGGTCGCGCGCGCGGCGGCCAGCAGCGAGCAGGTATCGGCCTCATCGCCCGCGAGACCACGGCTGCGCAGCAGGCGGATCTCGCCGAGCGACCAGCTCACGGTCGTGAGCATCAGCGGCTTGTCGAGTTCGGAGAGCGGCGTGTGCGCGCGGCCGTCGAGACACGCGACGATCGCGCGTTCGAGCGGCTCGGCCGCGTACACCTTCTTGCTGAAGAGTTTCTGCAGCGTGCGCAGCGAGAGCTTCGGAAAGATCGACGGCCCCCACTGCGCGAGCATCGCGTGCAGCTCGCGCGCGCTCACGCCCGCCGCGAGCCCCGCCGCGAGAATGCCGCCCACCGAGGTGCCCGCGATCAGGTCGAAACGCGCGCCGATCGGCCCGTCGCCGAACTTGCCGCTTTCCTCGATGCGCGCGAGCAGGCGCGCCGTGTAGAGGCCGCGAAAGCCGCCGCCCGAGAGGCTCAGCACGCGGCAGCAGGCGGGCGCCGGCGTGAGGCGCCCGCCTGGCACGCGGAACTGGTCGTTCAGCGGGTCCAAGGGCTTATTCCTCGAGCAGCGACACCACGCTCAGCTGCAGCTTGCGCAGCTCGCGGTGGTACGCCTCTTCGGGCTCGACGAGCGTGCAGCCGTTCGCGACGGCCGTGGCGATCACCATGCGCGTGTCCTGGCCGACCGCATGGCGCTTGCCGCCCTTCTCGATTTCGAGCGGCTGATGGCCGCGCCACTGCTCCCACTCCGCGGCTTCGGCTTCGTCGAACGGCAGCAGCACCGAACCGTCGTCGACGAGCGCCGCCAGCCGCGCTTCGAGCGCCTTCCTGAAGGCGGCGCGGCGCGGCTCGCTGGTCTTGTGCTGCGCGATCACCTGGCGCGCGGCGGCCACGCTGATCACGCTGAGGTTGATGTCGCGCGCCTTCACGCCGCTCTCCATCCATTTGCGCGACGCGGTGTCTTCGATGCACATGTCGATGAGCGTATTCGTGCCCAGCAGGAATCTCGGCATGGACGGCCTTTGTCTTGTAATACCCCGAATGTCGATCGGTTGTTGTTATGTGGCGCGGCCCGGTGCGATGCGCTGCGCTGCGATGAGAAACCGCGGCCGCTCAGCGCGGCACGCGGTAGTGATCCTCGGCGTCGATCGACGCGTCGCGCGGCAGCTTGCCCGTGGCCGGCACCGAAGGCAGTCCGGCGAACACCTCGGCGACGGTGCGGTCGCTGACCGTGTTGGACATCAGCGCGACCGCCTGATCGAGACCGAGGATGATGAACGGCTCCTGGCCCTGGTTGACGATCTCCACCGAGCCCGACTTCACGCGCTTGAGCACGCTCGAATAATTGGTCTTGAACGCGGAGATGGGCGTGCCGGCCGCGTTGACGTCGGTGGCCCCGACGCGCGCGGCGATCGCCTTCACGGCCGCCTGGAAATCGACCATGCGTCGCTCGACGGTTTCCTTGCCGGCTTCCGGTTCGACTCGCAGTGCTCGCATGATGGTGACTCCCGATAACGATCAATAAGATCAACCTGACCAGATTCTAGTACCAACCTGACCAGATTTTCAAATTTCAAGATGGGGTCGAATCCTCAGATGCCCACGCGTGAAAAAGGGCCGCGACGCGCTGCGTGACGGCCCTTCTGCCCTACGCCGACTACGTGATGCCGCTTACTTCAACAGCACACGCGCGTGATGCGCGAGATGGTCCTCGATAAAGCTCTGGATGAAGAAGTAGCCGTGATCGTAGCCTTCGTGACGGCGCAGCGTGAGCGGCTGGCCCGCCGCCGCGCAGGCGGCCTCGAACACGTCCGGGTTCAACTGGTTCGCCAGAAACTGATCGGCGAGACCCTGATCGACGAGAATGCCCGCCTCGAACTTGTGCGCGGCCTTCGCCACGAGTTCGCTCGCGTCGTACTGCTTCCACGCTTCGCGGTCGTCGCCGAGATAGCCGCTGAAGGCCTTCTCGCCCCACGGGCAGCGCGTGGGCGCGGCGATCGGCGCGAACGCCGACACCGAGCGATAGATCCCGGGATTGCGCAGCGCGAGCGTCAGCGCGCCGTGGCCGCCCATCGAGTGGCCGAAGATGCCGAGGCGTTCGCCGTCGATCGGCAGATGTTCCGTGACCGCCGCGCGCAACTCGTCGCGCACATACGAACCCATGCGCCAGTGCTTAGACCACGGCTCGCGCGTGGCGTCGAGATAGAAACCCGCGCCCACGCCAAAATCCCACGCATCGGCTTCGCCGGGCACGTTCGCGCCGCGCGGGCTCGTGTCGGGCGAAATCAGCGCGATGCCGTGCTGCGCGGCGAAGCGCTGCGCGCCCGCCTTGATCGGGAAGGTTTCCTCGGTGCAGGTCAGGCCCGCGAGATAGAACAGCGCGGGCACCTTCGCGTTGCGCGCCTGCGGCGGCAGATAGACCGAAAAGCGCATCGGCAGGCCGATGGTTTCCGAGTCGTGCTTATAGATGCGTTGCACGCCGCCGTAGCAGGCGTGTTCTTCAATCAGGATCAGCATCCCGTTTTCCTCCGCTCTCAGTTCAGCCAATTCAAGCAACGGGCGCGAACCAGCTTCGCACCCGGCCATATAAATCGATAAAGCGCGCGTAGCGCTGTGCGAGCACGGCGTCCTCGCGCGGCTGCGCCACGCGCGCCGATGCGGGCGCGAGCGCCGCGAGTTCGTCCATGCGCCAGTGTCCGCAGGCCACGCCGCCGAGCAGCGCCGCGCCGCGCGTCGCCGCGTTCGGACAGTCGATGGCGTGCAGTTCGGCGCCGAGCGCATCGGCGAGCAATTGCCGCCAGCGCGGATCGACCGACCCGCCGCCCGCGAGTTTGAGCGACGTGATCGGCGCTGGCGTCATCGCATCGTGCGGCGCCTGCGCTTCGCGCAAGGCGTCGAGCCCCGCGCGCAACGCGAACGCCACGCCTTCGAACGCGGCGCGCATGAGCGTGCCGCGCGTGTCGCCGAGACCCGCGCCGAGCCAGCCGCCGCGCGCCGACGGATCGAGCCACGGCGAGCGCTCGCCGCTCAGATACGGCAGGAACGCGAGCGCGGACGACGCGGGCGCGGCAAACGCCTCGTCGTACGCGAGGCGCCAATCGTAGACCAGCCAGCCGCGCGCCGCTTCGAGCGCCACACCCACGTTCTGCATCGCGGCCATCGCATACCAGCCGCCCGTGGCCGAGCGATAGCGATGAATGCCGCGCCGCGCGGGCGGCTCGCTGCGCGCGGTGACGAGAATCTGGCCGCCCGTGCCGGTGGTGACGAGCGCGTCGCCGTCTTCGTGCAGACCGCTGCCGAGCGCCGCGCACGGCGTGTCGCCCGCGCCGGTCGCGAGCACGATGCCTGCGGGCAGGCCGAGCACGCGCGCCGCGTCGGCGCTGAGCGTGCCGCTCGCCGCGCCCGAGGCCGCGAGCGGCGCGAACCAGTGGCGCGGCAAGCCCAGACGCTCGATCAGCGCGATATCCCACTGGCCGTCGGGCGCGGCGAGCGCGGTCGCGCAGGCATCGGACGGATCGGCGACGAAGGCTTCCGGCGCGCCGCCCGCGAGCGCCGCGCGCAGCCAGTCCTTCGGCTGAAGCGCCCAGCGCGCGGCATCCGCGACGGCGCGCTCATGGCGCATCGTCCAGCGCAGCAGCGGACCCGCCATGCCGGGCGCGACGGGGTTCGGCTGCGCATGCGCTTCACTGTCCGGCCAAGCATCGAGCAGATCGTGCGCGCGCGTGTCGGGCCACAGCATCGCGGAACGCAGCGCCTGACCGCGCGCATCGGTGAGCACGACGCCGTGCATCTGCCCGGAAAAACCGATCGCCCGCACCGCCGCGCGCTCCGCTTCGGGCAGCTTCGCGCAGGCCTGCACGAGCGCGTCCCACCAGCGCGTCACGTCGATTTCGGCCCAGCCGGGCTGCGGCGTATCGAGCGCATACGCGACGCTCGCGACGCAACGCTCCGCGCCTTCGTCATCGACGATCGCGACTTTGAGGGAACCGGTGCCGAGGTCGATGCCGAGAAAACGCGCGGACGAAGCGTGCATGCGTAGCGTCTGGAAAGAAGAGGAAGGATGGGCGGCGAGACACGAAAACGACAAAAACACGGCCCGTGGAACTGGCCATGATACCGGCGCGATGGGCGCGCGGCGAGCCGCCGCGACATCCTGCGAAGTCATGCAAAACGCACGCGCTCGCGGGTTAACCCACCCGTGCGCGACGCGATGCAAAACGGCTCACATGTGAACAGCGAAATATAGATCATAACGACGCCACCATGCGCCTGCGCACCCGACTGGCCTCTGCCGCGTCGCGACATCGTCGCTTTTTGGGGGCGTGACCGCTCGCGGCACAGCGCGCGCGACACGCGTCTCACACGCCGCCAAACGCCGCAAACCTCCTGAAATATGGGACGAACGGCATCTGCGCGCCTTCGCGCCGACCGTTCGCGACGCGCCGCAGCATCGCCGCACGCCGCTTCGCGTTCATGCGCCGCGCACGATCGCGCCCTCGTGGCGTGCGCCGCGCGGCCCGCGCGCATATCGTCACCGGAAAGCGCGGAATAGTCCCCAGTGGTCTTGTTGCATATTTTCGGCGCGCATACCTTGGAGGCCATATTCCTAAACGAAGACGGAGAGAGACGACATGCATCCCCAGGGTATGGAACGGGAGCAGGCCCAGTCCCGACAGCGTGGCGGCAACCAGGTTCATCCGTGCGACGAACGTCTGCCGTTCGGCCAGTTGCTCACGCTCGGCATCCAGCACGTGCTCGTGATGTATGCGGGCGCGGTGGCCGTGCCGCTCATCATCGGCGGCGCCATCGGTCTGCCGAAGGACCAGGTCGCGTTTCTGATCAGCGCCGACCTGTTCGCCTGCGGCATCGCCACGCTGATCCAGACGCTCGGCCTCTGGATCTTCGGCATCCGCCTGCCCGTCATCATGGGCTGCACGTTCGCCTCGGTCGGGCCGATGATCGCCATCGGCACGAATCCGTCGCTCGGCATTCTCGATATCTTCGGCTCGACCATCGCGGCGGGCGCCATCGGCATCGTCATCTCACCGATGATCGGCAAGCTGCTGCGCTTCTTCCCGCCCGTCGTGGTGGGCACCGTCATCGCGGTGATCGGCCTCTCGCTGATGGAAGTGGGCATCAACTGGGCCGCCGGCGGCGTGGGCAATCCGCACTACGGCGACCCGGTCTATCTCGGCCTCTCGCTGCTCGTGCTGATGCTGATCCTGCTCATCAACAAGTTCGGCCGCGGCTTCATCGCCAATATCTCGGTGCTGCTCGGCATCGTGGCGGGCTTCTCGATCGCACTGGCGCTCGGCCGCGTGAACCTCGACGGCATCACGCACGCGCCGTGGGTCGGTTTCGTGATGCCGTTCCACTTCGGCATGCCGAAATTCCACGTGCTGCCGATCGCGACGATGGTGATCGTGATGTTCGTCACCTTCATCGAATCGACCGGCATGTTCCTCGCGGTCGGCGACATGGTCGAGCGCCCCGTCGATCAGGCGACGCTCGTGCGCGGCCTGCGCGTGGACGGCCTGGGCACGATGATCGGCGGCATCTTCAACTCGTTTCCGCACACGTCGTTCTCGCAGAACGTCGGGCTGATCGGCGTGACGGGCGTGAAAAGCCGCTTCGTGTGCGCGATGGGCGGCGTGATCCTCGTGCTGCTCGGCCTGTTTCCGAAGATGGCGCAGATGGTAGCCTCGGTGCCCGCCTTCGTGCTGGGCGGCGCGGGCATCGTGATGTTCGGCATGGTCGCCGCGAACGGCATCAAGGTGCTGTCGAAGGTGGACTTCGTGAAGAACCAGCACAACCTGTTCATCGTCGCGGTGAGCGTGGGTTTCGGGCTCGTGCCGGTGGTCTCGCCGCACTTCTTCGCGCAGCTTCCTCCCGCGCTTTCGCCGATCCTGCATAGCGGCATCCTGCTCGCCTCGGTGTGCGCGGTGGTGCTCAACCTGATCTTCAACGGCGTGAAAAGCGAACGCGCCGCCGAGCGCGACATCCGCCGCGCCGGTCACGATTTCGACGGCAGCCACGCGCACGACGCGCCTGGCGGCCCGGAAGCCGGACACGAAATGCCGCGCACGGCGGCACACTGAGTCGACGCGAGAGGTGCTCCGGCCGCTTGTGCGCAAGCATCGGCCGGGGTCTTTTGCTGGTTTGGCGCCACGGGAGACCGTGGCGTTTTTTTATTTCAGGCCGATCTTTTGCGTGCCGACATGCACGCCGGCGAGACCGAGCAGGAAGGCCACGACCGCGCGCCCGAACCAGACCCAGAAGTCGACGTTGACATCGAACGTTTCGAACGCCCGCCGCAGGCAGACGATCCCGAAAAGAAAGCAGAGGATCGCGCCCAGGATGAGCACGACGGGCACGATGCGGCGAAAACCGGATGGCGTGGACATGGGCTGACTCGTTGCGAAGCGCGTGCTGGCTAGATCGCGACGGAGCGTGTCTTGACGACGGACGGCACGGCGCCGCCATCCGCAGGCGGCGCGGCCACGAAGACGAACTGCGTCATCAGGCAGAGGAAGAAGCCGAGCAACTGCAGGCTGCGCCAACCCGAAAAGAACGCGCTTTTCCCGCCCACGGTTTGCCGGAACTCGCCGACCCTGGCGATAAACACCGAAGTCGTCACCGAGCGCCCGACCGGACCCTGCATGGCGGCGCGGCTACCCAGGACAAAGCGCGCCATGAGGCAGGCGCCGACGAACGCGGCCGCGGCATGGACGGCGACCAGCGTAACGGGCTGCAAAACGCCGTCATGGATCTTGAACGGGCCCAGATTCAGCCCCGCTGAAATCGCGGCGCACAGCACGCCGAGCATCCCCGTGATCAACCAGGATCTTAGTGGTGTAGTCATCTTTTTATCGTGTATTCAGGGCAGGCGCGGTCCCCGCCTGCCCTCTCCTGCGCTTGCTTGCGCATCGATTGCGCATCCTCGCCGATACCCCGGCAACCGGCATTGTCATTGCATCGTAAAAAAAACGCCACGGTCACCCGTGGCGTTTTTCACTTCACGACTCGCTGAAGCGTCGTTAAAGCGTCGCTGAACCGTCGCTCAACCCGCCGACGCAGCCGGCGCCGAAGCCGCCGCCGGTGCGCTCGCCGAGCCGTAATCGGCCGGTGCATCCGGCTCGCGCGGCGTTTCGCCCGCGTGCTGGATCCAGCCGCCGCCGAGCGCGCGATACAGATCGACCAGGTTGGTCAAGCGTGCGAGGCGCGCGTTGATCAGCGTCTGCTGCGAGGTGTACAGGCTCGTCTGCGCGGTCAGGACCGGCAGATAGCTGTCCACGCCGTTCCGGTAGCGCAGCTCCGAGAGCGTCAGCGTACGCTGGTTCGCGAAGGCGTTGCGTTCGAGCGCCGCGATCTGCTGATCGTAGGTGCCGCGCGCGGCCAGCCCGTCCGCCACTTCGCGGAACGCCGACTGGATCGACTTCTCGTAGTTCGCGATCTCGATACGCTTCTGCACGTTCGCGAGTTGCAGGTTCGCGATGTTCGAACCGCCCTCGAAGATCGGCAGCGTGACCTGCGGCACGAAACTCCATGCCGCCGTGCCCGCCTTGAACAGACCGCCGAGCGACAGGCTTTCGGTGCCGAACGCCGCCGTCAGCGAGATCTTCGGGAAGAAGGCCGCGCGCGCCGCGCCGATGTTGGCGTTCGCGGCGAGCAGCGTCTGCTCCGCTTCCATGATGTCGGGACGGCGCGTGAGCATGTCCGAAGGCAGCCCCTCCGGGATGTCGGCGAGCAGATCCTGGCTGTCGAGCGGCAGGCCTTGCGGCATGTCCGCCGGCAGCGGCTCGCCGAGCAGCAGCACGAGCGCGTTCTCGGCCTGCGCACGGGCGCGCAGTTGCGCCTGCAGGTTGGCCTGCGCCGACTCGACCACGGTCTGCGCCTGACGCAGATCGAGTTCGGTGCCGGTGCCGGTGTCGAACTGCGCCTTCGTGATGTTGTACGAGTCCTGCGCCGTCTTCAGCGTCTCCTGCGTGACCTTCAGCAGGTCGTCGTCGGAGAGCATCGTCAGGTACTGGTCCGCGACTTCCGACACCAGCGTGATTTCCGCCGCCTTGCGCGCATACGCCGTCGACAGATACTGCGCGAGCGCCTGGTCCTTCAGGCTGCGAATGCGGCCCCAGAAGTCGATTTCCCAGGACGCCTGCAGGCCCACGTTGTAGACGCTGTACGGATTGGTCGGATAGCTCGTCGCCAGTTGCTGCGGCAGGCGCGTGCGCGTGTCCGTGCCCACGGCGTTGACCGCCGGGAACAGCTCGGCGCGCGTGATCTGATACTGCGCGCGCGCCGCGTCCACGTTGAGCACCGAAACGCGCAGGTCGCGGTTGTTCTTCAGCGCGATCTCGACGAGCTGCTGCAGACGCGGATCGACGAAGAAGTCACGCCAGCCGATGTCGGCCGCCGTCGCGCCATTGGCGCTGTGGCTGCTCTTGGCGCTCGTGCCCTCGCCGCCTTCGCCGACCTGGCCGGCTTCGGTGCCGGGCTGCGTCGCGTAGACGCCGCCCTGCGGGAAGGTCTGCGACACCGGCGCGTCCGGCCGGTGGTACCACGGCGCCATCGTGCAACCTGCCAGTAGCGCAGCGGCCCCTGCAATTACGGATAGTTTATGCATCTCAATGTCCTTCCTTACCCGGGCCGCCGTTGTCGCCACCGCCGTTGCCACCCGTGCCGCCGGCGTTGCCGCCGTTGTCGTCGTCGTGGTCGTGCGCGTGGTGCTCCTCGTAGTGCTGGAGCGCGACGTCGGCGTCTTCCTTCTCGCCTGCGAACTTCGCGCGGATCACGACGAAGAACATCGGGATCATGAAGATCGCGAGGAACGTGGCCGTGACCATGCCGCCGATCACGCCCGTGCCGATCGCGTGCTGCGATGCCGAACCCGCGCCGTTACTGATCGCGAGCGGCAGCACGCCGAGAATGAACGCCATCGACGTCATCAGAATCGGACGCAGACGCAGTCGGGAGGCTTCGAGCGCCGCCTCGATCGGTCCCATCTTCCCGTCGGCCTGGAGGTCGCGGGCGAATTCCACGATCAGAATCGCGTTCTTCGCCGACAGACCCACGGTGGTCAACAGACCCACCTGGAAGAACACGTCGTTTTCCAGACCGCGCAGCGTGACCGCCAGCAGCGCGCCGAGCACGCCGAGCGGCACCACCATGATGACCGCGAACGGAATCGACCAGCTTTCGTACAGTGCCGCGAGACACAGGAACACGACGAGGATCGAGATGCCGTACAGGATCGGCGCCTGCGAACCCGACTGGCGTTCCTGGAACGACAGACCGGTCCACTCGTAGCCGATGCCCGCGGGCAGCTTCGCCGCGATCTGTTCCATGGCCGTCATGGCCTGGCCCGTCGACTTGCCCGTGCTCGCCTGACCCTGGATTTCCACCGCCGAGATGCCGTTGTAGCGTTCGAGCTTCGGCGAACCGTAGGTCCACTCACCGCTCGCGAACGAGTTGAACGGCACCATCCCGCCCGCGCTGTTACGCACGTACCAGGTGTTCAGATCGTTCGGCGTCATACGGAACGGCGCGTCGGCCATCACGTAGACCTTCTTGATCCGGCCATCGATGTCGAGGAAGTTGTTCACGTACGACGAAGCCCAGCCGATCGAGAACGTCTGGTCGACCGATGCCGCCGTCACACCGAGCGCTTCAGCCTTCTCGCGGTCGATGTTGATCTTGTACTGCGGCGTGTCGTTCAGGCCGTTCGGACGCACGAGCGCCAGCGACGGATCCTTCGCGGCCATGCCGAGCAGCATGTTGCGCGCTTCGATCAGCTTTTCGTGGCCCACGCCGCCGCGATCCTGGAGTTCGAAGTCGAAGCCCGAGGCCGTGCCGAGTTCAGGAATCGACGGCGGATTCACCGGAATCACCATCGCGTCCTTGTAGCCCGCGTAGTGCGCGAACACGCGGCCCACCAGCGCCTGGACCTTCTGGTCCGCGTGCTGACGTTCCTTGTAATCCTTCATGCGCACGAACACGAGACCCGAGTTCTGGCCGCGGCCCGCGAAGCTGAAGCCGTTCACCGTGAACGTCGACTCGACGATCGACTTCTCGTCGTTGAGCAGATAGTTCTGGATGTTGGCCAGCGTGCGTGCCGTGGTTTCCTGGGTCGAGCCCGACGGCGTCTGCACGATCACGAACATCGTGCCCTGGTCTTCATCGGGCAGGAACGACTTCGGCAGGCGCACGAACAGCAGGCCAACCGCGACGATCACCGCGAGATAGATGATGAGCCAGCGGCCCGAGCGCTTGATGACGTGATAGACGCCGCTGTGATACTTGTCGCGGCTCTTCTCGAACGTGCGGTTGAACCAGCCGAAGAAGCCCTTCTTCTCTTCGTGATGGCCCTTCGGGATCGGCTTGAGGATGGTCGCGCACAGTGCGGGCGTCAGAATCAACGCCACCAGCACGGACAGCACCATCGCGGCCACGATCGTCAGCGAAAACTGACGATAGATCGCGCCCACCGAACCGCCCGAGAACGCCACCGGCACGAACACGGCCGACAGCACGAGCGCCACGCCCACGAGTGCGCCGGTGATCTGGCCCATCGCCTTGCGGGTGGCTTCCTTCGGCCCGAGGCCCTCTTCCACCATCACCCGTTCGACGTTTTCCACCACCACGATCGCATCGTCCACCAGCAGACCGATTGCGAGCACGAGGCCGAACATCGACAGCGTGTTGATCGAGAAGCCCACCGCCGCCATGATCGCGAACGTACCCAGCAGCACCACCGGCACCGCGATCGTCGGAATCAACGTCGCGCGCAGGTTCTGCAGGAACAGGTACATCACGAGGAACACCAGCACGATGCCTTCCAGCAGCGTCTTGATCACTTCCTCGATCGACAGGCGCACGAACGGCGTCGTGTCGTACGGGTACTTCACGACGAGACCGTGCGGGAAGTACTTCGAGAGGTCGTCGATCTTCTGGCGCACCAGCTTCGCGGTTTGCAGCGCGTTGGCGCCCGTCGCGAGCTGAATACCCAGACCGGCGGTCGGCGCACCGTTGTACTTCGTGTCGAAGTTGTAGTTTTCGCCGCCCAGACCGATACGCGCCACGTCCTTCAGACGCACCTGCGAGCCGTCCTGGTTCACCTTCAGCAGGATGTTGCCGAACTCTTCAGGCGTGTGCAGCAGCGTCGATTCGGTGATGGTCGCCTGGAACGACTGACCCGCCACCGACGGCGTGCCGCCCAGCTGGCCGCCCGCGATCTGCACGTTCTGCGCGGTGATCGCGGCCGTCACGTCGCTCGGCGTGAGGCTGTAGTTGGTGAGCTTGTTCGGATCGAGCCAGACGCGCATCGCGTACTGCGAGCCGAACAGCGTGACCGTACCCACGCCGTCGATACGGCTGATCGGGTCCTGCACGTTCGACGCCACGTAGTTCGCGAGGTCGTACTTGGTCATGCTGCCGTCTTCGGAGACGAACGCCATCACCAGCAGGAAGCTGCTGCTCGACTTCGTGACCTTGATGCCGAGCTGCTGCACCACCTGCGGCAGAATCGGCGTGGCGAGCTGCAGCTTGTTCTGCACCTGCACCTGCGCGATGTCCGGGTTGGTGCCCGCCGCGAACGTCAGCGTGATCGTGGCCGTGCCCGAGTCATCGGACGTGGACGACAGATACAGCAAGTGGTCGAGACCGCTCATCTGCTGCTCGATCACCTGGGTGACCGTGTCTTCCACCGTCTTGGCCGACGCGCCCGGGTAGGTCGCGCTGATCTGGATGGACGGCGGCGCGATGGTCGGATACTGCGCGACCGGCAGCGTGAACACCGACGCCACACCCGCCAGCATCAGGATGATGGCGACCACCCAAGCAAAGATTGGGCGGTCGATAAAGAACTTTGCCATGAAGCAGGCTCCCTGTTATTGCGCGGCGGAAGCAGCGGGTGCGGAGGCAGCCGACGCGCCCGAAGCGGCGCTTGCGCTTCCATAGCCCGATGCCGTCGCCTGGTCGGCCGAAGGCGCGCCCGGCGGCGGCGGCGGCGGCAGATGCGCGTCGACCGGCTTGACCTCGGCGCCCGGCTTGACCTTCTCCGTGCCCTGCACGACCACGCGGTCGCCCGCGTTGATGCCGCTTTCGACGATCCAGTCCTGGCCCTGCGAGCCCGACGTGACGATCGGATGCAGTTCGACCTTGTTGTCCTTGTTAACGACGAGCACCGTCGCCTGGCCCTTCTGGTCGTGCTGAACGCCGATCTGCGGCACGAGGAAGGCGCGCTCGTTGGTGCCTTCGTCGATGCGCGCGCGCACGAACATGCCCGGCAGCAGCACGCGGTCCGGGTTCGGGAACAGCGCGCGGATCGTGACCGAGCCCGTGGTCTGGTCGACCGTGACGTCGGTGAACTGGAGCTTGCCCTGCTGCGCGTAGGTGCGGCCGTCTTCGAGGACGAGCGAGACCTTGGCGGCGTCGGGGCCGTTGGTCTTCAGGCGGCCTTCCTGGATTTCGCGGCGCAGCTTCAGGCCGTCGAGGCTCGACTGCGTGAGGTCGACATACATCGGGTCCATCTGCTGCACGGTCGACAGCAGCGTGGCGGCGCTCGCCTGCACGTACGCACCCGGCGTGACCTGCGAGATGCCGACCTTGCCCGTGATGGGCGAGACCACGTCCGTATAGCCGAGGTTGATCTGCGCGGTGTCGACCGCGGCCTTGCCTGCCGCGACGTCGGCGGCGGCCTGGCCCTGCGCGGACACGGCGTTGTCGTAATCCTGCTTGCTCACGGCGTTGGCCTGCACCAGCACCTTGTAGCGCGTGACGAGGGCGTTCTGCGTGACGAGGTTCGCCTGCGCCTTCGCGAGCGTGGCCTTGGCGTTATTGAGCGTGGCGATGTACGGCGCCGGATCGATCTTGTACAGGCGTTGACCCGCCTTCACGACGCTGCCTTCGGTGAACTCGCGGCGCAGCACGATGCCGTCGACCCGTGCGCGCACTTGCGCGACGAGGAAGGCATTGGTGCGGCCCGGCAGTTCGGACACGACCGGCACAGCGGTGGGCTGGAGGGTGACAACACCCACTTCGGGGGTTTGCGGCGGCGGCGCCGACTGCTTTTGCCCGCACGCTGCAAGCACGATGGCAGCCGTCGCGAAGCTGATTAGGCGGAATGGAACCCGTTCGACGCGCATGGAGCGACCTCTGTCTATAACTGACAATTAAAAGCGTGCGGCGTCCTCGCGAGCGGGAGCAAGCAGGAGGACGGCAGCGCACGCCAGCATCTGGCAATACCTGACGGATAACCGGGTACTTCAGGAAAAAGGCGCGATACCGGTCAGCTACATCCGTCCGGGCGATTCTTCGGCGCGCCGCCGCGTCGGGCGTCGTGCCTGGGGTTTCTACGACCACCAAAGGGCCAGTGACGGATATTACCGGACATCACCACTTGAGGTACCCAGGTGGTGGGGTGCTATTATAGATACATTCGCGAACGAATGTAAAAGAACGAATCATTCCCGATGAACGGTTCGTCAAGAGCGATTTACGCATGACATCCATATTACAAATCAATACGTTGCGGATCGCGCCCCTTTGTATCTCTTGCCGAATAGTCCTTCGCTTTTCGGGGCTTTTGTTCGCGTAAAGCGCCCTTATTAATCCCTTACCTCACTCCTTACGCCCGAATCCCACCGATCATGGCCCGACGCACGAAAGAGGAAGCGCTGGAGACGCGCAACCGCATTCTCGACGCCGCCGAACACGTCTTTTTTGACAAAGGCGTCTCGCGCACCTCGCTCGCTGACATAGCGCAAGCCGCTGGCGTGACGCGCGGCGCGATCTACTGGCACTTCGAGAACAAGGGCGATCTGTTCACGGCGATGTTCGACCGCGTGATCCTGCCGCTCGACGAACTCAAGGCCGCCTCGGTCGACCCCGGCGAGCCCGATCCGCTCGGCCGCATCAAGGACCTGTGCACGCTTTGCCTGTGCGACACGGCCACCGACGCACGCCGCCGCCGCGTGTTCGAGATCCTGTTTCTGAAGTGCGAGTTCGTCGAGGAAATGGGCCCGGTGATGGCGCGCCATCAGGGCAATATGCGCGAGGGACTGATGCGCATCGAGGAAGGCTTGCGCAACGCGATGTCGAAAGGCCAGTTGCCCGCCGATCTCGACGCGGCGCGCGCCGCGCGCGTGCTGCATTCGTTCATCACGGGCGCGCTGCGCGACATGGCGATCCTGCCCGACGCATTCGACGTGGCGAGCAACGCCGAGCGTCTCGTCGAAGCGGTGTTCGACGCGCTGCGCTTCAGCCCGGCGCTGCGGGCGGCGGCGGGTGTGGCCGGCGCGCCCGGCGAGGCGTGACGGCGCGCGGCTTTTTGCGCGATTTTCTACGCGGACGTTTTCGCTGAGATTGCATGGCGAGAGCGAACCGCGCCGCCCCCTTCTTCCCGTCTCAGAAACTCACGCGGCCACGCGCGCCTTGCGCGCCCGCTGATTCGACAGATAGATATTGTCGCGCGGCAGCGGCGCACTTTCCGCCAGCGCCGCGAGCCACGCATCGGTGCTCGCGACGGCCGCGAAGCGCGACTGCATCACCACGCTGAACACGCGATGAATCTCCGCGGCGCTCGCCGCGCCCGCAGAATTCTCGTACGGCACCGAACCCGTCGCATCCTCCAGAAACTCGACCGCGAGGCCCGCGTGCGCGGCGTCGAAGGCCGTCGAGGCGTCGCAGTTGTGCGTCATGTAGCCGACGATCGTGAGCGTGTCGATGCCGCGCGCGGCCAGCCACGCGCCCAGATCGGTGCCCGCGAACGCGCTCGGCAGCGACTTCTCGACGTAGTGATCGCGCGTGCGCGAGGCCACCACGTCATGCAGATCGGCGCCCACGCTGCCGCGCGCGAACAGCGGCGACTGCGCGGGCGCGAAGTTCTGCACGACGACGACCGGCACGCCCGCGGCGCGCGCGGCGTCCATGGCGCGGCCGATATTCGCGAGCGAGGTGTGGACGTCGGGATATTCGATCGGCAGATCGCCGCTCACATATTCGTTCTGCACGTCGATGACGACGAGCGCGCGGCGCGGTTGTGCGGACATGGTGAGGCCTCCTGATTCGAGCAGGTTTCGGGATGGTTCGGAATGCTTTGGATACGGCGCGGGTTGAAATCGTCCGGCCTGCCGGCGTTCAGACGATGGTGCATTGTTGCGTGGCGGCGCGCACGCGCACAGTGGCCCGAATGACAAGTTTCGCTAGAATCAGGCCAAAATCCCCACCCCGGGCCCCGCCCCGCCGCTAACTGCGAAACGCCCCCGAAAAAGCGAGTCCGCGAATGTCCACCGCCGCCGCCGTCCTGCCCGAGCCTTCCGCGCCATCCGCGCGTCCTCTGACACCCGCCACGCCCGCCGCGCCCGCGCGCCGCATCGCCGTGATCGCCTTCGACCGCATCATTCCGTTCCACCTGTCGGTGCCCTGCATCGTGTTCAGCGAGGACCGCGCCGAAGGCGGCGTGCCGCCGTTCGAGCTGCGCGTGTGCGCGGCGGAAAGCGGTCCGCTCGCCACCACGGCGGGCTTCACGCTCGGCGCGACGCACGGCCTCGACGCGCTCGCCGACGCCGACGTCGTCATCGTGCCGAGCTGGCGCGACACCGAGGAAGCGCCGCCCGAGGCGCTCTGCGACGCCTTGCGCGACGCCCGCGCGCGCGGCGCGGTGCTGGTCGGCCTGTGCCTCGGCGCCTTCGTGCTCGCGCACGCGGGCCTGCTCGACGGCCGTCCGGCCACCACGCACTGGGCCGCCGCCGACGCCTTCGCGCGCCGATTCCCGCGCGTGCGCTTCGACCCGCACGTGCTCTACGTCGACGATGGCGACATCCTCACGTCGGCGGGCACGGCGGCGGGACTCGACTGCTGCCTGCATCTGCTGCGCCGCCTCGCGGGCACCGACGCGGCCAATTACGTGGCGCGCCGTCTCGTGGTGCCGCCGCATCGGCAGGGCAATCAGGCGCAGTACGTGCAGCAGCCCGTCGCGGCGCGCGGACGCGGCGACCGGCTGTCGGGCCTGCTCGACTGGATCCGCGCGAATCTGGACGCGCCGCACACGCTCGACACGCTGGCCGAACGCGCGCTGATGAGCCGCCGCACCTTCACGCGCCAGTTCCGCCTGACGACGGGCGCGACCGTCGGCGCGTGGCTGCTCGGCGAGCGGCTCGCGCGCGCGCAGCAGCTGCTCGAAAGCACCGATCAGCCGATCGACGCCATCGCGCAAGGCGCGGGCTTCGGCTCGGCGGCGTCGCTGCGCCAGCATTTCGTGCAGGCGTTCAGCACCTCGCCGTCGGCGTGGCGGCGCGAGTTTCGGGGGAAGTGAACGGAAAGTAAGCGGTGTGAAACGACGCGGCGTACAAGCACCGCGTCGCCCGCGGGAGGGTCAGCCGCCCGTGAAGAAGCGCGCCACGTAGAGCAGCAGCGCGACGAAGAAGATCATCGCGGCCCACGCCCAACTCGGCATCGCGTGCGGCGCGGGTTCGTGATGCAGCGTGCTCGCGGCGCGGCCCGAGAGCGTGCCGCCCGCGTGCGGCAGCGCGCGCCGTGCGACCGCCGCGAGATTGATCGGCCTCAGGAACACGTGCTGACGGCGCGGTTCCTTGCCGCGCGCGCGGTTCGGCGCACGGCCATGCTTGGCCGCGACCACGGCGCAAAACTCGGTGAAGAACTCGTCGGCGAGGTCGTGCAGCGCGTGCTCGATCTGGCGCGGCGGCAATTCGCCAAGCGGTCCGGTCAGCGTCGCCCACACCGAATAGTCGATGCGCGTGCTCGGCGGCTTGCCCGCGGCCACCTCCTCCTCGCGCAGCGCCACGTCGATCTGGCCGCGCATCGAACCGATGCCGTCGGCGCGCGCGCGAAAACTCAGCACGCGACGCGGCGTCAGCGGCACCGTGGAGACGTCACTGGCGATATGGGCGCGCACCTCGTAGCGCGCGCGTAGCGGCCCGAGTGGCACGGTCAGCGTGAGCGCGTACTCGCCCGCGCCCAGTCGCCGGAACATCTCGCAATGCTCGAGACTCGCGCGCACGAGCGCGGCGTCCTGAAGCGCTTGCCAGACGGCAATCGGCTCGAGCGGAATCCTCAACGCGTCGTTCAGTTCCATGGCGGCTCCCCGGCAGTGGTTCGAGAAGGTCGTGTGTCGTAATCGTAAGAAGCGATGTCGTACGGTGTCTTGCTGTGTCGCTGGGCGCGCGGATCAGGACGTCTGATCGATGCGGTCGACGCGCCCGGCGTCGAAAGCCAGGTAGCCCGCGATCTCGCGCACGGTGTCGGGCGGCGTCTCGTAACTCCAGGCGGCGTCGTCGATGCGGCCGTCCTCGGTGCGCAGATGGTAGTAGACCGCCTCGCCCTTGTGCGGGCACGGCGTCGTGCGCGTGGAGCGTTCGAGGCGCGCCATGTTCACGTCGGCGCGCGGGAAATACCAGGTGTCGATGGCGCCGGTCTCGGAGAGCGTGAGCGCGGCGAGCGTGTCGGCGATCGTGATGCCGCCGTGAATCACGCGCACGCGGTGACGATTTACGACGATCTCGATGCGATGGCCGGCATCCGGTTCGACCGTCATGGTCAGCTCCTGATCGATGGGCGGCGCAGCCAGTGCGGCGCGCGGCCTCTTCCGGCACGGCGTGCCGGTCGTTGTGGATTCCTTCTGGCTCCCTGAGGCTCGCGGCGCGGCGGGCCTTTCGCTTCATTATCGGCCAAACTTCGCGCGCATGCGCGACTTCGCGCACGACGGCGCCGCCAGGCTATGTCGGATGGCGCACATTGGCCTGGCGTCGGCGCAACAGTCGGGACGCCCCGGATTGCGGCGCCGTCATGCCGCTGTCATGGCTCAAGCTTATGCGTCAAGCTCACGCGTCAAGATCATGCCTCAAGCGGCCCGCAACCGCCCCGCCGGGCGCAAAACGGCCCGCGCGGCAGCCGCGCGGGCCGTCTCGCTCACCGCGCCGGACCGTCTGCGGCCGTTACCAGACGAACGCGGCGCGCGCGCTGCCGTTCGAGCCGACGGTCACGGTGCTGGTCTTGTCGACGCCGCTATGGCTCACGTGCACCGTATAGCGGCCCGGGCGCACCCGCACCAGCATGTACGGCCCGCGCGAGGTGGTGTCGAGCACGTTTGCGCCGTGGGCGTCGGTGATCTGCACGCGCACGTCGGCGAGGAACTCGGCGTTGCGGCCCGTGAAGCGCAGCGCCAGCGGCCACGAACGTTGCGCCGCCTGCAGCGCCTTCGACTCGTCCTGGCCGACGCCGCCCGAGACGAACGACACATTGCCCTGTTGCTGCACTTGCGGCATGCCGCCGCCGTTGGTGTTGCCGGCGCTCGTGTCGTCGGTCGACGAGCCGCCGACCGTGGCGTTGCCCTGCGTGCCGCTCATGTCGGCCGTGCCGGCGCTGCCGCCTTGCGGCATGGCCTGCTGCGCCGCCGCATTGCCCGCGTAGCCGAGCGCCAGGGTGGCCGCGAGCGCGGCGGCCGAAAGGACGGGGCGTGCGTTAGGGAACATCTTCATCGTGACGACTCCTTGGAAGTTTCTCCGGTGAGACGGATGGCGCAAGGCGCGTGCCCGTGCGCAGCCTGATCGGCACTAAAACAGGTATAGGGGATCGTCCGATGGTGCGACGGAATGTGTGGCCTAAGCGAGGCCAAAACGTGGCCGAAATGTGGCCAAAATGCGGCCGAAGCGCCGCCAAAACCGCGCGCACAAAAGAAAACTGCCGCCGGGCACAAGCCCCGGCGGCAGTGGAAAAGCGGTCCGGCAATCCCGGTAGACGAAGCGTAAAGCGCGTCGGACCGCTGGAGCGAATCGTGACGTGACGGCGGTTGCGTGGCCTAGCCGAGATCGACCGGCACGAAAATCTGCGCGTCGTCGCGCTGGATCAAGAGCGCGATGCTGTTGCCCGCCTGCGCGATCATCTGCTTGAGCTGGTCGGCGCTGCCCACCGGACGGCCGTTCACCGCGAGGATCACGTCGCCCGGCTGGATGCCCGCGTTTTCCGCCGCGCCGCCCGCCTGTTCGACGAGCAGGCCGTGATCGAGCGAACTGTTGCTCTTTTCCTCCGGCGTGAGCGGACGCACGGCCACGCCGAGGCGCCCTTGCAGCTGCGACTGCGGCGTGTCGTTCGACGCAGTCTTCGTGTCGGAAAGCGTGCCGATGGTCGCGTTCAGATCCTTGGTGGTCTTGTCGCGCCAGATCTGGATATCGGCCTTGGTGCCCGGCTTCATGCCCGCGATCAGCGAGGGCAGATCCGACGAATCGCCGATCTGCTCGCCGTTCACGGCCACGATCACGTCGCCGGGCTTCAGACCCGCCTTCGCGGCCGGGCCGTTCGCGTCCACCGAGCTGACGAGCGCGCCATGCGGTTTTTCCATGCCGAACGAATTGGCGAGCGTCTGGTTCATCGACTGCACCGCGACGCCGAGGCGTCCGCGGCTCACGTGGCCGGTCTTGACGAGGTCGTCCTTGACCTTCATCGCTTCGGTGATCGGGATCGCGAACGACAGGCCCTGGAAGCCGCCCGTCTGCGAGTAGATCATCGAGTTGATGCCAATCACTTCGCCCTGCAGATTAAACAGCGGGCCGCCCGAATTGCCGGGGTTCACCGGCACGTCGGTCTGGATGAACGGCGTGTAGTTCTCGTCGGGCAGCGAGCGCGATTTCGCGCTGATGATGCCCGAGGTCACGGTGTTGTCGAAGCCGTACGGCGAGCCGATCGCCACCACCCACTGGCCGACCTTGCTCTGGCGCGGATCGCCGATCTTCACGGTCGGCAGATCCTTGGCGTCGATCTTGAGCACGGCGACGTCGGACTGCTTGTCCGCGCCCACGACCTTCGCCTTGAACTCGCGCTTGTCGGTGAGCTTGACCGTCACCACGTTCGCGCCGTCCACGACGTGCGCGTTGGTGAGAATGTAGCCGTCCTGGCTGATGATGAAGCCCGAGCCGAGGCTCGTGCTCGGCGTGTCGGGCTGCGCGCCGCCGCCACCACCGCCGTCGCCGCCCATGCCGGGCATGCCGCCGTAGAAGTGCTTGAAGAACTGGTAGAACGGATCGCTCGGATCGATCGGCAACTGCTGCGCGCCGCCGCCACCACCGCCGCGCATCGCCATCTGCTTGACGACGTGCTTCGCGCTGATGTTGACGACGGCCGGGCCGTAGGTTTCGACGAGGCCCGAGAAGTCGGGAATGCCGGTCTTGGCCGCAGCCTCGGCGGGCATCATCGCGGCCTGCGCGGGCGTGATGACCTGCGGCGGCGGCACGTCGCGGCGCCCGGCCACGTAGCCCGCCGACAACGCGACGGCCACGGCGATCGCCACGGCACTGCGGGTAAAGACTTTGGTATTCATAGTGGACTCCTTGCGCGGGATGCTGTCACGACGTAACGAAGGTTAAGCGGCGTCGCTTAAAGGAGTCTTAATTTGGGAACTAATGCGAAAAGCCCCGTGTGGAGGGGCTTTGCGGGCATGCGGTGCGAATAAGGGCGCGTATTGAAAGCTGAACTGAAAGCTAAATCGAAAGCTGAATTAAAGCTTGTTTGAAACTGCCATGCGCGCCCCGCTGCGCCCAAGCGGATTTTGATTGCGCGCGCATCGATCTTCAAGCGATCCGCCAATGCTCAGAAGCGCACGTCGACCTGCAAACCGCCCGCGGGCGAGTCGCCGAGCGCGATGGCCGCGCCGTGCTGATCGGCGATCCGTCTGACGATCGCGAGCCCGAGCCCGGTGCCCGCGACATCGGTGCGCGCGCGGTTCGCACCCGCGCCCACGCGATAGAAACGGTCGAACACGCGCGCGCGTTCGTCGACAGGAATGCCCGGGCCGCTGTCCGCGATACGTACGAGCGGATGGCCGTCGTCGACCAGCAGGCTCACGTCCACGCGGCCGCCCGCAGGCGTGTATTTCGTGGCGTTGTCGAGCAGATTGTTGAACATCACGCGCAGCGCGTCGGCGTCGCCGTCCACGTGCGCATCGGCGCTTTCCTCGATGCCGAGATCCACGCCGCGCTGCTGCGCGAGCGGCGCGTAGTTGAGCACGCAATCGTCGAGCAGCGCGTGCAGATCGACGCTGCGCGCACGCGCATGGCCGTCCGGTTCCGACCGCGCGAGCGCGAGCAGTTGCTCCGCGAGACGCGTGGCGCGCGTGACGCCCGCCTGCAGATCGCCGAGCGCTTCGCGGCGCGTGTCGTCGTCCTTCGCGCGCGCGACCAGCTGCGCCTGGATCTGCACGGCCGCGAGCGGCGTGCGCAATTCGTGCGCGGCATCGGCGACGAAGGCCTTCTGCGTGTCGAGCGCGTGCGCGAGCCGTTCGAGCAGCGCATTGAGCGCGTGCACGAGCGGCATCACTTCACGCGGCAGCCGCTCCTCGGGCAGCGGATCGAGCGCCTCGGGATGACGCGTGTCGAGCGCGCGCGCGACGCGCGACAGCGGCTTGAGGCCGCGCCCCACCACCATCCACACGGCGAGGCCGAGAAACGGCAGCAGCACGATCAGCGGCCACAGCGTGCGCAGCGCGACGTTCGCCGCGAGCCGGTTGCGCACCGAGACGGGCTGCGCGAGCTGCACGACGTTGTCGCCGACGATCGCGCCATAGACGCGCCAGTCGCCGCGATCGGTCTTCTCGGTCGAGAAGCCCAGTTCCGCGCGCGGCGCGAGCGGCGCACGCGGATGCGAGTAGTACATCAGCACGCCGTTGCGATTCCAGATCTGCAGGACGATGCCTTCGGTGCCGGTGTCGCGCGACGACAGAATCTCGTTGAAGGGCTCGGACGGCAGCGCCGAGGCGATTTCCTGCAGCTGGTAGTCGAACAGTTCGTTGGCTTCCGCGAGCGCCTGGCGGTAGATCAGCCAGCCCGCGAGGCTCACGCCCGCGACCACGATCGCGAGCAGCCAGAACAGCAGTTGTCGTCGAATCGAACTCATTGGTGCGCGTGTGTCCTTACGCGTCTTTCGCGATCATGTAGCCGAGGCCGCGCACGTTGCGGATGAGATCGGCGCCGAGCTTCTTGCGCAGCGCGTGGATATAGACCTCGACCGTGTTGCTGCCGATTTCCTCGCCCCAGCCGTACATCTTCTCTTCGAGCTGACTCTTCGAGAGCACCGCGCCGGGCCGCGCGAGCAGCGCTTCGAGCAGCGCGAATTCGCGCGCCGAAAGCGCCACGGGCGCGCCGTCCTGCGTCACCTGGTGGGAGGCCGGATCGAGCGTGATCGAGCCGTGGCGAATGGTGGATTCGCTGCGCCCCGACTGACGGCGGATCAGCGCGCGCATGCGTGCGCCGAGTTCGTCGAGATCGAAGGGCTTGATGAGGTAATCGTCGGCGCCCGCGTCGAGACCCTTCACGCGGTCGGCGATGGCGTCGCGCGCCGTGAGGATCAGCACGGGCAGCGCCGTGCCGCGCGCGCGTAGCGTACGCAGCACGTCGAGGCCGTCGCGCTTGGGCAGCCCGAGATCGAGCAGCATCAGGTCGTAGCTTTCGCCACTCGCGGCCGAGAGCGCGGCTTCGCCGTCCTCGACCCAATCGACCGCAAAGCCCTCGCCGCGTAGCGCCTTGCGCACGCCTTCGGCGATCATGCGGTCATCTTCGACTAGCAGTATGCGCATCGTAGTGAAATAACGGTGCGGCGCGCGCGGCACCGCGTTGCGGGATAACGATGGTGCATTCTAGCGCGGCACCGACAGCGCCACGCCGATGTGGCGTGCGATGGGTTCCCGATTGCGTCGCGATTGCATCCCGATTGTTTGCTGATGGCTCGTCGATCGCTTCCAGCGCGCACGAGGCGCGTTATCTGCTTGCATCTCGCCTGCTTCGTCATTACTTCCCGATGACAAGCGCGCGTATCGCGTTTTTATTGCGCCTTTCGCCCCTGCTTTCATCACTTTTGTCGCCGACGATGCGCGCACGCCGCGCGAGGTCTTTACAATGGGCGCTTTTGCGGCGCGCGGCGCCGCGATGCTGACGCGCTTCCCAGCCCGGCTCGCGCCTGATCGCGCAACCGACGCCGCCGCCGCGTGCATCGCAAACGCTTCGCGCCCTTGAATCCGCGTCCGCGCGCACCCCCGAAGCCGCCTTAGAAGGCGCTCGCCGCGCGCGGCCCTGCACTGCCCGCACTCGCCCAACGCATTTCATGCCGCCCGTTTCGTCGTCCCCGCGCTCTCTTCGCCCCCTTCGCTCCCTGAGCCGCTTCTGGCGCCTGCCGTCGCGCCAGGCTGCCAGCTTCAAGTCCACAAGCACGCCCGCCCGCAAGGCGAGCCGCACGCTGTCGCTCACGCTCGTCTGCGCCGCGCTGAGCGCCGCGTTCTGCGCCGCGCCCGCCGCCTGGGCGCAGCCCACTGAAGCGCGCACGCCGACCGTCAACGTCAGCACCGTGCTGCCGCCTTCGGTGATGGCGGGGCTCGAACGCGCGCACGTGCCGCTTTCGTCGGTGAGCGTGGTGATCGAAAAAGTCGGCGACCGTCAGCCGAGCCTGGCCGTCAACGCCGGCCAGCCGATGATGCCCGCCTCGACCATGAAGCTCGTCACCACCTGGAGCGGCCTCGCGATGCTGGGCGCCGACTACCGCTGGAAGACCTCGGCCTACACCGACGGCGACGTCGACGCGAGCGGCACGCTGCACGGCAATCTCTACATCAAGGGCACCGGCGATCCGAAGCTCGTGCCCGAAGAACTGATCGACCTCGTGCAGAAGATCCGCGCGGCGGGCATCACGCGCATCGACGGCGCGCTCGTGCTCGACAAGAGCGAGTTCGATCCGTCCACGCGCGACCTGCCCTCGTTCGACGGCGACGAAAGCGCGCCCTACAACGTCGGCCCCGATCCGCTGATGTACGCGTTCAAATCGGTGTCCTTCACGTTCTCGCCGTCGCGCGAAGGCGTGTCGATCGACGTGGTGCCGCCGGTCGCGCAATGGCAGATCGACAACCAGATCCACGAGCGCCCCGGCGCGTGCCGCGGCATCTTGCCGAGCCCGCAGGTCACGCCCGGCGCGAACGGCGTGGTCACCGCGAGCTTCGACGGCAGCTACGCGATGCGCTGCGGCGCGCGCACGCTCAACATGGCCGCGCCCGTCGATCACTCGACCTTCTTCGCCGACGGCTTCCTCGCGCTCTGGCAACAGGCGGGCGGCAGCTTCGCGGGCACGACGCACGAAGGCGTGGTCCCGCCGCGCGCGCGCCTGCTGGCCGTGCACCAGAGCCCGCCGCTCGGCGACGTCGTGCACGACATCAACAAATTCAGCAACAACGTGATGGCGCGCAATCTGTTCCTCACGCTCGGCGCTGTCGAGGGCAAGCCGCCTTCAACCACGGCGAAGGCCGCCTCGGCCGTGACGAACTTCCTGCACCGCAACGGCCTCTCGATGCCGGAACTCGTGCTCGACAACGGCTGCGGCCTGTCGCGCGAGGAGCACATCAGCGCGCTCTCGCTCGCGAACCTGTTGCAGACGGCGAACGCGAGCCCGGTCGCGCAGGTCTTCATCGACTCGCTGCCGGTGGCGGGCGTCGACGGCACGATGCGCAACCGCCTCACCAACGCGGGCGTGGGCGGCAACGCGCACATCAAGACCGGCACGCTGCGCGACGTGCGCGCGATCGCGGGCTACGTGGCCGCCGAGAACGGTTCGAGCTGGATCGTCGTGAGCCTGATCAACGATCCGCGCGCGGAAGGCGCGCGCGCCGCTCACGATGCGCTGCTCGAATGGGTCTACAAGGGCATGCCCGAGGAGCACCCGGTGTATGTCGATCCGCATCCGCGCAAGGCGACGAAGGCGTCGCGCGCGGGCCACGCCGTGAGAGGCGTGAAGGTCGAGCGCGTCAGCGAAACGGTTGGCCGCAAGACGTCGGAGAAGGTCTCGGAAAAGGCGCCCGCGAAGGCTTCGGCGAAAGCGCCCGCGAAGACGTCGGCCAAAGCGTCCGGCAAGGCCGCGAAGAAGCACCACGCCGCGCAATAAGCGTGAGCTGAGCGCGCATCGAGCGCGCGCGGACGGCGCGCCGCCACGGCGTTCCGTCCGCTGTCCTGAGCACTTCTCTGAGCGCTTTCCCGAGCGCTCGCGCAACGTTCGCACACCGCGCGCGCAAGCGGGCCGCAGCGCGGCTCGCACCACCGTTCGCCACGTTGCGCCCCGTTTTCCTGCTCGCAAAAGCCGCCCTCAACGCACGCCGCGACGGCCTGCGGCATCCTCGTATCTCCCGTTGCGACACTCACCGCCCGCGCCCCGCGCGGCGGCCTGCCTCGAAGATTTCCTCTAGCAAAGCCCCGAGCGTCGCGCGTCGCACGCGTGTACCCTGACGGGCAAAGTCCGGTAGCGCGTCAGTTGATGCGTCGCGCACCGGCGGCCGCGCGTACGCCCTCTTGCACCGGGAAGGGACCGCGACGGCTCTCTGGAGACGAGACACACAACAACGCGGCGCCAGCGCCGCACACGGGACCTGGAGGACGACGTTCGTGCAGTTCGACGCACAATGGCTGCTGCTCGCGCTCGCGCCCGTGTTTCTCGCCTGCATCGGCTGGGAAGCCTGGCATCTCGCCCGCTCGCGCCCCGGCGCGGCCCTCTACAGTTGGCCCGACACGCTCTGCAACGCCGCGCTCGCGCTCATGCACCAGGGCGCCGACAAGCTCGCGTGGCTCGTCGCGATTCCCGTCTACGCGTGGGTCTGGCGCCACGGGCGACTGACAGACTGGCATCCCGGCTGGCTCGCCTGGCTCGTGCTGTTCGTCGCGCAGGACCTGCTCTACTACGTGTTTCACCGCGCGAGCCATCGCGTGCGCTGGCTGTGGGCCGCGCACGTCGTCCATCATTCGTCGGGACGCCTCAATCTTTCCACCGCCTTCCGCCAGAGCCTGATGTATCCCGTCGCGGGCATGTGGATTTTCTGGATCCCGCTCGCCGTGATCGGCTTCACGCCGATGCAGATCGTCAGCATCGTGCTCGTCAATCTCGCGTTCCAGTTCTTCGTGCATACGCAGGCCATCGGGAAACTCGGCTGGCTCGAATACGTGTTCAACACGCCGTCGATGCATCGCGTCCATCACGCGCGCAACGAGCGCTATATCGACCGCAATTACGCCGGCGTGCTGGCGATCTGGGATCGGCTGTTCGGCAGCTACGTCGAGGAAGATGCGCACGAGCCGCCCGTCTACGGCATCGTCAAGCCGCTCGACACCGATAACCCGCTGAAGGCGAGCTTTCACGAATGGATCGCGATGGCGCGCGACTGCGCGCGCATGCCGGACTGGCGCACGCGGCTTGCTGCGCTGTTCGCGCCGCCCGACTGGTGCGCGCGCCACGATCTTGTGCTCGCCGCGCAAAGCGCCGCGATGGACCGCACCAGCGGGCGTGAGCGCGAGCCGCGCGAGCCTTAGGAGATTGCGCAGGCTGCCGGACAGGGAACGGGGAACGAAGCACAGAAGCCAGATTCGACCGGCAGTTTGCATTGAAGCAGTGGCCATCAAGCCACAAAACACGGAGATGAAGTGAATATGAAGCACCAAGGAACGAGACACCGTACGCTGCTGCGCGCCACCCAGATCGCTCTCGCGAGCGCCGCTTTCGCCCTGCTCGCCGCGTGCGGCGGCGGCGGTGGCGACGACAACAGCAGCAGCGCGAGCACGACGCCGGCGGGCGGCGTGAAACTGCAGGTCGTGTCGTTCGGCGACAGCCTCTCCGACGTCGGCACCTACTCGCCGCAAATCCTGCCGGGCTTCGGCGGCGGCAAGTTCACGACGAACCCGGGCGAGATCTGGGTGCAGAAGATCGCGGAATACTACGGCGGCACCATCACGCCGGCCTACGAAGGCGGCTTCGGCCTGCCGCTCACGGCCACTGGCGGCCTGGGCTACGCGCAGGGCGGCTCGGACGTCAGCGCGGCCTTCCCCGAAGGCGAAGGCTGGGCGGCGAACAACGCGGCAGCGACGACCGTGCCGGTCGAGACGCAGGTGAGCAACTACCTGAGCACCTACAAGAGCTTCAACGACGGCCAGCTCGTGCTGATCAACGGCGGCGCGAACGACATCTTCCAGTACGCAACGACGGCGAATCTGACGGCGCTGGCCACGGCGCTGCAAACCGACTACCCGACCTACGTCGCGGCCGGCAAGCTGCCGAACACGCAGGCGGGCCAGGTGCAGTACATCGCCGCCTACCTGCAGAAGAACAACGCGCAGGTCTACCAGGCGGCCGTCGCGATGGTCACGCAGATTCAGACCATCCTGCAGGCGGGCGGCAAGCACGTCGTCTTCATGACCGTGCCCGATATCGGCCAGACGCCGCTCGGCGTGGCCGCGAACGCGAAGTCGGCCGGCGCGGCCGCGCTGCTGACCGGCATCACGGCGGCGTACAACGGCATCGTCGAGACGGCGCTCGCCTCGGCGCTCAGCTCGAACGCGGTGATCCTCGCCGATGCGTTCACGTGGCTCGACACCGTCGTGCTGCCGAACGCCCAGGCGAATGGCTTCACGGTCACCAACACCGGCACGGCCTGTAACCTGACGCTGATGGCGCAGAACGCCACGGCCTACGCGCAGAAGTATCCGCAAGTGCTGCAAAACGGCATGACGGCCGCGGAGTACGGCGAGCAATTCCAGTCGTCGCTGTTCTGCTCGCCGCAGAGCTACACGGTGGCGAACGCGGACCAGACCTATGTGTTCGCCGACACGGTCCACCCGAGCACGCACACGCATGCGCTGTTCGCGCAATACGTCGAGCAGACGATTGCGAGCAAGGGGCTTGGGAAGTAAGTTCGCCGCCCTGCATTGTTTGAGGGCGAAAAAAAGCCCGGCCTGGAAAGCCGGGCTTTTTGTTTGGGGAGCGAGCGTTATGCGCTACACCCACCCTACTCCTGCGCCTCAAACGCCGCCGCCGCGCGCCCGAGCCGATCATTCACAGCGATCCACTCGATCGTTTCCGGCAGCTTCTCGATCAGAATGCGCGTGACATTCGCCCGATCGAGCGCGCGCAGCAGGCCATACAACTCGCGCGCATACGCCTGCGGTTCTTCCGGCGCGGCCACGAAATGCACGTTGGCCGTCTGCGCCCAGGCACCCGCACGCGAAGCCCGCGCCACCAGCGCGACCGTCTCGCCCGCGTCGCGCGCGGCCGCGAGCTGCGGCTCCAGCGCCTCGAACGGCTGCAGCGCCAGCGGCGTGCGCGGCGCGTAGTGCGCCTTGAGCGTGCCCGAGGCGCGCGGCGCCGTGGCGTCCGAACCATCGGGCAGACGCGGCGCCTCGCCGAGCACGCGCGCGATATCGTGCGGGCTCACGTGGCCCGGACGCAGCAGCGCCGGGAAGCCGCGCGACAGATCGAGAATCGTCGATTCGATGCCCACGTCGCACGCGCCGCCGTCGAGCACATGCACCGCCGCGCCGAACTCGTCGCGCACGTGCTGCGCCGTGGTCGGGCTCACATGGCCGAAGCGGTTCGCCGACGGCGCCGCGACGCCGCCATGTCCGCCCCGCCGCGCCGAAAACGCGGCCAGCAGCTTCTGCGCGACCGGATGCGACGGGCAGCGCAGCCCCACCGAATCCTGGCCGCCGCTCACCGCATCGGGAATGCGCGCGTGGCGCTTGACGATCAGCGTGAGCGGGCCGGGCCAGAACGCATCGACGAGCTTTTGCGCGGCTTCCGGCCATTCGGCGGCCCAATACTGCGGATCGCCGCCCGGCGGCAGATGCACGATCACCGGATGGTTGGCGGGACGCCCCTTCGCGGCGTAGATGCGCGCGACGGCTTCGGGACTCGCCGCATCGCCGCCGAGGCCGTAGACGGTCTCGGTCGGAAACGCGACCAGTTCGCCCGCATCGAGCAGCGTGGCGGCGTGCTCGATATCGGCATCGGTCAATGTCGAAACCGCGGAAGAAGCGGCGGAATGCGGCTGATCGGACATGATGCGCGGCGTCCTCAGCTCGTGACGATATGCAGCAGACGCGCGCAATCGCGTGCGGCCGTGCGGGCTTCGTCGAGCGTCGGCGCGGTGAAGTTCACGTGGCCCATCTTGCGGCCCGGACGCGCGTCTTCCTTGCCGTACAGATGCAGGCGCGCGGCGGGCATCGCCGCGACCTGGTCCCACGGCGGCGTGACGGGCGCGGCGCCCTTCTGCGCCTTCGCCTCGCCGGCGCCGGCCGGGAACCACACATCGCCGAGAATATTGAGCATCACGGCCGGCGAGTGCTGGCGCGTGTCGCCGAGCGGCATGCCCGTCATCGCGCGCACCTGCTGCTCGAACTGGCTCGTCGCGCAGGCATCGGTCGTGTAGTGGCCGGAGTTGTGCGGACGCGGCGCCATTTCGTTGGCGACCAGCGAACCGTCTTCGAGGATGAAGAACTCCACGCACAGCACGCCCACGTAGCCGAGCTTCGCCGCGATCTGCAGCGCTGCCTGCTGCGCCTGCTTGACGAGCGCCTCGCTCGCGTCGGGCGCGGGCACGATCGTGTGCGACAGCACGCCGTTGCGGTGCGTGTTCTGCGCGAGCGGATAGACCACGGCCGCGCCGTTCGCGCCACGCGCGATCAGCGCGCTGACTTCGAACTTGAGCGGCAGACGCTTTTCGAGCACGCACGGCACGCCGCCGAGCGACGCATGCGCCTCGCGCACTTCGTCGGCATTCGTCACGCGGATCTGGCCCTTACCGTCGTAGCCCATGCGCGCCGTTTTCAGGATGCCGGGGAGCACGGCGGCGATCGTCGCGTCGTCGATACCGGCGAGCGCCTGCGACGACTCGATCACCACGTGCGGCGCGACCGGCACGCCCGACGCCGCGATAAAGCGTTTCTCGGCGATGCGGTCCTGCGCGACGGCCACGCAGCGTCCGGCCGGGCTCACGAAGGTCGATTTGGCGAGCGCGTCGAGGCTCGCGGCGGGCACGTTCTCGAACTCAGTCGAGATCGCGGCGCACAGGCGCGCGAGTTCGGTCAGCGCGGCTTCGTCGTCGTAGGCCGCGCAAATATGGCGATCGGCGACCGCGCCTGCGGGGCTGGTCGCGTCCGGGTCGAGCACGGCGACGCGATAGCCCATCGCCTGAGCGGCAAAGCAGAACATGCGGCCGAGCTGGCCGCCACCCACCATGCCCAGCCAAGCGCCGGGCAGGATCGGTGAAACCGGAGAATTGTCAGGAGTCATCTTCGTGGTCGGTCGCGGCTGGCCGCGGCGCGTGGGGTACGTCGCGCGGTCCAGTCCGGGGGTTTAACGTCGAAGGCCGGACGCGATGCCGGCCTTCGACGGTGTCACTTCAGGCGGCGCCCGATGGAGCAACAAGACTTCAAATGACGTCAAATCACATCGATCTGCGCCAATTTCAGCACTTAAGGCACGGCGCTCAGAGCGCCGGCAGCACCATCGCATGCGCCGCTTCGTTCTGGCGCACGCGGAACGCCGCGAGCTTGTTCGCGTATTCCGGGTCGGTCACGCTCAGCATCGAGATGGCGAACAGCGCCGCATTGGCCGCGCCCGCCTCGCCGATGGCGAAGGTCGCGACCGGCACGCCCTTGGGCATCTGCACGATCGAATGGAGCGAGTCCACGCCCTTCAGATACTTGCTGACCGCCGGCACGCCGAGCACGGGCACCGTGGTCTTGGCCGCCAGCATGCCCGGCAGATGCGCCGCGCCGCCCGCGCCCGCGATGATCGCGCGCAGGCCGCGCTCGCGCGCTTTCTCCGCGTACTCGAACATCTCGTCGGGCATGCGGTGCGCCGAGACGACCTTGGCTTCGTACGCCACGCCGAACTCCTGCAGGATCGCGACCGCGTGCTTCATCGTTTCCCAGTCGGAGCTGGAACCCATCAACACGCCGACGAGGGGTGCCGCATGCTGGTGAGCCGTCTGAACTTCGCTCATTGTGCTTCCTTCTTCCTTCTATTCACTGCGATGGCGGCCTCAAGCGACTGCCATCCGCGTACATCAGCCTTAGGCCTCAGGCCAGCTTCTGGCCCGTGAGGCGCTCGAGCGCTTCCTGATACTTGGCCGAGGTCTTTTCGACGACGTCTTCCGGCAGCTTCGGCGCCGGCGGCTCCTTCGCCCAATCCTGGGTTTCGAGCCAGTCGCGCACGAACTGCTTGTCGAACGACGGCGGGTTCGAGCCCACCTGATACTGGTCGGCGGGCCAGAAGCGCGACGAGTCGGCCGTGAGCGCCTCGTCCATCAGGAACAGCTGGCCGTGGTTATCCAGACCGAATTCGAACTTGGTGTCGGCGATGATGATGCCGCGCGTCGCCGCGTAGTCGGCGGCTTCCTTGTACAGCTTGATGGAGATCTCTTTGATCGTGCGCGAGAGTTCGGTGCCGATGCGGCGCTCCATCTCGTCGTACGTGATGTTCTCGTCGTGATGGCCCATTTCGGCCTTCGCGGCGGGCGTGAAGATCGGCTCGGGCAGCTTCTGCGCGTTTTGCAGGCCCGGCGGCAGCTCGACGCCGCACACGGCGCCCGTTGCCTGATAGTCCTTCCAGCCGCTGCCGGCCAGATAGCCGCGCACCACGGCTTCGACGAGGATCGGCTCAAGGCGCTTCACCACCACGGCGCGGCCCTTGACCTGCTCGACTTCGTCGGCGGCCACCACGGTTTCGGGCGCGACGCCCGTGAGGTGGTTCGGCACGACGTGCTTGAGCTTCTCGAACCAGAAGTCGGCCATCTGGTTGAGCACCTCGCCCTTGCGCGGAATCGGCTCGCCCATGATGACGTCGAACGCCGACAGACGGTCGGTGGTGACGATCAGCAGCTTGTCGTCGCCCACGGCGTAGTTGTCGCGGACCTTGCCGCGGCCCAGAAGCGGCAGCGAGCGGAGCGTGGATTCGTAGAGGGTAGACATCGTCGTGATTCGCTAAAAGAACAATCGAAACGGAAGCGGGACCGGCGCGGACGGCCGGAATCCGGAAAGTAATGCGAGGGTAAACTAAAAACCGCTAAAAAGCTCATCGCCGTTCCCCCGAAACTGGCGGAAACGGCGACGTTGCAACTCGCTGCGGGCGCGCGCCGGACTGGCCGGCGCGCCCCGCGCGACCACCGCTTAGCGGACGATCTGCGCGAGTTCGCCCGACTTGTACTTCGCGGCGATCGCATCCAGCGAGACCGGCTTGATCTTGCCAGCCTGGCCTTCGCAGCCGAACGCGAGGAAGCGGTCCACGCAAACCTTCTTCGCGGCTTCGCGAGCCGGCTTCAGGTAGTCGCGCGGGTCGAACTTCGACGGATTTTCGTACATATAGCGACGGATCGCGCCCGTGATCGCCAGACGCAGGTCGGTGTCGATGTTGATCTTGCGAACGCCGTGACGAATGCCTTCCTGGATCTCCTCCACCGGCACGCCGTACGTTTCCTTCATGTCGCCGCCGAATTCGCGGATCTCGGCCAGCAGTTCCTGCGGCACCGACGACGAACCGTGCATCACGAGGTGCGTGTTCGGAATGCGCGCGTGGATTTCCTTGATGCGCTGGATCGACAGGATGTCGCCCGTGGGCTTCTTGGAGAACTTGTACGCGCCATGCGAGGTGCCGATGGCGATCGCCAGCGCGTCGCACTGCGTGAGCTTCACGAAGTCGGCGGCCTGCTCCGGATCGGTCAGGAGCTGCTCGCGCGTCATCGTGCCTTCGGCGCCGTGACCGTCTTCCTTGTCGCCCTTCATGGTTTCCAGCGAACCGAGCACGCCCAGTTCCGCTTCCACCGTGACGCCGATCGAGTGCGCCATTTCCACGACTTTACGCGACACATCGACGTTGTATTCGTACGATGCAACCGTCTTGCCGTCGGCTTCGAGCGAGCCGTCCATCATCACGCTGGTGAAACCGCTGCGGATCGCTGCCATGCAGACCGCCGGCGACTGGCCGTGATCCTGGTGCATCACGACCGGAATATGCGGAAACGACTCGACCGCGGCTTCGATCAGGTGACGCAGGAACGGTTCGCCCGCGTATTTGCGCGCGCCTGCCGAGGCTTGCATGATCACCGGCGAGCCGACCTGGTTCGCCGCTTCCATGATCGCCTGAACCTGCTCCAGGTTGTTCACGTTGAACGCCGGCAAGCCGTAGCCGTTCTCGGCCGCGTGGTCGAGCAGTTGACGCATTGAAACGAGAGGCATTGTGCTACTCCTTTGATTTGAAACGAATTGCTTCGTGCCGCCGGCCGTCTTGCGCAGCCGGTCGTGGGCGGCCTGGCAGCCGCCGCCCCGCGTGTCGCGACGCGGGCTCAATGCCGTGATTTTATCGCGAAGCCACTGCAATTCCCGCGCCGATCGCGTAACTGGCATGAAATTGGCGTATCGGAACGTCAGATCGGCGAGAAGATGCAAAAAGAATTGACAGCCCGCGCGCCGCCTCATCTGCGCGCAGACTGCAATTTCGGGGAAAATGCGGGGATTTTGCTGCGATTTAGCGCCTATCCAGCACCTATCTAACGCCGATCTGATACCAATGTGATACCAGTCGGCGCACGCCGGAATTTTTTATTTTTCGCGCTTCGAGACGCGCGCCGGATCGGCCAAAACCGGCAAAAAACCGCCGAAAAGCGCGCAGTCTCGAAAATAAAGCGAAAAAAATCGCGGCGGATTTACAGCACGTCGCCGACGCGAACGATCTTCAGCGTGTTCGTGCCGCCCGGCTGGCCCATCGGCTCGCCGACCGTCAGCACGACCATGTCGCCGCGCGACGCGTAACCCTTGCTGACGACCACTTCGATCGCCTGCTGGAGCGCCGTGTCGCGGTCGCTGCTGGTGTCCAGATGCAGCGGCGTGACGTTACGGTAGAGCGACATCGCGCGCTCGCTGCCCACGCGCGGCGTGAGCGCGAAGATCGGCACATGGGTCCAGTGACGTGACATCCAGAGCGCGGTCGAGCCCGATTCCGTGAGCGCGACGATGGCTTTCGCGCCCAGATGGTAGGCCGTGAACAGCGCGCCCATGGCGATCGACTGGTCGATGCGCGTGAAGGTGCGGTCGAGGAAATCCTTGTCCAGCTCGCTGTGTTCGGACTTCTCGGCTTCCAGACAGATCGCGGCCATCGTTTCGATGGTCTGCACCGGATACTTGCCCGCCGCCGATTCGGCCGAGAGCATCACCGCATCGGTGCCGTCGAGCACGGCGTTGGCGACGTCCGAGACTTCGGCGCGCGTGGGCACCGGCGCGTGGATCATCGACTCCATCATCTGCGTAGCCGTGATCACGAGTTTGTTCGACTCGCGCGCCATGCGGATCATGCGCTTTTGCAGCGCCGGCACCGCGGCGTTACCGACTTCCACGGCCAGGTCGCCGCGCGCGACCATGATGCCGTCCGACGAATCGAGAATCTCCTGCAGCGCCGGAATGGCTTCGGCGCGCTCGATCTTCGCGATCATCTTCGGCTTCACGCCGTAGGGCGCACCCGCGATATTCGCGAGCTGGCGCGCCATTTCCATGTCGGTGGCGTTCTTCGGGAACGACACGGCGACGAAATCCACGGCCAGCGACATCGCCGTGCGGATATCTTCCATGTCCTTCGCCGTCAGCGCGGGCGCCGTGAGGCCGCCGCCCTGGCGGTTGATGCCCTTGTTGTTCGACAGGTCGCCGCCGATCTTCACGATCGTGTGGATCTCGCTGCCGATCACGCGCGCGACATCGAGCACGATCAGGCCGTCGTTGAGCAGCAGCACGTCGCCCGGCTTCAGGTCGCGCGGCAGGTCTTTGTAGTCGAGACCGACACGCTCGTCGTTGCCGAGTTCGCACTCGGCGTCGAGGATGAAGGGCTGACCCGGCTCGAGCGTCGTCTTGCCGTTCTCGAACTTGCCGACGCGAATCTTCGGGCCTTGCAGATCGGCCATGATCGCGACTTCACGGCCGGCCTGACGGGCGCACTCCCGCACGGTTTCGGCACGCTGACGGTGGTCGTCGGCCGTGCCGTGCGAGAAGTTGAGGCGCACCACGTCCAATCCTGCGCGGATCATTTTCAGCAGGATGTCCGGCGTGCTGGAAGCCGGACCGATGGTGGCGACAATCTTGGTGGCGCGATGCATGAGTCTCCTCGTCTGGAAAGGATCGCTGGGAAAACCGTTGCTGCGAGAAGGGCTGGCCGGCTGCGCCGCAGAGGCGGACGCGCCGGAACGCGCACCGGTCATGGCCGGCGTCGCTTTCTTGGAGGACGCCGCTGCCGTCTGGATGACGGTGGCGGCGCGATTCATGTTGGTTTGCCCGGCGGACGTGGCTGTGCGTCCGGCGGGGGAATTCGGTTCGCTCACCGGCGTCGCGCGCGATTCAGCGGTCGGCGCTGACGTCGGTTCAAGAGCGGCATCGGCTGCGGGCGTCGCGCCCGCCCGCACCGTGCCTGCGAGGGGCGTGCCCCCCGCTTTCGTCGGTTTCTGCCTGGCGGCGGCCCCGGTTGCCACGCGCGGCTTCTGCGCGTTGGCACGAGGAAGCTTGTTGGTGGCCTTCCCGGCCGGGGCGCGCGGCGCCATTTAGCCGGCCGCCCGGGTTTCGAGCACTTCCACCGCCGGCAGCTTCTTGCCTTCCAGGAATTCGAGGAAGGCGCCGCCGCCGGTCGAGATATAGCTGACCTTGTCGGCGATGTTGTACTTCGCGATGGCCGCAAGCGTGTCGCCGCCGCCGGCGATCGAGAACGCGCCCGAGCTGGCGATGGCGTCCGCGAGCGTCTTCGTGCCATTGCCGAACTGGTCGAACTCGAACACGCCGACCGGGCCGTTCCAGACGATCGTGCCGGCCTGCGCGAGCTGCGCGGCGAGCGCATTGGCCGTGACCGGGCCGATGTCGAGGATCATGTCGTCGTCGGCGACATCCGCCACGTTCTTCGTTTCGGCCTTGGCCGTCGGCGAGAATTCCTTGGCCGTCACGACGTCGGTCGGGATCGGCACCGAGGCGCCACGGGCGCGCGCGGCGTCGATGATCGCCCTGGCGTCGTCGAGGAGATCGACTTCGGCCAGCGACTTGCCGATCTTCAGGCCCGCGGCCAGCATGAACGTGTTGGCGATGCCGCCGCCGACGATCAGCTGATCGACCTTGTCGGCCAGCGACTTGAGGATGGTGAGCTTGGTCGAGACCTTCGAACCGGCGACGATCGCCACCAGCGGGCGCTTGGGCGCGCCGAGCGCCTTGCCGAGCGCATCGAGTTCGGCGGCCAGCAGCGGGCCGGCGCAGGCGATGCCCGCGTACTTCGCGATGCCGTAGGTGGTCGCTTCGGCGCGGTGCGCGGTGCCGAACGCGTCGTTCACGTAGATATCGCAGAGCTTCGCCATCGTTTGCGACAGCTCGTCCGAATTCTTCTTTTCGCCCTTGTTGACGCGGCAGTTTTCGAGCAGCACGACGTTGCCCGGCTCGACGTTCACGCCGTTTTCAACCCAGTTCGCGACCAGCGGCACGTCGCGGCCGAGCAGTTCGGCCAGACGCTTCGCGACCGGCGCGAGCGAGTCTTCGGGCTTGAATTCGCCTTCGGTCGGGCGGCCCAGGTGGGACGTGACCATGACGGCGGCGCCCGCATCCAGCGCGGCCTTGATGGCCGGCACGGAGGCGCGCACGCGGGTGTCTTCGGTGATGTTGCCGTGGTCGTCCTGCGGCACGTTCAGGTCGGCGCGGATGAACACCCGCTTGCCCTTGAGCTTGCCTTCGGAGATCAGATCGGAAAGACGCAGAACCTTGTTCATGGACATGTCATCTTGATGGTGGGAAGGCGGTGACAAGACGATGCAGGTCCGCGGGCCGCCGAAACGCTGCTTCGGGCAGCCAGGCGGCTAAGGCGCGACGGGCGCGGCGCGGGATCCGCGCGGCTGCCGTCTCCAGGCGCCGCCGCGGGTCGCTTGCTCGGCGCTCGGCGCGAGCCGGCATCGAATTGCGAGATCGGTATTTTAGCCGATAGCCAGGATGATCCGGGACGTGCATCGGCGAATCTCGCGTATTTGGGAGAACGCTGAGCGCGCCGTCATGGCGGACGGGTCCGCGCATTGGCAGAGCACGCAAGGCATCGGCGGATGCTGCGACGCAACATTCGCCGTCGAATGAATTTCTTCGCGCAATATTGTTCGGATCTTTCGCCAATCCCGGCTGAAACCGGGGCGACATCGCGCCGAAAGCCCGTCGCAAGCGCCCGCGGCCGCGCTGGAGGGCGTCAAATGACGTTAAAATAAATCTCTTTGCCTCCCGCCTGCCTCGTGCGCGCGGAGCACGGTGCGCGACACGGTCATCACGCTGGCGCGCGGCATAGGCATAACCGCGATCGAGACGCTGCGATCAGATGGCGATCGGGTTGTGATCGGGTTACAGCCGGCGTGCTTCGACGGGGTTTCCGGCAAGAACGAGAATTACGCGCACGGGCTCGCGCAGGTCTGACGGTTTCGCGCCAGATCCCCACGAACCCGCGCCCCCACTGCTACACAGAGAATCATCCTCATGAGCGAACTCAAGGAAATGCCGCTGGTCGAGCTGAAAGCCAAGGACCTGCCGGCCTATTGCCCGAATCCGTCGATGCCGCGCTGGAGCAATCATCCGCGCGTCTTTATCGACGTCACGCATGGCGAAGCGAAGTGCCCGTATTGCAGCACGCGCTACAAGCTGAAGGACGGCGAGGTCGTGCACGGCCACTGAGGCCGGCGCATTCTGGCGGCGCTGACGCGGCTCGGGCCGCGTTCGCCTTGACGCACGCGGCCGACGTTTGGGATTCCTCGCGGTTTTGCCGCGGCATCCCTCGGCGACCTCCGCGCGGCTTCATCGCGATTGGCCCGGCGATCCGGCACCGCTCGCCGCCAGCCCCCGTCTTATCGCACAATGAAGCCTGACCGCCCCGCGCGCCCTTGCGGCGTGCCCAGGCGTGCCGGCGTTCACACTCATCGACGCGCTCGACGCGTCGTTTTTTTAACCGCGCTACGCGCGCCTGGCCTGTTTGCCGATTTCGATCCGCACGGCCCGCGCTCGCAGCCTTTGTAATTCCTGGACCCTGACTCCCGATGCGCCGCGCGCTGGTAATCGCACCGAACTGGATCGGTGACGCACTGATGGCGCAGCCGCTTTTTTCGCGGCTCGTAAAACTGCATCCGCGCATTCAGATCGATGCGCTTGCGCCTACCTGGGTTGCGCCCGTTCTCGAGCGCATGCCCGAGATCCGCGACGTCTACGCCACCGACCTCGCCCACGGCAAGCTGCAACTGCTGCGCCGCTGGCAGCTCGCGGGCGATCTGCGCGCCGAGCGCTACGACGCCGTCTATGTGCTGCCGAATTCGCTCAAATCCGCGCTGATCCCGTGGCTCGCCAGCATTCCGCTGCGCATCGGCTACACGGGCGAGAGCCGCTATGGCCTGCTGAACGTGCGCCACGCGAATCCGCCCAAGGACACGCGTCCGCCGATGGTCAAGCACTACGCGGCGCTCGCCTACGCGCCCGGCGCGAATCCGCCCGACGACCTGCCGCTGCCGCGTCTGGAGTCGGATCCGAACGAAGCCTCGCGGGTCTCCGCGCGCTTCAATCTGGATACGCGCGTGCCGCTGCTGGTGTTCTGCCCCGGCGCGGAATTCGGCCCCGCCAAGCGCTGGCCGCCCGAGCATTTCGCGGCGCTCGCGCGCATGGTGGGCCAGTCGTTCCCGTACACGCAGATCATCGCGCTCGGGTCGCCCAAGGACTCGCCGCTCGCCCAGGCGATCGCCGACCAGGCGCCGAATGTCCGCAATCTGTGCGGCCAGACGGCGCTCGGCGAGGCCTGCGCGCTGATCTCGCGCGCGAGCGCCGTGGTCACCAACGATTCGGGTCTGATGCACGTGGCCGCCGCGCTGCGCCGCCCGCTGGTGGCGATCTACGGTTCGACGGATCCGCGCCACACGCCGCCCTTGTCCGAGCTTGCAAAGGTACAATGGCTGCATCTCGATTGCAGCCCCTGCTTTGCGCGCGAGTGTCCGCTCGGGCATCTGAACTGCCTGCGCGAACTGAGCCCCGAACAGGTCTTCGACGATTTGCGCGGCATGCTGGTCGCCCAGCGCTGAACGCCGTACCGCGCGCCGCGTTCGCCACCTGCGCAACGCGAGCGCGTGTGTGCGGCACGCCACCGACGCCGCGCCCTGCCGGCGCGCCCAATTCAGGTATCGCGCCGGCGCAGCGCGTCACAGGCCTGCCTCGCGAGGGCCGCATGCTCGCGGCTGCGACACGAAACGGCGCGCGCGGCGCGTCGAAGCCAACGCCAACCCGCGCGTGAAGCGCATCAGATCAACGAGCCATGCCACGTTTTGCCCACATCTTCGAAGCCGCCGCGGACACTCTCAACGCCTACTATCAGGCCGTCGCTGAGGTCAACATCGACGCGTTGATGGGCCTGTGGATCGACGAGGAATTCGTCAGCTGCATCACCGCCGAGGGCGCGCATCTGCACGGTCTGCCGGACATCCGCGCGGGCCTCGCGACGGAGCTCGAAGCCGCGCCGGTGTCGATCGAACCGCTCGACATCCGCGTCTACGACAGCCTGGGCACGGTGGTCTACGCGATCGTGGAAGCACATCGGCCGGTCGATCCGAATGCGATCCCGGCGATGGTCTTCACGACCTACGTGATGGTTCATGAACGCGGCGAGTGGCGCATCGCGCACATTCACGCGAGCCGTATGCCCGACGACGCCGCCAGCCAGTTCTCCGCGAAACTGCGCCACGGCCAGGGCGCGCTGCACTGACGCGGACAGGCCGGGACAGGCCAGGACAGCCTGGTGGCGCGGTGGATTGAGTTGGGCGTGGTTGAAGCGAAGCGGATCACCCACGCGAAGCAACGCGCGGCTTGAACGACAACCGGCGTCACGACCGGCAGGTCAGCCAGATAAACAGACAAAAGCAGCAAAGAAGCGGCAAAGAAGCGACGAAAGAAAGCAGCAGTCGAAAGAAGGGGAAGGCCATGAGCACGACCGGCGATGAAGCGGCGAACTACGACGCGGCCAGCAAGGCGGCCGTCACAGCCCTTGACGGCATGTCGGACGCGCGCGGTGCGCCCGGCTCCTTTCCCTCCAGTTACCGTGCGCCGTTCTGGCTCGCGGGCCCGCATATCGAAACCATCATCCCCGCGCTGTTCTCGCGCCTGCCCACGCCGGCTTATCGGCGCGAGCGCTGGGACACGCCCGACGGCGACTTCATCGAACTCGACTGGTTCGACGCGCCCGCCGACGCCCGCGCCAACGCCCCGCTTTTCGTGCTGTTCCACGGCCTCGAAGGCGGCTCCGGCTCGCATTACGCGCGCGCGCTCGCGGCCGAGGCCCACGCGCTCGGCTGGCACGCCGTGATCCCGCATTTTCGCAGCTGCAGCGGGCCGATGAACCTGCTGCCGCGCTTCTACCATCTCGCCGACGCCGCCGAAGTCGACTGGGTCCTGCGCCGCCTCGCCGCGCGCCACACGGGACCGCTCGTGGCGGCGGGCGTCTCGCTCGGCGGCAACGTGCTGCTGCACTGGCTCGCCCAGCAGCGCGAGGACGCGCGGCGCGTCGTTCGCGCGGCCGCCGCGATCTCCGCGCCGCTCGATGTGCACGCGGGCGGCAAGATGCTCGCGAGCGGCTTCGGCCTCATCTACACGCGCAGCTTCCTCAAGACGCTCAAGGTGAAATCGCTGCAGAAGCTCGACCAGTTTCCGGGCCTGTTCGATGCCGATGCCGTGCTCGCCTGCCGCAACATGTACGAATTCGACAACGTGGTCACCGCGCCGCTGCACGGCTTTCGCGACGCGCACGACTACTGGACCCAGGCGACGGTGCGCCCGAAGCTCGGCGAAATCACCGTGCCGACGCTGCTGCTCAACGCGCGCAACGACCCGTTCCTGCCCGGCCACGTGCTGCCCGCGCGCCACGAGGTCAGCGACGCCGTCGAACTCGAACAGCCCGAACGCGGCGGCCACGTCGGCTTCATGACGGGGCCGTTTCCCGGCCGCAGCGAGTGGCTCGCGCAGCGCGTGACCGGCTATCTCTCGCCGTTTCTGCCAACCTCGCCGTCAATCTCGCAGTCAGGCTCCCGCATTTATGGATGACATCGTCAAACAGGCGCTCGCGCGCTGGCCCAACGTTCCCAGCTGCACCGGCTGGCTGCGCCTCGATGCGCGCGGCCACTGGCGTCTGCGCGACGAGGCCGATCAGGCCGCCGGCGCGCCCGGCACGCCGATCCGCCACGAAGCGCTGATCGCCTTCATCAACCGCAATTACGAGCGCGACGACCAGGGCCAGTGGTTCTTCCAGAACGGCCCGCAATGCGTCTACGTCGAGCTCGAATACGCGCCGTGGGTCGTGCGCCTCGCGAATGTGCCCAGCGCGGATGGCGTGGATGGCGCACTCACGCTCACCGATCACACCGGCCATGCGTTCGAGCCGGTGGCGGCGTTCATCGACGAAAGCGGCAGCGTGCTGTTCGCCGATGCGGGCGGCCTGGGCCACGTGCCGCGCGTGGCGCTGCTGCACGATCACGATCTCGGCCTGTTCGCCGAACACGCGACGCTCGCCGACGACGGCCAGAGCGGCACCTTCCACTGGCGCGCCGATGCGCCGCTGCCGCTGCAAACCCTCGCGCGCGCCGACGTGCCGTCGCGCTTCGCCTTCGTGCCCAGTCCCGAGCACGCGGAAAAAGCCGCGAAGGCCACAAACACCGCGCGCTAAGCCCGGGCGCTCAGATCTTGCTGTCCTTCTCCTCCGCCCGCTCCTGCTTGTAGCGCGCCTCGAAGTCGTGCAGGCGCGCGTCGATCGTCGACAGATCGTAGAAGCCCACCGATTTCATGTCGCGCGCCTCCTTCAGCTGCCGGATCGCCGATGGCCACGCGCCGTCGAGCGCGAACTTCTCGGCCAGCGCGCGGCGCTGCGTCAGCGCATCGCCACAGCCCGCGCTCGCCTGCGCGAGGTACTGCCACCACGCGGGCTGACGCGGCTCGCCTTGCGTTGCGTCGCGCGCGAGCGTCTGCGCTTCCTTGAATCGCCGCGCCGCGAGCAGCGCCTGGAGCAAGCCGTCGGTGGCCGCGTGCGACGCGGGCCATGCGGCATGGGCGTCCTGCGCGAGGCGGATCGCGTCGTCGGCGCGGCCCGCGCGGCGCGCGATCTCGGCGGCGAGCACGTCGAGACTCGGCGTGCTGCGCGATTTGGCGGATGTCTTGCCGCCAGCCGCGGTGACATTCCCCGAGCGAGTCGTCGCGCCAGTCGTCGCGCGAGTCGCCGAGCCGCTCACCAAACTACTCGCCCGGCCACGCTCGCCATCGTCGGCGGCCTCGAAGCGGGCGAACGCCGCGCGCGCCGTGGCGAGAGACTGGGCCGCATCGTCGTAGTTTTCCAGCAGCGACTGCGCGACCGCGATCCCGTACCAGTTCGCGGCCACGTTGAGCGCCGTACGGTCGTCGATTTCGGCACGCAGACGCGTGATTTCATCGAGATACTCGTGACGCGAGCGGTTCTGCAGCACGCGCACGCGCGCCCGCACGAAACCGTATTCGGGCGCCTGGTGCGGCTGACGATAGGCCGCGCGGCGCGCGCGCTCCTGCATGTCGGCGATGCGCTCGCCGGTCAGCGGATGGGTGCGCGCGTAGGCGGGCACGCCCGCGTCGCCCATCGACCCGCGTTCGAGCCGCTCGAAGAACGCCACCATGCCCCACGGGTCGTAGCCCGCGCCCGCGAGCAGCTGAAAACCGACGCGGTCCGCCTCGTGCTCGGCCGCGCGCGAAAAACGCAACTGGCTGTCGACGGCGTAGGCCTGGCCGCCGAGCGCGATCGCGCTGCCGAGGTCGCCGCTATGCGCGAGCACGCCCGCGAGAATGCCGAGCAGCACGCCCGCGAGCGCCGCGTAGCCGCTGTGCTCGCTCTGCGTGAGCATGCGCGCGATGTGCCGCTGCAACACGTGCCCCATCTCGTGGCCGAGCACGGAAGCCAGCTCGGACTCGGTCTGCGTCGCGATGATCAAGCCCGAGTTCACGCCGATGAAACCGCCCGGCAGCGAGAACGCGTTGATCTGGTAATCGCGCATCGCGAAGATCTCGAAGTCGGGCCGATAGGCGCCGATGAACTGCGCCGACGCCGACGCCGCGAGCCGCTCCGCGACCGCGTTCAGATAGTCGAGCACCAGCCAGTCGCCGATGTAGTCGGGGTCGCGCCGGATGTCGCGCATGACGCGCAGGCCGACGCGCCGCTCGGCTTGCGGCGTGAGCGTGCCGCCCGAGCCGTCGCCGAGGTCAGGCAATTGCGGCACCCAGGCGCTCGCGCGCGCACCGGAACCGCCGTAGACGCCCGCGCCCAGCGGATGCGCGGATTCGACTTCGCCCAGACGCGACTGCGCGCCGCCGTAGGTGCCGAAGACGCCTTGCGCGATGGAGGCCGGCAAGGCGACGTCGCCGACCTCGTCGAGCGGGCCGTTGACGAGCGCCGGCGCGTTGGGCGCGAGCGTGACGTTGCTTAAGGCGTGCGATGTCGATGGCGAGGATGCGCCCGAAGCGTTGGCAGCAAGGGAAGTACCGGCGGGCGTGGTGGACGTGGCGGGCGCGGTGGAACGCGCGAGATCGGCTGCGCGCAGATCGAGCACGGCGGCGGGAGGCGGCGCGTTTGTCGCGTTCGCCACGCTTGTCGTGTTTGCCGTGTTCGTCGCCGACGCTTGCGCACCCGACGCCGACACCTGCGGCGGGACCGCAAGCGAGACGCACAACCAGACAGCAAGGAGCCGTTTCAGGGGCATCGATGTCGGGAACGCAGAGCAAGTCGAGCAAATCGCAAAGCGGACGCTGGCGCGGCAGCCAGCCACGCGCCGATTGTAGCCCGGCAGTCGCCCGGCACGGCGCGCGATCCCGCCCTCGAAGCCGCTTTCATGGTGGCGCATCATGCTGCGCCCGCGCTGCTAAGATAGGCGCCCTTCTCGCGCGCACGTCTGCGTGCGCGACTGAGTTTGCGTTTTAGCGCACATTATCGGCAAGCCGCGTCGGCGCACGTCGTCGGCGCCATTCAGCCAGGAGCCCACCATGCCCGAACTCACGCATTTCGACGCCGCAGGCGACGCACACATGGTCGACGTCGGCGGCAAGGCCGAAACCCAACGCATCGCCGTGGCCAGCGGCACGATCCGCATGCTGCCCGCGACGTTCGCACTCGTGCGCGACGGCAACGCCAAAAAGGGCGACGTGATCGGCGTTGCGCGCATCGCCGCGATCCAGGGTGCGAAGCGCACTGCCGATCTGATTCCGCTGTGCCATCCGCTCGCGATCACGCGCGTCAAGGTGGATTTCGCGCTCGACGAGACGCTGCCCGGCGTGCACTGCACGGCGCAGGTCGAAACCTTCGGCCGCACCGGCGTGGAAATGGAAGCGCTGACCGCCGTTCAGGTCGGTCTGCTGACGGTCTACGACATGTGCAAGGCCGTCGATCGCGGCATGACGATCACCGATGTGCGCGTAATGGAGAAGCACGGCGGCAAGTCGGGGGATTGGGTCGCGGAACCGCTGACGCGCTGATCCGCTGATCCGCCGATTCACGCGGAACCTGTTTGGCGCGGGCCAAAGCCGAAGCCAAAGCCATAGCGCACAAATCCGCACGAAAAAAAACGGCGAACCTCGGTTCGCCGTTTTTCACTCCCGCTGTCGATCCAGTCGATTAATCGTCCGAATCGTCGTCATCCTCTTCGGCGGACGCCGGCGGCTTGCCGTACTTCTTCAGCAGATCGGCCTTGAAGCCGTCGAGCGTGGGCTCGTTCTCGCAGAGGCTGTAGAGCGCCGCGAGCTGCGTCGGCCAGTCGTGCAGTTCCTGCGCGAAAATCTTCAGGCGCTCGACCGTGTCGAACGCGCCTTCCGTATTGCCGTCGAGCGCCTGCAGCACCGCATAGCGGCGCAGCACCGTTTCGCCCGGCAGCAGCGCAATCGCGCGCTGATGCGCGGCGAGCTTGGCGGGCAGATTGGCGGCGTTCATCGGCATCAGCGTGGCCATGCCGTAGTCGCCCCACGCGCTGAACAGCAACGACGGTTCATCGGCGTATTGCTGCGCCGGATGCGAGCCGTAGTAAAGCACTTCGGCGCGGTTGTAGTCGCGCATCACCGGCCACAGCGACGCGATACCGCCGAACACCACCACTGCGTACACGCCCATCACGAGCGTCGGCGGCACGATGCGCAGCCGCTTCGTGTCGAACAGGCCGAACACGAACATCGCGGGCAGCAGGAAGAACATGTACTGCTGCGGATATTCGACGAGCGCGTGCATGACGAGCGCGCCGATCAGCATGAAGCCGAAGATGCGCTCCGGCGTATGCGGCGCGAGCAGCGAGCGCACGAACCACGCGAGCAGCCCGATCACGACGATCCCGCAGCCGACCACGCCGGTCTTGGCCAGCAGGTCGATGAAGATATCGTGCGAGTTGTTGGCGATCTCGACGCCGCCGAGCGTGCGCGCGAGTTCGAACTGGTGGATCGGGAAATCGCCCCAGCCCACGCCCAGCAGCGGATGCGCCTTGAACATCGCAAGACCGTAGTGCCACAGCGCGAGGCGCGGCGCGATCTGGCTCGCGTCCTTCATGCGGTCGGCGGCCGACTGGTCGAGCTGAAGCTGATAGTGCACGTTGGCCCAGCGCACGAACGCGTTCATGCCGAAGAAGATCACCGCCAGCACCACCGGCACGATCCACGCGCGCGCCCCGCCCTTCATGCTCGCCGCGCCGTCTTCGGCGCGCACGCCGCGCGACGCCGACAATGCCATCCAGAGCCCCGCCACGACGATCACCGCCATCTGCAGCCACGGTCCGCGCGACACGGTGAGCGCGAGGCCGCCCGCATAGATCGCCGACAGCACGCCCCAGAGCAGCACGTTCAGACGGCGCGTCTGCACGAGATAGAGCGCCGCCGCCATCGCGAAGGCGATGTAGGTGGCGAGGTGGTTCGCCTGCGCCATATTGCCGAACGGCCGGCGCTGGAACTGCACGTTATAGGCGACGACGAGCGGCGTGACCTTGGTTTCCAGATGCAGCAACTGGATGACCTGGCAGAACACCGAAAACAGGCCGCCGATCACGAGCGCCCACGAACCCCACACCACGGCGGTGCGCACGAGCCCGACGCGGGCGATGCCGTAACCGGCGAGCACGGCCATCAAGGCCGCCAGCAGATAACCGGCGCCGAGCCAGTTCATCGACGGCTGCGCGACGTGCAGCACCGCGGTCTGCACGACGAGCAGCAAGCCGAAGCCGAACGGCACCAGCGCGACCGCGGGCACTGCAAAGTCGACGACAGGCCGCGCGGAGCGCACCAGCATCCAGACGCCCGCGCCCACCAGCAGGTAGAGCGCCAGCGCGGTGAATTCGGCGTAGAACGTCGGGATCGGATAGGTGTGGTTGACGACCGCATAAGGCAGCGTCAACGCAAGAGCCAGCAAGACGAACGTAAGGTAGCGCGCAAATGGAGAAGGCATGGGGATCGGGGGCGTCAGCAACGGCGCACTATACAAAACTTTTCCGTCCCTGTGCGGGCGGCGGCGAAGCAAATGCCGCCCGCACACTCGCCAGCTTCCGTTCAGTTGCCGCTCAGCTGCCGTTTTTGCGCGGGCTTGGTGCATTTTGTTCATGCGCCTCGCTCGCGCATCGGGCTCAGGCGCGCTGCTCACGTGAAGGGCTCACATCATAGCCTCACCGGCGCACGCCTCACGCGCGGCACTCCGGCGGCGCGAGCTTGGCGGGCAGCGTGGCCGCATCGGCCGGCGCCGGCCCCGCACCCGGCGCGCCGAGCGACGAAGCCGTCTTGCCGCCCGCGAAGCATTCCCACGTGAGCGTGCCGCCCTGCACCGCGCCCTGCGCGAGCGCGACGCGCGCGGTAGGCGCATCGGCGTTGTCCGGCACCGATGGCACGAGCACGAGCGTGTTGCTGCCCTCGGGCGCGATACGCGCGGTGAAGCTCACGGTGATCTGCCCGGTTGCGTCGTCCACGAGCACCGACGTCACGTTGCGCGTGCCCGGCGGCGCGCTGTAGCCCGCGTCGAAGGCATTGCCGCTCGCGGCGTTCTCCGCCACCGCGAGGCGCGCCGAGGCGGCGAGCGCCAGGCCCTCGCCCACGCGGCTGCGCGCGAGATAGTCCTGATAGGCAGGAATGGCATAGGCCGCGATCACGCCGACGATCGCGAGCACGATCATCAGCTCGATGAGGGTGAAGCCGCGCGCGGCGCATGCGCGCACGAAGCGGACAAAGCGTAGAACATGCGCGAACCGCGCGACCGGGGCGAATCGATGTGCGGCCAGCGCGTTGCGCGCGAAGGCCGTCGAGGCAAGCAGGGAAACGATCATCGTCAGGGCTCCTGAAACGGGAAACGCCTGCCACCGGAGGGTGAGCAGGCGTTTCGATCGTATTGGCGAGCGCTCGCGCGCGGCAGTCGGCCGGATGGCTTAGGCGCGGCGCTGTCGGCGTGTGCCGTCAGACTCAGCGCGCCCTATCCTGCGCGTGCCGGCATTCAGGCGCTCAATGCGAGCCCTGCGCGCGCCGCGCGTTGCGGCGTCTGAGCAGATGGCCGGCCAGCACCACGAACACCGCGCCCGCCACGCACATGCCGTATTCGGCGACCGGCGTATCGAGCAGCGGCCAGCGGTCGCCGGCGGGATCGTTGATGATCAGGCCGCCCGCGATCCAGCCGAGCAGCGCCGCGCCCAGCGTGACGATCACCGGATAGCGGTCGAGCAGTTTCAGCACGAGCTGGCTGCCCCAGACAATCAGCGGAATGCTGACCATCAGCCCGAAGATCACGAGCGCGATGCGATGACGCGGATCGGCGGCCTCGGCCGCGCCCGCGATGGCCACGACGTTGTCGAGGCTCATCACCGCATCGGCGACGATGATGGTCTTGATCGCGCCCAGCAGCTTGTCCGAGGGCTTCACGTCGGCGTGTTCGAGATGCGACGGCGCGAGCAGGCGCACGCCGATCCACAGCAGCAACAGCCCGCCCGTGAACTTGAGCAGCGGCACGTTGAGCAGCACGACGGCGAACGCGATCAGCACGACGCGCAGCGCGATCGCGCCCACGGTGCCCCACAGGATGCCGCGCAGGCGCTGCTGCGCCGGCAGATCGCGGCAGGCCAGCGCGATCACGACGGCGTTGTCGCCACCGAGCAGAATGTCGATGACGATGATCTGGATGACAGCGCCCCAGTGGAGCGTCGCGAAGAACTCGAGCATGAATGCGGGAAGTTAGGCTGCGCGCGCGGAAAAAACGCGCGCCAAATAAAAAAGCGAGGCTGCCATGACTGGCTCCCTCGCTTTTGTTCGGAAACCTCGTGAAAGGATTCCGCAAGCATAGCAAAAAACGCCGACGCCCCGCGCATACGTGATGCGCGCGGCGCCGCGCTATCTGCAAATTACAGCACCGACTTCAGCAGACGGCCCATTTCCGACGGGTTGCGCGTGACCTTGATGCCGCACGCGTCCATGATTTCCAGCTTCGCTTCGGCCGTATCCGCACCGCCCGAGATCAGCGCGCCGGCGTGGCCCATGCGCTTGCCCGGAGGCGCCGTGACGCCCGCGATGAAGCCGACGACCGGCTTCTTCATGTTGCCCTTGATCCACTCGGCTGCCGTGGCTTCGTCCGGGCCGCCGATTTCGCCGATCATGATCACGGCGTCCGTATCCGGATCGTCGTTGAACATCTTCATGACGTCGATGTGCTTCAGACCGTTGATCGGGTCGCCGCCGATACCGACTGCCGACGACTGGCCGAGGCCGAGTGCCGTCAGCTGGGCAACCGCTTCGTACGTCAGCGTGCCCGAACGCGACACGACGCCGATGCGGCCCTTGCCGTGGATGTGACCCGGCATGATGCCGATCTTCAGCTCGTCCGGCGTGATCGTGCCGGGGCAGTTCGGGCCGAGGAGCAGCGTCTTGCGGCCTTCGCGGCGCATACGGTCCTTGACTTCGATCATGTCGCGGACGGGGATGCCTTCCGTGATGCAGATCGCGAGATCGAGGTCGGCCTCGACGGCTTCCCAGATCGCTGCGGCTGCGCCTGCGGGCGGCACGTAGATGACCGACACGGTCGCGCCGGTCGCTTCCTTCGCATCACGCACGTTCGCGTAGATAGGAATGCCTTCGAAGTCTTCGCCGGCCTTCTTCGGGTTCACGCCCGCGACGAATGCTTCGCGGCCGTTGGCGTATTCACGGCAGGCGCGGGTGTGGAACTGACCGGTCTTGCCGGTGATGCCCTGCGTGATGACCTTGGTGTCTTTGTTGATCAGAATCGACATGTATTGACCTCTGTTCGCTTGGCGCGCTGCGTCGCGTCTTCCGCACGGATGCGGAATTCGCGCCGTCACGCACGCCATTCGTATCCGGTGAAAATTACTTGCCTTCGGCAGCCGCGACGACCTTCTGCGCAGCCTCTTCCATGCTGTCCGCCGAGATGATCGGCAGGCCCGAATCGGCCAGCATCTTCTTGCCGAGGTCCTCGTTCGTGCCCTTCATGCGCACGACGAGCGGCACCTTCAGGTCAACGGCCTTCGACGCAGCGATCACGCCTTCCGCGATCACGTCGCAGCGCATGATGCCGCCGAAGATGTTCACGAGGATCGCCTTCAGGCCCGGATTCGTCAGCATGAGCTTGAACGCTTCCGTGACCTTCTCGGTCGTCGCGCCGCCGCCCACGTCGAGGAAGTTCGCCGGTTCGCCGCCGAACAGCTTGATGGTGTCCATCGTGGCCATTGCGAGGCCCGCGCCGTTCACCAGACAGCCGATGTTGCCGTCGAGCGAGATGTACGCGAGGTCGAACTTCGACGCTTCGATTTCAGCGGGATCTTCTTCGTCCAGATCGCGGTACGCGACGATTTCCGGGTGACGGAACAGCGCGTTCGAGTCGAAGTTGAACTTCGCGTCGAGTGCGGTGACCGTGCCGTTGCTCGACACGTTCAGCGGGTTGATTTCCGCCAGCGACGCGTCGGTTTCCCAGAATGCCTTGTACAGGCCTTGCAGGATCACGCGAGCTTGCGGAATCGAAGCAGCCGGCACGCCGATCTTCGCGGCGAGGTCGTCGGCTTGCGCGTCGAGCAGGCCCGTGTTCGGATCGACGATGACCTTATGGATCAGCTCGGGATGCTTTTCAGCGACTTCCTCGATGTCCATGCCGCCTTCACTCGAACCCATCAGCACGATCTTTTGCGAGACGCGGTCGACGACGAGGCTGACATACAGTTCCTGCTTGATGTCGGCGCCTTCTTCGATCAGCAGACGGTTCACCTTCTGGCCTTCCGGGCCAGTCTGGTGCGTGACCAGTTGCATGCCGAGGATCTGGTTCGCGTATTCGCGCACTTGATCCAGCGTCTTGGCAACCTTCACACCGCCACCCTTGCCGCGGCCGCCCGCGTGAATCTGGGCCTTGACGACCCACACCGGACCGCCCAGCTCTTCAGCGGCCTTGACCGCGTCATCCACCGAGAAAACCGGCGTGCCGCGCGGTACCGCGACACCGAATTTCCGGAGGATTTCCTTACCCTGGTACTCGTGAATCTTCATGCGTGATTCCCTTCAGTCTGAGAGTTGGAGTGAACTTCGTTTCCGCTGTTGTTATTCATGCGCGACGGCGTCGGCCTTGCCCTCTCGGCCCGGGCCCAGGTCTTCGCGCACGCTGGCGACATCCGCGCCACGCTCTTTCGAACGCGGCACGTGTCCGTACCAGCGCGGATAAAACTGCTTGACCGTCTCGCCGTCGAACCGCAGCGCGTGGCAGCGGCCGAGCTGGAAAGGCGGTTTCTCGCCGGCGGCTTCGCCGTCGGCGGTCTTGCCGAATTCCGGTCCTGACGCTTCGCCCGGAGAACCGCTAGACGAATCCCACACTGCTCCGACAAACGCCTGGATAGCGGCCGTCGGCAACACGCCCAACATTTCGGTGAGGTGCGTGCAGCCAGCCGTGCCGGCGAGGAGCCGGCCCGCTTCGCGGCGAAAGTTCTGGAGGAGATTGAGCCCGATAAGGGCCCGATAGGCGGGATTGGCGTTCTGGCACTGACCGTCGTAAGGCACCCAGTCGGACGACGCGTGAGCGTCGACGACGTTGAGCTTGCGATCGATCGTGATGCGGAGCCAGAGTTCATGGATCGGCAAACCGTTGGGCCGGATACCCGATGCGAGCGGCACGTCACGTGGCTTATGGTCAGTCAGGCACGCGTCGATGTCCCACAGGCCGTCCTCGCGCTCATAGGCGACCGCCCTGATCGCGCGCTGATGACGCAACTGACGGGGCGCTGGCGGGGGAAGCGGCATGCGTTGGTAAGACCGGATTGGAAAACTTCCCGAGTTTAGCATACCGGGTATTTGAGACAGCACCGATCTCGCCAGCCCTATGCGCTCCGGTTATTAAGCTATTTTTGAGCCAAGTGGATCAAATTTACAGATTTTCCGACTACTCGCCGTCGAAGCCGTCTTCGTAGCTGTCTTCGATGCCTTTGAGAATCTTGCCGATGATCGACATCGAAAAACCGCGCGCGGCAAGAAAACGCGCCTGACGCGCGCGCTCGGCGGGCGTCTCGGGCAACTGGCCGTACTTCTTCTTCCAGACGGCGAGGGCGCGCGTAAGTTCCGTCTCGCGCAACTGCGTGCTCACTTCCTCGATGAGCGCTTCGCCCACCGCATGACGTTTGAGTTCGCTGACGATGCGCCCTGCTCCAACGCGCGCAGCGCGGCGGTAGACGACGCTTTCGGCGAAGCGCGCGTCGGAGAGCCAGCCGTCGCGTTCGAGCGTGTCGAGTAAAGCCTCTAGTTCATCGGCGTTGTCGGTGAACGCCATGAGCTTGCGCGAGAGTTCCGCGCGGCTGTACTCGCGGCGCGAGAGGTAGCCGAGCGCGCGGCCCTTGAGCGAGCGCTCGGGACGTTGCCGGTTCGCGGATGCCGCGTTGGCCTTGCGCGCCGCGCGCATCGTCGACGTGCGTTCGTAACCGTCGCCGCCGTCTTCGATCGCTTTTTCGGCGGCGCGCGCCATGTCGTGCGCGTCGAACGATTCGTACTCGTCGAAATCGTCGCGTCGGCTGGACGGGCGGGCGAAGGACTGCGTGGCGGGAGGCGGCGCGCGGCGCGATTCGGATGGACGCGCGCGAGCAGGCGCGCGTGGCGATTCGCGGTTGGCGGCGGTCGATGCCGGCGTTGGCGAAGACGATGATGCTGCGGCGCTGTTGGTGCCGGCGTCGCTGCGGGTACTTGCGTCGCCGGTATCGCTGGCGTCGCTGGCGAGATCGGCTGACGCGTCGAAGAACGCCTCGAACGGCACTTCGAACACGGCACCGCCTTCGTCGTCGAGATCGGGCGTGGAGGATTGGGGCAAAAGCTGAGGCTCGGAATGCACAAAGCCGCGATCGCCCGAATGGGCGTCGCGGCTTTGCGAGGTAGTACCAGATGAAACTCGGGCCGAACGCCGGGGCGAAACCCCGGACTGATCAGAAGCAGCAGCGTCTGATGCGGCGGCAGAAGCAGCGGATGCGCCGCCGGGAAAAGCAGAGCGCCGATTCACGCCCCGCGCCCCGCTGCGGGCTTCACGCAGAATCTCCGCCTCGCTCGAAGTCGAGGACGAAGCCTTCGCGGCCTCAGGCGGCACTGAGACGAACCCACGCTTGCGCATCACAGTCGTGCCACCTCGTGCCACCCTTCTCGGGCCCGATTCAGAACTTATTCTTCGTCTGCGATTTCGACTTCGCCGGTGTCGGCGACACCGTCCGGCATGACGTTCACGCCGAGCGATTCGCGGATGCGGTTTTCGATTTCGCGGGCGATGTCTGCGTTTTCGCGCAGGAATTCGCGTGCGTTGTCCTTGCCCTGGCCAATGCGTTCGCCGTTATAGCTGTACCACGCACCTGCCTTGTCGACGATCTTGGCCTGCACGCCCAGGTCGATGATTTCGCCCTGACGCGAGATGCCTTCGCCGTAGAGGATGTCGAACACGGCTTCGCGGAACGGCGGCGAGACCTTGTTCTTGACGACCTTCACGCGCGTTTCGCTGCCGATGACTTCGTCGTTCTTCTTGATCGAACCGATACGGCGAATGTCCAGACGCACCGACGAGTAGAACTTCAGCGCGTTACCACCCGTGGTGGTTTCCGGGTTGCCGAACATCACGCCGATCTTCATACGAATCTGGTTAATGAAGATCACCATGCAGTTCGTCTTCTTGATCGTGCCGGTGAGCTTGCGCAGCGCCTGCGACATCAGACGTGCCTGCAGACCCGGCAGCGAGTCGCCCATTTCGCCTTCGATTTCAGCCTTCGGCACCAGTGCCGCGACCGAGTCGATCACGATCATGTCGATCGAGCCCGAGCGCACCAGCGCGTCGGTGATTTCGAGCGCCTGCTCGCCCGTGTCCGGCTGCGAAATGAGCAGTTCCGGCACGTTCACGCCGAGCTTGGACGCGTACTGCACGTCGAGCGCGTGTTCCGCGTCGATGAACGCCGCCGTGCCGCCGAGCTTTTGCAGCTCCGCGATCACCTGCAGCGTGAGCGTGGTCTTACCCGACGATTCAGGACCGTAGATTTCGACCACGCGGCCGCGCGGCAGGCCGCCGACGCCGAGCGCGATGTCGAGACCGAGCGAGCCGGTGGACACCACCTGAATGTTTTCGACCGCATCGCCGTCGCCGAGTCGCATGATCGACCCTTTGCCGAACTGCTTTTCGATCTGCGCGAGCGCGGCAGCCAGCGCCTTGCCCTTTTCAGCAGTCAGCCCAGCCGAGCCTTTCTTGCTATCTTCCATGAATCGTCCTTTGCTATGATGAACGGCGTCTCGTGACGATGCGGGCGTGCTTTTGCACACACACGCATGAACGCAGACACTGTATAAAAAAACAGTGGTTTTGGCAAGCGCGTTTTTCGCACGCTTTTTCGTACGCGCCCGCCAGAACCGCGAATTTTTCGGGAGACCGCCGCGCGCCGCCCGCCCTACGTGCGGTATGGCGCAGGCGCGACGAGGCCTGACTCGACGTCGATCGGCTCAAAGCCAGAGTCACAGTCCGCCTCGAAGGCGACGCAGGCGCATCATGCGAATTCTCATTGCCGAAGACGACAGCATACTCGCGGACGGTCTGGTCCGATCACTCCGCCAATCGGGCTATGCCGTCGATCACGTGCCCACCGGCGTGGACGCCGATACAGCCTTGTCGATGCAGTCGTTCGACCTGCTGATCCTCGACCTCGGCCTGCCCAGAATGACGGGCCTCGAAGTGCTGCGCCGCTTGCGCGCGCGCAACTCCAACCTCCCCGTGCTGATCCTCACCGCCGCCGACAGCGTCGACGAACGCGTGAAAGGACTCGACCTCGGCGCCGACGACTACATGGCCAAGCCCTTCGCGCTCAACGAGCTCGAAGCGCGCGTGCGCGCGCTCACGCGGCGCGGCGCGGGCGGCGGCCCGACCGTCGTGCGCCACGGCGCGCTCGCGTTCGACCAGGTCGGGCGCGTCGCGCACATCAACGAGCAGGTGCTCGATCTGTCGGCGCGCGAACTCGGCGTGCTCGAAGTGCTGCTGCAGCGGATCGGGCGGCTCGTCTCGAAGGAGCAGCTCGTCGATCACCTGTGCGAATGGGGCGAGGAAGTCAGCAACAACGCCATCGAGGTCTATGTGCACCGCCTGCGCAAGAAGCTCGAAGCGGGCGGCGTGCGCATCGTGACCGTGCGCGGCCTCGGCTACTGCCTCGAAAAGGAAGCGAACGGCGCGAAGGACGCCGGGGCCGCCAGCACGACGGGCATGAGCGGCACAAGCAGCACGAGCGGCGCAACGGGCACAGGCAGCGCCGCGCCCGCGATGCCCGCCAGCCACTACTACAAGTAAGCGGGCACGATCATGGCCGGGCCCGCGCGCTCCGCGTCCGCCGACGGCACGCCGCCGGGCGTCCCGCCACACGCCGCGGCCGCCGCCAACGACGACACACTCGACGACGACGACGACGCGCGCGACGCCCGCTACGCCAATCCGTTCGCCCCGCCCGACGAGGCCGAAGCCGCCGACAAGCGTCCGCGCTCGCTGTTCGGCGAGATCCTCGACTGGATGCTCGCGCCGCTGCTGCTGCTCTGGCCGATGAGCATCGCGGTGACCTATCTGGTCGCGAAGTCGATCGCCAACGGGCCGTTCGACCGCGCGCTCGAAACCGACGCCTACGTGCTCGCGCGCCAGATCCATCCGGTCAACGGCGTGGCCGAACTCTCGCTGCCCGACTCCACGCGCGACTTCCTGCGTGCCGATAACGTCGACAGCGTCTATTACCAGGTGCTCGGCACGCGCGGCGAACTGGTGGGCGGCGACCGCGACATGCCGCTGCCGCACGACGACGACCGCCCGCCGCCCGGCGTGGTCGAATTCCGCGACGACACGCTGCACGGCACCGACATCCGCGTGGCCTATACGACGGTCGAGCCCGCGCATCTGGGCGGCGCGCAGCCCGTGCTCGTACAGGTGGCCGAAACGCTCGACAAGCGCCGCGCGCTCGCCAACGACATCATCAAGGGCGTGATCCTGCCGCAGTTCGTGATCCTGCCGCTCGCGATCCTGCTGGTCTGGTTCGGGCTCTCGCGCGGCCTCGCGCCGCTGCACGCGCTGCAGTCGAACATGCGCATGCGCCGCCCCGACGATCTCTCGCCGCTCGAAGCGCGCCGCGCGCCGCCCGAGATCGAGCCGCTCGTGACCTCGTTCAACGACCTGCTCACGCGCCTCGAACAGAACATGCAGCTGCAAAAGCGCTTTATCGCCGACGCCGCGCATCAGATGAAAACGCCGCTCGCGGGCCTGCGCACGCAAGCCGAACTCGCGCTGCGCCACGACGCGCCCGCCGAGGTGCACCGCTCGCTCGAACAGATCGCGACGAGTTCGGAGCACGCCGCGCGGCTCGTCACGCAATTGCTGGCGCTCGCGCGCGCCGAAAACCGCATGACGGGGCAGATCTTCCAGCCCGTCGATATCGCCGAGGTGGCGCGGCTCGCGGTGCGCGACTGGGTGCAGCCGGCGCTCGCCAAGCGCATGGATCTGGGCTACGAAGGCCCCGACAATCCCGGCGCGGACGATCACGACCATGACATCGACAACACGCCCGTGCTCGTCGACGGCAATCCGGTGATGCTGCGCGAAATGCTCTCGAACCTGATCGACAACGCGATCCGCTACACGCCCGCGGGCGGGCGCATCACCGTGCGCGTGCGGCCCGAGCCCACGGCGCGCGCCGTGCATCTGGAGGTAGAGGACACGGGCATCGGCATTCCGGCGGCCGAGCGCGAGCGCGTGCTCGAACGCTTCTACCGCATCCTCGGGCGCGACGGCGACGGCAGCGGCCTCGGCCTCGCGATCGTGCGCGAGATCGTGACGATGCACGGCGGCGCGCTCGCCATCGACGACAACGTCTATCAGGACGCGCCGCGCCTCGCGGGGACGCTGGTGCGCGTGACGCTCGCGATGCGCGGCGCGGGTTGAGCGACGGGTTTTAGCGACAACTTCACGGCGATTACGTCGCTGAAACTGACGGCATCAGGTGAAGTCCTGGGCGTCAGGCGGGATGGGACTTTCCCTTAGCGGCACGTCGCCAGCCAATTCAAGCCAAACCAAATTGGCAAATTTAAACAGACGTTGCGAGTCAATTAATAAATTTTGCGCGACGTTAATGAGCAGAAACCCGCACATCGCCACGCTGCGACAGCCCGTCTACTCGTCAGAACCCCGTAAGTTTCCGTTCGAATAATGCATCGCAGGACCGCCGCGACCGGTTTGCCGGAGCGGCCCCCACACGCATATCAAAACTGGAGACATCTATGGCAACCGTTGGCGGACAAGTCTCGCACGCGCCGATGACCAAGGACGAAAAACGCGTGATCTTCGCGTCGTCCCTCGGCACCGTGTTCGAGTGGTACGACTTCTATCTGGCCGGCTCGCTCGCGGCCTTCATCAGCAAGAGCTTTTTCTCCGGCGTGAATCCCACGGCGGGCTTCATCTTCACGCTGCTCGGCTTCGCGGCAGGCTTCGCGGTGCGGCCGTTCGGCGCGATCGTGTTCGGGCGTCTGGGCGACCTCGTCGGCCGCAAGCACACGTTCCTCGTCACCATCGTCATCATGGGTCTGTCGACCTTCGTGGTCGGCTTCCTGCCCGGCTATGCGTCGATCGGCATTGCGGCACCGGTGATCTTCATCCTCATGCGTCTGCTGCAGGGCCTCGCGCTCGGCGGCGAATACGGCGGCGCGGCGACCTACGTCGCCGAACACGCACCGCCCGGACGCCGCGGCTTCTACACCGCATGGATCCAGACGACCGCCACGCTCGGCCTGTTCCTCTCGCTGCTCGTGATCCTCGGCGTGCGCACGACCGTCGGCGAAGAAGCATTCGGCGCCTGGGCCTGGCGCGTGCCGTTCGTCGCGTCGATCCTGCTGCTCGCGGTCTCGGTCTGGATCCGTCTGCAACTCGACGAATCGCCGGCGTTCAAGCGCATCAAGGCCGAAGGCAAGATCTCGAAGGCGCCGCTCTCGGAAGCGTTCGGCCAGTGGAAGAACCTCAAGGTCGTGATCCTCGCGCTAATCGGCGTGACGGCGGGCCAGGCCGTGGTCTGGTACACGGGCCAGTTCTACGCGCTGTTCTTCCTCACGCAGACGCTCAAGGTCGACGGCGCGAGCGCCAACATCCTGATCGCGCTGGCGCTGCTGATCGGCACGCCGTTCTTCCTGTTCTTCGGCTCGCTGTCGGACAAGATCGGCCGCAAGCCGATCATCATGGCCGGCTGCCTGATCGCCGCGCTGACCTACTTCCCGCTGTTCAAGGCGCTCACGCACTACGCGAACCCGGCGCTCGAAGCGGCCACGGCGCGCGCGCCGATCGTCGTGATCGCGAACCCGGACGAGTGCTCGTTCCAGTTCAATCCGGTGGGCACCTCGAAGTTCACGAGTTCGTGTGACATCGCCAAGAGCGCGCTCTCGAAGGCCGGCCTGAACTACTCGAATGTGGCCGCCCCGGCGGGCACGCTCGCGCAGATCAAGGTGGGCGACACGACCATCGACACCTTCGACGGCAAGGCGGCAGGCGCGAAGGAGGCAGGCGCGGCGTTCGACAAGACGCTCTCGGGCGCGCTCAAGAGCGCGGGCTATCCGCTCAAGGCCGATCCAGCGCAGTTGAACTGGCCAATGACCGTGGTGATCCTGACCATCCTCGTGATCTTCGTGACGATGGTGTACGGGCCGATCGCGGCGATGCTGGTGGAAATGTTCCCGACGCGGATCCGCTATACGTCGATGTCGCTGCCCTATCACATCGGCAATGGCTGGTTCGGCGGCTTCCTGCCCGCGACGGCCTTCGCGATCGTGGCGGCGCGCGGCGATATCTACTCGGGGCTCTGGTATCCGATCATCATCGCGCTGGCGACCTTCGTGATCGGCATGCTGTTCGTGAAGGAGACGAAGGACTCGGATATCTACGCGCAGGATTGAGTGACTGGCCGGGCGGTTCAAGCCCGGCCGATTCAACCCCGGCCCGGTGGTCTCGAAAAAAGTTGGAGATAGTGCTTGACAGACCCCGGGACTATCCGCATAATCTTTCTTCTGCGGCGAATTAGCTCAGCCGGTTAGAGCGACGGAATCATAATCCGCAGGTCCGGGGTTCGAATCCCTGATTCGCCACCAAATGCGAAAGCCGCTGTCCCACAAGGACAGCGGCTTTTTCTATTGCGCTTCCGGTTTCGATGCACTTCAGCGCACATTCTGTACAGTGCGTGCACAGTGCGGCGCGGGCAACGCAAAGCATCGCCCGCCGTCCATCTGTCCATCAAAGACTCACCCCGCGCCCTTCCCCCGCTTCGCCACATACATCGCCTGATCCGCGAGATCGAGCAGCCGCGTCATTTCCACGCCGTCTTCGGGCAGCACCGCCACGCCCACGCTCACGCCCAGTTCGATCGACTGGCCTTCGAACTCGAACGGCTCGCCGACCTTCTCGCGAATCCTGCGCGAATACACCTCCGCGTCGCCCCGCCCATCGATGCCGGGCAGGATCATCGCGAACTCGTCGCCGCCCACGCGCGCGGCCGTATCCACGCGGCGGCTGTTGCTCGCGATGCGCGCCGCCGTTTCCCGGATCGCCGCGTCGCCGGCGCGATGGCCGTAGCGGTCGTTGATCGGCTTCAGGCCGTCCATGTCGAGATTGAGCACGCCCAGCCCGCCCGCCGAGCGCACCGCCAGATCGACCGACTGACGCAGACGGTCGTAGAACAGCGCGCGGTTCGGCAGGCCGGTGAGCGCGTCGTGCGTCGCGCGCAGATAAAGCTCGCTCGTTTCGTGGCGCGCGGCATGGAACATCGCGGCGGCGATCAGACCGGACATCAGCGAGAGCGTTTCGATGTCGTCGTCGTCGAAGGCGCCGACTTCGGGGGCCACCACCTTCAGCACACCTACGGTCGCGTCCAGATGCTTGAGCGGCGTGACGATCATCGAGCGCAGGCCGACGCGGCGGCATGCTTCGCGGTCCACGCGCGGATCGGCTTCGGAGTCGTCGCAACGCAGGATTTCGCCCGTGCTCACGCACAGGCCGGAGAGGCTCGATTCGCGCGCGAGGCGCAGGCCGAGCATGCCGGCCACGCTGCCCGAGGCCGCGCGATAGACCATCTCGCCGCCTTCGGCGAGTTCGACGGCAGCGCCCTGCGCGCCGGTCAGATGTTCGGTGCGTTCCGCGACGAAGGCCATCACGCCGCCGAGATCGAGGCCGAGTCTCGCGATGTCGGATTGCGCGCGGATGATTTCGAGGAGCGTGGCGTTGTCGAGCCGAGGGCCGCCGAGGTCGTTTTTCATGGCGTCAAACGTTTGCGTAAAGGCCCTTTCGGCGCAGCAAGGCGCACCACGGGCGGGACGCGCAAGCATAACAAACTCGTGTCCCTGCTTTCAGCGTTGTCTTTTTACGGGCCGTTTCGCGCCTGGCTCAACCTGCCTCAACCCTCGATACGCTCGCGCGTCAGCCGCAGCAGCGCGGCCATCGCCTCGCGCGCCGTGAGCGCGTCGCGCCGCGCGATCGCGTCGAACACCTTCGTGTGGTCCGGCAGCGCCGCGTTGAACACATCGGCGCGCTTGGCGTTCACGCGCAACTGTCCTTCGAGCGTGCGCTCGATCAGCGTGCCGAGCGGCACCAGCAGTTCGTTGCGGCAGGCGGCGAGCACCGCGAGGTGAAAGCGCAGATCGGCGCGCACCCATTCGTCGACGTTGCGCGCATCGGTCATCGCCGCGTGGGCGTCGGCGAGATCGGCGAACGACGCTTCGTCGTGCGCGCCGGCCGCAAGCTGCGCGGCGTACGGCTCGATCATCTCGCGCATTTCCTGCAGCTTGAGCGCGAACGCGAGCGGCGGCGCGACGCGCGCGTACCAGTCGAGCACGTCGGCGTCGAGCAGGTTCCACGCATCGCGCGAACGCACACGCGTGCCGACTTTCGGCCGCGATTCCACGAGCCCTTTCGAGGTGAGCGTGCGCAGCGCCTCGCGCAGCACCGTGCGGCTCACGTCGAAGCGCTCCATCAGGTCCGCTTCGCGCGGCAGCGTCGCGCCGGGCGCGTAGTCGCCGCGCAGGATCGCGCTGCCGAGTTCGAAGGCGACGGTGCCGTGCAGATCGCGCTGAATGACGTTCTCCTTATGTACGAGGTGCGGGTACGTGGTGCGATCGCCCAGATAATGGGAATCGATGCAAAATAATACTATTAATAGCACTTAAACGCGAGTTTTGCAGTAGCATGTGCTCCGAGACGCGCCGGGCACGCCGCTCGCGCCGAGCGCCCATCGAACCGTTCTGGAGACACCGCATGAAAATCACCAAGCTCGAAACCTTCGTCGTGCCGCCCCGCTGGCTCTTTCTCAAGATCGAAACGGACGAAGGCATCATCGGCTGGGGCGAGCCCGTCGTCGAAGGCCGCGCGCACACGGTCGCCGCCGCCGTCGAAGAACTCTCCGATTACCTGATCGGCAAGGATCCGCTGCTGATCGAGGACCACTGGCAGGTGATGTATCGCGCGGGCTTCTATCGCGGCGGCCCGATCACGATGAGCGCGATCGCGGGCGTCGACCAGGCGCTCTGGGACATCAAGGGCAAGCATCACGGCGTGCCGGTGCACGCGCTGCTCGGCGGCCAGGTGCGCGACAAGATCAAGGTCTATTCGTGGATCGGCGGAGACCGTCCGAGCGACGTCGCGAACAACGCGCGCGCCGTGGTCGATCGCGGCTTCAAGGCCGTGAAGATGAACGGCTCGGAAGAACTGCAGATCATCGACACCTTCGACAAGGTGCAGGGCGTGATCAACAACGTCGCGGCCGTGCGCGAGGCCGTGGGCCCGAACGTCGGCATCGGCGTGGACTTTCATGGCCGCGTGCACAAGCCGATGGCCAAGGTGCTCGCGAAGGAACTCGATCCGTTCAAGCTGATGTTCATCGAGGAGCCGGTGCTCTCGGAGAACGTCGAGGCGCTGCGCGACATCGTCAATCAGACGAGCACGCCGATCGCGCTCGGCGAGCGTCTCTATTCGCGCTGGGATTTCAAGCACATTCTCGCGGGCGGTTACGTCGACATCATTCAGCCCGATGCCTCGCACGCGGGCGGTATCACCGAGTGCCGCAAGATCGCGTCGATGGCCGAGGCCTACGACGTGGCGCTCGCGCTGCACTGCCCGCTCGGCCCGATCGCGCTCGCGACCTGTCTGCAGATCGACGCGGTGAGCTACAACGCGTTCATCCAGGAACAGAGCCTCGGCATTCACTACAACCAGGGCAACGACCTGCTCGACTACATCAAGAACCCGGAAGTCTTCAAGTACGAAGACGGCTTCGTGTCGATTCCGCAAGGTCCGGGTCTGGGCATCGAAGTGAACGAGGAGAAGGTGCGCGAGATGGCGAAGGTCGGTCATCGCTGGCGCAATCCGGTCTGGCGTCACGAGGATGGCAGCGTCGCCGAATGGTGATGTGTGCTAACGCACAGATCGGCGCGTGATTGTGTGTATGCACGCTTGAGCGCACTTGATCTCACGTTTCGCGAAAGCTTCATCCGCGAACCGCGCAGCGCGTCTCGCACGCGTTACGTGACGCGTTGCGCGCGCCACGTTTCAGCGCCGTAACGTTTCAGGCCGGTTTGAGACCACAACGCCGCGTCTCGCCTTCGGGCGGGCGCGGCGTTCGTCGTTTTCGCACATAGCGAGCGTGTTCGCGCGTGACGCTAAATCCTTGCCGCGCAAGGTGAAATGCTGCGGCATCGCCATCACGCACGCGTCGCGCGGCGCGTGCGCTTCAACGGCGCGCTGCTTTGGCCTGCTCCTTGCTGAATCCCCTGTACGACAAATCGAACGATACGGGGATTCACATGGACGCGATGCTGCCCGACTACCTGATCCGCGAACAGGCTACCGTGGGTGCGCTCGTCACCTTCGGCCTGATGCGCGTGATCGCCGCCGCCGTCGCCTGTACGCGCGGCTGGCGCATTCTCGCCGTCGAACAGAGTTTCATCGGGCTCGCGGTGCTCTGGTGTGCGCCGCAACTCGTCGAGCTGATCGCGCATCCGTCGTCGGTGCTCGCGCTCGCCGAACTCGAAGGCAAGGCGATCGGTTGCGCGATCGCCCTGTTCTTCTCGCCGATACTCAGCCACAAGCTCGGTTACGAATAAGCGCGAGTCGGCGAGAATCAGCGCGCGACGGGCGCGTGTTTCAGCCCTGCAACACGTAGCCCGGCACGCTATGGCCGAGCACGGCCGCGATCACGAGCACGGCCATCATCACCAGCGCTTCGAGATGCAGCACGTTGACGAAGCGGCGCGCCGCGCCCGTCGACGCCGAGCGACGCAATTCTGGCATCGCCATCATGCGGTTGAAGCCGCCCAGCGCGAGCGCGAGCGCCACCAGTGCGAGCTTCGCGAGCAGCACGCGGCCCCACTCGCTGCCCGTGAGCGCGTCGAGCGAGCCGCCCGTGCCGCGCAGCGTGTTGAACACGCCGGTCGCGAGCACGAGTCCCACCGCGAACAATGCGACGTTCGAGAGCTGGCCCGCCGTGCGGATCAGCACGCCGCGCGCCGTCGACGCGCCCAGCGCCGGCAACACCGCCAGCCCGCCCGCCATCACGATGCCGCTCCACGCGCTCGCGCTCAGCACGTGCAGCGTGTTCAGGCCGAGCGCGGCCGAGGCGAAGCCCGCATCGGCGGCATGGCCGAGTCCCGCGCGGCCCGCGGCCACGGCGATCAGCGCGAGCCACAGCACGCCGTCGCGCAGCGGGCTCGCGCCCGCGAACGCGGCGAACAGCACGACGAGCGCGCCGCCGAACGCCACCGACCACGCGTGGCCCACGTGCGTCTGCGAGAGCACCGTCGGCACCACGCCAAACGACGCGGGCAAGCTCTGGCCGCTGATCGACGCGCTCTCGTAGAGCAACCACATGACGAGCGCGATCACGAGCACGAGCGAGGCCGTGCGCAGCGAGCGTTGCGCGCGCAGCCAGGCGGGCCGCGCGGGCGCGACGGCGCTGCGGGCGTCCTTTTCGAGCCACGCGCCGTAGAGCGTCGAGCCGAGCGCGAAGGCGTAGGCGAGATTCACGAGGGCGGCCATCGCGACCTGCCCGATCCAGAGCCAGTCAGCTTTCATCGGCGCGCGCCCTCCCGGCATTCGGGGGTTCCGGCGAAGGTTCCGGCAAGTTGAGACGGGGACGGCAGCTGCATCGGCGGGGAAAGTGCAATGGGAGTCATCGATACGAGTGGCAAGGAAACAACAAGAAAGCAAACGAGGATCGCAGCGAGAACCGGGCGAGGCCAGAGGCGATCGTGACGCGGCGCAGGGCACATAGCCCCGCAACGACCCGTGCAACGACCCAGGCGACGGTGCGTAACGATGCGCGACTTTCCGGCAAGCGCCTGCTTCGATAGCCGCCGCGCCGTTCGGTTCCGCCGTTCGAGTCAATACGGGATCGAATCATGCGACGAGGCGAAACGTCGGCGCAACGCCGAAGACGCGCGGCAAAAGCGAAACGCCTTCGCCGCCATCCCGTCGCGCGCGCTTTCACTGCGCTTCATCAACCGCCATGCGGATGGCATCGAAGCGAGGTCAAGCAGGGTCAATCCCGAGTCACGAATCGGCCAACGGGTGCAGAATCATAACCGGCGACGTCGCGACCCTTGGCCGCAATCCTGGAGATCGGATCCGGGCCGGGTCACCGCGCGTTCGGGCAAGCCCGCGTAGGCGGCCCGGAGCGCATGTGGCAAATAGTCACTATGAGGCGATGCTAGAATCGGCTGCGTCGCCGCAGCGCGCACGGGTCGTCTGCTTTTATCGCGCGCAACCTGGAAGCCGGGTCGCTCGAAGCCTGGCAGGTCCACGATAAAGAATGGAGTCACGCGTGTCCCCAAGACGTCTCGTCCGACCGCTCATTCCGCTCGCCGCGCCGCTCCTGGCCGCCTTGCTGTTCGGCACGTGTGGAATCTTCAGCGCTGCTTGCGCCCAGACCCCGCAACCCAAAGCCCCCGACACGATCGAATCGCGCGTGCAGGGCTGCACGGCGTGCCACGGCACGCACGGTCAGGGCACCGACAACGACTACTTCCCGCGTCTGGCCGGCAAACCGGCCGAGTATCTCTACAACCAGCTGATGAATTTCCGCGAGGGCCGCCGCAAGTACCCTCCGATGAATTATCTGGTCACCTATCTCTCCGACGATTACCTGCACGAGATCGCCACGTACTTCTCGCAGCAGCGGCCGCCCTACCCGCCGCCCGCGAAAGCCACGGTCAGCGAGAGCACGCTCGCGCGCGGCCAGGCCATCGTCCTGCGCGGCGACGCGGCGCGCCAGGTGCCCGCCTGCGCGGCCTGCCACGGCGCGAAGCTGACCGGCATGGAGCCGGCCATTCCGGGCCTCGTCGGGCTGCACGCGGACTACATCAGCGCGCAGATCGGCGCCTGGCGTTCGGGCTCGCGTCACGCCAAGGCGCCCGACTGCATGCACGAGATCGCCACGCGTCTCACCGACGACGACGTGAACGCCGTCGCGGCCTGGCTCGCCACGCAGAACGCGCCGCAAAATCCCGTGCCGGCCCCGGCTGGCTCGTTGAAGACGCCGCTCGCATGCGGCAGCGAACCGCAATAAGGCGCCGGGGGAGACAGCCATATGAACCGCAAGTCCCTGTTCGCTCTGTCCGCAGTCGTGCTCGCCGCCGCGGCGGCGCTCGTGCCCGTGCTGTGGACCGGCAACACTTATCTGCATAGCGCCTCGGCGCAGGCGGCCACGCCCGCCGACCAGGCCGAGCTCATCAAGAAGGGCGAATATCTGGCCCGCGCCGGCGACTGCGTCGCCTGCCACACCGTGCGCGGCGGCAAGACCTTCGCGGGCGGCCTGCCGATGGCGACGCCCTTCGGCACGCTCTACACGCCGAACATCACGCCCGACGACCAGTTCGGCATCGGCAAATGGAGCAGCGACGACTTCTATCGCGCCATGCACACGGGCCGCTCGAAGGACGGCAGCCTGCTCTACCCGGCCTTCCCGTTCACGAGCTACACGAAGGTCACGCGCGCGGATTCGGACGCGATCTACGCCTATCTGCGCTCGGTGCCGCCGGTGCACGTGGCGAGCCGCCCGCACGAGCTCAAGTTCCCGTTCAACAACCGCAACCTGCTGATCGGCTGGCGCACGCTGTTCTTCCGCGAGGGCGAGTACAAGCCCGATCCGACCAAATCGGTCGAGTGGAATCGCGGCGCGTATCTGGTCGAAGGGCTCGGCCACTGCGGCATGTGCCATACGTCGATCAACATGATGGGCGCGCCGGTCAACTCGTCGGCGTTCGCGGGCGGGCTGATTCCGCTGCAGAACTGGTACGCGCCCTCGCTCACGTCGAGCGAAGGCGGCCTCGGCGACTGGGATATCAAGGACATCTCCAATCTGCTGAAAACCGGCGTTTCGGAGCGCGGCGCCGTGTTCGGGCCGATGGCGGACGTGATCCACAACAGTCTGCAATACGTCTCCGACGACGACATCAAGGCGATGGCGACCTATCTGAAGACGATCCCGCAGCGCAAGGAAGCGCCCGAGACGATGCAGATGGAAACCTCCGAAGCGTTCGGCGGCGAACTCTTACAGCAAGGTCAGAAGATCTACCATGACCAGTGTGCAAAGTGCCACGCGGAGAACGGCCTCGGCATGCCGCCGAATTTCCCGCCGCTCGCGAACAACCAGTCGATCCAGATGAAATCGGCGGTGAATCCGATCCGTATGGTGCTCAACGGCGGCTATCCGCCCAGCACGCAGGGCAATCCGCGCCCGTACGGCATGCCGCCGTTCGCGCAGTCGTTGTCCAATCAGGAAGTGGCGGCGGTCGTGACCTTTATCCGCATGTCGTGGGGGAACAAGGGCACGCCGGTCTCGCCGCAACAGGTGTCAGATCTGCGTTCCGCGCCGCTCGACTGAGCCACGTTTGTTATAGTGGCGTCTGCCTGACAAGGGCGCAGCCGGCAAAACGCCGCCGGCTGCGCCCTTCGCTATTTGGCCGCGCGCCGCGCGTTGATTGCGGCACGAGGCCGCGCGGCGCGAGCCGCACGCTGTCGAATTCGCTCTCGAACTGATGGTTTTGAAGCAGAAACGCAGGGCAAGAAGAACAAGGAGTGGTCGTCATGCACGCTGGTGAGCGTCTGAACAGCATTACTCACCTGGTGGGCGCGATGTTGTCGGTTGCGGGGCTGGTTTCGCTCGTGACGCTCGGGGCGCTCGATCACGACGCATACAAGGTCGTGAGTTTCGCTGTGTACGGCGCGATGTTGTGCGCGCTCTACACGATCTCCACGCTGTATCACGGCGTGCGCGGACCGCGCCTGAAAGCCGTGCTGCAGAAGTGCGACCATGCCGCGATCTATCTGCTGATCGCGGGCAGCTATACTCCGTTCACGCTTGTCACGCTGCGCGGGCCTTGGGGCTGGTCGCTCTTTGGCGTGAGCTGGGGGCTCGCCGCGTTCGGCATCGTGCAGGAGCTCACGCTCGGGCGCCGCACGCGCATGCTGTCGATGGTGCTGTACGTGGTGATGGGCTGGCTCGCGCTGGTCGCGGTCAAGCCGCTCATCGGCGCGCTGCCCGCAGCGGGCACCGCGTGGCTGCTGGCCGGCGGCATCATTTACAGCGTCGGCATCTATTTTTTCATCAACGACGAGCGCATCCGGCACGGACATGGAATCTGGCATCTGTTCGTGCTCGCCGGGAGCGTCTGTCAATTCGTGAGCGTCGCGGGCTACGTCGCCTGACGCATCCCACCGGGAATCTCCACGAAGATTGTCGCGCGGCGGCCGCAGTGTCCGCGGCCGCGCGATGCAACTTTATGCCAGCCGACGGGTCTGCATGAACCGTCGACAAGCGGCGCGCGCACTGGCGCGCCGTCCGAATACACGCGAGCGCCCGCGTTCAGCTTTACGCGGCGCGCCGTCACCGGCAGCGCCCAGCCGCTCGCGATACTGCAATACAACAGGTCTTTATGTCTTTCGATTCTCTCGGCTTGTCCGAACCGCTGGTCCGCGCTGTCAACGAACTCGGCTACACCACGCCCACGCCCATCCAGTTGCAAGCCATCCCCGCCGTGCTCGGCGGCGGCGACCTGCTCGCGGGCGCGCAGACGGGCACCGGCAAGACCGCCGGCTTCACGCTGCCGATCCTGCAACGCCTGACCGACATGCCGGCCGCCGCGGGCGGCAAGCGCGTCGTGCGCGCGCTGATCCTCACGCCCACGCGCGAACTCGCCGCGCAGGTCGAGGAAAGCGTGCGCGCCTACGGCAAGTATCTGAAGCTCAAGTCCACCGTGATGTTCGGCGGCGTCGGCATCAATCCGCAGATCGACGCGCTCAAGCGCGGCGTCGACATCGTGGTCGCCACGCCGGGCCGTCTGCTCGATCACATGCAGCAGAAGACCATCGACCTCTCGCAGCTCGAAATTCTCGTGCTCGACGAAGCCGACCGCATGCTCGACATGGGCTTCATCCACGACATCAAGCGCGTGCTCGCGAAGCTGCCGCCGAAGCGCCAGAACCTGCTGTTCTCGGCCACCTTCGCCGACGAAATCAAGGCGCTCGCCGACAGCCTGCTCGATTCGCCCGCGCTGATCGAAGTCGCGCGCCGCAACACCACGGCGGAAACGGTCGCGCAGAAGGTCTATCCGGTCGACCGCGACCGCAAGCGCGATCTGCTCACGCATCTGATCCGCCAGCACAACTGGTTCCAGGTGCTCGTGTTCACGCGCACCAAGCACGGCGCGAACCGCCTCGCGGAACAGCTGACGAAGGACGACATCAGCGCGCTCGCGATCCACGGCAACAAGAGCCAGTCGGCACGCACGCGCGCGCTCTCCGAGTTCAAGGACGGCACGCTGCAGGTGCTCGTGGCCACCGACATCGCGGCGCGCGGCATCGACATCGACCAGCTGCCGCACGTGGTCAACTACGACCTGCCGAACGTGCCCGAAGATTACGTGCACCGTATCGGCCGCACGGGCCGCGCGGGCGCGACGGGCGAAGCGGTGTCGCTCGTCTGCGTGGACGAACACCAGCTGCTCAAGGACATCGAGAAGCTCATCAAGCGCGCGGTGCCGCAGGAAGTCATTCCGGGCTTCGAGCCGGACCCGAACGCCAAGCCCGAGCCGATCCAGCGCCGTGGCCAGCAGCAAGGCCGTGGTCAGCGTCAGGGGCAAGGTCAGAGCCAGCAAGGCCAGGGACGCGGTGCCTCGAACGGCGGCGCGCCGCGCGGCGGCCAGCGTGAAGGCGGCCAGCGGGGTGAAAGCCGTGGCGAAGGCCGCGGTGAAGGCCGCGCCAACGCCGGTGGCAACAACGGTGGTAATCGCGACGGTAACCGCGATGCAAACCGCGGCGAACAACGCCAGGCCAAGCCCGCGCAGAACGGCATCCGCACGGCCAAGCCGGTGAAGCAGCAAACGGCGTCGAATCACGGCGCGCAAGGCGCGCGCGGCGAACATACGCGCCGCGAAAGCCAGCGCGGCGTCTCGCACGAAAGCGCGCTCGGCCGTCAGCAGCGCAAGCCGCAATCGAATCCGGGCGCCCTGCTCGGCGGCCGTCCGGGCGGCAACTCGCGCCGCGACGGTCAGCGCGGCGATCGCTAAGCCAACGCGCGGCCCCGCGCCGCGCGGCAATCAGCCATGAAAAAGGCCCGCTTCCCAGCGGGCCTTTTTGCATCCTGCGCGAACGTGTACGAACCGCCGCGCTCAGCGGAAGTTCAGCGGAAAAACACGTGCTGCGTGATCTTCGCGAGCGGATACAACACACTCGGCTGGATCTTCGCGGGAATGTCGAGCGGCTTGAGCAGCATCTTCAGACACATGTCGGCAGACAGATTGTGGCGCACGAGCTTGTTCACGCGCGTCGTGAGCTCGCGGTTATAGGCCGAATCCTTCGCGCGGTCGGGATAGCGAATCGCGAACACGTGACGCAGCGCGATCTCCGAATCCTCGTTCTTGATCTCCATCACGCGGCGCATGAGCGCACCGAGCACCGCGAGGCGGCCATGCCCCTCGACCTGGTTGTACTTCTTGAAGTAGCGGAAAAAGTGCTTGTAGTGGCGCACTTCGTCCGAGCGGATGTTGTCGGTGATTTCCTTGAGCACGGGCTCGCTCGAGCATTCGCCGATCGCGCGATACAAGGTGGCCGTCCCCGTTTCGACGACGCAGCGCGCGACCATTTCGAGCGCGCGGGTCTTTTCGAATTCCTCGAACGAACAGGTCTTCGAGTATTCCTCGAAGAAGCTGTTGAACGCCGTGTCCCAGTCGAACTCGGGCCAGACGTAGTTGATGTAGGTCTTCAGCGCGCGGCCGTGCTGAAGCTCCTCGTGCTCCCACTCGTTGTTGAGCCAGGCGGAAACTTCCGGGTCGCCGTTGAAAAACACGCTCAGATTGCTCGTGTAGAGGTCCGAGCCGCTTTCGATGAACGATGCCGCGCACAGCAGCAGCAGCAGGTCTTCGTTGGCGGCCGCGAGCTTGCGGTCGATCCGCGTGAGATCGATGTCTTCGATGCGCCAGGGCATCACGTGGCCAGGCTCAATGTCGTTACGCATTGTGTCGTACTCCGAAAGCGGTATCTGCTCGCGCGGCGCCTCGCGCCCGGAACCGGCTCGACTCGCCGCCGGTGCCCTGGATTTGCTCTCTCGCCGCGTAGTGAAAGGTACCGGCCATATTAAATTCATATTAGCCGTTGTTTCTTCAAGCTGCAGTCTGAGAGCACAGACCAGTCCCGCAAGCGCCAGTTCCGGGAAGAGTCGACTTGTAAGGCAGTCGTAGCGTTGATTTTGTTACGCAGCAATACCGCGTGCCGCGAGCACGACGCTACGTCATACCGCGCGCCGATCACCTGAAAGCCGCAAGCCACGGGCCTGGCGGCGATACGCGACCGGACCGCGAAGCGCCGCAGGCATGTTGAAGTGAAGGCTCACATTAAACGCGCGACGCGAACCGAAGAAAACTTCCAAACCGCCCGGTTGACGGCGCGCAACTTGAGCGTCGTTGCTGCGTCCGCGCGCGATGCGTGGCGAATCGGTGCCCGAGCGCGGACGTGAACCCGTTCGCATTGCGCGCTGCGCCACGAACTTCAAGTGAATTCGCGGATTCGTGGGCGCGCCGCGACCGCCGCCGCAGGCAGCGAATGTCAAAGGGAATATTTTCGGGGTGTGGTTTGTACAACGCAAAGGCGTTGACTACACTCCAGTTCCCCGGCGCCGCGTCCGGGCTGGATGCTGTTTGAGTTGCCAGGGCAAGGTCGACGGATGATCGCGAAAGACACGCCCGGACAGCCTCGAACGGACCGCCAACCATCCAGCCGATTCCCGACCGCGCGCCGTTGCTGGCTTTCGCTCACGCCCACCGCATGACTGTCGCCGCGCCGCCCAACGACGGGCCGCGAACGTCGACCTCTGATGCGGCAACATGGAGAGAACGATGCTGAGTCCGCATGAATTCGCCACTCTGCTGCTAGTGAAGGACGCCCCCAACCAGCTCGATATGGAACGCGAAGAACTGGACGCCCTGCTCGAACGACAGCTCGTCCAGCTGGAACGCCTGGCCTCCGGCCTCCAGCGGTGGCGACTCACCGAAATCGGCGACTCCGCGTTACGCGCCATCAAACGATGTTCGTGAGACGGGCGCTGCGCGGCCATTGCGCGGCGACGGCCTGACGGACCAGCACGCGGCCATGACGCCGCCGGCCCTTCCAGTCTCAACCGCCGCTCGATCACCGCTCAACTGCACCAACGCCCGACCTTTTCTCGACCTGCGCGGACGCCGGGATCGTCCGCCAGAACGCTGTGTCGAGCCCATCCCCGATGCAGGCGCACGGCTGTAGACGTTCGCGCCTGCAGTGCATGGTCACGCGGACCCGCGCGCTTCATGCCCGCGTGACCATTTTTTTCGCGCCGCTGCGCCCACGCTCCGCCCTGCTCGCGGACGGCCCGCTTGTGCTCAGCCGCCGCGCAAGGTCGGATCGACGGTCGCGCGCCAGTTCAACGCCTGCGCGCGCTGGTCGTTCAGATACGCCACCCACTGATCGCGCGACTGCGCGTCGCCGCTTGCGCCATGCGCCGCGTACTGCTGCGCGAGACCCGCCTGGAAGCTGCAAAAGCGCTCCTGCGGCAGCTTGCCGTGACGGTTCGCGACATAGGCGTCGTAGACCGCCGAATAGACCGCCTGGGTGTCCGCGCCATAGTCGCGCGCCTCGCCGCCACACATCTGCTGGAGCGTGGCGAAAGGCGGCGGACTGCTCCACGCGCCCACCAGGCCCGACGAATTGGCGCATCCCGCGACGAGCATCGCCGCACCGATCATCGCAAGTCCACGCATTGCGTTCTCCCCGAAATCGACTGATTGTTCCAGCGCTCATTGTCGCATCGCGCGGCGCGTGCCACACCCTGGCCGTACGGCTAACGACGCCCTGGCGCCGTTGGGCAGCCATCGCCGGGAATCGGAAAACATCCACGCAATAGCCGGGCCGCGCGTGCAAAAGCACGTATCATGAGGCTTTCAGCGTCCCGCCTTGCCGGTCCGCGCGGCACGCCTCGCGCGTCCGAGCGCCGCCACGTGTTTTCGTCCGCCCCTAAGGCCTCTACGGCTGCTTTTTCGTCTTACGCATGATCGACCATCTCATCTGCGACTGCGACGGCGTGCTCGTCGACAGCGAAGTCATCGCCGACCACGTACTCTTCGATACGCTCAGCCGCACCTTTCCCGGCGTGGATTTCCGCGCCGCCGTGGCCTCCGCGTTCGGCCAGCAGACCTCGCGCTTTCTGGCCGACGTCGCCGAGCGCTTCAATCTCACGATGCCCGAGGATTTTCTCGAGACGATCGATCACAACTGCGAAGTCGCGATCGCCGAATCGGTGAGCCCGATCAACGGTGTGCGCGACGCGCTGCGCAAGGTCGCGCTGCCCGCCGCCGTGGTCTCGAACAGCCGCCTCACGCGCGTGCACGCGTCGGTGCGCCGCGCCGGGCTCGACACCCTCTTCGGCGAGCGCATCTTCAGCGCCGAAATGGTCGCGCGCCCCAAGCCTTATCCCGATGTCTATCTGCATGCGGCCAAAACGCTCGGCGTGGAGCCGGCGCGCTGTCTCGTCGTCGAGGACAGCCTCTCGGGCCTGAACGCCGCGCGCGCGGCGGGCATGAAGACCATCGCGTTCGTCGGCGCGAGCCATATCCCGTCGGGCTATGCCGACGTGCTGCGCGAGATGGGCATCACGCGCATCATGGAACACATGGACGAGTTGCCCGCGCTCGTCGAAGCGGGCGTGCGCGGCGAGTTCGGCGACGTGCAGTCGTAACGCGATCCGTCGACAAAAGCCGATAAAAAAACGGCGCGTGAACCGCAAGGCTCACGCGCCGTTTGCATTTCGGGGCCGGTCACGCAGGACCGGCCGCCTGGTCACGAATCGCGCGATTCGCGAGAGCCGCGCCTTACACCAGCTCGGCGCTGCGCTCGCGCGCCACGGCGAGCGAGGCGCGGAATGCCGCCAGCTCGGCGATCGTCAGCATCGGCAAGTTGTGCAGCTTCGCGAAGTCGTCGACTTGCTGGCCGCGCGCCATCGTGCCGTCCGGGTTCATCAGCTCGCACAGCACGCCCGCGGGTTCCAGACCGGCGAGCGCCGCCAGGTCGACGGTGCCTTCGGTGTGGCCGCGGCGCGCGAGCACGCCGCCCGGCTGCGCGCGCAGCGGGAACACGTGGCCGGGACTCACGATATCGGCGGGCTTCGCGTTGGCGGCGATCGCCGCGCGGATCGTCGTCACGCGGTCGGCGGCCGACACGCCCGTGCTCACGCCCTCGCGCGCCTCGATCGAGACGGTGAAGGCGGTGCGGTTGCGGCTCTCGTTGCGCGCGACCATCGGCGGCAACTCGAGCGCGCGCACTTTCTCGTCGGAGAGGCACAGGCAGACGATGCCGCTGCATTCGCGGATGAACAGCGCCATCGTCTCGTTGGTCAGGTTCTCGGCGGCGCAGACGAGATCGGCTTCGTCCTCGCGGTCGTGATCGTCCTGAAGGACGACGGGACGGCCTTCGCGCATGGCCTGCAGCGCGGCGGCGATGCGCGGCGGCACCGGCTCGGTGTCGAGCAAGGGAAGATCGGCGATGGCGTCGAGCGGCTGCTCGACCGGGGTGTTGCGGCTGAAAGACGTAAAGGACATGTGAAACGCTCCTCGCAAGAGTTGGGCGAAAAACGTTTCAGGGCATTGCAAACAGACAGGAATCCCCGGCACGCGGAGGCTCGCGAGCGCGACGCGGCGCTCCCGGCACGACGCCGGACGACGCCACGCGCACGCAGGCTGGACGCCGCGGCGGATGGGCAAACATGACCATCTGCACATCTTCTCTCATCCGGACTATGACCGTCGGCTCTGGCTTCGCACCAGATCTGCTGACCCTGCGCGCGGGAAAAAACAACGCGCGCAGGCGCTCGCGGGCTCGCTGGCTGGCCTTGCGGCGCGGCCGGCATACCGCCGGTGGGGAATTGCACCCCGCCCTGAAGACGCACTGATTACCGGTTGAACCGGAGAACGGAGCATACCGCGTCGCGCCTGATCGTGCAGCGCGGTAAAGATCCACTAGACAAGGCGGACAAACGGCGGCGCACGCGTCGTGTGCGCCGCCTCATCGCGAGAATTCCGAAGGAATCCGCGGGCTCAGAGCGGCTGCGGCGCGGCTTGCGGCACGTCCCAGCGCGGCGGCGTCTCGGCGTTGCGCGTCACGCGGAACACGCGCGCCTCGGTGTCGCCGGGATTGCGCAGGCTGTGCGGCTGGTCGGCGTCGAACACGATGGCGTCACCGGTCGCGAGCAACTGGCGACGGTCGTGCACGCTCACTTCGAGCGTGCCCTCGCTGACCACGAGGTTCACCGTCGTGCCCGGCGCGCGGCGCGTGCCCGGCTCGGTGTGCAGCGGCGCGATGCGCAGTTCGTGAAACTCGGCGGCGGCGGGCTCGTCCTCGGGATAGAGGGCGCGCGCCGAATAGCGGCCGTCGGCGCTCACGCGGCGCGGCGCGCGGTCGGCGGGCAGATGCTCGAAACCGTTGACCGCATGCCGCCGCAGAAACGCCGACACCGACACCTTGAGCGCCGCCGCGACCTTGCAGAGCACCTTGATCGACGGCACGCTGCGCGCCGACTCCACCTGGGCGAGCATCGCGCGCGACACGCCCGAGGCGCGCGCCAGCGCATCGAGCGAAAGCTGACGCTCGGCGCGCAGACGCGCGAGGTTCACGCCGACCAGATGTTCGAGCGCGTCGAACGCGTTGGCGGCGCTGTCGTGCGCCTCGGTTTGCGCCGTAGCTTGCGCAACCTGCGCGGCGTTGAACGCCGAACGTTCGTCGATGCCGCGAACGATTCCTTCGTGATCCGAAACAGTGTCGATGTCGACGGCGAGATCGTCGTCGCGGCGATGCGCCGTACCGCGATGTGCGGCCGGACGATCGGCCTGCGCGTGGCTCACGAGCGCGAGCGGTGAATGCATGGCAGCCTCCCAGACGCGCCGCGAACCGGCGCAAGTGCTTGAATGGAGGCAAGACTAGCATCGCGCCCCGCCGCGCCCAACGAAGTTATCTTCACACTGATATCAGCATTGCAGAGCGCGTTTTCGGGAATGCTTGTGCGCGGGAGCGATATGTCCAGACTGTGCGCTCAAGTCGCGATACGGGCGACCTGAGCGACCTGAGCGACGTAAGCGACGTAAGCGAACCAAGCGCGACGTCAGCGATACGCGATCAGCAAGCGTCCTGCCCAACCGCCACGCGCGCCGACGACACACCGGTCTCGCGCGCATCGAGCCGCGACGCCAGCCAGGTCAGCGCGAGCGCCGCGATCGAGACGGCGGCGGCCACCCACGGCAGCGCGTCGAGCGCGAGGCCGCGCGTGATGACGAGGCCGCCGAGCCACGCGCCCATCGCATTGCCCACGTTGAAGGCGCCGATGTTCAGCGTCGAGGCCAGGTTGGGCGCGGCGGCGGCCTTCGCCACCACGCGCATCTGCAGCGGCGGCACGGTCGCGAACGCCGCAATGCCCCAGACGAACACCGTGATCGCCGCCGGAATCTCCGCGTGGCTCGTCTTTGTGAAGATCGCCATGACCACGGCGAGCGCGACCAGAATGCCCATCAGCGAGGGCATCAGCGCGCGGTCCGCCAGCTTGCCGCCGAGCATGTTGCCGAGCGTGAGGCCCACGCCGAACAGCACGAGCATCAGCGTCACGCCGTGCGGCGAGAAACCGCTCACCTGCTCCAGAATCGGCGCGATGTAGGTGAACACGACGAACACGCCGCCGAAGCCCAGCACCGTCATGCCGAGCGCGATCCACACCTGCGGGTCGCGCAGCACGCGCACTTCGTGGCCGAGTCCGGCGGGCGCGTGATCGTGCAGATTGGGCACGAGCGCGGTCACGCCGATCAGCGAAATCACGCCGAATCCGCTGACGATCCAGAACGCCACGCGCCAGCCGAACTGCTGGCCGATCGCGGTGCCGAACGGCACGCCGAGCACGGTCGCGAGCGTGAGGCCCGTGAACATCATCGCGATGGCGCTGGCGCGCTTTTCCTGCGGCACGAGCGAGGCCGCGACCACGGCGCCGATGCCGAAGAACGAGCCGTGCGCAAACGAAGCGACGACGCGCGCGACCATCAGCAGCGAATAGTTGTCGGCGACCGCGCACATCACGTTGCCGACGATGAACACGCCCATCAGCAATTGCAGCGCGAGCTTGCGCGGCATGCGGCTGGTGAGCACGGCGAGCAGCGGCGCGCCCACGGCGACGCCGAGCGCATAACCGGTGACGAGCAGGCCCGCGGCGGGAATCGTCACGCCGAGATCGCGCGCGACGTCGGGCAGCAAGCCCATGATCAGGAACTCGGTGGTGCCGATGGCGAAGGCGCTGATCGCCAGCGCGAGCAAGGGAATAGGCATCGAAATCTCCAAATGACAGCCTGGGTGCTGCGTTGTGTGTGCTGGTGCGTTTGCGTGTCTGCGTTTGCGTGCGTTGCGATTCAGGCCGCGCCGTCCGACGCGGTCACGAACTCCACGACCACGCCCGGCGCGAGCGCGACGAACGCCTGGCGCTCGCCGCTCAGTGGCACGTCGGCGAGCTGGTACGGCACGCCGTGCGTCTGAAACCGCGCGAGCAGCGCGTGCCATTCGTCGCCGGGCGCGACGCGCAGCGCGAAATGATCGAGACGCGGCGCCGTGCGCATGGCCGCCGAGGCGCGCTGCGCGGGTACGGTCGCCTCGACCAGATGGATCACCGCGCGGCCCTGCGCGTAGAGCCAGTGCCCATCGACGGAAAACGGCGGGCGCGGCCCGTCCTCCAGCCCCGCGATCTCGCAGAAGAAGCGGCGCGCGCCGTCCAGATCGGGCGTGACGAGCGTGACGTGATCGAGTTGCATGGCGGCGTCCTTGCGTTCGTGAAGCGCGGCGCGAACTCTCAACCGCAGCGCGAAATTCTGAAAACAGGCGCATTGTCCGGCTTCGGCGCAGACTTGATAATTGGCGTAGCATTTGAAGGATTTTCAAACGCGGTCTAATAATCGTCGCGGCGATCCGCCCGGCAATCCTCCTGGTATCGACATGGACAATCTCGGCGACGTGCGCCTCTTCGTGGAAGCCGCGCGGCTCGGCAGCCTGTCGGCGGCAGGCCGCAAGCTCGGTCTCACGCCGGCGGCGGCCAGCGCCCGCCTCGCGCGGCTCGAAGCGGAGCTGCACGCGCGCCTGTTCGACCGCACCACGCGCCAGCTGCGTCTGACCGACGAAGGCCGCGCCTATCTCACCTGTAGCGAACACGCGCTGCGCTCGCTCGACGACGCCAAGGCCGCGCTCCAGGAGGGCCAGAACGCGGTGCGCGGCAAGGTGCGCATTTCGGCGACCTCGGATTTCGGGCGCAATCTGCTGATGAAGTGGCTCGACGAATTCCGCGCGCGCTATCCCGACGTGCGTTTCGCGCTCACGCTGACCGACTCGATCTCGAATCTCGTGCTCGAAGACATCGATCTGGCGATCCGCTTCGGCACGCCGCAGGACAGTTCGCTGGTCGCGCGGCGGCTCGCCCCGAACCCGCGCGTGCTGTGCGCCGCGCCCAAGTACCTCGCCCAGCACGGCGAGCCGCGCGAGCCCGCCGATCTGGCCCGCTTCGATTGCATCGTGATCGGCTCGCCCGCGGGCCCCGTCAACGAGTGGCGATTCACGCGAGGCAACGAGTCGCAGACCTACGTCGTGCCGCTGGAGAACGCGCTGGAAAGCTCCGACGGCGAGGCCGTGCGCCAGTGGACGCTGTGCGGCTACGGTTTATCGGTGAAATCGATCTGGGACGTGGCCGACGACCTGCGCGCCGGGCGGCTCAAGATCGTCATGCCGGACTGGCGTTACGCCGAGCAGCCCGTGCACGCGCTCTATCACCGCAACCGCTATCTGGCGCCGCGCGTGCGCGCGCTGCTGGAGTTCCTGACCGAGCGTTTCGCGCAGGCCGCGCACGAGCTGAACGCGCTCGCGCCGTGCACCGATCCCGAGCCGCCGCGCCCCGCGCGACGCGCCCGGAACGGCGCGAACGCCTTGAAGCAAAAGGCTATAATGTCGGATTACGCTGAAAGCGATCCGCGGCCGCCGGGCTGACGCGCATCGTCATCGTTCATGGCGGTGTCGATGTGCTTTCCTCTCCGGCGAAGACCAGAAAAGCAGCACTGAAGCAACACTGCAGCAGCACCATGCGCGCGGAGCGCCCCACCGGACAGCCAGGCAGACGCGGCCAACGCGGCCCGGCCACCCGTTTCAGCCCTCATTATTTTCACCGTAGTCCTGAAGTGCACGCGTGCATCAAGCGGACGACGCCCCCAGGTGAACCACTGCGAACGGCGAACCCCGATGACCAAGAAAGTTTATGTAAAGACCTATGGCTGCCAGATGAACGAGTACGACTCCGACAAGATGGTCGACGTACTCGGCGCCGCTGAAGGACTCGTGAAGACCGACACGCCCGAAGACGCGGACGTGATTCTGTTCAACACCTGCTCGGTGCGCGAAAAGGCGCAGGAGAAAGTCTTCTCCGAGCTCGGCCGCGTGCGCGAACTGAAGGAAGCGAACCCGAACCTGCTGATCGGCGTGGGCGGCTGCGTGGCGAGCCAGGAAGGCGCGGCCATCGTGCAGCGCGCGCCGTATGTGGATCTGGTGTTCGGTCCGCAGACGCTGCACCGCCTGCCGCAGATGATCGACGCGCGCCGCGCCTCGGGCCGCGCGCAGGTCGACATCACCTTCCCCGAAATCGAGAAGTTCGACCATCTGCCGCCCGCGCGCGTGGAAGGCCCGAGCGCGTTCGTCTCGATCATGGAAGGCTGCTCGAAATATTGCAGCTACTGCGTCGTGCCCTACACGCGCGGCGACGAAGTCTCGCGCCCGCTCGACGACGTGCTCACCGAAGTCGCCGGTCTCGCCGACCAGGGCGTGCGTGAAGTCACGCTGCTCGGCCAGAACGTCAACGCGTATCGCGGCCAGCTCACGCAAGGCGCGACCGAAATCGCCGACTTCGCCACGCTGATCGAATACGTCGCCGACATTCCGGGCATCGAGCGCATCCGCTACACGACCTCGCATCCGAAGGAATTCACGCAGCGCCTGATCGACACCTACGCGAAGGTGCCGAAGCTCGTGAGCCACCTGCACCTGCCCGTGCAGCACGGCTCCGACCGCGTGCTGATGGCGATGAAGCGCGGCTACACCGTGCTCGAATACAAGTCGGTGATCCGCAAGCTGCGCGCGATCCGCCCCGACCTCTCGCTCTCGACCGACATCATCGTCGGCTTCCCGGGCGAGACCGAGGAAGATTTCGAGAAGACCATGAAGCTCGTCGAAGAGATGAGCTACGACACGAGCTTCTCGTTCATCTACAGCCCGCGTCCGGGCACGCCCGCCGCGAACCTCGAAGACGACACGCCGCGCGAAGTGAAGCTCAAGCGTCTGCAACATCTGCAGGCGACAATCGAAGAAAACGTCCAGCGCATCAGCCAGTCGATGGTCGGCCGGGTCGAGCGCATTCTGGTCGAAGGTCCGTCGCGCAAGGACCCGAGCGAACTGTCGGGCCGCACGGAAAACAACCGCGTGGTGAATTTCCCGGCGCCGCTCGCCTCGCACGCGCGCCTGACCGGCCAGATGATCGACGTGAAGATCAACCACGCGTACCCGCATTCGCTGCGCGGCGAGCTCGTGCTCGCGCACGAGGGCAATTCGGCGCTGTCGCACTAGGTTGCACCAAGTCGCTGCAGGCGGCCATCACCCGGCACCTGCAGCGCGCCATTCACGGAACACGGGAGTTCAGAGACACCTTGAAGCCGAATCAGCAGCATCTGGAATTCACCGCGCCGCACGACGACAACGCGCGGCTCGCCAACCTCTGCGGCCCGCTCGACGAAAATCTGCGGCAGATCGAGCAGGCGCTCGACGTGACGCTCGCCCGGCGCGGCCATCGCATCACGATTCGCGGACGCGGCGCGAGGCTCGCGCTCACCGCGCTCGAAAACTTCTACAACCAGGCCCGCGATCCGCTTTCCGTCGACGACATCCAGCTCGCGCTGGTCGAGGCGCGCCATCAGGCGAGCCGCGCGAATGCGCGCGCGAACGGTAACGGCAACGGCAAGTCCGACGACGGCGCGGAAATCGATCCGCGCTTTCGCGGCGATCCCGACCATCCGTTCGACGAACCGGCGGGCAACGACATCGACGTCGAAGAACAAGGTCCGAAGCTCTACACGCGCCGCGCCGACCTGCGCGGCCGCACGCCCGCGCAGCGCGAGTATCTGAAGCAGATCATCTCGCACGACGTGACCTTCGGCATCGGGCCGGCGGGCACGGGCAAGACCTATCTCGCGGTGGCCTGCGCGGTCGACGCGCTCGAACGCGATCAGGTCAAGCGCATCGTGCTGACGCGCCCGGCCGTGGAAGCCGGCGAGCGTCTGGGCTTTTTGCCCGGCGATCTCGCGCAGAAGGTCGATCCGTATCTGCGTCCGCTTTACGACGCGCTTTACGATCTGCTCGGCTTCGACAAGACGGCGAAGATGTTCGAGCGCCAGATGATCGAAATCGCGCCGCTCGCGTACATGCGCGGCCGCACGCTCAATCACGCGTTCATCATCCTCGACGAGGCGCAGAACACCACGCCCGAGCAGATGAAGATGTTCCTCACGCGGATCGGCTTCGGCTCGAAGGCGGTCGTGACCGGCGACACCACCCAGGTGGATTTGCCGCGCGGCCACAAGAGCGGCCTGATCGAAGCGCAGCATGTGCTCGCGAACGTGCGCGGCATCGCCCTCACGCACTTCACGAGCGCGGACGTGGTGCGTCATCCGCTCGTCGCGCGCATCGTCGAGGCTTACGACGCGCACGCGAAGAAGGACGACAGCGGCGCCGACGCGCGCTGATGCTGGCTGAACCGGATCGACAGTTCATCATGGCCCGCGCACCGAAACTCAAACTGAACCTTCAGTTCCCCGCCGCGAAGGCGTTTCCCGAGCACAAGGCCGCGCTGCCGCGCGCGACCGTGGCGGCCTGGGTAAAGGCGGCGCTGTTCGCCGACGCGGAACTGACCGTGCGCTTCGTCGACGCCGAAGAAGGCCGCACGCTCAACCGCAGCTATCGCGGCAAGGACTACGCGACCAACGTCCTCACCTTCGCCTACGCGGAGAGCGAGGACGATCCGGTCACGGGCGACCTGATCCTCTGCTGCCCGGTGGTGGAGAAGGAAGCCGCCGAGCAGAACAAGCCGCTCGCCGCGCACTACGCGCATCTGCTGGTGCACGGCGCGCTGCACGCGCAAGGCTACGATCACGAGGACGACGCCGAAGCCGAAGAGATGGAAGGCATCGAAACCGACGTCCTCAACTCGCTCGGCTTTCCCGACCCGTACAAATAAGGACCTCACCGCGCCACGCATCGCGCGCCTTCCGCCATGAACGACAAGAGCACGCCCGCCTTCGACGATCCCTCCGCGCAACCGCAGACGGAGGGTGCCGTCGGCGCGCGTGACGGCAACGCTTCAGGCAAGGCCGGGCGCGCGCCGTGCCCCGGCTATCCGCCCGCGCTCGGCGATCCGCGCCTGCTCACCGAAGACGATCTGCGCGCCTCGCTCGACTGCACGCTGCGCGACTGGGACCGCGAAAGCGATCTCTGGCTGTTCGGCTATGGCTCGCTGATCTGGAATCCGGGTCTGCCGACTGTCGAGAACGTGCGTTCGCGCGTGCACGGCTACCATCGCGGCCTGTATCTGTGGTCGCGCGTGAATCGCGGCACGCCCGAGCAGCCGGGCCTCGTGCTCGCGCTCGACCGCGGCGGCTCGTGCGCGGGCGTGGCGTTCCGCCTGGCCGCCGAAGGCGTGATGCCGCATCTGGAAGCGCTCTGGCGCCGCGAAATGCCGATGGGCTCGTACCGGCCCGCGTGGCTGCCGTGCCTGCTCGAAGATGGCCGGCGCGTCGCCGCGCTGGCGTTCGTGATGCGCCGCGACGTACCCACCTACACCGGCAAGCTCGACGAAAACACCGTGCGCACCGTGTTCGGCTGCGCCACGGGCCGCTACGGCACGACGCTCGACTACGTGCGCCGCACCGTCGACGCGCTGCGCGAGAGCGGCATGCCCGACCGCGCGCTGGAGCGCCTGCTCGCGCGCTGCGGCTGACGCCCGCCGCACTCCGGCCCTCCTCCGACCATGCTCCGATCGCGCCCCAGGCCGAATTTCGTCCGGCGCGCGATTACGCCGCATCTGCGTTAGGATTGATGCGAAGGCGCGTCGCTTACACGGTCGCGCCACGAGCATGTTGTATCCTTTCCCTTCCGCAACAGCGCGCCCGCCCTTCGAGGGCAGACGGGCGCACCACCATGAACGACTCTTATCCCAGTCGAAGACAAGCCGACAAACCGCAGGAAAAGCGCTCGCTGCTCGAGCGTCTGACCGACTTCATCTCGCCCGAGCCCGACTCGCGCAGCGAACTTCTCGAAATTCTCCAGGACGCGCACGCCCGCAATCTGATCGACGCCGATTCGCTGTCGATGATCGAAGGCGTGTTCCAGGTGTCCGACCTGAGCGCGCGCGACATCATGGTGCCGCGCGCCCAGATGGACGCGATCAACATCGCCGAGAGCCCTGACGAATTCATTCCCTTCGTGCTCGACAAGGCGCACTCGCGCTATCCCGTCTACGAAGGCAATCGCGACAACGTGATCGGCGTGCTGCTCGCGAAGGATCTGCTGCGCTATTACGCCGAGGAGGAATTCGACGTGCGCGGCATGCTGCGCCCGGCCGTGTTCATCCCCGAGTCGAAGCGCCTGAACGTGCTGCTGCACGACTTCCGCCAGAACCGCAATCACATCGCCATCGTCGTGGACGAATACGGCGGCGTGGCCGGCCTCATCACGATCGAGGACGTGCTGGAGCAGATCGTCGGCGACATCGAGGACGAATACGACTTCGACGAGGAAAGCGGCAACATCATCGCTTCGCCCGACGGCCGCTTCCGCGTGCGCGCGCTCACCGAAATCGAGCAGTTCAACGAGGCGTTCGGCACCCATTTCCCCGACGAGGAAGTGGACACGATCGGCGGCTTCGTGACGAATCATTTCGGCCACGTGCCGCATCGCGGCGAGAAAGTGCGCATCGACGACCTGATCTTCGAGGTGCTGCGCGCCGACGCCCGCCAGGTGCACATGCTGCTGGTGCGCCGCGACCCGCTCGCGGGCCAGCGCGAAGCCGCGCTGCAGCCGCCGGCCTGAGCCCGCGGCGCCGCGCCACACGCGTGACGCGGCACGCCCGACGAGAACGCCGGCCTTCGCGCCGGCGTTTTCCTTGATCATCGCCCAAACACACAGACTCGATCGCGCCCCGAAATTCGCCGAAAGCCGGCGAAACCTGCGCGCCCCGAAACCGACGCGCGAAAATGCTATCGTTGCGCTCGCCGCTGCACGCACGCCGTGCCAGCAACGTTACGGACCCCGCGCCTCGCGCGCCCCCGCAGCCGCACGGCTGATTCCCGCACATTCATGGCTGAACCGATCGACTCCCGCTCGCGCAACGGCGCACGCGCCGCCGCCAGCAACGACACCGCCGCGCGCCGCGCGCTGCCCGCCTGGCACTATCTCGCCGCCGCCGCGCTAGGCGCGCTCAACACGCTTTCGTTCGCGCCGACGCCGCACGGCGGCTGGCTCGAAATCGCGATTTTCGCGGGCTTCTACTTCTGGCTCACGCGCACCACCGGCTGGAAAAGCGCGCTGTTCACGGGCTGGGCGTTCGGCTTCGGCAATTTCGTGACGGGCGTCTGGTGGCTCTACGTGAGCATGCACTTCTACGGCGGCATGCCCGCCGTGCTTGCGGGCGCGGCGCTCGTGCTGTTCTCGCTCTATCTGGGGCTGTATCCGGCGCTCGCGTCGCTCGTCTGGTCGTTCTGCGCCGGTCATGCGCGCAACGGACGCAGCAGCGAGTTGCCGTTCTCGCCAACGTGGCACGGCGCGTTCGCGTTCGCCAGCGCGTGGGCGCTCGGCGAATGGGCGCGCGGCTATATCTTCACGGGCTTCCCGTGGCTCTCCAGCGGCTACGCGCAGGTCGACGGCCCGCTCGCGGGCTTCGCGCCGATCGTCGGCGTGTATGGCGTGGGCTGGGTGCTCGCGCTCGTCGCGGCGCTGGTCGTGCAGGCGCTCGTGCGCGCGTTCGGTCGTCGGCAGGCTCCGAAGAATGAAGTCGCGGACAACAACGCCAACACGCGTGCGGCGTCGCCGTTCGCCATGTTCGCCACGCCTGCCGTGGCCGCCGTCGCGGTGATCGTCGCCGGTCTGCTGCTGCCGCTCGTGCCGTGGACGCATCCGGCCAACGCGCCGCTCAACGTGCGCCTGCTGCAAGGCAACGTGAAGCAGGAGATGAAGTTCTCCGAGTCGGGCATGATCGACGCGCTCAACGAGTTCCAGAAGCTGATCACCGAAAAGCCCGCCGATCTCGTCGTCACGCCCGAAACCGCGGTGCCGCTGCTCGTGCAGCAGGTGCCCGAGAAGTTCGGCCGCGACATCCGCGCGTTCGCCGACACCACCGGCACGGCGATCCTGTTCGGCGCCGTGGGCGCGACCATCACGCCCGACGGCCGCGCGACCGACTACACCAACAGCCTGTTCGGCATCACGCCGGGCCAGAACGGCCTGTACCGCTACGACAAGCACCACCTCGTGCCGTTCGGCGAGTTCGTGCCCTGGGGCTTCCGCTGGTTCGTCGATCTGATGAACATTCCGCTCGGCGACTTTGCGCGCGGCGCGCCCGTGCAGTCGCCGTTCCTCGTGCACAACCAGCCGGTCGCCGTCGATATCTGCTACGAGGATATTTTCGGCGAGGAAATCGCGCGCACCGTGCGCGAGAATCCGGTTTCGCCGGGCATTCTCATCAACTCGACGAATCTCGCGTGGTTCGGCGACACCATCGCGCTCGACCAGCATCTGCAGATCGCGCGCATGCGCTCGCTCGAAACCGGCCGCCCGATGCTGCGCGCGACCAACACCGGCGCGACCGCCGCCATCGACGCGCACGGCAAGGTAATCGCGCGCCTGCCCACCTTCACGGCGGGCTCGCTCGACGTGCGCGTGGAAGGCACGGCCGGTTTCACGCCCTACGTGACGAGCGGCAACAACACGGTGATCGCTATTTCGCTGCTGTTGCTGGCGTTCGGTTTCGCGTTCGGGCCAGGCCGTCCGGGCCGCAAAAAGGCGTGATGCACGCATCAAACCAGCATCCCGCCGACCTTAAGCCGACCTCAAACCGACATCACGCACGCGTGACGCCGCCACGCTGAATCGATCCAATCGCCGCGCCGAGGCCCGTCCAGGTCTCAACGCCCCGGCAATCCGGTAAAATTCAGCGTTTTAGCACCAGGCCGCCTCCAGGCCGGGGCCGCAACCCGCGCAGGGCAAGCGGCGGCAAAGCCGCCGTGCCCCAAACGGGCTCGCCAGGCCGCCAACCGCCGGAGCCCGCGCCTCCCGCCCTAAAAGACACTGCAGGCACACATGCTCACGTTTCAGCAAATCATCCTGACGCTCCAGTCTTACTGGGACAAGCAGGGCTGCGCGCTGCTCCAGCCGATCGACATGGAAGTCGGCGCCGGCACCTCGCACGTCCACACCTTCCTGCGCGCGATCGGCCCCGAGCCGTGGCGCGCGGCCTACGTGCAGCCGTCGCGCCGCCCGAAAGACGGCCGCTATGGCGAGAACCCGAACCGCCTGCAGCACTACTACCAGTACCAGGTGGTGCTCAAGCCCGCGCCGGAAAACATCCTCGACCTGTACCTCGGCTCGCTCGAAGCGCTCGGCTTCGACCTGAAGCAGAACGACGTGCGCTTCGTCGAAGACGACTGGGAGAACCCCACGCTCGGCGCCTGGGGCCTCGGCTGGGAAGTCTGGCTCAACGGCATGGAAGTCACGCAGTTCACCTACTTCCAGCAGGTGGGCGGCATCGACTGCAAGCCGGTGCTCGGCGAAATCACCTACGGTCTCGAACGCCTCGCGATGTATCTGCAGAAGGTCGAGAACGTCTACGACCTCGTCTGGACCGAGTGGGAAGAACAAGGCCCGAACGGCCCCGAGATCCGCCGCCTCACGTATGGCGACGTCTATCACCAGAACGAAGTCGAGCAATCGACCTACAACTTCGAGCACGCGAACGTCGACCTGCTGTTCACGTTCTTCAACGCGTACGAAAGCGAAGCGAAGCGCATGATGGAGCACCAGCTCGCGCTGCCCGCCTACGAACTCGTGCTCAAGGCCGGCCACACCTTCAACCTGCTCGACGCGCGCGGCGCGATCTCCGTGACGGAGCGCGCGGCGTACATCGGCCGCATTCGCACGCTGTCGCGCAGCGTGGCGCAGTCGTACTACGAATCGCGCGAGAAGCTCGGCTTCCCGATGCTCGGCAATCCGGTGCACGGCGTGCCCGGCCTGACCACCGACGAACAGGACGCCGCGATGCCCGCCTGGGCGCCGCCGCTGAAGGTCGAACGCAAGTTCGCCGAGGAATGACCGGATCTCCAGAACAATGACCCAAGCTCATCACGCCACTCTCCTCGTCGAACTGCTGACCGAGGAACTGCCGCCGAAGGCCCTCGCGCGTCTCGGCGACGCATTCGCCGAAGGCATCGCGCAGCGCCTCGCCGCGCGCGATCTGATCGAAGGCGATCTGTCGTTCGAACGCTTCGCCACGCCGCGCCGTCTCGCCGTGACGATCAAGAACGTGCGCAGCGTCGCGCCCGAAAAACAGGTGCGCGAAAAAGTGCTGCCCGTCTCGGTCGCGCTCGACGCCAACGGCCAGCCCACCGCGCCGCTCGCGAAGAAACTCGCCGCGCTCGGCTTCCCCGACTTCCCGGTTGGCGACCTCGAACGCGCGAGCGACGGCAAGAACGAAGCGTTCTTCCTGCGCTACTCCGCGCCGGGCGCCACGCTCGCCGACGGCCTGCAAGCCGTGCTCGACGAAGCGCTCGCCAAGCTGCCGATCCCGAAGGTCATGAAGTACCAGCGCCCGGACGGCAGCGACGTGCAGTTCGTGCGCCCCGTGCATCGCCTCACCGTGCTGCACGCCGACCAGATCGTGCCGGTGAGCGCGTTCGGCATCGACGCCGGCGACACCACGCGCGGCCATCGCTTCCTCTCGGAAGGCCTGATCGCCATCACCCAGGCCGACGACTACGCGCACACGCTCCAGCACAAGGGCCGCGTGATCGCGAGCTACAGCGAGCGCCGCGAATCGATCCGCGCGCAGCTGATCGAAACCGCCGGCGACGACAAGGTGGTCATGCCCGACTCGCTGCTCGACGAAGTGAATTCGCTCGTCGAATGGCCGGTCGTGTACGCGTGCCAGTTCGAGGAAGAGTTCCTGCAAGTGCCGCAGGAATGCCTGATCCTCACGATGCAGACGAACCAGAAGTACTTCGCGCTGACCGACGACGAAGGCCGCCTGCGCTCGCGCTTCCTGATCGTCTCGAACATCGAAACGGCCACGCCGGTCGAGATCGTCGAAGGCAACGAGCGCGTCGTGCGTCCGCGTCTGGCCGACGCCAAGTTCTTCTTCGAGCAGGACAAGAAGAAGCCGCTGGCCGACCGCGTGCCGCTGCTCGCCAACGTGGTCTATCACAACAAGCTCGGCTCGACGCTGCAGCGCGTGGAGCGCCTCGAAGCGCTCGCGGGCGCGATCGCCCGGATGTGCGGCGCGAACATCGCGCTCGCCGAACGCGGCGCGCGTCTGGCCAAGGCCGACCTGATCACCGACATGGTCGGCGAATTCCCCGAGCTGCAAGGCACGATGGGCACCTACTACGCGCGCCACGACGGCGAAGCGGAAGAAGTGGCCATCGCCTGCTCCGAGCACTATCAGCCGCGCTTCTCCGGCGACGACCTGCCGACGACGGCCACGGGCACGATCGTCGCGCTCGCGGACAAGCTCGAAACGCTGGTCGGCATCTGGGGCATCGGCCTCGCGCCCACCGGCGAGAAGGACCCGTTCGCGCTGCGCCGCCACGCGCTGGGCGTGCTGCGCATTCTGGTCGAGAAGCAACTGCCGCTCGACCTCGTCGAATTGCTGCGCACGACGTATTCGCAGTTCGCGGGCGTCGAAGCCGTCGCGGAATCGACCCAGGCGATCTACGAGTTCTGCATGGACCGTCTGCGCGGCCAGCTGCGCGAACGCGGCTACGCGGCGCAGGAAGTGGACGCAGTGCTCGCGCTGAACCCCACGCGTTTCGACGACGTCATCGCCCGTCTGGACGCCGTGCGCGAATTCGCGGCGCTCAACGAAGCGGCCTCGCTCGCGGCGGCCAACAAGCGCATCTCGAACATCCTCAAGAAGTCCGAGGGCGCCGAAGATGCGGGCGTGCAGATCGCGCTGTTCACGGAGAACGCCGAAAAGGCGCTCTACGCGCAGCTCGAACAGGTCGCGCCGCGCGTGGAATCGCAACTGGCCGCGCGCGAGTACACGGGCGCGCTCACGGCGCTCGCGGCGCTGCGCGAAACCGTCGACACGTTCTTCAACGACGTGATGGTCAATGCCGAAGATCCGGCGCTGCGGGCCAACCGCCTCGCGCTGCTCAAGGCGCTGCATCGCCAGATGAACAGCGTGGCCGACATCTCGCGCCTCGCGGCGTGATGACCGGCACGGACATCCGCCAGCCCCAACCAGACGCGACGCCATGCCGACCAGCAACAGCCGCAAGATTGTGATCCTCGACCGCGACGGCGTGATCAACGTCGATTCCGACGCCTTCATCAAGTCGCCGGACGAATGGATCGCGCTGCCCGGCAGCCTCGAAGCGATCGCTCGCCTGAATCAGGCGGGCTATCGCGTCGCCGTCGCGACGAACCAGTCCGGTATCGGACGCGGTTTGTTCGACACGACGGCGCTCAACGCCATGCACGCGAAGATGCACCGCCAGGCCGCGGCCGTGGGCGCGCGCATCGACGCCGTGTTCTTCTGCCCGCACACCTCGCAGGACCACTGCGAGTGCCGCAAGCCCAAGCCCGGCATGCTGAAGATGATCGCCGACCGCTTCGAGATCGAGCCCGCCGCTACGCCCGTCGTGGGCGATTCGCTGCGCGACCTCGAAGCCGGCGCGGCGCTCGGCTGTCCGACGCATCTCGTGCTCACGGGCAAAGGCAAGAAGACGCTCGCCGCGGGCGGCCTGCCCGAAGGCACGAAGGTTCACGACGACCTGCGCGCGTTCGCGCTCGACTTCCTCGCGAACGACAACGCATGACCCCGGCGAGTGCGCGCATGACCTGCCCGCACTCGACCGAAACCGCATCGTCCGGCGCAGGCCGGCGCCGATGCCTGTTCCCCACCGCGCGGCGGCGCGTCTGACGACGCCCGCCCTGCCGCGCACGCTTCACGAACGGTCCAACCGATGCGCTTCATCCGCTCCCTGCTGCTGTTCATCTACCTGATCGTCTACACGATGCCGTATGCGACAGCGTGCTTCATCGCGTTTCCGTTCCTCAACGCCACGCGCCGCTACTGGATGGCCGTGGGCTGGTGCCGCTCGACGCTGTTCGTCGCGCGCTGGCTCAATGGCATCCGCTACCGCATCGAAGGCATGGAGAACCTGCCCAACGGTCCCGCCGTGCTGCTCTCGAAGCATCAATCCGCTTGGGAAACGCTCGCGTTTCCCGCGCTGATGCCGCGCCCGCTGTGCTACGTCTTCAAGCGCGAACTGCTGTTCGTGCCGTTCTTCGGCTGGGCGCTCGGCATGCTGAAGATGGTTCACATCAACCGCAAGGAAGGCAAGAACGCGTTCACCTCGGTGATCCGCCAGGGCAAGGAGCGCATGGCCGAAGGCGCGTGGGTCATCATGTTTCCCGAAGGCACGCGTATTCCCGTCGGCAAGACGGGCAAGTACAAGACCGGCGGTCCGCGCTTCGCCATCGAAACGGGCGCGCCCGTGGTGCCCATCGCGCACAATGCGGGCCACGTCTGGCCCCGAAACTCGTTCACGAAATATCCGGGTATAGTCACGGTGTCGATCGGCAAGCCGATCGACACGACCGGGCTCTCGCCCGACGCCGTGAATACCCGCGTGGAAAACTGGATCGAAGCCGAAATGCGCCGTATCGATCCCGACGCGTATCGCGACACGGATGGCACCAAGGCAAACGCGGCGAAAGCCTGACGCGCGGCGCACGCCGCGCACGCGTCGCGTCGGGCGGACAGCCTTCGCGCTTGTGCTGCGCGCGTTGTCTGTCTTTTTCGCGGTGCTGCGAGCCGTGACGCGTGCGGTGTTTGTGCCGCACGATCCGCCTCCGCGCGGTCCGGCACGCGGTTCGCCGACACGCCCACGCGCTCCACGCCGCACACGCAATCCCGCTCCAGGCCCGACGATGCAGAAGCCCCCTACGCAGCGCCCTTCCGCGGCGCTCGACAACCGGCAACTCGATCTGCCGCTATTCGCGGAGCCAGCGCCTGTCGCCACACCGACGGGGGATGCGTCATCGCCGGTTGTTCCCGTTACCCCCTCTCCTCCTTCCGCACCGCCAAAGGCGCCGCTCGCACCGGACGGCACCAGATTGCGCACGCTCGTGCTCGGCTCGCGGACGCTGTATTACCAGCTCAAGCGCTCGTCGCGGAAATCGATCGGGTTTGCGATCGATGGGTCGGGGCTGACGATCACCGCCCCGCGCTGGGTCACGATCGCCGATATCGAGAATGCTATCGCCGAGAAGCAGCGCTGGATTTTCGCCAAGCTCACGGAATGGCAGACGCGTGTCGAACAGCGCGCGCTGCCGCGCGTGGAATGGCGCGATGGTGCGGAACTGCCGTATCTCGGGAAGCCGATGCGTGTGGCGCTCGGGGCTTCGGTGCTTTTCTTCGATGAGGAAACGCGCGTGCTCGCGTTGCCGCTGCCGATGAGTGCGGATGGGCAGCAGATCAAGGATCGTGTGACTGGGTGGCTGCAGAGCGAGGCGACGCGGATTTTTGGCGAGCGGCTCGCTGTGTATGCGGAGAAGCTGGGGGTGAGCTTTCGGTCGTATGCGCTTTCTTCGGCTATGACGCGCTGGGGAAGCTGTTCAAGCGAAGGGCGGATTCGACTCAACTGGCGGTTGATTCATTTTCCGCTTTCAATCGTGGATTATGTGGTCGCCCATGAGCTCGCGCATTTGCGCGAGATGAATCATAGTCCCAGGTTCTGGCAGACGGTTGAGTCGATCTTTCCGGAGTTTCGCGAGGCCAGAAAGCAGCTTAAGCAGCATCCGCCGGAGATGGTGCCGGGGATGTGAGGGGGGCGGGGGGCCTCGCAGCGGCAAACCCAACACAGGATCAAGTATTCGACACAACTTCGAGGATGACATGTGAGGATCATGTAATCTCAAGCGCCTTACTCAACGGGTTGCAGAACTATGCCAAGCCGCTTCAGGTACGTCGCAGTATCGATTTTCGGTCTAGCACTCATCAGCTCTGCGCTTGGCAACCAACCTCAAAAATTTCTCGTTGTCGAACCATCAATTGACAAGCAGTGGATTCAAATACATGGATCCGAATATCAGTATGTATGGCAAAGCAGAAACGATGCAAAAAATGCATCCACCTGGAAACAATACGCCCCTCATACATTACTAAGCAGTTATTTCCCGTATATGCGAGACTTAACGGGTAAATCCGCTCAAGAATGGCTAACTACTCACCCTGACTGGATACTTTATCGCTGCGACGGTGAAATTGCATTTCAATTCGGAAATTCAATTATGCCGCTAGACATCACCAACCCCGAAGTCAGAAAGTGGCAAGTCAAAAAATTTACAGCATCGTGGCAATCGGATATCGGACTTGACAACTTCCAATTAGGCGATCGTGAAAGAGTATGCGGCACAAAAAATCACAATGGTGATTTGATAAGAGACTACAAGGGAGCCGACGGTCAAACGAAATTCAGAAACGCAAAATTAGTTTGGTTGGAACAAGTATCGAAGAGTCTGCATGATGCCGGGAAGACGGTCACAATTAATTATTCCCTTGATGTGCCAGCCGACTCCGAAATCGTGAAGCGACTTCTCAATTCTGTCGACAGCGTATTGTATGAAGATTATTGGGGTGGCGAATTCAAGAAAGGAATGCTCACCAGCACAGATCGAATACTTGAGCTACAAAGATTCTTCTCCAACGCGCGGGAAGCATACAAGAGGCTCTATTTTATATTCCAACTTCCAGAGGTTAACAAGGAGAACATCCAAACAGCAATGGCCGCCTACGCTCGATTGCTTACCAGATGACCGCGGCACGCTTCCCGGCTCATCGTGACCTGAAGGGCTTCGACTTCGCCCTGGCGCACGTTGACGAAGCGCTGGTGCGCGAGCTCAGCGATCTGTCGTTCCTCTCGAGCGCACACAACGTCGTGTTCATTGGTGGGCCCGGCACCGGAAAGACGCATCTCGCTTCAGCGATCGGAATCGAGGCCGTCCAACGCCACGGCAAGCGTGTGCGCTACTTCTCGACCGTCGAGCTAACCAACGCGCTGGAGCTCGAGAAGTCGACCGGCAAACAAGGCCAGATCGCACACAAGCTGATGTACGTCGATCTGGTGATTCTCGATGAACTCGGCTACCTGCCGTTCAGCCAGACCGGTGGCGCACTGCTGTTCCACCTGCTCTCGAAGCTGTACGAGCACACGAGTGTCGCGATCACCACCAATCTGAGCTTCGGCGAGTGGGCGAGCGTGTTCGGGGATGCAAAGATGACGACGGCACTGCTTGACCGGGTTACGCATCACTGCCACATCGTCGAGACCGGCAATGAATCGTGGCGCTTCAGGACCAGTTCCGCCACGGCAAAGGCGACGAGAAAGAGAGCAGCAAAACCAGCGGGAAACGAAGAGTTATCCACACCGGAATAGATGTACTAGGCTGTCTCGGGGTGGGTCAGATTTAGATGAAAACGGTGGGTTAAGACTCGGTGAAAATCAACAGACAGTGCGCAAGCACCGAGAGTGGCAGCAACCAACACGCCTGACAAAGTAGATCGAAGTGAGCGAAGAAGCGGCATGAGCGGGGAACCGGTGAAACATCAAAATGCGGGCGCAAACGCGCATATTGGAGACTGCGCGGCCTCCATACGATCATTCACGACCTGGACTTCAGCCACGATGGCGTCCTGAACCGAGCAATGGAAAAGTACAGCCAGACATAGGTGACACAAAACAACGCGCCGAAAAGTGCAAGAATGACCGGCCGGTTCCAAAACAAAGTTGCTGGCGCAACTGCTGCAAAGGTCAAGATCCAATGTCGCGGCGACGTACGCGAATTGCGGTCACGCCAGGCGCGCTCATTACCGACACTGGCTACTGCCCGACGATAGAGCAATGCGTGGAGATGACCACGGTCGGGCAAGCCTGCCGGTACGCCGCGCAACACCTTGCGCCGATAAATTGAAAACAACGTCTCGAAAACCGGATAGATGGTCACAAGCATCGCGTAGAGCGGAGACACTTCCTGATGACGCATGATCAGCAGAATCAGGAGCTCCGCCGAGATAAATCCCGTGAAATATGCCCCCCCATCTCCAAGGAAGACTTTCGCAACCGGGTAATTCCAGAGCATGAAACCGCACAGCGCACCAACAAGCGCTAGTGCCATGGATACGAGAAGCGAGTCGCCGACGGCATTAGCCACAATAGCGATAGAGGAAAGGATGAGAATGCCCACCATCGTCGCAAGACCGTTGAGTCCATCGATCAGATTGATCGAATGAACAACACCGGCAACACCCAAAACTGTGAAGACGACAGCAGCAATCGGGATAAGCAGCAGAACATCCAGTCCCGGAACGTCCGCGCGCGTGACGATCGCCTCTAGCGCCCAGCAGGCGAGAGCCGCGGCGGCGGCGGCGCACACGAGGCGCAGCGCCGGACTGATTTCCTTCGTTAAATCCTCCGCCAGGCCAGATAAAAACACAGGCGCTGAGCAAATCAGAAGACTCCAATGTTCACGCGTCACCGTGCCGCGGAAGAACTCACTAACCGCGAATGCAGCTGCGAACCCGCAGAAGATTCCGACACCACCAATACGTGGAACCGCGACTCGATGAATCTTCTGCACCCCATCAAGATCGTGATCCATTGACAGGGCACCGTGCAGGTGCTTCCACCGAACAATCAGGAAAACGATAGAAAAGGACGCAGCAAACGCAATCAGAAAGATCAGCATCAAACCGCTCCGTCCATTGATGAGAAGCGAGTCAAGTGCGTATCGCACAGATTCGCCTCACGTTGAAAAGCGAGCAATATTGAATTATTGATTAAAAATTACGCCGACTAATGATCGAAGTATTTTAAAAATCAAAAATCACAAAAAATATTATTCAATATTTTTTGCATAACTAATTAACGCAATTTAACCTACAAGGGTTATCCCATGTACCAGCCGGCGCAGGCACCTAGTCGATCAACACGTTTCGCAGGTGAACGCCTAGAAGGAAATGCATTCTGCCCTTCTCAGCGCGATTGGCCTCTAAGAGAATTCCGAAAAGATGAATCGTCAGATTCGTGAGTTCGATGAACTGTCAGAATATATTGCGAAATTAATCAATCGATTCGCGTGGAAATCGATCTCGTTCTTTTTTGAGCAAAAAAAACGCAACCCTCTGGGCTGCGCTTTTCGTTTCGCGTAGAAATCGCTGTCGCGATCGCTGGGTCGGCCCTAAAGGCCCGCCCAGCATTACTTCTTCTGAATAAACTCGATCTTATACCCGTCCGGGTCGGTGACAAACGCGATGACCGTCGTGCCGTGCTTCATCGGGCCGGCTTCGCGCACGACCGTACCGCCCTGCTCCTTGATCTTCGCGCACGCGGCATACGCGTCTGCGACCTCAACAGCCAGATGGCCGAAGCCCGTGCCGAGGTCATACGACGGCGTGTCCCAGTTGTGCGTCAGTTCGATGACGGTGCCGTCGCGCTCATCGGTGTAGCCGACGAATGCGAGCGTGAACTTGCCATCGGGATAGTCTTCGCGGCGCAGCAGTTTCATGCCGAGCAATTCGGTGTAGAACTTGATCGAGCGGTCGAGGTCGCCGACGCGGATCATCGTGTGCAGCAGGCGCATTGTGGTGGACTCCGTTTTTTGCCAACGTCAAAACCCGGACTGTACCAAAATCCCGCCGGCCCTGCCGACGCCACCCCAACCGCCGCCCACCACTCCGCCGCTCCAGGCAAGCCCGCGCGATTTGCTCTAGCATGTTCGCCATCCCGATTTCGGCGCCGCTTCGGTGGCGGTCCGGTCTGGCTTGCGTTCAACGAAAGGATAGAAAGGAGTCGATATGCGGATTCTGGTGGTAGGTGCGGGGGCGACAGGGGGCTATTTCGGCGGGCGGCTCGCCGCGGCCGGGCGCGATGTGACGTTTCTCGTGCGCGAAGCGCGCGCGGCGCAGATGCGCGAGCACGGTCTCGTGATCCGCAGCCCGCACGCGGGCGATCTGACGCTGCGCGAGCCGAAGACGGTCACGCGCGAGGCGCTCGAAGCGCCCGGCACGCAGCCGTTCGATGTCGTGCTGCTCAGCTGCAAGGCCTACGATCTCGACAACGCGATCGACTCGTTCGCCGCGGCCGTCGGTCCCGATACCGTCATCCTGCCGCTGCTCAACGGCATGCGTCATCTCGAGGTGCTGCAAGCGCGCTTCGGCACCCAGGCCGTGCTCGGCGGCATCTGCCTGATTGCGTCGACGCTCAACGAGCAGCGCGAAATCGTCCATCTGAACGACTCGCAGGCCATCACGTTCGGCGAACTGGGCGGCGGCATCTCGGCGCGCGCGCAAGCCATCGCCGATACGTTCGGCAACGCCGGCTTCATCATCAAGGCGAGCGAGCGCATCCTGCAGGAAATGTGGGAAAAATGGGTGTTTCTGGCGTCGCTCGCCGGCAGCACGTGTCTGTTTCGCGCGCCCATCGGCGCGATCGTGGCGACGCCCGACGGCGCGGCCACCATCGAGCGCATCTTCACGGAATGCCGCGCGATCGCGGCAGAACACGGTCATGCGGTGCGTGACAGTTTTCTGGAACGCTCGCGCAGCATGCTGTTCGCCACCGGCTCGTCGCTGACGGCGTCGATGCTGCGCGACGTGCAGAACGGCTCGCGCATCGAAGCCGATCACATCCTCGGCGATCTGATCCGCCGTGGCGGCGCCGCACAGCGTGCGTCGAGCGAGCTGTCAGTGCTGCGCATCGTCTATAGCCAGCTCAAGGCCTACGAGGCGTTGCGCGACGCGGCCTGAGCGGCGGGCACGATGGATCGCACGTAAGCGGCACACAAACGCGCCACGCAAAATCGGCACGCGCAAGCATCGCCCAAACGCGTCGCACAAAGACGAAGGGCGCGGTGGCCAACGCCACCGCGCCCTTTCCTTTTGCTAGCGCCGATGCGTCAGGCCGACGCGCCGCCGAGCGCCTGCGCCACGCGCACGTATTCGTCCACCGGCACGTCTTCGGCGCGGCGTTGCAGGTCGAAACCGAGCGCCTCGAAATCCACGCGATCGCGATAATCGGCGAGCGTGTTGCGCAGCATCTTGCGACGCTGCGAGAACGCGGCCGTCACCATCTCGCCGAGCAGCGCGGCGTCGACCTTCGGCAGTTCGTGCGGCGCGAACGGAATCATGCGCACGATCGCCGAATCCACCTTCGGCGGCGGCTGGAACGACTCGGGCGGCACGTCGAGCATCTTGTCCATCACGTAGCGGTACTGGAGCATCACCGTGAGGCGGCTGAACGCCTTGGTGCCCGGCTCCGCGACCATGCGGTCGACCACTTCGTTCTGCAGCATGAAATGCTGGTCGATCACGCGATCGGCGAAAGTGGCGAGGTGAAACAGCAGCGGGCTCGAAATGTTGTACGGCAGATTGCCGACGATGCGCAGCGTGGGTTTGTCGCCCGGCGCGGCGAGCGAGCCGAAGTCGAACGCGAGCGCGTCGCCCGCGTGCAGTTCAAGCAGCGGCCCGAACTTCTTCGTCAGGCGGCCGATCAGGTCGCGGTCGAGTTCGACCGCGTGCAGCGGCGCTTCGGGCGTGGCGAGGCGCTCGATGAGCGGCCCGGTGAGCGCGCCGAGGCCCGGCCCGATCTCGACCATGCGTTCGCCGCGCTGCGGGCGAATGACGTCGACGATCGAGTCGATCACGCCCGTGTCGACGAGGAAGTTCTGGCCGAAGCGCTTGCGCGCGGTGTGGCCCTGGTGCTTGCTGCTGCTATTGGACATCTTCGTGAAATCAGTGACGGCGGTCAGACGGTGCGCCGGTGGCGCGCCATCGAAACCGCCGTGTCGATGGCGGCGATCAGGCTGCCCGCGTCCGCGCGGCCCGTGCCGGCGAGGTCGAGCGCGGTGCCATGATCGACCGAGGTGCGCACGATCGGCAGGCCCAGCGTCACGTTGATGCCCTCCCCGAACGTCGCGTATTTCAGGACCGGCAGGCCCTGGTCGTGGAACATCGCCAGCACGCAGTCGGCGTCTTTCAGATAACGCGGCTGGAACAGCGTATCGGCCGGATACGGGCCGCGCGCGTCGATGCCTTCGGCGGCCGCTTTGGCGAGCGCCGGCGAGATGGTGTCGATTTCCTCGCGGCCCAGATAGCCGTTCTCGCCCGCGTGCGGATTCAGCCCGGTGACGAGAATGCGCGGCGTGGGCACGCCGAAATGGTGGCGCAGGTCGTGATCGATGATGCGCAGCGTGTCGACTAGGCCGTCGATCGTCAGCGCCGCCGAGACGTCCTTGAGCGGCAGGTGCGTGGTCGCGAGCGCCACGCGCAGCGGGCGCGTGCCGGTGCCCGCGAGCATCATCACCACGCGCGGCGTGCGGGTGCGTTCGGCGAGGTATTCGGTGTGGCCGGTGAACGGCACGCCGGCGTCGTTGATCGTGCTCTTTTGCAGCGGCGCGGTGACGATGGCGTCGTATTCCTGCGCCACGGCGCCGTCGATGGCGCGGTCGAGCAGCGCGAGCACATAGGGACCGTTGGCGGCGTCGAGCTTGCCGGCCTGCGCGGGCGCGGCGAGCGCCACGTGTTCCAAGCTGACCTGGCGGCCCGCCAGCACGGCGGACCAGTCGACGCCCACGGCGGCGGCGCGCGCCGCCACGAGGGCTTGATCGCCCAGCACCACGAATTCGGCGCCGGGCCAGTGCGCCGAGGCGCCCGCGAGCGCGGCGGCAGTCAGTTCGGGACCGACGCCCGCCGGTTCGCCCGTGGTGATGGCGATGCGGAGCGGCCGCGGCCCCCGCGGAGCTGAAGTCGAAGAAGCGGGGGCGTTCACGGCATGCGTCCTTTCAGATCGATCAGCGTTGTTGCGGCGGCGTCATGCCGCTGATCTTGTAGTCGACGTAGGCGCTGTCGCGCAGCTGGCGCAGCCAGTCGGCGTAGGCCTGTTCCGCCTTGCGCTGGCCGATGGCCTGACGCGCGAGATCCATCTGCTGAGCGACCGAGCCTTCGGCTTCGCGGCGGCCCAGCACCTGGATCAGGTGGTAACCGTATTCGGTACGCACCGGCTCGCTGAGCTGGCCGTCCTGCAGCGTGTTCATGGCGCGCTCGAATTCCGGCACGGTTTCGCCCGGGCTGATCCAGCCGAGGTCGCCGCCCTGCGAAGCCGAGCCGTCCTGCGAGTAAGTACGCGCGAACTTGGCAAAGTCGCCGCCCGCGGCCACTTCACGGCGGATTTCCAGCAGCTTCTGGCGCGCTTCCGGTTCCGACATGCCGTCACCCACGCGCAGCAGAATGTGACGCACGTGCGTCTGCACCAGTTGCGGCGCCGATGCGCTCGTGCCCTGGCCCTGGCGGCGCTCGACGAGGCGAACGATTTCAAAGCCGTCGTTGGTGCGGATCACCGAGGGATTCACCTCGCCCGGACGCAGCGTGGACGCCGCGGTCACGAATTCCTGCGGCAGCTTCGACGGCGCGAGGAAGCCCATGTCGCCGCCCTTGCTGGCGTCGGGCGCCTGCGAATTCGACTTCGCGATGCTCGAGAACTTGCTGCCCGACTGCGCTTCCTTCAGCAGCGCGTCGGCCTTCTTCTGCGCGGCTTCGATGTCGGTTTCCGACGCGTTCAGCGGCGCCTTGATGAAGATGTGCTCGAAGTGCAGGTCGCTCTTCTGGCCCGCGTTCGGTCCGCGCTGGCTCGCGATGTAGTTCGCGACTTCGGCGTCCGACACCGAGATCTTGCTGTCGACTTCCTTCTCACGCAGCTTCGAGAGCGTGAGTTCGGTGCGCGCGTCCTTCGTGAAGGTCGTCCACGGCACGCCGGCGGCTTCGATGCGCGCACGATACGTGGCGAGATCCATGCCGTTGGCCTGGGCGAGACGCTCGAGCGTGCGGTTCACGGCGGCGTCGTCGATCGAGATGCCGTCTTCCTTCGCCTTTTGCAGCTGGATGCGTTCGAGCACCATCTGGTTGAGCACCTGCGCGCGCAACTGGTCGGTGGGCGGCACCGGCGCGTTCTGCTGGTTCAGGCGGCGCGTGATGAGCGCGGCGCGCTCGTCGAGTTCGCGCTGCGTGATCACGCCATCGTTGACGACCGCGGCAATCGTGTCGACTGTCTGGCCACCCGGGGCCGACAGTTGCTGTGCTTGCGCCGGCGCGGCCGGCAACAGTCCTGCGACGGCGAAGAGGCTCGCAGCGTACGCTGCCAGGCGAAGCTTTTTCATGATTCCCACAGATACTCCAAAGTTGGCGGGCAGCTTCGCCCGTCTCTAAGCAACCCACTGCGCGCCGAGCCGGTCCAGCGGACCGGATGGCGCGTCATTGATAGTCCGTGAAGCGCGACGGCAGCGGCGCCTGGCCGGGCAGCGACGTGTAACCCGGCACAGCGGCCTTGAATGCCGCGACCAGCCCGTTGTCGACGTTCGACAGCCCCTTGAGCGTGAGCTGCGCGAGAAAACGCGTGGACGAGTTGTTGCCGCCCGTCGTGGTGACCCCGTTCGCGTAGCGCTGGATACCCACGCCCAGCGCCCAGCAATCCGCGTCGTACTGCATGCCCACCAGCCCGTCGACGATCTTGTGACCGTTCAGATCGTAGTTGAAGCGGCCCACAGCGTACACCCGGTGCGAAAACGGCCATTGGGCCGAGATCAGGATCTGGTTGATCGGCTGATTGTCGAGCGTGGTGTTGTTCTCGCGCGTGTAGCGGTACGCGACATTGAGCACGCGGCTCGGGCCCGGGCTGTAACCGAAGCCGACGCTCGCCTTCTCCAGACGATTGTCGTCGGCATTATATTGGAACGCAGTTTCCGACGCGAAACCGCCCCCGATCTTCAGCGACATGCCCGCGATCAGGTCCGAATGGGCCGAGCCCGTGCTCGTCTGATCCTGCGTGAGCGTGACGCGCTGGTCCTGGAAGTAGTACTGCTGCGCGAGCACGAAACGCGCGCGCTCGTCGCCGGTGGCCGGGTCGAGGAAGCGCGTGGTGATCGCGGCCGTCAGGCGGTTCGCATCGGCGATACGGTCGTTACCGACGAAGGTGTTCGGCGTGAAGATCTCCGCGAGTCCGAAGTCGGCCTCGGCGGTGTCGAAAAGGGGCGCGAAGTCCTGATTGCGGTAAGGCGTGTACACATAGTACAGGCGCGGTTCCAGGGTCTGGATGTAGTCCTGGCCGAACAGATGCACCGAGCGGTCGAACACGAGACCCGTGTCGAAGCTGAGGGTGGGGATCGATTCGGTGAAGCTCTTGGGCGTGCCGACCGGCGAGCCGAACGTCGTGCCCGGCGTGCCGATGTTGCTCAGGTTGTACGACGCGACGTGCCACTGCACCTTCGGCGTGACGAAGTAACCCGGCCCCATCAGCGAATACGACAGGTACGGATTGAAGACGACGCGGTCGCCTTCGGTCGCGTCATCTTCGGTGATGCGGAAGCGCGAGTAGTCGGCTTCCATGCCGTAGTCGAAGCCGCCGACGTTGTACTTCGAGTACTTAACGTTCAGCTCGGGCTCGCGGCCGTACGGCGCGATCGACGGCGAGAGCGTCTGCCAGTGCTGGTAGCGGCCGAGCACGGACCACGGTCCGTTGTTGTAGGTGACGCCGGCTTCCTGCTGGTACAGCAGCTGGGTGCCGTTCAGGAACTGGTTGGCCGGCGACGCCAGGTCTTCGGGATAGGTGTTGTCCGAGACCTTGTTGTAGTAGATATACCCGCCGAACCCGTTGCCGAAGTTCTGGTTGTGCTGGATGAACAGCGCGTAGCGGTTGGTCTTCGTGAGCGCGTCGTCGGGCAGGAACGTGCCGGTGATCGAGCCGGAGTAATTGGCCGACAGATACCGGTAGTTGCCCTGCAGGAATACGCCGCGCTTGGTGATCAGCTCGGGCGTGAACGTGAGGTCGCGATTCGGCGCGATGTTGAAGTAGTACGGCAGCGCGATTTCATAGCCGTTCGTCGAGCTCAGCGAGAACGTCGGCGGCAGCAGGCCGCTGCGGCGGTCGCCCGAGAGCGGGAACGAGAACCACGGGCTCGCGAAGATCGGCACGTCCTGGAAGAACAGCACGCTGTTGTGCGCGACGCCTTCGTCGGCGCCCGTGTCGAAGTCGAACTCCGTGCCCTTGATGTACCACGCCGGATTCGTCGAGCACTGGCAGGCCGTGTAGGTGCCGCTCGTGAGCACCGAGCGCTCGTTGTCGAGCATGTCGGCGCGCTCCGCGCTGCCCGAGCCGCCCGTCGCCGAAAAATGGTACTTCGGCGCCGGCATGAAGCCTTCGCTCGCCTCGATCCGCAGATGCGCCTCGGGGCCGGTGAAGCTGGTGCCGTTCTGCACGACCGTGACATTGCCGTATGCGTCGGCCATGTCGGTGTCCTGGTCGTAGTGCAGCGCGTCGCCCTTGACGATGTTGTTGCCCTGGCGAAGCTCGGCCGCGCCCTTGACGGCGGCGTCGGTGCCCGAAGTGCCGGTGGTCGATTCGCCGAGCACGAACGTGGCCGGACGACGGCCGGGAGCGGACGGGATGTCTTCGAGCTGCGGCGCGATGCGCAGGCTCCACGCGCCGTCCAGCGGCACGGCCTGCGCGGCGTCGTCCGTCAGCTGCGCGTGCGCGAGCACGGGCACGAGACCCGGCATGGCCACGAGCGCCGCGATGAGCCGCCGCTTGCCCGGCACGCCGTCGTCACTGTTAGAGATCGTCTGGAAAAACTGTCTGGGCGGCATGTATGGTTTTGGCGTATCGGCCCGGCCGCCTGCCCGCTGTCCCGGTCGCCGCCCCTCGCGCCCCGGCGCCGTGCCGGGCGAGAACCGGACCGGCGGCGAACCAGGCGTATCAAGGCAACTGCACGCACCAATCTTCACAATTCATCGGACGATGGACTGGATATCAGTGCGGCGGGGGCGAACCGTCATGCGGGCTTTGGCGCGAGTCGCGTCAAAAAAGTCGTGGGGTATTATATGGCAAGACGTTGCCCCACTGATTTTGCTTCCGGTTACATGACCTTCCCTGCCCCGACCAACACCGCGCCGTCGTCCTCCGACGGCCGCCGCGACCTGCTCGCCGCCTGGCTGTCCGGCCATGCGCAAAAATACGCCCTCGACCTGTCCACGCTCGCGCCCGCCTCCGCCGACGCGAGCTTTCGCCGCTATTTCCGCCTCGCCAGCGCGGGCGAGCACGGCGCGACGCTGATCGCCGTCGACGCCCCGCCGCCCGAAAAATGCCGCGAATTCGTCCAGGTCGCGCAGTTGCTCGAGCAGGCCGGCGTGCATGTGCCGCGCGTGCTGGAGGTCGATTACGACGCCGGGCTGATGCTCGTGACCGATCTCGGCACCGCGTCCTATCTGGCCGAGCTGACCGAGGCCGGTCCCGGCCCGCGCTCGCGCGCGCTGATGCACGACGCGCTCGACGCCCTGATCCGCTTCCAGCTCGAAACGAAACCGGGCGTGCTGCCCGCCTTCGACGAAGCCTTCCTGCGCCGCGAGATGGAGCTGCTGCCCGAGTGGTTTCTGGAGCGCCATCTGGGCCGCAAGGTCGACGACGCCACGCGCGCCATGCTCGACCGCACCTTCGCGCTGCTGATCGCGAGCGCGCGCGCCCAGCCGCAGGTGTTCATGCTGCGCGATTTCATGCCGCGCAACCTGATGATCGCGACGCCGAACCCCGGCGTGCTCGACTTCCAGGACGCCGTGGAAGGCCCGATCACCTACGACGTCGCCTCGCTGCTGCGCGACGCGTTCCTGAGCTGGGACGAGGAGTTCGAACTCGACTGCTTCGTGCGCTACTGGGAACGCGCGAAAAAGGCCGGTCTGCCCGTCGATCCCGACTTCGGCGAGTTCTACCGCCAGCTCGAATGGATGGGCCTGCAACGCCACATCAAGGTGCTGGGCCTCTTTTGCCGCATCAACTATCGTGACGGCAAGCCGCATTACATGGCCGACCTGCCGCGTTTCCTCGACTACGCGAGCAAGGTCGCGCACCGCTATCGCCCGCTCGTGCCGTTCGCGCGCTTCATCGACGAGCTGCGCGGCACGGCGGTCGAAACCGGCTATACCTTCTGATCCCGCCCCTCTCACCGCAACCTCGTGCAACTTCATGACAAGGCCGATACCATGACGCGCGCCCGTTTCGAGCGCACGGCGATGATCTTCGCCGCCGGACGCGGCGAGCGCATGCGCCCGCTCACCGACACCTGCCCGAAACCGCTGCTCGAAGCCGGCGGCAAGCCGCTGATCGTGTGGCAGATCGAGCGGCTCGCGGCGGCGGGCTATACGCGTATCGTCATCAATCATGCGTGGCTCGGCGCGACGCTCGAAGCGGCGCTCGGCGACGGCGCGCGCTTCGGCGTGCGTCTGCTCTATTCGCCCGAGCACGAGGCGCTCGAAACCGCGGGCGGCATCGCCCAGGCATTGCCGCTGCTCGAAAACGGCGATGAGCCGTGCGTGTTTCTGGGCGTGGCCGGCGATATCTACAGCGATTTCGATTTCGCGCGTCTCGATGCGCCTGCGCAGACGCTCGCGGCCGCCGCGCAGCCCGGCATGCATCTCGTGATGGTGCCGAACCCGCCTTTCCACGCGAACGGCGACTTCGCGCTGGGCGCCGACGGCGTGCTCGCGCTGGATGGCGCGCCGCGCTGCACGTTCGGCAGCATCGGGCTCTACGACACGCGCATGTTCCGCGACCTGCCGCGCGGCACGAAGCGCGCGCTCACGCCGTATTACCGCGAGACCATCGCGGCGCGGCGCGCGAGCGGCGAACTGTTCGAAGGACGTTGGGAGAATGTCGGCACGCCCGCGCAACTCGCGGCGCTCGACGAGGAATTGCGCGCCCAGGCGGCGCGCTGATGCGGTAACTGCACGCATACGCACGCGCGCGCCGGACGGCCTGAGGCACACACGGCGCGCGCGGCGCATTCACCACGCGCTCATCGCGCGCTCACAACTACACACCGCTTCAATGCGCCCCGTTCGCGGGCGCTGCCACGGGCTGACCGGCTTGTTCGGCCTGATCGCCTTGCGTCGGCTCGCTGGCCTTCTGCTGCTGCAACGCCCACATCTGCGCGTAATGCCCTTGCGTGCGCAACAGTTCGTCGTGCGTGCCGCGCTCGACGATGCGCCCATGATCCATCACGATGATCTGTTCGGCGTTCACGACCGTCGAAAGCCGGTGCGCGATCACGAGCGTCGTGCGCTCGCGCGCGATCGAATCGAGTTCGTGCTGGATCGCGCGCTCCGAACGCGAATCGAGCGCCGAGGTCGCCTCGTCGAACAGCAGGATCGGCGGATTCTTGAGCAGCGTGCGCGCGATCGCCACGCGCTGCTTCTCGCCGCCCGAGAGCTTCAGCCCGCGCTCGCCGACGGGCGTCTCATAACCCTTCGGCAGACTCTCGATGAACGCATGAATATGCGCCGCGCGCGCCGCCGCGATCACTTCCTCGCGGCTCGCCGTCGGCCGGCCATAGGCGATGTTGTAGTAGATCGAATCGTTGAAGAGCACGGTGTCCTGCGGCACGATGCCGATCGACGCGCGCAGCGAATCCTGCGTGACGTCGCGGATATCCTGGCCGTCGATCGTGATCGCGCCGCCGTTTTTGCCAGGATCGGTGCGGTCGAGATCGTAGAAGCGGAACAGCAGACGCGCGAGCGTCGACTTGCCCGACCCGCTGTGGCCCACCACCGCCGTCGTCGTGCCCGCGGCGATCGTGAAGCTCACGTCGTGCAGGATCTGCCGCGACGGCTCATAGGCGAAGTCCACGTGCGTGAATCGCACCTCGCCGCCGCGCACCGCGAGCGCGGGCGCGTTCGGCACATCGGGCACTTCGCGCGCGACCGTGAGCAGCGTGAACATGCGGTCCATGTCGGTGAGGCTCTGCTTCAGTTCGCGATACACCACGCCGAGAAAATTCAGCGGAATATAAAGCTGCAACATGAAGGTGTTGATGAGCACGAGGTCACCGAGCGTGAGCTTGCCCGCCATCACGCCCTGCGTCGCGCGCCACAGAATGAACACCAGTCCCGTGCCGATGATCGCCTGCTGCCCGAAGTTCAGCGCCGACAGCGAATGCTGCGACTTGATCGCCGCCGCGCGATAGCGGTGCAGGTTTTCGTCGTAACGCTTCGTTTCCCACTCTTCGTTGCCGAAGTACTTCACCGTCTCGTAGTTGATGAGCGAATCGATCGCACGCGAGTTGGCGCGCGAATCGAGTTCGTTCATCGTGCGGCGAAAATGCGTGCGCCACTCGGTCACTTTCACCGTGAAGACGATGTACGCGGCCAGCGCGCACAGCGTGACGATCGCGTAATACGCCTCGTATTTCACGGTGAAAAAGATCAGCACGAGACCGACTTCGACGAGCGTCGGCAAGATGCTGTAGAGCGAATACGAAATGAGCTGCGTGATGCCGCGCGTGCCGCGTTCGATGTCGCGCGACATGCCGCCCGTCTGCCGCTCCAGATGAAAGCGCAGCGAGAGCGCGTGCAGATGGCGGAACACCTTGAGCGCGAGCTGGCGCACGGCGCTCTCGGTCACCTTCGAGAAGAGGATTTCGCGCAGTTCGGTCAACAGCGAAGTCGAGAGCCGCACCGCCGCATACGCGACCACCAGCAGCCCGACGCCGCCCATCAGCACGATGCCCGGCGCGTGTTCGGCGCGGCCGAGCGCGGTCAGATGCTGCACGGGCGCGAGGCCGTCGACGATGTGTTTCATCACCACGGGCACGCCCAGGTTGGCCACCTTCGCGCCGATCAGGCAGGTGAGCGCGAACGCCACGCGCCATTTGTAGGCGGTGAGATAGGGCAGCAGCGAGACGATGGTCTGCCAGTCGTTGCGCGGCCCGGTAGCGAGCGGCGCGGGTTCGTTGGAAGCGGAAAAACGGCGCATGGGTGAACGGCGATGAGCGTGCGGCGCGACGCGAAAACTTCGCATCGAAGCGCGGCGCACGGCGAGATTGGGGGACGCCTGAAAAAGCGCGGACGACGGGTTCGGCAAAGGCCTCTAGTTCGGCCGGCGAGCCTGTCTGGCCGCCCGCCGCGCCTGCTGCTTTCCCGTACAATTCCTGATCACCGTATTGTCGCAGAAGGCGGCACGCGCCGCTGAGGGCACCTGGCCTGCACGGTTCACCGCGCAACCGCGCGACGCGTCCGGGGCCGTGGCCATCGACCCATCGGCCACGCCGTTCCTTCCCCGCTTTCCTTTTTTGACGGACTCCCGATGACCGATGCCTTCCCGCTCCCCCAGAAGTCGCCCGCGCTGCGCGTCGTGCCGCAGCCCTCGGACGCCAACGTGCATGGCGACGTGTTCGGCGGCTGGATCATGTCGCAGGTCGACATCGCCGGCTCGATTCCGGCAAGCCGCCGCGCCAACGGCCGCGTGGCGACCGTCGCCGTGAATTCGTTCGTGTTCAAGCAGCCGGTGTTCGTCGGCGACCTGCTGAGTTTTTACGCGGATATCGTCAAGACCGGCACGACGTCGGTGACCGTCGAAGTCGAGGTGTACGCCCAGCGCATGCGGCTCGCCGAGGAAGTCGTCAAGGTGACCGAAGCGACGCTCACCTACGTGGCGACCGGCACCGACCGCCGTCCGCGCGCCCTGCCGCCCGTCGAACCCGCCGTCTGACGTCAAGCACGCAAGCCCGCTCGCCGACGGGCTTGCGCTTCACTGCGTCAACTTCACTGCGTCACGTTCGCTGCATCGCCTTCACTGCGCCCACGCGAGCGCCGCGCCTTCCTCATACGACGCGCTCGCGCCCAGCAGCGCGGCCACTTCGGGCCCCGGCAGCGGCGGCGCGAAGAAATACCCCTGCAACTCGTCGCACGCGCGTTCGCGCAGGAACGCGAACTGTTGCGACGTCTCCACGCCTTCCGCGATCACCTGCAGGCGCAACTCGTGCGCGAGCGCGATGATGGCCGCCGTGATCGTCTCGTCGTCGCCGCTGGTTCCGATATCGGACACGAACGAGCGGTCGATCTTGAGCCGGTCCACCGGCAGCCGCTTCAGATAGCTCAAGCTCGAATAGCCGGTGCCGAAGTCGTCGATGGCGATGCCCACGCCCTGCTCGTGCAGCGCGTTGAGCATCGACACCGCCTCTTCCGCGTTGCGCATCAGCGTGCTTTCCGTGAGTTCGAGTTCGAGCCAGCACGGTTCGAGCCCCGTCTCGTCGAGCACGCCCTTCACCAGCTCGGCGATGTCGCGCTGATGGAAGGTCTTCGCCGACAGATTCACCGACACGCGCACATGCGGCAGCCCGGCGTCCTGCCACGCGCGGTTCTGGCGGCACGCCTCGCGCAGCACCCAGTCGGACAGCGGGCCGATCAGGCCGCTTTCCTCGGCGATCGGGATGAACTTGGCCGGCGAGATCAGCCCGGCTTCGGGGTCGAGCCAGCGCACCAGCGCCTCCATGCCGACGATGCGCCCGCTGCCGATCTCCACCTGCGGCTGATAGTGCAGCAGGAATTCGCCGTCACGCAGCGCGCGGCGCAGACGCCGTTCGAGATCCATGCGCGCGCCCGCGGCCGCGTTCATCTCCGGCTGATAGAACTGGAAGGTGTTGCGGCCCAGTTCCTTCGCGCGATACATCGCCACGTCGGCCTTCTTGAGCAGCGCCTCGGCGTCGGTGCCGTCCTGCGGGTACACGCTCGCACCCATGCTGCAGCCCACGTACAGTTCGGTGCCGTCGATCAGCACCGGCTCCGAGATCATCGCGCGCGCGCGCTCCATCCAGTTGATCAGCGATTTTTCGTCGATGGTGTCGGTGAGCACGATCACGAACTCGTCGCCGCCGTGGCGCGCGACCGTGTCGCTCGTGCGCGTGCAGCGCGTCAGACGCTCCGCCACCACGCCAAGCAGACGGTCGCCGACGCTATGGCCGAGACTGTCGTTGACGTTCTTGAAGCCGTCGAGGTCGATGAACACCACCGCCACGCCGCGCTGGTGCCGCTGCGCGGAAACCAGCGCCTGTTGCAGCCGGTCGCGCAGCAGATTGCGGTTGGGCAGCAGCGTGAGGCTGTCGTAGTTCGCCTGATATTCGAGCTGTTCCTGATAGCGGATCAGCTCGGTCACATCGTTGATGATGCCGATGTGATGCGTGATGCGCCCGTCGAGATCGGGCACCGGCGCAATCAGCAGCTGATTCCAGAACAGCGCGCCGTCCTTGCGGTAATTGCGCAGCACGGCGCTCACCTCGCGGTTCGAGAGCAGCGCCTGGCGGATCGCCACGAGGCCGTCCTGATCGCGGTCGTCGCGTTGCAGCAGACGGCTGTCCTGACCGACCACCTCGGCGGGATCGTAGCCCGTGATGCGGCGGAACGCCGGGTTCGCGTACTCGATCAGATTGCTGCCGCCCGGCCCCGGCCCGGTGATCAGAATCGCGTTCACGCAGGCGTCGAGCGCGCGGCTTTGCAGACGCAGCGCGAGGTCGGCGCGCTTGCTTTCGGTCGTGTCCGAATAGGTGCCGAGCACGCCCATCACGCGGCCGTCGCCGTCGAGCAGCGGCAGCTTGCTCGTGATCGTCGTGCGATGCAGGCCGTCGATCGTGAGATCTTCTTCGAAGTTCAGGCGCGGCAAACCGGCGACGATCACCTCGCGGTCCTGCGCGCGCATCGACTCGGCGTAGGGGCGCCAGGGCAGATCGTCGTCGGTCTTGCCGATGATCTGCTCGGGATACGCGAGCCCCGCGTCGCGCGCGAAGGTCATGTTGCAGCCGAGATAGCGCGACTCGGCGTCCTTCCAGAAAATGCGCTGCGGAATGTTGTCGATCACCGCCTCGAGCATCTGGTTCGAGCGCTGCGCCTCGACTTCGGCCTTGATCTGCTCGGTCACGTCGTCGGCGAGCACGAACACGGCCGCGCGGCCCTGGAAGCTCAGCGAGTGATGCGAGATGTCGGCGCTGATGAGCGTGCCGTCGCGGCGCACGTGATGCCAGATGCCCGCCATCGTGCGGACGTTCTGCGTGAGCGTGTCCGAGCGCGCGAGATGCTGTTCGAGCCGCGTGACGTCGTCTTGCGGACGGATGTCGCGGATCGTCATCGCGAGGAATTCCTCCTCGCTGTAGCCGTATTGCTGGATCGCCGCCGCGTTGACGGCGAGAAAGCGCAGCGTCTCGCGATCGAACACGTACATCGGCACCGGATGCGCGTCGAACAGACCCTGGAAGCGCTCGTTGCGCTGACGCAGACCGGCGAGCGCGCGCAGCTTTTCGCGCGCCGCGTTCTCACGCACGCCGAACATGTAGATCAGGAGCGTCGCGCCCGCGAGCATCGTCACGATCAGCAGGATCGAGGCGCGGCTGCCCGCGCGCGCCGATTCCGCCAGCACGCCCGCCAGCGCGAGATCCTGCTCGCCCTGCAGCGCGGAAAGCAGTGCGTCGATGCGATCGACGCGGCGATCGAGCCGGATGTATTCGCCCGCGATCCACGTGGCCGTGGACGCGAAGGCCGGTGTGGCGGCCAGCGGTGTCGGGACGCTCGACGCGGAGTTCGGGGCGGCGGCGAGTTGGGTGGGCGCGTTCGGGGTGGCGGTCGGGGTTAGGGTCGAGACGGCGCCTGCTGTGGTCGTCGCGCCGTTTGACGCTCCGTTTGCCGCACCATTCGTCGCGGCTGCATAAGGCTGCGCAAGACTCGACGCACGCCCCGACGACGACGCGGCCGCATACGGTTCGCCAAGCCGCCCGGCGCTGCCGGACGGCGTGGCCACCGCCGCATACGGCGACGTGAGCGCGTGCGCGGAAACATTCGAGCCATTCGAGCCCGCCGCCGAATACGGCGCGGCGAGATTCGCGGCGCCCGCGACCGCGCCCGACGCGTAGGGCGAGGCAAGATTCGGCGCGCTCACGGCTGGCGCGGCGACGCGCATGATCGACACGCCGGGCGCGCGCGCATACGGCGACGAGAGATCGCCCTCCTGCACCGTCGCGGCAATCGGCCGGATGCGCCCGGTGTGCGGCGCGTGGGCGTGCGGCTTGTTCGCATTCGTTGCGCGTCGATGCGCTGGGGCCGAAGTTGCGGCGCGCGGCGCGTGAGTCGCCGCCGGAGCCGAAGCCGCAAGCGGCGCGCTTGCGGCGCTGACGGCACTCGCAGCGCCCGGAGCACTCGCGACACTCACCGCACTCGCGCCATTCGCTTCCTCGCCCTGCGGCTCCAGCGCCGCCGCGCTCGCCTGCACGCGAACGTCGGCGAGACGCTGCTCGGCGCGCGCGAGGGTGCCGTCGATTTCGCGGGCGAGCGTCGCCGCGTCGGTCGAGAGCGCATCGAAACGGCGCGCGAGCGGCGCATTGTCGGCCAGCTCAACGCGCAGCGCGCGGGCGGTATCGTCGAGTTCGTCGATGCGCGCGTCGCGAGCCGCGGGCGATTCGGCGATGCCGTCGGCCTGCAGGCGGCCCAGCGCCACCAGGCCGCCGTTGAGCGCGCTCCGATAGCGGTCCAGATCGTGCCGCACACGCCCGGCCTGAGCGGCCCGCTGCTCGATTTCGCGCTGTGCGCCGATCTGCGTCCAGGCCACGAAAGCGTTTGCGCCCACGGCTGCCGCTACGACCGCCAGATTGATGAGGTGCCGCTTCGAAAAATGAAGAGTCATTGAAAGCCGAACGTCGTTCGTCCCCGCGCGAAGGCACGGGCGGTCCGATCACGACCTGCGCGCAACAGGCTGGCGCGCCATGCGCCATTCCCGGATAACGGCAGTCGTCGGCAAGGCTTGAGGGGAAATCGGCGGCGAATTCACGCGAATCCGCCCAAACCGAGGAGAACCTCGAAAACGCCCGCGCAGCCTGGCTTGCGCGCAAACGTTTCACTGCGGAAACCGCGCGGAGAACGCGGAAAAAACGCCCGAAAAGCGTAAAAGCGCGGCGCGAAAAAACTTGCGCTCAGCGCGCCGCGTTGCGTGGCACCGCGAGCCCGAACTCGCGCATCGCCGGCACGAAATCGTGATTCGCCTCCGGCTTGCGCGCGAGCTTGGCGAGAACGTAGCGCTGGAACGGCGCGAGCTGCGCCCAGTCCTCGACATCGGGCGTGCGCAGTTCGGCCAGCGCCGCCTGGTTGGCAATGCCGCCCGGCACCGTGCTGACGTTGCGCCAGGCGGGCGCCTCGTCGGGCGCGAACCATTCGGGTTCGACGTTCGCGTGCGTGCGCAGCATTTCGAACAGCGCGTGATCGAAATTCGGCTCGATCTCGGTGTCCTCGTCGACGGGAAAACGCGCGAGCAGGCGGCGGTCCTCGTAAGGCAGCAACTGCCACTGCGCGAGCGAAATGCGCAGCCCGAAACGATCCAGATTGAAACGCACGCACATGGGGATGAAGGTGAGGTCCTCCGACGATACGACCTCGAATTCAAACAGCAGCGGAGCTTCAGTCAATGCCATGGCGTTTATCCTCGCGAAACGGACAGCGGCAAACGGCGCCCGCTTGAGGTATTTTAGAACCTTATGTGCGCGGCGCAGCGTCATGCTGTCGGCGGCGTCTGCACCGATACTGAATATCGGCGCACGGCGCGACCCGCTTGGCGCGAGCGAGCGCGGATAATGGCCGTCGCGCGGCTGCGCCCGAGCACGACGTTCCGCCCCCGAAACCGCGCGCGCACCTGCCTCGTTGATGGAGCACCTTCGCTTGAATTCCGCGTCCCCCTTGAATCCCTCCGCGTCCAACGCCTCCGCCGCCACGTCCGACTCCAGCGAGCAGCCCGGCGCCGTCGAACTGCGCGTGCGCCGGCATCGCGGCGAAGACGTCGAAACGCGCGCCGATTACGTCGGCCAGGAATGGCCCGTCGCGCTCGTCTTCAACGGCATCTCGCACGCGGTCATGATGTGCACGCCGCGCGACCTCGAAGCGTTCGCGGTGGGCTTTGCGATTTCGGAAGGCATCGTCGGGCGCAACGCCGACATTCAGGACTTCGAGGTCTACTGGCACGCCGAAGCCGAGACGCCGCACGCCGAAGTGCATCTCACGGTCGTGCAGCAGGCGTTCGTCGAACTGAAGGAAAAGCGCCGCGCGCTCGCGGGCCGCAGCGGCTGCGGCGTGTGCGGTATCGAGAGCATCGATCTGCTCGATCTCGAACCGGAAATCGTGCCCGACACGGGCTTTCTCGCGCGTCTCGCGCCCGACGCAATCGCACGCGCCGCGCGCGAACTGCCGCGTCATCAGGCGCTCACAAAGCTCACGGGCGGCCTGCACGCGGCCGCGTGGTGCGACGCCGACGGCCAGATCCTGCGCGCCTTCGAGGACGTGGGCCGCCACAACGCGCTCGACAAGCTGATCGGCCAACTGGTGCTCGAGCGCGCCGACACGCAGCAAGGCTTCGTGTTCCTCTCCAGCCGCGCGAGCTACGAGCTGGTGCGCAAGGCCGCGCGCGTGGGCATGCCGATGGTCGCGACGATCTCGGCGCCCTCCTCGCTCGCGATCAACATCGCGAAGCGCGCCGGACTGCGGCTCGTGAGCTTCTGCCGCGAGACCGGCTACGTCGATTACGACACGGCGGCGAGCGCCGCCTGATCGGTTGATCGGCCCGATCGCTTAGTCGAACTGCCGGAAATCCGGCTTGCGCTTTTGCAGGAAGGCCGTGAACGCCTCGCGCGCTTCGGGCGCGAGCAGCATCTTGCCGAAGTGCACCGACTCCTCGCTCATCTGCGTCTTGATCTCATGCTCGCTCGCGCGCTTCATCAGCGTCTTGGTCGCGCGCAGCGACGACGCGGGCAGCGCGACCAGTTTCGCGAGCTGCGCGCTCACGAACGCATCGAGTTCGGCGGCGGGCAACACGCGATTCACGAAGCCCATCCGATGCGCTTCGGCGGCGTCGAACGTATCGCCGAGCAGCAGCTTTTCGGCGGCGCCCTGATAACCGGCCACGCGCGGCAGCAGCAGCGACGAAGCGGCCTCCGGGCACAGACCGAGCTGCGAGAACGGCATCGCGAAACGCGCCGTATCGGCGGCGTAGACCATGTCGCAATGCAGCAGCATCGTCGTGCCGACGCCGATCGCTGCGCCCTGCACCGCCGCCACGAGCGGCTTCTCGAAGGTGGCGATGGTGGCGAGAAAGCGCATCACCGGCGAGTCGCCGCCGGTCGGCGGATTCTTCAGGAAGTCTTCGATGTCGTTGCCCGCCGTGAAGATCTCAGCGTGGCCGCGCAGCAGCACGGCGCGCACGTCCTTGTCTTCCTGCGCCGCGACGAGCGCGTCGCTCATCGCCTGATACATCGCGGGCGTGAGCGCGTTCTTGCGCTCCGGGCGATTGATGGTGATCGTCAGCACGCCGTTCTCGCGTGCGGTCAGGATTTCGTTGCTCACTGCGATGTCTCCTCGGTTCCACCTGCCGAATATGAAAAACGGTTCGCAGACCGCGAAGTCTGCGAACCGTGTCGATAAGCGATAGCGTCTAGCGCTTACAGCCGCTCGATGATGGCCGCCGCGCCCATGCCGGTGCCGACGCACATCGTCACCATGCCGTACTTCAGGTTGCGGCGGCGCAGGCCGTGCACGACCGTCGAAGCGCGGATCGCGCCCGTCGCGCCGAGCGGGTGACCCAGCGCGATCGCGCCGCCGAGCGGGTTGATCTTCGACGGATCGAGACCGAGGTCCTGGATCACCGCCAGCGACTGCGCGGCGAACGCCTCGTTCAGCTCGATCCAGTCGAGATCGTCCTGCTTCAGGCCCGCGGCCTTGAGCGCGGCCGGAATCGCTTCCTTCGGGCCGATGCCCATGATTTCCGGCGGCACGCCGCGCACCGCGAAGCTCACGAAGCGCGCGAGCGGCGTGAGGTTGAACTGCTTGAGCATCTTCTCGGAGACGACGATCAGCGCGCCCGCGCCGTCCGAAGTCTGCGAGCTGTTGCCCGCCGTCACCGAACCCTTGTTCGCGAACACCGCGCGCAGCTTCGCGAGGCCTTCGAGCGTGGTGTCGGCGCGCGGACCTTCGTCCAGCTCGATCAGGCGCTCCTTGACCTTCACTTCGCCGCTGGCGAGATCGGGGAAGCGCTCGACGAGCGTGTACGGCGCGATTTCATCCTTGAACTCGCCCGCCTGTTGCGCGGCCAGCGCGCGGCGATGCGACTCGACCGAGAACGCGTCCTGCGCTTCGCGGCTCACCTTCCAGCGCTCCGCGACCTTCTCCGCCGTCAGGCCCATGCCGTAGGCAATGCCGATATCTTCATTGCGATCGAAGATATGCGGCGAGAGCGAGGGCTTGTTGCCCATCATCGGCACCATGCTCATCGATTCGCAGCCGCCCGCGATCATCGCATCGGATTCGCCGACGCGGATGCGGTCCGCCGCCATCGCCAGCGCCGTGATGCCCGAGGCGCAGAAACGGTTGACGGTCACGCCGCCCACGCTCTGCGGCAGACCCGCGAGCAGCGCGCCGATACGCGCCACGTTCAGGCCTTGCTCGGCTTCGGGAATCGCGCAGCCGATGATGGCGTCTTCGATCACGCTCGTGTCGAGACCCGGCACCTGCGCCACGGCCGACTTGATCGCGTGAACCAGCAGCTCGTCGGGGCGGGTGTTCTTGAACATGCCGCGCGGCGCCTTGCCGATGGGCGTGCGGCTCGCGGCGACGATGTATGCGTCCTGCAACTGTTTGCTCATCTGTAACTCCAGTCCGTTATGTGCGTACGTCGTGCCGCTTAGTTGCGCACCGGCTTGCCGGTTTGCAGCATGCCCATGATGCGTTCCTGCGTCTTCTGCGTGCCGAGCAGATCGACGAACGCGCGGCGCTCGAGCGTGAGCAGCCATTCTTCGTCGACCAGGCTGCCCGCTTCGACGTCGCCGCCGCACACGGCTTCAGCAATCCGCCCCGCGATCAGGTAATCGTGGTCGCTGATAAAGCGGCCGTCGCGCATGTTGACGAGCGAGGCCTTGATGGTCGAGATCGCCGAGCGGCCCGCGACCGGAATCTGCTTCGCGCGCAGCGGCGCACGATAACCGGACGCGCTCAGTGCGCGCGCTTCCTTCTTCGCCGTGTCGAGCAGCTCGAACACGTTGAAGACGATCGTGTCCGACGGCTTCAGATAGCCCATCGTGCGCGCTTCGAGCGCCGAGCCCGAGACCTTGGCCATCGCCGCGTTCTCGAACGACTTCTGCAGGAAACGCAGCAGATCGCTCGGCACGGCGCCGATCGACGCCGCGCCTTCGGCTGCGCGAATCGCCGCTTCCTTCAGGCCGCCGCCCGCGGGCACGAGGCCCACGCCCACTTCGACGAGACCGACATAGCTCTCGATGTGCGCGACGCGCTTCGCGCTGTGCAGCATGATTTCGCAGCCGCCGCCGAGCGCGATGCCCGACACCGCCGCCACGACCGGCACGTTCGCGTACTTCACGCGCAGCATCGTGTCCTGGAACTTCTTCACGAACGGCTCGATGCCCTTCGCGCCGCCCATCATGAAGGCGGGCATGGCTTCTTCGAGGTTCGCGCCCGCCGAGAACGGGCCGCCCGGCGCGCCGAGCTTCAGCGACGTCGGTTGCCAGATCACGACGCCCTTGTAGCCGTCTTCGGCGATCTCGATGGCCTTCACGAGCGAATCCAGCACGCCCGGACCCATCGTGTTCATCTTGCTCTTGTACGAGACGATCACGACGTCGTCTTCGCCCGCGCGGTCGTCGACCCACGCGCGCAGATGCTCGTTCTCGAACAGCGTCTTGCCGAAACTCTTCGGATCGCGCGCGTTCGATTCGCCGAACAGCGCCGCGCGGAACACCTGACGCTCGTAGACCGGCAGATCCGAGCGCGGCACGAAGCGCGCTTCAGCCGGCGACCACGAGCCGTCGGCGCCATGCACGCCGCCGTTGTTCGCGACCGCGCCTTCGAACACCCAGGCGGGCAGCGGCGCGCTCGACAGCGTCTTGCCCGCGTCGATGTCTTCCTTCACCCATTCGGCGACCTGCTTCCAGCCCGCAGCCTGCCAGCCTTCGAACGGACCTTCGTTCCAGCCGAAGCCCCAGCGGATCGCCAGATCGACATCGCGCGCGTTGTCGGCGATCGATTGCAGATGCACGCCGATGTAATGGAACACGTCGCGGAAGATCGACCACAGGAACTGAGCCTGCGGATGCTCCGATTCGCGCAGCAGCTTCAGACGCTCCGCGGGCGGACGCTTGAGGATGCGGCCCACGAGTTCGTCGGCCTTCGCGCCGCCGTCCACGTACTCGCCGGTCTTGCCGTCGAGCACCTTGATCGCCTTGCCTTCCTTGCGATAGAAACCGCCGCCCGTCTTCTGGCCGAGCGCGCCCTTCGCGACCAGACCCGCCAGCACGGCCGGCGTCTCGTAGACCGGGAAGAACGGATCGTCCTTGAGGTTGTCCTGCATCGTCTTGATGACGTGCGCCATCGTGTCGAGGCCCACAACGTCAGCCGTGCGGAAGGTCGCCGACTTCGCGCGGCCCAGACGGCTGCCCGTGAGATCGTCGACTTCGTCGAAACGCAGACCGAACTTCTGTGCTTCCGCGATCACCGCGAGAATCGAGAAGATGCCGACGCGGTTCGCGATGAAGTTCGGCGTGTCCTTCGCGCGCACCACGCCCTTGCCCACGACGCTCGTGAGGAACGATTCGAGCTGGTCGAGAATCTCCGGCTGCGTCTGCGCGGTCGGGATCAGCTCGACCAGGTGCATGTAGCGCGGCGGATTGAAGAAGTGCACGCCGCAGAAGCGCGCCTTGAGGTTGTCGTCGAAACCTTGCGACAGTTCCGTGATCGACAGACCCGAGGTATTCGTGGCGAAAATCGCCTTCGGGCCGATGTGCGGCGCGACCTTCTTGTAGAGGTCGTGCTTCCAGTCCATGCGCTCGGCGATCGCCTCGATCACCACGTCGCATTCCGCGAGCTTCGCGATGTCGTCTTCGTAGTTCGCGGGCGTGATGTACTGCGCGTCGTCCTTCACGCCGAACGGCGCGGGCGAGAGCTTCTTCAGCGTCTCGATGGCTTTGAGCGCGATGGCGTTCTTCGGGCCTTCCTTCGCGGGCAGATCGAACAGCAGCACGGGCACGCGGGCGTTGATCAGGTGCGCGGCGATCTGCGCGCCCATCACGCCGGCGCCGAGCACGGCCACCTTGCGAATATTAAGATTGCTCACGTTGTTCCTCCAGCGGATATGCAATGTCGAGCGGATAGGAGATGTTTCGCGGCGCGAACCGGTGTGTCGTTTTTCTGGCCGGTGCGCCGCTTGAGAGATTCGGTGATGCGATTGGGTGATTCGAAGTCGCGTGATGCGCCCGCGTGAAGACGCGGCGCATCACGCAAGCGCTTAGAACAGCGCTTCGTCGACTTCCATCAGCGTCTTCGAACCCGCGCGTGCCTGGCGGATCGAGGTCGCCGTTTCGGGCAGCAGCTTCGCGAAATAGAAGCGCGCCGTGGCCAGCTTCGACTTGTAGAACGGATCGCCCGAGCTTTCCTTGTCGAGCGCGATGCGCGCCATGCGCGCCCAGAAGTACGCGAACACCAGATGGCCCGCCGTGCGCAGATACGGCACGGCGGCCGCGCCCACTTCGTCCGGGTTCTGCATGGCCTTCATGCCGATTTCCATCGTGAGCTTCTGCATCTTGTCGCCGATGTCGGCGAGCGGATTCACGAACTCCTGCATCTCCGTCTTGATGCCTTCGGCTTCGACGAATTCCGTCACGAGCTTGCCGAACTTCTTGAGCTTCGCGCCCATGTCGCCGAGCACCTTGCGGCCCAACAGGTCGAGCGACTGGATCGTGTTGGTGCCTTCGTAGATCTGGTTGATCCGCGCGTCGCGCACGTACTGCTCCATGCCCCACTCGGAGATGAAGCCGTGGCCGCCGTACACCTGCATGCCGAGGTTGGTGCTCTCGAACGCGTTGTCGGTGAGGAAAGCCTTGATGATCGGCGTGAGCAGCGCGACGAGATCGCCGGCTTCCTTGCGCTCGGCTTCGTCGGCGTGCGACAGCTCCTTGTCGATGTGCAGCGCCGCCCAGTACGTGAACGCGCGCGCGCCTTCGGCCCAGGCCTTCTGCGTGAGCAGCATGCGGCGCACGTCGGGATGCACGATGATCGGATCGGCGGCCTTTTCCGGCGCCTTCGGGCCCGTGAGCGAGCGCATCTGGAGGCGCTCCTTCGCGTACACGAGCGAGTTCTGGTACGCGACTTCCGTGAGGCCCAGACCTTGCATGCCGACGCCCAGACGCGCGGCGTTCATCATCACGAACATGGCGTTCAAGCCCTTGTTCGGTTCGCCGACGAGCCAGCCCGTCGCGCCGTCCAGGTTCATCACGCAGGTGGAGTTGCCGTGAATGCCCATCTTGTGTTCGATCGAGCCGCACTTGATGCCGTTGCGCTCGCCCACGTCGCCCGAGGCCGTGGGGATGAACTTCGGCACGACGAAGAGCGAGATGCCCTTGGTGCCTTGCGGGGCGTCCGGCAGTCGCGCGAGCACGAGGTGGATGATGTTCTCCGCCATGTCGTGCTCACCGCTCGAGATGAAGATCTTCGTGCCGGTGATTGCGTAGGAGCCGTCGCTGTTCGGTTCGGCCCTGGTGCGCAGGATGCCGAGGTCGGTGCCGCAGTGCGGCTCGGTCAGACACATCGTGCCGGTCCACACGCCTTCGACGAGCTTCGGCAGATAGGCCTTCTGCAGTTCGGGCGTGCCGTGCGCGTGCAGACATTCGTAGGCGCCGTGCGAGAGACCCGGATACATGGTCCACGCCTGGTTCGCCGAGTTGAGCATTTCGTAGAGCGCGTTGTTCACGAACGCGGGCAGGCCCTGGCCGCCGTAGTCGGGATCGCAGCCCAGCGCGGGCCAGCCGGCCTCGACGTATTGCTTGTACGCTTCCTTGAAACCAGTGGGCGTGGTGACGACGCCGTCGCCGGCGTACGTGCAGCCTTCGCGATCGCCGACCTGGTTCAGCGGAAACAGCACCTCCGAGCAGAACTTGCCCGCTTCTTCGAGCACCTGGTTGATGGTGTCGGCATCGAGGTCGGCGTGCTTCGGCATCTGCTTGACTTCGCCTTCCACGTTCAGCAGTTCGTGCAGCACGAATTGCATGTCACGCAGCGGCGCGGTGTACTGTCCCATGTTTTTCTCCCTTGATAGAGCCTTAGAGTGTCGGGCTTTCGCGTACCGCCGCGGCGCTGTGCGCGGGGTGGGCTACTGGCTGACGCTCTGATACGAAACAATCAGTTTTTCGAACGCGGCCCACGTATGGTCGACTGCGTCCGGCAAGTGCAGGAAACGGCCGTCATGATGCAGACCCAGCGTTACGCTATACAGTTCGAACAACATCAGCGCGGGATCGGTGTCCCGTCGCAGATGCCCCTCCTCGATCGCCTGCGAAATGGCGCGCAGCAATGCCGCCCGCCACATCGTCACGCTCGCCACCAGCTGCTCGCGCACCTGGCTGTCCGCGCGGTCGTCGTACTCCACCGCGCCGCTGATGTAGATGCAGCCGGTCGTGACTTCGTGGATGCGCTTCTCGAACCATCGCGACAGCATCGCACGCAGACGGGGCAAACCACGCGGTTCGCGCAAACTCGGAAAGAAGACTTCTTCCTCGAATCTGCGGTGGTACTCGCGCACGACTTCGACCTGGAGATCTTCGCGCGAACCGAAGTGCGCGAAAACGCCGCTCTTGCTCATCTGCATGCGCTCGGCCAGCAAGCCGATCGTCAGGCCTTCCAGGCCGTCGCGGCTCGCGAGGTCGAGTGCTGCATCCAGAATGGCGGCGCGGGTCTGTTCGCCTTTTCGCATAGCTTTATTTACCGTAACGATGTGGCCGCGATGTGGGCTTTAACTGCTCGCATCTGGGCCGGAATTAAATCGAACGGCCGTACTATTGTTGAGGACAGCCGTCCGTGAAACAAGGACTTTATTAGAAACCGATTTCTAACCGGTACTCTAATTTTCGGGCTTCGCGCGCCGCGCACAAGGGAACATTTCTCGATTGCAAGCGGGGCGATTCATGTGGCAGGCAAGCGGCTTGCGCTGCGGCGCCGGCGCTGCCCGCAGCGGGTCGCGCGGCCTAGTCATAGCCGCCCACGGTGAGCATCTTCATGACCACGCGATACGAGTTCCAGGCGAGCCAGTTCACCGCGCGCACGTGCCAGGGCCGCGCCTCGTAGCGCGCGCGGTCGATGCGCGGGGATTCGTCGAAGGCGCTCAGGATCTCGCCGCGCAACTGCTCGATCTGCGGATGCAGCACGAGCAGCACGTTGGCCTCGTTGTTGAGCACGAGGCTCAGCGCGTCGAGATTCGACGACCCCACCGTGCCCCAGTTCGAATCGACCACGGCCACCTTGCCGTGCAGCATGGTCTTTTCGTATTCGGCGATCTGCACGCCCGCGCTCAGCAACTGGTGATAGAGAAACGGCGTGCCGTAGTCGAGCACCTTGAACTCTTTTCGTCCGATCAACAGCTTGACCGTGACGCCGCGCGTGGCCGCTTCCACGAGCGCGCGGCGCAGCCGCCGCCCGGGCATGAAGTAGGGATTGGCGAGCAGCACTTCCTTGCGCGCCTCGCCGATGGCGTCGAGATAGGCCTTCTCGATCGCGCGCCGGTTCACCACGTTGTCGCGCGCGACGAAGGCCACGCAGGGCACGCGCGCCGTGCGCGGATCGGGCACGCCCGCGCGCAGACGCTCGCGCAGCCGCGCGATGATGCGCTGTGCGCGGCTCGTGCGCACCACGGGCGCCAGTTCGCGCAGCACTTCGTTGACCGCCTTGGCAGGCTGCATGACCGTGTGGCCCGTGGGATGCGGCGCCATGTATCCGGCGCTCGCGGGCACGCCCGGCGACAGCGGCGGCTGACCGCCCGGCAGCACCGGCGCGCCAAGCGGCGGACGATGGCCGAGCCGGATGCGCCGCCACTGCAGCTCGATGGCCTCACGCACGTCCACGACCACGGGACCGGCCAGCTCGAGCGCGAAATCCCAGCGCGCGAACGGCAGCGGCTTGCCGTCGTTTTCCATGTCGTCGACGATGTTGATGCCGCCGCAATACGCGTACTGATCGTCGATCACGGCGAGCTTGCGGTGCGTGCGCGAAAAGCCGAAGCGCCCGAAGATATGCGGGTTGTAGACGCGATGCTCGATGCCCGCCGCGGGCCACGCATCGAACAGCGCGAGGTGCGGCGAGCCGATGCCGTCGGTGATCACGCGCACGCGCACGCCGCGGCGCGCCGCGCGCATCAGCGCCTCGGACACGGCCTGGCCGATCGTGTCGCTGCAAAAGATATAGGTTTCGAGCGCGACATCGCGCTGGGCCGCGTCGATGCGCTCGATCATCGCCCCGAACAGCCCCTCGCCCGAGTGGAACAGGCGCACGTCGTTGCCGCTCGTGAAGCGGTAGCGCGAGCGATAGCGCTTGCCGAGCAGCGCCTCGCGCAGCCGCATGACGCGGCGCGGTTCGATCCCCGAATCCAGATCGCCCGGATCGTCGCCGGGCTGGCCGGAACGACCGGAATCGGCGCGGCGCGTATCGCTCACGGCTGCGCTCCGGCCAGCCGCGCGGGCAGTTGCAGGATGGCCTCGCGATTCGACGACGAAAAGCACTTCGCCGCCGCTTCCTCGTAAGGCAGCCACAGATACGCCGTGTGCTCGCGCGGCGCGAGCGTGACGGGCGTGCCGTCGGGCACCTGAAGGCTGAACCAGTGCTCGGTGTTGCGCGTCACGCCTTCGGCGTAGCGGTGGCGCCAGACCGGATAGATTTCATAGTCGATCTGGTGGCGCCAGTCGAGCAGCGCGGCGGCCGACACGCCGTTCGCGCCCACCGCGATGCCGGTCTCCTCCCCCACTTCCCGCACGGCTGTCTCGGCGAGCGGCTCGTCGAGATGGTCCTTCGAGCCCGTGACCGACTGCCAGAAACCGGCGCGGTCGGCGCGCTCGATGATCAGCACGTCGAGCCGGGGCGTATGGATGACGACCAGGACGGATTCGGGAATCTTCGGCGGCTTCTGCATGATGGGGCAAACAAAGGGTGAGGCGACGCACGTGGAGCACGGCGCGCGAAGCACACGCCGCGCGCGGGGCGCCGCTGCGCAGTGTGCGGCGCGCTTGTGAAAGAATTTAACGCAAAAAGCAAAAAAGGCGCACGATGCGCCTTTTTTGTTTGCTGGCAGGACGACGCGCCCAAGCGCGCCGCCTGCGGATCGCGCGGCTTACTGCGCCGGCTTCTGCTCGGGCTGACGCAGACGGATGTGCAGTTCCTTGAGCTGACGCTCGTCCACCGCGCTCGGCGCCTGCGTGAGCAGACACTGTGCGCGTTGCGTCTTCGGGAACGCGATCACGTCGCGGATCGAGTCGGCGCCGGCCATCATCGTGACGATGCGGTCCAGACCGAACGCGATACCGCCGTGCGGCGGCGCGCCGTATTGCAGCGCGTCCAGCAGGAAGCCGAACTTCGCACGCGCTTCTTCCGCATTGATCTTGAGCGCGCGGAACACCTTGCTCTGCACGTCTTCCTGATAGATACGGACCGAACCGCCGCCGATTTCCCAGCCGTTCAGCACCATGTCGTACGCCTTCGCGAGGCAGCGGCCCGGATCCGTTTCGAGGTATTCCAGGTGCTCGTCCTTCGGGCTCGTGAACGGGTGGTGCGCGGCCACGTAGCGGTTTTCTTCCTCGTCGTATTCGAACATCGGGAAGTCGATCACCCACAGCGGCTTCCAGCCCTTCTCGACCAGACCGTTGGCCTTGCCGAATTCCGAATGGCCGACCTTCAGGCGCAGCGCGCCGAGGCTGTCGTTCACGACCTTCGCGCGATCTGCCGCGAAGAAGATGATGTCGCCGTCTTGCGCGCCGGTGCGCTCCAGGATCGCGGCGATCGACGCGTCGTGCAGGTTCTTGACGATCGGGCTTTGCAGACCGTCACGGCCCTTCGCGACTTCGTTGACCTTGATCCACGCGAGACCCTTCGCGCCGTAGATGCGCACGAATTCCGTGTAGCCGTCGATATCGCCACGCGAGAGTTCGGCGCCCTTCGGCACGCGCAGTGCGGCCACGCGGCCGTCCTTGCTGTTGGCCGGCGTGCTGAACACCTTGAAGTCGACGTCCTTCATGGCGTCGGTCAGTTCGGTGAATTCGAGCTTCACGCGCAGGTCGGGCTTGTCCGAACCGAAGCGGCTCATGGCTTCCGAGTACGGCATGACCGGGAACTTTGCGTCGAGTTCGACGCCGATCGTTTCCTTGAACACGTGACGCGCCATGTCTTCGAACAGATCACGGATTTCCTGCTCGCCGAGGAACGACGTTTCGCAGTCGATCTGCGTAAATTCCGGCTGACGGTCGGCACGCAGGTCTTCGTCGCGGAAGCACTTGACGATCTGGTAGTAGCGATCGAAGTTCGCCACCATCAGCAGCTGCTTGAACAGCTGCGGCGACTGCGGCAGCGCGAAGAACTGGCCCGGGTTCGTGCGCGACGGCACGAGGTAGTCGCGCGCGCCTTCCGGCGTGCTCTTCGTGAGCATCGGCGTTTCGATGTCGATGAAGCCGAGCGCGTCGAGATACTTGCGCACGGCCATCGTCACGCGGTAACGCAGGCGCAGGTTGTGCTGCATCTGCGGACGGCGCAGGTCGAGCACGCGATGCGTGAGACGCGTGGTTTCCGAGAGGTTGTCGTCGTCGAGCTGGAACGGCGGCGTGACCGACGCGTTCAGCACCACGATTTCGTGGCACAGCACTTCGATCTTGCCGCTCGTGAGGTTGGCGTTGACCGTGCCCTCGGGACGATTGCGAACGAGACCCTTCACCTGGACGCAGAACTCGTTGCGCACGCCTTCGGCGATCTTGAACATCTCGGCGCGATCCGGGTCGCAGACGACCTGGACGAGGCCTTCGCGGTCGCGCAGGTCGATGAAGATGACGCCGCCGTGGTCGCGGCGGCGCTGCACCCATCCGCACAGCGAAACAGTTTGGCCCAGCAGCTGTTCGGTCACCAGACCGCAGTATTCAGATCTCATCGACATGATGTTCGTCTTTCGTTATGCGTGAATTAAACGGGAAGCGCGCGCACGGTTGCGGGCGTCCGGTATTTAAAGCGGGGGATCGATGGGGCGGCGTGCATTCGCGGCCGGCGCGACGACGCCCATCGAAACAATATACTTGAGCGCGGCATCGACCGTCATGTCGAGTTCGATGACTTCGCTCTTCGGCACCATCAGGAAAAAGCCCGACGTGGGATTCGGCGTGGTCGGCACATACACGCTCACGTGATCTTCCTGAAGATGGTTGACCACGTCGCCGCCGGGGATGCCGGTCAGGAACGCGATCGTCCACGAGCCCTTGCGCGGATATTCGATCAGGAGTGCCTTGCGGAAGGCATTGCCGTTACTCGAAAGCAGTGTATCGGAAACCTGCTGGATGCTGCTGTACAGCGGCCCCACGATCGGAATGCGGCGCACCAGCGCGTTCCACCACTCCACCAGTTTCTGGCCGATGAAGTTGTGCGTGAGCACGCCCACGACGAAGATGAACGCCAGCGTGAGCACCGCGCCCAGACCCGGCAGGCGCATGTGGAACAGGCGCTCGGGCCGCCACGATTCGGGCAGCAGCAACAGCGTCTGATCCATCGTGCCGATGACGAGATTCAGCACCCACAGCGTGATGGCCAGCGGCACCAGCACCAGAAGGCCGGTCAGGAACACCGATTTGAAGGTCGCTTTCTTGATCGTCATGTACACGCCATCCAGGCCGCGCGCGGGCGCGGCGCTTGCGCGGCCCGGCTTCGCTCAGGAAGTCTGCCGGACCACAGGGTTGTCAGGTCGAGCCCGTCGCGCTGGGCGCCGCGGCGGCCGCGCCAGTCGATGCGGGGGCGGCGGCCGGTGCAGCCGGACTTGCGCTCTCGGACTTGCCGCCTTCCGACGACGACGAAGCCGCGGCTTCGCCGCCCTTCGCGCCCGTGGCCGCAGCGCTCGTGCCACCGTTGTTGCCACCGTTGTTGCCACTATTGCCGCCACGGAAATCCGTGACGTACCAGCCCGAGCCTTTCAGCTGGAAGCCGGCCGCGGTGACCTGTTTGCGAAACGCGTCCGCGCCGCAGCTCGGGCACTGCGTCAGGGGCGCATCGCTGATCTTTTGCAGCGCGTCTTTGGCGAAGCCGCACGATTCGCAGCGATAAGCGTAGATCGGCATGATCTCTTTCCTGATGAAACGGATGAAATTCCGGTAAATGCTTGCAAAGCCTTGAATTATAGCCGCAAACGCTCCCCTGGCCTGGTAATTGCCAGGACGGGTCGTTTGAGCGGGGCTACGCAGCAGTTTGGGGCGGATGGCGCACGATCAAGGGCGTGATCGGCGATATAAGCCGCGATACGCGCGCGGCGCGCGGTTTCAGGCGACGGCGGCGTCGTTGCGGCGCCACGTGAGCCAGCGCTCGCGGCCCGCGAATACCGGCAGCGATGCGCTCACGTCGTGCTCGTCGAGCAGCGTGAAAAATGGTGCGAGCAGCGCGTCGAGTTCGTCGCGCGCGATGCCGAACGGCGGCCCCTTGGGCGCGTCGTCGAAGAAGAAAAAGCCCGCCAGCAGCGCGCCCGGCGCGAGCAGTTCGGCCATGCGGCGCGCGTAGGCGCTGCGCTGCGCCTTGGGCAGCGCGCACAGGAAGGCGCGCTCGAAGATCCAGTCCGGCGCGAACGGCGGACGGTAGGCGTAAAAATCGGCTTCCTCGACGACATCGGCGTAATCGCCCAGCGCGTTGCGCGCATGCGCCACCGCCGAAGGCGCGAAGTCGATCGCGCGCACGGTGCGGCCGCGCTCGGCGAGCCAGCGCGCTTCCCATGCGTTGCCGCAGCCCGGAATCAGCACGCTCGCGTCGGCGTGTGCCGTGGCGAACGCCTCGAAGTCCGGCTGCACGCCCGCCTGATCCCACGGCGTGAAGCCGCGCTCGAAGCGCTCGTCCCAGAACGCGGGCGCGCCGGGGTCGCGCGTGGCGAAGTCGGGGGCCGTGCCGCCGGGTTGTGCCGCCTGCGCGGTTTGTTCCGCCTGCGCGGTTTGCTCCGTTTGCGCGGACTGCTTTGGCTGGTCCGGTTCGCTCGTCATCGTCTCGCTCCTTTCGTCTCGCTCCCTGCCTGCGCCCTGCTCACCAGCCGGCTTATCCGCCGTAGGCGTACGCCAGCCACATGCGCGCGGCGAGCATGCCCACGCCCACCGCCACGCCGAACACCACGAGCCCCTGCAACAGGCGATTGGTGCGGCGCTGCTCGGCGAGAATATGGCGCAGCGTGTCGTCGCTGCCGCCATGCGCGGGGTCCTGGCGATGCAGCAGCACCTGATGCACGAGGCGCGGCAATTGCGGCAGCGTCTTGCTCCATTGCGGCGCCTCGATCTTGAGGCGCTCGAACCAGCCGCGCAGGCCGATCTGCTCGGTCATCCAGCGTTCGAGATACGGCTTCGCGGTCTTCCACAGATCGAGTTCCGGGTCGAGCGAGCGGCCGAGCCCTTCCACGTTCAGCATGGTCTTCTGCAGCAGTACGAGCTGCGGCTGGATTTCCACGTTGAAGCGGCGCGAGGTCTGGAACAGGCGCAGCAGCACCTGACCGAGCGAAATGTCCTTGAGCGCGCGGTCGAAATACGGTTCGCACACGGCGCGGATCGCGCTCTCCAGTTCCTCGACGCGCGTCGTCGGCGGCACCCAGCCCGACTCGATATGCAGCGTCGCCACGCGGTGATAGTCGCGCTTGAAAAACGCGAGGAAGTTCTGCGCGAGGTAATTCTTGTCGAAGTCCGACAGCGCGCCGACGATGCCGAAATCGAGCGCGATATAGCGCCCGAAATGCGCCGGATCGAGGCTCACCTGAATGTTGCCCGGGTGCATGTCGGCGTGGAAGAAGCCGTCGCGGAACACCTGCGTGAAGAAGATCTCCACGCCTTCGCGCGCGAGCTTCGGAATGTCCACGCCCGCCGCGCGCAGCTTGTCGACCTGGCTGATCGGCACGCCGACCATGCGCTCCATCACCAGCACGTTGGGCGTGCTGAATTCCCAGTACATCTCGGGCACGAGCAGCAGGTCGAGGCCCGCGAAATTGCGGCGCAACTGGCTGCCGTTGGCGGCCTCGCGCATCAGATCGAGTTCGTCGTGCAGATACTTGTCGAATTCGGCGACGACTTCGCGCGGCTTCAGGCGCTTGCCGTCGGCCCACAGCCGCTCGGCCCACACGGCGATGTCGCGCAGCAGCAGCAGGTCCGAATCGATCACGGGCCGCATGTTCGGGCGCAGCACCTTCACCGCCACCGCCTTGCCCGCGTGCTGCCCCGACCTCACCTTCGCGAAGTGCACCTGCGCAATCGAGGCGCTCGCCACCGGCACGCGCTCGAAGTCGTCGAACAGTTCGTCGACGGGCGCGCCCAGCGATTTTTCGATGATGTCGATCGCCACCTTCGAGTCGAACGGCGGCACCTGGTCCTGCAGCTTGGCGAGTTCGTTGGCGATGTCGAGCGGCAGCAGATCGCGGCGCGTCGAGAGCACCTGGCCGAACTTCACGAAGATCGGCCCGAGGCTTTCGAGTGCGAGACGCAGCCGCACGCCGGGCGGTTGATCGAACTTGCGTCCGATCGTGGTGATGCGCAGCAACAGCCTGACGCGCCGGTCATTGATCCGGCTCAACATCATTTCGTCGAGACCGAAGCGGATGACCGTAAAGAAAATCTTCAGGAAACGCAGAAAACGCATGTCTTAGTTGCCTTGTAGCGGGCCGGTTGTCTGGCTCGGCGCGCGCGGCGCCGCGCTCGAAGGCGTCGATCCCGCGCTGCGCGCTTGTGATTTTTGTTCAAGGCGCTCAATGCGCTTTTCCACACGCGCGAGAGCATCGCGCGCGCGTGACAGCTCCGTGTTGAAGCCGTCCAGCTCGGCGCGCCGCACGAGTTGCGGATTTTCGTCGAGCAGATATTCGGTGACGGAGCCGAGCACATTGCGCCCGGTGCGAAGCGTCTGCTGATGCACGGTGCGCGCGAAGGCGGCGACGCGGAACGCGCTGGCGTCGCCGATCAGCTTCGCGAGATCTTCCTCGGGTTCCCAACGCAGATGTTCGGCGAGCTTGCCGATGATCTGCGCGAATTCGGCGTCGCCCTCGATCTTCACGTGCTTCATGACGGCCGACTGGCCGCCCTGCACGTACGAGGAGAGCGCGCCTGCGGGCACGGAAAGCGCGACGTCGGCGTGTTGCGCCTCGTGCTCCTCGACGGCGGCGATATAGCCGTCGGGCTGCACCAGCAGCGTGAGCACGACAGGCGGACACGACAGACGGGCCGTCTTGCCGGCGTAGGGAGCGAGGCGGTCGCGGGCCCACGATTCGCGGGCGAGCAGGTGATTGACAGCGGCGGCGAAGGGCTTGGCGGCGAGAGTCATCGGCTTGAAATAAAAAAACCCGCGCGGGCATCGAGCTCGCGCGGGTTCCTATTGTAGCGTTCGCGCCGCCGGATCGCCCCGCGCGGCGGCTGGTCCGCCAGCCAGATTCGCCTGCGCGCGCGCAGCGTCAACCGCGCGCGACGCTTGCTCAGCGCGGTTCAGTGCGATTCGACCTGCTGGATACCGGCCAGCAGCCAGCCCTCGCCCGAGCTGCGCGACTTCGAGAGATTCCAGATCTCGGTGAACGGCCCGGCGGCCGCGCCCACCTCTTCGCGGATCAAGCCGGAGAAGCGCACGCTCGCGAGGTACTCGTTGCCGCGCTCTTCCACGGCGAGCAGGTCGGCGTTGAGCTGCACGACGTCGGTCTGGTTCGCCTGCGCGCCGCGGCCCGCGAGATCGACGCGAATCTCGGCGAACATCTCGGGCGTGGTGAACTCGCGGATATCGTCGATATTGCCCGCGTCCCAGGCGGCCTGCAGGCGCACGAAGTAGACCTTGGCGTTACGCAGGAACGCTTCGCTGTCGAAGTCCGCCGGAATCGCGGGCGGCGTGTGGATCTGCGGCGTGCTGAGCGGGTTGCCTTCCGGCGCGAGGTACTGGCCCGTGGGCGGCGCCGTGTAGCGCGGCTCCGGCGGGTTGTAGCCGCCCATCTGGTTCAGGCTCGCCCCGCCCGTCTGATACGCAGGCTGCGCAGCACGGCGGCGGTTCATGAACTTGCGGATCAGCCAGATGGCGACGAAGGCGATCAGCGCGATCACGATCATGTTGGCCATGGCGCCCGCGAACGCTTCGCCGAGGCCGAAGTGCGACAGCAGCGCCGCGATACCGAGACCGGCCGCGAGACCGGCGATGGGACCGAGCCAGCGGTTGCGCGCCGGTGCGGCGGCGGGCGTGGGCGCAGGCGTGCCGGGCGCGCGCTGCGCGCCGGCCTGCTGGGCGGGATTCGTGGGGCTGGGTTGCGCCGGCGGCGGCGTGGTGCTGCGCTGCGACGCCACCGAGGACTGCTTGCCGAAGCTGCGGCCGCCGCCCATGCGACGGGCTTCGGCGTCGAACGACGCGAAGCTGCCCGCCACCAGCGCGCCGATCACGGCGAAGGTGCCAATCCGCCTCGCCCAAGACATTGAAAGCTTACTGGAAGCATTATTACAGGTCTCAGGCATGGCGGTATTTCCTTTAAAGACAGATAGTTAGGAACACTAGTACTTTGTTCCGACGTGTAAGGCTACCACGCCAGCTGACAAATTGTAATATTTGACGGCATCGAGGCCGATTTGTTCCATCATCGTCTTCAGCGTTTCCTGGTCCGGATGCATACGGATCGACTCCGCCAGGTACTGGTAACTGTCCGCGTCCTGGGCGAAACGCTTGCCCAACCACGGCAGCACCTTGAAAGAATAGACGTCGTACGCCTTCTTGAGCGGCTCCCAGACCTTCGAAAATTCGAGCACCATCACACGGCCGCCCGGCTTGATCACGCGGCGCATTTCCGCGAGCGCGGCGTCCTTGTGCGTCATGTTGCGCAGCCCGAACGCCACGGTCACCAGGTCGAAGTAATTGTCGGGAAAGGGGATTTTCTCGGCGTCGCAGAGCAGCGCGGGCGTGATCACGCCTTTATCGATCAGGCGGTCGCGGCCCACGCGCAGCATCGACTCGTTGATGTCGGTGTGCCAGACCTCGCCCGTCGGGCCCGCCTTCTTCGCGAACGCCATCGACAGGTCGCCCGTGCCGCCCGCGATGTCGAGCACCTTCGCGCCCGGACGGATATTGGCCTGCGCGATCGTGAACGCCTTCCACGCGCGGTGCAGCCCGCCCGACATCAGGTCGTTCATCAGGTCGTAGTTCGAGGCGACCGAGTGGAACACACCGGCCACCTTCTTCGCCTTGTCCTGTTCGTCGACTGTCTGATAGCCGAAGTGGGTTTTGCTCATCGCGCTCGTCCTTTCGCGGTCTTGTCCGGCTCGCAGCCGGACTTTTTGAATGAAATTCGCCGCGTCGTGGCGCGGCGGCAGGATCGTAACAGGAAGCGTCAGTGGCAGTGGCCGTGCGCGGCAGCGGGCGGCGCCATCGGCGCGTCGCGTTCGACGCCCGCGGCCTTGAGCTTCGCGAAATAGTCGGCCCAGAGCGTGTCCTGCTGCGTGGCCAGTTCGTAGAGCTGGTCCCACGAATAGATGCCGGTGTTGTGCCCGTCGGAGAAGGTCGGCTGCAGCGCGTAGTTGCCCACGCCTTCGAGCGCCGTGATGGTCACTTCGCGCTTGCCGGTCTGCAGCGTTTCCTGACCGGGCCCATGGCCGCGCACTTCCGCCGAGGGCGAATAGACGCGCATCAACTCGAACGGGATGCGATAGCTCTGGCCGTTCGCGTACTGCAGTTCGAGCACGCGCGACAGCGCATGCACCACGACGCCGGTCGGCACCGGCGTATCGGATTTGAGTCCGCTCATGTTGTTTCCTGTTCGCCTGTCAAACCCAAGCCGCCAATCCTGGCACCTGCGCTCTCGCCGGCGCTCTCACCCGCGTTGACACCCACGCCGGCGCAGCTCACGCGAGCGCCTGCTCCATTTCCTGCCGCACGGCCTCGCGCAGCAGCGTGGCCTGGGCGCGGCGCTGACCGAGCATCGCCTCCGACACCGTGCGCTGACGCGGCGACCACACCGACATCGGGAAATGCGCGTCGTTGCTGAAGCGCGGGATCACGTGCCAGTGCACATGCGGCACCTGGTTGCCGAGGCTCGCCAGGTTCACCTTCGACGGCTGCATGACACGGCGCTGCGCCCGCTCGACGGCGTACACGGCGCGCATCAGATGTTCCCGGTCGGCGTTCTCGAGATCCGAGAACTCGGCGACGTGCGTATTCCAGATCACCCGGCAAAAGCCCGGATAGTCGATTTCGGCGGTCGCGAGAACGACGCGCAGACGCTCGTCTTCCCACAGCACCTCGCCGCCTTCCTCACTGCAGAATACGCATGCCATCGTCGTCCTCGAACCGTATTACGGAAAAATTAGCCGTGCCATTAAACCAGCACGCGCTCGATTCCGCCATTGTTCGCCTTCTGCACGTAGTCCGCCATCCAGTTCTCGCCCAGAACATGACGGGCGATCTCCACCACGATGTAATCGGCTTCGATGTTGGCGTCCTCGTTGTAGCGCGACAGGCCCTGCAGGCACGACGGGCAGCTCGTCAGAATCTTGACGTCCTGCGCCTTGCCCTGCCCGCCCGCTTCCTGCGGCGTGGCCGGCTGCACGCCGTTCGCGCCGTTGCCGACGATCGGAATGTCGCGCAGCTTCGCCGCGCCCTTGCGGATTTCCTCTTCCTTGCGGAAGCGCACCTGCGTCGACACGTCCGGGCGCGTGACCGCGAGCGTGCCCGATTCGCCGCAGCAACGATCGTTCTTCTCGATCTTGTAGCCGTCCTTTTCCGAACCCATGAGTTCGTTGACGAGCTTGACCGGGTCCATCGTCTTGATCGGCGTGTGGCACGGGTCGTGGTACATGTAGCGCGTACCGCTCACGCCATCGAGCTTGATGCCCTTCTCGAGCAGGAACTCGTGAATGTCGATGATGCGGCAACCCGGGAAGATCTTGTCGAATTCATAACCGGCGAGCTGGTCGTAACACGTGCCGCACGACACCACGACGGTCTTGATGTCGAGGTAGTTCAGCGTGTTCGCGACGCGGTGGAACAGCACGCGGTTGTCGGTGACGATCTGCTCGGCCTTGTCGAACTGGCCCGAGCCGCGCTGCGGATAGCCGCAGCACAGATAGCCCGGCGGCAGCACGGTCTGCACGCCCGCTTCCCACAACATCGCCTGGGTGGCCAGACCGACCTGCGAGAACAGGCGCTCGGAGCCGCAGCCCGGGAAGTAGAACACCGCTTCCGAATCGACGCTCGTCGCCTTCGGATTGCGGATGATCGGCACGATCTTGTTGTCTTCGATGTCGAGCAGCGCGCGCGCCGTCTTCTTCGGCAGGTTGCCCGGCATCTTCTTGTTGACGAAGTGGATCACCTGCTCGACCACCGGCGACTTGCCCGTGGACGCCGGCGGATGCGCCGTCTGCTTCTTGACGAACTTCTTCAGCACGTCGTTGCCGAGGCGCTGCGCCTTGTAGCCCACGCCCATCATCGCGGTGCGCGCGAGGTTGATGGTCTGCGGATTGGTGGCGTTCAGGAAGAACATGCCCGCCGCGTTGCCCGCGTTGAACTTCTTCTTGCCCATCTTGCGCAGCAGATTGCGCATGTTCATCGTCACGTCGCCGAAGTCGATCTTGACCGGGCACGGCGTCACGCACTTGTGGCAAACCGTGCAGTGGTCGGCCACGTCGTTGAACTCGTCCCAGTGCTTGATCGACACGCCGCGGCGCGTCTGTTCTTCGTACAGGAAGGCCTCGACCAGCAGCGAGGTCGCGAGGATCTTGTTGCGCGGGCTGTACAGCAGGTTCGCGCGCGGCACGTGCGTCGCGCACACCGGCTTGCACTTGCCGCAGCGCAGGCAGTCCTTGACCGACTCGGCGATCGCGCCGATATCGGATTGCTGCATGATCAGCGACTCGTAACCCATCAGGCCGAACGACGGCGTGTAGGCGTTGCGCAGGTCGGCGCCTTCGAGCAGCTTGCCCGCGTTGAAGCGGCCATGCGGATCGACGCGCTGCTTGTAGGCGCGGAATTCGGCGATCTCGTCGTCGGTGAGGAATTCGAGCTTCGTAATGCCGATGCCGTGCTCGCCCGAGATCACGCCGTCGAGCGAACGCGCGAGCTTCATGATGCGCGCGACCGCGACGTGCGCGTCCTGCAGCATCTCGTAGTTGTCCGAGTTCACCGGCAGGTTGGTGTGCACGTTGCCGTCGCCGGCGTGCATGTGCAGCGCCACGAACACGCGGCCGCGCAGCACCTTCTTGTGGATCGCCTGCGCTTCGTCGAGGATCGGCTTGAATTCGCCGCCGTTGAAGATCTTGCGCAGTTCGGCGCGGATCTCCTGCTTCCACGAGATGCGCACCGTGCGGTCCTGCGTCACGTGGAAAACGTTGACGTCGGCCTGCACGTCGCAGCGGTCGGCGAACTTCTCCGCCAGCGCTTCGTAGCCCAGCTGCACGAGATAGTGCTGCGCCTCGCGCAGCGGCATGTCGAGCTTGTCGCCCACGAAGGTCCAGCGCTCGCGCACGCGCTTGAGCAGATCGAGCGCCTGCTGCACGCGGTCTTCGAGCAGTTCCGCGCTGGGGATTTCGTTGGCGTCGTCGCTCTTGCCGAGCGGCAGCTTGCCGCCCTTGAAGAACGCTTCGAGCGCGTCGACCAGTTGCAGCTTGTTCTTGATCGACAGTTCGATGTTGATGCGTTCGATGCCGTCCGTGTACTCGCCCATGCGGTTGAGCGGAATCACGACGTCTTCGTTGATCTTGAACGCGTTGGTGTGCTTGGCGATCGCGGCCGTGCGGCTGCGGTCGAGCCAGAAGCGCTTGCGGGCTTCGGCGGAGACGGCCACGAAGCCTTCGCCGCTCTTGCCGTTCGCCATGCGGATGACTTCCGAGGTGGCGGAGGCCACGGCATCGGCGTCGTCGCCGACGATGTCGCCGATCAGCACCATCTTCGGAAACGCGTTGCGCTTGCTCTTGGTCGCGTAGCCGACCGCGCGCAGATAGCGCTCGTCCAGATGCTCCAGACCCGCGAGAATCGCGCCGCCCTGCTTCGACGTTTCGAACAGGTAATCCTTGATTTCGACGATGCTCGGGATCGCCTCGCGCGCCTGGCCGAAGAACTCCAGACAGACCGTGCGCGTGTGCGCGGGCATCTTGTGCAGCACCCAGCGCGCCGACGTGATGAGACCGTCGCAGCCTTCCTTCTGAATGCCCGGCAGGCCCGCGAGGAATTTATCGGTCACGTCCTTGCCGAGACCTTCCTTGCGGAACACGCGGCCCGCGATGTCGAGCGATTCCGTGCGCAGCAGCTTTTCGCCCGGCGCGTGCTCGCCGTCGAACCACTTCAGTTCGAAGCGCGCGACTTCGATGTCGTGGATCTTGCCCATGTTGTGGTCGAGGCGCGTGACTTCGAGCCAGTTGCCTTCCGGGTCGACCATGCGCCACCAGGCGAGGTTGTCGAGCGCCGTGCCCCACAGCACCGCCTTCTTGCCGCCCGCGTTCATGGCGACGTTGCCGCCGATGCACGAGGCGTCGAGCGAGGTCGGGTCGACCGCGAACACGAAGCCCGCCGCGTCGGCCGCTTCGGTCACGCGGCGCGTGACCACGCCCGCGCCCGAGAAAATCGTCGCGACCTTGCGGTCCACGCCCGGCAGTTCGGTCATTTCGACCGGACCGAGCTGTTCGAGCTTTTCGGTGTTGATGACGGCCGAGAACGGCGTGAGCGGCACCGCGCCGCCCGTGTAGCCCGTGCCGCCTCCGCGCGGGATCACCGTGAGACCGAGTTCGAAGCAGGCCTTGATGAGGCCCGCGATCTCGGCTTCGGTGTCCGGCGTGAGGACCACGAACGGATATTCGACGCGCCAGTCGGTTGCGTCGGTCACGTGCGAGACGCGCGCGATGCCGTCGAAGCGGATGTTGTCCTTCTGCGTGCGCTTGCCGAGCACCTTGGTGGCGCGGCGGCGCAGTTCGGCCATCTTGTCGAATTCGGCGGCGAATTCTTCGATCGCGCGGCGAGCGGCGCCGATCAGCGTTTCCACGCGCGCGGCGCGCACGACGCCGTCCTGGTCGCTGTGCTCGACGAGGTCGGCGCGGCGGCGCTTCTCGATTTCGCCGATGCGGTGATTCAGCGCCTCGATCAGCATGGCGCGGCGCTTCGGGTTGTCGAGCAGGTCGTCCTGCAGATACGGGTTACGGCGCACGACCCAGATGTCGCCGAGCACTTCGTAGAGCATGCGCGCCGAGCGGCCCGTGCGGCGTTCGCTGCGCAGTTCGGCGAGCGCGTTCCACGCCTCTTCGCCGAGCAGGCGGATGACGATTTCGCGGTCCGAAAAGGACGTGTAGTTGTACGGAATCTCGCGCAGGCGCGGTTCGATGTCGGCGGCCACGGCTGCGGCGGCGCCGTGAGGATCGAAAACTTGAGGTGCGTTCATGGTTGGACGACTCTTTGAGCCAGATCCGCGCGCGGCTTACGGAGCCGATCGGACGGATGCTGACGGGGCGCGTGGGGCGCTATTCTGAAATCGTGTCCGCCAGAGGCTCGCTCGTGGCGCGGATGGCTGGGCGGACGAAGGGGTGGGGAAGCATGGCGGAAGCGCTCACGCCGATGGTTCCCCGGCGCTCGGACTTAGCGCCACGATCGTGCGTGGCGGGCGTGCCGCTGCGCCGCGGGGCGGGTTTCGCGCCGTGCGGGCATCAAATGGGCTGTCCGAGGTTGCCAGTGCATCTTCCGATCCTTGTTTCAAAAAGCGATTTTAACGCATGATCCGCGCGTGCGCTGACCCTCGGTGGGAAGCCCGCCGACCCGTAAGGTTGAATATCGCTTACGGGCCGGCATGCCCGTGTGACAGCGCGTCGCACGCGGATTAACCGTCCGGTGGGTCGGGAAACATCGCCACCGAGCCTGCCCGCGCCCAGCCTGCCCACCCTGCCCGGCCCGCCAGCGCCGCAGCCGTTGGCGCTATCATTTACGTTTTCCCGTCCCGACCCGCGCCTGGCGCGTCCCCGCATGGCTTCCCACGACGATTACCTGAAAAAAGTCCTCACCGCGCGCGTGTACGACGTCGCCCGCGAAACCGAGCTCGAACCCGCGCCGAATCTCTCCGCGCGCATCGGCAACACGGTGCTGCTCAAGCGCGAGGACAACCAGCCCGTTTTCTCGTTCAAGCTGCGCGGCGCGTACAACAAGATGGCGCACCTCTCGCCCGAGCAGCTCGAACGCGGCGTGATTACCGCGTCGGCGGGCAATCATGCGCAGGGCGTGGCGCTCTCGGCGGCGCGGCTCGGCGTGAAGGCGGTGATCTGCGTGCCGGTCACCACCCCGCAGGTGAAAGTCGATGCCGTGCGCGCGCACGGCGGGCCGACCGTCGAAGTCGTCCAGGCGGGCGAGTCCTATAGCGATGCCTACGCCCACGCCGTCCGTCTGCAGGAAGAACGCGGCC
>NZ_CAJZAR010000091.1:0-7959 GCF_914484835.1 Paraburkholderia tropica
GGGTTGGTGCGGCCCGCAGCGCGCAGCGCGAGGACACGGCCCCGCACGGCCCTTGACCGCGCAGGCTGATCGGTTACGGTCGCGGGTTTGAGGCAACGCAGTCAGGGGATCGGTTACGCGCTGGAGCCGCGTGTTGCTCCAGAAAAGAGAGGGGTTGGGTCATTCGCGCGAGAGCGCGCCATCGGGACGCGAGAGCGGCCCGCACTTGGGGTCGCCCGAGCGGCGGGGGCATAGCCCCCAGGAGCGATCGTGCCGTTATTCCCCGTGCCATCGGCACGGCTGGATGCGCGGCGGAAAAATCGACCGCATCACTCCACCGGCGCGGATGCGGCGCGAGCGCGCGCCTTGTGGTCGCGTCTGATGCGAACCTCTCCCGCGTACCACGGCGCGGACGTCGCGCAACGGGTGGCGTCTTGCGCATAGTCGAACGAGCCGAGCACGTCGCCGTCCTCGTCAATTACGTCGTACTCCCAGTTACTCTTGTTGTGACCGTTGAACATTTCGCGTCCCTGCCTGGTGTGCGGTTCTCGCATGCGAGAACCGCCCTTGTTTCGCGCGCTTCCCTGCCCTGCCCGCTTATGCGGCTTCGGCAAAAAGATCCAACTGCTCAAGCTCGCGCGATGTGCGCGAGACAGGCGCAGAAACCGGCGCAATCGTCGGTGCTGCTGCGATCTTCTCGCCCTGCTCTTTGGTCTGCTGCACGATCACGTCAAAGTCGCACGTCACGATCTCGCAAATCGGGCTGACGCCGTGCCATAGGTCGCGGCTTGCCGATGTGTCGATACCGCAGTTCATTTCCATTTCAATGCCGGTGGCGGCAATGAACTTACGACACTGTTCGTCCTGCTTTTCCTCATACTGCCGAACGCCGGAATAGCGGAACGGCGCGGACTGTTGCGGGACCAGGAAGGTTCCGTTTTTCGCGATACGCGAAGCGAGTTCGATCACCTTGTATTCAAATCGCGGGCCGCTGTAGCGACCATCCCAGGCGTCTGCGCGGATCGGGCCGAACGGCGGATTCGAAACGGCGACGTCGAAGCGCTCGAAGTCTTTGAACCAGTCGCCAAAAACGTCCGCGTGAATCCATGTCGCGTCGGGCATCACCTTGCGCCCGACTCGCACATATTCCGCGTTCGTTTCGACACATACAATCCTCTCGGCGCGGTCCTTGCACACAAAGGCGAGGGAGCCGATACCTGCGCAAAGATCGACAATGGTTTTGCAATCCGGCGTTTCAATCGCGACTTCCCGCGCAAGCTGTTGCGGCGTAAAAAACGCGCCCAGCAGCGTGTTATTCCCGCCCGTCGATTCCTGGTAGTTTTCGAGAACGAACATACGTTCATCGAGACTCAGGGCGCGATCCAGAGCCACGAGGCGATTCACTTCAATCATGGCTTTGGCTTGGGCTTTGGACAGTTTCATCGCGCGTTCTCCGCAGGAAAGGGTTTCTTTTTTGGAGTGACAACGGGCCTTGGTGAACTGGAGCGTTCCCCTGGGTGCGTTGCCTCTGCGACAAAGGAACCGGTCAACCGGAGTGGTCAAGGGGGAACAGTGCGGGGTTGGTGCGGCCCGCAGCGCGCAGCGCGAGGACACGGCCCCGCACGGCCCTTGACCGCGCAGGCTGATCGGTTACGGTCGCGGGTTTGAGGCAACGCAGTCAGGGGATCGGTTACGCGCTGGAGCCGCGTGTTGCTCCAGAAAAGAGGGTTTGGGTCATTCGCGCGAAAGCGCGCCATCGGGACGCGAGAGCGGCCCGCATTTCAGGGGTCGGTTTCAGGCCGCCGGCGGGCGGCCGTGCGTTAGCGAATCTGGCCCGAAGGGGCGAGACTCGCGTAGCGAGGCTCGATGACGCCCGCGGTTGCGGTGCGCAGCGCCGCGAGCGCGGCTGCGGCACCCAGCGCGGTTCTTTGCGAAGCAAAGAAAACGCCCAAGCGACGGAAACGCTGGCGACAATCTCGATCTGAATAGTGCTGCGACTGAAACGATTCCCGAGCCCGTTGCGAGAGCAACCTGGGTTACTGACCTGATGCACTGTTCTGCATATCGTCAATCAATCGGCTCACGTCTGGCGTATGAAGCGCGACGTTGAGCGCGTATCGAACGCCGTCTGGGAATCCGGTGTCTTTGACCTACATAGTTATGGGGGGCGTGGTAGAGAGTAATCGTGGCACACAGAAAGGCAACGCCGCGATCGTGAGAGGCTATCTTGCGCTATTCAACCACTCGGGCACGCGGGCGTACTTTTCCCGACACGCCTTTGCGCGCGCCGATCTCCTTGGAGACGACCATCATGTCGCGATAATCGGAATGCGCGGAATCCATCTGGCCAAGAAACGCGCCTGCGCAGCTTGCAATCTGGTGGACGACGGGCATCTGGTCGGCAAGATTTGCGATTGCTGTGCGCGTAACATTCACGGAAAACGCGTCGAACTGAGCAAGTTGATCCTCGATGCTTTTGAGCGCGACGTCCAGCGCTTGAAATTTGATGTGCGCCGATTGCTGGCTCAGGTCGCGAGGCTGCTGATAGCTCGCGTGTGGTTGGAGGTTCTTGTCGCTGGGTGTGGACATGGGAAATATCCTCCGAGGGGGGGGAGTGAAGCGGTAGCCGGACTGGCCAAACTACTGTCCGATGATGCTGCGACGGGGTGCGCGACCGCGAAGCGGGAGCGTCCGCGTAAATTAACGCCGAAGGCGCACTTACCTGGAGCCGCAAAGCGGCGGGCAATCTGTATTGCGGGGTGAAACCCCGCAACTGGATCGGCGCGGCGCAACACGCTCCGCGGAACATGCTGTGCGGCGCCGACCCGGCGGACGTTGCCGGGTGTTCTCGTATGCGAGAAACCTGCCGCAGCGCGAAAGCGGCCGCGATCACAACCCGGCCTTGGCCTGCGCCGCCTTCGCCTGTTCGAGTACCTGCCTGATCCGTTCTGCGTCGGCGCCGTCGTTCTTGACGTGTTCGCGTTCGAGTGACGTCACGGCCAACTGGAGAGCCGCGGCGATATCTTCAGCTGCTGCCATCAGCTGCGCTGTGGCTTCGATTTTCCTGGGGGCATAGGCTCGATTGAATGTCGCGATAGTGAACTGGCCTTGCCAGTCCGTTCCAAGTATCTTGACTTCATCGTAGTTCGAATCGAGATCGTCACGCTCGATATGAAGTTCCAGCGGGCGGGGGATACGTTCGATGTTGGGTGCTGTACTCACGGGTTTTCTGCTCAATGGTGGGTTGGCGGAATGTCTGCGATCAGTAGGTCATGGCATTGCGCAGGACGTCCGGTTCAAGGTAGGCACCATGCTTCACGGTGTACCGGCCGCCTACCGCGTCGAGCTTGATGAGTCGGAGCCTTTTCAGCGTCTCGAACGCCTTGGTTGCGTCTGCCTCCGTGCAGCTGGTGCGCTCGCGAATGATCCCGATGAAATTGCGCTGCGCGTTTGCCATGCGCTGCGCGATCGCCTCGAACGGGTTTGCGCTGCCTGCTGCTGAGGACTGTTTTGCCGTGGTCGTCATCGTCGGAATCTCGGAAGGCCCGCGAATGCGGGCGGAGGTTATCAGGCGTTCAGGTCGCGGCCATCGCCTGCCCAGCATGAATCGGCAACCGGAAGATTCCACCAACCGGGGGCTTTCGGCGCTACCTCGCCTTCGGTCTGCGCGCGCTGCGCGTCGAACGCGGCTTTCGCTGCCGTGTAGCGGGCGTCCATCTCCGGCGTGACAACCTGTGCGCATCGCACAGCGTCAGCTGCTTCGCGGTACTCCTTCTTGATTGCGTCCATCGTTGTTCCCCTCTACGTCGTTGAACAGATTTTATTATATTGACGCGTCGCCTTTTCGTCAACATATTAACGCAACGGTTTCGAGGTAAAAAAAACCCGGCTGGGGCGGCCGGGCAAAAGGGGGATCTGAACCCCTGGGGAGAAAAACGTGAGTGAGTGGCTGGGCGCGTCAGTTGGCGGGCGGGCGCTCGCCCGGGTCGGCCGATCGCATCACGACGCACGATCCTGCGGCCGGCGTGATGTGACCCCTCGCGTCCATGTCAAAGCAGGTTCCTTCGGGCTCGTTGACCCCGCCGTTGACGACCCGGATAGGCGGCGTGTTGTCCGCGTCATTGGCACGCGGAAATGCTCCGGGCGCGGCCCGCGTCTCGCTATAGAGGGTAATGACTGTGACGGGGTGGGCCTCGGCCGCGGCGGCCTGTGCGTGTACCTGCGTGGCAACGAAAACGGAACAGAGACACAGCAGGGAGCGCGCGATATGGTTCATGGTTTGGCTCTTTGGGTAGGTGGTGGTGCGCCGGTGTCACGGCGCGCCCTCAAATGTATTGGACCTGCCGCTTGCTCAACGGCGTAGGGTAAGGCGGTGTTGGGTCCACGAGCCAGTCGCGGATCTGCTTCGCGATGTTCTCGCGAAAGCTGCTGCGAAACTTACGCGTGCGCAACAGTCGCTCGATGCCCGCGAATTTTTCCGGGCCGTAGATCCGTCGCAGCGAGCGCACGCGCAAGGCGCGAGCGCCGCCGGAGAGTTCGGCAAGTTCGCGGTCAGTCGCGCGCGCGGCGCGCAGCTGGCGTGCCTTTTCCGCGCGTCGCGCGATGTATTGAGCGCGCTCGCGCTCCGCGCACCAGACCTCGTACTTCGCTTTGACCTCGGGCGTTGCATCGACGCTCGACCCCATGCACGGGCCGCACGATCCGCGCGTCGTGCCGAACATCACTTCAACTGGCATGCCAGCCTGTTCGTCCCAATACGTCATGTAGAAATCGGAGTCGTCGTAGCCGTTGTATTCGCGCTCGAAAAGACAGAGACCGTGGTGCGTCTCATAGGAATGCACCCCGCGCTGCTGCTGCTCGCGCGAACTCAAGCTACACACTGCGCCCGTCCTGAACAACGGCGTATAAGGACCGTCTGCGCGTGGCTCGTGCCAAAGATTGATGAGCGGCATCGCACGACTCCATGTGTTTGTTGACGAGTCTTTATTCTATATACTCGTCGCCTTTTCGTCAACACTTAAAGCACCGTTTAGGCGAAAAAAAACCGGCACTCTGACCGGGTAAAAAGCACTACCCCCGTTTTGTGGTTTATTCGGATGCGTCGCCCAGCTGACTCATCTGCTGCACGTCGAGCACCTTGCGCGCCTGCTGCGCGGCGTACTTGCCGTTCGCGTTGAGTTTGCGCACGTAGGCGCCGCGCGTGAAGCTGTATTGGAAACCGTAGCTCTTGAGCATCTTGTGGATCTCCATGCCCGGCTTCACCTCAAAAGCCAGCATGACACGGTTTTCGCCGACGTCCTCCCGATACGTGTAGCCGTTGCCTTCTTCTTCGCGGTCCTTCTGCTCGCCGGCATGCGCGAGCTCGCGCATGCGCGCCTCGATGCGGCGGATATTTGCCCCGTTGTTCCTGATTCGATAGGCCGGGTATCCGGCGTTTCCGGTCTCGTCCATTTTCAGCAGGCCCGCGATCGCCGCGGGGGACAAACCCATATCGGCGAGCCCCACGGCATCCTTGCGGCGCACCAAGGCGTTCGCCCGCTTCATGTGCTCCTGCTTCGCCTTGCGCTCGGCGAGCTCCGCCTGGAGTTTGTCGATCGCTTCGGGGTCATCGCTCGATACGCCGCCGGTGCCGACGGCGGCCGCCCGACGTGCGTAGTGCTGCGCCTTCTCGGCCTCCGCACACGACCGCGACATGCGCGAGTCGATCCCGCGCCGGTAGTTGCGATCGCGGCCCTCGCTATGGTGCCCCACGAGGATCGGCTGGCCGAACGGGATGGCGTCGGACATTTCGCGAGCCTGTGCATACAGGCGATTGGCAGCCCTGGTCGCACGATCGGCCTTGCTTTGCAGTCGGTCGCGACGGGTTTCTACGCGGGATTCGTAAGCGTTCATCGTTTGGCTCCTTGTGTCTGATCGACTAGCTGCGGCCGGGCCGCTTAATTGATTACTCGTCGCCTTATTGTCACCTTTAAAGGCGCTAAAAAAACACGCTCTGCGTGCCGGGTTACTGCCTGAAATAAAGTCTAGTTACGCGTCGCCTTTTCGTCAACCGTTAATTTTCCCTTGTGCGTACAGACTTTTCTGGTGCGTCTAACCGGGTCAGCCAAACGCTAATTCAAGCTGCTCGACGGCGGACACGACGGGCACGGGAAATCTCTTGCTGCGTGAGTCCAGCGCGTTATCGGCATCGCGCATCGTGTCAGACAGGAGCGCGAAGCGGGCGCGGGACGCCTCGTCACGTTTTACGCGGAAATCCTCGTCTACCAGGCCGTTGACGCGTGCCCACTGGTTCCATGCAAAACTACGCCCGAGTCCTACCGTCGTAGTCGTGCTCGGGAACCTGTCGCCAGTACGCACGATTTCCTCCCAGGTTGCCCCGAATTCCACGGCGGCGAACCGGGTGTGTCTGCCTGTCAGCGCGTTGCGCTCCATCAATAGCGCCTGCTCCATCAGGTCGGGATGGTTCGCCGCAAGCCAGTACAGTTCCCAATGCTTCGATGCAGGACAAAAAAAGCATGCGGACTTGATCGGCACCATATCGGCGCCCAGCGCCTCGGTAATCGCGCGCACGCAGTCACGTCGCGCCCAGCGAACAAGTTGCAGCGGATAGACGTAATCAAAGTCATCGTCGGCAGGCTTCAACCCCTTCGATCGGCGCGTGTCAGCTGGGCCGTAGTCGTAGCCGATGAGTTTCACGATCCGCTCGCCGGCGGCCTGCGTGAAGATCCAGAGAGGGTGTGCGGGGCGCACGTTCGGCCCGGACTTCACGCCCTTCAAAAACTGGTCCTGCGGTGTCTGTTTCCACTTGATGCTGCATGACTTCATGCCAAAAGCTAGCGATGGAAGCGTTTCGTTCGCCATGCAATTGCCGTAGAGATCGGAGTACCCCGTCGATGCCAGTGGAATCTTGCGGCACACGTCGATCTGCGGCCATCCCCAGGTCCGCAGAATCGCGTTCATCCGCTCAATGTGAGCGATCGTCTCAGGCTTCTCTCCGCCTGTATCTGCGAACGTAATGACGTGCGGACGAATCACGGCCGCGTGTAGCAGAACCAGCATGGCGGTCGAGTCCACGCCAGACCCAAAGCATATGGCGAGGCTACGCCCTGCGAGGGCGTCGTGTAGCGTTTGTTTCTGCGAAGGGGATAGCATTATGGCTCCGCTGCTCTAGTTGAAAAGAGCCATTGCCGTTTGCAATTCTTCGGTGTCACGCACGCGGCGCGCGGTGCGCTTGCCGTGCGTGACGGCGAACACTTCGCGCTTTGGCGTCAGCACGTACCCGTTCGCGCCGTTGTCCTGAATTCGCATGCACGCGATGTTGAATTCCATCGCGGGCGATTTCACATAGTCGATGGTCACGCAAGCCCCGTTGTACGCGACGCGATGATGTTCGGTGGTGTGCTTCATGGTTGGCACCTCGTCAGGCGTGAACAAGGTGATGCAGGATTTCCGCGCCGTTTCGAATCGACGGCGTGATCAGGCGCAAACTGAGGTCGATAACCTGCGCTCGCTGTTCGAGCGTGAGCGCACAGGGCCGCGCGAACGCCTCCAGTCCTTGCACTTCTGCCATTGCCGAAAGCAGTGCGTTTTCTGCCTGGATTTTGAGATTTTCAGCGACGCAAAGCGGGCAAAACCCGGGGCTCTCAACCGTCAACCCGGATGCTTCGCGTGCTTCGCGGCATTCGCGATAAAACACCTCGGCGTCGGCGTCACTCAACAGGTACGAACGCTTGCGGTCCAGAATCAGGAGACTCGTGGAGTCATAGCGTTCGGCCCATTCGGGCGCGACAGAAAACTGGTGCCTGGCCAGAATGGCCGTCTCGTAAGCTTCCACCACAGGCCGCACCAACTGCTCTTGAGCCATCGCGAGATACAGAAGCTCGGCGGCCTTGATCTGGCCAGGCGTCGCCTTGAACGGTGCGGGGGTCGGCTGCGGTGCAGCGGTCGGGGCTGGCATGATGCTCTCCACAAGGGTTAAAG
>NZ_CAJZAR010000091.1:7969-12130 GCF_914484835.1 Paraburkholderia tropica
AGCCCCCAGGAGCGGAACGTTTTTCTCCTTGCTGGGGCAAGGGAGCGACTTTCGTGACGTGCGCAGCACGGCGCGAAAGGTGCTGCCCCGGCAAGGCTGGATGGGCGACGCGGCCCGTTCTCGCATGCGAGAAACAAAAGCCCCGCATCAGCGGGGCCACATCATGCGAGGGGTTATGCGCCGGGCGCGAAAAGCCCAAAATCGAGTGGCGGCGCCGGCGCTCGCGGTGGCTGCTCGATCATCGCGCGCGCGTGTGCCAACGTCGCGGACGGACGCTTGCCCTTCTCGAAAGCGCGTTCAATCGCGCAGTCGATCGCGACGGCATTGGTCGAGAACCGAACCACAGTGCGACCGCGCTTGCCGGTGACGGTCACACCTGATCGGCTTACCCCGCTCGCAACGCATCCGGTCGTCACCTTGAAGTCGTTAAACATAAGCGTCCCAAGATGCGTACCGTTTCGCAATGCCAGCTTTTCGGCGGCCGCGTCGAGCATGACACGCTGATCGCACGCATCGAGATAGCGGCGCGCATAGTAGACCTCCATACCGAACTGGCCGCCGCTCACCTCGCTCTTTCCGATTTCAGTGTCGCCGGGTTGCAGATAGTTGCCAAAGTCGGCGATTACTGCTGCGAGGACTGCATCTGAGTAGAACAGCCCGGATTCGAGTGCCCGTGATACCGCGCCGATCAGCCGCATCATGTGCGGCTCGATCGGCCCCATATGGTGCGCAAGGTTGCCGTAGCGGCGGCCTGCCTCGTCTGTTGACGCGCAAAGCGGGTAGTAGCCGGTTTCATGGTTTGCCGTGGTCATCATTCAATGGTCCACAAGAATAGAAAGAATCCGTTTCGCCTGGTCCATCGAAATCCAACTTGCGTCGATTCTCACGTCATTCGACAGCAGGTGAACCTCAACTTTCTGCTGCCTTCCAATGCCGTGCATCGAAAATTTTTCGTTCTGGTGATTCCCTTCTTCAAGGCGCACTCCGACGAGTTCTGCCAATTCCGCGAGACGCGCGCGCTTGGCCATTCGTGTGGCGTTGCGCGCGTCGCGAAGCGCGAGCACTTCGGCAAGCGCCTTCGGATAGTCGGTCAACAGCCGGCGTTGAATGTCTTTCGCGATCTGCTCCGCGGGCTTGGCGATCGAGACGGTCATCGTCGGTTCGAACCAGACTGGCGCGCGCATCGGATGCCGGGTTTCATCAGCAGGAAACAGCGCGCGAATTACGATGCGGTCTTTTTTCTTCCAGACGTTGAACGAAAAACTCAGCTTCTGCTCCGCCTCGGGAAGCGCAACCTGAAACGTGTTGCCAGACTCGTCAGTGCCGTTGACTCTGGCACGAAGGCATGCGGCGATGTTCTCAGCCATCGAAGCAGCAGTTTCCATTCTTCAATCCCTCGCTAAATAGGCTCCGAAGTCGCGAACGACTTCTTTTCTGGAGTGACAACGGGCCTTGGTGAACTGGAGCGTTCCCCTGAGTGCGTTGCCTCTGCGACTAAGGAACCGGTCAGCCGGAGTGGTCAAGGGGAAACAGTGCGGGGTTGGTGCGGCCCGCAGCGCGCAGCGCGAGGACACGGCCCGCACGGCCCTTGACCGCGCAGGCTGATCGGTTACGGTCGCGGGTTTGAGGCAACGCAGTCAGGGGATCGGTTACGCGCTGGAGCCGCGTGTTGCTCCAGAAAAGAGGGGGTGGGTCATTCGCGCGAGAGCGCGCCATCGGGACGCGAGAGCGGCCCGCACTTTGGGTCGCCCGAGCGGCGGGGGCGCAGCCCCCAGGAGCGGAACGTGTCGTTGTTCCCCGTGCCATCGGCACGGCTGGATGGGCGGCCTGCGATCCTCCAAAGCAGAATGCCCGCATCAGCGGGCGTTCTCGATGGCGCAGCGAACACGGCTATCGGATCAGTCCAGAGAGAGAAACGTCGGTGCCTGCCGCCTGTGCTTCGGCCAGCGACTCCGACGATCGCGAGAACATATCCGGCTGGCGAGATACACGGTCGAGTTTCGGCACACTTTTCGCGTATCGCGTGCCGCTCGTGCCGTCGATGCTGTTAGCCCCAGCTGCGGCGCAAATGCGAATGCGGCGTGCCGTGTTGACGCGGCCGACATGCAGATAGCAGTGACGGCGCCGCGCGACCGAGCCCCATTCTCCCATCGTTGCCTCTTTCCACTCCGTCGTCCCGCCGACGAAAATGCCTACGGCCGGAGACAGGAAAGGGCGGACGTCCTCGATCTCCATGCCGTCCTGTACGGCGATCAGCAAACGGGTCGGAAGGGCGCGCAGACGTTCGAGCCATGAAAGCGAGAATTCGAGCGATGCCAGCCCGCCGGCGACGATATCGGGCAGTACGATCCAGTCTGCGCGTTCGCCCAGCTTTTCCACCACCGTCATGAAAGCGTATTCGTCAAAGGGCGTGCATTGCTGGAACGCCGTCCACGCACCGTTGTCGATCGCGTATTCAAACCCTGCTTCGACGCGATGCTGGCCCGTGGCCGACACTAGAAGCTTCCAGCCCGCGGCGCGCATTGCCGCGAGGTTGCGACGCGTGCCGGTCATGCTGGCATACGACACCAGCGGCGGCCGATCCATCGCGATGCGTTCTTCGATTTCCGGTTCGTCATCGGCGCTACCATCCACACAGTAGTAGTCGGCATAGGCCATCATCGCCTGAGCCTTTCCAACTGAATCGCCGCGCGCATACGCTTCGGCCCATTTCGGCAGGTAGTTCATCATCGGTCTCTGCGAATGGGCGGCCGACCCGGCCGCCTCGCGGTTATTGAATCTGGTCGATCAGGTCGAAAATATCCACGCCGTCAAGCGTGGCGCTCTGTGTGCGCGTGAACAGCGAATGCGTGCGCGCGATAACCTCCCATTCGGCGATCTGACGCAACGCAATCAGGTCGCCTTTGGACAGATTTGCGTCGGTGCCCGTGAACCGCACAATGCCTTGCGGCGACTGTCCGTGACCCCACGGCGAGAGGGTGATATCCATGCCCGCGATCGCGCGGCATTCCTTGCTTACGACGCCATCGCGCGTCACATACTCCAGGCGCTTGCCGATCTCGCGAGCCTTCACCGCGTCGATCTTTTTGATCGTCGCGCGCGCGGCGTCGATTTCGTACACGTCACACGCGTTGCCATAGGAGTGCAACACGGCGTCGAGCTCGTCGTAGTTGCGCTCATGCACTCCGGTCTGGATCAGGTGCGTTCCACAGTCCCGAACGACCCACACATAGCGGCCCGTACCGTGCGTGCGCGAGAGGTATGCGCGATCACCGTGAAAAAAATCGTCCCGATAATGCTTGAGGCGACAGGCCGGCGATTCGACAATCGACTTCATTGCGTCGAAGATGGTGCGCGCGCGGCCCGTCAACGCAATGCCAAAGTCGTTTTCGATGGCGGCTGCCGTGCTTGCCTGCGGCGCGCACGCGCCATTCGATACTGCGTCAAAGCTCAGTTGTTGCTGCATGTCGGTGACTCCAGTAGGGGAGGCCGGGGCAAGCCCCGGGCTGGGGATTCGGATCAGGCGGCTTTCTTCGCGTAAAGCTCGATCGCCTTCGATTCGAGCGAGCCAATGGCGTGGAGAATTTCCGCGCCCTGCTTCGGACCGAGCGGCGCGATTTCATCAACGCGGCATGCCTTGCCGAATACCGGTGCGACGAAAATTTCTTTCGCGCCTGCGGCGATCATTGCGCGGCGGGCGAATTCGGAAAATGTCGCGGATTCGCCGAGCGCCTTGCGCTGTTTTTCCATGCTGCGGTGCATCGCTTCGAGTTTCTTCGTTGCGGCGCGCATTTCGTCCAGTTCCGCGTACCAGGACGGATGGAATGCGAGAAGAAACCCATACGGCGTAGCGTAGGAATCCGACACAAAGCAACGCGCGACAATCACGCCGTTGAATTCGTACTGGTAAGCGCCGAGCACGGACCGATCAAACTCAACACGGATCTCCGTCACGCCGCACTCATGTTTTGCGGACGCGCGAGCGCGCACAGACTTCTTCAGTTCGTTGCTCAATCGGGTTCTCCTTGGAAGTGGAAAGGGCTTCTTTTTTGGAGTGACAACGGCCTTGGTGAACTGGAGCGTTCCCCTGAGTGCGTTGCCTCTGCGACTAAGGAACCGGTCGGGTGGAGCGGTCAAGGGGGAACAGTGCGGGGTTGGTGC
>NZ_CAJZAR010000091.1:12140-27172 GCF_914484835.1 Paraburkholderia tropica
AGTCAGGGGATCGGTTACGCGCTGGAGCCGCGTGTTGCTCCAGAAAAGAGAGGGGTTGGGTCATTCGCGCGAGAGCGCGCCATCGGGACGCGAGAGCGGCCCGCACTTGGGGGCGCCCAAGCGGCGGGGGCGCAAGCCCCCAGGAGCGGAACGTGTCGTTGTTCCCCGTGCCATCGGCACGGCTGGATGGGCGGCAAAGAACGGGGGACGAAAAAAAGCCCGTGCTGGGTGGGCACGGGCCTTGTTGTTTGTTCTCGCATGCGAGAACGGGCTATCTTCGCGCCTTGGCGCGCGACTTTCGCAGTTGCTCTTGCATGCGTTCCTTAAACTTGCTGATTTCCTCGACCGGCCCGACCACCGTGGCCGTGATCCAGTCCGGCGGAAACTGGTTTGCTTCCAGATGCGCCTTGTAGATCGCATCAACGACTCGATGCAATTGCTGCCGCTGGATTCCCAACTCGTTGGCGACGGCGGCGACATTGCGGCCTTCGCAGAGCACAGTTCGCGCCGCTGCCTTGTTGTCGTCCGAAAAACGCCGATCCTTTATCGCGGCCTCGAACTCCTTACCGTTCATGAGAGGCGCGTCGTATGCGTCGATGTTTGCCATATTGAATGTCCAGAAGGCCAGCACGAAGGCTGGCCAGTTGTTGCATCAGATCGGGTTGTCGGTCAGCCGTCAGCCGGTTGTGCCTTCGCCTTGTTGAGAATGTCGGACAGCTCGAAGCCGTCCTTCTCGCCCAGCTTGCCCTCCATGAAAGCGATCATGTGAAAGAGCCCTGCGCCATCCTGCCCGAACGTACCATCAGCCAGGTTGGCGACAACCACGCTGCTGTAATCGGCCGCCGTCGTCGTGTGTCCCTTGGAATAGAACCGTTTCAGCGCACGCTCGATCTTCTCCTTGCCTTCCTCACCGATCGCGTTCATTGCCTTGCGCACGGTTCCGTTCTTTTCTTCGATGAGCTTCATGTAGACAGTCATCAGGAGATCGTTGATCGAACCGGGCGCTGCGCTGGGCTTCGGCGAGCGGGGCGTGTCGGCGTCGTCCGCCGGAGCCTCCGGCTTCTCTTTCCGCGGTTTGCTCCGCGGCTTACCGTCCTGCTCCTTTGCATCGTCGCTCAGTTCTCGCACGCGATCGCGGACCTTGATGAGCGGGTCGGCCCTCACTTCCTCAACCAGCTGGGCCGCGGCTTGCGCGCCGGCCTCGCTGCGCGTTTGCAGGGAATACACTTCCGTCACCGTATCGACGCTGACGGTCACGCCGCTGTCGATCAAGTCGTGTGCCGGGCCTTCCGCGTCATAGGCTTCGGCAAACCGCCGGTACTTGGACAGCCACGCAATGGTTCTGCCCGTGAGCTCGGAAACGGCGGACAGCGAACCCAATTCTTCCTGTTTGCTCTGGATTGCGCGCCCGATTTCGAGTGCGGTGAGATTTTCGCGGTCGATGTTTTCCGACCACTGGATCACCCATGCTTCCTCGGCCGTAATGTTGCGGATAACGGCCTTGAGCATGGTCTGGTTCGCGATACACGCGCGCCGGCGGCGGTGCCCGTAAACCACGATGTAACGACCACGCTGCTCGGGGTTCGGCCGAAGAATCACGGCAGACTGTTGGCCCTGACGCTTGAGGATTTCGGCGAATTCCGCGTCGCGCTCCGGGTTGAACACCGTGCGGATCTGCGGCGCTTCGTCTACCAGTGCCGGGTCGATTTCCTCGATGAGTTCGCCGGGTTGCGCTTCCTGGTAGTCCGCGAGACTACGCACACCTTTGTCCCTGAGTCCCATGTTTTCCCCTTCTTAAATTCGGTTGAATCGTGCGAACACTTCTTCGCACGCTGCGCGCATCTCTTTGGCGGCCTCGCGCTGTGCGCCGCTGCGGGCGTTGATCCAGACGGGATTGCCGTTGGTCAACGCTGCGGGGATCGCCGAACGCACGCCGATCACCTGCTGGAACACCGCGGCTTTCTTGTCGGCGCGGAGCGCTTCCAGGTTCGCGTTCTGCTTCTTTGAGCGCACGTCGAACTTGCTGGGCAGGTAGCCAAGGAGAAGGTCTTGCCAGCGCATGCGGCGATCCTTCGCGATGTTCATCAGCGTCTTTTCGAATAGCGGGATACGCTCGATCGTGACGCGCTCCAGGTCGATTGGTACGATCACCGCGTCGGCGGCCGTCAGCGCACCCAGGAGGCGATTGCTCGGGTTCGGCGGCGTGTCGATGATGCAAATGTCGTAGTCGTTTTCGAACCGCTTGAGCGAGTTCGCAACAAGATTCCGGTCGAGCGGGGCGATGAGCTTTCCGAAACGCTCGCGCAGCGTGTCGAACGAAATCTTGTCGTTTTCCTTCTCCAATTCATCCTCAATGTCAATCAGGATATCTACCGAGAGAGCGTCGATGTTATGCAACGCGACGTCGTTTTCGATCAGGTCGATGTTTTCGCGGACGGGCCGCGGCGTCAGGCTAGGGGGCGTTTCTTCGAACAGCTGGCTCGCGCGCAGGTATTGACCGTCATCCTTGACCGGTGCAAATACGCTCGATACGCTGCCTTCATCAATATCGACAACCAGCACGCGCTTGCCCTGTGAGGCAGCGTGAAAACTCAGGTGCGCGGTGGTCGTGCTTTTCGTTACCCCGCCTTTCTGGTTCGCCACGACGAAAATTTTCATGCGACGCTCTTTCATTTATCGTCTCGCAAGTAAGGTGAGCACGCTCGTCTCACAACAGGGATAATATTAGCTACGCGTCACCTTTTCGTCAACATTTATTTTATTCTCGCATGCGAGAACTAGCGCGGCGTGAGTAGACCGGCCTCGTAGGCTTCAAATACGGATTGCAGCGCTGACGATCCCAGGTAAGTGCCATCGGCCCGGTGCATCGCGCAGGCACCGTCGAAAACTTCCACGAAATTGCCGGTCGTTGCCACAAGGTGACGCCCCGCATAAGTGGCGATGAATTGGCGTCGCCGTTCTTTTTTGGCGTCTGCTTCCCGCGCCGCAGCGCCCTCCGCGTACCGGTGAGCAAAATCGGTTCGGGACTGGATGCACGCCCGAAGATAGGCGAACAGGTCGCTACTGCGCAAACGCTCGATTTGTACGCGCAGGCATTCGACTATCGTGGATAGCCTTTGCTTCCCGTGTTCTTTGCAGAGTTTCATCAGCGCGAAAACGCCCGGCGCAGAAAGGCCGCTCGATCGAAGCAGCTGCAAAGCGGGGTCAGCCCAAAGACTTTGCTTTGCAGGCGGGGTACGGCGGTTTGTGTTTGAGGAATTCCCAGGGGGTTGTTTGTTATAAACATTGTTTACCCCCCCGTTATTGGATTCCGTTTTTTCCCCACGGTCAGGTTCAGCTGATTGCGGCGCTTGTGGATAAGTTTTCGCGAATGAGGTGGAGCCGGGGTAGGGGAGGGCCAGGAGGTCGGCCAGCAGCTGGGTCGCGGCGATGCGTGCGCACTGGTAAAAGCCCTCGGCGCTAATGTCCTGTTCCTCGCGCACGATGAGCCCCATTGCCTCGAACCTGTTCAGGGCGTGATAGAGGGTTTTGCGGTCGCAGGAGAGTTTCGAAGCAACGTTTTCCCGCTTGAACCAGATCGGTTGCGTAGCGTCGTTGTACTTCAGTCTGATGACGATTTCCCCGAGAACTTCGCGGGATTTTGAGGTCAACCCTTTGAAGAAAGGGTGTTGAAAAACGGCCGTATAGGCGCGAAGAACGGCCGGCGGGTAAGCCGGCACGTCGGTCGTCAAGCTCTGCATGCACGCTCCAAAAAAAAGTGCGAGCGAACCCCGACCAGTGCTTGACAACAAAGCTGCCGATTCCTAGAATCGAACCCAATACACAAATGCCCTGGCAGGTTTTGTGTCTTGCGGTTGGCAGCTAGATTGCTTGCGCTAGTCTCAAAGAGAAGCCCGGTTTTTCCAGAACCGGGCTTTTCGTTTTTCAGGGTGCCTTATTCGATACGCAATCCTGTGAATCCGTAAGTGCTTCTATTTCCAGCGTTTTAAAACCGCGATCGGCACGATGCCCGGTCGCGGCGTGTGTGTAACTTGTGCGCCCCGGCCGGACCGGGGCATTTTTTTGCCTGATGCGCAAAAAAAGTGTCAGAAAGTATAGCCAGCCCCTGTCCTCTGAGCAATTCCCGACTTTTTGGGACGTTTCCACGTATCCAGTCACTTCAGATTGCGTTGCTTCGGTGTCCAGCGGTCAAATTCGATGGTCGCCTTGGCCAGACCCAAGCCGTCGCGCAGATAGCCAAGAACCGTCTCCAGACGTTTCCACTCGCGCGGCCGCTTGCCCTCGCTCTCGAAAAGAGTCTTTTCCCCGGCGGTCGTCATAATCATGACCATGAAGCTGTCGCCTACGCCGATGATCCTGACAGCGCGAACGCCTCCAGTCGCTGCAAGCGCCCGGAGCTGTTCGTTGCTTACGGTTTCATCCATTTCGGCGGTATCCCGGAAAAGTGAGGATTTTCGGCGGAAAGAATAGCATTTCCCGGTGGATTTCACACGGGAAACATTTTGTAACAAGTCCGAAAGTATGACGAATCCAGGCCGTTAACTCATTGGCGAATAGCCATCGGGCGTTCGTGAGAGCCTTGTTTTCGAAGGGTATAATAAGCGCTATACAATTTTTGGCGGAAGTCATGGCTGGTAAGGGAAGCGGCGGGCGCGACGATGACGATATCCGTGTCGCGCTGAAGCTGCCAAAGCGGAGCTCGCACCACAACCGCGAAGTCGCAAAGGCCGCGGAGGCTTTGCGCAAGGTGCTTAGTGCGTCCGGCCGAAAGGGGCGGGGGGGCGGCAAGTCGCGCTCCGGGGCCGGATACGGAACCGGCGGGCGCAAACCCTCGGCGCCGGCGTCGGGCGGCGCCGGCGCGACTTCGCGTTCTGCGGCGGCCTCGCAGCGCGTTGCGGTGCGTTGGACCTACGCGAAGAACAAGGGCGATGGTCAGTGGAGTGCGCACGGCCGGTATCTGGCGCGTGAGTCGTCCCAGGAACGGCCGCTCGAACAAGACCTGGAAGCGGAAATTGAAAAGGACGTTGGCGCGCAGCTGGAGCGCGACAGCGACGCAGATGGCAAGACCCTCAACGAACCCGGCACTGGCCGGATGCGAGAGCACGATGAACGATATGACGCAGCACGAAGAACAGGACCAGAAAGTACCCCCCTACGTGAGTCCGACGTTGCAGAAATTGCGCGTGGAGGACCGCCCGAATCCCTCCACCGTATGCGAAGGCTGTCCAGCATCCCTCTGGTACGTCACACCAGACGGCTTAAACAATTTCTGTCGCGTGACGCGCACCATGACGTGGACCAAGGAAGAACCGCAGGCCATTCTGAGGTGCGACGGGGAGACGTTGGCCCAAGCCGAGAGGGCGGCAAAGCTCCAGGAGGACGCGGAGCGCAAGCGCGAAAACGCCGGACGGTAGAACCGTTTGGGAGTGAGGGGATCACCGGCCCGATCGCCGACACGCTGAACGCGTGGCAAAAAGCCGGAGACGAGCACCTTTTCAAGATGATTGTGTCGCCCGAGTTTGGCAATCGCATGAATCTGCGTCAGCACGTTCGCGACCTGATGGGCAAGATGGAAAAGGATCTCGGCACGCGCTTGCAGTGGGTTGCGATCGACCACTACAACACCGACGATCCGCACGTCCATATCGCGGTGCGCGGCGTTGATGAGCGAGGCAAGAAGCTGGAAGTCGATCCGGCCTATATCAAGGAGGGTTCTCGTCGGCGTGCAGAAGAACTCGCCACGCGAGAGCTAGGTTTTCGAACGGAGCGGGATGTGGCCGAAGCGTTCGATCGCCAGATTGCGCAACAGCGCTTTACTGACCTTGACCGCATGCTGACGCGAAAAGCGCAGGGGCAAGTGGTGCAGTTCGATACAGTCATTCCAAAGAGCAAGCAGGCTCGCGAAACGCGTCTACGGTTGATTCATCGGCTCTCCGAACTAACGAAAATGGGGCTCGCAGAACGTGTCGGCAGTCACGAGTGGAAGCTTGACGCGAATCTGGAACCGGCGCTACGTGCGCGCCAGATTGCAGAGGACCGACTGAAAACCCGGTTCCTCCATCGCGAGACCATTTCCGATCCGCGTGCGCAGATGGTCGCAACGGAACTGCGCACACTTGGACAGCGTGTGGCTGGCAAGCTGGTCGGCACGGGGCAAAACGACAAGACCGGCCGCGCGTACATGATGATCGAAGGATTCGACGGACTCGTTCACTTCGTAAGCCAGACGCCAAAGGTAGAGAAAATGCGCGGCGCTGGCGAACTGCGCGTGGGCGATTACCTGTCGCTCGAAGTGATGGCACGACGCGACGACAGTGGACGTGCCACGGGCACGTTTACGCGCGTCTATCGCTACGGACCGGACCTCACGACGGAGTTGCTGGACAAGGAAATGATGGCGTCCAGCAAGCCGATCGAGCGGCCCTTGAGCGCGCAAACCGTGGCGGAGAAGTTTCGGGGCGCGGCGGCCGATCGGCAGGAGAAGTTGATGCGCGCTGGCGCAATCACCGTGCGAGAAAACCGGCTTGCTCCGAGCTCGCGCGAAGCCTACGACAAGGTGCGTTTCGCGGACGCAGGCATTACCGCGCCGGACTTCAAATACGGCGAGCCGATCCTTGCAACGATCGTCGCGCGCGGCCAGAAAAGCGCCGTCATCGAAACGCTCGCCGGTAAACGGCATGTGCTGTCTGCCGAGCGCCTGGCGTCGATGGGGCTCGATTTCAAGTACGTGACGCCCGGTGGGACGATGTTCGTTGGGCAGGATCACAAACGGGGAACCGTTGCGCTCGGGGTGAAGGTCGAAAGAATGGCGTCGATCGTGGATGAACCCAAGATCAACCGCCTCGATACGATCGCACGCCAACTGGACGGCGTGCCCGATACGCATCCCCTCGCGCCGATCCTCAAGCAGCGGATTAAGGTCTGGCGCGAGCGCGGCATTTCGGTCCAGTCCGGTGACTTTGTTCGCGACGCCGCGACGTGGGCAAGAAACCACGAACTGGCCGAATCGGCCGAGTTGAAGTCGATGGTTGAGGCGCCGCGCCTGAACAAACTCGACTATCTGATGCAGCAACCCTTTGCAGCTGTGAGCGCGCCGCTCGCGAAGGCAATTGATGAGCGCGCTCTGGTGTGGCTCAAGCGCGGAGTAGATCCGCGCGATGGCCGCTTTTCAATGTTGGCATCTGTCTGGCGCAAAGGCGAAGAATTGCGCGAGGCAATTGAACATAAGGGGGTAGAACCCGTGCTTGAAGAACTCGGACGTCAGAAGGGCAAGCCGACGCGAACGCTCGCATGCGAGCCCGGCCGGCAGATTAGTGGGCGTGTCCTTGCGGTAGCTGCGCAAGCGGACCACACCGCCGTTGTGGTGGATACGGGCGGCGAACTGACGCTGGTAAAGCAGCCACTCAGTCATGCCGTGGAACTGCGTGTTGGCCAGCGCGTGCGAGCCCAGGCGCAAGAGGTGGAAGGCAATCGCAACCGGCAGCTGGCAATGTGGCGCTTCGCGGACATGGAGCGCGACCAGGCCATTCACAAGGGCAAAGATAAGGGTGCCGGGCGCGGCATGTTTTAACGGGGAAAATCTATGAAACCACTCTTTCTTGGCGCGGCATTGGCCGTCGCGTGTGTGGTGGCACATGCTCAAAGCGCAGCCGTTGTGTGCATGGGCAACGTGGCTACGCTCCAGATCAACTACAGCACGGGTTCGGACGCAAATTCGCCCGGCCTGTTCTGGTTGGGGCTCGTCGCGCCGGATGGCTCCGGCGCGGATTATCTGGACACGAGCGGCGCCTGGCAACCGTACCAGAGCGGACTCATTCCACCGACCGGCCGGTACGACACCGGATTGCCGCCGATCGTACAGGCGACAGTGGCGTTGCCGGGGAAGCCGACCAATACCTACGCGATGCAGGGGTGGATCGTTGGAATCGGACAGGGCGTGCTCACCCAGGAATCGCAGCAGCAAGTCGATCAACGGCGCGCAGCGCTCGACAGCGTGAAGCCGCAACTCGTCGCAAAAGGCACCTGGAATCCGATGCTCGATGACGATGACCAGTTCAGGTGGGCACTCGCTCAGGGCGACATGATTACCAACAAGAAGTACGTGCAGGCGTTGAGCATACCGGCGATCGACTGCATGCCGTCCGATACGGGCAACGGCGGTGGCACCTGACGAGCAACAACTTCGAGAGAGACCGTGATGAAAGAGAACGAAAACGCAGTGGAAACCGACGAAGTGGCGTCGCCGGACGAGGCTGAAATGCTGGGTGCTTTCGATGAAGATGCGGTGGGCGATGATGATGCGGCAGCAGCGGCCAGCGATCCGGCCATGTCTGCAACTGACGCGTTGGCGGGGCGTCTTATCGCTCCGACCGATCAATAAGCGCTAGGGGGTGAGCATGAGCGACAACGCAGACAAGACGACCGTCAGCGATGATGTGATCAATAAATACGCAGTCCCGAGCACTACGATCGCCAGCATGCTCCAGCTGGTCCGGGAAGCCGCCACAAGCACGCACAACTTTAGCTACGCAGTCGAAACGGGGCGATGGGATGATCCCGCTGCACAGGACAAGGCTATGCGTCAGGCTGGGTGGGCGTATACCGAAGTCTCGAAGGGCGATTTGGAGCGGGCGGCAGAACTGCTTGAGCAATGCGCGAAGTTGGAGGCGGCGCAACCGCGGATCACAAACCATCGGTTCCAGGCGGCGCACGCGGCCGTCGAACAGGTCATCGTCCAGAATGACCTTGCGCGAACCTATCTGAGCGTTCCCTTCGAAGAAACGAAGGCGGCAATGGGGATGGGGGCGAAGCTCGATAGGGAAAAGAAGCAACTCTACGTGCCATCTGCACTCAAGACTGAGCCGTTTGATAAATGGTCGGGTAAGGGACGGTCAGCTGACAAGGCGCGCGGGGCGGAAAAGGCGAAATCGTCCGAGCGGCCAGGACCGCATGCGAAAGATCCCGAAGTGCGGCGCTCATTCTGGTTGAACGCCAAGGCTGTCGGAATGGGCCAGTGGCAGGACGTTGGGGGCGGCTACCATGCGCGCGAGGCCGATGATCTCCAGCGCCGCGAAATTCTGACGCCCGAGGGCTACGTGGTCGGTCAAAACGGTCCCGATAGCTTCGATATTCCGCTTCCTCTCTTGGCGCGGGACGCACAGGGCCGCGACTTCGCTCAGCGTTATCGTGATGCTACTGCCGGTCGTGACGTGCCTGCGCCGCCTCCGGCGATTGAATCGCAGGCGCCGGCGGCCGCGCGCGACGTCGATGCGCCGACTGTTGCCGCCGCTCCCGTGCGCGACATGCAAACGGACCAGTCTGACTACTATCAGGCGTTGACGGATCGGCTGATCGAGCAACTTGAGAAGGGGACCGCGCCGTGGCAAAAGCCGTGGGACGAGCGGCCCCAGCAACTGCCCTACAACGCACTAACGGGCGCGCCGTATCGAGGCACGAATTCGTTGTTTCTGTCGTTGGCCGCCTCGATCAACGGGTTGGATGACCCGCGCTGGGTGACGTTCAAGCAGGCAAAGGATCTCGGCTGGCAGGTCAAGCGAGGCCAGAAGGGCGTCGCGCTGCAAAAGTGGATATTCCACAAAGATGTGGCGATGATGGAGAACGGAGCCCCCGTGCTCGATGAAAGCGGAAAGCCGCGCACTCAACGCGTCGAGCTCGATCGCCCGCAACGCAAGTCCTTTACGGTTTTTCACGCCAGCCAGCTTGCGAACGTGCCGGAGTTGGCAAAGGAGCCGCGTAAATACGAGTGGAATCCAGAGGAGCGCGCTGAACAGATCCTGCGCGCATCCGGCGCGCGCGTTCTTCACGATCAGGCTGATCGCGCGTACTACTCGGTCATGTCTGATGAAGTCCATATGCCGCGTCGCAACCAGTTTCCGACGCCCGCAGCGTATTACGGCACCGCGATGCACGAACTTGGCCACTGGAGCGGCCATGAAAGCCGTCTGAACAGGAATCTCGGCAACAGTTTCGGCTCGGTCGAATACGCGAAAGAGGAACTGCGCGCGGAACTGGCCAGCTACTTTCTTGGTGATCGGCTCGGCGTCCAGCACGACCCGGCGAACCACGCTGCTTATGTGAAAAGCTGGATTCAGGTGCTTCGCGACGATAAGGCGGAAATTTTCCGGGCATCTGCGGACGCGATGAAAATCGTGGACTACGTGATGGGCCTGGATCGCACGATCGAGCGCGAGACGGGCCTTGATCGGGGGGCGGCCCAGGACGTCGCCGCGACCGTCGATCGCGCAGCGCTGGTGCCCGAGGTCGCGACCGGAACGAATCTGCGGGCCGCGCTTGAAGCGGCCACGCGTCGCGTTCGAGTCGGTGGTGCCGAAATCGACGCTGCGGACCCAATCGCGCAAAGCGTGTTGTCGTCGGTGAACCTGAGAGCGCTGGATGAAGCGCTCCAGCGCGACGGTGTTCGTGATCTGAAACCGTTCACGGGTGGGGCGTCATCGGTTGTGCTGGACGCGGGCCAGACCAGGGTTGTGCGCATTGGCATGGGCGACTTGCCCCAGCGACCCAATGTCGAAGGCATTCTGCAACCGGTGTCGAGCGGGCAGCTAGGGATGCTGCGCTACGAAGTCATGCCGCGCGTGAGCACGGAGGGCATCACGCAGACGGAAGTGGACAGGCTCCATGCGGATCTCCGCGCGCGCGGTGTCGAATGGAGCGATCGCGGAACGGACAACATGGGCTTCATCAACGGCCGCGCGGTCGTGATTGATGGCGGCCTGTCGCTGATCCGGGACAATGATCGCCAGGTTTCCCGGGCCGTGCCTGAGCGCGTGAGCGAGCCGAAAATAGGTGATACCGGCCCACTCGGCAAGTGGCATCCGGCGCCATTCGAAGTGAAGGGCATCCGCTTCGGCTCGGTTGGGCACTACATGGAATTCAGCAAGGCAAAGGTGTTTGGGGACGAGGCGATCGCGCAGCAGTTATTGCGCACCGATGATCGTGACGAACAGCGCGCGCTCGGCCGTCAGGTAGCCGGCTACGTCGATCAGACGTGGCTTGCGCGTCGTGAAAACATCGCTGTCGTGGGCGAGCGTGAGAAGTTTTTGCAGAATCGCGCGCTGTCCGCCGCACTTATGGGCGCTTCGTCGGAATCACTTAATGGCGTACAGGTTCGCGCGCGCGAGCAGATCACGATGATTCGGCATCGTGCCGAATTCGAGCGCCCGGAGTCGGCGATAGATATCAAGGCAATCCGTGACGCGCGAAAGGGCACGGAGCCGGTGCCTGGCGATACTGTGCTGGCCGTGCCTTATGCGGAGCGTCGCAAGGCTGCGGATCTAGGCGCGGTATGGGCGTCGAAGGCGGAAGTCTGGTTCGCACCAGCAGGTCTTGACGCGTCAACGTTCGCGAAATGGACTGCTAACAAAGACCGCATGGCGGTCCCGTCAGATTTGGCAGAAGCCGCGCGCAAGGATTTCGGTAACGCGCTACGCGCGTTCAACCTCCAGATCGACGGTCTAAGCGATGGCAAAGCGCACCCGGTCATGGACGGCCAGATCCATCGTGTTCCGCTCGATGGCGGCAAGCGCGGCAAACTCGATGGGGCTTACGTCGGGCACCTCGACGGAATCAAACCGGCTGGGTACATGCACAATTTCGTCTCCGGCCAGAAAGTGAACTGGTCCGGTGAGGGCTTGTCGCTATCTCCCGAAGAACTGGCCCGGCAAACGGCCGTGGCCGCCCTGGAGGCTCAGAAGCGGGCCGCGGCGCGTGACGTGGAACACCAGGACAAGGCGCGCAGGCTCGGCGCTCGCTGGGGATATTTGAAGCCTGAGCCGGAGACCGGGAAAACCTATCTCGAACGCAAGCAGGTTCCAGCCATAGGTGTCAAATTCGACGGCGACAAGACGGTAATCCCGCTACGCGATGTGAATCGTAAGATCTGGTCCCTGCAAACCCTTTTGCCGGAAAAGGTTCAACTCGATCCTGAGGGCGATCCTATGGACAAGCTGCTGGCCAAGGGCGCCAAAAAAGTGGGGATGATGCACACGCTTGGGGAAATCAAGCCGGGAGAGCCGATCATCGTCATGGAGGGTTACGCGACGGCAGCGAGCGTGCATCTTGCGACGGGTTACACGACGGTAATGGCGGTTGACTCGGGAAACCTTGAACCGGTGGTGGCGGCTATCAAGGAGCGATACCCGACCAATCCATTGTTCATCGGCGCCGATGATGATCGGTTTCCGAACAAGCAGGGCTTGATAGATAACGCTGGCCTCAAGGGCGCAATCGAGGCTTCGGCCAAGCATGGGGTCGGAATTCTGGTTCCGCAGTTCAGCGCGGAGGGTAAGCTGACCGATTTTAACGATCTGCACGTCAAGGAAGGATTGGGGGAGGTCAAACGGCAGATTGATGAGGGTATAGCGCTGTCGGTGGAGCAAAGCCGTGCGCGCGCTCGCACGATCATGCAGCAACAGTTGGGCGTGGGAGTTGAAGTCAGTGCTGCGGGCGCGGCTACCCGTCATACCGGCGAAGTGCTCGGCGTTACGCAGCACCACGTTGCGCAGGCGGTTGGGGGCAATAGCGGTGTAATCCACGAAACGCGCAGGCTCGATACTGTGCCCCTCCCCGGCAATGTTGCTACCGTTCAATATGCGAATGGCCGTGGCAAAGTCAGCGACAGAACGCAGGAAAAGGAGTTGAAGCGCACCAACGAAGTCGAGCGATAGACTCAGCAACCCGGTCGAAGCCCCGCACATGCGGGGCTTTTTGTTTGGGAATTCTCGCATGCGAGAATGCTTTTTATGGTTGACAAAAAGGCGACGCGTGAATAGCATGAATCGTCTCAGAACGGTCTGCCTAGCCGACGAGAAATTATTTTATGGCGCAGCATTTACGACAAAGGGAGTAGTGATGGTTGACGATGAAGATAGTGAAGATAAGTTTGCTGCGGGCCTGTGGCGTCTCCTGGCGGCCCTGGTGGTGCTTGCGTTCGGCGGATGCCTCACCGCCTATCTGTTGCATCAGGCGAAGTCGGACGGTCTGCTTGGGGCCACTGCGCCGCCGCCCCAGCCGTCCGCGTCGCTCGTTTCTCTGGTCGTTGATGGCAAACGTCACCAGACGAAGGAAGGGAAGTATGTAGTCTGCGACCCGGCCTCGTTGCCGTCAGAGTGCCGGTCTGATCTGCTCGAACAGTGAAGCCCGCCCGGTGATTGTTGCCCTGCGCGCCAGGTTTTCCGAGGAAGTGACTGGCTAGGCGGGTTACACTGGAAAGGAGCGCCCAGCGTTTTCTCTCTCGTAACAAGGCTCGAAAGTGAGCGCATTACGAGATACGAAAATGGAACCCAAGCACGCGAAAGTCCTCACACCTGCGAAATTCAGGCACCTGTTGCGCGTCACCGCTGCGACCAGTCGCTTTCCTGAGCGCGATACTCTCATCCTCCTGCTCGGCGTTACATGCGGTATGCGCGTCACCGAGATTACGCGTCTCGAAGTGCATCATGTGCTTTCAAAGTCGGGCACCAAGAAAGAAGAAGTCAGTTTGCCGGGCGCTATTACGAAAGGTTGTAGGCCGCGCTGCGTTTTTCTTTCACACGCCAAGACAGTTGAAGCGCTCGACCGCTACATCGAGTGGCGCTATTGCCGTGGACATGGCGCAGCACTGGACCGTCGCGAGTACCGTGGCTTGATGCCACGAACAAAGCTGATCGTCACGCAGAAAGGCGGCGCATTCGAGTTGAGCGTGAAGCGACGCATCAATTTCGCGGGTGACGTAGTGGAGTACCTAGCAGCGGACAGCCTTCAGAGCTATGTGACGGGCCTGTATCGGGCTGCTGGCCTCGGGGCGGGGTATAGCAGTCACAGCGGCAGGCGGACGTTTGCCAGCCGCTTGATGGCGAACGGTCACTCGCTCGAAATGGTTCAGATACTCCTGGGCCACTCTCACCTAGACCACGTAGCGCCATACCTTGACGTATCCGATCGCGAGCAGCGCGAGGCAGTTTCTCACATTGACCTGGCGGGCTAAAGACCAACGTTTGTCGCGGTTTTCGCGTGCTAGAATGGTACGCAATGCGTATCACAAAATGAGAGGATTTTTGCCGATGGACGAAAGTGAACAGCAGGCGTTTCTGCGTCAGGCCAAGGAGACGCTTGGGCTGACGTGGGATGACCTTGCTCGCGCAAGTGGAATCGCGCCGCGAGCCTTGAAAACTTATCGCATGCCCGAAACATCGAAGGATTTCCGCGCGTTGCCCGGACTAGCGCGCGCGGCAATCGAGCGCCTGGTAAGCGATCGGAAGCCTGCGCGCAACAGTAAAACGGGTTCAAATGGCGCTTGACATGGTACGCAATGCGTACCATACTAACCTCATGTTCGGCGGTCGTGTACCGATAACAGGCTGAGATAGGAAGCGACGATGGCGACCGTGAAAAAAGAAGCCCTGCTGCGCGAAGCTGAAAGCATTGAGGCAAGCGCAAAAGACAGCCTTGATTCGTGGGTGCTGCTCGGTCAATCTGCCAAGTATGCCGAAGCGATGGAGAAGGCTTCGACACTGCGAAGTGCTGCATCAATCGCCAACGTTGCAGAGCGCCGCGAATTCCTGCGCGGGCACGGCATCAAGGCTTAATGGAAAATTCGCCGCTGCGCGCGGCACTGGAAAAAGGAGAGCGGCAATGCAAACGCGATACTTCGGTGAAGTGAAAGCGCTCGGCTTCGACGGCAAGTGGTATCCCGACGAAGAAGCATTGGAGGACGCCATCGTGCAAGCGGAATGGGCCAAGGGCATTCTCGCCGGTCCTGACACCGTTTGGCCGAATGGCCGCCACTCGCACGAAGCCGCCAGTGCGGTGCTCGATGAATCGCTGGACACTCTTTGCGCTCGCGAGTTCTTTTTCGCCCACTAACAACCACTGCGCCCGCTACGGCGGGCATCGGAAAACCACATGACCAAAACTCTTTGTCTCGTTCAACAGGGCGGCGGTGAGGCGCGTGGCCCCGTGAAGGCCACGCGTCGGAGTCGCTGGATTGCTTTGCTCGCCGTCGCTGTCCTTGCTGG
>NZ_CAJZAR010000092.1:0-15083 GCF_914484835.1 Paraburkholderia tropica
GCGCGCCGTGGCGGGCGCGGTGCCGCGCGTGCGGCCCTTGCTGTCTTTGTTGCGCGTGCAACTTGAGCGCTACGCGCACGCCTACGATCTGCGCTGGATCGAGGACGAATCGAACGAGGACACGCGTTATGCGCGCAACGCGCTGCGTCACGACGTGACGCCCGCGCTTTCGGCGCATTTCCCTGGTTTTCGCGAGGCGCTCGCGCGTACGGCGGCGCACGCGGCGTCGGCGCAGCGTCTGCTCGACGACCTTGCGCGCATCGATCTGCGTGACGCCGCGCAGGCGGACGGCGACGCGTTATCGCACACGGCGCTCGTCGCGCTCGACGATGCGCGCGCGCTCAATCTGCTGCGCTACTGGATGCGCACACGCGGCATGCCGGCGGCGTCGACCGCGCGTATCGCCGACGCCTTGCGTCAGTTGCGCGAGATCGCGCTCAAGGGCGAGGGCGGCGATCACGCGTTGCGCGTCGATCACGCGGGCTTCACGCTGCGTTGTTATCGCGGACTCGTCAGTTGGGACGATGCGCGTGGCGAAAACTCATCAGATAGCGAGGAATCGATGGACGAGAGCAGCGCACGCGCGCCGGTGCAACTCGACTGGCGCGGCGAGGAAGTGTGGCGTTTGCCGTCGTGGCGCGGCAGCTTCGTGTTCGCGCCCGCGAACGCCGACGATCCCGATGCCGTTCCCGAAGCCGTGCTTCGGCAGACACCGCTCGTGGCGCGCGCGCGTTCGGGCGGCGAGCGTGTGCGCGACGAGGCGGCCAACGTGAGCCGCACGCTCAAGAATCTGTTTCAATCGCGCGGCGTGCCCGCATGGGAGCGCGACGTGCCGCTACTGTACGCGGGCGAGACGCTGTTGTTCGTGCCCCGCATCGGTGTGAACCGGTCGGCGTTCGGCGCATTCGAGGCCGACGCTGTCGATTCTGCGAACCCGAGCGTGCGCTGGCGCCGCATCGAGTGGCGCGAGGATCTGACGATCGCATGACCGGTTGGCGCGTGGTTGTCCCGCAGTTGTCCCGCGTGATGCGCCGGGCATCGCGGTCAAAGTTGCCGTTTCGCCGCAAATCCTTGCCACACAAGCCTTTTTCGGCTCCCGTCGGCCATTTTCGTCTTGTAATTTTGACCTCGATCGGGTAGGGTAACTCGTTTGTCCAGCCCGCTTTTTCGCGTTCACGGACGCCGTCAAAAGCGGCGCTCGCCGTGAAGGCGCGATTTTTCCTTCGAGCGGTTTCCATCCGACGGTTGCAAGGACGTCGTAGCGGTATGCGGGCGGAGCGCGCGGGTCAGCACGGCCACGCGGTTCCGAGGGCAAACTCCGCGTGTGCTGCACGCGCCGGAGCGCCGCCGCGGCCTCTATCCCGGGACACCCCCGGGCTCCCCGGCGGTGCCGATCCCGGCGCGCCAGCGCGGTAACATCTCCAGTTCAGAACGACAATGGCACTCATCGTACACAAATACGGCGGCACCTCGATGGGCTCGGTCGAGCGCATCAAGAACGTCGCCAAGCGCGTCGCCAAATGGCACAAGGCCGGCCACCAGATGGTCGTGGTGCCCTCGGCGATGTCCGGCGAAACCAATCGTCTGCTCGGCCTCGCGAAAGAGATTTCGGCGCAGCCTAGCCCGCGCGAGCTCGACATGATTGCGGCGACCGGCGAACAGGTGAGCGTCGGTCTGCTCTCGATCGCGCTGCAGGATGCGGGCGTGGACGCCATCAGCTACACCGGCTGGCAAGTGCCGGTCAAAACCGATAGCGCGTTCACCAAGGCGCGCATCAACGAGATCGACGACGAGCGCGTGAAGGCCGACCTCGACGCCGGCAAGGTGGTCGTGATCACGGGCTTCCAGGGCATCGATCCCGAAGGCCACATCACGACGCTCGGCCGCGGCGGCTCGGACACCTCGGCGGTCGCGGTCGCGGCCGCGCTGAAGGCCGACGAATGCCTGATCTACACGGACGTGGACGGCGTCTACACGACCGACCCGCGCGTGGTCGACGACGCTCGCCGCCTCGACCGCATCACGTTCGAAGAGATGCTGGAAATGGCCAGCCTCGGCTCCAAGGTGCTGCAGATCCGCTCGGTGGAATTCGCGGGCAAATATCAGGTGAAGACGCGTGTGCTCTCCAGCCTGACCGACCCGCTGATGAACCTCGACGAGGAAATGTCCTCGGGCACCCTGATCACCTTTGAAGAAGACGACACCATGGAAAAAGCAGTCATCTCGGGTATCGCGTTCCAGCGCGACGAGGCCCGCATCATCGTGATGGGCGTGCCCGACAAGCCGGGCATCGCGTATCAGATCCTCGGCCCGGTCGCCGACGCGAACATCGACGTCGACATGATCATCCAGAACCAGAGCGTGGACGGCAAGACCGACTTCACGTTCACGGTGCCGCGCGGCGACTATCAGCGCGCCATCGACGTGTTGAACAACACGGTCAAGGGTCACGTGAGCGCCGAGCAGGTGCTGGGCGACGCGAAGGTCTCGAAGGTTTCGGTCGTGGGCGTGGGCATGCGCTCGCACGTCGGCGTCGCGAGCAAGATGTTCCGCACGCTGTCGGAAGAGGGCATCAACATCCAGATGATCTCGACGTCGGAAATCAAGATCTCGGTGCTGATCGACGAGAAGTACATGGAGCTCGCCGTGCGCGCGCTGCACAAGGCGTTCGAGCTGGAACACGCGTAAATCGCGGATAGCGTGAGAGGAGTGTGACGGTCAGTTTGTTTTGAGATGCCCCTGCAAGCCCTTGTTTGTGCGCGGTTTGTGTGCCGCGTGTGTGCCGCTTGTGTGCTGCTCCTGTGCCCACTGCAGCCGCGCAGAAAAAAGTTTGCAAAAAAAGCGTCTTATGAATTGACCGGAGCGTTCTAACCCGCTATTATCTTGGCTTCGTTGCGCTGCCTCCCTGGCGCGAACGAAGTTTTCGGGAGACGTGGCCGAGAGGTCGAAGGCACTCCCCTGCTAAGGGAGCATCTGGGCCAAAACCTGGATCGAGGGTTCGAATCCCTCCGTCTCCGCCAGTAAAATGGCGGTGGAAACCCCGCAAGTCTCGGCTTGCGGGGTTTTTCTTTTTCCGCGCGAAAAATCGCTGCGCGCGAATTTCGCGATGCTTTTTGTTCGCGGCTTTTCCTGAATTTATCGTCGCGGTTTTTCTCGTTGGCATTCGCTCTCATCGAATGAATCTTTCAATTCGATTTTCATAATCAGGATGCCAAAATAAATCGTGCAAAAGTTTTTTCATTGTCGGCCGTTATTGCGTTCGTGCGTTTTTGAATCAGCGCCGAAGTCGATGCGCGCAAGCCGTTTCGCGAATGAGCAGCACGCTGCAGGCCTCGCCGATACGTTGTCGTAGACGGTGCTATTCTCGCGTCGCTGTTATGCGCACGCTTGCGTGCGTGGTTACCTGCGTTGTTGCGTTATTTCATCGCTCTGTAACCAGACGTAACTCCAGAGATCGCATCGTGCTTTTGTGCATCAGTTATTACAAAGTTGAAATACGCGGGCCGGGGTGCCTGCGCTATATTGGCTTCAACAAAACATCAACCCCAAAAGGTGAGTCCATGAAGTTCGCTCGTGTTGTTGCAATGCTGCTCGGGGGCTTGGCTATCGGTGCGTCGAGCGTGGCGATGGCTGGCGTGAGCGTCGGTGTCAACATCGGTATTCCGGCCCCGGTTTATGTCGCGCCCGCACCGGTCTATGCGCCGCCGCCTCCGCCGCCGGTCGTCTATCAGCCCGCGCCGGTTTATGCCGCGCCGGCCATCGTGATCGGCTGGCATGGCGATCGTTATTGGGACGGCCGCCGCTACTGGGGCCGCGACGACTGGTATCGCCATCACGGCGGCTACGGTCCTGGTGGTCCGCGCGGTCACTGGGATCGTGGCGGCCCGGATCACGGCGGCCCGCCGCCGGGACACTGGCACTAAGCCGCTATTCGGCCCATCGCGAGCGTGCATGACACGCGCGCGGGCCAAAAGAAAAAGCCGCCCTAGGGCGGCTTTTTTCATGCTGCTTCGATCGACGTTGCGCTCGACGTTGCGTTCGGCCTGGCGTTTGGCGTGGCGTTCAACGTTTCGATCGACACGCGGTTGCATGCGCAACGAAGCGCACGCAAGCGCGCATCGGCTTACTCGCCGAGATTCGCCATCCCGCCGACGACCGCGTTGAAGCCCGCATCGACGTGAACGATTTCCGCGGTCACGCCGCCCGCCAGATCGGAGAGCAGGAACGCGGCCGTATTGCCGACCTGTTCGATCGTCACGTTGCGTTGCAGCGGCGCGTTGTGTTCGACGAAGTCGAGGATCTTGCCGAAGCTCTTGATGCCGCTTGCCGCGAGCGTCTTGATCGGGCCCGCCGAAATGCCGTTCACGCGCACGCCCTTCGCGCCGAGCGACACCGCGAGGTAACGCACGCTCGCTTCGAGCGAAGCCTTCGCGAGACCCATCGTGTTGTAGTTCGGGATCGCGCGTTCGGCGCCGAGGTAGGTGAGGGTGAGCAGCGCGGCGTTATCGGCGAGCATCGGCTGCGCGGCTTTCGCGAGCGCCGGGAAGCTGTAGGCCGAGATGTCATGCGCGATGCGGAAATTCTCACGCGTCATGCCGTCGAGGAAGTCGCCCGCGATGGCTTCGCGCGGCGCGAAACCGATCGAGTGCACGAGGCCGTCGAGCGTGTCCCAATGCTGCTTGAGGTCGGTGAAGAGGGCGTCGATCTGCGCGTCGTCGGCGACATCGCAGGGGAACACGAGATTGCTGCCGAATTCCTGCGCGAATTCCGTGATGCGGTCCTTGAAGCGCTCGCCGACATAGGTGAACGCGAGTTCCGCGCCTTCGCGCTTGCAGGCCTGCGCGATGCCATAAGCGATCGAGCGGTTCGACAGCAGACCGGTCAACAGGATGCGTTTGCCAGCGAGGAAGCCCATGAATTCTCCTAAATCAGGTCAATGCGACGGGCGCTGGACGAGGCGGCGCCGCGCGGTTTGGGTAGAATTCTCTCACACTTGACTTGGCACCCCGGACGACCCCTTTTCTATGACGACAGGTACGCGAGGCAGGCAAACGCGCGCGGCGCGTGAGGCAAATCATCCTGCCTGGGGGCGCGCTTTGCGGCGCAGGCTGGCGACGGCGGGCGCGATGCTGGCGCTGTGTTTCGCGGCCATGCCGCAGGCGCACGCGGTCTATGCGATCGCCCAGTACGGCGAGCCGAAGTATCCGGCCGACTTCAAGCACTTCGACTATGTGAATCCTGACGCGCCCAAAGGCGGCACGCTCGTGCTCGCGAATCCCGACCGCCTGACGAGCTTCGACAAATTCAATCCCTTCACGCTGCGCGGCAACTCGGCGCCGGGTCTGGGGATGCTGTTCGAAAGTCTCACGACGGGCAGCATGGACGAAGTCGCGTCCGCCTACGGCCTGCTCGCCGACGACATCCGCATCGCGCCCGACCGTCTCTCGGTGACCTTCCATCTGAATCCGCGCGCGCATTTCTCGAACGGCGACCCCGTCACCGCCGACGACGTGAAGTTCTCGCTCGACACGCTCAAGAGCCGCAAGGCCGCGCCGTCGATGCAGGCGTATTTCAGCGACATCACGCGTGCAGTCGTAGTCGATGCGGCGACTATCCGCTTCGAGTTCCGCACCAACAACCGCGAGTTGCCGTTTATCGCGGGCGGCATGCCGGTGTTTTCGCACAAGTGGGGGCTGCGTCCCGATGGCAGCCGCATCGCCTTCGACCAGATCGCGTTCGAGCAGCCGATCGGCAGCGGCCCGTATCTGATCGACCGCTACTCGAACGGCCGCACGATCACGTACCGTCGCAATCCGAATTACTGGGGCAAGGATTTGCCCGTGCGCGTGGGGCAGAACAACTTCGAGCAGATCGTCTACAAGCTCTATTCCGACGATGTCGCGCGTCTCGAAGCCTTCAAGGCGGGCGAGTACGACACGCTCGTCGAATACGTCGCGCGCAACTGGGTGCGCCGCGACGTCGGCAAGAAGTTCGACAGCGGCGAGCTGATCAAGCGCGAGTTCCCGCAGCACAACGGCACCGGCATGCAGGGCTACGTGATCAACCTGCGCAAGCCGATGTTCCAGGACGCGCGCGTGCGCCAGGCGCTCGATCTCGCGCTCGATTTCCAGTGGCTCAACCGCATGCTGTTCTATAGCCAGTACAAGCGCATCGACAGCTGGTTCGTGAACACCGATCTGCAGGCGAAGGGCCTGCCGTCGCCGGGCGAACTCGCGCTGCTCGATCCGTGGCGCAAGCAGCTCGACCCGGCCGTGTTCGGTGCGCCGCCCGCGCAGCCGAATACCGATCCGCCCGGCTCGCTGCGCGCGAATCTGCTCAAGGCGCGCGCGCTGCTCGCGCAGGCGGGCTGGACCTATCGCGACGGCGCGCTGCGCAACGCGCAAGGTCAGCCCTTCGTGTTCGAGGTGCTCGACGATACGGCCGCTTCCGCGCAATGGGCGCCGATCATGGCGCAGTACACGCAGGCGCTCGCGCGGCTCGGCATCCGCATCAATTATCGGTCGGTGGATTTCGCGCTCTATCAAAAGCGTCTCGACGACTTCGACTTCGACATCACGACGATCCGCTTTCCCGACGTGCAGGTGCCGGGCGCCGAGCAGATCGACCGCTTCGGCAGCAAGGCCGCGGGCGAACCGGGTTCGGGCAATCTGATCGGGCTGAAGTCGCCGGCCGTCGACGCGATCCTGAAGGCGATGTCGCAGGCGCAGACGCGCGAGCAACTGCTCGACGCCACGCACGCGCTCGACCGGGTGCTGATGCACGGCTACTATGTGGTCCCGCAGTGGTATAGCGCGACGCACCGCGTGGCCTACAAGAACACGCTCGCGTATCCGTCGAAGCTGCCGCTGTACTATGGCGCGACCGACTGGATCATCTCGACGTGGTGGCTCAAATCGCTGGCGCAAACGCCGTCTCAAGCGCCGGCTCAAGCGCAACCGCAGCACTGATCTTCTTCGAAGCGAGCACAGAATCATGTGGAGCTACATCGTCAAACGCCTGCTGCTGATGATCCCGACGCTGCTCGGCGTGCTCACGCTGACCTTCGCCGTGATCCAGTTCGTGCCGGGCGGTCCCGTCGAACAGGCCGTGCGCGATCTGCGCCGCGGCGCGGAGCAGGGCATGCCCTTCGGCATGCGCACGCACTCGGGCGTGGACGCGCAGCAGATCGCGCAACTCAAGCAACTCTACGGCTTCGACAAGCCGCCGCTGCAACGTTATTTCCTGATGCTCGGCCGCTTTGCGCGCTTCGATCTCGGGCAGAGCTACTTCCATCATCAGAGCGTATGGAAGCTGATCATTTCGAAGCTGCCGGTGTCGATCAGCATCGGCTTGTGGACGTTCTTTCTCACGTATCTGATATCGGTGCCGTTGGGCATCGCGAAGGCGGTGCGCAACGGCTCGCGCTTCGATCTCATCACGAGTCTGATCGTGCTGATCGGCTATGCGATTCCGGGCTTCGTGCTGGGCGTGCTGCTGCTCGTGCTGTTCGGCGGCGGCACCTTCCTGCAACTCTTCCCGCTGCGCAATCTCACCTCTGACGACTGGGACACGCTCTCGCTCGGCGGCAAGATTCTCGATTACCTCTGGCATATCGCGCTGCCGGTGACGGCTTCGGTGGTCGGCAGCTTCGCCGTCACGACGATGCTCACGAAGAACGCGTTCCTCGAAGAGATTCGCCGCCAGTACGTGCTGACCGCGCGCGCGAAGGGTCTGTCCGAGCGCACGGTGCTCTGGAAGCACGTGTTCCGCAACGCCTTGCTGCCGCTCGTGGTGGGTTTTCCGGCCGCGTTTATCGGCGCATTCTTCACGGGCAGTCTGCTGATCGAAACGCTGTTTTCGCTCGACGGTCTCGGCCTGCTTTCGTATGAATCGGTGGTGCGGCGCGACTATCCGGTCGTGCTCGGCACGCTGTACCTCTTCACGCTGATCGGACTGCTGACCAAGCTGATTTCCGATCTCTGTTATGTGTGGGTCGATCCCCGCATCCAATTCGAACAACTGGAGCGCTGAGTTGAACCGAGTCCGCACCGGCGCCGAACCCGAACAGCGCACCGAGAGCGTGCGCGCCTTCAAGTCGCCCACGCCCGCGCGGCGCGTCTGGCTGCGTTTCAAGCAGCAGCGCCTGGGCTACTGGAGCCTGATTATCTTTATCGTGGCGTTCGCGGCGAGCCTCGCGGGGCCGCTCTGGTGCAACGACAAGCCGATCGTCGTGCGCTACGAAGGGCATCTGTATTTCCCGCTGTTCAAGGACTACCCGGAGACCGCGTTCGGCGGCGATTTCCCGACGCCCGCCGACTATCTCGATCCCTACGTGCGCCAGCGCTTCGACGCGCCGGGCAACTTCGCGCTTTATCCGCCGAACCCGTACTACTACGACACGCTCAACTATTTCTCGAAGGTGCCGAACCCCGCGCCGCCGTCGCGGCAGAACTGGCTCGGCACCGACGCGAGCGGACGCGACCTGTTCGCGCGGCTCTTGTACGGCTTCAAGGTGTCGGTGCAATTCGCGCTCGTGCTCACGGCCATCGGCACCTTGCTCGGCGTGCTGGCGGGCGCGGTGCAGGGCTATTTCGGCGGGCGCGTCGACATCGTCGGGCAGCGCCTGATCGAGATATGGAGCGCGATGCCCGAGCTGTATTTGCTGATCATCTTCGCGTCGATCTTCGAGCCGGGTTTCATCCTGCTGATCGTGCTGCTGTCGCTGTTCGGCTGGATCGGCTTGTCCGATTACGTGCGCGCCGAATTCCTGCGCAACCGCAATCAGGACTACGTGCTCGCCGCGCGCGCGATGGGTTTGTCGAACTGGCAGATCATCTGGCGCCATGTGCTGCCCAACAGCCTCACGCCCGTCATCACGTTTCTGCCGTTTCGCATGAGCGGGTCGATTCTCGCGCTCACGAGCCTCGACTTTCTGGGCCTCGGCGTGCCGCCGCCCACGCCGAGCCTCGGCGAACTGCTCGCGCAGGGCAAGGGCAATCTCGACGCCTGGTGGATTTCGATGTCGACGTTCGGCGTGCTCGTGGTCACGCTGCTCTTGCTCACCTTCATGGGCGACGCGCTGCGCAACGCGCTCGACACGCGCATCTCCGACGCGATGAAAGCCGGAGGCAACCAGTGAGCGCCATGCCTCAAGACATCCCCGCGCCGCTGCTTTCGATCGAGCATCTGAGCGTGCGTTTCGGCGACACGCTCGCAGTCGACGACATCGCGCTCGCGATCGGACGCGGCGAGCGCGTGGCGCTGGTCGGCGAATCGGGTTCGGGCAAGACGGTGACGGCGCTCGCGATCCTGCGCCTGCTGAGCGACGCGCAGATCGGCGGCACGATTCGCTTCGACGGCGAAGACCTCGTCACGAAAAGCGAGCGCGACATGCGCGGCCTGCGCGGCAACGACATCGCGATGATCTTTCAGGAGCCGATGACGGCGCTCAATCCGCTCTATACGATTGGCGAGCAGATCGCGGAAACCATCGTGCTGCACGATGGCGTGTCGAAGAAGGAAGCCTACGAACAGGCCGTGGGGCTGCTGGAGCGCACGGGCATTCCCGAGCCGCGCCGGCGCCTGTTCAACTATCCGCATCAGCTCTCGGGTGGGCAGCGTCAGCGCGTGATGATCGCGATGGCGCTCGCGTGCCGTCCGCGTCTGCTGCTGGCGGACGAGCCCACCACGGCGCTCGACGTGACCATCCGCGGTCAGATCGTCGATCTGCTGCTCGAATTGCAGCGCGAGGAAGCTGCGCGCCGCGGCATGTCGGTGCTGCTGATCACGCACGACCTGAACCTCGTGCGCCGCTTCGCGCAGCGCGTGGCGGTGATGGAAAAGGGCAAGCTCGTGGAAACGGGCACCGTCGAGCAGATTTTCGGGTCGCCGCAGCATCCCTACACGCAGCGCCTGATCGCGAGCCGGCCCGAGCGCAACGTGTTGCCCGTCTTGCCGATCGCACCGGTGCTGCTGGAAGCGAAACAGGTGAGCGTCGATTTCGCCACGAAGCTGCCCGGTTTCAAGGGCTGGTTCGAGCGCGGCCGCTTTCGCGCCGTGAACGACGCGAGCGTGTCGGTGCGGCAGGGCGAGACTCTGGGCATCGTCGGCGAATCGGGGTCGGGCAAGTCGACGCTCGCCATGGCGATGCTGGGTCTGCAACGCACGGCGGCGGGCGCAGTCGAATTCCAGGGGCGCTCGATCGCGAGCTATCAGGGTCGGGACAAGCTCGGCTTGCGCTCGCATCTGCAGGTGGTCTTTCAGGATCCGTTCAGTTCGCTTTCTCCGCGACAGACCGTCGAGCGCATCGTGGGGGAGGGGCTCGCGCTGCATCGCGCCGATCTTTCCGCGGAGGAGCGGCGCAAGCGCATCGTGGGCGTGCTGCGCGAGGTGGGGCTCGACCGCACGGCGCTGCAACGCTATCCGCACGAGTTTTCCGGCGGCCAGCGCCAGCGCATCGCGATTGCGCGCACGCTGGTGCTGGAGCCGCGCGTGATCGTGCTCGACGAACCGACCAGCGCGCTCGACGTCTCGATCCAGCAGCAGGTGCTGCGTTTGTTGACCGAACTGCAACGCAAGTACAACCTGGGCTATGTGTTCATCAGCCACGATCTGGAAGTGATCGGGGCGATGGCGCACCGCGTCGCGGTGATGCAAAACGGGGCCATTGTCGAGTCGGGAGATGTAACAAAAATCTTTGACGACCCCATTCACCCTTACACGCGAAAGCTGCTGAAAGCCGCCTTTGATCGCTGAACGATCGCGGAACTTTAGGGGGAATATTGGTGAAATTCACCAATGAGGTGCGCATCGCGATTGTATTTTTCTATAAGTTTTGACACACAAATACTTACTGGCTAGTATCGTCCAAACTTTTCTTCTAACTCCCTGATTTACGGGCAATTTCTACCGACCCATGCAGCACCGATACTTGACCCAGGCTTGCACGCGCGTCGTCGCCGGGATGTTCATCGGCGTCCTGATGGCAGCAGCTCCCGGCGCGTTCGCCGACGAAGCTAGCAGCTTTAACCAGAATGTCTCATTTTCGCCGAGCAATTCGGCGAATGCACAGTCGCTCCCCGCCGTTCAAAACGCCACCCAAACCGCATCGCAGGCTGCTCCGGCCCCGTCCGAAGGCGGCGCGAAGTCGTTCCTTTCCGGCATGGCCGGCAAGGCCGGCGACGTGGTGGTCGGCGCGCTGAACATGATCGGCGTGCGTTACCGCTGGGGCGGCAACACGCCGGATTCGGGGCTCGATTGCAGCGGCTTCGTGCGCTACGTGTTCCAGGACACGCTGGGCCTGAACCTGCCGCGCCGCGCTGAAGAAATGAGCCGCGTCGGCGAGAAGGTGAGCATGAGCAACCTCAAGCCGGGCGACCTCGTGTTCTTCAACACGATGCGCCGTACGTTCTCGCACGTGGGCATCTATATCGGCGACAACAAGTTCGTGCACTCGCCGTCCACCGGCAGCACGATCCGCGTCGACGATCTGGACGACGGCTACTGGGAAAAGCGTTTCACGGGCGCACGCCGCGTCGAAACGTCGTTCACGCCGGATCAGGCGCAGAGCCTCAAGCAGCGCGTGAGCGCGCAGTTCGACGGCAGCGGCAACTAAAGTATTGCAGTAGGGGTCTGCCGGTCCGCCAAGGCGGCATCGGCGCAAAAAAAGCCTGCTTCACGCGAAGCAGGCTTTTTTGCGTCTGGGCTCCGTATCGGGGCCACATCGTGGCGCCCGTTCGCGCCGCGCTCAGGCTGCGCGGGCCGCCGCGAGCTTGCGTTCGATCTCCGCCGCCGCGCGCGCACCGGCTTCCTCGCCCGCGAGAATCGCGGCGTTGCGCTGCGTGAAGTCGCTGCTCGACATCGCGTTGAGGCTCGGACGGATCACGACGTCGGCGTACTTTTCAAGCTCGTAGGTCTTGATCGACTGGCCCATGATCGTGAAGGTCTGCATCAGCACGTCGAACTGGCTCAGCGTCGAAGCCGTCTCCGGGCGCGCCGAGATATCGACGGCGATCACGAAATCGGCGCCCATCTTTTTCGCGAACGAGGCCGGCACCGGGCTCACGAGGCCGCCGTCGACGTATTCGTGGCCGCCGATCTTCACCGGCTCGAAAATCGACGGAATGCTGCACGACGCGCGCACCGCGATGCCGGTATTGCCGCGCTGGAACAGGATCGGCTGGCCGGTTTGCAGGTCGGTGGAGACCACGCCGAGCGGCTTGGCCATCTTCTCGATCGGCCGGTCGTGCAGCGTGGTGTTCAGGAAGTTCTGCAGCGCGACGCCTTGCAGGATGCCGCGCGTGCGGAACGGCATGGCCCAGTCGCTGATCGAGGCTTCGTCCATCGTCAGCGCGAGTTTGTTGAGCGCGAAACCGTTCATGCCCGACGCATAGAGCGCGGCGACGACCGAGCCCGCGCTCGTGCCGGTGATCAGATCGACCTGGATGTTGCGCGCCTCGAGCGCCTTGATCACGCCGATGTGCGCGAAGCCGCGTGCAGCGCCGCCGCCGAGCGCGAGGCCCACACGGACCGGGCGCGGATTGCGCGCGACGGGCGGCGGGGCGATCGGCGGCTTGTTCTGCGGCGCCTGCGTGCCTGCGGTCGTGCAGGCGGCGAGGACGGAGGAGGCGGCCGCGAGCGAGAAGTGGCGGCGGCTCAGTGACAGCGAGGCGGACGGCGGCGCGGACTGTGTTTGATCGAGATCGTCGAGATCGTTGTGCTGGTCAGGCTTCGAACGGGACTTCAAGCAATTTCTCCAGGCGGCGCGGGCAAGGACGTCGAGCGTGTGGCGTGCGCGCCGCATTTTTTCTCTCGGACCGCGGCTGCGGACCGGGCGGAACTGGCGAGGAGGCCAGCGCGCCGACATGATAAGGCAAAGCGGTACGCGCTTACGCTTCGTGCTTGTAACGTGGCGTGACGCGCGGCCGCGCGCGTCACCGATTGCCGGACGGGCGCCGTCCGCGCCCACTGCCGCCAAGGCCGAAGCCGTCTGCGGCGGGTATAATCCCGTCTCTAATTTTCCCGGTTTTCGTTCGCGTGAGCGCCGGGCGCCGCCGGGCTTTTCACGAGCCCGCCGCGCCGCCACGGCCCGCGCCGCGACCCTTCGCCGAGCGCCGCCGACAGAACGCGCCCGCGACGTTGTCCGCCTTGCGCGCAACGCCGCCGCGCCTTCCGTTCGCCGGCCGGCATCGTCCTCGAGTATTCGCCCATGACCACGACTCCCGTCCGTACCCGTTTCGCGCCGAGCCCGACCGGCTTCATCCACCTCGGCAACATCCGCTCCGCGCTCTATCCGTGGGCTTTCGCGCGCCGCAACGAGGGCGTCTTCGTGCTGCGGATCGAGGACACCGACGTCGAGCGCTCGACGTCCGAATCGGTCGACGCGATCCTTGAAGGCATGCAGTGGCTCGGCCTCGATTTCGACGAAGGCCCGTTCTACCAGATGCAGCGCATGGACCGTTATCGCGAAGTGCTTGCGCAGATGCAGCAGCAGGGCCTCGTGTACCCGTGCTACATGTCGACGGAAGAACTCGATGCGCTGCGCGAGCGTCAGCGCGCCGCTGGCGAGAAGCCGCGCTACGACGGCACGTGGCGCCCGGAGCCGGGCAAGGTGCTGCCGACGCCGCCGGAAGGCGTGCAGCCCGTGCTGCGCTTCCGTAACCCGCTCACGGGCGTGGTCGCATGGGACGACGCCGTGAAGGGCCGCGTGGAAATCTCGAACGAAGAACTCGACGACCTCGTGATCGCGCGCCCGGACGGCACGCCGACCTACAACTTCTGCGTGGTCGTCGACGACCTCGACATGAAGATCACGCACGTGATCCGCGGCGATGACCACGTGAACAACACGCCGCGTCAGATCAACATTCTGCGCGCGCTGGGCGCCGAGCCGCCCGTCTACGCCCACCTGCCGACCGTGCTGAACGAGCAGGGCGAGAAGATGAGCAAGCGCCACGGCGCGATGAGCGTGATGGGCTATCGCGATGCCGGTTATCTGCCGGAAGCGGTGCTGAACTATCTCGCGCGCCTCGGCTGGTCGCATGGCGACGCGGAAGTGTTCACGTGCGAGCAGTTCGTCGAGTGGTTCGACCTGGAGCACCTCGGCAAGTCGCCGGCGCAGTACGACCACAACAAGCTCAACTGGCTCAACAACCACTACCTGAAGGAAGTCGACAACGCGCGCCTCGCCGAGCTCTCCAAGCCGTTCTTCGCGGCGCTCGGCGTGGACGAGGCGGCTCTCGCGAAGGGCCCGGCGCTCGACGGCGTGGTCGCGCTGTTCAAGGATCGCGCGAACACGATCAAGGAAATCGCCGAAAGCGCGATGATGTTCTATCGCGAACCGCAGCCGGAAGCGGACGCGCTCGCGCAGCACGTGACCGACGCGGTGCGCCCGGCGCTCGCCGATCTCGCCGTCGCGCTCAAGGGCGCGGAGTGGACCAAGGAGGCGATCTCGGCGGCGTTCAAGGCCACGCTCGCGACGCACAAGCTCAAGATGCCGCAGCTCGCGATGCCGGTGCGCCTGTTCGTTGCGGGCACCACGCATACGCCCGCGATCGACGCCGTGCTCACGCAGTTTGGCCGCGATGTCGTAGTGAGCCGCATCGAACAAGGACTCGCGAAGGGCGCGTAAGCGCGTCTTGAGCGCTTCGCATGGATGCGCAAAAGCCGGGGCGTGAACTTTTTTTGAAGTTTTTTCGCTCTGGCACTAGCGCGATGCCAAGAGTTCTTGTAGTATTCGGGCTCCGTTGAATACGGAGCGCGAAACAGCAGCAAGTTTCACGCAGAGAGTGGCTGAATCGAGCAACGATGTTTCTCTGAAACACCGAAGCGATGAAAAAAAGATTCAAAAAGCTCTTGACGAAAGCGAAAATGATGTTTAAAATCTCGCTTCTGTTCTGCAAGGGGGTATAGCTCAGCTGGGAGAGCGCTTGCATGGCATGCAAGAGGTCAGCGGTTCGATCCCGCTTACCTCCACCATCAGAACAGGTTGTTTCCCAGTCGTAGTAAAGCTGGTGATTCGCAGGAATAGCTGTACAGTGTAGTAAGGCATTATCTGAAAAGATCATGTCCCCTTCGTCTAGAGG
>NZ_CAJZAR010000092.1:15093-15217 GCF_914484835.1 Paraburkholderia tropica
AATCCCCTAGGGGACGCCAAAGTTTTCTGCGGCGCCATCAAGCATCAAGGCGACGCCGCCAGCGGGAGCTAACCAACGCCCGCCGGTGTAGCAGTCAAGCAGTACTGGAGCGGTAGTTCAGTTG
>NZ_CAJZAR010000092.1:15227-57224 GCF_914484835.1 Paraburkholderia tropica
TCCCGTCCGCTCCGCCAGAATCAAAGCCCGCTGGAAGTTCCAGCGGGCTTTTTTCTTTTCCGCCGCCAGTTTCTTCTCGCGCGCTCTTTCTCCTCCGATCTTTGGTGCGGCGCAGTCCTACGGGCTGTTCGTCGACGCGTACGGACAAAATGCCATTGCCTGAGGCGGCGCGTTATCGTAGCGTTGTCGAAACTCCGAATTTCCGCGATTGCCGCGTTGCCTCCCATGTTCGCACCGAACGACATTCCGTCGCGCTTCCAGCTGCGTCACGCCACCATGGACGACTTCGAGTTCGCCGAGTCGCTCACGCGGCGGAACATGGGCGGCTATTACCAGCGGCATCATCTGATCTGGCGCGGCGATCTGTTTCTCGCGAGCTACCGCGAATCGGAGAATTTCATTCTCGAACTCGACGGCGAAGCGATCGGCGTGCTGCGCGTGACGCAGGAGGGCGATTCGCTGCATATCCGCGATGTGCAGATCGCCGAGGGCTATCGCGGCAACGGTGCGGGCACCTTCCTGCTCGACATCTCGCATCAATGGGCGCGCGAGCGCGGTCTGCGCGAATTGCAGCTGCGCGTGTTCGTCGATAACCCGGCGGCGCGGCTGTATCTGCGCAAGGGGTATCGGGTGGCGGGGCCGCGGCTCGCGCGGCTGGGCTCGATCCGGCACATGACGCGGCTGGTCTGAGCGCGGTTTTGCGCGTATCTGGCGGCCGTTGGCAGCCGCTGACAGCCGCGCTGGCCGTTGAGCGCGCAATGAACGCGTGCGTCGCGCGTGTCAGTCGTCCGGCGCTTCGAGCGGTTCGTCGTTCGCCGAGTGGGTTTCGTCGAGATCCTGTTCGCGGTCGTCGGTGCCGCGTGCGATAAAGGCCCGCGGACTTTCACCGAACGCGCGCCGGAACATCGCCGAAAACGCGCTCTGGCTTTGATAGCCGAGTTCCTGCGCGACGATCGACATCGGCTTGCCCTGGTTCAGCAGCGGAATCGCGCGCGCGAGGATCGCCTGCTGACGCCACTGCGAAAAACTCACGCCCAGTTCCAGCCGGAACAGCCGCGCAATCGTGCGTGTGCTGGCGCCTACGTGTGCGGCCCAGTATTCGAGCGAGCCGGGACCGGCCGGATCGGCGAGCAGCGCCTCGCAGAGCGCGCGCAGACGCTTTTCCTCAGGCATCGGCACCGCGAGCGGCAGAGGCGCCGAGCGCGTGATCTCGTCGAGCGCGACCGCGCCGAGCAGACGCTCGCGCGCCGGTGCGATGCCTTGCTCGTCGAAGGCGGCGATGGATTCGCGCAGCAGCCCCGACACCTCCACGACCCGGCACGCGTCGAGCCCGGCCGGAATCACCGACTGATCGACATACAACGTGCGCAGAAACGCGTCCTCGACGATCGCCACTTCGTGCGTGACGTGCGGCGGCACCCAGATCGCGCGCGACGGCGGCACCATCCACGTGGTGCCGGGCGTGGCCATGCGCAGCACGCCGCGCGACGCATACGCGAGTTGCGCCCACGCATGCGTGTGCTTCGAGATGCGCACGCCGGCAGCCATCGGCCGCGAACGCACGCGGATCGGATGCTCGAGGTTCGGCGCGAACTCGGGCGGGATCTGGGCGAACGTCGCCGAAAGGGCATCGGTCGCGTCGATGGCGGGGGCGTCGGCGGTCATGGCGTGCGGGCGTATGGCGGGTACTGATGGGCGAGAACAGGTGCGCGAAGAGGTGCGAGAACAGGTGCGCGAACAGCTCAGATTAAGTGCTTCATTGTAGGCGCGTGCGCGGATCGGCGCGCAGCCGTGCCGATGCAACGCCGAAGCGCCGCACGCAAACATTTTGGGCATCGCATAATGCTGCGGATATCAGGAGCAAGGAGCGGAATCCATGAAATACGTGTTCGTCTACGGCACGCTGCGCGCGGGCGAGATCAACGACATCAACCTCGCGGCGGATCGCAACGCGATCGCGCGTCCGCGTCATCTCGGGCTTACGTCGCTGTCGGGTCGGCTGTTCGACTTCGGCACGTATCCGGGCATGGTGGCCGGCGCGCACGATGCTGCTGCGAAGCAAGCGGATCAACAGGCGCGCGTAGTCGGCGACGTCTACGAAATCGACGATGCGCTGCTGGCCGTGCTCGACGAAATCGAGCAGGTGTATCCGGGCGTCGACGGCCTGTTCGTCTCGAAGGCCGTGAGCATCGAAGTGCAGGGCGAGCGCATCGACTGCCTGTACTATCCGGTCGCGCCGGGTGCGGTCGCGGGCCGTCCCGAGATCGCGAGCGGCGACTGGGTGGAGCATCGGCGCGCGCGTTAAAGCCCGAACCTCACGCTCGATAAGAGAGCCAAAAACACGAAGGCCCGGCGGACTCCCATCCGCCGGGCCTTTTTTCATCGGCGTATCGCGTCAAGCGAAGCCGATCAGATTTCCTCGTACAGCGGCAGCGTCAGGAATTCGACGAAGTCTTCCGACGTCGACATCTGTTCGAAGATCTGTGCGGCGCGCTCATACGGCTTCGTATCGCCGCCGACCACGCCCTTCACCTTGTCCAGTTCCTGCGGGATCAGTTCGCGCACGAGTTCGGCCGTGACCTTGCGGCCGTCGTCGAGCTTGCCCTTCGGCGAGCGGATCCACTGCCACACCTGCGAGCGCGAGATTTCGGCGGTCGCGGCGTCTTCCATCAGGTTGTGGATCGGCACGCAGCCATTGCCCGCGAGCCACGAACCGAGATAGTGGATGCCGACGTTGATGTTGTTGCGCAGGCCCGTTTCGGTGATCGGCGCTTCCGGGCGGAAGTCGAGCAGATCCTTGTTCGTCACGTTGACGTCGGGGCGCTGCTTGCCGATCTGGTTCGCCTTGTCGCCGAGCACCTTCACGAACTCTTCCATCGCGATGGGCACGAGACCCGGGTGCGCGACCCAGCCGCCGTCGTAGCCGTCGCTTGCATCGCGCGCCTTGTCCGAACGCACTCCGCCCATGGCCTTGTCGTTCGCGGCCGCATCGTTCTTGATCGGAATCAGCGCGCTCATGCCGCCGATCGCCGGTGCATTGCGCTTGTGGCAGGTCTTCAGCAGTTCGAGCGCGTAGGCGCGCATGAACGGCACGGTCATCGTGATCTGCGAGCGGTCCGCGAGGCAGAAGTCCGCGTCCTTCTTGAACTTCTTGATCGCCGAGAAGATGTAGTCCCAGCGGCCCGCGTTCAGGCCCGAGCTGTGTTCGCGCAGTTCATAGAGGATTTCGTCCATCTCGAACGCGGCAAGGATCGTTTCGACCAGCACCGTCGCGCGGATCGTGCCGCGAGGAATGCCCACGCCTTCCTGGGCCGCGACGAAGATGTCGTTCCACAGGCGCGCTTCGAGGTGGCTTTCCATCTTCGGCAGATAGAAGTACGGGCCGCTGCCGCGCGAGAGCAGCTCCTTCGCGTTGTGGAACAGGTAGAGCGCGAAGTCGAAGATGCCGCCCGACACGCGCTGGCCGTCGACCGTCACGTGCTTTTCGTCGAGGTGCCAGCCGCGCGGACGCACGATCAGCGTGGCGGTCTTGTCGTTGAGCTTGTACGACTTGCCGTTCTGTTCGAGCGAAATCGTGCGGCGCACCGCGTCCTTGAGGTTGATCTGGCCGGTGATCTGGTTGTCCCAGTTCGGCGCGTTCGAATCCTCGAAGTCGGTCATGTAGGAATCCGCGCCCGAATTCAGCGCGTTGATGATCATCTTGCGCTCGACCGGGCCGGTGATTTCCACGCGGCGGCATTCGAGATCCTTCGGCAGCGCGGCGATTTTCCAGTCGCCTTCGCGGATCGACTTCGTATCCGCGAGGAAGTCCGGGCGCTCGCCCGCGTCGAGGCGCTGGGTGCGCTCGACGCGCGCCTTCAGCAGTTCCTGGCGACGCGGTTCGAAAGCGCGGTGCAGCTTCGCGACGAGTTCGAGCGCCTCGGGCGTGAGGATCTGTTCGAAGCCGGGTTGGATCTCGGCCGTGATCTGCATGCCTTGCGGCAGTTGCAACGTGTTCGCCATTTGCTAACTCCTTGGTCGGTCAGATGTGAATGCGTGATGTGCTGCTATCCGTGCTCGCTGAGCGATGCCGTCACGCGCCCGGGCTGGGGCGGGGGCGGCTTCGTTCGGCGGGCGCGGCGGTTTCGATGAAGGCGGCCAGTTCAGCCATGCCGCCGCCGGTGCCGTGCGGCGCGACGCCGAGTTCCTCGGCGGGCAGTCGCTGGCGGTTGATCCAGAACGTGGTGTAGCCGAACCAGCCGGCGCCCGCGGCGTCCCAGCCATTCGACGATACGAACACCATCTCGCGCGCGGCCGCGTCGAACGCGGCCGTGCCGAGTGCGTACGCGGCGGCGGCGGGCTTGTAGGCGCGCACGGCGTCCACGGAGAGCACGTGGTCGAACAGGCCGTTCATGCCCGCGCTCTTGACCGCGATGTCGAGCATCTGCGGATTGCCGTTCGAGAGGATTGCGAGACCCGTGCGGCTGCCGTCTTCGCGCGGCTCGCGCAGGCGGCGCAGCACGGGCAGGACGTCGGGGAAGGCGGAGAGGCAGGCGTATTCGTCCATCAAACGCTTTTCGCCGGCGCCCGTGAGCGCGAGGTTCAGACGGCGCGCGGCATAGCGCAGCGCGTCGAGCGTGATGTCCCAGAACGGCTTGTAGCGCGCACCAGCGGGGTCCGAGAGCGTGCGCAACTGCGTGTATTCGATCTGCTTGAGGCGCCAGAGCTGCGAGAGCGCTTCGCCCTGGCCCGGGAACATCTGCTCGGCAGCGGCGACGACCGAATGGACGTCGAACAGCGTGCCGTACGCGTCGAAGATCACAGCCTTGGGAAAATGAGTTGTCGTTGTGGCCGACATAGCCTTGCACTCCGTCGTCAGAGGTCGAGGTGAATTGTATTCATGAGGTGGATTGCTGAAAAAGGCGGGATTGATCACTTGATCTTTTACTTTTACCCACCTAATCTGACGACCATTCGCTTTTTTGCAGCCATTTGCGCTGCGCAATCCGGCTCCTTTTTTCTCCAGATGGATCGATTCAAGCAAATCGAGACCTTCGCGATCGTCGCCGCGAAGGGCAGTCTTTCGGCGGCCGCGCAGGCCGAAGGCGTCGCGCCCGCGATCATCGGACGCCGTATCGACGCGCTCGAGGAACGCCTCGGCGTGAAGCTGTTCGTGCGCACTACGCGGCGCATCACGCTGACCTTCGAGGGCTCGGCGTTTCTCGAAGACTGCCAGCGCATCATTCACGACATGCAGAACGCCGAGGCGAGCGTCTCGGCGGGCGGCGTGAAGGCGAGCGGGCACCTGCGCGTGTCGGCGCCGGCGGGTTTCGGACGGCGCCACGTCGCGCCGCTCGTGCCCGATTTCACGGTTGCGCACCCGGACGTGACGATCACGCTCGATCTCTCGGACCGGCTCGTCGATCTGGTCAACGAAGGCTTCGACTGCGCCGTGCGTCTGGGCGAATTGCCCGACTCGTCGCTGGTCTCGCTGAAGCTCGGCGAAAACCGCCGCGTGGTCGTGGCCGCGCCCTCGTATCTGTCGCGGCGCGGCGAACCCGAAACACTCGCCGATCTGGCGCGCCACAACTGCCTCGCGTTCGGCGCGAGCGCAAACCAGCAGCGCGGCTGGACCTTCCAGCAGGACGACAAGGTGGTGCAGATCCGCGTGGGGGGCACGATGGAGTGCTCGGACGGCGCGGTGCTGCACGAGTGGTGTCTGGCGGGCCACGGTCTCGCGTGGCGCTCGTGGTGGGAAGTCGGCGAGGACATTGCGGCGGGCCGGCTCGCGCGCGTGCTCGACGCTTACGCCGCGCCGCCCATCGGCATTCATGCCGTGTTTCCGCAGCGCCGGCACCTGCCGTTGCGCGTGCGCCTCTTTCTCGACTTTCTCAAGCATACGTACGGTCAACCAGGTTACTGGGGCCAGGACTGACGGCGTCGGTCTCGCTTTCTTCGGCTTGCTTTGTCATCGCGCGCGGCGGGATGTGGGTGTTTCCGATATGGGGAGATGCCCGCATGCCCGCCGCGCCGCGTTTTTTAGCGCACTACAATCGGCACATGAGATCGGCGCATGAGTCGGCAGCGCACATGAACACGGAGGGCGTCATGTTCAAGCACATCCTCGTTCCGACCGACGGCACGGATCTGTCGAAAAAAGCGATCGACGGCGCGATCGCGCTCGCGCGCACGGTAGGCGCGCGCGTCACGGCCTACGCCTGCATGCCGCAATATCCGTACTCGCCTTATCCCGATGACATCGCCATCGAGCTTCCCGGCGACTTCCAGACGCGCAGTGAGCGAGAGGCGCGCACGCATCTGCAGGAAGTCGAGGAGGCGGCGCACAGCGTGGGCGTGGCGTGCGACAGCTGCACCAGCGTCCATCCTTCGCCTTATCTCGGCATTATCGAAGCCGCCGAAAACCGGGGCTGCGACGTGATTTTCATGGCCTCGCACGGGCGCCGCGGCCTGGGTAGCCTGCTGATCGGCAGCGAGACCCAGCGCGTGCTCAGTCATACGAAGATTCCGGTGATCGTGTATCGGTGAGAAACGGGGCGGCGTTCTGTCGGCGTGTGTCTCGTGTTCTTGTTGTTTTGCCGGTGTCTCTCAGGTCGCTTTGATCGTGCGGACGTTCGGCGCGCGTCCGGCGGTTGCGGCGGCCGGCATGCCCCGCCAAGGTTTCGCAGGCCGGCCGCCGCGCCGCGGACGGCGCCAGAACGGGCGAGGGCACCCCAAACCCTCGCCAGCGGTGGTCTTACGCCACCTTCTTGTCGAAGAACTGCTCGTCTTCCGTCGAACCGTGCAGCGCCGTGGTCGACGCGTTGTGCTCGACCGTCTGCGTCACGGCGTCGAAGTAGCCCGTGCCCACTTCGCGCTGATGCTTCACGGCGGTGAAACCCTTCTCGGCGGCGGCGAACTCGGCCTGCTGGAGTTCCACGAACGCGCTCATGTTCTGGCGCGCATAGCCGTGCGCGAGGTTGAACATCGAGTAGTTCAGCGAGTGGAAGCCCGCGAGCGTGATGAACTGGAACTTGTAGCCCATCGCGCCCAGCTCGCGCTGGAACTTGGCGATCGTCGCGTCGTCGAGATTCTTCTTCCAGTTGAATGACGGCGAGCAGTTATACGAGAGCAGCTTGCCCGGGAATTCCTTGTGGATCGCCTCGGCGAACTGCTTGGCGAACGCCAGATCCGGCTTGCCCGTTTCGCACCAGATCATGTCGGCGTATGGCGCGTAGGCGAGACCGCGCGAGATCGACTGATCGAGGCCGTTGCGGGTGCGGAAGAAGCCTTCCACGGTGCGCTCGCCCGTGAGGAACGGCTTGTCGTTGTCGTCGATGTCGGACGTGACCAGGTCGGCGGCTTCCGCGTCGGTGCGGGCGAGCAGCACGGTCGGCACGCCGCAGACGTCGGCGGCCAGACGCGCGGCCGTCAGCTTGGCGATGTTTTCGCGCGTCGGCACGAGCACCTTGCCGCCCATGTGGCCGCACTTCTTCACCGAAGCGAGCTGGTCTTCGAAGTGCACGCCCGCGGCGCCGGCTTCGATCATCGCCTTCATCAGTTCGAACGCGTTCAGCACGCCGCCGAAGCCCGCTTCAGCGTCGGCCACGATCGGCTGGAAGAAGTCGGTGTAGCCTTCGTCGCCCGGATTCTTGCCTTCGGACCACTGGATCTGGTCGGCGCGCGTGAGCGTGTTGTTGATGCGCTTGACCACTTGCGGCACCGAATTGGCCGGGTAGAGCGACTGGTCCGGGTACATTTCTCCCGCGAGGTTGGCGTCGCCCGCGACTTGCCAGCCCGACAGATAGATCGCCTTGAGGCCGGCCTTGACCTGCTGCATCGCCTGATTGCCGGTGAGGGCGCCCAGCGCGTTGATGAACGGCTCGGTGTTCACGCCCTTCCAGAGCTTTTCCGCGCCTTGCTTCGCGAGCGTGTGCTCTGGCTGGATCGAACCGCGCAGGCGCACCACGTCTTCAGCCGTGTAGTTGCGCTTGACGCCCTTCCAGCGCGGATCCGTATCCCATTGCTGCTGGAGTTGCTGTGCTTGCTGTTGACGAGTCGACATGGTGCGCTCCTTCTGTTTACCTGATAGATGAACCGCTGATCGGAACTGCTGAACCGGTGAACGTCGCGAAGCCAGTGTCTCGTGGGTGCCTGGAGGCGTTTCGTTTCGCGAACTCTTATATAAGAGTCTAGGCAAACCGATGCGCCGGCAACAGGGCGGCAATGGGGATTTTTGTGGTTTTTTAAATGAATAAAATCAATATGTTATGACGTACGTTTCGCGATAAGAAACGCAATTTTCCATCTTGCAATGGCCCGGTTTGTGCCACGCAGCACGAGATTTTACGAAGCAAAAAAATTTTTCGTATCGTGAAATTCTGTCTGCGGACAAAAAAAGACCGGTGACAAAGCACCGGTCTTTTTATTGGCTGCGGGCGCGAGGGCGGTGTTGACCGCCGCTCGACGCCGTTTTCAGCGTTGCTTAGCTGTCGCGACGTGCGCCACGCGGGCCGCCGTCACGGCGGCCGCCGCCGAAGCCTTCGCGCGAACGGCCGTAGCCGTCGCCGCGCGGCTGGCCGTAGCCGCCACGATCGCCGCCTTCGCGGCGCGAGGCGCCGTAGCCGCCTTCACGCTGGCCGTAGCCGCCGCGCGAATCCGACGACTTGTTGCCCCAGCTGTTGCCGTTGCGGTCGCCTTGCGGACGATCGCCTTGCGGACGGTCGCCGAAGCTGCGCTCGCCGTTGCCGTTGCCGCCGCCGTAGCCGCCACGGTTGTTGCCGTAGCCGCCACCCGGCTTGCCGCCGAAGCGACGGCCGCCGCCGTTGCCGCCGCCCGGACGGCCGCGGCCGCCAAAGCCACGGTTAGCCGGCGGTGCCTTGCGCGGCTCGAAGCCTTCGACGACGTTGACCGGCAGCGTGCCGCGCACGAAACGCTCGATGCGCTTGAGCGCGCCTTGCTCGGCGTGGTGCACGAGGCTCACTGCGGTGCCCGAACGGCCCGCGCGACCCGTACGGCCGATACGGTGGACGTAGTCTTCCGCGAACTTCGGCAGGTCGTAGTTGAAGACGTGCGTGATGCCCGGGATGTCGATGCCGCGTGCCGCGACGTCGGTCGCGACCAGCACGCGCACGCGACGCTCGCGCAGTGCGCGGATCGTGCGGTTACGCGCGCCTTGCGGCAGGTCGCCGTGCAGCGCGGCGGTTTCGAAGCCGGCGTCGGCCAGCTTGCCCGCGAGTTGGTCCGCGTCCATCTTGGTCGCCGTGAACACGACGGCCTGGTCGAGCTTTTCGTCGCGCAGCAGATGGTCGAGCAGACGATCCTTGTGATCGCGGTCGTCGACGTAGTGCACGGTCTGGGCGATGTTCGAGCTCGCTTCGATCTTGCGGACGATTTCGATACGCTCCGGGTCCTTCAGCAGACGGCCGGTGATCGAAGCGATCTTGCCGTCGAGCGTGGCCGAGAACAGCATCGTCTGACGCGTTTCGGGCGTGGCGGCGACGATCGTGTCGATGTCGTCGATGAAGCCCATGTCCAGCATGCGGTCGGCTTCGTCGAGCACGAGCATCTTCAGCTCGGACAGGTCGATACGGCCGCGCTCGAGGTGGTCGAGCAGACGGCCCGGCGTCGCCACGAGGATTTCGGGGTTCTTGGCGAGCAGCATCAGCTGCTGGCCGTAGGCCACGCCGCCGAGAATGCTGACGGTGCGCAGGCGGCGCAGGTGCTGGCCGTACGTCGAAGCGGCCGTCGTCACCTGCATGGCGAGTTCGCGCGTCGGCGTGAGGACGAGCAGGCCGGGGCGTGCCACCGGCTGCGGACGGCGTTGCGGGCGGCGATCGGCTTGGCCGTTCGCGCCTTGCGGACGCGGCTCGCGCGGCTGCGCGGCTTGTGCCTTCTGGATCTGCGCGAAGCGCTCGATGGCAGGCAGCATGAAGGCTGCGGTCTTGCCCGAACCGGTCGGGCTGGAGACCAGCAGGTCGCGGCCCGCGATGGCTGCAGGAATGGCGCGTTCCTGAACCGGCGTCGGAGCCTTATAGCCCGCTGCGGTCAGCGCGGAGACGATCTCCGGCGACAGACCGAGCGACGCGAACGTCGGACCTTCCGGCGTGTCGGCGGCAGGCGCGGCGCCTTCAGCGGCGGCGGCGACAGGCTGCTCGAGGCCGAGGGCGTCGTTGGCGATCGCGTCGAGGGGGCTTTGGGTATTGCTCGAAGTCATGAAAATCCTTGGTACACAGGAAATAGAACGTCGGCGCCAATCGGCATACCCAAGTCGTCGGATTGTGCAAACAAATCGAAAAACGGGGGCAATCCGCACACGGGGGCGGATTTTCGTTAGAAGCTGTTTTGGGTGCGGCTCAGCCCGGATTGGCCAACCGCCAGCCTGATACTTGACGGCCCGGAAGCAGGGCCACGGCAGGGAGGGACAGGTTCTAAACTGGATTGGAGCTTAAACGCTACGTGGCGTTGGGCTGATCGCAAAGGCGACCGGAGCGCAACGCAGCGGAGATTATATCTCGTTTTGTTGCAGCGCGCCAGCGTTGTGACGGGCGAACGGATACTTGCACGCGGATCGGTGCAAAAGAGGGTGCGAACAACGGGAAATCGGCGGGAATCCGGGGCGGCCGGGCGTAGGGCTTCGGCCGTGCGGGTCGTGCTGCGTATTGCTGCTTATTGCCGCTTATTGCTGCTTCGTGTGCCGCGTCGCCCCCCGCGCCTCGCTGGTTCAGCTTGCCGCGCCGCTCTTGAGCGACTCGACGAGTTCCACGTACTGCGTCTTCGCCGTGTCCTGCGCGGTGCCTTGCAGTGCGGCCCAGGCGTCGTACTTATATTTGCCGACGATGTCGGTGAAGCCCGGCTTGTCGCCGCGCACGTCGCCTTCGCTGGCCTGCTTGAACAGCGCGTACAGACGCAGCAGCGTCAGGTTGCCCGGGCGCTCCGACAGCTTCTGCACGTCTTCCTGGGCCTGCGCGAATTGGGCGTTGATATCGCTCATTGTGGTTTCCTCCGCTTGAAATCGATCGAGTCCGACGATGGTAGCAGCGACATCTGTCATGGGGCTGGAACGATTCCTCCACTCTAGAAGGTGTCAGGCTGTCGGCGTGGGCGGCGCGCAGCGCGCATGCCTGGGCGGCGACTGGGCGAGGGCGCCGCATTACAATAGCGGTCATGACTGAAACCGTGCTGCTTGCCATCGATACCTCGACCGAATTCTGTTCGGTCGCGCTGCTTCGCGCCGCCGCGCCCGCGAGCGGCGAATCTGCCCAGAATCCGGCTCAGAACGCCGCTCAAGAGCCGTCCGCGCCGCGCGTCTGGGTGCGGCATGAAGCCACAGGGGCCGTTTCCAGCACGCGCCTGCTGCCCGCGATCGGCGAAGTGCTCGCCGAAGCCGGACTCGCGCTCGCCGACTGCAACGCGATCGCCTTCGGCGCAGGACCCGGCTCGTTCACGGGCTTGCGCACCGCCACGGGCGTCGCGCAAGGCCTCGCGTTCGGCCTCGATATTCCGGTCGTGCCGGTGAGCACGCTGCTCGTCTGCGCGGAAAGCGCGCGCCAGCGCGATCCGTCGGCGACGCGCGTGCTGGCGGCGCTCGATGCGCGCATGGACGAAGCCTATTGGGCCGATTACGCGTGGGACGCGGCGGCGGACGACTGGCAGACGCTGCGCGCCGCCTCGCTCGATGCACCCGAGGGCATCGTCGCGCCGGATGCGCCGTTCACGCTCGCGGGCAACGCGGCGGCGGCCTTCGGCTCGCGCCTCACGGCGGCCACGACCGCGCGCGTGATCGACGCCGAGGCGCTGCCGCACGCCGTGCCGCTCGCGCATGCCGCGCTGCGTGCGTTCCGCGCCGGGCGCACCGTGCCCGCCGACCAGGCCGCGCCGGAATACATCCGCAACAAGGTCGCGCAGACCACGGCCGAGCGCCTCGCCGCCAAGTCGGCCGCGTCCGGGGAGGGCCGATGAGCGGCGTCCTGATGACCGACCGCTATTTGTCCCAGATGACCGAAAGCGATCTCGACGAGGTCGTCGTCATCGAGAAGTCGGCGTACGAATTTCCGTGGTCGCGCGGCAATTTCGAGGATTCGCTGCGCAACGGCTACTACGGCATCTGCATGCGCCACGTGACCGGCACGCTGATCGGCTATTGCGTGCTGATGCCCGTGGTCGACGAGATGCATCTGCTCAATCTGTGCGTCGCGCCGCAGGCTCAAGGCGCGGGCGCGGGGCTCGCACTGCTGCGCGAAGGCGTGCGGATGTCGCGCGCACAGGGGCTCGAAGGACTGCTGCTCGAAGTGCGGCCGTCGAATCATCGCGCGATCCGCCTGTACGAGCAGTTCGGTTTCGTGACCGTCGGGCGGCGCAAGAATTACTATCCGGCCCGTCACCACACCCGCGAGGACGCGATGGTGATGCGTCTGACTTTTGCAGAGGAGGGCGCGGATGGCGCTCGATGAATACGCGCTCGAGGAGCTGGGGCTCGCGCCGCGCTGGGTGCGCAAGGGCGCGGCGGCTGATGCAGGCGTCGCGGCCGAGGCTGGAACGGCGGTCGCGCGCGATGTGACGGAAGCCGCGCCGCCGGTTGAGGCGGTTGTGGCGCGCGCCGAAGCGCCGACGCAGGCACAGACGCAAGCACCTTCGCCGGCGCCGATGCCGCGTCGCGAGCCTGCCGCCACCGCCGCGCCGCACGCGCAGCCCGAGACGCGCGAACCCGCGCCGTCCGAAGCGAAGCGTGTGCAACCTGCGCAGTTCGCTCAGTCCGCTCAGTCCGCGCAACCCGCCGCCGACGAACCGCCGCCTTTCACCGAAGACGATTTCGCGTGGTTCGACTCAGTCGCCGAGCCGGTGCTGCCGCAGGGCATGGACGCGCCCGCGCGCGCGCCGCGCGACGACATCGCGACGCTCGACTGGGACACGCTCGCCGAACGCGTCAAGTCGTGCGAGCGCTGCCGTCTGTGCGAGAAGCGCACCAACACCGTGTTCGGCGTAGGCGACCGCGAAGCCGACTGGATGCTGATCGGCGAAGCGCCCGGCGAGAACGAAGACCGTCAGGGCGAGCCCTTCGTCGGCCAGGCGGGCAAGCTGCTCGACAACATGCTCCACGCGCTCTCGCTCGCGCGCGAAGATAACGTGTACATCGCCAACGTCATCAAGTGCCGTCCGCCCGGCAACCGCAATCCCGAGCCGGACGAGGTCGCGCGCTGCGAGCCGTATCTGCAACGCCAGGTCGCGCTCGTGAAGCCGAAGATCATCGTCGCGCTCGGACGCTTCGCCGCGCAGAGCCTGCTGAAGACCGACGGCAGCATCGCGTCGCTGCGCGGCCGCGTGCACGAGTACGAAGGCGTACCGGTGATCGTCACGTATCACCCGGCGTATCTGCTGCGCAGCCTGCACGACAAGTCGAAGGCGTGGGCCGATCTGTGCCTCGCGCGCGATACGTGGCGCAAGGCGGCGGGCGGCGAGTCGTGAACGCCGACGGGTGCGGCGGGGCGCGCCTCGCGGTGCCGAACGCGATGTCCGACACCGCGCGCGATCCGCTGGCCCGGTACGCCGATCCGGCCGTGCGCGATCTCGCGTGGCTGCTGCTCAGCGCCGATTTGTTGCGCGCGCAACCTCACGCGCCGCTCGCGCAGCCCTGCGCCGATGCCATCGATGACGCCGACGGTAAATCCGCGCACGCCGTCGCCGACTGGCTCGCGCAACTCGACCGCGATCCGTCCAGCCTGCATGCGCTGCTCGAAGCGGCGCATCTCACCCGCCTTGGCCGCTACGCCGAAACGCTGCTCGCCGCGTGGCTGACGCTCGGCCCCGCGCCGCGGCTCGTCGCCGCCAATCTCGCGCTGCGGCATGCGGGCCGCACGCTCGGCGAGTGCGATTTTCTCGTCGAGACCGCCGATGGCAGCAAGCTTCATTGGGAGCTGGCGGTGAAGTGCTATCTGCATGCGGACATGCAGGAGGCGCGCGCTGGCCGTCTCGCGGATTTCGTCGGGCCGAATCTGCGCGACCGCTTCGACTGGAAGTACGTGCATCTGCTCGATCATCAATTGCGGCTGACGCAGCGCGAGGAGTTTGCGGCGCTGGGTCGCGGCGGTCCCTGGCTCGCGCAGATGTTCGTGAAGGGCTGGCTGTTCTATCGCGCGGATTTGCACGCTGACGATACGGCGGCGAGTGCGCCGGAACTCGCGGCGGAGCACGGGCGCGGCTGGTGGATTACGCAAGCCGAATGGACCGCATTCGCCGAGCGTCACGGCGCGGATGGCTGGAGTGTGTTGCCGCGCCTTGCGTGGCTCGCGCCGCGTCACCTCGGCGCGCATGAATTCGCGGATCGCGAACGCGCCGATATCGCAACTAACAGCCAGTCCAGTACGGCGAGCGAGAGTGGGAGAGAGGTTGGTGGCGGTGCGGGCGAGGGTGGCGTGGCCGGAGCGTCGGCTCGCAGGGTGGTTGGCGAGCCAGTCAGTGACTCGGCGGGGCAGTTGCCTGGTGAATCGGCCACTGCATCGGCCGACGAAACACCCACGAGAAAAACTGAAGACGACGGCGGCTTCCTCAGCCGTCTCGCCGTTGCGCGCCCAACCGATGCCGCGACACTATTCGCGCATCTGCCGCGCAAGCACGATCCGGTGATGGTCGCCGCTTTCGTCGCCGATGGCGCGGGCGGCTATATCGAGCGCTCGCGTGGTTTCATCGTCCCCGACGACTGGCCCGAGCGGGCCCGCGCCTTCGCGCTGCAATAAACCGTGCGTCGCGGCGCTTACCACCAGCGCCAGAAGTGATGCACCGGCCCCACGCCGTGACCGACCTCGAGCCGGTCGCTTGCTTCCAGCGCGCCGGTGAGATAGGTCTTCGCCTGCGCGACCGCATCCGCGAGCGTCGCGTTCTGCGGCCACAGCGCGGCAATCGCCGAGGACAGCGTGCAGCCCGTGCCGTGCGTATTCGTCACCGGCACGCGCGGTCCGCCCAGACGCAGCGTGCCGCCGGCTTCGATCAGCCAGTCGGGGCTGTCGTCGCCGCCGAGGTGGCCGCCTTTCATCAGCACGGCTTGCGCGCCGAGCGCGCGCAGGCGTTCGCCTTGTTCGACCATCGCGGCTTCGTCGGTGGCGGCGTCGATGCCGAGCAGCGCGGCCGCCTCCGGCAGATTCGGCGTGACGATGCCCGCGAGCGGCAGCAGTTCCTCGCGCAGCGCCGCGACGGCTTCCGGCGCGAGCAGCGCGTGATTGCTCTTGGAGATCATCACCGTGTCGAGCACGACGCGCGGCGGCTTGTGGCGGCGCAGCGCATCGGCCACGGCGCGCACGATCGACGCGTTGGCGAGCATGCCGATCTTCACGGCGTCGATGCGGATGTCGTCGAACACGGCGTCGAGCTGCGCCGTCACGAAGGCGGCGTCGGGCGCGTGGATCGCGGTCACGCCGCGCGTGTTCTGCGCGGTCAGCGCGGTGATCACGCTCGCGCCGTACGCGCCGAGCGCGGAGAAAGCCTTGAGGTCGGCCTGGATGCCCGCGCCGCCGCCCGAATCGGAGCCGGCGATCGTGAGGACGTGGGAAATCGGTGAGGTCATGGCAGCGTCGCGAAGGCGTCGCGCGCGCATCGCTCCGAAACCTCGAAGACCGCCGCGCGGACGCTGAAAAGTTCGATGAAGAAGACGACGGCGGCGCCGTGGCGCGGCCGGTCAGTGTCCGTGATTTTCGCCGATCAGCGCGACCGAGTCGAACGCGCGCTGATTGGCCTGGTGGCGCCGCATCACGAGCCACATCATCAGGCAGACGAAGGTGCCGAACAGCACGATCACGATGGTCACCGGCACGTCGAGCCAGACGAGCACGGCGTAGAGGCAGAGCATCACGAGCACCGAGAGGTTCTCGTTGAAGTTCTGCACGGCGATCGAGTGGCCGGCGGACAGCAGCACGTGGCCGCGATGCTGGAGCAGCGCGTTCATCGGCACGACGAAGAAGCCCGACAGCGCGCCCACGACCATCAGGAACACATAGGCGAACAGCAGGTATCCCGGAATGCGCATGTGGCCGATATGCAGGCCCCAATGCGGCGGAAAGAGATTGCGCGTGTAGAACGCCATCAGCATGACGGCGATGCCCATCAGAATGCCGACCGGCAGCACCGAGAGCGACTTCTTGAGCGGAATGCGCGCGGCCGCAATCATCGCGCCGGCGGCCACGCCCACGGCCACCACGGCCTGCAGCACGGCGCCTTCCGAGAGCGACATGCCGAGCGAGACTTCGGCCCATTTCAGCACGATGAACTGCAGCGTCGCGCCCGCGCCCCAGAACAGCGTCGTGACGGCGAGCGAGATCTGGCCAAGCTTGTCGTGCCACAGCGTGTTGAAGCAGTCGGCGAAGTCGGTGATGAGGCGGATCGGGCCGTGCTGCTGGCGCGGATAGCGCGCGCCGGTGTCGGGGATACGCAGATTGAAGAGGGCGGCGATCACGTAGATGGCCATGATCACGAGCATCGCGGCTTCGGCCGGCGTGTTGATCGATGCGGGCGTGTGGCGGATCACGTGGGCAGCGATGTGCGGGCTGATCAGCGCGCCGCCGAGCACGGTGCCCAGAATAATGGAGCCGACCGTGGTGCCCTCGATCCAGCCGTTGGCGGCGACGAGCCGTTCGGGCGGCAGCAGCTCCGTCAGAATGCCGTATTTGGCGGGCGAATAAGCCGCCGCGCCGAAGCCCACCACGCCATACGCGAGCAAGGGATGCGTGCCGGCCAGCATCATGGCGCAGCCCACGACCTTGATCGAGTTCGTGATAAACATCACTTTGCCCTTAGGGCGGGAATCAGCAAAGGCGCCGACGAATGCGGCTAGAACGACGTAGGAAAGGACGAAGAACAGCTTGAGCAGCGGCGTCATCCAGTTCGGGGCGTGAAGGTCTTTCAGCAGTGCAATCGCAGCGATCAGGAGCGCATTGTCGGCCAACGACGAAAAAAACTGCGCGGCCATGATGGTGTAAAAGCCTTTTTTCATCTGATGCGATGCTGTCCTCTCGCGGTCCGTCCGCCCCGGACGGGTGGGAGGCATCCGGGCTTATTACGTTCGAAATGGGTTGTGCGCAGGGCTTTATATCACGAAAATAGCTGCATTCGGACTAGCACATTCCTTGACCGCCCATCAGGCGGGCCTGCCGGGCGCTGAAAACACCCTGTAAGCTCCTGATTCGAAAGCGTCTTTACGAAAATCTCCCATGCCGCGCCCCCTCTCAGCCACGATCCACACCGCCGCTCTCGCGAATAATCTCTCCGTCGTCCGGAAATACGCGCCGAAGTCGAAAATCTGGGCCGTGGTCAAGGCCAACGCTTACGGGCACGGGCTCGCGCGCGCGTTCCCCGGCCTGCGCGCCACCGACGGCTTCGGCCTGCTCGACCTCGAAGAAGCCGTGAAGCTGCGCGAGCTCGGCTGGGCCGGTCCGATCCTGCTGCTCGAAGGCTTCTTCCGGCCGACCGACATCGACGTGATCGACCGTTACAGCCTGACGACCGTCGTCCACTGCGACGAGCAGATGCGCATGCTCGAAATGGCGCGCCTCTCGAAGCCTGTTAACGTGCAGCTCAAGATGAATAGCGGCATGAACCGGCTCGGCTACACGCCCGAGAAATACCGCGCCGCGTGGGAGCGCGCCCGTGCCGCCGCCGGCATCGGTCAGATCACGCTGATGACGCACTTCGCGGACGCCGACACGCCGCGCGGCATCGGCGAAGCGATGGAAACGTTCGAGCGCGGCGCGCACGGTATCGCGGGCGCGCGCAGCCTGGCGAATTCGGCGGCCACGCTCTGGCATCCGTCATCGCATTTCGACTGGGTGCGGCCCGGCATCGTGCTCTATGGCGCGTCGCCCTCGGGCGTGGCGTCGGCGCTCGACGGCACCGGCCTGCAACCGGCGATGACGCTCGCCTCCGAGCTGATCGCGACGCAGAACGTCGCCGAAGGCCAGTCCGTCGGCTACGGCTCGATCTTCACGGCGCGCAAGCCGATGCGCATCGGCGTGGTGGCCTGCGGTTACGCGGACGGCTATCCGCGCGTGGCGCCCGAAGGCACGCCCGTGATCGTCGACGGCGTGCGCACGCATGTCGTCGGCCGCGTGTCCATGGACATGCTGACCGTCGATCTCACGCCGGTGCCGGGCGCGGGCATGGGCACGCGCGTCGAGCTGTGGGGCGCGAAGCTGCCGATCGACGACGTGGCCGCCGCGTGCGGCACGATCGGCTACGAGCTGATGTGCGCGGTCGCGCCGCGCGTGCCGGTGCGCGCGGAATAAGCGGGCAAAAAGCGGCCAAAAGCGCAGCGGGTCGAAAGCGAGAACAAGACAAAGGCGGTATGGCAAAAAGCATGGCAAAGGTTAAGACGCTCTATATCTGCACCGAATGCGGCGGGCAGGCGCCGAAGTGGCAAGGCCAGTGCCCCGCGTGCAGCGCGTGGAACACGCTGGTCGAAAGCGTCGCGGAGCCCGCGGGCAATCACCGTTATCAGGCGCTCGCGAAAAGCGCGCCGGTGCGGCGTCTGGCCGATATCGAGGCATCCGACGTGCCGCGCTTCACGTCCGGCGTAGGCGAGTTCGACCGCGTGCTGGGCGGCGGCCTCGTCGCGGGCGGCGTGGTGCTGATCGGCGGCGATCCGGGTATCGGCAAGTCGACGCTGCTGCTGCAATCGCTCGCGGAAATCGCGGCCGACCGCCGCGCGCTCTATGTGAGCGGCGAGGAATCGGCGGCCCAGATCGCGTTGCGCGCGCAACGTCTCGGCTTGCTCGAAAAAGGCTCGAAGATGAGCGAGCTGCAACTGCTCGCCGAAATTCAGCTCGAAAAGATCCAGGCGACCATCGAGACGGAAAAGCCCGACGTCGCCGTCATCGACTCCATCCAGACGATCTATTCCGAAGCGCTGACGTCCGCGCCCGGCTCGGTCGCGCAGGTGCGCGAGTGCGCGGCGCAGCTCACGCGCATCGCCAAGCAGTCGGGCACGTCGATCATCATGGTCGGCCACGTGACGAAGGAGGGCAACCTCGCGGGTCCGCGCGTGCTGGAACACATCGTCGACACGGTGCTGTATTTCGAGGGCGACACGCACTCGTCGTTCCGTCTCGTGCGCGCGTTCAAGAACCGCTTCGGCGCGGTCAACGAACTGGGCGTGTTCGCGATGACCGAGCGCGGATTGCGTGGCGTTGCCAATCCTTCAGCACTCTTTCTCTCGCAACACGAGCAGAGCGTGCCGGGTTCGTGCGTGATGGTGACGCAGGAAGGCTCGCGGCCGCTGCTGGTGGAAGTGCAGGCGCTGGTCGACACCGCGCAGGTGCCGAATCCGCGCCGGCTCGCGGTCGGGCTCGAACAAAACCGGCTCGCGCTGCTGCTGGCGGTGCTGCATCGACACGCGGGCATCGGCTGTTTCGATCAGGACGTTTTCCTGAACGCGGTGGGCGGCGTGAAGATCACCGAGCCGGCCGCCGACCTCGCCGTGCTGCTTTCGATTCATTCGTCGATGCGTAACAAGGCGTTGCCCAAGGGTCTGATCGTTTTCGGCGAAGTCGGCCTGGCCGGCGAGATCCGGCCCTCGCCGCGCGGCCAGGATCGTCTGAAGGAGGCCGCGAAGCTCGGTTTCACCTGCGCGCTGATCCCTCGCGCCAATGCGCCGAAGCAGCCGATCGAGGGCCTGAACGTGATCGCGGTCGAGCGTATTGAGGAAGCGATCGACCGGGTGCGCGAACTGGAGTGATATCGATGCGGCAGGCATGCTCTGTCGCGTAATGATTGGTAACAACCCTGGTTCGCACTGTAACCAGAAACTTTTGCGATTTCCCTATCCTTGGCCGCATATGCAACCCCGCATCCAGCGGAAAGGATAGCGACTTGAAACAGACAGAATCGTCCTTCGTCGGAAACTCGATCGTGGTGCGCGGCTGCCGCGTCTCGGATCCGCTTGTTCAACCCTTCGGCGGCACTTGCCGTATCGTCGAATGGATCGATGGCGACGGCCGTATTTCGCGGCAGGTGGTGGCCGGCAACGTGACGGCCGCGCAGGTGCGCAGCACCATCGCCCATCATGTGGAAGGTCGCAAGCACGTCATGTACGACGACGAGCGCATGCCGCGTCAAACGCTGCCGCGGCGCTAGGCGCGTGGCAAGGAACCGGCTGGTTCCTCGGGGTTGCAGCCCCGGCCAAAGAAAATGGGCGCTCCGTGCGCCCATTTTTCATCCAGCCTGCCTTTCCTTAACTTTCATTTTGATTAGCTCCACGGGCCATAGTTGAACGGCTTCTTGCCGGTCGGCTGGCCGGGCGCGTGCGTGCCGCCGCCTTGCGGCGCGTTCTGCGCGTAGCCCTGCATGCCCGGCGTGTTGGTGGCGAAGGCGTTCTGGGGGCTGGGCGTGGCCGACGCATTCTGTACGTTCTGTGCGTTCTGTACGTTCTGCGCGTTCGCCGGGTTTTGCGCGCCCGGCATCCCATAGGCCGCGGCCGCGCCCGCCTGCACGAACGGCGCGGGTGCAGGTCCAGGCGCGAATCCCGCGGCGCGGCGCGCTTTCGCTTCGCGTTGCGCGGCGATTTCGTCGAGCACCGCCTGGAGCGCTTCCGGGTTGAACAGCGGATGATTCGCCGCCTCGCCGGGCGTGAGCACCGGCGACACGCAGCAGTCGATTATTTCGAGCCGGTCGATCCACGTTTGCAGCGGCTCGGCCGCGATCATCGCGGCGAGTTCCTGCGTGAGCGCCGCCGCATCCGTGCCGCCGATCGCCTGACCGAGGCTCCAGTGGCGCTGCGCCCAGTCCTCGCGGCCGATCGCCGTGCAGAGCGCCTGCCAGAATTTCAGCTCCAGCGCGCCGACCGCGAGCCAGCGGTCGTCCTGGGTGCGATAGAGGTTGTAGCAGGGCACGCCGCCGTTGAGCAGGCCGCCGCCCGCTTCGAGCGCGGCCGCGTCGTCGTTGGCGAGCGCGACCTGGGCGACCACGTTGTGCGCGTGCGAGACGTGCGCCATCGACACATCGACGAAACGGCCTTCGCCGCCGCGCGAGACCTGCCAGAGCGCGGCGAGAATCTGCGTGACTGCTGCGAGCGCGCCGCCCAGCAGATCGGCGATCTGGAAATTGGGCAGCACGGGCGCGCCGTCGCGCGCGGCGATCTGGTGCAGCACGCCTGAATACGCGACGTAGTTGATGTCGTGGCCGGCGCGCTCGGCGAAGGGGCTGGTCGTGCCGTAACCCGTGATCGCGCAGTAGACGAGCTTGGGATTGATCGCGCGCAGCGTCTCGTAGCCGAGGCCCAGCCGGTCCATGACGCCGGGCCGGAAGCTCTCGACCAGCACGTCGGCGTCGCGGGCGAGCGCGAGCAGCACGGCGCGGCCGCCCTCGGACTTGAGGTCGAGCCGCGTCTCGCGCTTGCCGCGGTTGACGATCTGATAGAACGCGCCCGGACGGCCCGCGATTTCGTCGGCGCTGCTGCGCATCATGGCGCGCGAGGCGTCGCCGGCGCCCGGCGGCTCGATCTTGAGCACGTCGGCGCCCATTTCCGCAAGGCGCAGCGTGGCCACTGGCCCGGGTAAAAGACGGGTCAGATCGAGAACGCGGAGGCCTTGCAAGGCGGGTGTCGACACTCGGGTGACTCCTGACGTGAGAGCGGTGACGTCGTTAAGGCGAAAAGACGGATCAGGATCCATTGTGCCGCACGCGGGGCGCAGGCAATCAGCCGATCTGCTCGAGTTCTTCGTGCGCTTCCAGCCAATCGGCTTCGAGCGTTTCGAGCCGCGACTGGACTTCGGCCTGACGGCGGATCGCGTCGGTCAGACGCGTCTTCTGCTCGGGCTCGTAGCTGGCCGGATCGGCGACGAAGGCGTCCAGCGTGCCTTTCTCCGCATTGAGCGCGTCCATTTCCTTTTCGATCTTGCCGATCTTCGCCTGCAGCGGCTTCTTCAGATGCGCGAGGCGCTGGCGCGTTTCCGCTTCCTGGCGGCGCTGTTCCTTGCGGTTCACGCCTGAATCGGCGCTGTCGATATCGCCGCCCGCATTCGCCGTGCCGCCGGCCGCCGCGGCCTTGAGCGCCGCGCGCTGCTCGGCCGCGTGCTGAAGCAGCCAGTCGCGGTAATCGTCGAGATCGCCGTCGAACGGTTGCAGGCGGTGCTTGGCGACCAGCATGAACTGGTCGGTGGTGGCGCGCAGCAGATGGCGGTCGTGCGAAACCAGAATGAGCGTGCCCTCGAACTGCGCGAGCGCCATGGTGAGCGCGTGACGCGTTTCGAGGTCGAGGTGGTTGGTCGGTTCGTCGAGCAGCAGCAGATTGGGCTTTTGCCAGATGATCAGCGCGAGCGCGAGACGCGCCTTTTCGCCGCCCGAAAAGGGCGCGATGGGCGCCGTGGCCATTTCGCCGGGGAAATTGAAGCCGCCGAGGAAGTCGCGCAACTCCTGCTCGCGCGTGTCGGGCGCGAGGCGCGCGAGATGCTGGAGCGGCGAGTCGTCGGGGCGCAGCGTTTCGAGCTGATGCTGCGCGAAATAGCCGATCTGCAAGCCTTTGCCGGTGCGCGTCTCGCCCGAGAGCGGCGCGAGCGTGCTCGCGAGCGTCTTGATCAGCGTCGATTTACCCTGGCCGTTCGCACCGAGCAGGCCGATGCGCTGGCCGTTCTGGATCGACAGCGCCACGCGCTCGACGATCGGCGTTTCGGTGCCGTCTTCGGCGCGATAGCCGCAGCGCACGTCTTCCATGACGAGCATGGGATTGGGCGCAGAATCGGGCGTGCGGAACTCGAAGGTGAACGGCGAGGTCGCGTGCGCGGGCGCGATCAGTTCCATCTTTTCGAGCGCCTTCACGCGGCTTTGCGCCTGGCGCGCCTTGGTGGCCTTGGCCTTGAAGCGGTCGATGAAACTTTGCAGATGCGCGACGGTTTTCTGCTGCTTTTCGTAGGCGCTTTGCTGGAGCGCGATCTGCTGGGCGCGCAGGATCTCGAACTGCGAATAGTTGCCGCCGTAGCGTTTGACCTGCTGGTTTTCCAGATGCAGCGTGACGTTGCAGATCGAATCGAGAAATTCGCGGTCGTGGGAAATGACGACGAGCGTGCCCGGATAGCGATGCAGCCAGTCTTCGAGCCAGACGATGGCGTCGAGGTCCAGGTGGTTCGTGGGTTCGTCGAGCAGCAGCAGGTCGGAGCGGCACATCAGCGCCTGGGCCAGATTCAGGCGCATGCGCCAGCCGCCCGAGAAGCTCGCCACGGGCTGACGCGTCTGGTCGAGCGTGAAGCCGAGGCCGAGCAGCAGCGCTTCGGCGCGCGCGGGCGCGGTGTAGCCGTCGGCGTCGGCGAAGGCGGCGTGGGCTTCGGCTTCGGCCGCGCCGTCGTGGGCCGCCGAGGCCGACGCGATGCGCGCTTCGATCTCGCGCAGGTCGGCGTCGCCGTCGAGCGTGTATTCGAGCGCGCTCCGGTCGACGGCGGGCGTTTCCTGCGCCACGTGGGCGATCTGCCACGACGGCGGCAGCGAGAAGTCGCCGGCGTCCGCGTGCAGTTCGCCGCGCAGCACGGAGAACAGCGTGGACTTGCCCGCGCCGTTCGCGCCGACGAGGCCAGCCTTTTCGCCCGGATTCAGGGTGAACGAGGTCTGTTCGAAAAGCGGCTTGGTACCGCGGGCAAGACTGAATTGGTTGAAGCGGATCACGGGAGCGCGGGCGCGGACGAGGCCGCGGATAAAACGTAAAGCGCTATTTTAACTGCGCGGCGGGCGTCCAATAACTAGCCGAACGGCTAGCCGTCCGGCCAGGGTGCGGAGCGCACCTTTTCTCCATTAGACTGGCGCTTTCTTTTGGAGAGCCAGATGACGACGGTGTATGCGTTTTCGGCCGAGCCGCTGGGCGGCGGCGCGCCGGTCAGCCTCGAACAGTACGCGGGCAAGGTCTTGCTGATCGTGAATACCGCGAGCGAATGCGGTTTCACGCCGCAGTACGCGGGTCTGCAAAAACTTTACGAGCAGTACGCCGCGCGCGGTCTCGCGGTGCTCGGCTTTCCGTGCAACCAGTTCGGCAAGCAGGAACCGGGCGACGCCACGCAGATCGGCGCGTTCTGCGAGAAGAACTTCGGTGTGACGTTCCCGATGTTCGAGAAGATCGACGTGAACGGTGCGAACGCGCATCCGCTCTACCAGTGGCTGACCGAGGAAGCGCCCGGCGTGCTCGGGCTCGAACGCGTGAAGTGGAATTTCACGAAGTTTCTCGTCGACCGCAACGGCAACGTGGTCAAGCGCTACGCGCCGGTCACGAAGCCCGACGCCATCGCCGCCGACATCGAAAAGCTGCTGTAACGCGGGGCGTCAGAGAATCGGCGCGAACAGCCGCGCGAGATGCATGGTGATCTTGCGCCAGGCGGGCGCGTTGCGGTATTCGCTGCGGTCGATTTCGAAGCTCTGCGCGAAGTCGTGCTCCAGCATCGCTTCGACTTCGGCGGCGAAGCCCCGGTGCACGGTCAGCACCATGATCTCGAAGTTCAGGCGGAACGAGCGGTTATCCAGATTCGCGCTGCCGATCGCGGCGGCCACGTCGTCGATCAGCACGACCTTCTGGTGCAGGAAGCCCGGCTTGTAGCGGAAGATGCGGATGCCCGCGCGCACGGCGTCGTAGGCATAGAGCGTCGAGGCTTCGAACACCACGTAGTGGTCGCGGCGGCACGGAATCATGATGCGCACGTCCACGCCGCGCAGCGCGGCCAGGCGCAGCGCGGAGAGCACCGCCGAGTCGGGCACGAGATAGGGCGTGGTGATCCAGATGCGCTTGCTGGCGGCGTTGATCGCTTCCACGAAGAACAGCGAGCAGGTTTCCTGGCGGTCGGCGGGGCCGGTGGGCATGACGAGGCACTGCATGTCGTCGCCGTCGCGCGGCGTGACGGCGGGCGGCTCGGAGCCCGGCAGTTCCTGGGTGACCCAGTACCAGTCTTCCGTGAAGGCGAACTGGATGCTGGCCACCACGGGGCCGCGCACCTCGATATGCGTGTCGCGCCACGGCGAGAGGCGCGTGTTCGCACCCAGATATTCGACGCCCACGTTGTGACCGCCCACGTAGGCGCGCTCGCCGTCGACCACCACGATCTTGCGGTGATTGCGGAAGTTGAGCTGGAAGCGATTGACGAAGCGGCGCTTCGCCGAAAACGGATGCACGTCGATGCCGCCCGCGCGCAGATCGCGCACGTAGCTGGCGGGCAGGTCGAAGCTGCCGATGCTGTCGTAGAGAAAGTACACGCGCACGCCGCGCTGCGCGGCGGCGAGCAGCACGTCCTTGAGCATGTCGCCGAGCGCGTCCGCGTGCACGATGAAGAACTGCACGATCACGTAGTGCCGCGCCTGTTCGATTGCGTCGAAGATGGCCGAGAAGGTGGCTTCGCCGTTCACGAGCGTGCGCACCGTGTTGCCCGGCACGAGCGGCATGCCGCCCAGTTGCGCGAAGGTGCGGATCACGCGCTCGCTGAGCAGATCCGTCGGGCCGGTGCTGGCCGCAGGACGGTCGCGTTCGGGTGAGTGGGCCCGCGCGCGCAGCGTTTCGTTGCGGATGCGCCGGGCGTCCGCGTAGCCTTCGAACTTGCTGCGGCCGAGGAACAGATACGGGATCAGCGTGAGGTAGGGCATCGTCGCGAGCGAGACGGCCCAGGCGATCGCACCTTGCGAGGTGCGCGTATTGAGAATGGCGTGGCAGGCCGCGATCAGTCCGAATACATGGACGACCGCGAGCAGGGTGCCGAGCGTTGACCAGTCGAAGTGCATAAAGGCGCGGGACGTTGCTGGCGTGCGAGCCAACGTCCAAGCCGCATGAGCCGGAAAACGGTCATCTTACCCAGGGCGACGCGGCGCGTGCTATGGGGCCGGCGGCGACGTCTGGCCGCCGGTTGTGCTGCGGTTGTCCTGCATTTGTCCCGCTTGTGTCGGGCATGCGTGCGCGAGCGCGCCCGCTGGCGCGGGCTCACTCGCAGGCGCGGGTTCAGACCGGCAGGTCGCGGGCCTGGATCAGGAACACCTGGTCGTCGCCGGCGCTCGTCGACAGCCAGACGAGATCGAGGCCGCCGAACGCCGCTTCCACGTTCTCGCGCTCGTTGCCGATCTCGACCACGAGTACGCCGTCGTCGGTCAGCCAGTTGCGCGCGTCCTTGATGATACGGCGCACGATGTCCATGCCGTCCGCGCCGCCCGCGAGCGCCATTTCCGGCTCGTGACGGTACTCGGCCGGCAGCGCGGCCATCGAATCGGCGTTCACGTAGGGCGGATTCGTGATGATCACGTCGTAGCGGCGTTCCGGCAGCGGCGCGTAGAGATCGCCTTCGAACAGCGAGATCTTCTCGTCGAGCTCATGCTCGTGCACGTTGCGCTTCGCCACTTCGAGCGCGGGCGCGGACAGATCCACGGCGTCGATATCGGCGTTCGGGAACGCGTGCGCAGCCAGAATCGCGAGGCTCGCGGAGCCGGTGCACAGTTCGAGCACGGCGCTCACTTGCTCCGGGTCTTCCACGTACGGCTGCAGGCCGTCCGCGAGCAGTTCGCCGATGAACGAACGCGGCACGATCACGCGTTCGTCCACGTAGAAGCGCAGGCCGTGCATCCACGCTTCCTGCGTGATGTAGGCGGCCGGCACGCGGTCGTTCGCGCGGCGCTCGATCACGCCGAGCACCTTCTCGATCTCTTCGGGCGCGAGGCGCGCGTCGAGGAACGGATCGAGCAGGTCGAGCGGCAGATTCAGCGTGTGCAGAACCAGATAGGCGGCCTCGTCGTAGGCGTTGGACGAGCCGTGGCCGAACGAGAGTTTCGCCGCGGAAAAACGCGAGACGCCGTAGCGCAGCAGATCGCGCACGGTCGAAAAGGTGGTGGCAAGCGGATGGGTCATATCAGGGGCTCCAGTGCGTGCGGGCGGACCGCTCAGGCGATCAGCTGTTCGAGCACGCGGCGGTAGACGTTTTTGAGCGGATCGATGAATTTGACTTCGATGTGCTCATCGATTTTATGGATGCTGCCGTTGGGCGGCCCGAATTCCACGACCTGCGGGCACATGCGCGCGATGAAGCGGCCGTCCGAGGTGCCGCCGGTGGTCGAGAGTTCGGTGGTCACGCCGGTTTCGTCGTGAATCGCCTTTTCGAGCGCGTTCGACAGCGCGCCACGCGGCGTGAGGAAGGGCAGGCCGCTCACGCTCCAGTGCAGATCGTATTCGAGGCCGTGCTTGTCCAGAATCGCGTGCACGCGCTGCTGCAGGCCTTCCACCGTGCTCGCGGTCGAGAAGCGGAAGTTGAACTGCACGTCGGCGTGGCCCGGAATCACGTTGCTCGCGCCCGTGCCGCTATGCATGTTCGAGACCTGCCACGTGGTAGGCGGGAAGTATTCGTTGCCGTCGTCCCATTTTTCGGCGACGAGTTCGGCGAGCGCCGGCGCGAGCAGATGCACCGGATTCTTCGCCAGATGCGGATAGGCAATGTGACCCTGCACACCCTTGACGACGAGCTTGCCCGACATCGAGCCGCGGCGGCCGTTCTTCACGCAGTCGCCGAGCGTATGGGTCGACGTCGGTTCGCCGACGATGCAGTAATCCATCTTCACGCCGCGCGCCTGGAGCGCCTCGACCACCTTGATCGTGCCGTCGGTGGCCGGGCCTTCTTCGTCGCTCGTGATCAGGAAGGCGATCGTGCCGCGATGCTGCGGGTGCGCCGCCACGAACTCCTCGCTGGCCACCACGAACGCGGCGAGCGAGGTCTTCATGTCGGCGGCGCCGCGGCCGTAGAGCACGCCGTCGCGATGCGAGGGCTGGAACGGCGGCGAGCTCCATTGTTCGATGGGGCCGGTCGGCACCACGTCGGTGTGGCCCGCGAAGGCGAGCAGCGGCGCGTCGGCGCCGGCCGTGCCGCGCTTGACGGCCCACAGGTTGGTCACGCCGTTGGATTCGATCGTTTCGCACGCGAAGCCGAGCGCGCTGAGGCGTTCGGTCATGATGCGCTGGCAGTGCTGGTCGTCGGGCGTCACGGACGCGCGCGCGATCAGGGCTTCGGTAAGGGCGAGGGTGGCGGACATGAAGGGACCACTTTCAATAAAAATGCCGGCGCCGCTGCAATGCAGGGGCCGGCAACAGCTTGTGACGATGGTGCGCTACCCGTTTCGCGCCAGCCTCGATGCATCACCGATGGCTGGCGCGCCGGTCGCGCAGCGCCTCAAACACAGTTCAGGCAAACAGCTCCGCGTACTGCTCGGCCGAAAAACCGAGCGTCTTCACGCGGCCGTTCACGGCCACGACCGGGCGCTTGATGATCGACGGCTTGTGGATCATCAGCGCGATCGCGCCGGCGGTCGAATCGGCTTCGGCCTTGTGGACCTCGGACAGGCCGCGCCACGTCGTGCCGCGCTTGTTGATCAGCTGATCGAGCGACACATCCTTGAGCCAGTCCTGCACCAGCGCGTTCGACACGCCCGCTTTCTTGAAGTCGTGAAACTCGAACTCGATACCGTGTTCTTCCAGCCACACGCGGGCCTTCTTTACGGTATCGCAGTTCGGAATGCCGTAGACGACCACGGTCTTTGCGGCCTTCGCCATCAGTCGCCTCGCAGCAGCTCGTTCAGGCCGACCTTGGCGCGCGTCTTGGCGTCCACCTTCTTGACGATCACGGCGCAGTACAGGCTGTGCGAGCCGTCCTTCGAGGGCAGATTGCCGGCCACGACGACCGAGCCCGCCGGGATGCGGCCGTACGAGATTTCGCCGGTTTCGCGGTCATAGATCTTGGTCGACTGGCCGAGGTACACGCCCATCGAGATGACCGAGTTTTCTTCGACGATCACGCCTTCCACGACTTCCGAGCGCGCGCCGATGAAGCAGTTGTCTTCGATGATGACCGGGTTGGCCTGCAGCGGCTCCAGCACGCCGCCGATGCCCACGCCGCCCGAGAGGTGCACGTTCTTGCCGATCTGCGCGCACGAACCGACCGTTGCCCACGTGTCGACCATCGTGCCTTCGTCGACGTACGCGCCGATGTTGGTGTACGACGGCATCAGCACGACGTTCTTGCCGATGAACGAGCCGCGGCGCGCGATGGCCGGCGGCACGACGCGGAAGCCGCCCGCGGCGAAGTCTTCAGCCGTGTAGTTGGCGAACTTCGAGGGCACCTTGTCGAAGAATTGCGTGAAGCCGCCAGCGGCCATCGGCGCGTTGTCTTCCAGGCGGAACGACAGCAGCACAGCCTTCTTCACCCACTGATTGACGACCCAGTCGCCGTCCTTCTTTTCGGCGCAGCGCAGTGCGCCCTTGTCCAGTTCGGCGATGACGTGGGCGACGGCTTCACGCACGTCGTTCGGCGCGGACTTGGGCGAAAAGTCGGCGCGGTTTTCCCAGGCGGTGTCGATGATCTGCTGAAGTTGTTGCGACATGGTGATGATTTCGTGTGAGTTCAAAAGCCGTTGGACGGCGGGAATTCGGCGGCGATACGCGCGCAGCGGGGCGCGCGTTCGGCGGTGGCGTGACTGCTGACTGTTTACCGCTGACTTTTCGTGCTGAAGTTACGGCTTGAGCGAGCGGCAGAAGTCGACGATGCGCTGCGCGCCCTCGGTGCATTCGTCGACGTCGGCGACGAGCGCCAGACGGACGAAGCCTTCGCCCGGGTTCGCGCCGTGCGCTTCGCGCGCGAGAAACGAGCCGGGCAGGACCGTCACATTATAGTCGGCGTAGAGGCGCTGGGCGAACGCGGTGTCCGAGAGGCCGGTGCGCGCGACGTTGGCCCAGAGGTAGAACGCGGCGTCCGGCAGCTTCACGTCGAGCACGTCGGCGAGCATGGGCGTGACGGTCGAGAACTTCTGGACGTACTTCGCGCGGTTCTCGCGCACGTGCGTTTCGTCGCCCCAGGCGGCGATGCTGGCGGACTGCCAGACCGGCGACATCGCCGAGCCGTGATAGGTGCGGTACAGCAGGAATTGCTTGAGGATCGCCGCGTCGCCGGCCACGAAGCCCGAGCGCATGCCCGGCGCGTTCGAGCGCTTCGACAGGCTGGACAGCATGATCAGGCGTTCGAAACCGCGGCCGAGGCGGTGCGCGGCTTCGAGGCCGCCGAGCGGCGGCGTCGATTCGTCGAAATAGATCTCCGAATAGCATTCGTCCGACGCGATCACGAAGCCGTAGCGGTCGGACAGCGCGAACAGTTCGCGCCAGTCGTCGAGCGTGAGGACGGCGCCCGTCGGGTTGCCCGGCGAGCAGACGTAGAGCAGCTGCGTGCGCGCCCAGATTTCCTCAGGCACCTGCGAATAGTCGCAGGCGAAGTTGCGGGCCGGATCGCTGTTCACGAAGTACGGCTCGCCGCCCGCGAGCAGCGCCGCGCCTTCATAGATCTGGTAGAACGGGTTCGGGCAGAGTACGATCGCGCGCTTCGCCGGGTCCTGCGCGCCCGCCGTCGGATCGACGACCGCCTGCGCAAGCGCGAACAGCGCCTCGCGCGAGCCCGAAACCGGCAGCACCTGCGTGCTTGCGTCGAGGGCGGGCAGGCTGTAACGCTCGCTCACCCATTTCGCGATCGCCTCGCGCAGCGCCGGGCTGCCGCCCGTGGCCGGATACACCGACAGACCGTCGAGCGAGGCGACGATGGCGTCGCGGATCAGCGCGGGCGTCGGGTGTTTCGGCTCGCCGATCCCGAAGCTGATGTGGCGCAGGCCGGCATTCGGCGCGACGTCCTTGAACAGTGCGCGCAGCTTTTCGAAGGGATAGGACTGGAGGGTGTCGAGTAGCGGATTCACAGGGCTGGGCGGCGTAAGCGAAAAGCGGATGGAGCGACGGGCGCGGGCACGCGGGCGGCTTTGCGGCGCTTATTGCGACGCTTGGCGCGGCGCAGGGTGTGCGCCGGACGGCCGGCTGATGGACCCGGCTAGCCCGGATGGGGCTGTGCCGGATTACGCGGGTGGTGCGGCCGCTGTCGCTGGCAAAACGTGAATTATAACGTGGCCGCCGTTTGCCGATGGGCGGGCGATGGGGCGCGGGCTGGGGCTGCCTGGCGGCGGTCGTGGCGGCGCGAGCGGCAAATAAGCCGCAAACGAGCGGCAAACGAGCTGGAACGAAACAAGGATCGATATGCAGTCTGAAAAACGCGGGACGGCCGCGAGGGTCGCGCAATGAGCGGCGCCCAGTCGAGCAGGCGGAACCTGAGCGCGGGCTGGCCGACGCTCGCCATCATGATCGGCGCCTCGGTGTGGGGCGTGATCTGGTTTCCGCTGCGCACGCTGGCGAGTTTCGGCCTGACCGGCACGGCCGCGGGCGCCGCGACGAGCGCGGCGGGCTGCCTGTTCGTGCTGCTGCTGCGCCGTCGTTCGATTGCGACGGTGCGCTGGCATGGGGTGTTGCCGCTGCTCGGGCTGGCGGCGGGCGTCACCAATATCGGTTTCGTGTGGGGCGCGATCCACGGCGAAGTGATGCGCGTGCTGCTGCTGTTCTATCTGACGCCCGCGTGGACGGCGATTTTCGCGCATTTCATCCTGCACGAGCGCCTGACGTGGTCCGGCGCGGCGCTGGCCGCGCTGTCGCTGGCGGGTGCGGTGCTGATGCTCTGGTCGCCGAAGCTCGGTGTGCCGCTGCCGGGCAGCGCCGCCGAATGGGCGGGCCTCGCGGGCGGCATGGGTTTCGCGATGAGCAACGTGCTCGTGGTGAAGACGAGTCGCGTGCTGCCGCAGATGAAGCCTGAAATGCGCACCGCCGTGATTTTCGGCGGCGCGGCGATATTCGGCCTGATCGCTTCGTTTTTCGAGCCGATGCCGACGCTGCACGCCGGCGAACCGCTCGCCCGCGCGGTGCTGCTCGTGCTCGCCCTCGGTGTGCTGCTGGGCGTGAACAACATGCTCGTTCAATACGGGCTCGCGCGCGTGCCGGCGAATCGGGCGTCGATCATCATGTTGTTCGAAATCGTCGTGACGGCGCTCTCGTCGTGGCTGCTCGCGGGCGAGACGCCGGGGCCGCGCGAATGGACGGGCGGCGCCTGTATCGTGCTCGCCTCGCTGCTGTCGAGCTGGGTGCATCGCGCACAGGAAGCGCGCAAGCGTCCTCGTCAGATCGCGCACGCGAGCGCCGAAGCCAGCGCGATTGCTCACGCCGACGCCGGCCTGCTCGACGACGAAAGCGATCATGACGATCGCGATCAGAACGACAAGCAAATGGGTGACGGTCGCGGCGATCTTGACGGCAAGCACAGCGGCGACCGCAGCGGCAACCGCAGCGAGGATCAAACCGACTCACAAAACGACGATCCAGCCGCCGACAAAAACGACGACAAAAACGCCAATCGCCACGGCAGTCCCGGCGCCCGGCCCGATGGCGGGCAGAATGGCGCGCGTGCGATGGTATGATTGCCCCTGATCCTCGCCGGCCGGGCGCGCACTGAGGTGCATCAGGCGCTTCGCACGGCGAGCCGTGGCGGCTGTCCGTGCTGTGCGCGCCGTTCGTTCGGCCAGATGCGAATCCTGCGGCGCCTCGCGCCGCCGTGCGACTGAAGTGACGGTCGACGGCGCGCGGCGGCGGCCCGGGCGGTCCCGTTCACTCTTCCAATTCAAACAGCGATATCGCCGTGCGTCTGACCTCGATTAAACTCGCTGGCTTCAAATCATTCGTCGATCCCACGCATTTCCAGGTTCCGGGCCAACTCGTCGGAGTGGTCGGACCGAATGGCTGTGGTAAATCGAACATCATCGACGCCGTGCGCTGGGTGCTCGGCGAATCCCGCGCGTCCGAATTGCGCGGCGAGTCGATGCAGGACGTCATCTTCAACGGTTCCACCGCGCGCAAGCCCGGCAGCCGCGCGAGCGTCGAACTCGTGTTCGACAACGCCGACGGGCGCGCCGCGGGCCAGTGGGGCCAGTATGCGGAGATCGCCGTCAAGCGCGTGCTGACGCGCGACGGCACCTCGAGCTACTACATCAACAATCTGCCGGCGCGCCGCCGCGACATTCAGGACATCTTCCTCGGTACCGGTCTCGGTCCGCGTGCGTACGCGATCATCGGGCAGGGCATGATCGCGCGCATCATCGAGGCGAAGCCCGAAGAACTGCGCGTGTTCCTCGAAGAAGCCGCGGGCGTTTCGAAGTACAAGGAACGCCGCCGCGAGACCGAAAACCGCCTGCATGACACGCGCGAGAATCTCACGCGCGTGGAAGACATCGTGCGCGAGCTTTCCACGAATCTGGACAAGCTCGAAGGCCAGGCCGTGGTGGCGACGAAGTACCGCGAACTGCAGGCTGACGGCGAAGAAAAGCAGCGCATGCTGTGGCTGCTGCGCAAGAACGAGGCGGCGGGCGAGCAGCAGCGCCAGCAGCGCGCCATCGAACAGGCGCAGATCGATCTCGAACGGCATACCGCGCAACTGCGCGAAGTCGAGGCGCAGCTCGAAACGCTGCGCGTGGCGCACTATTCGGCCAGCGACGCGATGCAGGGCGCGCAAGGCTCGCTCTATGAAGCGAATGCCGAGGTGAGCCGTCTCGAAGCCGAGATCAAGTTCATCGTCGAGTCGCGCAATCGTGTGCAGGCGCAGATCGCCGCGCTCACGGCGCAGCGCGAGCAATGGCAGGTCCAGGCGCAGAAGGCGCAGGACGATATCGAAGACGCTGAAGAACAGCTGGCGATGGGCGAGGAGAAAGCCGCGATCGCCGAGGAAGAGGCGACCGCGAAGCAGGAAGCGCTGCCCGCGCTCGAAAACCGCTGGCGCGACGCCCAGGCGCAACTGAATGACGAGCGTGCGGGCATCGCGCGCACGGAGCAGGCGCTCAAGCTCGAAGCCGCGCATCAGCGCAACGCCGACCAGATGCTCCAGCAGCTTCAGCAGCGCCACGAGCGCCTGAAGTCGGAGGAAGGCGGTCTCGACGCACCGGATGAAGCGCAGCTCGAAGAACTGCGCATGCAGCTGGCCGAGCAGGAAGAGATCCTGCGCGACGCCCAGGACCGTCTGAGCGACGCGCAGGAAACCGTGCCGCGTCTGGACGCCGAGCGCCGTGCCGCGCACGATCGCGTGCAGGCCGAAAACGCGCAGATTCACCAGTTCGAAGCCCGTCTCGCCGCGCTCAAGCAACTGCAGGAGAACGTGCAGACCGAGGGCAAGATCCAGCCGTGGCTCGAACGTCACGAACTGGGCGCGCTGCCGCGTCTGTGGAAGAAGCTGCACGTCGAAGCCGGTTGGGAAACCGCGCTCGAAGCGGTGCTGCGTGAGCGTCTGGCGGCGCTCGAAGTCTCGAATCTCGATTGGGTCAAGGCGTTCGCCAGCGATGCGCCGCCCGCCAAGCTCGCGTTCTACGCGCCGCCGCTGGCGGGCCAGACGGCGAGCGCGCCGGCGGGCCTCACGCCGCTGCTCTCGCTCGTGCGTATCGACGATGCGGGCCTGCGCGCGGTGCTCAACGAATGGCTCGGCACGACCTTCGTCGCGAACGATCTGGCCGAAGCGCTCGCGCAACGCGCGCAACTGCCCGAGGGCGGTGCGTTCGTGGTGAAGGCCGGCCACTCGGTCTCGCGCGTGGGCGTGCAGCTCTACGCCGCCGACACCGAGCAGGCGGGCATGCTTGCACGCCAGCAGGAAATCGAAAATCTCACGCGTCAGGTACGCGCCCAGGCGTTGCTCGCCGACGAAGCGCGCTCGGCTGTCGTGCGCGCCGAAGCTGCGCACACGCAGGCGGCCCAGGTGCTCGGCGAGGCGCGCCAGCAGGCCGACCGCGCCACGCAGCGCGTGCACGCGCTGCAAATGGACGTGCTCAAGCTCACGCAGGCGCACGAGCGCTACACGGCCCGCAGCACGCAGATCCGCGAGGAGCTCGACGAAATCCGCGCGCAGATCGAGGAGCAGCGTGCGCTGCGTGCCGAATCGGAAACGAATTTCGAGCGTCACGACGGCGAACTCGCCGAGCTTCAGGCGCGCTTCGAGGACAACCAGCTCGCGTTCGAGGCGCTCGACGAAGAACTGGGCGCGGCGCGCAACGCCGCGCGCGATCTCGAACGCGCAGCGGGCGACGCGCGCTTCGCGGCCCGCAACATGGCCGCGCGCATCGAGGAACTGCGCCGCAATATCCAGATCGCGCACGACCAGAGCGAACGCGTCGCGGGCTCGCTCGAAGACGCGCGCGCCGAACTCGAAACGATCAACGAGCAGACCGCGCACACGGGCCTGCAGGACGCGCTGGAAATCCGCGCGGAGAAGGAAGAACTGCTGCGCAACGCGCGCGCCGAACTCGACGATCTGAGCGCCAAGCTGCGCGCCGCCGACGAAACGCGTCTCGCCGCCGAGCGTGCGCTGCAGCCGCTGCGCGACCGCATCACCGAATTGCAGCTCAAGGAACAGGCCGCGCGCCTGAACGGCGAGCAGTTCGTCGAACAGTTGCAGGCCGCGGGTGTGGACGAAGCGGCGCTGCAGGAAAAGCTCACGCCGGACCTCAAGCCGTCGTACCTGCAAGGCGAAGTCACGCGTATCAACAACGCGATCACGGCGCTCGGCCCGGTCAATATGGCGGCGCTGGACGAACTGGCCGCGGCGAAGGAGCGCAAGACCTTCCTCGACGCGCAGTCGGCCGACTTGACGAGCGCGATCGAAACGCTCGAAGACGCCATCCGCAAGATCGACCAGGAAACGCGCACGCTGCTGCAAGGCACGTTCGACGAAGTGAACAAGCATTTCGGCGATCTGTTCCCGCGTCTCTTTGGCGGCGGCCAGGCGAAGCTCATCATGACGGGCGACGAGATTCTCGACGCGGGCGTGCAGGTCATGGCGCAGCCGCCGGGCAAGAAGAACTCGACGATTCACCTGCTGTCGGGCGGCGAGAAGGCGCTGACCGCCACGGCGCTCGTGTTCGCGATGTTCCAGCTGAATCCGGCGCCGTTCTGTCTGCTGGACGAAGTGGACGCGCCGCTCGACGACGCCAATACGGAGCGTTTCGCCAATCTCGTGCGGGCGATGTCGGACAAGACGCAGTTCCTGTTCATCTCGCACAACAAGATTGCGATGGAAATGGCCCAGCAACTGATCGGCGTGACGATGCAGGAGCAGGGTGTCTCGCGCATCGTGGCGGTCGACATGGAAACGGCTGCCGGTTTCGCACAGAATACGGTCTGATTCGCGGGTTATTTCGCAGGTTAATTCGCGATCTGAATCGCGGTCTATATCGCTAGACAAGGACGGCGCGCGGCGCGCGCCGCCGGAAAAAGAATTGCAGATGGAGCATGCATGGATCAGTTGACTCTCGGGTTGATCGGCGCGGGTGCCGTGGTCGTCGGGGGCGTGGTGGTGTACAACGCCTGGCAAGGCGCCAAGGTGCGCCGGCGCATGCCGCGGCCGATGCCTGAAGAGGCGGTCGATACGCCGCTGGGCGGCGAACTCGAGGAACAGAGCCCGTTCATCGAGCCCGCCCGTGCGCCGTCGCGCCGCGAGCCTTCGCTCGCGGGCGGCGAGCTGGCCGAGGAGCGCATGGAGCCGGGCTTCGGCACGGCAGCGCCGGCCGATACGCCCGTGGACATTCAGGCGGAGAACACGTCGCCGAATGGTTTCCCCGAAGCCGAACAGGCGCAGGCTGAGGGCGAGGGCGGCGAGCCGGCCACGGTTGCTGCCGCCGCTGACGCGGCCGAGACGTCCGACGCAGAGCCCGTCGAAGCTGCCGAGAGCAAGGACGCCAAAGACTCGAAGGTCAGCAACGAAGCGAAGGACGCGAAAGCCGCCGAAGGCGAGCGTGTCGAGCCCGTGCTGCCCGCCGCGACGACCATTTCGTCGGCGCCGCCGGCCGTCGTGGACCGCCGCATCGACTGCATCGTGCCGATCCGGCTGGGTGCCGCGCTGCCCGGCGAACGTGTGATCCCGCTTGCGCAGCGCCTGCGCCGTGCGGGCAGCAAGCCGGTGCACATCGAAGGCAAGCCCGAGGGCGGCGACGGCTGGGAGCTGCTGCAAAACGGCGTGCGCTACGAGGAATTGCGCGCGGCGGCGCAGCTTGCGAACCGCAACGGCCCGCTCAACGAACTGGAGTTTTCGGAGTTCGTGACGGGCGTGCAGCAGTTCGCTGACGGTGTGGACGGCTTGCCCGAATTCCCCGACATGATGGAAACGGTCGCGATGGCGCGCGAACTCGACGGCTTTGCCGCGCAGTGCGATGCGCAGCTGTCGATCAACGTGCTGTCGGACGGCGCGCCGTGGTCGGCGAACTACGTGCAGGCGGTGTCGGCGCAGGACGGCCTGCTGCTGTCGCGCGACGGCACGCGTTTCGTCAAGCTCGACGCCCGGCAGAGCCCGGTGTTCATGCTCCAGTTCGGCGACACCAACTTCCTGCGCGACGACCTCACCTACAAGGGCGGCCAGATGATCACGCTGATCCTCGACGTGCCGGTGGCCGACGAGGACATCCTGCCGTTCCGCCTGATGTGCGACTATGCGCGTTCGCTCGCGGAACGCATCGGCGGGCGCGTGGTGGACGACCAGCGTCGTCCGCTGCCTGAGTCGGTGTTGCAGAACATCGACAAGCAGCTCATGACGCTCTACGCAAAGCTCGAGCAGGCCGGCATTCCGGCGGGCTCGCCGGCCACGCGCCGGTTGTTCAGCCAGTAAGGGCTGACGCAACGAGACCGCGAAAGGCGCGGCGCTGTCAGGGCGCCGCGCCTTTTTTGCGTTCTGGGCGTGCCGTATGCACGTGGGCGGCAGAAGCGGCCCGGCTCGCGCGCCAGGCGTGGGACAGGGATTCGGGAGGGGCATGGGTGATGCGCTGGACGCGGCTCGCGCTCGGGTTGCGGTGCCTTCAAGGTCGCATCGGCGCGGGCGTTCGTCAATGCATCCGGCCCAACGTTAGCCGTTCGGCCAGGAGTTTCGGGCGTCGCGTTCGGCGGCGCACGAAACAGGCGTGAAGTTGGCGCGACGTTAGCCATTCAGCCGATGCGACACAGGCGGCTTCCTGAGATAATCTGACTCCGAAATCACTTGTCAGAAACCGTCTCCAGCATGGTCCGTCATCCCGCCCGTCCCTCCGAAGCATCCCCCGCGACCGAGCGCGCGGCGTGGCTGCGCGCCGAACTCGAGCGCGCCAATCACGCGTACTACGTGCTCGACCAGCCGGAGCTGCCCGACGCGGAATACGACACGCTGTTCCGAGAGCTTCAGGCCATCGAAGCCGAGCATCCCGATCTCATCACGCCCGATTCGCCCACGCAGCGCGTCGGCGGCGAGGCGTCCGAGGGTTTCGAGCAGGTCGTCCACGACGTGCCGATGCTCTCGCTCAACAACGGTTTCGCCGACGAGGACATCGCCGCATTCGACAAGCGCGTGCACGACACGCTCGGCAAGCCCGAGGACGAGCAGGTCGACTATGCGTGCGAGCTCAAGTTCGACGGCTTGGCTATTTCGCTGCGCTATGTCGACGGCGTGTTCGTGCAGGCGTCCACGCGCGGCGACGGCACGACCGGCGAGAACGTCACCGAGAACGTGCGCACGATCCGCTCGCTGCCGCTGCGCTTGAAGGGCACGCGCGTGCCGAAGTTGCTCGACGTGCGCGGCGAAGTGCTGATGTTTCGCCGCGACTTCGCGCGCATGAACGAGCGCCAGCGCGAGGCCGGCCAGAAGGAGTTTGCGAACCCGCGCAACGCGGCCGCGGGCAGCCTGCGCCAGCTCGATTCGAAGATCACGGCGCAGCGTCCGCTGTCGTTTTTCGCGTATGGCATTGGCGTCCTCGAAGGCGAGCCGATGCCGGCCACGCATAGCGAACTGCTCGACTGGTACGCGGAAATGGGTCTGCCGGTGAACAGCGAGCGTGCGGTCGCGAAGGGCGCGCAGGGTTTGCTCGACTTCTTCCGCGCGGTCGGCGAGAAGCGCGAGAGCCTGCCGTACGACATCGACGGCGTGGTCTACAAGGTCAACCGCCGCGACGAGCAGGACGCGCTCGGTTTCGTCTCGCGCGCGCCGCGCTTCGCGCTCGCGCACAAGTTCCCGGCGCAGGAAGCGCTCACGAAGCTGCTGGCGATCGATGTGCAGGTGGGCCGTACCGGGGCCATCACGCCGGTCGCGCGGCTCGAGCCGGTGTTCGTGGGCGGCGCGACCGTCACGAACGCGACGCTGCATAACGAAGACGAAGTGCGCCGCAAGGACATCCGTATCGGCGACACGGTCATCGTGCGACGCGCCGGCGATGTGATTCCCGAAGTGGTGAGCGCGCTGCTCGATCGCCGTCCGGCCGACGCAGCCGAGTTCGTCATGCCGACCGAATGTCCGGTGTGCGGCTCGCGCATCGAGCGTCTGCCCGACGAGGCCATTGCACGTTGCTCGGGCGGCCTGTTCTGTCCGGCGCAGCGCAAGCAGGCGCTCTGGCATTTCGCGCAGCGGCGCGCGCTCGACATCGACGGTCTGGGTGAGAAGATCATCGATCAGCTCGTCGAGCAGAATCTCGTGCGCACGCCCGCCGATCTGTTCAATCTGGGCTTCGCCACGCTCGCGGAACTGGACCGCATGGCCGAAAAATCGGCGCAAAACCTGCTCGATTCGCTCGAAAAAGCCAAGTCGACCACGCTCGCGCGCTTTATTTATGCGTTGGGCATACGTCAGGTGGGCGAGTCCACCGCGAAGGATCTGGCCAAATACTTCGGCTCGCTCGATCCCATCATGGACGCGAGCATCGAGCAGCTGCTCGACGTGAAGGACGTGGGGCCGATCGTGGCGGAATCGATCCACCAGTTCTTTGCGGAAGAACATAACCGCACGGTGATCGAGCAACTGCGCGCGCCCGGCAAGGTCACATGGCCTGAAGGTCCGCCTGCGCCGAAAGCGCCGGTCGGCGTGCTCGCGGGCAAGACGGTGGTGCTCACGGGCACGTTGCCCACGCTCACGCGCGACGAGGCGAAAGAGATGCTGGAAGCGGCTGGCGCGAAGGTGGCCGGCTCGGTGTCGAAGAAGACCGACTACGTGGTGGCGGGTGCCGACGCGGGCAGCAAGCTTGCGAAAGCCGAGGAACTCGGCGTGCCGGTGCTCGACGAGGATGGGTTGCACAAGCTCCTGGAGGGGCAAACAACATGATTCGCGAAATTCTCAGGATGGGCGATCCGCGCCTGCTCGGTATCGCCAGACCCGTTGATCATTTCGATACGCCCGAGTTGCACGAACTGATCGCCGACATGTTCGACACCATGCACGCCGCGAACGGCGCGGGTCTCGCCGCGCCGCAGATCGGCGTCGACCTGCAGGTGGTGATCTTCGGTTTCGAGCAGAACGAGCGTTATCCCGAGGCGCCGGCGGTGCCGCAAACCGTGCTGATCAATCCGGTCATCCATCCGCTCTCGCACGACATGGAAGAGGGCTGGGAAGGCTGTCTGTCGGTGCCCGGCCTGCGCGGCGCGGTGAGTCGCTACTCGATGATCCGCTACAACGGCTTCGATCAGTACGGCACGCCGATCGAACGCGTCGCGGAAGGTTTCCATGCGCGCGTGGTGCAGCATGAATGCGATCACCTGATCGGCAAGCTGTATCCGATGCGTATCACCGACTTCTCGAAGTTCGGCTTCACGGACATCCTGTTCCCGAATCTCGATCCGAATAGCGACGATTGACGCGCGCGAGGCGCTTGATGGGCCTCGCTTTGGCCGTTGCCCGCCTATCGGGACGCAAATAAAAACGGGAGCCAGTGGCTCCCGTTTTTCATGGCTGGCGGTTCAGGCCGAACCGCGTTGCGTGTCAGAACCCTTCGTCGGCGGACAGATAGCGCCACTGGCCTTGCGGCAGCGCGCCGAGCACCACGCGTCCCATGCGCACGCGCTTGAGGCCGACGACGTGCAGGCCGACCAGTTCGCACATGCGACGGATCTGGCGCTTCTTGCCTTCGCGCAGCACGAAACGCAGCTGTTCGCCGTTCTGCCAGCTGACTTCGGCGGGCTTGAGCGGCACGTCGTCGAGCGACAGGCCGTGGCACAGTTTTGCGAGCAGATCGGCCGGGAAGTGGCGGTCGACTTCGGTCTCGACGTCGCCATAGGTGACGCGCACGAGGTATTCCTTGTCGATGTCCGAGCTTTCGCCGATCAACTGCTTCGCGACGCGGCCGTCCTGGGTCAGGACGAGCAGGCCGGTCGAGTCGATGTCGAGACGGCCTGCCGGCGCGAGCGTGCGCAGATGCTGCGCGGAGAAGCGGATGCCCGAACGGTCGCCGTCCCAGTGGTTGTCACTGGTGATGAGCGTCACGGCGGGTTCGTAGCCGTCTTCGGCCTGACCCGACACGTAGCCGACGGGCTTGTGCAGCAGGATCGTCACCTGGCGCGCCTGGGCGGCGAGGGCAGCGGGATCGACTTCGATGCGCTGCTCGGGCGTGACCTTGGCGCCGAGTGTGTCGACGACTTCACCGTCGACGAAGACCCAGCCTTTTTCGATCCACTCGTCGGCTTCGCGGCGCGAGCACAGGCCGAGTTCCGACATGCGCTTGGAGAGGCGCATCGCGTTGTCGCCGTCGACTTCGGCGCGCGCCGCGCGTTGCGGGGCGGCACGGTCGCTGCTATCGGCGTCGCGGCGCGGACCCTTGTCGAAGGATTTGCGCGCGGGCGCGCCGTCACGCTCGCCCCACGACGACTTCACGGGACGTGCGGAACCGCGGTCTTCGCGCGGACGGAATTCGCGGCGGTCGTTGCCTTCGTCGCGGCGCTGGAAGGGACGGCGTTCGCCGTTTTCGTCGCGCGGACGGAATTCACGACGGTCGCCGCCTTCGTCACGACGCTGGAACGGACGACGTTCGCCACCTTCATCGCGTCGTTGGAACGGACGGCGTTCGCCGCCTTCCTCGCGCGGACGGAATTCGCGACGCTCGCCGCCTTCGTCACGGCGTTGGAACGGGCGACGCTCGCCACCTTCATCACGTCGCTGGAACGGACGGCGGTCGCCGCCTTCCTCGCGCGGACGGAATTCACGACGCTCGCCGCCTTCGTCACGGCGTTGGAACGGGCGACGTTCGCCACCTTCATCGCGTCGTTGGAACGGACGGCGTTCGCCACCGTCCTCACGTGGACGGAATTCACGACGCTCACCACCTTCGTCACGGCGTTGGAACGGACGGCGTTCGCCACCCTCATCGCGTCGCTGGAACGAACGGCGTTCGCCGCCTTCC
>NZ_CAJZAR010000093.1 GCF_914484835.1 Paraburkholderia tropica
ACGTTGCCGTTTAAAAGCTGGTTGAAGAACCGACCCGCGGGTTTCTCGTCGCGGGCTTCGTTGCGGTACTGCGTGCAGCGAAGGGGGCGAATATTAGCGAAGCGACACCGTTCGCGCAAGCCCTATCACGAAAATAATCCAGAAAAGAAAAGAGGCGCCACGCGCCTCTCGACTTCGCCCACCCTCGTCCCGCAGCGGGCCGCCCTCTCTAGGACTTACCGCCCTTCGGCGGCTTCTTGAACATCGCCTTGCACGGCGGCGACAACTCGTCGTAATGCTGCTTCATGCACGCCGTGATCTTCTCCTTATTAGGAATATCGCTCGCGCAGAAGTGGAACGCGTCGCCACGGCACGCGTGCTCCTGCTCGTCCTGCGACGCCGCCTGCCCCGAGCCAGCCGCGCAGGCCAGTGCGAGTCCGAGCATCCACGCGGCCGCTCGCAGTGTCGATCGCTGAGTGTCAGTGTGCTTAGCCATCTCGCTGTCCTCGTGTGACCGTATTCAGCGACGAACTGCAAACCTCGTTCCCGGCACGCCGTTTGCGCGACCGGCAAAACCCCATGACGAGGCGCTGCGCCCTGCAGCGATGCCACCATGAAGACAGCGATTGAACGTCTCGCGACCGGCGCCGCCTTCGCGCTCGCCCTGACCGCGCCGCTCGCCGCCCACGCCGACGACAGCGCCAGCCCGTGCGCCGCCCTCAAGCGCATCGTCGCTGCCGCGCCGCAGCACTTCGCCGGTTTGACTCCCGACGATGGCCGCGCCGTCGCGCAACCCTATGGCGACGACGCCCAATGCGCCGCCAGTCACGGCACCTATCAGTGCATCTGGAGCGCGCGCGATGCGGGATCGGGGACGAACGCGCTCGAAGGCGTCGGAGCCGACATCGCGTCCTGCCTGCCCGACGCCACACACGACGGCAACGCGCCCGGCCACCAGCACTTCTATCTGGGCGCACGCGGCAGCCGCACGGAAATCACCGCGCAGACCGACGGCGCCGCGCGCGTGAAACTGACCGTCTCCCGTCAATAAGGAAACGGGAGGTTCATCCCGCTGAAGGCCTTTCGCCTCGTGCGGGCGCGATGTGGAAGATCGACACCGAAGCGCCGTCTCACATCCCCGGCGCGGTACGCACGCCCGCCTGCGGTGCGCCGTAACCGCCCGCTTGCGCATTGTTCGGCAGACCGTTAGCCAACTGCCCACGCGGATCGGTCGGCCCGACCGGCAACTCGCCCGCCTGACGGTTGCCGTGCGTGGGATATTCGCTGCCGCGCGCGGCGTTCGGCATCAGCTCAAGGCTGTTTTGCGGAGAATGCAGATCGTCCGCGGGCGAGAGCTGCGCGAACGCGCTCGCTGCGGGCAGCGCGGCGGCAGCCGCAACCGTGGCGGCGATCAGGACAAACGCGCCAGCGCGCGCGGTGGGGGAAAACGTCGGGATCTTCACGTCGGACTCCTTCGGCCATCGAGGCCAAAACCAGGCCAAAACTGCACCACCCAACCCGATACAGCTTCGACATGCCGGCGAGCCGCGTGTTCGCATCGCCCACGCATCGCCGATCACTTCGCCCATCACTCCCCCGCGCCGCCCTCACACACCGCCGCGCGATCACGCCACCGCCACGCGCTCACTCGATAATGTCCCCGATATCGGCCGCGCACGCACGGGCGTACTATTCGTGCTCGGCATTCCGAGCCATTCAGGCCATGCCAGTATAAGAAACGGGCGACGCCGCGAGCGGACAACCGCCGCGCGCGCCCACGCAACGCCAGGAGACATTCATGACCCGCAGTCCCGCCGTCAACGTCCAGACGTTCCTCAACGAGCATCCCTTCTCGCCGTTCCAGTGGTTCATCTTCGCGATGTGCTTCGCGATCGTCCTGCTCGACGGCTTCGACACGGCGGCGATCGGTTTCATCGCGCCCTCGCTGCTCGGCGAATGGGGCATCGCCAAACCCGCGCTCGCGCCGGTGCTCAGCGCCGCGCTGTTCGGCCTCGCGTTCGGCGCGCTCGCCTCGGGCCCGCTGTCCGACCGGCTCGGCCGCCGCGCGATGCTGCTCGGCTCGGTGCTGCTATTCGGCGTCGCGTGCCTCGGCTCGTCGTTCGCCACCAGCATCGACCAGCTCACGTGGCTGCGCTTCGTCACGGGCGTCGGGCTCGGCGCGGCCATGCCGAACGCAGTCACGATGATGGGCGAATACTGCCCCGACAGCCGCCGCGCGACCATCATCAATCTGATGTTTTGCGGCTTCCCGCTCGGCGCGGCGTTCGGCGGCTTTCTCGCCGCGTGGATGATTCCGCACTTCGGCTGGCGCAGCGTGCTCGTGCTCGGCGGCGTGACGCCGCTCGTGCTGGCCGTGCCGCTCGCGCTGCGCATGCCCGAATCGGTGCGCTACATGGTGGCGAACGCGAAGCCCGCCGAACGCATCCGCGCCGCGCTCGCGCGCGTGTCCGCCGACGCGCTCGCGGCCCAGTCGTTCACGATGACCGAAACCGCGCCGCACGCCGAAGGCAAAGGCCTCGGCGTGGTGCTCTCGGGCCGCTACCTGATCGGCTCGCTGATGCTGTGGATCGCGTATTTCATGGGCCTCGTGATCTTCTACGCGTCGATCAACTGGATGCCGCTGCTGCTCAAGGACGCCGGCCTGCCGCCCGCGCGCGCGACGCTGATCTCCGCGCTGTTCCCGCTCGGCGGCATCGGCGCGGTGCTGTGCGGCGTGCTGATGGACCGCTTCAACGCCAATCGCATCATCGCGGCCTGCTACGCGTTCACCGCGCTGTCGGTCTGGATGATCGGCCAGGCGGTCGGCAACGTCGGCGCGCTCGTGCTGATCGTGTTCGTGGCCGGCGTGCTGATGAACACCGCGCAGTCGTCGATGCCCGCGCTCGCCGCCGCCTTCTATCCGACTTCGGGCCGCGGCACGGGCGTCGCGTGGATGCTCGGCATCGGCCGCTTCGGCGGCATCGCGGGCTCGTTCCTCGTGGCCGAACTCGCGCGCCGGCACTTCACGTTCGCGGGCATCTTCGCGACGATCGCCGTCGCGGGTCTCGTGTCATGCGCGGCGCTGCTCGTGAAGCAGGCGGCGCGGCCGCAGGCGATCGAGGCGACGCGCGCGGCGAAAACCGAATCGTTCGGGCATTGAAGCGCGCGGCACGCGCTACGCGATTTCGCGCGCCGGACGCGCGCACATGAAAAAAGGGGCCGCTCGATGCGGCCCCTTTGCTTTGCTGCGCTCGCTCTGACGTTTTCGTTTTGACGTTTTCGCTTCGCGAGAATCGATGCGCGGCGATCAGAACTTCGGCAGCGGGCGGCTCTGCGTGCTCTGCACCGCCGAGTGCGCGACGCCCGACGCGGCGGTCGTAAACGTCCATGCGACGTTGATCGAATAGGTCTGATTCGACGAATCCGTCAACACGCCGGTCACCTGCACCGTGTAGGTCGTGCCGCTGGCGAGCGCCGAATACGGCACGCACATCGCCGCGTTGCTGAGTTCGGCGGGCGTGGTTTGCGGCGTCTGCGCGAGACACGAAACGTTCGCGCCGCTGGCCGACGTGATCGTGAAGTTCAGCGAACTCAGCGTGGTGCCGAAGGCGCTCTGGACCGTCACCGGATAGCCGACCGTCGTCATCTCGTAGCTCGGCTGGCTCGCGAACGGATTCGGATCTTCGTTGGCGAACCAGCTCGCCGGCACGCCTTGCTGGCCCGAGTACGGATACGCGACGAGCGTGGTGGCGGACATCGTGTCGGCGCCCGTGCTGCCGAAGTCGATGTTGAACGCCTCCCAGTTCGCGTTCGTCATGGAACCGACGCCCATCTGCGTGAAGTCGTCGAGCATGACGATGCGATGGAACGGCGCGTCGAACAGCGTCTCGACCGGCGACAGGCTGTCGTTGAACGCGGCGGGCTGACCGGCCACGACCACTTCGCCCATCATCGAGTACGAGCCTTCGGCCGCGATGCGGTCGTAGGGCGTCGCGCCCGTGTAGCCCGTGTGGCCGGCGACTTCGCTGTGGCCGTAGGTCTGGTTGTCGACCAGATAGGTCGCGTGGTCGAGCGATGCCGTGGCGAGGCCGGCGCTGTTCGTCAGCGTGGCGAGGCCGACGTTCTGGCGCACCGCGTTGAGCCAGGCGATGCCGTCGGTGGTCGCGTTGCCGCTGGCCGAAGGCAGCGAGGTCGCGGTCGCGGCGGGCGCGAGCAGCGCGACGCCGCTCGTGCTGCCCGAGCCGTTCGTCGACGGCACGCTCGTCGAGGACGAACGCGTCGAACTGCTGCCGGACGAGTTGCTGGAAGCCGAACCGGACGAGCCGGACGAATCGCCGCCGCCACCGCCGCCGCACGCGGCAAGTAGCGCAGCGGCCAGTACGACGGCCGCTTCGAGTTTGAATCTGGAAAACCGCATGACAAGCCTTTTGTTGTTTATTCGAGAAGTCGCCCCGGCCGGTGTAATGCCGGTGAGTCCAGCGAGTCTGATACCGAATGACACTCCCTGTGCGTCACGCTGCGAACGACGTTCGACAGCGTTCAACCCGGCAACGAAAAGCGTCGTGCAGAATTGATTGCGCATCCTGACTAACGGCAGGACACGATTGAACTTGAGGAATCGTGCAGAAACAGATATCGACGTTTTTTTGCCGGACGTATCCGGCAAAGCGCGCGATTATGAAGGAATGCAAAGAGGGCTGGAACAGCCGATTGACGCAGCATTCAGGGGCGATTTCAACTGATGATTCAACCCTGCTTTAAATGCCGGTTTAGCGGTAAAAATTACGTCGATTTTGAAGCGCGCGTGGTGGCGCTTCAGGTTCGCTTTAAAGCGTTTTATTCACACGCGCATTGCTCACACAATTAGCGTGTTGAATCAGATGGCCGTGTCGGCGCGACGACGCGCGCCGGCATCTCAGACGCCGAATGCGCCGAGATTCAGCGTATGCGAATGACCGATCCACACGGCGGCATCGCGATGATCGCGCAGCGAGTCGGACGTATTCGGATGCACGAACACATCGAAGCGGCCGTGATTGAGCGTGAGCCAGGCGAATACGTCCGCGAAGTGCTCGTTGGCAATCGCAAGCTGATACGACCACATCGGATGCGGACCCACCGGACGCTCGTGGAAGCGGCCGATTTGCACGGTCTTTCCCCAATGCGTATCGATAATTTCACGCAACGCCCAAGCGGCGTCGCGCGTGTCGGCATCGAAATAGATGTGCGCGTGCCAGCCGGTAATTTCAGTGGGATCGATTCGAGTCATGATGATGCGCCTGAAGAACGGGAATGCGGAAATGCAGCGGAAGATCGAACCGATATTTTGCCGCGAATCGCGGCTTTGTGTTCCCGGCCTCGCAGCGTGTCGGGCAGGAGGCGCGGGAACATGTCCACCATCGTCAGGATGACGAATTACTTCAGAAAGAGGCGATAGGCCGGATTCTGCGTCTCTTCGTAATGCGGATAACCGAGCGTCGCGAGGAAGCGGCGGAACTCCGCATCTTCAGCCGCGGGCACCTGAATGCCGACCAGAATCGAGCTGTAATCGGCGCCCTGATTGCGGTAGTGGAACAGGCTGATGTTCCAGTTCGGCGCCATCGACGAGAGGAAGCGCATCAGCGCGCCCGGGCGCTCCGGGAATTCGAAGCGGAACAGACGCTCGTCGTGCGCGAGCGGCGAACGCCCGCCGACCATGTAGCGGATGTGCTGCTTCGAGAGTTCGTCGCCGGTGAGATCGACGCAGGGAAAACCGTGTTCGACGA
>NZ_CAJZAR010000094.1 GCF_914484835.1 Paraburkholderia tropica
CTTCGAGCGCGGGCAGCGGCGAGGCGCGCAGCAGGGCGTCGGCTGTGAGTTCGCTCATGATGCGGTCAGTTGCGGGGCGATGAGTGAAGAACGGTGCGCTTTAGTCGGCGTCGCCGAGCGAGGCCAGCTGTTCCGCCTGATGCTCGGAGAGCAGCGCGCCGATCAGTTCGCCAAGATCGCCGTCCATGATCGCTTCCAGTCGGTACAGCGTCAGATTGATCCGGTGATCCGTCAGACGCCCTTGCGGGAAGTTGTAGGTGCGAATCCGCTCCGAGCGGTCGCCCGAGCCCACGAGGCTCTTGCGCGTGGCAGCTTCCTTCGCGTGCTGCTCCTGATACTGCTTGTCCTTGATGCGCGCGGCCAGCACCTTGAGCGCGCGATCCTTGTTCTTGTGCTGCGAGCGGTCGTCCTGACATTCCACGACGATGCCGGTCGGAAGGTGCGTCACGCGCACGGCCGAATCGGTCTTGTTGATGTGCTGACCGCCCGCGCCCGAGGCGCGGAACGTGTCGATACGCAGATCGGCGGGATTGATTTCCACTTCGCCGATTTCGTCGGCTTCCGGCATCACCGCGACCGTGCACGCGGACGTGTGGATGCGCCCCTGCGTTTCGGTCGCGGGCACGCGCTGCACGCGATGGCCGCCCGACTCGAACTTGAGCTTCGAGTACGCCGCCTCGCCCGCGATGCGCACGATCACTTCCTTGTAGCCGCCCAGATCGGACTCGCTCGCCGACATCATTTCGATCTGCCAGCGATTGCGCTCCGCGTAGCGCAGATACATGCGCAGCAGGTCGCCCGCGAACAGCGCCGATTCGTCGCCGCCCGTGCCCGCGCGGATTTCGAGGAACACGTTGCGGTCGTCGTTGGGGTCCTTCGGCAGCAGCATCATCTGCAATTCATGCTGAAGCTGCGCCATGCGCTCGCGCGAGGCCTTCACCTCTTCTTCGGCGAAATCGCGCATCGAGGCGTCGCTGAGCAGGTCCTTCGCGGCCGTTTCGTCGTCCTTCGCCTGACGCCACAGCGCGTAGTGCTCGACCACCGGCCCGATTTCCGCGTGCTCGCGCGTGAGCTTGCGGTACTGGTCGCGGTTGGACGTCACGTCGGGACGGCTCAACAGGTCGTTCAGCTCGGCCAGGCGCGTAGTCAGCTGGTCGAGCTTCGATTGCATGCTCGTTTTCATCGGGCGGTACGAAGCGGTTTTCGGGTAGGGCGGCGGGCGGGATGCCCAGGAATGCATGCGCACGCGGCGTGCGCAGGAGTCGCGGCAAAGGCTGCGGCGAATGCCGCTAACGGTCCGAGGAGCCGGACGCGTTGGACGCCGCGTCGAGGTTCGACGCCTGCGTGGAGGTTTCGGGCGCGGCTTCGTCGGCCTTGCCGACCTTGGCCGGCTGGCCGTGGCGATAGAAGCCGCTCATCATTTCGATGAGCGAGTCGCGCTGGTCGCCGCTCGACGAATTGAGCGCCTGCGTCGGACCGTGGATCAGCTTGTTGGTCAGCGACTGCGAGAGCGCTTCGAGCACGGCGGCCGGATCGTCGCCGCGCGCGAGCATCTTGCGCGCGCGTTCGAGTTCGGCGCGGCGCAGCGTGTCGGCCTGCGTGTGCATGTGGCGGATGACCGGCACGATGCTGCGCGTGTCGAGCCACTGCATGAAGTTCGCGACGCGCGTTTCGATGATGGTTTCGGCCTGCGCGACGGCGGCCTGGCGCGAGGCATTGCCTTCGCGCACGATCGTGCCGAGGTCGTCGACGGTGTAGAGGAACACGTCTTCGAGCTGGCCGACTTCGGCTTCGATATCGCGCGGCACCGCGAGGTCGACCATGAAAATCGGACGATGGCGGCGCGCCTTCACCGCGCGCTCGACCGCGCCGAGACCGATGATCGGCAGCGTGGACGCCGTGCACGACACGATGATGTCGAACTCGTGCATGCGCGAGGGCAGTTCGGACAGCGGAATCGACTTGCCGCCGAAACGTTCCGCCACATAGCGGCCGCGTTCGGCGGTGCGGTTCGCCACCACCAGTTCGCGCGGCTGCTGGGCGGCGAAGTGCGCGGCGCACAGCTCGATCATTTCGCCCGCGCCGATGAACAGCACGCGCTGGTTCGCGATCTTGTCGAAGATGCGCTGCGCGAGACGCACGGCGGCGGCGGCCATCGAGACCGATTGCGCCCCGATTTCCGTGCTGCTGCGCACTTCCTTCGCCACGGCGAAGGTGCGCTGGAACAGCTGGTTCAGATAGGTGCCGAGCGCGCCGGCCTCGGTGGCCGTGCGCACCGCGGTCTTCATCTGACCGACGATCTGGGTTTCGCCGAGCACCATCGAGTCGAGCCCCGAGGCCACGCGGAAGGCGTGACGCACGGCTTCGGACTGCGGCAGCGTGTAGACGTGCGGCGCGAGTTCTTCCGCGCGGATGCCATGGTAGTGCGAGAGCCATTCCACGGCGGAATCGCGCGAGCTGTGCGCGTCGGTGGCGCAATAAAGCTCGGTGCGGTTGCAGGTGGAGAGGATGGCGGCTTCGGGCGCGCTGAGGCTGCGGCGCCCGCCGGACCACGCTTCCTTGAAGAGGGCGAGAGCCGGCTTGATCTGTTCGAGCGGAAACGCCACGCGTTCGCGCAAGGCGACGGGCGCGGTGTGGTGATTGATTCCGATCGTTAGAAGCTGCATACCATGGGGCGAAGATTTAGGCGGATATTATAACTTTTCCGCGCATCTGACATTGTCGCCGGCAACGTCGGGCTATTCCGCTGGGCTTATAGGCAGTCTTTCGAGCTGGTAGCCGAAGCCGTACAACGTCGTCAGACGCCAGCCGTGCTCGGGTCCGAGCTGCAACTTGCTGCGCAGCCGCGAGGCGTGCGTGTCCAGCGTACGCGACCTTACGTCGCGGTTCAGATTCCACACGGTTTCGAGGATGCGCGCGCGAGAAACGGGGCGCGAGGCGTTGGTGAACAGCAGCAGCGCGAAGCGGAATTCCTTCGGCGTGAGCGTGACGGTCTGGCCCCGGAACGACACTTCATAGCGCGCCGAATCGAACAGATAGTCGCCGAAACCGTGGCTCGCGCGGTTGCGCGGGCGGCGCACGCCGGCGCGGCGCAGCAGCGCGTCGATGCGGGCGAGCATTTCGGGGCCGCGCACGGGCTTGCTGATGCAGTCGTCGGCGCCCGCCTGGAGACTGCCGACGATCTCGCTTTCGTGCGGCGAGGCCATCAGCATGATGGCGGGCAGACCGGGCAGCAGGCGGCGCGCGTGCGGGATGAGCTCGTCGCCGCTCTGGTCGCCGCACCAGTGGGCGGCGATCAGCAGGTCGAAGGTATGGTCTTCGAGTGCCGCCATGAGCGGGGCGGCGTGCTGAAAATGCCGGCACGCGTGGCCGCCCGCGATGAGCAGGCGTTCGACGATTTCCGCGTGACGGGTGTCGGGTTCGACAAGGGCGATTCGCATAGCAGTTTCCAGCCGCGCCGGGCCGGGTGCGCTTGCCTTGGGCCATCCCGCCCCCTACACTCAACCGCTACGCGGGAAGCGCCGAGCCGACCGTTTTCCAGTGAAAGCACTGTTGTTAATGAGACAAAAGAAATGCTATTCGCCGCGCCGCGACGGTCCTATCGGACATTTCTGAAAATCCCCAGGACAAATCGCTGATGGGCTGGCTCGGTATCGTCGTGCTCGGCATCGCGGTGGGGCTGGCGGGCTGGTTGTTCCATCCGCTGCGCCGCGCCGGGGGAGCCAAATCCGGCGGCCTTGCGCTGGCTATCGCGGCGGCGCTCATCGGCGCCGCGCTCGCGAAGGTGGCCGGCCGCGCCACGGGCCTGTTCCACGACGGCGAACTGCTCGAATGGCCGGTCTGCACGGCCGTGGCGTTCGTGTTCGTCGCGGTGGCGGTCGCGCTGCGCGCGCGGCGCTGACCCTCCCGCTTTCCGGCACGCCGCCTTGCGCTTTCCTACGCCCGATTCTGCTTCCGCCTTCGCTTATGCCCGCTCCGTGGCCCGGCCACCGGCTGACGCACCCAAACTCGCATCTTTCGGCACACTTGAGGTGCCGGTCCCACATACGCAGGTGAAACCATGAACGCCCGACTTCCCGAAACGTCCACGATTCCCCAACGCATCGCCGCGCTGCGCGCCGCGATGGCGAGCGCGCACGTCGATGCGGCACTCGTGCCGTCCGCCGATCCGCATCTGTCCGAATATCTGCCGGGCCGCTGGCAGGGGCGCGAATGGCTCTCGGGTTTCACGGGCTCGGTCGGCACGCTGGTCGTGACGCAGGATTTCGCGGGCGTCTGGGTCGACAGCCGCTACTGGGTGCAGGCCGAGCAGCAGCTCGCGGGCACCGGCATCGCGCTGATGAAGATGATGGGCGGCCAGCAGACCGCGCCGCACGTCGACTGGCTCGCGCAGAACGTGCGCGCGGGCGGCACGGTGGCCGTCGACGGCGCGGTGCTCGGCGT
>NZ_CAJZAR010000095.1 GCF_914484835.1 Paraburkholderia tropica
GCGCGGCGCGCTTGCCCGGCATCGGCGGACGCCAGATCGTCGGACGCTTGCGGCGCGTGCCGTCGAGCGGCGCGGCGTCGCCGGTGCCCGAGCCGATGTTCGGTCCCGTGCCCGCGGCGAGGCCGCCGCCCAGTCCCTGGCCGATTCCCGGGCCGATTCCTGGGCCGATACCAGCGCCGACGCTTGAGCCGACGCCTGAGCCCATTCCTGCTCCGAGCCCTTGACCCAGTCCCTGGCTCAACCCCGCGCCGAGTCCGCCGCCGCCGAGGCTTGCGGGCATGCCGGTCGTTGGCGCGATGTCCGGGCTCGATTCGCGGCGGCTGCGGCGCGAGCGGCGTTCGCCGTTGTCATCGTCGTCGCGCGAGGGGCGGATGTTCAGGCCGAGGCCGAGCGAGATGTCGGCCCAGACGAGGAAATCGCGCCAGCGGAAATCGATGAGCCAGGGCAGGCTCACGATAAACAGCGCCGTCATGGCGAGCGGTGCGGCGACGTGGCCGATCAGCTTGCCGAGCCCGTCGGCGAGCGCGTGGCCGAGCGCATCGAAACCCACGATGTGCAGCAGCGACGCTTCGAGCGCGCAACTCGAGAGAAGCACGCAGAAAAAGCCGAGCCAGAGCCGGATCGTGCCGGGACCGCGCAGTCCCGCGCCGCCGGGCAGCACCGACTTCACGAGACGCCAGATCAGGGGGATGAACCAGACGGCCGACAAGCCGAACCAGCCAGGAACTACCGTGTGCATGCCAGAGATCAGTGATTAAAAGAGGTGCAACGTGTCGAGTGTTCGAGTGTAACCGCAAGGACCCCGCGCGCCGCAACGCGCGTTGTCGCCGCGCCGCAGTGGGCTTCGCGGCGGGCGTCTCGGCGAGCTTCACAGCGAGCTTCCCGGTGCGCTTCGCAGCGTGCCTGACGGCCAGCCGCGCCGCAAAAAAAGAGCCGCGCCGGGCGAGGGCGCGGCTGCCAGTCGATGCGGTCCGTCACTCGCCCTGCTTGGCGGGCTGCGCGCCCGAGGCCGGCGCGGCTGCCGCGCTGGCCGTGCTCGCGAAGGTCAGGCGGTCGCCGTTTTCCAGTACGAGCAGCAGCGCCTGCGGATCGCGCATCTGCACGCCGCTGCGCGCGACGTGCGAGAGCGCGTCGAGATAGGCGCCTTCGATTTCGCCGCCCGCGCCGACGCACGCCATGCGCGTGCCCGCGAGCTGGCCGAACGAGAGCAGGCCGTTCTTGAGGACGTAGCTGCCGGTGTAGCGGTTGCAGCCCGAGTAGCCGCTCGCGCGGCGCTGGCCGGTGGCGGTCGAGAGATCGAGCGTGACCGGACGCGCGCCGGGCGCGTTCGCGGCGGAGTTCGCCATTGCACCCGTGACCGCACCCGGCAGCGAGCGCAGCGAACCGTCGGCGTTCTTCCACTCGACGAGCTGCCAGTGCGAGTTGTCGAGCAGCTGCGTGGCGGCCGGATTGAACGGATCGGGCGGCGGCGCGGATGCGTCCTGGTGCACCGGCAGCTTGCACGCGGCCAGCAGCAGCGCGGCGGCCGTGGCGGCCGCGAGCGGCGCCGTGCGCGAAACGAGCGACGTGAGCGAAGCGCGCGAGGCGCGAGCCTGGCGCGCCGTGGAGCGTCCGGCAAGGCGGTGGCTCGATCGTTTGAGCATCGCGAAATTCCTGGTAAGCAGCGAGAAGGCGTAAGCGTAACGCACCCGCCCCGCACAAGCGAGCGCAAACCTCCAACTGGCGCGCCACGGATCTGTGTCCAGATGTATCTGCGCCGTGCCCGCGAAGTGTCCGCGATCCACGCGGCGATCTGTCCGCGTTCTATCCAGACGGCATCAGACGCCATGCGCGCGCGTGTTAACATCGGCGCTCTCTCGCATTCGTGCATCACCCGTGGCGCGCGCCGGGTCCGTCCGGCCGCCTCACCGTCATTCTCTGGAGACATCATGCAGACCGGCCCCCGCATCGGCACGCCGCTTTCCGCTTCCGCCACCCGCGTCATGCTGCTCGGCGCTGGCGAGCTTGGCAAAGAAGTGATCATCGCGCTGCAACGCCTGGGCGTGGAAGTGATCGCCGTCGACCGTTACGAGAACGCGCCCGGCCATCAGGTCGCGCACCGCGCGCACGTGATCGACATGGCCGATCCCAAGGCGCTGCGCGCGCTGATCGACGCCGAGCGTCCGCACCTGATCGTGCCGGAAATCGAGGCCATCGCCACCGATGCGCTCGCCGCCGTCGAAGCCGAGCGTGTCGCCGAGGTGATCCCGACCGCGCGCGCCGCGCAGCTCACCATGAACCGCGAGGGCATCCGCCGTCTCGCCGCCGAGGAACTGGGCCTCGCGACCTCGCCGTATGCGTTCGCCGACTCGCTCGACGAACTGAAGGCGGGCATCGCCAAGGTCGGTTATCCGTGCGTGGTGAAGCCGGTGATGTCGTCGTCGGGCAAGGGTCAGTCGGTGCTGCGCAGCGACGCCGATGTCGAGGCCGCCTGGCAATACGCACTCGCGGGCGGCCGCGTGAACCACGGCCGTGTGATCGTCGAGGGCTTCATCGACTTCGAATACGAGATCACGCAACTGACCGTGCGCGCCACCGATCCGTCGAGCGGCGAGGTGCAGACGTACTTCTGCGATCCGATCGGCCACAGGCAGGTCGACGGCGACTACGTGGAATCGTGGCAGCCGCAACCGATGAGCCCGAAGGCGCTCGAACGCTCGCGCGAGATTTCGCACAAGGTGACCGAGGCGCTGGGCGGGCGCGGCCTGTTCGGCGTCGAGCTGTTCGTGCGCGGCGACGACGTGTGGTTCTCGGAAGTGAGCCCGCGTCCGCATGACACGGGCCTCGTGACGCTCGCGTCGCAGCGCTTCTCCGAATTCGAACTCCACGCCCGCGCGATTCTCGGCCTGCCCGTCGATACGACGGCGCGCGGTCCGTCGGCGTCGGCGGTGATCTATGGCGGCATGGACGAGCGCGGCATCGCGTTCGAGGGCGTCGCGGATGCGCTGGCCGTGCCGGGCGCGGACCTGCGCCTGTTCGGCAAGCCGGAAAGCTTCACGAAGCGCCGCATGGGCGTGGCGCTCGCGACCGGCGTGGATCTCGAAGAAGCGCGTGCCCGCGCGCGTGCCGCCGCAGCGGCGGTGCGTCCGGTCAAGGGCTGAGCGGCGACTTCGGCTTGGGCCTGCGCTTCGGCGTGTCAGCATTGATCGAGGGTAAGCCCGTCACGCGCGGGACGTCCCATAATCGCCGGTCCTGCGCTGGGTAAGGCGGGCATCCGGCGGGCGGCGCAACGCGGCCCGGGTTATCGTGTCGGGCAACCGCGTAGAGGTCGGAACATGAAGTCGATGCTGGGCAAACGGGCGCGTCGTGCGGCCGTGCTGGTGAGTTTCGCGGTCTGCGGTCTGGCGCTGACGGGTTGCGGCGCGGTCGCCGCGCCGTGCCGCGTGGCGTCGGCGGGACTCAAGATCGTGCCGGTCGTCGGCCATCTGGCGGCGGCGCCCACCGACGCCTGCGCGGCCGTGATCGATCCGTGACGCCGCCGCGCGCCCGATTTCCGGCGCGCGCGGCGCGCTTCGCGGCAACTGCCGGAGAACCCGCAATGACAGCCGTTGGCGCAGCGCTTCGTTCGACGTTGTTTCCGAAGTTTTCTTGTTTCGCTCCCGCTCTTTTTCGCGCGCCGCTCGCGCTCGGTCTGGCCTGCGCCGCGCTGCACGCGAGCGCCGCGCCGCTCGAAGTGCGCGAAATCCAGACTCAGGCGCGCCACACGTTCAGCTACACCTGCGCGGACGGCACGACCTTCAAAGTGACCTACATCAACGGCACGAACGGCCAGAGCTTCGCGCTCGTGCCCGTCGAGGGCCGCCGGCTGCTGTTCGTCGGCGTGATCGCGGCCTCGGGTGTGAAGTACGTCGCCGACCGCTATACCTGGTGGACCAAAGGCCCGGGCGCCGATCTCTACGACGCCATGTCCGAGGCGAGTCCCAAGCCGCTGCTGAGCGGCTGCGCGACCATCATGCGCTGAGGCGGGCGCGCCGCATTCATCACGCCTTTGCCCGTCTAGCCGACGCATTCTCGCCCCCGGTAGTACCCTGTCGGGCGTAAAACCGGGCGAGCGCCTGCGCGCGCGCCGCACGCGAAATTCGAGCCGGTATCGCGCTGATATCGCGCTGATATCGAGCCGGTTTCAGGCAAACCGCAAGCGTAGCGAGGTGGCGATGAAAGCATCCGATCTGTTCGTGAAAGCATTGGAGGCGGAGGGCGTCGAATACGTGTTCGGCATCCCGGGCGAGGAAAATCTCGATCTGCTCGAATCGCTGCGGCGCTCGAAAATCCGCCTGATCGTCACACGCCACGAACAGGCCGCCGGTTTCATGGCCGCGACCTACGGACGGCTGACGGGGCGCACGGGCGTCTGTCTCGCGACGCTCGGCCCCGGGGCGACCAACTTCGTGACCGCCGCCGCCTACGCGCAGCTCGGCGGCATGCCGATGCTGATGGTCACCGGCCAGAAGCCGATCAAGTCGAGCAAGCAGGGCCACTTCCAGATCGTCGACGTGGTGCGCATGATGGAGCCGCTCACCAAGTACGCGCGCCAGATCGTTTCCATCGGCAATATTCCTGCGCTCGTGCGCGAGGCGTTCCGCCAGGCCGAGCAGGAGCGTCCGGGCGCGGTGCATCTCGAACTGCCCGAGGACGTCGCCGACGAAGAGGGTGACGGCAAGCCGATTCCCAAGAGCTTCAGCCGCCGCCCGGTCGCCGAGGAAAAAGCGGTCGCGCACGCGGTGGCGGCGATCTGCTCGGCGCGCCATCCGCTGCTGATGATCGGCGCGGGCGGCAACCGCAAGACCACGCGCAACGTGCTGCGCGAATTCGTCGACCAGACCGGCATCCCGTTCTTCACCACGCAGATGGGCAAGGGCGTGATCGACGAATCGCATCCGCTCTGGCTCGGCAACGCCACGCTGTCGGACGGCGACTTCGTGCATCGCGCGATCGAGCATGCCGACTGCATCATCAACGTCGGCCACGACGTGATCGAAAAGCCGCCGTTCTTCATGCGCAGCGCCGAGGAAAAGACCGTGATCCACGTGAACTTCCTGGGCGCGGAAGTCGATCCGGTCTATTTCCCGCAGATCGAGGTGGTCGGCGACATCGCCAATGCGGTGTGGCAGCTCAAGGAAAGTCTCAAGCCGCGCGAGCACGCGTGGGATTTCGCGCGCTTCGCGGAGATCAAGCGCCACTTCGACGCGCATCTCGCCAAAGGCCAGCACGACGCGCGCTTTCCGATGTATCCGGTGCGGCTCGTGCACGACGTCTACGGCGCGATGCCCGAGGACGGCATCCTGTGTCTCGACAACGGCATGTACAAGATCTGGTTCGCGCGCTACTACCGCGCCCGCGAGCCGAATTCGGTGCTGCTCGACAACGCGCTCGCGTCGATGGGCGCGGGGCTGCCCTCGGCGATCGCGACGCGCATCGTCCACCCCGAGCGCAAGGTCGTGGCCGTCTGCGGCGACGGCGGCTTCATGATGAATTCGCAGGAGCTGGAAACGGCGGTGCGCATGAAGCTCGATCTCGTCGTGCTGCTCTTGCGCGACGACGCCTTCGGCATGATCCGCTGGAAGCAGGAAAACATGAATTTCCCCGACTACGGCATGACGCTGCAGAACCCCGATTTCGTCGATTACGCGCGCAGCTACGGTGCGCACGGTCATCGCGTGACGGAAGCCGACCAGCTCAAGCCGCTGATGGAGCAATGTTTCGCGCAGCCGGGCGTGCACGTGATCGACGTGCCGATCGACTACTCGGACAACGAGCGCGTGCTCAATCGCGAGATCAAGCGTCTGAGCGCGCAGCTCTGAGCAATTCGCTGAGCCATTCGCTAAGCCATTCGTTGAGCCATTCGCGCGGGCGTGCGCATTGCGCGCCGTCCCGCATTGCCTGACTTCAGGCGCAGTGCAGGCGCGGCTGATCCGATGCGACCAGTCGTGACCCAATGGACCGCGCTTCCCCGGAGAACACGCCATGCTCAAGCCGACCTATCCGTACTATCTGGCGAACCAGGCCGTCGCCGCCAACACCGATCTCGACGTCACCGACAAATACAGCGGCGAAGTCGCCACGCGCGTCGCGCTCGCCGACGCGAAGGCGATCGATCAGGCCATCGCCGCCGCCGAAGCCGCCATGCCCGCCATGCGCGCGTTCCCGCCGTTCAAGCGCCAAGCCGTGATCGATCATTGCGTCGCGCGTTTTCGCGAGCGTTTCGACGAGCTGGCGATGGCGCTCTGCATCGAGGCCGGCAAGCCGATCAACGATGCGCGCGGCGAGGTCACGCGCCTGATCGACACCTTCCGCGTGGCCGCCGAGGAGAGCGTGCGCATCGACGGCGAGATTGTGAACCTGGAGATCGCGCCGCGCGCGAAGGGCTATCACGGCTACGTCAAACGCGTGCCGATCGGGCCGTGCTCGTTCATCTCGCCGTTCAACTTTCCGCTCAATCTGGCCGCCCACAAGGTCGCGCCCGCGCTGGCGGCGGGCGTGCCGTTCGTGCTCAAGCCCGCGAGCCGCACGCCGGTGGGCGCGCTGATCATCGGCGAGGTGCTGGCGGAAACCGATCTGCCGAAGGGCGCGTTTTCGATCCTGCCCGCGCACCGCGACGGCGCCGATCTGTTCACGACCGACGAGCGCTTCAAGCTGCTCTCGTTCACGGGCTCGCCGGGCGTGGGCTGGGATCTGAAGAAGAAGGCGGGCAAGAAGAAGGTGGTGCTGGAACTGGGCGGCAACGCGGCGGCCGTGGTCGACGCCGATCAGGGCGCGAAGCTCGATTACGTGGTGGACCGGCTGGCGTTCGGCGCGTATTACCAGTCGGGGCAGAGCTGTATCGGCGTGCAGCGCATTCTCGTGCACGCCTCGCTCTACGACGCGCTGCGCGAGAAGCTGATCGCCAAGGTCAAGACGCTCAAAATGGGCGATCCAAAGGACGAAAAAACCTTCGTCGGGCCGATGATCTCGGAGTCGGAGGCGAAACGCCTCGCGGGCTGGATGGAGCAGGCGGTGCTGGCGGGCGCGAAGATTCTCGCGGGCGGCCAGGTCGACGGCGCGATGTTCGAGGCCACGCTGCTCGAAGACGTGGGCCGCGGCACCGATCTGTATCGCAAGGAGGCGTTCGGGCCGGTGGCGATCCTCGAACGCTTCAAGGATTTCGGCCAGGCGCTCGACATCGTCAACGACAGCGACTTCGGGTTGCAGGCGGGCGTGTTCACCGACTCGCTGGCGAACGCACATCGCGCGTGGGACGAACTCGACGTGGGCGGCGTGGTGATCAACGATATTCCGTCATTTCGCGTCGATAACATGCCGTATGGCGGCGTGAAGGATTCGGGGCTGGGGCGCGAGGGCGTACGCTACGCGATCGAGGACATGACCGAATTGCGCCTGATGGTGATGCGCGAGACGTGGAAGGCCTGATGTCCGCGTGACGGATTGATGTAAAGGGTGGATGTAAAGGGCCGGATGCGGCGCGCCTGGCGCGCCGCGGACAATGCAGTGGTCAAAGCAGTGGTCAAAGCCGTGGCGCCCGTAGGCCAAGGTAAGCGCCGTTGGCAGAAGGCCGCCCCTGCGGCCATAGGGATTTATGCCAAGGTGCTACAATACCGGCCTTTCGCCGGATTGCGCCTGCAGGATTCGCAGGGGCAGCGCGGCGGGAACCCGAGGCGGCGCAGGTCTGCGCGCCCGGCACGCCGGCATGAACCGCCGGCATCGACTGAAACGGCCGCGCCCGAGCGCGCAGCCGGAAAGAGGGTACGAGCAAGCGTTCGAGCGGGATCGAGCGAATGGAACGGGTCGAGCGCGGTCAGAGCGCCAGCGCACCCCGCCACCGCCCCGCACGCCGCCGCCCCAGCGCTGCGAGCCGTCCGCCGGACGGCCCACGCGCTAGCGTGCTCCGCAGCCAGACCCGGCGCCAGGCGCCGTCAGGCGTACCCAGCAAGACCCACGCAACATCAGCAGTGATTATTTGAGGCGCGCCGCGCCTCGCGCGCATAGCGCCTTTATAGCGAAAGCCACCATGTCCGACACAGCCGTCACGCCCAGCACTGAGACCTTCGATCAGTTCGGCCTCGCGCCCGAGATCCTCAAGGCGATCCAGGAGCAGGGCTACACGACGCCCACGCCGATCCAGGCGCAGGCCATCCCCGTGGTCCTCACGGGCCGCGACGTGATGGGCGCCGCGCAAACCGGTACCGGCAAGACCGCGAGCTTCTCGCTGCCGATCCTCCAGCGTCTGCTGCCGCTCGCGAGCACGAGCGCATCGCCCGCCCGCCATCCGGTGCGCGCGCTGATCCTCACGCCCACGCGCGAGCTGGCCGACCAGGTCGCCAACAACGTGCGCACCTACGCGCAGCACACGCCGCTGCGCAGCGCGGTGGTGTTCGGCGGCGTCGACATGAATCCGCAATCGGACGAACTGCGCCGCGGCGTGGAAATCCTGATCGCGACGCCGGGCCGTCTGCTCGACCACGTCCAGCAGAAGACCACGAACCTCGGCCAGGTGCAGATGCTCGTGCTCGACGAAGCCGACCGCATGCTCGACATGGGCTTCCTGCCCGACCTCCAGCGCATCCTGAACCTGCTGCCGAAGGAGCGTCAGACGCTGCTGTTCTCGGCCACGTTCTCGCCGGAAATCAAGAAGCTCGCCGCGACCTATCTGCGCACGCCGCAGACCATCGAAGTCGCGCGCAGCAACTCGACGAACGCCAACGTCACGCAGATCGTCTATGAAGTCGCCGAAGGCGACAAGACCGGCGCGGTCGTGCAACTGATCCGCAGTCGCGGCCTCAAGCAGGTGATCGTGTTCTGCAACAGCAAGATCGGCGCGAGCCGTCTTGCGCGCCAGATCGAGAAGCAGGGCATCGTGGCCGCCGCGATTCACGGCGACCGCACGCAGAGCGAGCGCATGCAGGCGCTCGACGCCTTCAAGCGCGGCGAGATCGAGGCGCTGGTGGCCACCGACGTGGCCGCGCGCGGTCTGGACATCGCCGAACTGCCCGCCGTCATCAACTTCGACCTGCCGTTCAGCGCCGAAGACTACGTGCACCGCATCGGCCGTACGGGCCGCGCGGGCGCGACCGGCGACGCGCTGTCGCTGTGCTCGCCGAACGAAAAGAAGCAGCTCGCCGATATCGAAAAGCTGATCAAGCGTCCGCTGACCGTCGAGCATCTGACGGTCGATACGCCGGTTGCGCACCACGAGGGCGGCAGCCGCCGCCGCGAGCGCGACGGCCACGAAGGTCGCGAGGGCCGTGAAAGCCGCGAGGCGCGTGAAGGCCGCGAAAGCCGCGAAGGCCGTGGCGAGCGCGTTGGCCACCGCCGTCCGGGCGCGCACGAGCGTCCGCATCATCACCGTTCGTCGCAGCCCGTCGATGACTTCTTCCTGAAGCCCTACGAACCGTCGGCGGCCGCCCGCAGCAAGGCCGACGACAAGCCCGCGCCGTCCAACGCGTCGCAGAAGCAGTCGAAGCAGCCGCTCGCCGCGCTGCTCGGCGGCCTGGGCGCGGGATGGCGCAACAAGCCGACTTCGTCGTCGTCTTCGTAAGCTTTGCCCGGCGCTTGATCGACGTTTAATCGACGTTTGATCGGCGCATGAAAAAACGGCATGTCGTGTTGAGCGACATGCCGTTTTTGTTTGTGCGGCGCGTTTATTGCGCGCGTGAATGTTCCGGTAGTCGCGCGAGCCGCCGCTTCCAGGCGTCGATGGCGTCGGCCTGAAACGCTTCGAATGTCGTCGGCGCGGCGTCGTGCAGATCGAGCCCGAGATGGCGTGCCGCGCCCACCAGCGCCTCGATCGGACGCGCGACGTCGAGCGCCAGCGCGCCGGTCTGCTTCGAGAGCTTGTCGCCGTCCGCGTTGGTGACGACCGGCACGTGCAGATACGCGGGCGTCGGCACGCCGAGGCACTGCTGGAGCCAGATCTGGCGTGCCGTGGAGTCGAGCAGATCCGCGCCGCGCACGATGTGCGTGATGTGCTGATCGGCATCGTCGACGACGACCGCGAGCTGATACGCCCACTGGCCGTCGGCGCGCAGCAGCACGAAGTCGCCGACTTCGGTCGCGAGATCCTGGTGCTGCGGGCCTTGCCAGCGGTCGTCGAAGCGGATCAGCGCGGGATTCGCGCCCGCGTTATCGGCATCGTCGGCGGGAAGATCGGGCACGCGCAGCCGCCACGCGCGCGCGGGCTTGCCGTGCAGGCCGTCGCGGCAGGTGCCGGGATAGATCAGCGTGGTATTGCGCCGATGCGCGTGCAGTTGCGAATCGGCGATTTCCTTGCGCGTGCAGCCGCACGGATAGACGTGGCCGGACGCGATCAGCGCGTCGAGCGCCGCGCGATAGAGCGGAATGCGGCGGCTTTGCCACTCGGGCGGTTCGTCGGCGTGAAAACCGAAGCGTTCGAGCGTCGCCAGGATGTCTTCGGCCGCGCCCGGCACCGTGCGCGGCCCGTCGATGTCTTCGACGCGCACGAGCCACGTGCCGCCGTGTGCGCGCGCGTCGAGCCAGCTCGCGAGCGCCGAGACGAGCGAGCCCAGATGCAGCGGACCGGTGGGCGAGGGCGCGAAGCGCCCGCGATAGCCTTGCGGCGCCGCGCTCACGCGCTCGCGCACGTTACGCAGCTTGCACGCTGGCCGCGCGCTGCGGATGGCAGGCCGGGCAGCTCTTGCCCGCTTCGTAGAGCGGCGAGGCCTGTTCGTCGGGCGTGACCACGGCGCGGCAGGCGAAGCACTGCACGGTGTCGGTGGGTTCGAGCTGCGGGTTGAGCGCGGTGCGCTGGTCGAACACGAAGCAGTCGCCGGTGTAGTGCGCGCCGCCCACTTCCTCGAAGTACTTCAGGATGCCGCCTTCGAGCTGATAAACGTGGTCGATACCCACTTCCTTCATGTGGATCGCGGCCTTTTCGCAGCGGATACCGCCTGTGCAGAACGACACGACGGTCTTGCCTTCGAGGTCGGCGCGGTTCGCGGCGATGACTTCGGGGAATTCGCTGAACTTGTCGATGCGGTAATCGAGCGCGTTGTCGAAGGTGCCGACGTCGATTTCAAATGCATTGCGCGTGTCGAGCATGACGACCGGACGGCCTTCGTCGTCAAAGCCGCGGTCGAGCCATTGCTTGAGCACGACCGGCGCGACCGACGGTGCGCGGCCTTCCTCGGGACGGATGGCCGGCTTCTTCATCGTGATGATCTCGCGCTTGAGGCGCACGAGCATGCGGTTGAAGGGGCGCGTTTCCGAGAAGCTCTCCTTGAACGGCAGCGTCGCGAACTTGCCTTCGAACAGCGGATCGTTGTTGATGTAATCCATGAAGGCGCGCACGTTCGGCTCGTCGCCGGCGACGAACAGATTGATGCCTTCGGGCGCGAGCAGGATCGTGCCGCGCAGGTCGAGCGCCTTGCAGCGTTCAAGGATGAACGGGCGCCATTGCTCGGTCTTGTCGAGGGTCGCGAACTGATACGTAGAGAGATTGAGAATGCGCATGGCCAAACTGTAAAAGCAGGATCGGACGGGCCCGGCGGGTTGGCTCGACGCGGATTGGGGCGATTCCTGCGATTCGGGCGATGTCGTCCTTGAAAGACGAGGGCGCAGAACGGGGGAATCGGGGCGAGATCGGGTGAAAAAGCCGGGTCTCGCGAGGCGTCGGGCGCGGCGGGCGCAATCCGCTATTATCCCTCAATCGCGCGATGCGCCGCCCGTCCGATGTACGCACGCACCGGGGCCGTTGCCGCTTCGGCGTGATCTTGCGCAAAGCCGGCGCACAGCCCGCGCACAGCCTTATCCGAATGGCCAACGTGGTCCCGAAGCCGCCCGGCGCGGCAAAAATCGCGTGACCGTAGAGGTACAATCACGTCCATGTCAGATCCCCGCTTCGTCCATCTTCGCGTCCACTCCGAATTCTCGATTGCCGACGGCATCGTGCGCCTCGACGACCTCGTCAAGGCGGCGGCCAAGGACGGCCAGGGCGCGCTCGCGCTCACCGACCTCAGCAACGCTTTCGGCCTCGTCCGTTTCTATCAGGAAGCCCGCGGCAAAGGGGTCAAACCCATTGCGGGCTGCGACGTCTGGATCATGAATCCCGACGACCGCGACAAACCATCGCGCCTGCTGCTGCTCGTGAAGGACAAGCGCGGTTACCTGAATCTTTGCGAGCTGCTGTCCAAGGCGTGGCTCACGAATCAGTATCGCGGCCGCGCGGAAGTCGACGTCGCGTGGCTCGAAGCGGGCCTGGGCGAAGGGCTGCTGGCCATCTCGGGCGCGCAGCAGGGCGACGTGGGCCTCGCGCTCGCGGCGGGCAACGCCGAAAGCGCGAAGCGCCATGCGCAGCGCTGGGCGAAGCTGTTCCCGAACGCGTATTACATCGAACTGCAGCGCTGCGGCCAGCCGGGCGGCGAGCAATACGTCGAGCAGGCGGTGGGTATCGCCGCCGAATTGCAACTGCCGGTGGTCGCCACGCACCCCATGCAGTTCATGACCGACGAGGAATACACCGCGCACGAAGCGCGCGTGTGCATCTCGGAAGGCGACATCCTCGCGAATCCGCGCCGCCAGAAACGCTTCACGACCGATCAGCGTTTTCGCACCCAGGACGAAATGGCCGCGCTGTTCGCGGACATTCCCTCGGCCGTCGCGAACACCATCGAGATCGCGAAACGCTGCAATCTGACGCTCGAACTCGGCAAGCCCAAGCTGCCGCTGTTCCCCACGCCCGACGGCCTGTCGCTCGACGACTACCTCGTGCAGCTTTCCAAGGAAGGTCTGGAAACGCGCCTCGTGCAGCTGTATCCCGACGAAGCCGAGCGTGACAAAGAGCGCGCGCACTACTACGAGCGGCTGGATTTCGAGTGCGGGACCATCATCAAGATGGGTTTTCCGGGCTACTTCCTGATCGTCGCGGACTTCATCAACTGGGCGAAGAACAACGGCGTGCCGGTGGGCCCTGGCCGGGGTTCGGGCGCGGGCTCGCTCGTCGCTTACGCGCTCGGCATTACCGATCTGGACCCGCTGCGTTACAACCTGCTGTTCGAGCGTTTCCTGAACCCCGAACGCGTCTCGATGCCCGACTTCGACATCGACTTCTGCCAGCACGGGCGCGACCGCGTCATTCAGTACGTGAAGGACAAGTACGGCGCGGACGCGGTCTCGCAGATCGCCACGTTCGGCACGATGGCGGCGAAGGCGGCGGTGCGCGACATCGGCCGCGTGCTCGATCTCGGCTATATGTTCACCGACGGCGTGGCCAAGCTCATTCCGTTCAAGCCGGGCAAGCACGTCACCATCGCCGACGCGATGAAGGAAGAACCGCAGCTTCAGGAACGCTACGACAACGAAGACGAAGTCCATCAGCTGCTCGACCTCGCGCAGCTCGTGGAAGGCCTCACGCGTAACGTCGGCATGCACGCGGGCGGCGTGCTGATCGCGCCGGGCAAGCTCACCGACTTCTGCCCGCTCTACACCCAGGGCGACGAAAGCGGCGTCGTGAGCCAGTACGACAAGGACGACGTGGAAGCCGTCGGCCTCGTGAAGTTCGACTTTCTGGGCCTGACCACGCTCACGATTCTCGACTGGGCCGAGCGCTACATTCGCATGCTCGATCCCTCGAAGAAAGACTGGTCGCTCGCCCAGGTGCCGCTCGACGACGCGCCGTCGTTCCAGATCCTCAAGAAAGCGAATACGGTCGCCGTGTTCCAGCTGGAAAGCCGCGGCATGCAGGGCATGCTGAAGGACGCGCAGCCCGACCGCTTCGAGGACATCATCGCGCTCGTGGCCTTGTATCGTCCGGGCCCGATGGACCTGATCCCGAGCTTCTGCGCGCGTAAGCACGGCCGCGAAGTGGTGGAGTATCCCGATCCGCGCGTCGAACCGGTTCTGAAAGAGACCTACGGCATCATGGTCTATCAGGAACAGGTGATGCAGATGGCGCAGATCATCGGCGGCTACTCGCTTGGCGGCGCCGACTTGCTGCGCCGCGCGATGGGTAAGAAGAAGCCCGAGGAAATGGCCAAGCACCGCGAGATTTTCGCGGAAGGCGCGGCGAAGAACGGCCTCACGCGCGAGAAAGCCGACGAAACCTTCGACTTGATGGAAAAGTTCGCGGGCTACGGCTTCAACAAGTCGCACGCGGCCGCCTACGCACTGCTCGCGTATCACACGGCATGGCTGAAGGCGCACCATCCGGCGGAATTCATGGCGGCCAATATGTCGCTCGCCATGGACGACACTGACAAGGTGAAGATCCTCTTCGAGGACTGCCTCACGAACAAGATGGTCGTGCTGCCGCCCGACGTGAACGCTTCGGCGTATCGCTTCGAGCCGGTCGCGGACGCCCATGTGGCCGAAGGCAAGCGCTCGCGCACCATTCGCTACGGTCTGGGCGCGATCAAGGGCAGCGGCCAGAACGCCATCGAAGAAATCCTGCGCGCGCGTAAAGAGGGCGGTCTGTTCAAGGATCTGTTCGACTTCTGCGAGCGTATCGACCGCCGTCTGGTGAATCGCCGCACGATCGAAGCCATGATCCGCGCGGGCGCGTTCGACACCATTCACGCGAACCGCGCGCAGCTGCTCGCGTCGGTGCCGATGGCGATGGAAGCCGCCGAGCAGGCGAGCGCCAACGCCATGCAGGCGGGTCTGTTCGACATGGGCGACGCGCCGCTGGCCGCGCACGAACTCGTCGACGAACCGGCGTGGGGCGAGAAGCGCAAGCTCCAGGAAGAAAAGGGCGCGCTCGGCTTCTATCTGTCGGGCCACCTGTTCGACGCCTACAAGGACGAAGTGCGCCGCTTCGTGCGCCAGAAGATCGGCGAACTGAAGGAAGGGCGCGACAAGCTGGTGGCGGGCGTGATCGCCTCGCTGCGCACGCAGATGACCCAGCGCGGCAAGATGCTGATCGCGCTGCTCGACGACGGCACCGGCCAGTGCGAAGTGACGGTGTTCAACGAGCAGTTCGAGGCCCACAAGGCGCTGTTCAAGGAAGACGAGCTGCTGGTCGTGCAGGGCGGCGCGCGCAACGACGCGTTTACGGGCGGCATCCGCTTTACCGTCGATACCGTCATGGATCTGGAGCGCGCGCGCAGCCGCTACGCCCAGGCCGTGAAGGTGCAGATGAACGGCAACGCCAATGCGGGCGCGCTGCGTGCGGTGCTCGAAGCGCATCGCGCGAAGCCCGACGACTCGTTGCCCGCGCCGGTCGAGCAGGCGCGCGGCCGTGGCGGGCGCGAGGGCGGTGGATATGGCGGCGGTCGCGATCGCGACCGCGACCGTGTCCAGGCCGTGATCCCGAACGGGCTCGCGGTGCAGATCGTCTATCGCAACGAGCGTGCGGAAGGGGAAGTGCGTCTGGGCGACGCCTGGCGCGTGAAGCCCACCGACGACCTGCTCGTCGCCTTGCGCGGCGAGTTCGCGGACAGCTCGGTCGAAATCGTCTACTGAAGATTCACGCGGATGCGGTGCGCGGCGCGCGGTGTTTCGTCACCGCCGCGCCGCGCGCGCGATTGGCGTGTTGTAGCGCGTTTCAGCGCTTTTTCGCGACCTTGCCGTCGCGCGTGAGCAGCGCGAGTTTCGCGTAACGGTAGTACGTCGTTTCCGCGTTGTTGATGGCGAGCATCAGCCCTTCGGCGCCATCCAGAAAGCCCGCGCGGATCACCCACGTGCGGAAGAACGCCCAGAAGCCCTTGCCCAGCGCCTTCGCGAGCGACGAGCGCTTGCCGTTTTCGGCCATCGTCAGCGCGCCTGCCGTCGAATAGACGTTGGTCTTGTCGAGCGCTTCGTGCAGGTCGGGCATCGAAATATGGATGAACGGGCCGTCGAAGCGCCCAGTCGTGCCGTCGATTTCCAGATGCGTGTGCGTGCGCACGTCGGTGAAGCGCGCGCTGCCGCGGCGGAACAGGCGCACGATGCGATCGGGCCACCAGCCCGAGTGCTTCATGAAGCGGCCGCAGAAGCTCGAACGGCGCGGCGTGCTGAAGGCCGTGTGCGGGCTCCCTTGAGCGAGCAGCGTCTCGATTTCGGCGCGCAGCTCGGGGCTCAGGCGTTCGTCGGCGTCGAGGCAGATCACCCAGTCGCCACGGGCTTCGGCGAGCGCGCGGTTTTTCTGCGGGCCGTCGCCGGGCCAGTCGGTTTCGAACACGCGTGCGCCCAGCGCGCGGCAAATGTCGGGCGTGCCGTCCGTGCTGCCGGAATCGAACACGATGGTTTCCAGGGCGAGTCCGCGCACGGATTCGAGGCAGTCGCGAATGTCGTGCGCCTCGTTCATCGCGACCACGATCACGGAGAGCGTGGCGCGCGGCGTGCTGCTGCCGGCCTGGCTCGGATGGCTCGCGCGATTCGGGGAAAGTCCTTCGGACATGAAGATGACGCCTGTTCTGGAGAGATATCGAATGCGGCGCACCGTCCGGTGGCGGCCCGGCGCGCAGAGGTGCGTATTCTAGTCCATGTCCTGCGGGCGGCCAGGGGGCGCGCGGCCGGCATGGCCCGTGCGCGGCCTGCGGTCGCCACGCCACACCGGTCCGCCGCGCGCGTCGAGCCGCGGCGCCTAGCGTATACAATGCGATACCTTGTTGCCGCACCCGGGCCGAAGCCCACGCGCGGCGCGAGACGAGACCATATTTTCAGCATCCGCCTTTCCAGAGGATTCCTTGAGCGAGAAGCCAAAACAATCCACCCTCAGCAAGCCGATCGGTAACGGTGCGGCTTCGAATCCGGCATCGGTTGGCCGCCGGTTGTGGCCCTATCTTAAGCCGCTCTTCTGGGTCTCGATCGCCGCCATCCTCACGCTGGCGCTGGTGGCCGCGACCGAGGCCGGCATTCCCGCGCTGCTCAAGCCGCTGCTCGACCACGGCTTCGGCACCAAGGGCAGCCCGAGCGCGATGTGGATCGTGCCGGTCGCCATCATCGGGCTTGCGCTGGTGCGCGGCCTCGCGCAATACGCGTCGGGCTATCTGCTCCAGTACGTGTCGAACCGCATCCTGCTGGAACTGCGCCTCAAGATGTTCGAGCGCATGATCCACGCGAGCGTCGGCTTCTTCCAGCGCGAGACGGCCAGCACGGTCATCAACGCGATCGTGTTCGAGGTCAACCAGATCCTGAGCGTGCTGATGGGCGTGCTCGTGACGTCCGTGCGCGATTCGCTCACGGTGTTCTTCCTGCTCGGCTATCTGTTCATCCTCAACTGGCGTCTGACGCTGATCGTGGCCGTGCTGCTGCCCGCCATCGGCTGGCTGGTCAGCAAGATCAACCGCCGCCTGCGCCGCCTGAACCGCGAGCACCAGCTGTTGACCAACGAACTGTCCTACATCGTCGAAGAGACCGTGGGCGGCTACAAGGTCGTCAAGGTGCACAACGGCGAGCAGTACGAAATGAACCGTTTCGGCGAGATGAGCCGCCGCCTGCGCGGCTATCAGATGCGCATGACGGTGTCGGGCGGGCTCGCGCAGCCGCTCACGCAGTTCCTCGCGTCGATCGCGCTGGCCGTCGTGGTGACCATCGCCGTGGTGCAGGCCTCGCATGACCAGACCACGGTCGGCGGCTTCGTCGCGTTCGTCACATCGATGCTGCTCGTGATTTCGCCGCTCAAGCATCTGATCGACGTGAACCAGCCGCTGCAGCGCGGCATGACGGCCGCCGAGCTGATCTTCGGCCTGATCGACGAACCGGCCGAGCCGGAAGGCGGCGGCAAGCCGCTCGAACGCGCGCGCGGCGAAATCGAGTTCCGCGACGTGTCGTTCGCCTATGGGCCGGAAGGGCGTGCGATTCTCGAACACGTGCACTTCAGCGCGGCGCCGGGCGAGATGATCGCGCTGGCGGGTCCGTCGGGCAGCGGCAAGACCACGCTCGTGAATCTGCTGCCGCGCTTTTTCGATCCGAGCGGCGGTCAGATTCTGGTCGACGGCGTGCCGTTGCCGGAGTACGACATCCACGCGCTGCGCAGCCAGATCGCGATGGTGAGCCAGGACGTCACGCTGTTCAACGACACGGTCGCCAATAACGTCGCGTATGGCCAGAAGGCTGATCCCGCGCGCGTCGAGCACGCGCTGCGCGCCGCCAATCTGTGGGACACGATCGCCGCGCTGCCCGAAGGCATCGCCACGCTCGTGGGCGACAACGGCATGAAGCTCTCGGGCGGTCAGCGCCAGCGCCTCGCCATCGCGCGCGCGATCTACAAGGACGCGCCGATCCTGATTCTCGACGAAGCCACCTCGGCGCTCGACTCGGAGTCGGAACGCCACGTGCAGGCGGCGCTCGAAACGCTGATGAAGGGCCGCACGACGCTCGTGATCGCGCACCGTCTGTCGACCATCGAGCGCGCGGACCGCATCCTCGTGATGGAAGCGGGCCGTATCGTCGAGCGCGGCTCGCATCAGCAACTGCTGGAGCAGCGCGGCCTGTACGCGCATCTGCACAAGATCCAGTTCCAGCAGCACGCCGCGTAACGACGTCTCAAGGCTGCATCGAGGTAGTGTGAATCACCCGAAGGCACGCGAAGTTTGCGTGCCTTCGTCGTATTCGGATGCCTCTGCGTCATCGCGCGTCGCGTAGGGCGCGCAACGGGGCGAACCTCCGCGCACCGGTAGGGCGCGAAGCTGGCGCTATATAATCGCCGGCACCAGATTGCATTGAAAATCACGTCGGACGGGTCATGAAGGTCGGAATTTCCAGCAACGCGCTCAAGCACAGTGGCGGTCTCGAACGCTATGCGATGGATCTCGTGCGTGGTCTCGCCGCGCGCGACATGCGGCCCGCGTTCTTCGCGCGCAAGTTCGATCTGTCGGTGCCCGAATGCGCGCTCGTCGAGCGCTATCGCATCAACGTCGCCTTCCTGCCGGGCAAGCTGCGCGACGTGTGGTTTTCGTGGCGGCTCGCCGCGCTGCGCCGCCGCGCGGCCGTGGACGTGCTGATCGGCTGCAATCGGGTCGATTCGTCGGAGATCGCCATTTGCGGCGGCACGCATCGCGGCTTCCTGCGCGCGACCGGCCGGCCGATGCGCCGCTCCGATCGCCGTCAGATCGAGCTGGAGAGCCGCCAATATGCGCAATCGCGCGTGATCGTGGCGCACTCCGAGCTGATGCGCGACGAACTGCGCGAACTCTACGGCATCGATGACAGCAAGATCCGCGTGCTCTGTCCGCCCGTCGACGGCACGCGTTTTTCGCCCGTGGACGCCGCCGCGCGCGCCGCGCTGCGCAAGCAGTACGGTTTCGCCGAACACGAAACGGTGCTGCTGTTCCCGTCGAGCAGCCACGAGCGCAAGGGCCTGCCGCTGATCCAGTCGGTGGTCGAGGCGCTCGATCTGCCGGTCGTGGTGGCGGTGGCGGGGCGGCCGCCCGAGCGCGCCAGCGAGCGCGTGCGCTATATCGGTTACGTGAAGGATCTCGAGAACGCCTATCGCGCCGCCGACTATTCGATCCTCGCTTCGACCTACGAGCCGTTCGGCCTCGTCGGCATCGAGTCGGTGATGTGCGGCACGCCGGTGATCTTCTCGACCAACATCGGCTGCGCCGACGCCATCGCCGATTCCGCCAAGCAGCTTTTCGCGCCCGGCGACGCCGCCGGTTTGCGCCGCATCATCGAGTCGGCCGTCGCCGCGCGCGCGCCGCGCCTCGATGCGGCCCCGAGCGACGCCATCCTCTACGACGCCAGCGTGCCCGCGCACGTCGACGCGCTTCTCGCCCTCGCGGCGGACATCGTTTCCGCCCGATAGTTGCGCCCGTTTGGGTGTCGCGACCGCGTGTCGCGTCGTCCAAACGCCCGCCAGGCGGGGCTTCTCGCGACTTTTCCTGATTCTGGAAGGGTCTTCTGAAAGTACCGGGGTTAACCCTGGTCTTCTAGAGGACTAGGATGTGCACATCGGTCGCATGCACATACCGTCGCACGTCGGCCGTCTAGTCCAAACTGGAGGTCGTATCATGAAGTCCCTGATTCAAGCCGTTGCTGTTGCCGCCGCTCTCGTCGTTCCCGTCGCTTCGTTCGCGCAGCAAGCTCCCGTCACCCGCGCCCAGGTGCGCGCCGAACTCGTCCAGCTTCAGCAGGTCGGCTACCACGTCGGCGATGGCGATCAGGCTCACTATCCGCAAGCCATCCAGGCCGCCGAAGCCAAGGTTGCCGCGCTGAACGGCCAGAGCGCCTACGGCGGTGTGGCGAACGCGTCGCAATCGGGTGTGCGTGCCGCGACCGTGTCGCAGCAAGACTGGAACGCGATGTACTCGCGCTAAGCGCCAGCCCCGCAAGACAGAGAAGCAAGGAATACGCGTGATGCCGCTGGAGGGCGGCACAGCATGAGCTGACGCGGCGATGCGGGCCCGGCGTCCACGCCCTGTGACGGCGCCGGACGCATCGCAAGGAACCTCCACTATCGGCCCTGCCGATGGTTTAGCCCGGGCACGGATGGGTGCCCGGGCGCTTTTTCCCCGGGAGCGGCCGGCCGGTTTGCGAGGGCTTGGTGAGTTTCGTGAATCTGCGGCGGCCCGCGAGGCTGGCGCCGCGGGCGCTAGCGCCCCGGCATCTCGCCGATGAGGTCTGCGCCGCGCAGTTGCGCGAGCAACGAATGCGCCTCGTCGAGCGGATTCCCCGACATCGGATGAAAGGCAAAGCGCGGCGACTTCGCCAGCGTCGGAAAATGCTTGCGCGTGCTGCGCGCGTAGGCCGGATCGTAGTGTTCGGTCACGAGCGCCTCGGACAACGCCAGGCGGCTATCGTCGTCGAGCAGCTTGCACCACGATTCGATGCGCTCGCGCCCATGCAGCGGCGTGAGCCTGACCAACTGTTCCCGGAAGTACTCGCGTTCGTCGAGCAGATGCCCGTATTCCTCGAGCAGCAGCGCCACGCGTTCCTCGTGCGCCACGTCCACCACGACGCACGGCGCGCCATGCATGGTGTCGACGAGCGAAATGGGCAGCGTGATCGCGCCGATGCGCCGGCTCTCTGCTTCCACGAACACGGGCTGCGTGGCGTCGAAGCCGCGCAGCGTCTGCGCGAGCGTGGTGTCGAACCACTTCTGCGAAGGCTGTGCGCGCGAGGGCAACGCGCCGAGCAGCGAACCGCGATGCGCCGCGAGCGCTTCCAGATCGAGAATCTGCGCGCCGGCCCGGCCGAGCGCCTGCAGCAGACGCGTCTTGCCGCTGCCGGTCGGCCCCGTGAGCACGAGATAGCGGAACTGGGCGGGCAGGGCGTCGAGCGCTTCGAGCACGCTATGACGGTAGGACTTGTAGCCGCCTTCGAGTTGCCGCGCGCGCCAGCCGATCATGTTGAACATGGCCGTCATCGAGCCGGAGCGCTTGCCGCCGCGCCAGCAGTAGATGAGCGGGCGCCAGTTGCGCGGACGGTCGGCGAAGGTCGTGTCGAGATGATGCGCGATGTTGCGCGCGGCGAGCGCGGCACCCAGACGCGTGGCGTCGAACGGCGACTGCTTGTACAGCGTGCCGACGATCACGCGCTCCTCGTTGCTGAGCACGGGCGCGTTGATCGCGCCCGGCATGTGGTCCTCGGCAAATTCGAGCGGCGTGCGGACATCGACGACCTCTTCGAATTCGCCGAGCTGGGAAAGGGTGACGCGCTGGTGATTCAACTGCGGTGCTCCGGTGATGCGATGACTGCGTGCTGCGCTGCGGCTACATCAGCACGATATCGTACTGTTCCTGACTCAAATTCGATTCCACCTGCAACGACACCGGCTTGCCGATGAAATCGATCAGCATCGCGAGATGCTGCGACTCTTCTTCGAGAAACAGGTCGATCACCTGCTGCGACGCCACCACGCGGAACTCGCGCGGATTGAACTGACGCGACTCGCGCAGGATTTCACGCAGCACGTCGTAGCACACCGTGCGCGACGTCTTCACCTGACCCTTGCCCAGACACGTGGGGCACGGCTCGCACAGCACATGCGCGAGCGATTCGCGCGTGCGCTTGCGCGTCATTTCCACGAGACCGAGTTGCGAGAAACCGTTCACGGTCACGCGCGTGCGGTCGCGTGCGAGCGCCTTCTTGAGTTCGCCGAGTACCTGGTCGCGATGCTCCAGGTTCTCCATGTCGATGAAGTCGATGATGATCACGCCGCCCAGATTGCGCAGGCGCAGTTGCCGCGCGATCGTGTGCGCCGCTTCGAGATTGGTCTTGAAGATCGTGTCGTCGAAGTTGCGCGCGCCCACATAACCGCCCGTGTTCACGTCGATCGTCGTCATCGCCTCGGTCTGGTCGATCACGAGGTAGCCGCCCGACTTCAGGTCCACGCGGCGCGACAGCGCACGCTGGATTTCGGCCTCGATGTTGTAGAGGTCGAACAGCGGACGCTCGCCGGTGTAGTGATGCAGCTTCGGCAGCACGGCCGGCGTGAACTCGCCCGCGAATTCGCTGAGCTTCTGGAAGGTCTCGCGCGAATCGACCTGGATGCGCGTGGTCTCGTCGTTGACGAAGTCGCGCAGCACGCGCTGGCCGAGGTTCAGGTCCTGATAGAGCAGGCTCGTGGCAGGCAGGCGCTGCCCCTGCGCGAGAATGGTCGCCCACGTCTTGCGCAGATACGCGACGTCGGCGGCCAGTTCTTCACTCGTGGCGTCTTCGGCGATCGTGCGCACGATGTAGCCGCCTTTTTCATCGGCGGGCAGCACGGCCGTGAGGCGCGCGCGCACGGCTTCGCGTTCGGCTTCGCTCTCGATCTTCTGCGAGATGCCGATATGCGGCTCCTGCGGCAGATAGACGAGCGTGCGGCCCGCGATGCTCACTTGCGTCGAGAGGCGCGCGCCCTTGGTGCCGATCGGGTCTTTCACGACCTGCACCATCAGCGTCTGACCTTCGAACACGGTCTTTTCGATCGGCTGATGATGCGCGCTCGAATGCGTTTCACCGGCGATGCGCGGATGCCAGATATCGGCCACGTGCAGAAAGGCGGCGCGCTCCAGACCGATGTCGATAAAGGCCGACTGCATGCCGGGCAGCACGCGCACGACCTTGCCGAGATAGACATTGCCGACGCGCCCGCGCGACAGCGTGCGCTCGACGTGAAGCTCCTGTACTGCGCCCTGCTGGACCAGCGCGACGCGCGTCTCCTGTGGCGTAATGTTGATCAGGATTTCTTCGTTCATGATTGTTGTTTAAAAGTCGATGCTCGCGGCGCGCAGGAGGGCGGCCGTTTCGAACAGAGGCAAACCCATGATACCCGAATAGGAACCGTCGATTCGCTCGACAAATTCGGCCGCGCGGCCCTGAATGCCGTAGGCGCCGGCCTTGCCGAACGGCTCGCCGCTCGCCACATAGTGGGCGATCGCGGCGGGCAGGGCGGCCGCGAAACGCACATGCGAACGTGAGACCGCGACGGGCAGGCACACGCCTTCCGCGTTGACCACGGCCACGGCGGTGAGCACTTCGTGCTCGCGGCCTGCGAGGCGTTCGAGCATCGCGTAGGCGTCGGCGGCGTCGTGCGGCTTGCCGAGGATATGGCCGTCGATGCTGACGGTCGTGTCGGCGGTCAGGATCGGCGCGTGCGCATGCGCGCCCGCCACGAGCCGGGCGCGCGCGGCGTCGGCTTTCGCGGCGCACACGCGCTCGACGTAGACGGCGGCGCTTTCACCGGGCAGCACGGCTTCGAGCGCTTCGGCGTCTTCGTCGGGACGCGGCAGCAGCAATTCGAAACGCACGCCGAGCTGTTGCAGCAGCTCCTGGCGGCGCGGGCTCTGCGAGGCGAGATAGACGAACGGATAAGTCGCGGTGGTGGTCATCGGGGCGTCTTCACGGGGCGGAGTTCGGGTGGGAGCAGGCGTTGCGGCGTCGATGCGTGCGGCATCGCGCGGGGGCACGACGGGCGCGCTTCGGCATCCGCATGGGCTCCCGCGTTCGCTTACGCGTTGGTTCCCGCATGAGTTCCCGCATGAGTTCCCGATTGTGCCTGCTTCGAGCCTGCATTGCGCCAGCCATGATGACCGGCTGGCGGCCATCGAAGCAGCGGTCAATCGGCCATCAAGCCAGCATCAATCGGATTTCAGGCGGGTTTCAAGCGGGTTTCAAGCGCGTATTAAACGGGTTTCAAACGCGATGATAGGGGTGATTCTGCGTGATGGTCCACGCGCGGTAAAGCTGCTCGGCGAGCAGCACGCGCACCATCGCGTGCGGCAGGGTGAGGGAGGACAGGCGCAGCAGCGTGTCGGCGCGCGCCTTGAGCTGCGGATCGAGCCCGTCCGCGCCGCCGATCAGGAAGGCCACGTCGCGGCCGTCCTGCTGCCAGCCGGGCAGCGCCTGCGCAAGCTGCATCGTGGTCCAGTCCTTGCCGCGTTCGTCGAGCGCGACGATGCGCGCGTTCTTCGGCAGCGCCGCCTCGATGCGCGTGCGCTCGGCGGCCATCACGCTCTCGGCGGAGCGGCCCGACGAGCGCTGCTCGGGCTTCACCTCGCGCAACTCGATGCGCAGCTCGGGCGGCATGCGCTTCGTGTATTCCTCGAAGCCCTCGGCAATCCAGTCCGGCATCTTGTGGCCGACGGCGACGATATGCAGTTTCATCGTGCGGTGTTCGACGCGCCGCGCTTACTTCGCGCTCTTGCGGGCGGCCGTCTTGCGCGCGGTCTTCTTCGCGGCGACCGGCGCTTCGATTTCGTCTTCGTCCTCGTCGTCCATCGGCTCGCTCGGACGCGCGCCCACGAAGCCCGTATTGGTCCCGAGCTTCACGCGCACCGGCTTGTCGCCCCAGATCTCTTCGAGGTTGTAGTACTGGCGCAGCGCCGGTTGCAGGATGTGGACGATCGCGTCGCCGCAATCCACGAGCACCCATTCGCCGGTTTCTTCGCCTTCCGTGCTGACGATGTCGCCGCCGGCTTCCTTGACCTTCTCGCGCACGCTCGAAGCGAGTGCCTTGGTCTGGCGGTTCGACGTGCCGCTCGCCACGACCACGCGATCGAACAGCTCGGTCAGATGGCTCGTGTTGAAGACGCGGATGTCTTGTGCCTTGACGTCTTCAAGAGCGTCGATGATGGTGCGCTGAAGTTTGCGGATGTCCATATTTACCCGTGGTGCCTGTACAAATGATGTTGAAGAATATAGTCCCACACTGGCGCGGGAATCTTTTCGGCGATGTCGCCGGCGCGTTGCCGCGCCGCCACGCAGGCGGCGATATCGCGCCGGATTTCGGTCGCCGAGACGTCGAGTGCGAGCGTGTCGTCGATCAGCAGATGGCCGTTCGGCGTGCTCGCGAGCGTGGCTGCGCCGGCGCGGCGCGCGGCCACTTCGGCGGCCACGTCGGCGGGCAGCGCCGCGAAATCGAAGCCGGGGCGGCTCGCCACGCCCAGATGCGCGAGCGCGAACAGCTCGCGCCATTCGTGCCACGAATCCAGATGCAGCAGTTGATCCGCGCCCATCAGCAGCGTGAGCGCGGCCTGTGTGTTGCTGACGCCGTTCGCGTCGGACTTCGCACGCCAGCGGCGCAGCGTTTCGACCGTGTAGGTCGGGCCGTCGTGCTCGATCTCGTCGGTGTCGACCGTGACCGTCACGCCCGGCAGCGCGAGCGTGGCGGCGGCGGCGCGCGTCATCGCGAGCCGGTGCTCGGCGGGCGTCACGCCGGGCTTTTGCCACGGCTGGCCCGCGGGCAGCAGAATCAGCTCGGTCAGGCCGAGCACGCGCGCGAAATGGCGCGCGAGCGCCAGATGGCCCGCGTGGATCGGGTCGAAGGTGCCGCCGAGCAGGCCGACGCGCCGTGCGAGCGCGTGAGCCGGGGCGATGAACGCTTGCGTCACGGTGTCAGATCCAGTCGCGCACGGGCAGGAAGTCGGTGTAGAGGCGCGCTTCCGGCGTGCCCGCTTCCGGCTCCCAGTCGTAGCGCCAGCTCGCGCCGGGCGGCATCGACATCAGGATCGATTCGGTGCGGCCGCCGCTTTGCAGGCCGAAATGCGTGCCGCGGTCCCAGACGAGGTTGAATTCGACATAGCGGCCGCGCCGGTACGCCTGGAATTCGCGCTCGGCCTCGCCGTAGGGCAGGGTGCGGCGTTTTTCGATGATCGGCAGATACGCCTTCAGGAAGCCTTCGCCGACGCTCTTGAGCATCGCGAACGCCTGCTCGAAGCCGCCTTCGGCGTAGTCGTCGAAGAAGATGCCGCCCACGCCGCGCGCCTCGTTGCGGTGCTTCAGGAAGAAGTACTCGTCGCACCATTGCTTGAAGCGCGGATACAGATCCGCGCCGTAGGGCGCGAGCGCGTCGCGGCAGACGCGGTGGAAATGCTGCGCGTCTTCCTCGAAGCCGTAATACGGTGTCAGATCCATGCCGCCGCCGAACCAGAACACAGGCGCTTCGCCGGACTTGGTGGCCATCAGCAGGCGCACGTTCATGTGCACGGTCGGGCAGTACGGATTGCGCGGATGCAGCACGAGCGAGACGCCCATCGCCTCGAAGCCGCGTCCGGCGAGCTGCGAGCGCGCCGCCGTGGCCGAGGGCGGCAGCGCGTCGCCTTGCACGTCCGAGAAGCCGATGCCGCCGCGCTCGAAGAACTGGCCGTTCTCGATGATGCGCGTGCAGCCGCCGCCGCGCAGCTTTTCGCCGGGCGCGCGCTGCCAGGCGTCGGTCGCGAAGGGCGTGCCGTCGAAGGCGCCGAGCGTGTCGGCGATCTGCGTCTGCAGGCCCGCGAGCCAGGCGCGTACTGCCGCGCTATCGGGCGTGGCGCCGGTCTGGCCAGTCTGAATCGGTTCGTTCATCGGTGCTGAAGGGTGGTGCCGGCCTGGGGCCGGACAGTGCCGCGCCATGCCGCGCGGGTGTCTGGACGCTGCGTTGGCCAAGCCGCCAGGGCGGGGCCGCCGATAAGCGGCAGTGTAGCGCCGCCGCCGCCTGGCTTCGAGGCCCGTCCGCGCCGACGCCACAGGCGAAGAGGCAACGGACGTCGAAACGGCGGGGCCGACGGGACGACAGGCGCGGCGGCACGAAAGGGCCAGATAGCGCACGGGCGCCGCAAGGCGCCCGCCGTCGAGACGCGGCGCGCGAGCCGTGGCCCGCGCGCCGCGCGTGCTGCCTTACTGCTTGCGCCCTGCGGCGCGGTAGCCGATGTCGTGGCGATACTGCATGCCGTCGAACGAGATGCGGTTCACCGTCTCGTAGGCCACGTTCTGCGCGCTGCGCACCGAGTCGGCGAGGCCGACCACGCACAGCACCCGGCCGCCCGCCGTCACCAGCTTGCCGTCGACGAGCTGCGTGCCCGCGTGGAAGGTGACCGAGTCGTCGGTTTCCGCCGGGATTTCGCTGATGCGATCGCCCTTGCGCGGCGTTTCCGGGTAGTTGTACGCGGCCAGCACCACGCCCAGCGCGGTGCGGCGGTCCCATTCCAGCTCGACCTGATTGAGCGTGCCGGCGATGGCGTGCTCGACGACCTTCGAGAAGTCGCCCTTCAGGCGCGCCATGATCGGCTGCGTTTCCGGGTCGCCCATGCGGCAGTTGAATTCGAGCGTCTTCGGGTTGCCTTGCGCGTCGATCATCAGACCGGCGTACAGGAAGCCCGTGTAACGGATGCCTTCCTTCTCCATGCCCGCCACCGTCGGCAGGATGATTTCGCGCATCACGCGTGCGTGCAGCTGCGGCGTGACGATCGGCGCGGGCGAGTAGGCGCCCATGCCGCCCGTGTTCGGGCCCTGATCGCCGTCCTGCAGACGCTTGTGGTCCTGGCTCGACGCCAGCGCCAGCACGTGCTTGCCGTCGACCATGACGATGAAGCTCGCTTCCTCGCCCGCGAGGAATTCCTCGATCACGACGCGCGCGCCGGCGTCGCCGAGCTTGTTGTCGGCGAGCATCGAATCGATCGCCTGATGCGCTTCTTCCAGCGACATCGCCACGACCACGCCCTTGCCCGCAGCGAGGCCGTCGGCCTTGATGACGATGGGCGCGCCGTGCTGATCGACGTAGGCGTGCGCGGCCGTCGCGTCGGCGAAGGTCTCGTACGCGGCGGTCGGAATGTTGTGGCGCTTCATGAACGCCTTCGCGAAGTCCTTCGAGCTTTCGAGCTGAGCGGCTTCCTTGCTCGGGCCGAACACCTTCAGACCGCGCGAGCGGAAGACGTTGACGATGCCCGCGGCGAGCGGTGCTTCCGGGCCGACCACGGTGAGCGCCACCTGTTCGCGCTCGGCGAAATCGGCGAGCTCGTTGATGTCCGTGATGTCGACATTGGCGAGCCGCTCGTCCTGCGCGGTGCCGCCGTTGCCCGGTGCGACGTAGACGAGCTGCACGCGCGGCGACTGGGCGAGTTTCCACGCCAGCGCATGTTCGCGGCCGCCAGAACCGACGACGAGTAACTTCATGTAAATCCCCGAAAGACCAGAACCAGAAACAGTTGCGGCTGGCGCGACCTGCGCCAGCCGTGGAATTCGCGTGAGGGCGCGGGGCTGCCCGCGCCCGCGCCGATGCCGTTATTCGTCGGCGATCGACGCGTTGGTGTACACCTCCTGGACGTCGTCCAGGTTTTCGAGCGCGTCGAGCAGCTTCTGCATCTTCACGGCGTCGTCGCCGGTGAACTCGACTTCGGTCTGCGGCTTCATCGTGACTTCGGCCACTTCGGCCTTGAAGCCCGCGGCTTCCAGCGCGTCCTTGACCTTCTGGAAGTCGTTCGGCGGGCAGACCACTTCGATACTGCCGTCGTCGTTCGTCACGACGTCGTCGGCGCCCGCTTCGAGCGCGGCGTCCATCAGCTTGTCTTCGGGCGTGCCCGGCGCGAACACGAACTGGCCGATGTGATCGAACATGAACGACACCGAGCCGTCCGTGCCCATGTTGCCGCCGAACTTCGAGAATGCGTGGCGCACTTCCGCGACCGTGCGGGTGCGGTTGTCGGTCATGGTGTCGACGATGACCGCCGCGCCGCCGATGCCGTAGCCTTCGTAGCGGATTTCTTCGTAGTTCGCGCCGTCGACGCCACCCACGCCGCGCTGGATCGCGCGGTTGATGTTGTCCTTGGGCATGTTCGCGTCATAGGCCTTGTCGACGGCCAGACGCAGACGCGGGTTCGAGTCGATTTCGCCCCCGCCCATGCGCGCCGCCACCTGGATTTCCTTGATGAGCCGCGTCCAGACCTTGCCGCGCTTGGCATCAGCCGCGGCTTTCTTGTGTTTGATGTTGGCCCATTTCGAATGACCCGCCATACCTTTCTCCGTCGCACGCTCCGCGCGTGCATGGTGCTAGTGCAGTTGTCGTTGCTGCGTGTCGATGCCGCAGTGCTCAATGCTCAATACGATTGCCGGGCGCGGGCTCGCGCTGTCGAGCGGCGTGGCCGGTGTGCCCTTGAGTGTCTTGTCCGCCCTGGGTGGCTGGCGCCGAGGCGCCGATCGTTTCCGATCGTCCGGTTCAACGCGTTCGAGGCGTCCGGCGTGCACGGCTCACGCGTGCGGGACCGGCTTCCGGTGCGCGCGCTGGGGCGCATCGGGCGTGCATCGGTTCCGTCGCAGGTGGCGCCGCGTGCGGGACCGGCCGTGCTTCGGACCGTCGCGACCGTCAGGTGGATCTGAATTTTATCACGGCGGGACCCGTCGGCTTCGCCCGTCGCTGCGATTGCGCGCGTCGCGCGGGTCGTGATCGGCTGGCTGGGTGGAGCGGGTGAGGAATCGGCCGGGCCGGGCAGGGCGGATGGAAACGGGGTCAGGCGGGAAGCGCGGCAGGGAGCGAGGCGGGGAGTGCGGCAGGGCGGCCGGGCCCGGACGCGCGGTAACCGCCCGCGCGCCCGGCCCGGCCGCCCGGGTGCGTCTTAGTTCTTGGTGCCGAACAGGCGGTCGCCGGCGTCGCCGAGACCCGGGATGATGTACGCGTGGCTGTCGAGGTGCGAATCGAGCGAGGCCACGTAGAGCTTCACGTCCGGGTGCGCCTTCTGGAACACGTCGACGCCCTCGGGCGCGGCCACCAGCGCGAGGAACAGGATGCGCTCGCCGGGCACGCCGCGGCGCTTGAGCACGTCGATGGCATGCGCCGCCGAGTAGCCCGTGGCGACCATCGGATCGCAGAGGATGAAGGTGCGGTCTTCCAGATCCGGCAGGCGCACGAGGTATTCGACCGGACGGTGGTCGTCGGCGCGATAGACGCCGATATGGCCCACGCGCGCCGACGGCACCAGTTCGAGCAGGCCGTCGGACATGCCCACGCCCGCGCGCAGCACCGGCACGATCGCCAGCTTCTTGCCGGCGATGACCGGCGCGTCGACTTCGACGAGCGGCGTCTGCACGCGGCGCGACGCGACCGGCAGGTCGCGCGTGATTTCATAGCCCATCAGCAGCGTGATTTCGCGCAGCAGCTCGCGGAACGTGCGCGTGGACGTGTCCTTGTCGCGCATGTGGGTGAGCTTGTGCTGGATCAGCGGGTGATCGAGGATGAAGAGATTCGGAAAACGGCTGTCCTGTTTCATGGCGGGGCGCACAAGGCTGCAAGGGATATCGGGGGCGGCGGACGGCGGCATCCGGGGATCGGGCCCATCCGCGCTACAGCCGCAAGTATACGGGAACGGCGCGGGGAATCACGCGCGAATGCCTGGTCGCCGTCGCTCCGATGCGTGCTCGCCGCCTGGCCGCCGCACGGCCCCTGACGGTTCCCGACGGTTCCCGACCGCTCGCGCCAGCCGCCCGCCGACGCCCCGGATCGAAGCCGCGTCCCACGCGCGCGGCGCGATTCTTCTAGAATCGCAAAAATCGGACGCGGACATCGGCGCAGGTTTGCCGTCATGCCGCCGTCACGGATCGTTCATGCAGGCACGCAAAGAGGACACAAGAAGATGGACATGGGCATCGCAGGACGCAGCGCGCTGGTGTGCGCGGCGAGCAAGGGACTGGGGCGCGGCTGCGCCGAGGCGCTCGCCGCCGAAGGCGTGAACGTGACGATCGTCGCGCGCACGGCGCAGACGCTCGAGGAAACCGCCGCGCAGATCCGCGCCGCGACGGGCGTGGAGGTCAAGGCCGTGGCCTGCGACATCACCACCGAAGCGGGCCGCGCCGCCGCGCTGGCGGCGTGTCCGTCGCCGGATATTCTCGTGAACAATGCGGGCGGCCCGCCGGCGGGCGACTTCCGCAGCTACACGCACGAGCAGTGGATCGCCGCGCTCGAGGCGAACATGCTCACGCCGATCGCGCTGATCCAGGCCACCATCGACGGCATGAGCGCGCGCGGCTTCGGGCGCATCGTCAACATCACGAGTTCCTCGGTGAAGGCGCCGATCGACGTGCTCGGCCTGTCGAACGGCGCGCGCTCGGGGCTCACGGGCTTCGTCGCGGGCGTGGCGCGCCAGGTCGCGAGCACCGGCGTGACGATCAACAACCTGCTGCCGGGCGCGTTCGACACCGACCGCATCCGCGCGACCATCGTCGCCCAGTCGCAGAAGCAGAATCTCTCGCTCGACGAAGTGCGCGCGCGCCGCGTGAAGTCGATTCCGGTCGGCCGCTTCGGCACGCCCGACGAATTCGGCCGCGCCTGTGCGTTCCTGTGCAGCGTGCACGCGGGCTACATCACCGGACAGAACTGGCTGATCGACGGCGGCGCTTACCCAGGCACGTACTGAGCGGGCACGTAGTGAGTGAACGCGCTTCGTGCGCGTTCGACCCGCCGATCGACCCCGTAGCGACCTTTTCACCACCCCCAAGACGAACACCAAGGAGCAGAAGGCCATGCCCACCCGCGTCGCGCTGATCGCGCATGACCACAAGAAGGACGACATCGTCCGGCTGACCGGCGAATACGTCGACACGCTGCGCCGTTGCGCGCTGCTCGCCACCGGCACGACCGGCGGCCGCATCGAGGCGGCGCACGGCCTGAACGTCGAGCGCATGCTGTCCGGTCCGCACGGCGGCGACCTGCAGATCGGCTCGCAACTGGCCGAGGGCAAGGTCGACGTGGTGATCTTCCTGCGCGACCCGATGACCCCGCAGCCGCACGAACCCGACATCAACGCACTGGTGCGCGCCTGCGACGTGCACGACGTGCCGTGCGCGACCAACATCTCGACCGCGCGCATGATTCTCGACGTGCTCACGCTGCGCATGAAGGACGTGGTCTGAGCGGCGCGCCGCGCGCGCAGACTGAACAGATCGAATCCGACTTTTGCACGACTCAAGGAGACATGAGATGAGCAAGGCAATCCGATACGACAAGGCCGGCGGCCCCGACGTCATGAAGTGGGTGGACGTCGAAGTGGGCGAGCCGGGCGAGGGCGAGATCCGCGTGAAGCAGACCGCCTGCGGACTCAACTATATCGACGTGTATTTCCGCACCGGTCTCTATCCGCAGCCGCTGCCCGCCGGTCTGGGCATGGAAGCGGCGGGCGAGGTGACGGCGGTGGGCGCGGGCGTGACGAGCGTGAAGGTGGGCGAGCGCATCGCCTATGTCGCGCGTCCGCCGGGCGCGTATGCGCAGGAGCGCGTGCTGCGCGCCGATCAGGTGATTAGCGTGCCCGATTCGATCAGCGATGAGCAGGCCGCCTCGCTCATGCTGCAAGGCCTGACCGCGCAATACCTGCTGCGCCGCACGTATCGCGTGAAGGCCGGCGACACGATCCTGATCTCGGCGGCGGCGGGCGGCGTGGGCCTCATCGTCTGCCAGTGGGCGAAGGCGCTGGGCGCGACCGTGATCGGCACTGTGGGCTCGGACGAGAAGGCCGAGATCGCGAAGGCGCACGGCTGCGATCACCCGATCGTCTACACGCGCGAGGACTTCACGGCGCGCGTGCGCGAGATCACGAACGGCGCGGGCGTGCCTGTGGTCTACGACTCGATCGGCAAGGACACGTACACGAAGTCGCTCGACTGCCTCGCGCCGCTGGGCATGTTCGTGAGCTTCGGCAATGCGTCGGGGCCGCTGCCGCCGATCGATTCGTCGGAGTTCGCGGGACGCGGCTCGCTGTTCTTCACGCGTCCGACCTTGTTCACCTATATCGCCAAACGCGCCGACTATGAAGCGATGGCGGCCGAGCTGTTCGAGGTGGTCGCGTCGGGCAAGGTGAAGACGTCGATCAACCAGCGTTATGCGCTCCAGGACGTGGGCCAGGCGCACACCGATCTCGAAGCGCGCCGCACCACGGGCTCGACGATTCTGCTGCCGTAAAGACGCCGTTTAGTTCCGGCGTATTCAGCCTGAAACAAGGCGCGCATGCCCGCCATGCGCGCCTTTTTGTTTGCCTTTTACTTCCCGCCCGATTCGCCGCACCGGCCGCTGCGCCTTTGCCTGCAAGCCGGTGCGCGCGCATGCGCATACCGATGCGCCCCGCGTTTACGCGTTTTTTATACGCACGCCCCAAGCTTTGATCCGGATTTAACGCGATAAACCGTACCTTACCGCCATCCATCAATGGAGAACACGACAATGGATGTGCTGTATATCGGGGGGCTGGCGGCCTTCGCCGCGCTCATTTATGCATTGATCGCCGGCTGCGAGAAGCTCATGCAGTATCGCCGCGCCGATCAGGGCGTGAAGGGAGTGCGCTCATGAACTGGATTTTCTGGTTGTCGGGGGCGGCGACGCTGTTGCTGTTCGTCTATCTCGTCCATGCGCTGCTGCGCGCGGAGGATATCGAATGAACGCCAACAATCTGCTGCAAATGGGGCTGTTCATCGTCGTGCTGCTGGCGCTCGCAGTGCCGGTCGCGGGCTATATCACGCGCGTGCTCGACGGGCGCTCGCGCGTCGTGCGCCTGTTCGCGCCGGTGGAAAATCTGCTCTACCGCATCGCGGGCGTGGATGCCAGCGCGGAGATGAACTGGAAGCGCTATGCGTTCGCCACGATCTCGTTCAACGTGCTGGGCGTGGGTTTCCTCTACGTGCTGCTGCGCGTCCAGGGCTGGCTGCCGGGCAATCCGCAGGCGTTCAGCGCGATGACCGTGGATGGCGCGTTCAACACCGCCATCAGCTTCGTTACCAACACGAACTGGCAGGACTATTCGCCCGAGCAGACCGTGAGTTATCTCACGCAGATGCTCGGCCTCACGGTGCAGAACTTCCTTTCGGCGGCTACTGGCATCGTCGTGGTGGTCGCATTGATACGCGGGTTCGCGCGCCATTCGGTGCAGACCATCGGCAACTTCTGGGTCGATCTCACGCGCACGACGCTTTACATCCTCGTGCCGATGGCGGCGCTCATCGCGGCGCTGCTGATGAGCCAGGGCATGATCCAGAACTTCAAGTCGTATCAGGACGTGCCGACGCTGCAAACCACGACCTACGCCGCGCCGAAGCTCGATGCGCAGGGCAATCCGGTCAAGGACGCGAAGGGCAACGCCGTCACCGTCGATACGAAGGTGACGACGCAGACGCTCGCGATGGGCCCGGTCGCCTCGCAGGAAGCGATCAAGATGCTCGGCACCAACGGCGGCGGTTTCTTCAACGCCAACTCCGCGCATCCGTACGAGAACCCGACGCCGTTCTCGAACTTCGTCGAAATGTTGGCGATCCTGATCATTCCGGCCGCGCTGTGTCTCGTGTTCGGCAACATGGTGGCCGACCGCAGGCAGGGCGTGGCGGTGCTCGCGGTGATGACGATCGCGTTCGCCGTGGCGGTGGGCGTCGAATTGTCCGCGGAACAGAGCGGCAATCCGATGTTCGCGTCGCTCAACGTCGATCAGCAGGCGAGCGCCTTGCAGGCCGGCGGCAACATGGAAGGCAAGGAAACGCGCTTCGGCATCGCGCAGACGGGTCTCTTCGTCGTGACCACCACGGCGGCTTCGTGCGGCGCGGTGAATGCGATGCACGACTCGCTCACGCCGATCGGCGGCCTCGTGCCGATGCTCTTTATCCAGCTTGGCGAAGTGATCTTCGGCGGCGTGGGTTCGGGTCTCTACGGCATGCTCGTGTTCGCCTTGCTCGCGGTATTCGTGGCGGGCCTGATGATCGGCCGCACGCCCGAATACGTGGGCAAGAAGATCGAATCGTTCGAGATGAAGATGGTGTCGATCGTGATTCTGCTCACGCCGCTGCTGGTGCTGCTCGGCACCTCGATTGCCGTGCTCGCCGACGCGGGCAAGGCCGGCATCGCCAATCCGGGCGCGCACGGTTTCTCTGAAATCCTCTACGCGTTCAGCTCCGCCGCGAACAACAACGGCAGCGCGTTCGCGGGCCTGTCGGTCAACACGCCGTTCTACAACTGGCTGCTCGGCATCGCGATGTGGTTCGGCCGCTTCGGCACCATCGTGCCGGTGCTGGCGATCGCCGGTTCGCTCGCGAGCAAGAAGCGCATCGCCGTGACGGGCGGCACGCTGCCCACGCATGGCCCGCTGTTCGTCGTGCTGCTGCTCGGCTGCGTGCTGCTGGTGGGCGCGCTCACCTACGTGCCGGCGCTCGCGCTCGGTCCGGGTGTCGAGCATCTGATCATGCTCGGCGTGCATTGAACGGGGATCTTTCGAAATGACACAACATAGTGCAACACGGTCCATGTTCGATCCGGCGCTCGTGCGCCCGGCCATCGTGGACTCGTTCAGGAAACTCACGCCGCGCACCCAGTTGCGCAATCCGGTGATGTTCTGCGTCTACGTGGGCAGCGTGCTCACGACGATCCTCTGGATCGCGGCGCTGATGGGCCAGGCCGAGGCGCCCGCGGGCTTCATTCTCGCGGTCGCGTTGTGGCTCTGGTTCACGGTGCTGTTCGCGAACTTCGCCGAAGCGCTCGCCGAAGGCCGCTCGAAAGCGCAGGCCGCGTCGCTGCGCCAGGCCAAGCGCGACGTGATGGCGAAGAAGCTCAACGAACCGCATCCGAAGGCGCCGATCCGCATCACGACCGCCACCGATCTGCGCAAGGGCGACGTGGTGCTGGTCGAAACCGGCGACACGATTCCCGCCGACGGCGAGGTGATCGAAGGCGTGGCCTCGGTCGACGAATCGGCGATCACGGGCGAATCCGCGCCGGTGATCCGCGAGTCGGGCGGCGACTTTTCGTCGGTCACGGGCGGCACGCGCGTGCTCTCCGACTGGATCGTCGTGCGCGTGACCGCGAATCCGGGCGAGGCGTTTCTCGACCGCATGATCGCGATGGTCGAAGGTGCGAAGCGCCAGAAAACGCCGAACGAAATCGCGCTGACGATTCTGCTGGTCGCGCTGACCATCGTGCTGCTGCTCGCCACCGCGACGCTGCTGCCGTTCTCGATGTTCTCCGTCGAGGCCGCGAAGATGGGTCACGTGGTGACGATCACGGCGCTCACCGCGCTGCTCGTCTGCCTGATTCCGACGACCATCGGCGGGCTGCTTTCGGCGATCGGCGTGGCGGGCATGAGCCGCATGATGCAGGCCAACGTGATCGCCACGTCGGGCCGCGCCGTGGAAGCGGCCGGCGACGTCGACGTGCTGCTGCTCGACAAGACCGGCACGATCACGCTCGGCAACCGTCAGGCGTCGGCGTTCGTGGCCGCGCCGGGCGTGAACGAGGAAGCGCTCGCGGACGCCGCGCAGCTGGCCTCGCTCGCCGACGAAACGCCCGAGGGCCGCAGCATCGTCGTGCTCGCGAAGCAGCGCTTCAACATTCGCCAGCGCGACATGCACGCGCTCCAGGCCGCGTTCATCGCCTTCAGCGCGCAGACGCGCATGAGCGGCGTGGACCTGCCGGGCCGCGAAATCCGCAAGGGCGCCGCCGACGCGGTCAAGCACTACGTCGAGCAGCACGGCGGCCGCTTCCCGTCGGAAGTGAACACGGCCGTGGATGAAGTCGCGCGTCGCGGCAGCACGCCGCTCGTCGTGGCCGAGCATCAGGGCGACGAGGCGCGCGTGCTGGGCGTGATCGAGTTGAAGGACGTGGTGAAGGGCGGCATCAAGGAACGCTTCGCCGAGCTGCGCAAGATGGGCATCAAGACCGTGATGGTGACGGGCGACAACCGCCTGACCGCCGCCGCGATCGCCGCCGAAGCGGGCGTCGACGACTTCCTCGCGCAAGCCACGCCCGAGACCAAGCTCGCGACGATCCGCGAACATCAGGCCCAAGGCAAGCTCGTGGCGATGACCGGCGACGGCACCAACGACGCGCCCGCGCTCGCGCAGGCCGACGTGGCCGTGGCGATGAACACCGGCACGCAGGCCGCGAAGGAAGCGGGCAACATGGTCGATCTGGATTCGAATCCGACCAAGCTCATCGAGATCGTCGAGATCGGCAAGCAGATGCTGATGACGCGCGGTTCGCTCACGACCTTCTCGATCGCCAACGACGTCGCCAAGTACTTCGCGATCATTCCGGCCGCGTTCGCCACCACGTATCCGCAGCTGAACGCGCTCAACGTGATGCATCTCGCGACGCCCGCATCCGCGATTCTCTCGGCCGTGATCTTCAACGCGCTGATCATCGTGCTGCTGATTCCTCTCGCGCTCAAGGGCGTGAAGTACCGGCCGCTCGGCGCGGCGATCCTGCTGCGCCGCAATCTGCTGATCTACGGGCTCGGCGGGATTCTGGTGCCGTTCGTCGGCATCAAGCTGATCGACATGGTGCTCGCGGCGTTCGGCTGGGTTTGATCCGCGCCGGACACCCATGACGCTTCGCCAATGTCGCCAATGTCGCCAATGAACAGGAAGCCAAAATGAAATCGCAGTTTCGTCCTCTGATCGTGATCTTCGCCGTGCTCACGGCGATCACCGGGCTTGTCTATCCGGCCGTGATGACGGCGTTCGGGCAGGCCGTGTTCCACCGCCAGGTCAACGGCAGCCTCGTCGAAGCCGACGGCAAGGTGGTGGGCAGCGCGCTGATCGGCCAGCAGTTCGACGCGCCCCAGTACTTCTGGGGCCGTCTCTCGGCCACCGCGCCGATGCCGTACAACGCGCAGGGCTCGGGCGGCTCGAACCTCGGCCCGACCAACCCGGCGCTCGCCGATGAGGTCAAAGGCCGCATCGACGCGCTCAAGGCCGCGGGCAGCGACGTGTCGCAGCCGATTCCCGCCGACCTCGTGACTTCGTCGGGCAGCGGGCTCGATCCCGAGATTTCGCCCGCCGCCGCCGCGTACCAGGTCGCGCGCGTGGCGCAGGCGCGTCATCTCAGCGCGGGCGACGTGCAGGCGCTCGTGGACCGCTACACGAAGGGCCGTCAGTTCGGCCTGCTCGGCGAGCCGCGCGTGAACGTGCTGGAGCTTAACCTCGCGCTCGACGGTAAAGACGTAAGCTGAGCGCGCGAGCTGTCCGCGCGCCGCACGCCGCACCGCGCGGCGTGCGGTTTGCCATTTCGGCGCCACGGTGAGACGATCGGCGATGGCGTTCCGGCGCGCTCGCCGACGCGCATCGACGTGAGCCGAGCGCTAAAACACACCACGCGACACACCACGCGAAATCCGCATGAACCGTCCCGATCCCGACGAACTCCTCGACCGGCTGCAACGCGATGAAGAAAAACGCCGCCGCGGCAAGCTGAAGATTTTCTTCGGCGCGTCGGCGGGCGTCGGCAAGACCTACGCGATGCTGCAAGCCGCGCGCCGCCGCGCCGACGAAGGCGTGGACGTGGTGGTCGGCATCGTCGAAACGCATGGGCGCAGCGAAACCGCCGCGCTGACCCTCGGCCTCGACGTGATGCCGCGCCAGCACCTCGCGTATCGCGGCCGCATGCTCGACGAATTCGATCTCGACGCCGCGCTCGCACGCAAGCCGCAACTCGTGCTGGTCGACGAACTCGCGCATTCGAATGTGCCCGGCGCGCGCCATCTGAAGCGCTGGCAGGACGTCTACGAACTGCTCGACGCGGGCATCGACGTCTATACGACCGTCAACGTGCAGCACCTCGAAAGCCTCAACGACGTGGTGGGGCAGATCACCGGCATCCGCGTCTGGGAGACGGTGCCCGACCGCGTGTTCGACGGCGCCGACGAAGTCACGCTCGTCGACCTGCCCGCCGAGGAACTGCTCGACCGCATGCGCGACGGCAAGGTTTATTTGCCCGCGCAGGCCGAACGCGCGGTGCGCAACTTCTTCCGCAAGGGCAATCTGATCGCGCTGCGCGAACTGGCGCTGCGCCGCACGGCCGACCGCGTCGACGCGCAGATGCACGAATACCGCGCCGACCGCTCGATCCAGCACGTCTGGCAGGCGCGCGAGCGGCTGCTCGTCTGCATCGGGCCGGGACCGGAAGCGCCCGCGCTGGTGCGCGCGGCGGCGCGGCTGGCCGCGAGTCTCAAGGCCGACTGGATCGCCGTCTATGTGGAAACGCCGGCGCTTCAGCGCCTGTCCGACGCGATCCGCGAACGCACGCTCGGCGCGCTCAAGCTCGCCTCGGAACTGGGCGCGGAAACCGCGTCGCTCGCGGGCGAGGACGCCGCCGTCACGCTCGCGGGCTATGCGCGTCTGCGCAACGTCTCGAAGCTGGTGGCGGGCGCGTCGCTGCGCAGCGGGTTCTCGCGCTGGTGGCGCAGACCGTTCGGCGAGCGGCTCGCCGAAAAAGCCGGTGATGTCGATCTCACCCTGGTGCGCGCGAGCGGCAATGACGTCGACCGCCTGATCGGCCGTGGTGGTGGCGAAGGGCGCGACGGCCGTGATTCGGGCTCGCCCGCCGCGCGCGCGGCCAACGCGTGGCGCGCCGCCATCGCCGAGGGCGCCGCGCACCGCTCGCCGCCGCGCGCGTATGCGGCGGCGCTGGCGATCTGCGCGGGCATCACGCTGCTCGCGAACCAGTTGAACGACCGCATCGCGCTCGCGAATCTCGTGATGCTGTATCTGCTCGGCGTGATCTTCGCGGCCACGAAGCTCGGGCGCGGGCCGGGCGTCATGCTTTCTTTCGCGAGCGTGGCCGCCTACGACTTCTTCTTCGTGCCGCCGCGCCTGTCGTTCTCGGTCAGCGACACGCAATATCTGCTGACCTTCGTCGGCATGCTGCTGACCTCGCTCGTCATCAGCCATCTGACGTCAAGCCTGCGCCGCGAAGCGAGCGTCGCGCAGCGGCGCGAACAGCGCACCGGCGCGATGTACGCGATGGCGCGCGAACTGGCCGCCGCGCTCGCGACCGAGCAGATCGTCGCGATCGGCAGCCGCCACGTGAGCGAGGTGTTCAACGCGCGCGTGGCGATCCTCCTGCCCGATAGCGCCGACAAGGTGCAGCAGAAGATCGAGGACCCCGATCCGCAGATCATGCTCGACGCCGCGAGTCTCGATCTCGACGTGGGCCAGTGGGTCTACGACCAGCAAAAGCCCGCGGGCCACGGCACCGATACCTTGCCCGCGGCCGCCGCGCGCTATCTGCCGCTCCGGGCGCCGATGCGCACGCGCGGCGTGCTGGCCGTGGTCACGCGCGACGCGCGCGAACTGCAGGTGCCCGAGCAGCAGCGCATGCTCGACGCCTTCGCCGCGCAGATCGCGCTGGCGCTCGAACGCGTGCACTACGTGGAGATCGCGCGCGACGCGCTCGTCAACATGGAGTCCGAACGGTTGCGCAACTCGCTGCTCTCGGCGATTTCGCACGATCTGCGCACGCCGCTGACGACCATCGTCGGCTTTTCGTCGATGCTCGCGCAGACGCACGAGCCCGGCGCGCCCGGCGACACTCACAGCGCGCGCACCGGCGAGCTGATCGAGGCAATCCACGACGAGGCGCTGCGCATGACCGGCATCGTCACGAATCTGCTCGACATGGCGCGTTTGCAGGCGGGCAGTCTCAAGCTCAATCGGCAGTGGACGCTGCTGGAGGAAACCGTGGGCGCGGCGCTGGCCGCGTGCCGCCGCGTGCTGGCGCGCCATCCGGTGCAGGTGAAGCTGGAGGCGGGCTTGCCGCTGCTCCAGCTCGACGCCGTGCTGATGGAGCGGCTCTTTGCGAACCTGCTGGAAAACGCCGCGAAATACACGCCGCCCGACACGCCGCTGACGATCGCCGCGCGCCGCATCGAGGAGCACGGCCGGCCCTTCGTGCGCGTGAGCATCGACGACCGCGGGCCCGGCTTGCCGCCCGGCATGAACGAGCGCGTGTTCGAGAAGTTCACGCGCGGCGAGAAGGAGTCGGCGAAACCGGGCATCGGGCTCGGGCTCGCGATCTGCCGCGCGATCGTCGAAGCGCACGGCGGTACAATCGGCGCGGCCAATCGCGTCAATGCCGACGGTCATGTGGAAGGCGCGTCGTTCTGGTTCGCGCTGCCCGTGGAAGCGCCGCCGCCGCTGCCGAGCGACATCGCCGAGCCGGAAGAAGCCGAGGCGGAACATGACGCTCACGATGTCCGCGACGACGCTTCGGCGCCTTCAACCTTCGATCCGAAACCCGCATCGCATTCGAACCCGCATTCAAACCATGAGTGATCCGAGTCTTGCCGTTGTCCTGATCGAAGACGAAAAACAGATCCGCCGCTTCGTGCGTGCTTCGCTGGAAGGCGAGGGCATCACGGTCTACGACGCCGAAACGGGCAAGCAGGGGCTCGTCGAGGCGGCCACGCGCAAGCCCGATCTCGTGATCGTCGATCTCGGCTTGCCCGATACCGACGGTCTCGACGTGATCCGCGAGCTGCGCGGCTGGAGCGATCTGCCGGTGATCGTGCTGTCCGCGCGCACCCAGGAAAGCGAAAAGGTCGCCGCGCTCGACGCGGGCGCCGACGATTATCTGACCAAGCCCTTCGGCGTTTCCGAACTGCTCGCGCGCATCCGCGCGCATCTGCGGCGGCGCAATCGCGGCGGCGCGAACGAGGAGCCGCAGGTGAGCTTCGGCGCGGTGACCGTCGATCTGGGGCTGCGCCAGGTCACGCGCGAGGGCGCGCCCGTGCATCTCACGCCGATCGAATACCGCCTGCTCGCCACGCTCGTGCGCGACTCGGGGCGCGTGCTCACGCACCGCCAGTTGCTGCGCGAGGTGTGGGGGCCGTCGCACGTCGAGAGCAGCCACTATCTGCGCATCTACATGGCGCATCTGCGGCAGAAGCTGGAGCGCGATCCGGCGCAGCCCGAGCACATCGTCACCGAGACGGGTGTGGGGTATCGGCTGGTCGGCGTGCAGTGACGCGGGCGGTCCGATAGACGGGCGGCCAGCGGCACGCACCAGTCTGGTGCTATAATTACAGATGTGTAAGGACGACCTTGCACGTCATTTTTTCGGGGACGGCCCCATTTTTCAAGTGGAGCGTCCCAGATGCCCTGGTTCATTCTTCTCATCGCTGGCCTGCTCGAAGTCGCCTGGGCGGCCGGTCTCAAGTCCTCCGAAGGTTTCACGCGCCTGTGGCCGTCCGTGTTCACGATCGTGACCGCGCTCGGCAGTTTCGCGCTGCTCTCGTACGCCATGCGTCAGTTGCCGCTCGGCACGGCCTACGCCGTCTGGACGGGTATCGGCGCGGTGGGCGCGTTCGTGTTCGGCATCGTCATGATGGGCGAGGCCGTGAGCGTCGCGCGCGTGGCGAGCGCCGCGCTGATCGTGCTCGGCATCATCGGGCTCAAGCTCAGTTCGGCGGCCTGAGGGGACGCCTGAGCGGCGGCGCGTTTGCGCACGCGGGCTTTTGCCGCCCGATTGGCCACACGAGCGGCCGTCCGACTGGCCGTCCGCTGCCGCGCCGCCTTGCGCGCAATGGCATCCTGGCCGCGATCCAGCGCGCATTTTCCCCACATTTTCGGCAAAAATCGCGGGTTTTGGCGTGGCGCGCACGCGCAACACCGCTGCGGCGGCGCAGCGAGCGTGGCTATAATGGGACAGTCATCAACCGATAACACTCCGCGCCGCGGATAACGCGAGCGCCGCAGCCCGATGGCGCCGCGTCTGGCGAACCGGGCGCTGCGTTTGCGCCAGATTCGTGGGGGACGGCGCCGCGCGAGCCTCGCGCGAGGAGGCAGTCATGCTCGAACCGATTTCGATTGCCGCGGGCCTGTCCTGGGGCAGCGGCCTGCGCCTCTATCTCACGGTCCTCATGGCCGGCGTGCTTCAGCGCCTCGGCCTCATCCATCTGCCCGACACGCTCGCGGTGCTCGCTTCGCCCTGGGTGATCGGCATCGCCGCCGCGCTCACGGTGCTCGAATTCCTCGCCGACAAAGTCCCCGCGTTCGACTCGCTCTGGGACGCGCTGCACACTTTCATCCGCATTCCGGCCGGCGCCGTGCTGGCGGCGGGCGCGCTCGGCCACGCCGATCCGGCCGTGCTGACCATCGCCGCGCTCGCGGGCGGCACACTCGCGGGCACCGCGCATCTGGCCAAGGCCGGCACGCGCGCGCTCATCAACCTTTCGCCGGAGCCGGTCTCGAACGTGGTCACGTCGAGCGCCGAGGACGGCATGACCTTCGTCGGCGTGCTGCTCGCGCTGTTCGTGCCGCTGCTGTTCCTCGTCATGCTCGCCGCGTTCCTGCTGGTGGCGACGTGGGCGCTGCCGCGTCTGTGGCGCGGCGTGCAGGGCGGTTTTCGCGGCATGGCGACGCATATGGTCTCGCGTTTCTCGCTGCGGAGCCGTCACGATTGAACCTGCCGAATTCGTCCTCGCCGTCTTCTAGCCCCGTTTCCTCCCGATCCACCACGCGCGCCGCCCCAGGCTGGGGCGACCTCGTGCGCCTCGCCGCGCGCATGACCGCGCGCGACTGGCGCGCCGGCGAACTGACGATGCTGCTGCTCGCGCTCGTGCTCGCGGTGGCCGCGCTCGCGAGCGTGGGTTTTCTCGCCGATCGCCTGCAACGCGGACTGGAGCGCGACGCGCGCCGCATGATCGCCGCCGATTTCATCGTGCGCGCCGATCATCCCGTCGATCCGGCGTTCGCGCGCGAAGCGCAGTCGCTCAAGCTGCAAACCGCCAATACGGCGATTTTCCCGAGCATGGTGAGCGCGGTCGGCGATGGGGCCGGCGCCTCGGGTGTCCCGAATGCCGCTTCGGCCGCGCAGACGCCCACGCGGCTCGCGGCGGTGAAATCGGTGTCGGCGGGCTATCCGCTGCGCGGCGCGCTGCGCATAGCGAGCGGCCCCGGCGCGCCCGATCACGCGGCGCAGGGCATTCCGCCGTCCGGCACCGTCTGGGTCGACGATCAACTGCTCGACGCGCTCAAGGTCCACGTCGGCAGCCAGGTGCGCGTCGGCACACGCACGTTCACGATCGGCGCGCTCATCACGCGCGAACTCGACCGTGGCTTCTCGTTCGTCAACTTCTCGCCGCGCCTGATGCTCAACGAGGCCGATCTCGCCTCGACCGGCCTGACGGGCTACGGCAGCCGCGTGACGTATCGCCTGCTGGTGGCGGGCGCGGATCCGGCCGTCGCGCAGTTCGCGCAATTCGCGCACGCGCGCGTCGATGGCGGCAAGATGCGCGGCGTCGGCCTCGAATCGCTCCAGGACGGCCAGCCGCAGGTGCGCCAGACGCTCGACCGCGCGCGCCACTTCCTCACGCTCGTCTCGCTCTTGACCGCCTTGCTCGCGGCCGTGGCGATCGCGATGGCCGCGCACCGTTACACGCGCCGTCACCTCGACGGCTGCGCCGCGATGCGCTGCCTCGGCGCGAGCCAGCGCACGCTGCGCACGCTGTTCGTGCTCGAATTCGCGGGCCTCGGACTGGTGGGCGGCGCAATCGGCGTGGCGCTCGGTTACGCGGGCCATCTCGCGCTGCTCGCGTGGCTCGGCACCTTGATCGACGTCGCGCTGCGGTATCCGGGGCCGATGCCCGCGCTCGAAGGCGTCGCGGCCGGGCTGGTCCTGCTGCTCGGCTTCGCGCTGCCGCCGCTGTTGCCGCTCACGCGCGTGCCGCCGGTGCGCGTGCTGCGCCGCGAGTGGGGCGACGAAAGCCGCACGGCGTGGGCCGCGTACGCGGTCGGCATCGCGCTGTTCGCGGGGCTGCTCGTGATCGCGGCGGGCGAGGTGAAGCTCGGCGGCATCGTCGCGGGTGGTTTCGCACTCGGCCTGCTGGTGTTCGCGGCGCTCGCACGTCTCGCGCTGTGGGGCGCGGCGCGCATCGCGCGCAGCCAGCGCAACGGTCTGGAGGCACGCGCGGGCGTGGGCTGGCGCTACGCGCTGGCGTCGCTCGAACGGCGGCCCGGCGCGAGCGCGCTGCAGATCACCTCGCTCGCGATCGGGCTGATGTGTCTGCTGCTGATCGCCATGACGCGCAACGATCTGATCGAAGGCTGGCGCAAATCGACGCCGCCCGACGCGCCCAACGAATTCCTCATCGACATCCAGCCCGACCAGCGCGACGCGGTGGCCGCGTGGCTCTCGCAGCACGGCGTCGCGAGTCCCGATCTGGAGCCGATGGTGCGCGGCCGCCTCATCAGCATCAACGGCAAGCCGGTCGATCCGGCGCAGTACAAGAGCGAGGACGCGCGCCGTCTCGTCGACCGCGAATTCAATCTCTCGTACACGACGCAACTGCCCGACGACAACCGCATCGAGGCGGGCCAGTGGTACGGCGAGACGAGCGCGCCGCAACTGTCGATCGAGCAGGGCCTCGCGAAGATCCTCAACGTGAAGCCCGGCGACGTGCTGACCTTCGACGTGACCGGGCTCGAAGTGACCGCGCCCGTGACGAGTCTGCGCAAGCTCGACTGGGGCTCGTTCAAGGTCAACTTCTTCGTGCTGATGCCGCCCGCGCTGCTGCACGATTTTCCGGCCACCTTCATCACGAGTTTCCATCTGCCCGACGCGCAACGTAACGTGGTGGACGGGTTGGTCGCGAAGTACCCGAACGTGACGGCCATCGACGTCGGGCCGATTCTCGCGCAGATCCAGCGCGTGCTCGAACAGGTGATCGGCGCGGTGCAGTTCCTCTTTATCTTCACGCTCGCGGCGGGCGTGCTGGTGCTCTATGCGGCGCTCGCGGGCACGCGCGACGAGCGCATGCGCGAGTCGGCGCTGTTGCGTGCGCTGGGCGCGTCGCATCGGCAGGTGAGGTCGGTGCAGATCGCGGAGTTCGTCGCGGTGGGCGCGCTCGCCGGACTGATGGCGGCGGTCGGCGCGCAGGCCGTGGGCTACGTGCTGGCCACGCGCGTGTTCGATTTTTATCTCGCCTTCGATCCGTGGCTCATTCCCGCGGGCATCGCGGCGGGCGTGGCGTGCGCGGGCGTGGGCGGCTGGGTCAGTCTGCGTCACGTGCTGGCGCGGCCCGCGCTGCAATCGCTGCGGGACGCGTGAAGCGTGAAGCATGAAGTGGTCGTGCGCGGCGGCGTTTGTTTTGAGCCGGTGCCGTTCGCGCACGTTCCGTTATAGGATGCCGGTGCTTCTCACGCCGACACCATGACCACCGACTCGACTGACTCGACCCGCGCCGCGGCCGCGCCGCCGCTGCGCTTTCTCGACACCTATCTCGCCGCGCTGCTCGCGCGCGCGAGTGCGCTCATCTCCGACGAATTCCACGCCACGCTCGCGCGCAAGAAGATTCCGGCGCTGCAATGGCGCGTGCTCGCGTGTCTGTCCGATGGCCCGTTGCCGATGGGCGATCTCGGCCGCCTGATCCTCGCCAAGCAACCGACCGTGAGCAAGCTGATCGACCGCATGGAAGCGGCGGGGCTGGTCGCGCGTCAGGACGATCCCGCGAGCCGCCGACGCACGCTCGTTGCGCTCACGCCTTCGGGCCGCGCGCTCGCGGCGGAGCTGATCGCGCTGGCGCTGGAGCACGAGGCGTCGGTGCTGCTGCCGTTTCCGCCCGAGTCGGCGAAGCTGTTCGTCGAGATGCTGCGTCAGTTGATCGAGCAGCATTCGAAGTAACGCACCGACTTTCGCCTGCGCCCGATCGCCTTCGGCACGCCGCGTTACAGCGCGAGACTGCCCGTGCTCGTGCCGCCGCACACATAGAGCGTTTGACCCGTGACGAAGCCGTTTTCCGGCGCCGCGAAGAACATCGCGGCGCGCGCGATGTCGTCGGGCTGGCCGAGGCGGCCGACCGGAATGCCAGCTGCGATCTGCGCGACCTTGGGACTGTCGGCGGGGACCACCGCATGGAACATGTCGGTCTGCACCGGGCCGGGCGCGATGGCGTTCGCGGTCACGCCGAGCGGCCCGAGTTCGAGCGCCCACGTGCGCACGAGGCCGAGCATGCCCGCCTTGGTCGCCGAATACGCGGTGCGCGTGGCGAGCCCGAGCGCCGCGCGCGACGAGATCAGCACGAGCCGTCCGAAATGCTGCGCGCGCATCGCGGGCAGCATGGCCTGGGCGAGCGCGATGGGCGCATCGAGATGCAGATGCGCGAGCGCGAGCAGGTCGTCGTGCGTGACCTCGGGCAGCAACGCCGCGCGGATCACGCCCGCGTTGTGCACGAGCGTGGTGGGCGCGTGGCGCGCGGCGACCTCGGCGGCGGCCGCGCGTGTGGCGGCGGCGTCGCAGAGATCGACTTCGACGGTGTGCAAGCGCGCGTGGCCCGGCGCGTCGGCGCGCAGATCGAGCGAGATCACTTCGTAGCCCGCTTCGAGCAGATGCTCGACGATGGCGCGGCCGATGCCCGCGTTGCCGCCCGTAACGAGGGCGGCGCGGTGCGACGTGGCGTGTTGGCTCATGGCAGCAGTCATATCAGTCCTGGCGTTTTTTCAGGGCACGCGTATCGATGCAGCGCGAGCTGCCGGGCAAGGTGCGCGCGAGTTCCTTGAGCGCGGCGCGCTGCACTTTCTGCGTGCCGGTGAGCGGCAGCGCATCGACGAACGCGACGTAACCGGGCGCCTTGAAGTAGGCGAGCTGCGCGAGACACAGCTGCGCGAGTTCGGCGGCGAGCGGCGCGGCGGCTGCGTCGGCGACGGTTTCGCGCGCGATCACGCAGGCGAGCACTTCGTCGCCGCGCACGGCGTCGGGCGTCGCGGCCACGGCGACGTCGGCCACGCGTGGATGCTTGCGCAGCACGCTCTCGACCTCGACCGCCGAGATGTTCTCGCCGCTGCGCCGGATCACGTTCTTCTTGCGATCGACGAAATAAAGCTGGCCGTTGGCGTCCTGCCGGACGATGTCGCCGGTATGGAACCAGCCGCCTTCCCATGCGGCGGCCGTTGCTTCGGCATCCTTGAGATATTCGCGGAAGAAGCCGCGGCGCGGATGTTCGCCGCTCGCGCGCACGAGCAGTTCGCCGGGCGTGTTCACACTGACGTCGCGCCCGTCGTCGCCGACGATGCGCACGTCGAGCGCCGCTTCGGGCTTTCCGAAACACGACTGGCCGATATGACGCGGCTCGCGGTTGGCGATCACCACGGCGCCCGCGCCGGTTTCGGTCATCGCCCAGGCTTCGAGCAGGGGCAGGCCGAAGCGCGTTTCGAACGGCGCGTGCAGCGTTTTATCGACGCCCGCGCCGAAGCCGAAACGCACCGCATGTTCGCGGTCCTGTGCGCTTTCGGGCGCGCCGAGCAGCATCGCGGGCATCACGCCGAGATAGTGGACGATGCTCGCGCGCGCGGTCCGCACGCTGGCCCACCACGTTCGCGGATGAAAGCGGTCGAGCGCGACGATCGCGCCGCCCGCGAGGATCATCGCCATGGTCGAATAGGCCATCGCGTTCATGTGCGTCATCGGCAGCGGTGTGACGAGGCGCTCGACGCCGGGACGCAGCGCGCACAAGCCGCCGATGCCGTTGTACCACTCGCCCGCGAGCAGGAAATATTCGTTGGGCAGCACGCACGCTTTCGGGCGGCCCGTCGTGCCCGAGGTGTAGAGCAGGGCGCATTCGGTGTCGGCGTCGGGCGTGGCGGCTTCGGCTGACGTGGCCGCGCGCGCGATCGTTGCGGAATCGGCTTCGCAGATCGAGACACTGCGTTGCGCCGCGAGCGCCGCCGCGTGCAGATCGGCGTGACGCGCGGCGGGCGCGACGGCGAGATCGAGTTCGCTGTGGCCCGTGATGTACTCGAGTTCGGCGGCGCGCAATTCGGTCGAGAGCGGCACGACCGAGACGCCGAGCGCGTTGAGCGCGAGCCAGTGCAGGAAAAACGCGGGCCGGTTTTCGAGCATCAGTCCTGCGCGATGACCGGCGCCGAAGCCCGCTTCGCGATAGCGCGCGGCGAGCGCGTCGACGCGTGCGAGCGCTTCGCCGTAGCGCAGCGTTTGCGCGTCGATGCCGTAGATCGCAGCGGTTTCGGGCAGCACGACGAGAAAATCGTGATCGGGCCAACGCGCGGCGCTGGAGGCGAAGGCCGCATAAACGCTGGCGTGGCGAGACGTATCGGATGAAATCAAGGCGCGCCTCACAGGAACAGTTGCACGGACGGCAGCGCCGCGTCGCAGTTGAGCAGATCGACGCGCTTTTCGCGGATGCGCAGCGCGCCGTCCCGCTCGACGACGTGATGGCGCACGATGCCCGTGAACACCAGTTGCTCGTCGCCGCGCGCTTCGGCGTAGAAGAACGGTGTGCGCAGGCGATAGCCGTCGGCGTCGGCGGATTCGATTTCGGGGCGCTGCATGACGTGCTGGCAACGGCTCTCGGGCTGCTGCGAAAACGCACGCGGCTGCTTGAGGCGTTCGATGCGCAGCTTGAGCAGCAAGCGGTCCTCGTACATCAGCGAGGCGTGATTCAGGCCGTCCTGCTGGCCGTGCGCGAGCGGTATCCAGTAGAGGCCGTCTTCGGCGAACAGCGTGTACCAGGCGTCGAACTGCTTGTCGTCGATGAGGCGCGCCTCGCGATAGACGAAGTCGGCGAGCGTGTCGCGCAGCGCGGGATCGTGGGCGTGGGTCATCGCGGGGTTCCTGTTTGCTGGGGCTGCGCTTGTGACGTCGCTTGCGGCTCCATATGCCGCGCCCAGGCGCGGAACTGGTTGCGCATCGAGATTTCGCTCGTGCCGTTCACGGTGAGATCGGCGGCTTGCGCTTCGTCCGCGCGATAGTCGCGATGCAGGCTCACCCAGTCGTTGCCGTTGGCCGCGAGCCCTTCCTGGATCGCGCGATACGCGTGCAGATCGTCGTGGCCCACGACCGACATCGGCGAATTGATCAGCCGCGAGTAGGTGAGCGTGCGTTGCAGCAGCGCGTCGGGCGCGCCCTTGAGGCGGAAGGTCCACGACTCGATCAGCGTCTTGTCGGGCGCGATCGGACGCACGACGCGGATCGCCTGAATCGCGCCCTTGATCGTGAGGCTCGGGTAATAGACGGTGTTGTGGCGCGCGGTGCCGAGCACCTGTTTCGCCTTCTCCTCGCCCCACGCGGCGATCAGTTGCTGCTCGTAGTCGGGCACGGACGCGTAGCTCGAATGAATCGAGAAGTTCACGCCCGTATAGCTGTGGCCGTGCTCGAATACGCGCACGCCCATGCCGTCGAAGAAGCCGTAATCGGAGACGAAGGGCACGAACTGCTCGATCGCCATCGGCTTCGGTTCGTCGGCGGGTTTGCCTTCCCAGAGTTGCTTCGCCGTGCCCGCCGACGACTCGTGCGCCACCATCGGATGCATCGTGTCGTTGAGATTCTCGACGAACATCTTCCAGTTGCAGTTGTGCACGTAGCGCAGACAGCCGCCCGCGATTTCGAGTTCGCCTTCGGGCGAGCGGTCTGCCATGTTGTCGATGGACGACAGCGAAGCGCCGAAATACTCGCTGAACGTGGGGCCTTCATCGGCGAGCCGCACGAACACGAAGCCGCGATAGATCTCGACGTTCGCGACCGCCTTCAGACCTTGCCCCGAGGGACAGTCGGAAAGACGTGTGCCTTCGTAGCCGTTCTTCAGCGGAATCGCGAGCGGCTTGCCGTCGGTTTTATAGGTCCACGCATGATAAGGACAGCGGAAGAATTTCCCCGTGTTGCCGCTCGGCGCGCTGACGAGTTTCGCGCCCTTGTGCGCGCAGCGGTTCATCAGCACGCGTACGCCGCCGTTCGCCTCGCGCACCATCACGAGCGGCTGGCGCGCGATGTCGACGGTGAGGTAATCGCCCGCATCGGGCACCTGGCTCGTGTGGCCGAGATACACCCACGTGCGGCTGAACAGCCGCTCCATTTCGAGGTCGAAAATTTCCTGATCCAGATAGACGTCGCGATGAACCTGATCGGGTTCGACGAGCGCGGCGAGCGCTGCGGCGTCTTCGCGATAGCGGGGCATGCGGGGCTCCTTGGCGTGGGCGTTTGTGTTTGTGTCTGCGTTGGCGTGACGCGTGAGTGACGCGCGAGTGACGCGTTTCAGGCGTCGATGACGAGGCGCGCCGCGCGGGCGCGCGAGACGCAGATGTGCATGACCTTGCCCGCGCGCTTTTCGGCTTCGCTCAGGCAGTAATCGCGGTGATCGACGTCGCCTTCGATCACGCCGACCTGGCAGACGCCGCATTCGCCGCGCTTGCAGTCGTAGAGCGGATCGAGTCCGGCGTCGAGCATCGCATCGAGAATCGATTGCGCGGGCGCGACGCTCAGCGTCATGCCGGACTGACGCAACTCGACTTCGAAATGTGCGTCGCCGGATTTCGGCGCGGCGGCGGCGAACAACTCGGAGCGGATGCGCTCGCGCGGCCAGCCTTGCGCCGTCGCCTGCGCGATCGTCGCGTCGATCAGGCCTTGCGGGCCGCAGACGTAGAGCGGCTGGCCCGGCGTCAGCGAGGCGAGCAGGCGGGTGAGGTCGAAGCGATGCGCGGCGTCGGTTTCATCGTCGCCGTAGAGGTGGAGCGCGTCGCCCGCGAGCGTGCGCAGGGCATCGACGAAAGCAAGCTGCGCGATCGAGCGGCCCGTGTAGTGCAGTGCGTAGCGATGTCCGCGCGACGTGAGTTCGGCGGCCATCGAAGCGATCGGCGTGATGCCGATGCCGCCCGCGATCAGCACGGCGTCGTCGCGTCCTGCTGGCGCATCGTCGAGCGCGAAGGCGTTGACGGGTAACGCGATGCGCAGCGTGTCGCCCGCGCGGACCTGCGTGTGCATCCAGCGCGAGCCGCCCGCGCCGCTGTTCTCGCGGCGAACCGCGATCAGGTAACTTTCAGGCGCGGTGACCGAGGGTGCGAAGTCGATCAGCGAATAGGCGTTCCATGCGCCGCCGCCGGGCGTTTGCACCTGCACGCGCAGATGCGCGCCCGCGCGGTAAGCGGGCAGCGTGTGGCCGTCGGCGGCGCGCAGGCGAAAGGCGGTGACGTGTGCGGTGAGCGGCTCGACGGTCTCGACGATCATATCGAGTATTTCGGCATCCTGAAGGATGGACGCGGCACTCATATCGAGGCTCCTTGCGCGGCGGCGCTGCGGTGGAACGGGCTGCATGTCATGGGGCGTCTCCTGCCCCTCGCTCGTTCGGCGAGGGGGCGGTCGTCGGCGAAATTCCGGTTCTTCGAATCCCGGGTGTGGCCCGCTTAGGTATAAACCCTTTAGATTCGAAAATATGAAAATTCATGTGTTTTATTGGATAATGAAAAAAACCGGCTGTCAAGGCGGATGCGCCCGAGGCCAGAACAGGAGGTTCCATGGAGGCGGATTTCGAAGGCGCCGCGCTGGTCTGCGGCGTGGAAGTGCCGTATCGGCGGCAGGCGCCGGAGCACAGCACGGGCGATCTGCTCGCGCAGGCGTTCGACGCCGCGCTCGCGGAGTCGGGTTTCGCGGCGCGCGAGGTGGACGGGCTGGGCGTGGCGTCGTTCACGCTGGCGCCCGATCATGCGATCGATATGGCGTGGCGGCTCGGCATGAGCCCGCGCTGGTGCATGGACGACTGTCATGGCGGCGCGAGCGCGATCAACCTGCTGCAGCACGCGATCCGCGCGATCCAGCATGGCGACGCGAACGTGATCGTGCTGCTTTCGGGCGATCGTTTCGAGGCCGCCGATTTTCGGCAACTGGTCGAGCACTACAACCTCACGACGCGCACGTATCTGCGGCCGCTGGAGAACGGCGGGCCGAACAGCCTGTTCGCGATGCTCACGCAGCGTCACGCGCGCACGCATGGGCTCGACGCGCGCGATTACGGCGCGCTGTGCGTGGCGCAGCGCGAGTGGGCGGCGCTCAATCCGGGCGCGGTGTATCGCACGCCGCTGACGCTCGACGAGTATCTGAACGCGCCGCGCGTCGCGGATCCGCTCGGGCGTTTCGACTGCGTGCCGGTGGTGTGCGGCGCGAACGCCGTGGTGGTGGCGCGCGCGGATCTCGCGGCGCGGCGCGCGCAAGCGGGACATCCCGCGCCGCTGCGTGTGCGCGCGCTGCAATGCCGCTACAACGTCGATCATCAATCGGGCGACGGCTTGCAGACGGGCCTTGCCGCGCTCGCCGACACGCTCTGGCAGCAGGCCAACGCCACGCCCGGCGACATCGACGTGATCTCGGTCTACGACGACTATCCGGTGATGACGCTGATCCAGCTCGCCGATCTCGGCTTCGCGCCCGACGGCGATCTGCGCGCGCTGATCGCGCGCATCGCGTCGCGCGAACTGGCGGTCAATACCTCGGGCGGTCAGCTTTCGGCGGGGCAAGCGGGCGCGGCGGGCGGGATGCACGGGCTCGTCGAAACGATCCGCCAGTTGCAGGGGCTCGCGGGCGCGCGTCAGGTGGCCGGGGCGCGTCTCGCGCTCGCGAGCGGCTATGGCATGGTGCAGTACCGATACGGCATGTGCGCGAATGCGGTCGTGCTCGACAAGGAGACGTCATGACGCAGACCGTGCTGAATATCGAACGCTGCCGCGCCTGCGCTCAGGCGCTGTTTCCGGCGCGCTATCGCTGCCCGAATTGCGGCGCCGCCGACTGGGCGAGCGAAGCTGCGCCTCGGGGCGTCGTGGAGGAGAGCACGGTAGTGCGCCATCGCGTGGGCGCGCAGGGCGAGCAAGGCGCGGAGGGCGTGCACCTCGCGACCGTGCGCACGGAAGCGGGCGCGGTGGTGATCGCGCGCGCCGAAGCGCCGCTTGAGCGCGGCGCGGCCGTTGCGCTGACCATCGACGAAGACAATCGCGTCTGGGCGCGCGTGTCCTGAGCCTCGCCCGACCTCGCGCGCCTCGCTATGCGAAAATCGGCGTTATCCGGCGGGCGCGCGTGCGCCTTGCCGTCCCCGTTTTTCGTATCGAAACGCATCGAATTCACCCGAATCAACCGTATGACCGATCCAGCCGACGAAGCGCCGCAGCAACCCACGGCCTTCGAACTCGTCGGCGGCGAGGCGCGCGTGCGCGAACTCGTCGACCGTTTTTATGACCTGATGGACCTGGAGCCCGAATTCGCGGGCATCCGCGCGCTGCATCCGCAGTCGCTCGACGGTTCGCGCGACAAAACCTTCTGGTTCCTGTGCGGCTGGATGGGCGGCCCGGACCATTACATCTCGCGCTTCGGCCATCCGCGACTGCGCGCGCGCCATTTGCCGTTCGCGATCGCATCGTCGGAGCGCGACCAGTGGCTGCGCTGCATGGCGTGGGCGATGCAGGACATCGGCCTCGACGAACCGCTGCGCGAGCGCCTGCTGCATTCGTTTTTCGACACCGCCGACTGGATGCGCAACCGTCCGGGTTGAGTTTCGCGGCGGCGCGTTGGGCGTCGTCGTCGTGATCGGCGGATTGGCGGATTGGCGGATTGGCCCGGTGCCTGCGCCGATACAGTCCGGTGCAGGCTCGCGCGAGGCGTATTTTGCGACCGCGCGCGCCTCGCCATAATGGAGGCTCCCGCAGAACGACGAGGAGACGCTTCCCCATGACGACGACATCCGCCACCCGCGCGCTCTTTCGCGACGACGCCTATCTCACGCATTGCGACGCCACCGTGCTGGCCGTGGGCGAGGACGGCGTGCGGCTCGACCAGACCGTGTTCTATCCGCTCGGCGGCGGCCAGGCCGGCGACACCGGCGCGCTGGTGCTCGAAGACGGCACGCGCATCGCGATCGCCGACACCCGTAAAGCCAAATTCGAAGGCGCCACGCCCGACGACGCGCTCCATCTTCCCGCGCCCGGCCAGGACGCGCTGCTCGCGCGCCTCGCGGCGGGCCAGCGCGTGCGCGCCGAGATCGACTGGGCGCGCCGTCATCGGCATATGCGGCTGCATACGGCCAGTCATCTGATGTGTGCGGTGCTGCCATATGCGGTCGACGGCTGCAGCATCACGAGCGACTACGCGCGGCTCGATTTCGCGACCGTGGAGCCGATCGAGCGCGAGCATGTGGAGGCGCGGCTCGCGGAACTCGTCGCGGGCGCGCACGCGGTGGCGACCGAATGGATCACCGACGAAGCGATGGCCGAGCGTCCCGAACTCGTGCGCACGATGAGCGTGAAGCCGCCGATGGGGCTCGGGCGCGTGCGGCTGCTGCGCATCGAGAGCGTCGATCTTCAGCCGTGCGGCGGCACGCATGTGCGCAACACGCAGGAAATCGGCGCGCTGCGCGTGGCGAAGCTCGAAAAGAAGAGTGCGCGCACGCGTCGACTCGTGCTGGAACTCGTCGAATGACTGCGCTCGATCCGCGCGCGAGAGCGGTGCTCGACTTCTGGTTCGGCGCGCCGGATTCGGAGGACTTCGGCCGCGCGCGCAAGATCTGGTTTCGCAAACGCGAGGCGTTCGACGCGCAGTTGCGCGAGCGCTTCGGCGCGCTGCTCGACGCGGCCTGCGCGGGCGAACTCGACGCCTGGTGCGCGACGCCCGAAGGTGCGCTCGCGCTGATCGTCGTGCTCGACCAGTTTTCGCGCAACTGCCATCGCGGCACGCCGCGCGCCTTTGCCGCCGATGAACACGCGCTGCGCATCGCGCGCGAGCTGGTCGCGCGTGGCGACGACCTCAAGCTGCCGACGGCGCAGCATCGTGCGTTTGCGTATCTGCCGTTCGAACATGCGGAAAGCGCCGAGGCGCAGCGCGAATCGGTGCGGCTGTTCGGCGAGCTGGCGAAAGGCGGGGAAGGGGAGGATTACTACGATTACGCGCTCAGGCACGCGAAGGTGATCGAGCGCTTCGGGCGTTTTCCGCATCGCAATGCGTTGCTGGGCCGCGCGTCGAGCGAGGACGAAGCCGCGTTCCTCAGCGAACCCGGCTCGTCGTTCTAGGCAAAATCAGCGCAAAAAGCGTCAGCGCAGAAAATCAGCGCCCGCCGCTCACGTCGATCAGCGCGCCGGTCACATACGATGCCGCGTCGCTGATCAGCCAGACGATCGTTTCGGCGACTTCCTCGGCGCTGCCGGGACGGCCGAGCGGCGTTTGCGCGCCGAGCACGGCGGCGCGGTCGGGGCGTCCGCCGCTCGCGTGAATCTCCGTGTCGATGAGGCCGGGGCGCACCGCGTTCACGCGCACGCCCTGCGGCCCGAGTTCCTTTGCGAGGCCGAGCGTCATCGTATCGACGGCGCCTTTCGAGGCCGCGTAATCGACGTACTCGTTCGGCGATCCGAGCCGCGCCGCCGCGGACGACACGTTGACGATCGCGCCGCCGTCGCCGCCACGATCCTTCGACATGCGCCGCGCCGCTTCGCGCGCGCACAGAAACGCGCCGTAGACGTTCACGTCGAACAGGCGCTTCAGACGCTCGGCGCTCATGTCGGCCACCTGGCTCGACGGCGCGACGATGCCCGCGTTGTTCACGAGCGCGTCGATGCGCCCGTAGGCCTGTTCGAGCGTGTCGAACATCGACAGCACGTCCGCTTCGTTCGCCACGTCGCCGCGCACGAGGCGCGCGTGACCGCCCGCGCGGCCCACTTCGGCGGCGGTTTCCTCGGCGGCGGGTTCGTTATGCAGATAGTTGACGCCCACGGTCCAGCCGCGCGCGCCCAGCAGCCGCGCGCACGCGCGGCCGATGCCGCGGCTCGCACCCGTGATCAGGACGACCTTGCCCATCGGTATGTCTCCTTCGGGAAGGCGCGCGGCGCGCGCCGTGGTGTACGTCAGTCGAGTGCGCCGGAAGGGCGCCTTAAACGCGAATTAAGCGCGCGTTAGACGTTTTCGCGCAGCTCGGCCCACTTGTCCTTCGCGGGCGCGTGATAGCGCTGGAGCTTGCCGATCAGCGCCGTGGGATCGCTGTCGAATTGCAGCAGATCGAGGTTGGTCTCGCGCATGAAGCCTTCGCGCACGGTGTGCTGGAGCAGCGCGACGAGCGGATCGTAGAAGCCGTCGATGTTGAGCACGCCGACCGGCTTGTGGTGATAGCCGAGCTGCGCCCACGTGTAGACCTCGAACAGCTCCTCCAGCGTGCCGACGCCGCCGGGCATCGCGACGAAGCCGTCGGAGAGATCGGCCATCATCTTCTTGCGGTGGTGCATGTCGGGCACGACGTGCAGTTCGGTCAGGCCGTTATGGCCCACTTCCTTGTCCACCAGCAATTCGGGGATCACGCCGATCGCGCGGCCGCCTTCGCCCATCACCGTGTCGGCGATGATGCCCATCAGGCCGACCTTGCCGCCGCCGTAGACGAGGCCCAGGTCCGCCGCAACCAGCGCGCGGCCGAACGCGCGGGCCGCGTCGCCATACTTCGGATCGACTCCATTCGAGGAGCCGCAATACACACAGACTGCTTTCATTCGCGGGTTTCCTTGCTGTCCTTGCTGGCCGGTGCGCCGTCGCGCGGCGGCAGATAGTCGTAGAACTCGCGCTTGGGCAGCTTGCCCGAGACGAGATCGTCGAACAGCTGCTTCGCGCGGCCACGCAGATACGGCGCCATCAGCGACACGATCTGCACGCTCACCTGGTGGAGTTCGTCGCGGATCGCTTCCTGGTCGTTGTACTTGCGCGGGTTCATCACGAACTGGTACGACAGCCAGTAAGTCGCGATCACGCCGATATTGGTCGAGATCACGCCGATCTCGGCGGGCGTGGCCACCATCTCGCCGTCTTCCACGAGCTGATCGCAGAACTCCTTCCCGAAGTGCACCTTGTGGCTGATGATCTGCTTGAAGTGCATCTCCAGCGTGCGGTTGCGCGCGAGCAGATCGTTCAGGTCGCGGTACAGGAAGCGGTAGCGCCACGTGAAATCGACCATGTATTGCAGATACGCCCACATCTCGTCGATGGTGGCGCGATGGTCGTCGGGGAAACGCAGACGCTTTTCGATCTCCTGCTCGAACTGGCTGAAGATGCTGTTGATGATGTCGTCTTTGTTGCGGAAGTGGTAGTACAGGTTGCCTGGACTGATCTCCATTTCCTCGGCGATGGTCGTCGTGGTGACGTTCGGCTCGCCGATCTCGTTGAACAGTTTCAACGACAACTCAAGAATCCGTTCGCGTGTACGGCGGGGAGGTTTGGCTTCCATGTCCGGCCCTGAATGTGCGGCGCCGGGCGTGGCGCGCTGCCGCTGATGCGTTGCGTAGTGTGCCCGGTCGCGGTTGGTCTTTTTTAAGACTGTCGTTCGATTATAAACCGACGCTGGGGGCGCAAAACGCACCCGCAAGGAATGGAGAGTAGAGGCGGCGCACGCGTCGCGCAAGGGCGGACGGGGCGTGCGCCTGGATTCGGGCCGGATTCCGTCTGGATTGCGCCTGGATCTGCCCTGGAGTCGGGGCGGATCCGGCGCGGATTCCGTGCAGCTTCAGCGCATCAGCGCGATTGCAGCCAGTGCAGCAGCGACGGGCCGAAGCGCGGCACGAGGATCAAGCCCCACGTCATCACGCAGGTGAGGAGCGCGACCGTGACGGCCGCGCTGCCGAGATCCTTGGCGCGGCCCGAGAGTTCGTTGCGTTCGAGCCCGATGCGGTCGACGGCGTTTTCGATGCTCGAATTGAGCAGTTCGACGATCAGCACCAGCATCACCGAGCCGAGCAGCAGCACGCGCTCGACCGGATCGACGGGCACGAAGATGCCGATCGGCACGAGGATCGCCGCGAGCGTCAGTTCCTGGCGAAACGCGCTTTCCTCGCGGATGGCCGCGCGAAATCCCTTGATCGAATACTTGAGCGCCTTCCAGGCGCGCGTGACGCCGCGATTGCCCTTGTACGGATTGAAGGGCGCGGGCGCGAGCGGATCGTCGGGGCTCAGCGGCTCGTGCAGATGCGCGGGCTCGGGCGGCTCGGGCAGGATCGCGTGGACCTGTGGCTGCGGTGCGCCGGAGGGTTGGGCGGCGTGCGTCGCCTGCGGATCGCGAGGCGCGGAAGACGGCTGCGGCGGGGTCGAGGGACGAGGGGCCATATCAGTGCGAGTGGATGCCGCAGTATCGCACGCATGATTGGCCGTTGCGTCGGAAACGTCTGAGGAAGCGCGCGACGCGGCGCGCGCCGCGCGCGCGTCGCCGTCGTCGTGGGACAGATCGGGTAAATCGGGCAGCGTTTGCACGCCGCCTTCGGCTTCGTCGGCACGGGGTGCGTCGGGGCCGTCCATGGCGTGGGGTCGCTTCATCGCTCGCTTCGCTCCATGCGCTTCGTGCCGGGTGCCGGGTGCCTGGTGCCTGGTTGCCGCGCGGCGCGCTCAGGCCGCCGCGCTGCTTTCCTGCATCGACGCGCGCGGGCGCGGCTTCAGATGCGAGGCGAACTGCTCGGACGCGGCCTGCCACGAGAAGCGCTCGGCCCAGGCGCGCGCCGTCGCGCGGTCGATCTTGAGCGCTTCGAGGCAGGCTTCGCGCAGGTCCTCGTTCATCGAACCGGCGTCGCCGCCGCTGAGCACGTCGATCGGGCCCGTCACCGGATAGGCCGCCACCGGCGTGCCGCAGGCGAGTGCTTCGAGCAGCACGAGGCCGAAGGTATCAGTGCGGCTCGGGAACACGAACACGTCGGCGGCCGCGTAGACCTTCGCCAGCTCGGGCTGGCTCAGCACGCCCAGATAGTTGGCCTGCGGATAGCGCGACTTCAGTTCGGCGAGCGCCGGACCTTCGCCGCAGACCCACTTCGAGCCCGGCAGATCGAGCTTGAGGAAGGCTTCGACGTTCTTCTCCACGGCCACGCGGCCCACGTAGAGGAAGATCGGGCGCGCGGTGTTGAGCACCTTCGAGTCCATCGGATGGAAGATTTCGAGGTCGACGCCGCGCGTCCACAGCACGACGTTGGTGAAGCCGAATTTTTCGAGGTCGGACTTCACGACGGGCGTGGGCGCCATCACCGCGAGCGAGGGCTTGTGGAACCAGCGCAGGAAGCGATAGGTGGCCGACAGCGGAATGCCGAAGCGCGCCTGCACGTACTCGGGAAAGCGCGTGTGATAGGCGGTCGTGAACGGCAGATCGTGGTCGATCGCGTAGCGGCGCGCGGCGAGGCCGAGCGGGCCTTCGGTCGCGATGTGGATCGCGTCGGGGCCGAAGGCGTCGATGCGCTCGCGCAGATGACGACGCGGAAACAGCGAGAGCCGGATTTCCGGGTAGGTCGGGCACGGAATCGTGCGGAATTCGAGCGGCGTGAGCAGTTCGACCTGATGGCCGAGCGCGATCAGCTCGCGCGTGGTGTTCTTGAGCGTGCGGACTACGCCGTTGACCTGCGGCTCCCATGCATCGGTCACGATCATGATTTTCATTGGTCGGAGGCCCTCTGTTGGTGCGGTTGGTGTGGCGTCGGCGCGCCATGGCGGACGAGCGCGGCCGATGCCGTGTCCGAGCCGTTCACGGCGCGCGTGCGCGATGCTGGCGGAAAGCGAAGCGAGGCACGCAGCCCGATGACACGAAGCCCGGCGCGCGTGTTCGTGCGCGCGGGCGGTCGTGCGGATGGAAGGCGGCGGGCGTTCAAGCGGGGCTCGGGGGAAGCGGGCGAGCGGCGGCCGCGCCGGTCAGGCGGCGCTCACGCGCGCCTTGCGGCTGGCGGCTTGCGCCTGCGGCGACTGCATCACCGTCCAGTAGACGATGCGCAATTCGCCATCGAAGGTCTCGACGAGCGCCGACAGACTCTCGACCCAGTCGCCGTCGTTGCAGTACAGCACGCCGTCGATTTCGCGGATCTCGGCCTTGTGGATGTGGCCGCAGACCACGCCGTCACAGCCGCGTCGGCGCGCTTCGTCGGTCATCACGCGCTCGAACGACGAGATGAAGTTCACGGCGTTCTTCACCTGGTGCTTGAGATATTGAGAGAGCGACCAGTACTGGAAACCGAGCTTCGCGCGGATGCGGTTGAACCAGCGGTTCAGTACGAGGATCACGGTATAGGCCGAGTCGCCGAGGTAGGCGAGCCACTTCGCGTGCTGGATCACGCCGTCGAACAGATCGCCGTGCACGACCCACAGGCGCTTGCCGGCGAGCGTCGTGTGGAACGCTTCCTCGCGCACGTGGATGTCGCCGAACGCGAGATTGCAGAACTGGCGCGCGCTCTCGTCGTGATTGCCGGGGATGTAGACGACCTGGGTGCCCTTGCGCGCCTTGCGCAGCACTTTCTGCACGACGTCGTTGTGCGCCTGCGGCCAGAACCAGCCCTTGCGCAGCTGCCAGCCGTCGATGATGTCGCCCACCAGGTACAGGTACTCCGAGTCGTTGTGGCGCAGGAAGTCGAGCAGATAGTTCGCCTGACAGCCGTTGCTGCCGAGGTGGATGTCGGAGAGCCAGATCGTGCGGTAGCGATGCGGGGAGGGGTGATCGTCGTCGTGAGAGTCGGACGACGTGTCGGCCTGAAGGGGCAACGGTGGGGTGGCGAGCGTCGCGGCGCTCGGACCGGAGTGGAAGGCGGCGGAATCGGCGCCCGGGCCGGACGTCTGCCGGAAAAGAGGGGTCGCGGTCGTCTTCTGGGCCATGGCTCACGCGGCAGGTTGCAATGTGCGCATTGCGCCATGTGGCCGTGACCGCGCCGTGACAGTCACAAGAAGGTCTTGTTACGGGGTCCAGGACAGGCGAGCGGCCGGTGGCAAAGGCCGCGCGGGGCCTGGCGTTGCGTCGCCGCGCAGGCTGGCGGCGGCGCGTGCGCCGTGCCGCATGACGTTTCGATGACGTGGTTTGGCGGCAACGCGGCGTCGCGCGCTTGCGGTGGTTTTCCGCATTTTCGCCGCCGCGGGCCTTCCGGTTTCAGCGCGGCACGGCGACGATGCGCGTGCCTGCGAGGCGATCGTGCGGGAACCGGCGTGCGCGATCCAGCCGCGTCGCCGCCGCCCAGAGTGCGAACCAGACGGCTTCGAGCACGAGCGTGTGGGGAATCGTGAGATCGAGCAGCGGATGCAGCACGAGCGGCGGCAGGAACCAGAGCCAGGCGGCCAGATAGCGCAGCGTGGCGCGGCCAATCGTCGGCGGCGCGCCGTCGGGGCCGACGACGCGCATGCGCCAGGTTTTCATCGGCAGCGTCTGCCCGCCGCGATGCCAGCAGCCGACGAAGTACATGCCGGCCACGAGCACGATCCACGCGGACATCGCCCGATGGTAGGTGTAGCCGTTGCGCTGCTGCATGACGAGGCTGAAGGCGAGCCCGGCGATGAAGATCACGCCGAACAGCAGCACGCTTTCGTAGACGAGCGAAGCGAGGCGGCGGCGCAGGGTGACGGGCGAGGCGAGTGGGCTGGAGCCGCCGGAATCCGCGGAGACGGAAACGGGGAGAGCGGGGGAAGCGCGGTCGGTCACGTTGGCGTCGCGGTGTCGGAATGAGGGCGGGACACCGCAAGAATAACCGCGAACGCGGGCAGGACGAAACGCGTGCTAATGCCAGGCGAACGCATGGCGATCGGGTTTGGCGGCGGTGGAGCGCAGTGGCCGAACCGCGCCGAAACGTGCCAATACGCGGCTCAGGAGCCTTTGAACGCGGCGGGCGCTTCGGCGGGCGACACCGGCACCGGCACGGCGGGTTCGAAGCTGCCGGCGGCGGGAATACTGGAGCCGGCGGCCGTAGCCGGGACGCCGTTCTGACCGGACGAGCCCGGTTGCACGGGCAGCGCGGGAGACGGCGCGCCATTGACGCCCGAAGCGCCGGCCGCGGTGCGCGAATGGGCGCGGTGCTCGCGTTCGTTCACGAGGCGCTCGATGTCGCGGATTTCGCTCTTGTTGCCGCTCGGCGGCGCGCTGACGACCGTGCGGCGCTTGCGCTCGCTGGCCGCGAGCTTCGCCTTCTGTTCGTCGGAGAGTTCCTGATACGCCTTCCACGCGCGCTGACGCGCCTGTGGGGGCAGTTCCTTCGAGACCTGATAGTTTTCACGCGCGACGCGGCGCTGCTCGGGCGTCATGCGGACCCATTCGGCCATGCGCTCCTGCAAGCGCTTTTGCGCTTCGGGCGTCATTTTCGGGTAACGTGCGGCGATCCGCAGCCATTTGCGCTTGCGTTCGTCGCTGAAACGGTCCCATTCGCCGGCGAACGGCGCGAGTGCGACGCGCTGTGCGTCGCTCAGGCGCGACCAGGCGAGCGGACTGCCGTTGTCAGGCTGCGGCGCGGCGGCGGGCTCAACGGCGCTGGAGGCGGAGCCGGGCGCGGGCGCGTTCGCCGCGTTGGCGGCTTCCGGCGCGGCGAGCTCGGGATGAAAGCGCGGGTAGGTTGCCGCGTACGACACCAGCGCCGCGACCACAGATCCAATGACAACGGCCAGGCCGCGCTTGTAACTCACCCCGACAATCCCCCGGTTTTTCGTGTTAGTGCGAGCGCGACAGGTACGCGTTGAAGCCGTGATCGAGATAGGCCGTGAGCGGCAGATCGTCGCTCAGCATGGCCGCGTCGATATCGGCGAGTTCCGCAGTACGTTGCTGGTCTTCGAAGTAGGCGATCGCGAAGAGTCCGGCCACCAGCGCGGCGAGCGGCCAGGCGAGCGCGAAGCGCGCGAGCGCCGAACGGCGGCGCGGCGCCGGCAGGCCGCCCGGCACGCCACCGATGGCGCCGACACCCGCGGCGGCCAGCGCCGGCGCGCGCACGAGCACCGGCTCGGCCTTCTTGCGGGCGAGCGCGGCCTTGCGGGCGGCGGACAATCGGACAGTGGTGGCAGAGGGCAGGCTGGCGGCGCTCTCGTCGAGCGCGCGGCGCAGCTCCTGCACGAACTCTAGTTCTTGTTTATCGATAGCGGAGCTCATAGCGTGATTCCTTTGGCCTTGAGCGCCTGAGCCAGCGTGTGCGTGGCCCGCGAGCAGTGCGTTTTCACACTGCCCTCGGAACAGCCCATGGCAGCGGCGGTTTCGGCGACATCCATATCTTCCCAGTAACGCATCAGAAACGCCTCCCGTTGACGTGCTGGCAATTTCTGGATTTCGTCGTCGATGAGCTGGAGGACCTGGGCGCGCTCCATTTGCTGCTCGCTGCTCTCCGCGCCGGGGGAACCCGACTCGGCCTCGAAGGTTTCGAGCGGGTCGAAATCCTCGTCGTCGGCGCCGCTCAGCGAGGAGAACAGGCTCACCCACGTATTGCGTACTTTCTGCCGACGAAAATAGTCGTGCATCGTATTCTGCAGAATACGCTGGAAGAGCAGCGGGAGTTCGGCGGGGGTGCGGTCTCCGTATTTCTCGGCGAGCTTGATCATCGCGTCCTGCACGATGTCGAGCGAGGCGTCGTCGTCGCGCACGGCGTAGACCGTCTGCTTGAACGCGCGTCTTTCGACGCCCGCCAGGAAATCGGCGAGTTCCTTGTCTGATGCCATCCGTTGCAGGGCGCCGCCACCAGCGTACGCGTAATCGTTCGAAAAATGTCGTAAAACTCGCGGATGCTAGCAAATTTTCGCGCCGGCAGGTGAGCCGGCTGTCCGCGCAGCTGTTTCGCGTCAGGCCGGGCGCGGCTTGCGCGGGTGCGGCGGGGATCGTGTCCGGCGCCGCTGCCGCGCACTTTACCCGATCTGGAGCGTGTCGAGGCGTGCAAGTGCCACACTGGCGAATTCGGCACCCGCGCAACGTTTATGCCTGTCTTTCAAAAATGCACGGCGAATCGGCAATAAGCGCTTGACCGAATGCTGTCGAGCCGCTATCTTCGACGGTTCGCAACATAAGTGACTGTCTCAATTGAGATGAGCCCAAGAAGCCCATCTGTCAACTGGACGCGCCGCTTGAACCCGAGCCACAAGCCCGGCAGAGAGCACCCGATCAATTTTTTGCCGAAAATTCGAAAGGTGAATGAATGAACATGCCTAGCGCGGAATTCTCCACGTCGGTCCCCCCCTCGCAAGAATCTGACCCTCAAGCTCACAACTCCATCGGCGGAACCGTGCTGATGAAGGCGCTCGCCGACGAGCAGGTCGAATTCATCTGGGGTTATCCCGGCGGCTCGGTGCTCTACATTTACGACGAGCTGTACAAGCAGGACAAAATCCAGCACGTTCTCGTGCGCCACGAACAGGCAGCCGTGCACGCGGCCGACGCCTATGCGCGTTCGACCGGCAACGTCGGCGTGTGTCTCGTGACCTCGGGTCCTGGCGTCACCAACGCGGTGACCGGCATCGCAACGGCCTACATGGATTCGATCCCGATGGTGATCATCAGCGGCCAGGTGCCGACTGCTGCCATCGGTCAAGATGCGTTCCAGGAGTGCGATACGGTCGGCATCACGCGTCCCTGCGTGAAGCACAACTTCCTCGTGAAGGACGTGCGCGACCTCGCCGCCACCGTCAAGAAAGCTTTCTACATTGCGCGCACCGGCCGTCCCGGCCCTGTGCTGATCGACATTCCGAAGGACGTGTCGAAGACGCCGTGCGCGTATGAACCGGTCAAGAGCGTGTCGCTGCGCTCGTATAACCCGGTCACCAAGGGCCATTCGGGGCAGATCCGCAAGGCGGTTTCGCTGCTCCTCTCGGCCAAGCGTCCGTACATCTACACCGGCGGCGGCATCATCCTCGCGGATGCGTCGCGCGAACTGAACCAGTTCGCCGACCTGCTCGGCTATCCGGTCACGAACACGCTGATGGGTCTGGGCGGCTATCGCGCGAGCGACCGCAAGTTCCTCGGCATGCTCGGCATGCACGGCACCTACGAAGCCAACATGGCGATGCAGCACTGCGACGTGCTGATCGCGATCGGCGCGCGCTTCGACGACCGCGTGATCGGCGACCCGGCGCACTTCGCGTCGCGTCCGCGCAAGATCATTCACATCGACATCGACCCCTCGTCGATCTCGAAGCGCGTGAAGGTCGATATCCCCATCGTCGGCGACGTCAAGGAAGTGCTCAAGGAGCTCATCGAGCAGCTTCAGCACGCCGAACACGGTCCCGATACGGCGGCTCTGGCCGACTGGTGGAAGGACATCGAAGGCTGGCGTGAAAAGAACTGCCTGAAGTTCGACCGTTCGAGCGAGATCATCAAGCCGCAGTACGTGGTCGAAAAGGCGTGGGAACTCACGGGCGGCAACGCCTTCGTGTGTTCGGACGTCGGCCAGCACCAGATGTGGGCCGCGCAGTTCTACCGCTTCAACCAGCCGCGCCGCTGGATCAACTCCGGTGGTCTCGGCACGATGGGCTTCGGCCTGCCGGCGGCGATGGGCGTGAAGATGGCCCACCCCGACGACGATGTGCTGTGCATCACGGGCGAAGGCTCGATCCAGATGTGCATTCAGGAGCTGTCGACCTGCAAGCAGTACGACACGCCCGTGAAGATCATTTCGCTGAACAACCGCTACCTCGGCATGGTCCGCCAGTGGCAGCAGATTGAATACAGCAAGCGCTATTCGCATTCGTACATGGATGCGCTGCCTGACTTCGTGAAGCTCGCCGAAGCGTTCGGCCACGTCGGCATGCGGATCGAAAAGACGGCCGATGTGGAGCCGGCGCTCAAAGAAGCGCTGCGCCTGAAGGACCGCACGGTGTTCCTCGATTTCCAGACCGACCCTTCCGAAAACGTCTGGCCGATGGTTCAGGCCGGCAAGGGCATCACCGAGATGCTGCTCGGCTCGGAAGACCTGTAACGGTATTTGCACGGCGCCGTTCCAACCCCGCGCGGCGCGCGTCCACACAACGGGCGCGCGGGTTCGCGGGGAAGGGCGGCAGTCACGCTCAACTGGATAAATCGCGGATCACATCATGAGACACATCATTTCCGTTCTGCTGGAAAACGAGCCGGGCGCGCTGTCGCGCGTCGTCGGACTCTTCTCCGCACGCGGCTACAACATTGAAACCTTGACGGTGGCGCCGACCGAAGACCGTTCGCTGTCGCGCATGACCATCGTTTCCATTGGCTCGGACGACGTGATCGAACAGATCACGAAGCATCTGAACCGCCTGATCGAGGTGGTGAAAGTGGTCGACCTTACCGAGGGCGCCCACATCGAGCGCGAGCTAATGCTGATCAAGGTAAGGGCGGTCGGCAAGGAACGTGAGGAGATGAAGCGGATGGCGGATATTTTCCGTGGCCGCATCATCGACGTCACCGAAAAGACCTACACGATCGAACTGACGGGTGCGAGCGACAAGCTCGACGCGTTCATCGAGGCGCTCGACGCCACCGCGATTCTCGAAACCGTCCGCACGGGCGGCTCGGGCATCGGGCGCGGAGAGCGCATTCTGAAGGTGTGACCCGACTCAGTCGATCTTGCACCGAAACTTGACCGGATGCGTTTTTGATCGCATCCGGTGCAGCAAAGCTAATAGCAGTACCGAAATTCACCAGACTCTCGCCAAGGAACCAACATGAAAGTTTTCTACGACAAGGACGCCGATCTCTCCCTCATCAAGGGCAAGCAGGTCACGATCATCGGTTACGGCTCGCAAGGCCACGCACACGCGCTGAACCTGAAAGACAGCGGCGTGAACGTCACCGTCGGTCTGCGCAAGAACGGCGCATCGTGGAGCAAGGCTGAGAACGCCGGCCTCCAGGTCAAGGAAGTGGCCGAAGCGGTGAAGAGCGCCGACGTCGTCATGATGCTGCTGCCGGACGAGCAGATCGCCGACGTCTACGCGAAGGAAGTCCACGCGAACATCAAGAACGGCGCAGCCCTCGCATTCGCGCACGGCTTCAACGTTCACTACGGCGCTGTGATCCCGCGTGCGGATCTGGACGTCATCATGATCGCGCCGAAGGCTCCGGGCCACACGGTTCGCGGTACGTACTCGCAAGGCGGCGGCGTGCCCCACCTGATCGCTGTCCACCAGGACAAGTCGGGCGCAGCACGTGACATCGCCCTGTCGTACGCAGCAGCGAACGGCGGCGGCCGTGCCGGCATCATCGAAACGAACTTCCGCGAAGAAACCGAAACCGACCTGTTCGGCGAACAAGCCGTGCTGTGCGGCGGTACGGTCGAGCTGATCAAGGCTGGCTTCGAAACGCTGGTGGAAGCGGGCTACGCGCCGGAAATGGCGTACTTCGAGTGCCTGCACGAACTGAAGCTGATCGTCGACCTGATCTATGAAGGCGGCATCGCCAACATGAACTACTCGATCTCGAACAACGCCGAATACGGCGAATACGTGACGGGCCCGCGCGTCGTCACGGCAGAGACGAAGAAGGTCATGAAGGACGTCCTCAAGGACATCCAGACCGGCGAATACGCCAAGAGCTTCATCCTGGAAAACAAGGCCGGCGCACCGACGCTGCAATCGCGCCGCCGCCTGGGCGCCGAGCACCAGATCGAAACGGTCGGTGCAAAGCTGCGCGCGATGATGCCGTGGATCGCCGCAAACAAGCTCGTCGACCAGTCGAAGAACTAATCTGACGGACTGAGTACGACCTCGCGTGCGGTTTTGCGCCGCTTCGCGACAACGAGTACCAACAAAAGCCGCCCAGGTGGGACGAACCCTGGGCGGCTTTTGCTATCCTACGGTTTTTAGTGCGACACGCACGCTCGTGTCCGTCAGCCCCACGTTACGGGGCATCGACTAGAGGGTTATTGAAACGGCCTTGGCCGGATCACCATGCCCTCCGCAGGCGGCCTCCTTGTGGGCCGCAATTTTGAGAAGTAGACGTGCTCTTCATGAGCACGCTTTTTAGTGAAAGCGGGACTCGGTGCAGTTGGCCGATTACCGCATTGCATTGACCTGATTACCGTCAGGTCCCGCCCAGTCAGCGGCTTCATCTCCGCCGACAGGGTGGGGTGATGTTTGCAATTCCTGCGCCGTCAGGCAACGGAGTCGCTAGACGATACGAGCGAAAGTTCGGTGTGTCATTGTTCGAACTCACTGGCATTACAGGTGAGTAGCGAACCTGCTGTACGACCAGCAGTAGCCTAGGAAGACATGCGTCACTGGCAACGGTGGGGTGTGAAGCTCTTCTGACAATGTAGCCCCCGGAAGTTCGGGCGGATGACTGTCGCGAGACAGTCGTCCGGAGACTCCAAGCAGCGCAGGGGTCGAGGAGCTAGGCTGGCTGATATGGTTAACGTATGTGAACTGCTGATAAACCTCGTAAGTAGGACGGTGCCAAAGCTGCTGACAGGCATCAACCAAACGGTGTGCGGTCGGATAGCCCGCTTGAAATTCGGGTTACGTCGTCGGAGACCGCCGGGGGATAGGCAGAACCTAAGTCGGTCGTGTGACATGCCGGGAACGTGGTAAGCCTGTATGGTCGCCAGTGCAGCATGGCTGGCAGGCGAACCGTGAGGAACGCTGTGGATTGTGCAGGTATGGGATGACGGAGAAAGCGAAAGCCGGGTTGTAACGATCCGGATAGGGGTTGAGACATTACCCCACGCGAAAGCGGGCAGACTTCCGTCTGGTCTACCGTCGCAAGATGGCTGACTGACCCCTTAGCAAAAAGTGAAACTGCCGGGCTTCCGGATCGGCAGTGATGTTCTTATCCCAAGCGGGAGCAAAGCGCTCCCGTAAGGGACGTGTTGCTCTCCGCGGAGGATCACTTCTTCGACTAGGAGAGCAGCATGAGAGTATCTGTCCGTAAGGATGGGTCTGCGCTTTCCCACGCGCCGGACAACTGGTACGCCGTAGATTGGCGGCGGGTTGAACGGAATGTGAGAGGGATGCAGGTTCGAATTGCGAAGGCGACGCGGGAAGGCAACTGGCGCAAAGGGAGAGCTTTGCAAAGGATGCTGACTCGCACGTTGTCCGCAAAGCTGTACGCGGTACGACGTGTTACGCAGAACCAAGGTGCGCGGACGGCGGGAGTCGATCGCGAACTGTGGGATTCGCCTGAGAGCCGATGGGAAGCTGTCGGCAAATTGAAGCGGCGTGGATATAAGCCTCTGCCCTTACGCAGAGTCTTTATCCCTAAGGCCAATGGGAAGGAACGCCCTCTGGGCATTCCGACCATGCGGGACAGAGCGATGCAAGCTCTGTATCTGCTGGCCTTGGAGCCAGTGGCAGAGTCCACGAGCGACCCGAACTCGTATGGGTTCAGAATCAATCGCTCCACGGCTGACGCCATGTCACAGATATTTGTTGCCATGTCCCAGAAGGGCTCCGCCCGATGGGTATTGGAGGCGGATATCAAGGGATGCTTCGATTACATCAGTCACGACTGGTTGATAAGCCATGTCCTTATGGACAAGGAAATCCTCCGGAAGTGGCTGAAGGCTGGTTTGATTTACAAAGGCCAGCTACAGGCGACAGAGGCCGGTACGCCGCAGGGAGGCATCATCTCCCCGACGTTGGCTAACGTGACGCTGAACGGACTGGAGCGAGAACTGATTGCGCAACTAGTTGCGAAATTCGGGATCGCGAAGGCGAAGAAGCTGAAGGTAAATGTGGTGCGGTACGCGGATGACTTCGTGATTACCGGCGACTCGCGAGAGGTGCTGGAGCGTGAAGTCAGACCTTGGGTGGAAGCATTCCTCGCGGTACGAGGCTTGCGGCTCTCTGAGGAGAAAACGCGCATCGCGCATATTGACGAAGGCTTCGACTTCCTAGGGTGGAATTTCCGGAAGTACTCGGGAAAGCTACTCATCAAACCGAGCAAGAAGAACGCGCAAGCGTTCTATCGCAAGGTATCGGAGACGATCAGCGGCAATAAGACGGTGCGGCAGGAGGATTTGATCCAACTGCTGAACCCGATGCTACGAGGTTGGGCGCAGTATCACAGCCGCGTGGTGGCCAAGCAGGCGTACTCCCGCATGGAGTCTCTAGTCTTTCGGAGACTCTGGTGGTGGTCGAAACGGCGACATCCGAACAAGGGTGCTGGCTGGGTGCGAAAGAAGTACTTCCACTCAGACGGCGACCGCGCGTGGATCTTTGCTGTTCCCGTGGTTCGAGACGATGGCAGTAAAGGCCTGAACGAGTTGTATCAGCTGCGCGATACATCAATCAGGCGGCACAGGAAGATCAAAGGCGACTTCAATCCCTTTGATCCTGAGTGGGAGCAGTATGGCGAGCAGTTGCGTCAGGCACGCATGGAAGGATCAATGCGGCACCGGAAGCAATGGGTATCGCTGTACATGTCGCAGGGCGGTTTATGTGCGCACTGTGGCGGTGCTTTGACGAAGGAGACGGGCTGGCACAACCATCACCTGGAATATCGGGTGCATGGGGGTTCTGATGCTCTGTTCAACCGAGTGCTACTACATCCCGACTGTCACCGGCAGGTGCATGTAGGTAAAATTGCGCTAACTAAGCCGGCCCGGTCATAAGACTGGGCTTTGATCGTAGATTGGAGCCGTATGCGGGGAAACTCGCACGTACGGTTCTTAGGGGGCTCTCTTTCCGCGAGGAAGGGGGGCTACCCTCCAAATAACAGCGAAGCCACCATGAATTACCCTCATCCGATCATCGCGCGCGAAGGCTGGCCGTTCATCGCCATTGCGGCCGTCGTGGCGCTCTTGATCCATGCGGTCGCAGGCTTCGGACTCGCATGGCCGTTCTGGCTGATCCTGATCTTCGTCGTCCAGTTCTTCCGCGATCCGCCGCGCCCGATTCCCACCCAGGCCAACGCCGTCCTGTGCCCCGCTGACGGCCGCATCGTCGCCGTGGAAACCGCGCACGACCCGTATGCCAACCGTGAAGCGCTGAAGATCAGCGTGTTCATGAACGTCTTCAATGTCCATTCGCAACGCTCGCCCGTCGACGGCGCTGTCGCGAAGGTCGAATATTTCCCGGGCGCGTACCTGAACGCCGCCATCGACAAGGCGTCGACCGAGAACGAACGCAACGCCGTCGTGCTGACGATGGCCGACGGCACGACCGTCACCTCGGTGCAGATCGCCGGCCTGATCGCCCGCCGCATTCTTTGCTACGTGCGCGCAGGCGAGCCGCTCTCGCGCGGCCAGCGCTACGGCTTCATCCGCTTCGGCTCGCGCGTCGACGTGTATCTGCCGGTGGGTAGCCGTCCGCGCGTGTCGATCGGCGAGAAGGTGTCCGCCTCGTCGACGATCCTCGCCGAATTGCCGACCCAATCGGCATAAGGAGGGCAGGTATGGCCGGATTCAAACCGCGTCGTCCCCGCAATCCCGCTGGCGGCCCGCTGCCGCGCCCGTTTCGCCGCAACAAGGCGGTTCAGGAGCAGGTCGGCGTGGCGGCGAGCCGTCGTGCCGCGCGCCAGGATTTCCTGAAGAAGCGCGGCATTTATCTGCTGCCCAATGCGTTCACGACCGCCGCGCTGTTCTGCGGCTTCTTCGCGGTCGTGCAGGCGATGAACGTGCGCTTCGAAGTGGCGGCGATCGCCATTTTCGTCGCGATGGTGCTCGACGGCATGGACGGGCGCGTCGCGCGCATGACGCACTCGCAGAGCGCGTTCGGCGAGCAGTTCGACAGCCTGTCGGACATGGTGTCGTTCGGCGTCGCGCCGGCGCTCGTGATGTACGAGTGGGTGCTCAAGGATCTCGGGCGCTGGGGCTGGCTCGCGGCCTTCGTCTACTGCTCGGGCGCGGCGCTGCGGCTCGCGCGCTTCAACACCAACATCGGTTCGGTGGACAAGCGCTTCTTCCAGGGCCTGCCGAGCCCGGCCGCCGCGGCGCTGATCGCCGGTTTCGTCTGGCTCGCGACCGATAACCGCGTGCCGGTGAAGCTGTCGTGGCTGCCGTGGGTCGCCTTCGTCCTGACGATTTACGCGGGCGTGACGATGGTGTCGAACGCGCCGTTCTACAGCGGCAAGGCGCTCGACGTGCGGCATCGCGTGCCGTTCGCGGCCACGCTGCTCGTGGTGGTGGCGTTCGTGCTGGTGTCGTCGGATCCGCCGCTGATGCTGTTCGGCCTGTTCGTGCTCTACGGTCTCTCGGGCTATGTGTTCTGGGCGTACCAGGGCCTGCGCGGGCGCGCCAATCCGGCGCGGTCGTCGCCGCGCGAGCGCTAGGGAGCGCCGGGGTGGGCGGTTTTTTCCGCCGGATACACGTTGAAAGGGCCACGCGCGAGCGCGGCCCTTTTTCTTTTTCCGACGCCAGGTCGGTGGCTGGCGTGCACTGGTCGTATCGGATTGCGCTATCGCCGGTTTCCGGCTATAGTCAGCTGATGGACACCATCCAGTTCCCCCTCTTTTCCCTTCAAGCCGGCGCGCTGCTAAGCACGCTAGCGCTAGCGCGCCTGCCGCGCTGATCTCGCTCGCCCTCCGTAAGCCTCGTTCATTGTCAGCGTCGCCATCGGTGGCGCGAACACCCAAAATCCGTTTTTAGACACTGAACAAGTCCCCCCCGGAGACCCAAAATGGCAGCAGACAAGCTCATCATTTTCGATACGACGTTGCGTGACGGCGAGCAGTCGCCCGGTGCGTCGATGACGAAGGAAGAGAAAATCCGCATCGCGAAGCAGCTCGAGCGGATGAAGGTCGACATCATCGAAGCGGGCTTCGCGGCCAGCTCGAACGGCGACTTCGACGCGATCCACACGATCGCCGGCATGATCAAGGACAGCACGATCTGCTCGCTCGCACGTGCGAACGACAAGGACATCCGGCGCGCCGCCGACGCGCTCAAGCCCGCCGACCATTTCCGCATTCACACCTTCATCGCCACGTCGCCGCTGCACATGGAGAAGAAGCTGCGCATGTCGCCGGAACAGGTGCTCGAACAGGCGAAGCTGTCGGTGCGTTTCGCGCGCAAGTTCACCAACGACGTGGAGTTCTCGCCGGAAGACGGCAGCCGCTCGGACATGGACTTCCTGTGCCGCGTGCTCGAAGCCGTCATCAACGAAGGCGCGACCACGATCAATATCGCCGATACGGTCGGCTACGGCGTGCCGGAACTCTACGGCAACCTCGTGAAGACGCTGCGCGAGCGCATTCCGAACTCGGACAAGGCGGTGTTCTCGGTGCATTGCCATAACGACCTCGGCATGGCCGTGGCGAACTCGCTGGCCGGCGTGCAGATCGGTGGCGCGCGTCAGGTCGAGTGCACGATCAACGGTCTCGGCGAGCGCGCGGGCAATACCTCGCTCGAAGAAATCGTCATGGCCGTGAAGACCCGCAAGGACTACTTCGGCCTCGACCTCGGCATCGACACGACGCAGATCGTGCCGGCCTCGAAGCTCGTCTCGCAGATCACCGGTTTCGTGGTGCAGCCGAACAAGGCGGTGGTGGGCGCGAACGCGTTCGCGCACGCGTCGGGCATTCACCAGGATGGCGTGCTCAAGGCGCGCGACACCTACGAAATCATGCGCGCGGAAGATGTGGGCTGGACCGCGAACAAGATCGTGCTCGGCAAGCTCTCGGGCCGCAACGCGTTCAAGCAGCGTCTCCAGGAACTCGGCGTGCAGCTCGAAAGCGAAGCCGAACTCAACAGCGCGTTCGCCCGCTTCAAGGAACTCGCCGACCGCAAGTCGGAGATTTTCGACGAAGACATCATGGCGATCGTCACCGAGGAATCGGCCGAGCAGCAAGAGAAGGAACACTACAAGTTCATCGCGCTCTCGCAGCGTTCGGAAACCGGTGAGCGCCCGCATGCACGCATCGTGTTCTCGGCGGACGGTTCGGAAGTCACGGGCGAAGCCGCGGGCAACGGCCCGGTCGACGCGACCTTCAACGCGATCGAAACCGAAGTGGGCAGCGGCTCGGAACTGCTGCTTTACTCGGTGAACGCGATCACGACCGGCACGCAGGCGCAGGGCGAAGTGACGGTGCGTCTGTCGAAGGGCGGCCGCATCGTGAACGGCGTGGGCACGGACCCGGACATCGTCGCGGCATCGGCCAAGGCGTATATCTCGGCGCTCAACAAGCTCTACTCGTCGGACACGAACAAGCTCAATCCGCAGCTGTCGTAAGCGCTTGAGCGGCGCGTCGCTGCGTGCGGCGCGCGCCAATGAAAAACCCCCGCGTTCGCGAGAGCGCGGGGGTTTTGTTTTGCGGCTCGCTGATCGGACCCGGTCGGATCAGCCCGGTCGGATCAGAAATGGGCGCGCACATCCGGATCGTGCAGCGGATCGGGCGTTTTCTGCGTGAGGCGCAGGATGCCCTGATCGTCGAAATAGAAGCTGTAGAGCATGTACCAGACGCCGTCTTCCAGATAGCGGTAAGTCCACGCTTCTTTCTTCATCAGCGGGAAATAGGCGGTTTCGACCGGGCGGCCGAAGTTCACGAGCACATCGGTGCGGGTCCATTTGCCGATCTCGGCCTTGTAGAACTCGTTCGGCTGCAGCACCTGGCGCACGTTGACGACCTTGCCGTTCTTGTCGATGTCGGCGGCCGTGGTGACTTCGCCCATCGGCTGCGTCGGCCACATCAGGCGCTTGCCGCCGTCGGGCAAATCGTAGACTTCGCGCGGCTGGCCGAAGCGGGCGATCACGGCCTGGGCGTCGTCGCCCGCGTGGAACTGTTGCCACGGCTGCGCGCAGCCCGCGAGCGCGAGCGCGCCGAGGCCCGCGAGCAGGGCGCGGCGCGGCGCGAGTGGAATCCGGTGCGTCAGTGCGGCTCGTGTGCTCAGTGCGCTGAGCGTGGAGAAAAGGCGGTCGAACATGGGGACTCCCCGAGGGCGCCGTCGCGGCGGCGCGCGCGCAAGCTGCGCTGCGCCGTGCGTGATGGAGCCGAATATGGAACCGTTATTTTGACACGTCGCGATGACGGCGGGCTTGCGGGCGTGCGTCGGTGCGCCCTATGATCCGCGCTTCATTCGAGTTTGCGAAGCGAGAGGGCAGAGCGCATGACGGCACGATTCACGCGATTTTTCACCCGCGCTCCGGCGCTGTTGACGCTGGCGGCGTTCATGAGCGTAGTGGCGCCCGGCGCGGCGCACGCCGCCAACGTCGCCAACGCGGCGGCGGCAACCGGCAAGCCGATCCCGCTCGCGCTGATCGAAGGCATGTCCGGCCCGTTCGCCGATGCGGGCGCGGCGGTCGAGCGCAATCTGCGTTTCGGCGTCGAGCGCGTGAACGCGCAGGGCGGCGTGGCGCTGCCCGACGGGCGGCATCCGCTCGAACTGGTCGTGCTCGACAGCAAGGGCAGCACCGAAGCCGCGCTGATGCAGCTGCGCGCGGCGCAGGACCGCCATATCGGCTTCGTCATGCAGGGCAACAGCTCGGCGGTGGCGGCGGCGCTGGTGACGGCCATCGACCGTCAGAACTCGCGCGAGCCGGACAACCGCGAGCTGTTCCTCAACTATTCCGCCGACGATCCCGCGCTCACCAACGCGAATTGCAGCTACTGGCACTTCCGCTTCGACGCCCACGCGGGCATGCGCATGGACGCGCTCGCCGACGTGATCGCCGCCGACAAGTCGGTCAAGAAGGTCTACCTGCTCAATCAGGACTACAGCTTCGGCCACGACGTGAGCACGCTCGCGCGCGCGGCGCTGGCGAAGGATCGGCCCGATATCGCGGTCGTCGGCGACGAGTTTCATCCGATCGGGCGCGTGAAGGATTTCGCGCCGTATATCGCGAAGATCCGCGCGGCGGGCGCCGATGCGGTCGTCACGGGCAACTGGGGCAACGACCTCACGCTGCTGGTGAAGGCGGCGCGCGAGCAGGGTCTCGACGCGAAGTTCTACACCTTCTACGGCAACAGCCTCGGCGCTCCGGCGGCGCTCGGCGACGCGGGCGTCAAGCACGTGATCGCCGTGGCCGACTGGCACCCGAACGCGGGCGGCGCGGCCTCTGACGCGTGGTACAAGGCATTCCGCGCGCGCTACCCGGCGGCTCAGGACGACTACCCGGTGCTGCGCATGTCGATGATGGTCGAGATGCTCGCGCAGGCGATGACGAAGGCCGGTTCGGCCGATCCGGCGGCGGTGGCGAAGGCGCTCGAAGGGCTGCGTTTCGACAACGGCTTCCATCCGATCCTGATGCGCGCCGACGACCATCAGGCGATCCAGCCCCTTTACGTCATGCAGATGGACAAGCAGGGCACGCCGGGCGTGCGCTACGACAACGAGGGCTCGGGCTACGGTTTCCGCACCGTGCTGGCGCTGCCGGCGGAGCGCACGGCGCCCGCGACGGTCTGCACGATGAAGCGCCCGTGAACGCGTCGTGAATCCGTGGTGACAGGCGGGCTCGCGGCGTATCGGCGCTGTGCTACAATACGCGCCTTGTCGAAAATCTCGGCAAGGCTGTATCGCAGTAAAGCTGTCGTAAAAACCTCGTAGTTGCAACTAACCACGGCACGGCCGTTCTTCCGTGACCGCTTGTTTGTTTCAAAGGAAAAGCAAATGTCCGTAGCAGATATCAAGAAGTCCGACATCGTCGCGCAATTCGCACGCGGCACCGGCGACACGGGTTCGCCCGAAGTTCAGGTTGCACTCCTGACGTCGCGTATCAACGAACTGACGGGCCACTTCAAGTCGCACGCCAAGGATCACCACAGCCGTCGTGGCCTGCTGCGCATGGTTAGCCGCCGTCGCAAGCTGCTCGACTACCTGAAGGGTAAGGACGCTGATCGTTACCGCGCTCTGATCGAAAAGCTGGGTCTGCGCAAGTAACCGGAAGGTCTTCCAGAAAGATGCCTGTGTCAGTTCCACTGATACAGGCATTTTGTTTTTGAACGGTACGCTTCTCGCGATGCGTGCCGGTTAGCGGTACAAGGCAGCACAAGGCAACACAAGGCAGTACAAACAAGGCAGTAGTGCAGCACCAAGCAGCCAGGGCCGGACTTCGGGGCAGAGCTTTGTGTCATTCCAGCAGATCGTGCGCGGCCAATGGCCGCGAGGGCGCGCCCAACGCACCCGCGCGCTCCGCTGGAATGGCATAACACTCCTCTTCCCGCGCGGTGCCGGAACCTTGGCTTGCCGTGACGTCCGCGTGTGCGGGCGCCGCATAACAAATGAGTAAGGAGTGAGTGGCCATGACCATGTTCAATAAAGTCGTGAAGGAATTCAAATGGGGCCAGCACAATGTGCGCCTCGAAACCGGTGAAATCGCCCGTCAGGCGAGCGGCGCCGTCATCGTCGACGTCGAAGACACCGTGGTGCTCGCGACCGTCGTCGGCGCCAAGACCGCGAAGCCGGGTCAAGACTTCTTCCCGCTCACCGTCGATTACCTCGAAAAGACCTATTCGGCCGGCAAGATCCCCGGCGGCTTCTTCCGCCGCGAAGGCCGTCCGTCGGAAGGCGAAACGCTGATTTCGCGCCTGATCGACCGTCCGCTGCGTCCGCTGTTCCCGGAAGGCTTCTACAACGAAGTCCAGGTCGTGATCCACGTCCTGTCGATCAACCCGGAAGTCCCGGCTGACATCCCCGCGCTGATCGGCGCGTCGGCTGCGCTGGCGATCTCGGGTCTGCCGTTCAACGGCCCGGTCGGCGCCGCACGCGTGGCCTACATCAACAACGAATACGTCCTGAACCCGACGCGTTCGCAAAGCAAGCAGTCGAGCCTCGACCTCGTGGTCGCCGGCACGGAGCGCGCGGTGCTGATGGTGGAATCGGAAGCCGATCAGCTGCCGGAAGACGTGATGCTCGGTGCGGTCGTGTTCGGCCACGAGCAGATGCAAACGGCGATCGACGCGATCCACGAACTGGTTCGCGACGGCGGCAAGCCCGAGTGGGACTGGCAGCCGGCCCCGAAGAACGAAGCGCTGATCGCACGCGTGACGGAAATCGCTCACAGCGACCTGCTCGCCGCGTACCAGCTGCGCGACAAGCAACAGCGTTCGGCCAAGCTGAAGGAAGTCTACGCAGCAACGTCGGCGAAGCTCGAAGAAGACGCAGCGGCTGCTGGCACCGTCGCGGCCGACAAGGCTTCGGTGGGCAACGTCCTGTTCGACCTCGAAGCGAAGATCGTCCGTTCGCAGATCCTGAACGGCGAGCCGCGTATCGACGGCCGTGACACGCGCACGGTCCGCCCGATCGAAATCCGCACCGGCGTGCTGCCGCGCACTCACGGTTCGGCGCTGTTCACGCGTGGCGAAACGCAGGCGCTGGTCGTCGCGACGCTCGGCACGAAGGGCGACGAACAGATCATCGACGCGCTCGAAGGCGAGTACCGCGACCGCTTCATGCTCCACTACAACATGCCCCCGTTCGCGACCGGCGAAACGGGCCGTGTTGGTTCGCCGAAGCGCCGCGAAGTCGGCCATGGCCGTCTGGCCAAGCGTGCGCTCGTCGCATGCCTGCCGAGCGCCGAAGAATTCGGCTACTCGATCCGCGTCGTTTCGGAAATCACCGAATCGAACGGTTCGTCGTCGATGGCTTCGGTCTGCGGCGGCTGCCTTGCGCTGATGGACGCCGGCGTGCCGATGAAGGCGCACGTCGCGGGTATCGCGATGGGCCTGATCCTCGAAGACAACAAGTTCGCGGTGCTGACCGACATCCTCGGCGATGAAGATCACCTCGGCGACATGGACTTCAAGGTGGCGGGTACGGAAGCTGGCGTGACCGCGCTGCAGATGGACATCAAGATCCAGGGCATCACCAAGGAAATCATGCAGGTCGCGCTCGCGCAAGCGCACGAAGCCCGTCTGCATATCCTCGGCAAGATGACCTCGGCGGTGTCGGGCGTGAACACGGAGCTGTCGGCTTACGCTCCGCGCATGATCACCATCAAGATCAACCCGGAAAAGATCCGCGACGTGATCGGCAAGGGCGGTTCGGTGATCCGCGCGCTGACGGAAGAAACCGGCACGACCATCGACATCTCGGACGACGGCGTCGTGACGATCGCTTCGACTTCGAGCGAAGGCATGGCCGAAGCGAAGAAGCGCATCGAGAACATCACGGCTGAAGTCGAAGTCGGTCAGGTGTACGAAGGCGCGGTTCTGAAGCTGCTGGACTTCGGCGCGATCGTGAACCTGCTGCCGGGCAAGGATGGCCTGCTGCACATCTCCGAAATCGCCAACGAGCGCATCAAGGACATCAACGACTACCTGAAGGAAGGCCAGATCGTCAAGGTCAAGGTCATCCAGACGGACGAGAAGGGTCGTGTGCGTCTGTCGGCGAAGGCACTGCTCAACGAGCAAGCCAACGGCGGCGCACCGCAAGGCGAACCGCAGCAGTAAGGCGGCAAGTCTGAAACGGCCGGCAGCGCGATGAGCGCGCCGGCCGTTTTTTTATGAGAATGTCGGAAGGGATTGCCGTGCGTCCGCAGCGCGGGCGCGACACCATTCAAGCCGGGGCGCGAAGCCCTTGGGAGACGCGAGATGAAGGCCGTTGAGATAACCGAATTCGGTGCGCCGGACGTGCTCAAGCTGACCGAACGCCCGACCCCCGAGCCGAAGGCCGGTGAGGTGCTGATCAAGGTGAGCGCGTCGGGCGTGAATCGCCCTGACGTGTTCCAGCGCAAGGGGTCGTACGCACCGCCGCCGGGCATTTCCGATCTGCCGGGACTCGAAGTTGCGGGTGAGATCGTCGGCGGCAACATCGACGAAAAGCACAATCCGTTCGGCCTGAAGGTCGGCGACCGCGTGTGCGCGCTGATCGCGGGCGGCGGTTACGCCGAATACGCGGTCGCACCGCTCGGCCAGTGTCTGCCGGTGCCGCAGGGTCTGACCGACGTCGAGGCGGCGTCGCTGCCCGAGACGTTCTTCACGGTGTGGAGCAACGTGTTCCAGCGCGCGCAGCTCGGCAAGGGCGAGGGCGGCGAGAACGAAACGCTGATGGTGCAGGGCGGTTCGAGCGGCATCGGCGTGACGGCGATCCAGATCGCGCATGCGCTCGGTTTCCGCGTGTTCGCGACCGCGGGCTCGGACGACAAGTGCCGTGCCTGCGAGGCGCTCGGCGCGGAGCGGGCGATCAACTATCGCACCGAGGATTTCGTCGAGGTTGTGAAGTCGCTCACGCACGACCGCGGCGTGGACGTGATACTTGACATGGTCGCGGGCGGCTACGTGCCGCGCGAACTGTCGGCGCTCGCGACCGGCGGGCGCATCGTGCTGATCGCGACGCTCGGCGGCTCGAAGTCGGAGCTCAACATGGGCGAAATCCTGCGCCGCCGCCTGACGATCACGGGCTCGACGCTGCGTGCCCGTTCGGTCGAGTTCAAGGCGCAGATCGCGCAGGAACTGAAGACGAATGTGTGGCCGCTGATCGAAGAGGGCCGCATCAAACCGGTCGTGTTCAAGGTGTTCCCGGCCGCGCAGGCCGCTGAGGCGCACGCGCTCATGGAGAGCAGCGAGCACATCGGCAAGATTGTGCTCGACTGGTCGTAATCGGCCGAACACTCCGCGAATGCGCGGCATCGAGGCGCCGAAACGGGTTCGTGCTTGATTTTTCGGGGCTTTTTTGGCGCTTTCTCGGCGCGTTTTTTCGTGGATCGGGCGCCGCGCGGTTTGACCCGTCAGGATTACGCGCAGTAAAATGTTGTGTTTTGCGTCCGCTTTTAACAGCAACCGAAACAATGACGAATCAACGATCGAAGCTCGTAGTCGGTAACTGGAAGATGCATGGCCGCCTGGCGGCCAATGTGGCACTGCTCGAACGCGTCGCGCAAGGCGCGCAGACGCTGCCCGCCGGCGCGCGCGTCGGCGTGTGCGTGCCGTTCCCTTATCTCGCGCAGGCTCAGGCGTTGCTCGGCGGCAGCCGGGTCGTGTGGGGCGCGCAGGACGTGTCGGCGCACGAACAGGGCGCTTACACGGGCGAAGTCGCGGCCGGCATGATCGCCGACTTCGAGGCGGGTTTCGCGATCGTTGGTCACTCGGAGCGCCGCGCGTATCACGGCGAAAGCTCGGAGCTCGTCGCGGTCAAGACGCAGCGTGCGCTGGCGGCCGGCATCACGCCGATCGTCTGCGTGGGCGAAACGCTGGAACAGCGCGAAAGCGGCGCGACCGAGCAGGTCGTCGGCGCGCAGCTCGACGCGGTGCTGGCGGTGTTGTCGGTGGAAGAGGCGGCGCGCATCGTCGTCGCGTACGAGCCGGTCTGGGCCATTGGCACGGGCAAGAGCGCAAGCTCGGAGCAGGCGCAGCAGGTGCACGCGTTCCTGCGCGCGAAGCTGGCGGCGAAGGGCGCGCAAGTGGCCGACGTGCCGCTGCTCTACGGCGGCAGCGTGAAGCCGGACAACGCGGCGGAGCTGTTCCGTCAGGCCGACATCGACGGCGGCCTGATCGGCGGCGCGGCGCTGAAGGCGCAGGATTTTCTCGCGATCTGCGCGGCCGCTGCGGCGGGCGCGAGCCTCGCGGGCTGAAGGTAAAGCCAGGCCGGTGTGCGGCGCTCTAGCGGGCGCCGGGCGCGGGCAGCATATGCGGCTGTCTCAGGGGAGGCAGGCGCTCAACAAGGACTCAGGTGAGTGTGATGCTGTATTTGAAAACGTTGATTATCGTCGTTCAGCTTCTGTCGGCGCTCGGGGTGATCGGCCTCGTTCTGCTGCAGCACGGCAAGGGCGCCGACATGGGCGCGGCCTTCGGCAGCGGCGCGTCGGGCAGCCTGTTCGGCGCGAGCGGTTCGGCCAACTTCCTGTCGCGGACTACTGCAGTTCTCGCAACAGTTTTTTTCCTGTCGACGCTTGCGCTAACCTACTTGGGGTCGTATCATGCGAAGCCTTCGGCGGGTGTGTTGGGTGCTTCGGCTCCTGCCCCGGTCGTGGCCTCGGCTCCGGTCGCTGCAAGCCTTACCGCAGCGCCTGTCGCAAGCGCTCCGGCAGCGGCTTCGGCAGCATCGAGCAGCGGTAACGACGTACCGAAATAAATTCAAAAAACTTGTTTTTGTGCATTGAACAAACGTCAGGAACAAGTTAGAATTTAAGTCTTGAAGCGATTCGCGGGTTTCAATAAATTGTTGTCCCGGATTGCATGCAGTGCCGACGTGGTGAAATTGGTAGACACGCTATCTTGAGGGGGTAGTGGCGAAAGCTGTGCGAGTTCGAGTCTCGCCGTCGGCACCAAATGTATCTACAAAATGCCAGCCGCTTGCTTCAGCTTCGGCTGGCATTTTTGCTTTATACGTCGTGTTTGTTTCGTTCGCAGCGCGAAGTCGTAAAGTGATTCCCGCAGAGCGACATCGTGTGTTCCTGCGGAACCTCAGAACCAACCGATAGAGGATAGCCTTGAACCTCGCTACCTATTACCCCGTCCTGTTGTTCCTTCTTGTAGGTCTTGGTCTGGGCGTAGCGCTGGTATCAATCGGCAAGATCCTCGGTCCCAACCGGCCCGACAGCGAAAAGAATTCTCCGTACGAGTGCGGCTTCGAAGCGTTCGAAGACGCGCGCATGAAGTTCGATGTACGGTATTACCTCGTGGCCATTCTCTTCATCATCTTCGATCTCGAAACGGCATTCCTGTTTCCGTGGGGCGTAGCCCTGCGCGATATCGGCTGGCCGGGCTTTCTGTCGATGATGGTGTTTCTGCTCGAATTCCTGCTGGGCTTTGCCTACATCTGGAAGAAAGGTGGTCTCGACTGGGAATGACGGGTTAATCGCCGGTTAGCATGGGCGGCACTGTGGGGACAACTGCAGGCCGTCCGCTGGAGTGGAAAGCACATGAGTATCGAAGGGGTCTTGAAGGAAGGGTTTGTCACCACCACGGCTGACAAACTGATCAACTGGACGCGCACCGGCTCCCTGTGGCCGATGACGTTCGGGCTGGCGTGTTGCGCGGTCGAAATGATGCACGCGGGCGCGGCCCGCTACGACCTCGACCGCTTCGGCGTGGTGTTCCGTCCGAGCCCGCGCCAGTCCGACGTCATGATCGTGGCCGGCACGCTCTGCAACAAGATGGCGCCCGCGCTGCGCAAGGTCTACGACCAGATGGCCGAACCGCGCTGGGTGATCTCGATGGGGTCGTGTGCCAATGGCGGCGGCTACTATCATTATTCGTATTCGGTCGTGCGCGGTTGTGACCGCATCGTGCCGGTCGACGTCTATGTGCCAGGCTGCCCGCCTACCGCGGAAGCTCTGGTCTATGGGGTGATCCAGTTGCAGGCGAAGATTCGCCGCACCAGCACCATCGCCCGTCAATAAAGGCCAAGCGCCTCCCCACAATATGGCAAGCAAACTCGAGACCCTGAAAGCGAACCTCGAAGCGGCCCTTGGTGCGCGCATCGTCACTCTCACTGAAAAGCTCGGTGAGTTGACCTTGGTCATAAAGGCGGTAGATTACCTGAACGTAGCGCAGGAACTCCGCGACAATGCGTCGCTCCGCTTCGAGCAGTTGATGGACCTGTGCGGCGTCGACTATCAAACGTACGGTGACGGCGCGTGGGAAGGCCCGCGCTTCGCGGCCGTGTCGCATCTGCTCTCCCTCACGAACAACTGGCGTCTGCGCCTGCGCGTCTACGCGCCGGACGACGACGTGCCTATCGTGCCTTCGCTCGTCGACATCTGGAGTTCGGCCAACTGGTACGAACGCGAAGCGTTCGACCTGTTCGGCATCGTCTTCGAAGGCCACCCCGACCTGCGCCGCATCCTGACCGACTACGGCTTCATCGGCCATCCGTTCCGCAAGGACTTCCCCGTCTCCGGCTACGTCGAAATGCGTTACGACCCGGAGCAGAAGCGCGTGGTCTACCAGCCGGTCACCATCGAGCCGCGCGAAATCACGCCGCGCGTGATCCGCGAGGATCGGTACGGCGGTCTGAGGAAACACTAAGAGGGTCGCATGTCAGAGATCAAGAACTACACGCTCAACTTCGGCCCGCAGCACCCGGCAGCGCACGGTGTGCTGCGCCTCGTGCTCGAGCTCGACGGCGAAGTGATCCAGCGCGCCGATCCGCACATCGGCCTGCTGCACCGCGCGACCGAAAAGCTCGCCGAAAGCAAGACCTTCCTGCAGTCGGTGCCGTACATGGACCGTCTCGACTATGTGTCGATGATGGTCAACGAGCACGGCTACGTGATGGCGATCGAAAAGCTGCTCGGCATCGAAGTGCCGATCCGCGCGAAATACATCCGCGTCCTGTTCGACGAAATCACGCGCGTGCTGAACCACCTGATGTGGATCGGCTCGCACGGTCTCGACGTGGGCGCGATGGCGGTGTTCCTCTACGCGTTCCGCGAACGCGAAGATCTGATGGACGTCTACGAGGCGGTGTCGGGCGCGCGCATGCACGCGGCTTACTACCGTCCGGGCGGCGTCTATCGCGATCTGCCGGACGCGATGCCGCAATACAAGGCGTCGAAAATCCACAACGAGAAGGCGCTCGCCAAGATGAACGAGGCGCGCCAGGGCTCGCTGCTCGATTTCATCGACGACTTCTTCACGCGCTTCCCGGCTTGCGTCGACGAGTACGAAACGCTGCTCACCGACAACCGCATCTGGAAGCAGCGTCTCGTGGGCATCGGCGTGGTGAGCCCCGAGCGCGCGATGCAGCTTGGCCTGTCGGGCGCGATGCTGCGTGGTTCGGGCATCGAGTGGGATCTGCGCAAGAAGCAGCCGTACGAAGTCTACGACCAGCTCGATTTCGACATTCCGGTCGGCGTGAACGGCGATTGCTACGACCGTTATCTCGTCCGCGTGGAAGAGATGCGTCAATCGACCCGTATCGCGAAACAGTGCATTGAGTGGCTGCGCAAGAATCCGGGTCCCGTGATGGTCGACAATCACAAGGTTGCGCCGCCGTCGCGCGTGAACATGAAGTCGAACATGGAAGAGCTGATTCACCACTTCAAGCTCTTCACCGAAGGCTTCCATGTGCCCGAAGGCGAGGCCTACGCAGCAGTGGAACATCCGAAGGGTGAATTCGGCATCTACCTGGTGTCGGATGGCGCGAACAAGCCGTATCGTCTGAAGATCCGCGCCCCGGGTTACGCCCACCTGGCCGCGCTGGACGAAATGGCGCGCGGTCACATGATTGCCGACGCGGTCACGATCATCGGCACGCAGGATATCGTGTTCGGCGAAATCGACCGCTAAGGCAGCAACAGCCGGTGCGCCCCCGAAGCAAGAGGAGGCGCGCCGCGCGAGAATACCGGGAACACCACGTCTGCCGCAGCGAGCAGTGCGCTACACGCGCGGCAGGGTTGTGTCTGGTGTGAAATGAATTAACGAGCCGTGACAGAAAATGATCTCAGCTGAAGGCCTGAAAGAAATCGATCGCGCGTTGTCGAAGTACCCCGCCGATCAGCGACAGTCCGCCGTGATGGCGGCTTTGGCCGTTGCTCAGGAAGAGCATGGCTGGCTGTCCCCCGAACTCATGCAGTTCGTGGCCGACTACATCGGCATGCCGCCGGTGGCCGTCGAGGAAGTCGCCACGTTCTACACGATGTTCGAGACGAAGCCCGTCGGCAAGCACAAGATCACGCTCTGCACGAATCTGCCGTGCCAGCTCGGCCCCGATGGCGGCTCGGAGAGCGCCGCCGACTACCTGAAGCAGAAGCTCGGTATCGACTTCGGCGAAACCACGTCCGACGGCAAGTTCACCTTGAAAGAAGGTGAGTGCATGGGCGCGTGCGGCGACGCACCGGTGATGCTTGTGAACAACCACCGCATGTGCAGCTTCATGAGCCGCGAGAAGATCGACCAGCTGCTCGAGGAGCTTTCGAAATGACTTCGTTGCACGACCGTCACATCAAACCGCTGATTCTCGCGGGCCTCAACGGCGAGAACTGGCATCTCGAAGATTACGTCGCGCGCGGCGGCTACAAGCAGCTGCGCCGTATTCTCGAAGAGAAGATTCCGCCCGAGCAGGTGATCGCCGACGTCAAGGCCGGCGGTCTGCGCGGCCGCGGCGGCGCGGGTTTCCCGACCGGCCTGAAGTGGAGCTTCATGCCGCGTCAGTTCCCGGGGCAGAAGTACCTCGTCTGCAATTCGGACGAGGGCGAGCCGGGCACGTTCAAGGACCGCGACATCCTGCGCTGGAATCCGCATGCCGTGATCGAAGGCATGGCGATCGGCGCCTACGCGATGGGCATCACCGTCGGCTACAACTACATCCACGGTGAGATCTTCGAGGTCTATCGCCGCTTCGAGGCTGCGCTGGAAGAAGCGCGCCAGGCGGGCTACCTCGGCGACAACATTCTGGGCACCGACTTCACGTTCCAGCTGCACGCGCACCACGGTTATGGCGCGTATGTCTGCGGCGAAGAAACGGCGCTGCTCGAATCGCTCGAAGGCAAGAAGGGCCAGCCGCGCTTCAAGCCGCCGTTCCCGGCGAGCTTCGGCGTGTACGGCAAGCCCACCACGATCAACAACACCGAAACGTTCGCGGCGGTGCCCTTCCTGCTGACCGTCGGTCCGCAGACCTACATGGAACTGGGCAAGCCGAACAACGGCGGCACCAAGATCTTCTCGATCTCGGGCGACGTCGAGCGTCCGGGCAACTATGAGATCCCGCTCGGTACGCCGTTCGCGACGCTCATGGAACTCGCCGGCGGCGTGCGCGGCGGCAAGAAGCTGAAGGCCGTGATTCCGGGCGGCTCGTCGGCGCCGGTCATTCCGGGCGACCTGATGATGCAGACCGACATGGACTACGACTCGATCGCCAAGCAGGGCTCGATGCTCGGCTCGGGCGCGGTCATCGTCATGGACGAAACGCGCTGCATGGTGCGCTCGCTGCTGCGTCTCTCGTACTTCTACTACGAAGAGTCGTGCGGCCAGTGCACGCCGTGCCGCGAAGGCACGGGCTGGCTGTACCGCGTGGTGAACCGTATCGAGCACGGCCTCGGCCGCCAGGAAGACCTGGATCTGCTGAACTCGGTCGCGGGCAACATCATGGGCCGCACGATCTGCGCGCTGGGCGACGCAGCGGCCATGCCGGTGCGCGGCATGCTCAAGCATTACTGGGACGAATTCGAATATCACGTGCACAACAAGCGCTGTCTCGTCGGCGGACATGCCGGCTCGCACGCGGCCTCGGAATCGGTGGCTGCCTGAGGGCAAGAGACGTAAGCGTTAGCGCGTTGTGCGCGGGCCGCGTGGCTCGACGCAACGGGGTAGACCGCTGTGAAATTGAGCGGTAACAGGTTAGGGACGATTAACCATCATGGTTGAACTTGAAATAGACGGCAAGAAGGTGCAGGTGCCCGAGGGCAGCATGGTGATCCAGGCCGCGCAGCGGGTGGACACGTACATCCCGCACTTCTGCTATCACAAGAAGCTGTCGATCGCGGCCAACTGCCGGATGTGTCTCGTCGATGTCGAGAAGATGCCGAAGGCCGTGCCCGCGTGCGCGACGCCGGTGTCGCAAGGCATGATCGTGCGCACGACGTCCGACAAGGCCGTGCAGGGTCAGCAAGCCGTGATGGAATTCCTGCTGATCAACCACCCGCTGGACTGCCCGATCTGCGATCAGGGCGGCGAATGCCAGCTGCAGGATCTGGCGGTGGGCTACGGCAAGTCGGCGTCGCGCTACAGCGAAGAAAAGCGCGTGGTGTTCCACAAGAACGTGGGCCCGCTCATCTCGATGGAAGAGATGTCGCGCTGCATCCACTGCACGCGCTGCGTGCGCTTCGGCGACGAGATCGCCGGCGTGATGGAACTCGGCATGCTCGGCCGCGGCCAGCATTCGGAAATCAGCACCTTCCTCGGCAAGACCGTCGACTCGGAACTGTCGGGCAACATGATCGACCTGTGCCCGGTGGGCGCGCTCACGAGCAAGCCGTTCCGCTTCTCGGCGCGTACCTGGGAACTGTCGCGCCGCAAGTCGGTGAGCCCGCACGACGGCACGGGCGCGAACCTCGTCGTGCAGGTCAAGAACAACCGCGTGATGCGCGTGCTGCCGTTCGAGAACGAAGCCATCAACGAATGCTGGATTTCCGATAAGGACCGCTTCGCCTACGAAGGCCTGAACAGCGAAGACCGCCTCACGCACCCGATGATCAAGCAGGGTGGCGAGTGGGTGGAAACCGACTGGCAGACCGCGCTCGAATACGTGGTGAAGGGCATCAAGGGCATCAGCGACGAACACGGCGAAAACCATCTCGCCATGCTCGCGAGCCCGCACAGCACCGCTGAAGAACTCTATCTGGTCAAGCAGCTGGCCGACGCGATCGGCACGCCGAACGTCGACTTCCGTCTGCGTCAGAGCGACTTCTCGGCGCCGCTTTCGGGCGCGCCGTGGCTCGGTACGAAGATCGCCGAACTCTCGCTCGCCGACTCGGCGCTCGTGATCGGCTCGTTCCTGCGCCGCGACCACGCGCTGTTCGCCGCGCGTCTGCGCCAGGCCGCCAAGGGCGGCGCGCAGATCACGCTGCTCAACGCCACGGCAGACGGCTCGCTGATCCCGAACGCGCAGCGCATCGTCGCCGCGCCGTCGGCATGGCTCGACGAACTCGCCACGATCGCGGCCGCCGTGTCGGAAGCGAAGGGCGTGGCACTGCCGGAAGCCTTCGCGGGCACGCAGTCGAACGACGCGGCCAAACAGGTCGCCGCCTCGCTCTCGACGGGCGAGCGCCGCTTCGTGCTGATCGGCAACGCGGTTGTGCAGCATCCCGATTTCGCGCTGCTGCATGCGGCCGCGCAGTTCATCGCCGAACACACGGGCGCGACGCTCGGCTTCCTCACGGAAGCGGCCAACACGGTCGGCGCGCACCTCGTGGGCGCACTGCCGGGCCGCGACGGCCTGAACGCACGCGAAGCGTTCGAGCAGCCGCGCAAGGGCTATCTGCTGTTCAACGTCGAACCGGAATTCGATACGGTCAACCCGGCCGCCGCGCGCGCCGCGCTCGCGCAGGCCGAGATGGTCGCCGTGTTCTCGCCGTACAAGACCGGTCTCGATTACGCGGACGTGCTGCTGCCGATCGCGCCGTTCACGGAAACCTCGGGTACGTTCGTGAACGCCGAAGGCACGGTGCAAACCTTCAACGGCGTGGTGCGCCCGCTCGGCGACACGCGTCCGGCCTGGAAGGTCCTGCGCGTGCTGGGCACGCTCATGAAGCTGCCCGGCTTCGAATACGAAACCGCCGACGAAGTGCGCCGCAAGGCTCTCGGCGACGGCAGTTTCGACGCACGTCTGTCGAACAAGGCCGTGGCGCAGGTTGCGCGCGGCAGCGTGGCGAAGGCCGCGGAAGGCCGCTTCGAGCGCGTCGCCGACGTGCCCATCTACAGCGCCGATCCGATCGTGCGCCGTGGCGAAGCCCTGCAACTCACGATGGCGGCCCGCGTGGCGAACACGGTCGGCCTGCCGGCAGCGCTGTTCGATCAGCTCGGCCTGAAGGAAGGCGACGCCGTGCGCGTGCGCCAGGGCGACCTGTCGGTGACCGCGCCGGCAACGCGCGATGCGAATCTTGCGCCGACGGCGGTGCGCGTGTCGGCGGCCACGCCGGCCGGCGCGCAGCTCGGCAGCCTGTTCGGTGAACTGCTGGTGGAGAAGGCGTAAATGAGCTTGTTCGATACGATCAATGCAGGCGGCAGCCAGCTGCTCGGCGTGGCCTGGCCCACGGTCTGGGCGCTGGTGCGCATTCTCGTCGTCGCGGTGGTGATCCTGCTGTGCGTGGCGTACCTGATCCTCTGGGAGCGCAAGCTGATCGGCTGGATGCACGTGCGTCTCGGCCCGAACCGCGTCGGTCCCGGCGGCCTGCTGCAGCCGATCGCCGACGTGCTGAAGCTGCTGCTCAAGGAAGTCATTCAGCCCGCGCAGGCGAGCCGCTGGGTCTACATGGTCGCACCGGTCATGGTCGTGGTGCCGGCCTTCGCGGTCTGGGCGGTGATTCCGTTCCAGGCGGGCGCGGTGCTCGGCAACATCAACGCCGGTCTGCTCTACGTGATGGCGATCTCGTCGATCGGCGTCTACGGCGTGATTCTCGCGGGCTGGGCCTCGAACTCGAAGTACGCGTTCCTCGGCGCGATGCGCGCCGCGGCGCAGATGGTTTCGTACGAAATCGCGATGGGCTTCGCGCTCGTCGTGGTGCTGATGGTGTCGGGCAGCCTGAACCTCTCGGACATCGTCCAGGGCCAGATGCGCGGCATGTTCGCGAACTGGGGCATCACGTTCCTCTCGTGGAACTGGCTGCCGCTGCTGCCGATGTTCGTCGTCTACTTCATCTCGGGCATCGCCGAAACGAACCGCCACCCGTTCGACGTGGTGGAAGGGGAGTCGGAAATCGTCGCGGGTCACATGGTCGACTACTCGGGGATGGGCTTCGCGCTGTTCTTCCTCGCCGAGTACATCAACATGATCGTGATCTCGGCGCTGGCGTCGGTGCTGTTCCTGGGCGGCTGGAGCGCGCCGTTCGCGTTCCTCGACTTCATCCCGGGCGTGTTCTGGCTCGTGCTGAAGGTCTTCTGCCTGCTGTCGGTGTTCATCTGGGCGCGCGCAACGTTCCCGCGCTACCGCTATGACCAGATCATGCGTCTGGGCTGGAAGGTGTTTATTCCGGTCTGCGTGGTGTGGCTGATCGTGGTCGGCTTCTGGTATATGTCGCCGCTGAGCATCTGGAAATAAGGGGCGAACGAAACATGAACGCGATCCAAAACTTCTTCAAGACGTTCTTCCTGACCGAGCTGCTCAAAGGTCTGGCGCTGACGGGCCGTTATACGTTCAAGCGCAAGATCACCGTGCAGTTCCCGGAAGAGAAGACTCCGATGTCGCCGCGTTTCCGTGGTCTGCACGCGCTGCGCCGCTATGAAAATGGCGAAGAGCGCTGCATCGCGTGCAAGCTGTGCGAGGCCGTGTGCCCCGCGATGGCGATCACGATCGAATCGGAAGTGCGCGAGGACAACACGCGCCGCACGACGCGTTACGACATCGACCTGACCAAATGCATCTTCTGCGGTTTCTGCGAAGAGAGCTGCCCGGTCGACTCGATCGTCGAAACGCACATTCTCGAGTATCACGGCGAGAAGCGCGGCGATCTGTACTTCACGAAAGACATGCTGCTGGCCGTCGGCGACCGCTACGAAGCGCAGATCGCGGCGAACAAGGCAGCAGATGCACCGTACCGTTGATCTTAAGCTTGACGCTGCATCGGCCCGCGGTTCGGGCCGGCTGCGGGGAACGCGCGTGCCGCAAAACGCCGCGCGCCGCAGTCTGACCGCCGCCGCGGCGCACTCTGGTCTGGCCGCCAGTCCGCGCCGCGCAATCCGCCTCACGATGGCCTCAACGATGAACCAGTAATCATGGAATTCACGACCGTCCTGTTTTACATCTTCGCGCTGCTGCTCACGCTATCAGGGCTGAAGGTGATCACCTCGCGCAATCCTGTCTCGTCGGCGCTCTTTCTCGTGCTCGCGTTCTTCAACGCAGCGGCGATCTGGATGCTGCTCGAGGCCGAATTCCTCGCCATCCTGCTGGTGCTCGTCTACGTGGGCGCGGTGATGGTGCTGTTCCTGTTCGTCGTGATGATGCTGGACATCAACGTCGACGTGCTGAGCCGCGACTTCAAGCGCTTCATCCCGGTGGCGACCATCGTGGGCGCGATCATCGTGGTCGAAACCGCGCTGATCCTGTGGCACGGCTACGGCGCGACCAGCGCACCGGTGCCCGACACTTCGGCGGCCGCTGCCGCGTCGGTGTCGAACACGCACCTGATCGGCAAGATCATCTACACCGACTACATCTTCGCGTTCGAAGTCGCCGGCCTCGTGCTGCTGGTGGCGATTGTCGCGGCCATCGCGCTGACCGTGCGCGAGCCGAAGGACAGCAAGCGCCAGAACGTCTCGAAGCAGGTGGCCGTGCGCCGCGAGGACCGCGTGCGTCTCGTGAAGATGCAGGCTGTCGTGGAAGTGCCGGAGCCGGAACCGGCGCCCGCGGAAGCGGCTGCTCCGGCAGCAGGCGCGGCACCGGCTGCACCCGCTGCCCCGGCCGCACCGGCAACGAAGAGCTAAGCGCGAAGGAGCGAAACATGTTGACTCTGGCCCATTACCTCGTGCTCGGCGCGATCCTCTTCGCGATCTCGATCGTCGGAATCTTTCTCAATCGGCGCAACGTCATCATCATCCTGATGGCGATTGAGCTGATGCTGTTGGCGGTGAACACGAACTTCGTCGCGTTCTCGCATTATCTCGGTGACGTTCACGGACAGATTTTCGTGTTCTTCGTGCTAACTGTTGCGGCCGCGGAAGCCGCGATTGGTCTGGCTATTCTTGTGACTCTGTTCCGCAGCCTCGACACGATCAACGTCGAGGACCTCGATCAGCTCAAAGGCTAAGGCAGGCTGCTATGGCAACAACACTCAACGAAACCTTATTGCTGGCGATTCCGCTAGCGCCTCTCGCCGGTTCTCTCATTGCCGGCCTGTTCGGCAAGACGGTCGGGCGCGCGGGCGCGCATACGGTGACCATTCTCGGCGTGGCGATCGCGTTCGTGCTCTCGTGCATGACGTTCTTCGACGTGCTGAACGGCGCGAGCTACAACGCCACCGTGTATGAATGGATGTCGGTCGGCGGCCTGAAGTTCGAGGTCGGCTTTCTGATCGACTCGTTGACGGCGCTCATGATGATCGTCGTGACTTTCGTGTCGCTGATGGTGCACATCTACACGATCGGCTACATGGCCGAGGAAGAGGGCTACCAGCGCTTCTTCTCGTACATCGCGCTGTTCACCTTCTCGATGCTGATGCTCGTGATGAGCAACAACTTCCTGCAGCTGTTCTTCGGCTGGGAAGCGGTGGGCCTCGTCTCGTACCTGCTGATCGGCTTCTACTTCAAGCGTGAAAGCGCCATCTACGCGAACATGAAGGCGTTCCTCGTGAACCGCGTGGGCGACTTCGGCTTCCTGCTGGGCATCGGTCTGCTGCTCGCGTACGGCGGCTCGCTGAACTACAACGACGTGTTCGCGAAGGGCCACGAAATCGCGGCGCTGACCTTCCCGGGCACCTCGTGGAACCTGCTTACGGTCGCGTGTATCTGCCTGTTCATCGGCGCGATGGGCAAGTCGGCGCAGTTCCCGCTGCACGTCTGGCTGCCCGACTCGATGGAAGGCCCGACGCCGATCTCCGCACTGATCCACGCGGCAACCATGGTCACGGCCGGTATCTTCATGGTCGCGCGCATGTCGCCGCTGTTCGAACTGTCGGAAGCGGCGCTGTCGTTCATCGTCGTGATCGGCGCCATTACCGCGCTGTTCATGGGCTTCCTCGGCGTCGTGCAGAACGACATCAAGCGCGTGGTCGCGTACTCGACGCTCTCGCAGCTCGGCTACATGACGGTCGCGCTCGGCGTGTCGGCGTATCCGGTCGCGATCTTCCACCTGATGACGCACGCGTTCTTCAAGGCGCTGCTGTTCCTCGGCGCGGGTTCGGTCATCATCGGCATGCACCACGACCAGGACATGCGCAACATGGGCGGCCTGCGCAAGTACATGCCCATTACGTGGATCACTTCGCTGGTCGGTTCGCTCGCGCTGATCGGCACGCCGTTCTTCTCGGGCTTCTACTCGAAGGATTCGATCATCGATGCCGTGAAGCTCTCGCACCTGCCGGGTTCGGGCTTCGCGTACTTCGCGGTCGTGGCGAGCGTGTTCGTGACGGCGCTGTACTCGTTCCGTATGTACTTCCTCGTGTTCCACGGTGAGGAGCGCTTCCGCGGTCCGAAGCATCCCGAATCGCCGATGGCGATCGAGGCTGCCCACGGTCACGGCGATCATGGTCACGACGAACATCACGTCCACGTGCCGCACGAGTCGCCGTGGGTGATCTGGGTGCCGCTGGTGCTGCTCGCGATTCCTTCGGTGATCGCCGGCGCCTACGCGATCCAGCCGCTGCTGTTCGGTTCGTTCTTCCAGAACGGCGTGGCGTTCGACAAGGTGATTTTCATCGGTCAGAACCACGAAGCGCTCACGGAAATGGCTTCGGAATTCCAGGGCTGGGCCGCGATGGGCGCGCATGCGTTCTCGGGTCTGCCGGTTTGGCTCGCGCTGGCGGGTGTGGTGGTGGCGTGGTTCTTCTACATGAAGCGCCCGGATCTGCCGGCCGTCGTGCAGCGTACGTTCGCACCGGTCTACAAGCTGCTGGCTAACGCGTATTACCTCGACAAGATCAACGAAATCGTCTTCGCTCGCGGAGCGGTCGCAATCGGTCGCGGTCTGTGGAAGGAGGGCGATGTCGTCGTGATCGACGGCGTCGTAAACGGGAGCGCCAAGTTTATCGGCTGGTTTGCAACTGTCATTCGTTTCCTGCAATCCGGCTATATCTATCACTACGCATTTGCCATGATCATTGGCATGCTTGGCCTCCTTACCCTGTTTGTAACGCTCAGCGGCAAATAAGGCGAGGAAACGCATGCACGCAACTCCGATTCTCAGTATTGCGATCTGGATGCCGATATTATTCGGCGTCGTCGTTCTAGTAGTGGGTTCCGACCGGAACCCGGGCCGAGCCCGCTGGCTCGCGCTCATCGGTTCAGTGCTTAGTTTCCTCGTTACGCTCCCGCTCGTTTCGGGCTTCGACACCACCACGGCTGCGCTGCAGTTCGAGGAGAAGTCGGTCTGGATCGAGCGGTTCAACATCGCCTATCACCTGGGCGTCGACGGCATCGCCATGTGGTTCGTGGTGCTCACGGCGCTCATTACCGTGATCGTCGTGATCGCGGGCTGGCAGGTGATCAAGGAAGACGTCGCGCAGTATTTCGCCGCCTTCCTTGTCCTGTCGGGGCTGATGATCGGCGTTTTCTGCGCCGCAGACGGTCTGCTGTTCTACGTGTTCTTCGAAGCCACGCTGATTCCGATGTACATCATCATCGGTATCTGGGGCGGTCCGAATCGCGTGTATGCGGCGTTCAAGTTTTTTCTGTACACGCTGGCCGGTTCGCTGCTGATGCTGGTCGCGTTGCTGTACATGTACCGTGTGACGCACACGTTCGACCTCGCCACCTGGCAGGACGCCAAGCTCGCCATGACGCCGCAGATACTGCTGTTCATCGCGTTCTTCTTCGCGTTCGCCGTGAAGGTGCCGATGTGGCCGGTGCACACGTGGTTGCCGGACGCGCACGTCGAAGCGCCCACGGGCGGCTCGGTGGTGCTGGCCGCCATCATGCTGAAGCTCGGCGCGTACGGTTTCCTGCGTTTCTCGCTGCCGGTCACGCCGGACGCGAGTCATTACCTGGCGCCGGTCATCATCACGCTCTCGCTGATCGCTGTGATCTACATCGGTCTCGTGGCGATGGTGCAGGCGGACATGAAGAAGCTGGTCGCGTATTCGTCGATCGCCCACATGGGTTTCGTCACGCTCGGCTTCTTTATGTTCGGCCCGTCGAGCCAGCTTGCGATTGAAGGCGGGATCATCCAGATGATCTCGCACGGCTTCGTCTCGGGCGCCATGTTCCTGTGCATCGGGGTGCTGTACGACCGCATGCACACGCGTCAGATCGCCGATTACGGCGGTGTCGTCAACACGATGCCGAAGTTCGCGGCGCTGGCCATGCTGTTCGCGATGGCCAACTGCGGCCTGCCGGGCACCTCTGGATTCGTCGGCGAATTCATGGTGATTCTGGCGGCTGTGAAGTTCAACTTCTGGATCGCATTCGGGGCGGCGTTCACGCTGATCCTGGGCGCGGCCTATACGTTGTGGATGTACAAGCGGGTGTTCTTCGGCGCCATCTCGAACGATCATGTTCGCGAGCTGAAGGACATCAACGGTCGCGAATACTTCATTCTTGCGGTGCTCGCGCTGTTCACGCTTTTCATGGGCATCTACCCGAAGCCCTTTACCGATGTGATGCACGTTTCCGTGGAAAACCTCCTCTCCCACGTCGCAGTGTCGAAACTGCCGCTGTCACAGTAATACCGAGCGGAGGAACAAAAGATCATGCCAAACGCCCCTATGAACGCTCTGCTACCCGACGCGCTGGTGATGACCGGCCTCGTCGTGGCGTGGCTCAACGACACGTTCTCCGGTCCTTCGGGCCGGCGCACGACCTATTTCATCGCGCTGCTGACCACGGTCATCGCCGGTATCTGGTTTGCGGTGAACGCGTTCGACCCGCACGTGTACTACTACTTCACGCGCATGTACGTGGTGGATGCGTTCGCCAGCGCCATGAAGTCGGTCGTCACGCTCGGCTACGCCGTGTCGATCGTGTACTCGCGCAAGTATCTCGAAGACCGCGACATGTTCCGGGGCGAGTTCTTCCTGCTTGGCATGTTCTCGCTGCTCGGCCAGCTTGTGATGATCTCGGGCAACAACTTCTTGACGCTGTACCTCGGCCTCGAACTGATGTCGCTGTCGCTCTACGCGGTCATCGCGCTGCGCCGTGACGCGACGCAGTCGAACGAAGCGGCCATGAAGTACTACGTGCTGGGCGCGCTCGCATCGGGCTTCCTGCTCTACGGCATCTCGATGCTGTACGGCGCGACCGGTTCGCTCGAACTCGGCGAAGTGTTCAAGGCGGTGGCCTCGGGTCACATCAACGACATCGTGCTGCTGTTCGGCGTGGTGTTCATCGTGGCGGGCGTGGCGTTCAAGATGGGCGCGGTGCCGTTCCACATGTGGGTGCCCGACGTCTACCAGGGCGCGCCCACGGCCATGTCGCTGCTCACCGGCGGTGGCCCGAAGGTCGCGGCGTTCGCCTGGGCCGTGCGTTTCCTGGTCATGGGTCTGCTGCCGCTGGCCGTCGACTGGCAGCAAATGCTGATCATCCTGGCCGCGCTCTCGATGATCGTCGGCAACATCACGGGTATCGTCCAGCGCAACGTCAAGCGCATGCTCGCGTACTCGGCCATCTCGAACATGGGCTTCGTGCTGCTCGGCCTGCTCGCCGGCATCGTCGACAACAAGGCGACGGGCGCGGCCAGTGCGTACAGCTCGGCCATGTTCTACAGCATCGTCTACCTGATCACGACGCTCGGCGCGTTCGGTATCGTCATGCTGCTGTCGCGCCGCGACTTCGAAGCGGAAACGCTTGACGACTTCAAGGGCCTGAATCACCGCAGCCCGATGTTCGCGGCGGTCATGATGGTCATGATGTTCTCGCTCGCGGGCATTCCGCCGACGGTCGGCTTCTATGCGAAGCTCGCCGTGCTCGAAGCGACGATGAACGCCGGCCTCACGTGGCTCGCGATCCTCGCCGTCGTCACGTCGCTGTTCGGTGCGTTCTACTACCTGCGCATCGTCAAGCTGATGTACTTCGATGCACCGACGGACACCGCGCCGATCGAAAGCCATAGCTGCAACCGCGCGCTGCTCACGCTCAACGGCGTGGCCGTGCTGGCGCTCGGCATCATTCCGGGTCCGCTGATGTCGGTCTGCCTGCAAGCCGTTTCGCATACGCTGCCGCTGTAATGTCGTCTGCTGGCTGGTTTATCGTCTTGTTGGCGCTCGCGGGCGCCAACCTCCCGTTCCTCAATCAACGGTTGTTCGGCCTGGTGCCGGTGCGTGCGCAGAAGAAAAGCGCGTGGATCCGCATTGCCGAACTGATCGTGCTGTATTTCGTGGTCGGTGCGTTCGGCTTCCTGCTGGAAGCGCGCGCCGGTAACCGCTTCGACCAGGGCTGGCAGTTCTACGCCATCACGTTCAGTCTTTTTGTCGTGTTCGCGTTCCCCGGCTTCACCTGGCAATATCTCGTCAAACGCCGTCAGGCGTGAAGCGCGCGTCTCGTCCCGCACGAGGCGCGCGTTGTCAGTTTCTTCGCGGCTTTCCCGCGCCTTCCCGATCACGCGTCTTTCCGAGGTTTCAACATGGCTGCTGAAGATCAGAAACACGACCCGGCGCTCGCCGAGACGTGCGTCGAAAGCACGACGCTCCACGCGGGCAAATTTCTCACGCTCAAATGCGATACGGTTGCGCTGCCCGACGGCAAGCACGCCACGCGCGAATACGTGCAGCATCCCGGCGCGGTCATGGTGATTCCGTTGTTCGACGACGGCCGCGTGTTGATGGAGCGCCAATATCGCTATCCGCTCTCGCGCGTGATGACCGAGTTTCCAGCGGGCAAGCTCGATCCGCAGGAAGGCGCGCTCGCCTGCGCGATCCGCGAACTGAAGGAAGAGACGGGCTACACGGCGCGCGAGTACATTTATCTGACGAAGATTCATCCGGTCATTTCGTACTCGACCGAGTTCATCGACATCTATCTGGCGCGCGGCCTCACGGCGGGCGAGTCGAAGCTCGACGAAGGCGAATTCCTCGAAACCTTCACGGCCACGCTGCCCGAGCTGCTCGAATGGGTGCGCAACGGCAAGATCACCGACGTGAAGACGGTGATCGGCACGTTCTGGCTCGAGAAGGCGCTTTCGGGCGAATGGCCGCTCGGCAAGGCGGAGCAGGGCTGATCGCGGCGCGACGCGGTTCTAGCAAGCTGGACAGCAACACGGCGGCCCGCGAGGCCGCCGTGTGCATTCTGGCGCGGCGGATTCGATCGAACTGCTTTGGCGCGCAAAATTGGGCGGCGCTACAATTCATCATCGGCATTCCCCGCGCATCAACGCCGCCACCGGTGCGGGTAGGGCAGTGAATACCCCACCCCAAAAATTTACGAACGGTCGTTCACAAATTTGCGATTTGCGCTACACTTCAACGCAAGCCTCGACTCCCCATGAAGGTCCTCGATTTACAGTGCCCAGACGGCCATCGGTTTGAAGGCTGGTTCGCTTCCGCTGACGATTTCGAATCGCAGCGCGCGCGCAAGCTGGTCGAATGTCCGATGTGCGGCGCGAACGAAGTCACGCGCCTGCCGTCCGCGCCCCGGCTGAATCTGTCGGGCGCGCGCGCGACGCCTGACGCACCGTCTCATGCTCAGGGCAAACACGCTGAGCAGGCGGCGCAGTGGCAGGCGCACGTGATGCGTGTGATGCGCGAGGTCCTCGAGAAAACGGAGAACGTAGGCGACCGTTTCGCCGAGGAGGCGCGGCGCATTCACTACAACGAAGCGCCGTCGCGCAACATTCGCGGAGTTGCTTCCGTGGAGGATGCGCAAGCTCTCGTCGAAGAAGGCATCGATGTGATGCCGCTGCCGGTGCCGGCCGCGCTGAAGGGTCCGCTGCAATAACCACGCGGGTCTTCGCCGAGGCTGGGGGGATCGTCCCCAACCAGCCGCGGCCAGGAGACTACCCGCATGGATCTCGATTACTCCCCCACCGACGACGCATTCCGCGCCGAAGTCCGCACCTGGCTCGAGGCCAATCTGCCTCAGGCCATGCGCGACAAAGTCCTGAATCACAAGCGCCTCTCGCGCGACGACATCGCCAACTGGCACAAGCTGCTCGGCCAGAAAGGCTGGTCCGTGCCTGCGTGGCCGGTCGAATTCGGCGGTCCCGGCTGGACCGAAGCGCAACGCCATATCTGGGACGCGGAATGCGGGCGCATCGGCGCGCCGCCGGTGCTGCCGTTCGGCGTGTCGATGGTCGCGCCCGTCATCATGAAATACGGCAACGAGGAGCAGAAGCGCCGCTATCTGCCGCGCATCCGTTCGGGCGAGGACTGGTGGTGTCAGGGCTATTCCGAGCCCGGTTCGGGTTCCGATCTCGCCTCGCTGCGTACGCGCGCCGTCCGCGATGGTGATCACTACGTTGTGAACGGCCAGAAAACCTGGACCACGCTCGGCCAGCACGCCGACATGATGTTCTGCCTCGTGCGCACCGACCCCGCCGCGAAGAAGCAGGAAGGCATCTCGTTCCTGCTGATCGACATGAAGACGCCGGGCATCACCGTGCGCCCGATTATCACGCTCGACGAAGACCATGAGGTCAACGAAGTGTTCTTCGAGGACGTGAAGGTGCCGGTCGAGAACCTCGTCGGCGAAGAGAATCGCGGCTGGACCTACGCGAAATATCTGCTCGGCCATGAGCGCACGGGCATCGCGCGCGTGGGCGCGTCGAACCGCGAACTCGCCTTCCTCAAGACCGTCGCGCTGAACCAGAAGAAGAACGGCAAGCCGCTGCTGCTCGATCCGGTGTTCGCCGCGCGCGTGGCTGCCGTCGAAATCGAGCTGATGGCGCTCGAAGTGACCGCCGAGCGCGTGATCGCGAGTTCGAGTAACGGACGCGGCCCCGGCCCCGAGGCGTCGATGCTGAAGATCAAGGGCACCGAAATCCAGCAGGCGCTCACCGAGCTGATGGTCGATGCGGTCGGGCCGCTCGCGGCGCCGTTCGATCCGGCCTTCCTCGAAGGCGAGCACGCGCACGCGGCAGGCGGCGACGACGACGCAGCGCCGCTCGCGGCGTACTACTTCAACTATCGCAAGACGTCGATTTACGGCGGGTCGAACGAAATCCAGAAGAACATCATCTCGCAGATGATTCTGGGGATTTGAGGAGCGGCGCAATGGACTTCAATTTCACCGAAGAGCAACAGCAACTCGCCGACGCGCTGCGTCGCTATCTCGACAAAAACTATGGCTTCGAAGCGCGCCAGGCGATCGTGAAGACGCCCGCAGGCGTCTCGGCCGATCATTGGAACGCGTTCGTCGAGCTTGGGCTCACGGCGCTGCCGGTGCCGGAAGCGCAGGGCGGTTTCGACGGCACGCCGTTCGACATGCTCGTGGTCATGCAGGAACTGGGGCGCGCGCTCGTGATCGAGCCGTATTGGGCGAGCGCCGTGGGCATCGAGGCGCTCAAGCTCGCCGGAACGGATAACGCTGAAAACGCTGAAAACGCGCAATTGCTCGAACGCGTGGCGACCGGCGAGGTCAAGCTCGCGCCCGCGTTCCACGAACCCGAGTCGCGCTACGACCTGTTCTCGCTCGCCACCACGGCGAAGGAAACCGGCGACGGTTTCGCGCTCAGCGGCGCGAAGTCGGTCGTGCAGCACGGCGCGCAGGCCGACTTCTGGATCGTGCCGGCGCGCCTCGCGGGCGAGGTGGCGCTGTTCGTCGTCGCGCGCGACGCGAAGGGCGTGACGGTCAGCGACTACCGGACGATCGACGGCCAGCGCGCCGCCACGATCCAGTTCGACGCCGCGCAGGCCCGCCGTCTCGGCGACGCGAAAACGGGCGCGGCCACGTGGGAGCGGATCGCCGATTACGCCACTTTCCTGCTGTGCGCGGAAGCGGTCGGCGCGATCGACGCGCTCAATCACGCGACCGTCGAATACACGAAAACGCGTCAGCAATTCGGTGTGCCGATCGCGCGCTTCCAGGCGCTCCAGCACCGCATGGCCGAGATGCTGATCCACGGCGAGCAGGCGCGCTCGCTCACGTACCTCGCGGCCGCGCGTTACAGTAGTGCGTCCGCCGACGAGCGCCGTCGCGCGATTTCGGCGGCGAAGGCGCGTGTGGGCCAGGCGGCGCGCTACGTCGGCCAGCAGGCGGTGCAATTGCATGGCGGCATGGGCGTGACCAACGAAGTCGTGGCGGCGCATCTCTTCAAGCGTCTCGCGATCATCGAAACCACGCTCGGCGACGTCGATTACCACCTCGAACGCTTCGCCTCGCTGCCGGGGTTCGCGCAAGCGGCCGCCTGAGCGGCGAGACGAAACGGCGCAAAAAAAAGCGAAACGGAGAGTCACCGATGGGCGTGAGTTACGAAGATCTCGAAGTGGGCAAGTCGTATGAAGTCGGCTCGCACACGTTCGGGCGCGACGAGATCGTGCAGTTCGCGCAGCAATACGATCCGCAGCCGTTCCATGTGAGCGAGGCGGGCGGCGAGGCGTCGATGTTCCGCGGTCTCGTCGCGAGCGGCTGGCACACCTGCTCGATCATGATGGGCATGCTCGTGCGCAACTTCCTCGAAGGCTCGACGTCGATGGGGTCGCCGGGCATCGACGAGATTCGCTGGATCAAGCCGGTGCGCGTCGGCGACACGCTCACGATGGTCAACAGCATCGTGAGCAAGCGCGTGTCGGAGAGCAAGCCCGATCGCGGCATCGTCGAAACGCGCTGGGAAGGGCGCAATCAGCACGGCGAGCTTGTCGTGACGGTCAGTTCCAAGGCGCTGTTCGGTCTGCGCCATCCCGGCGTGCGCCATCCAGGAGAGGCGAAATGAGCGAAGCATCCGTGATCGAAATCGCCGACCTCGACGCCTTGCGCGCACGCGTGGGCGCCGAACCGTTCGTGAGCGGCTGGCGCACGGTGAGCGCGGCGAGCGTGCAGGGTTTCGCCGATGCCACCGGCGATCATCAGTGGATTCACCTCGACGCCGAGCGCGCGCGCCGCGAGTCGCCGTTTGGCGGGCCGATCGCGCATGGCTTTCTCACGCTGTCGCTCGTGCCGGTGCTGCTGGAATCGACGATTTCGCTGCGTCAGCGCATGGGCGTGAACTATGGGATGAACCGTGTGCGCTTCACGTCGCCGGTGCCGGTCGACGCGCGCGTGCGCGGGCGTTTCGGCGTGAAGGAAGTGAGCGAGATCGAGCGCGGCGGCGCGCAGGTCGTGTGGGACGTGACGATCGAATGCGAGGGCAGCGAGCGCCCCGCGTGCGTGGCCGAATTCATCACGCGGCATTACTTCTGATGCGTGCGGGCCGCCGTGCGTGGCCCGCTTTAAGCATGTAAAAAGCGGCGTCCGGTTCACACCGGACGCCGCTTTTCTTTTGAAGCGTGCCGCAAATAGAGCCGTAAATCAGGCCGCTTTAGCGCTGTGCTTCGCGTACTGCGTCGCGCCGAACAGCATTTCCTTCGCCTTGTCGTCCATCAGCGGCTTGCGCGCGTTCGCGAGCACTTCCACGCCGCGCTTGACGGCGGGGCGTGCGGCGATGGTTTCGTGCCAGCGCTTCACGTTCGGCAGCGCGTCGAGATCGATGCCCTGGTTCTGCCACGAACGCGTCCACGGGAACGCGGCGATATCGGCGATCGTGTACTCGTTGCCGGCCAGATATTCGCTCTTTTCGAGCTGCGTTTCCATCACGTTGTAGAGGCGCTTCGCTTCGTTCGTGTAGCGGTTCACCGCGTACTCGATCTTCTCGGGCGCATAGATGCGGAAGTGGTGCGCCTGGCCGAGCATCGGGCCGAGGCCGCCCATCTGGAACATCACCCACTGCAGCACGTCGTAGCGCGCGGCGAGATCGTCGGGCATGAACTTGCCGGTTTTCGCGGCCAGATAGATCAGGATCGCGCCCGATTCGAACAGCGAGAACGGCTTGCCGTCGGCGCGCGCCGGACCTTCGGAATCGACGATCGCCGGAATCTTGTTGTTCGGGCTGATCTCGAGAAACTCGGGCTTGAACTGATCGCCCGCACCGATATCGATCGGATGCGCGCGGTACTCGAGGCCGGTTTCCTCGAGCATGATGTGGACTTTGTGGCCGTTGGGCGTGGCCCAGCTATAGACGTCGATCATCGTGGCTCCTTGGGACGGGGCGCCACGGCATGGGCGTCGGCGCCTGAACTGGCGGAAATTAGCATAGTTCGGCGCGCCGCGCAGAAGGCCGCCGAGTGACCTCAATGTCAGCGTGGGATCGTTGCGGTGCGCGTCGGTGGCATCATGGAACGCTGTGTCCAGCTTCCGCGATTCGCACACGTCTCCGATGACTCCATCCGCCGCCGCATACACGCGCTTTTTGCCGAGCCATACGTTCTGCGAGCGACACGCCACGACGCTCGGCGAAACGTCGCCCGCGCGCATTCTCGATGCGCTCGTGGCGCTCGACATGCGCGACGACAAGGTGATCGATACGCTGATGCGCGTGCGCGAGGCGCCAACGCGGCTGATGCAGCGCCTGCATGGCGGCGAGGCGCGCGCGCCGTTCGGCTTGAGCACGTTCACGCCGCTCGAGCGCAGCGAACGCGAGTTATCGTTCGGATTGGCGGGGCGCTTCTGGCGGCCGGATTTCGGGCTCGTCGAGGTGGCGGACGCCGACGCTTTCCTTGCGCTCGCACGCACCGATATCGCGAAGCTGGTGCTGCGTTATCGCGTGGACGAGGCGGGCGCGCAGGCGTCGCGGCTCGTGACGGAGACGTTCGTCTATTGCCCGTCGTGGTCCACCCAGGCGTTGATGACGCCGTACTGGCTGGCGATCCGCGCGGCCAGCGGCTGGATCCGGCGCAGAACGCTGGCGTCGGTGGCCAGAACGCTCGCGACCGGGCGCGCGGGCGCAGGCTGAATGAATTGCGCGCGCATCGAGCGGATTTTGCGATCTGCCCGATGCCGCGCCGATGATGCCCGTGAGCGCCGGACTTACGAGCGCGTAACCGGCATCTCCACGCGCGAAGCCGCGCCCGGCTCCATGTGGCGCGCGAATTCGAGCTTGGCGATGGCGTTGCGGTGCACCTCGTCCGGGCCGTCCGCGAAACGCAGCGTGCGCGCCTGCGCATACGCGTAAGCGAGCGGGAAGTCGCCGCTCACGCCGCCGCCGCCGTGCACCTGGATCGCCCAGTCGATCACCTGGCAGGCCATGCTCGGCGCGACCACCTTGATCATCGCGATCTCGCCGCGCGCGCCCTTGTTGCCGACCGTGTCCATCATGTACGCGGTCTTGAGCGTGAGCAGGCGGGCCTGTTCGATCATGCAGCGCGCTTCGGCGATGCGTTCCTGCGTGACCGTCTGCTGCGCAATGGTCTTGCCGAACGCGACACGCGAAAGCGCGCGCTTCGCCATGAATTCGATCGCGCGTTCCGCAAGCCCGATCAGCCGCATGCAGTGGTGGATGCGGCCCGGTCCGAGGCGGCCTTGCGCGATCTCGAATCCGCGTCCCTCGCCGAGCAGGATGTTCGACGCCGGTACGCGCACGTTCTCCAGCTTGATTTCCATGTGGCCGTGCGGCGCGTCGTCGTAGCCGAACACCGTGAGCGGGCGCTTGACCGTGATGCCCGCCGCGTCGGACGGCACGAGGACCATCGACTGCTGCGCGTGACGCGGGCCGTCGGGATCGGTCTTGCCCATCACGATATAGACCGCGCAGCGCGGATCGCCGGCGCCCGACGACCACCACTTCGTGCCGTTGATCACGTAGTCGTCGCCGTCACGCTCGATGCGCGTCTGGATGTTGGTCGCATCCGACGAGGCGACTTCCGGCTCGGTCATCAGGAAAGCCGAACGAATCTGCCCTTGCAGCAGCGGATCGAGCCACTGGCGCTTGTGCTCCTCGGTGCCGTAGCGCTCGATGGTTTCCATATTGCCGGTGTCGGGCGCGCTGCAATTGAACACTTCGGGCGCCCAGATCACGCGGCCCATGATCTCGCACAGCGGCGCGTATTCGAGGTTCGTCAGGCCCGCGCCGCGATGCGATTCGGGCAGGAACAGATTCCACAGTCCGGCTTCGCGCGCCTTGATCTTGAGCTTCTCGACGATTTCGGTGGGCACCCACGCGTTGCCGGCGGCGCGGTTGCGCTCGACTTCCTCGTGATAGACGGACTCGTTCGGATAGATGTGTTCGTCGAAGAACGCGAGCAGCTTCTCGCGCAGCGCCTGCACTTTCGGGGTGTAATCGAAATTCATCTGGACCTCGCTAAAGAGCACGGAAGCGCACCGAATGCGTTTCGCGTGCGATGGGTTTGCCGATCGATGAGTCAGGAAATCCGGCGCGCGGCTAGCGCACCTTTTGTGCGTAGTGCCACGCGAGTTCGGCCATCGGCCGTGCGCGGCGTCCGGCGTCGGCGGCCTGGGCGCTGGCGGCGGTGCCGTCGACCACGCGCTTCATGATCCCTTGCAGGATGGCCGCGATGCGGAACATGTTGTAGGCGAGATAGAAGTTCCAGTCGCCGCGGATTTCGAGGCCGGTGCGCTCGCAATAGCGCTGCACGTAGTGCTGCTCGTCGGGAATGCCGAGCGCCTGCCAGTCGAGTCCGCCGATGCCGCGGAACTGGCCCGGCTCGACGTGCCACGCCATGCAGTGATACGAGAAGTCGGCGAGCGGATCGCCGAGCGTCGAGAGTTCCCAGTCGAGCACGGCGAGCACGCGCGGTTCGGTCGGGTGGAAGATGAGGTTGTCGAGGCGGAAGTCGCCGTGCACGACCGAGACGCGCGAGCCCTGATCGTCGGGCATATGCTGCGGCAGCCACTCGATCAGGCGATTCATCGCGTCGATCGATTCGGTTTCCGAGGCCTGATACTGGCGGCTCCAGCGATCGATCTGGCGTGCGAAGTAATTGCCGGGCTTGCCGTAATCGGCGAGACCGATGGCGTCGGGCTTCACGTTGTGGAGCGCGGCGATCACGCGGTTCATCTCGTCGTAGATCGCGCCGCGCTCCTCGCGCGTCATGCCGGGCAGCGCCTGATTCCACAGCACGCGGCCCTCGACGAACTCCATCACATAGAACGCGCGGCCGATCACGGCTTCGTCCTCGCAGAGCGCGAGCATCTTCGCGACCGGCACGTCGGTGGCGCCGAGCGCGTCCATCACGCGATATTCGCGCTCGATGGCGTGCGCCGAGGGCAGCAGCTTCGCCTTCGGCCCCGGCTTCGCGCGCATCACGTAGCTGCGCGTGGGCGTGACGAGCTTGAAGGTGGGATTCGACTGACCGCCGGCGAACTGCTCGACCGTGAGCGGCCCCGCGAAGCCCGCGACGTGCGCCGCGAGCCAGGCGCTCAAGGCCTCGACGTCGAAGCGTTGACGATCGGCCACGGGCCGCGTGCCTTCGAACGCCGAGAAGTCGGTGGACTTGTCGGCGGCGTTCTTGTCTCCATCCGGGTTGGCTTGCGCCATGTTTGTCTCCGTTCTTGTGTAAGCCGTCGGTGCAACGCGCTAGCGCTGCGGGCGATAGCGCAGATATTGCGCGTACAGCATCTCCATCGTGGTGTTGCGGGTGTCGCGATGCAAAGGCGAGGGCGGCGCGTGGTTGAGCGCGCGCACGACCCAGTCGTGCGGTTTCGCGCCCACGTCGAGCACGTTGATGCAGCCCGTGGTCTGCGCGAGATGGCCGAAAAACATGCGCCCGCCGGCCGTGATCGCGTGCGAGAGAATCGCGCGGTTCACGCCGCCGTGCAGGACGAGCAGCGCGGTGTCCCAGGTGGGATCGGCGCGCAGTTCGGCCACGGCGGGCAGCACGCGATCGAGCAATTCGCCGATGCTCTCGCCGCCGAGAAAGCGCGTTTCCTCGGGCACGACGCCGTCGAAGGCGCGCAGGAACGCGTTCTCGATATCCGCGGGCGGGATGTCGGCGAGACGGCCGCCGCGAATCTCCTGCCACGCGGGCTCTTCTTCGAGCGCGATAGCCTGGCCGGTCGCGTCGAGCACGTGGCGCGCGGTTTCGACGGTGCGCCGCAAGCCGCTCACGATCACGCGGTCGAAACGCACGCCTTGCTGCGCGAACGCCGCGCCCGCGGCGCTGGCCTGCGCGCGGCCGTTCTCGTTGAGCGGCACGGTGTCCGGGTCGATGGCGCGGCCCGAATCGTCGAAATAGGTGACGTCGCCATGCCGCATCAGATACACACGGCGGCGCTGTGGCAGCTGGAAGTCGCTCATCGCTTGTAGACCGGGGAACGTTTTTCGAGGAACGCGGTGATGCCTTCGAGGCCGTCGCTGTGATGCAGCGAGGCGACGAAATTGTCGCGTTCGGCGGCGAGCTGCTCGTCGAGCGTGTGCGTGACGGCGGCGTTCGTCAGGCCCTTGATGCGCGAGACCGAGTTCGGCGCGATCTTCGCGAGTTCGTCGGCCCACGCAAGCGCGGCGTCGAGCGCGCCCTGCGGTTTGGCGAGGCGGTTGACGACGCCCAGTTCGGCGAGGCGCGGCGCGGCGATCGGCTTGCCTTCCGCCATCAGCTCGAACGCCAGCGCGCGCGGCAGCGACTGGGCGAGGGACCACGAGCCGCCGCCGTCGGGCGTGAGGCCGACGCGCGCGTAGGCCATCACGAACTTCGCGTCCTCGGCGGCCACGAGCAGGTCGGCGGCCAGCGCGAGCGAGAAGCCCGCGCCCGCGGCCGCGCCCTCCACGGCGGCGATCACGGGCTTGCTGCACTGGCGCATGGCCGTGACCCATTGCGCGAGCATGTCGATGCTGGCGGCCTGCACGGACGGATCTTTCGCGCGGTTTTCGAGCAGGCGGTTCAGGTTGCCGCCCGCGCAGAAGAAGTTGTCGGCGCCCGTGAGCACGATCGCGCGCAGCGACGCATCGCGCTCGGCGGCGTCGAAGGCCTCGATCGCGGCGGCGTACATGTCGGGATGCAGCGCGTTGCGCGCGCCGGGATTCGAGAGCGTGAGCACGAGCGTCGAATCATGGCCGTGCGGGCGGGTACTGAGGAGTTCGGCGCTCATGACTGGGCCTCGTTCGGTGCGATGGGGGCGGCGCGCAGGCGCTTGCCGGACTTGCCTTTTACGGCGAGTTTCGCGAAGGTGTCGGCGGGATACGCAATCGCATCGTCGCCGAGTGTCTCAATATTGAAATGATGGAAAGTCATTGGAAGCCTGGCTCCATGATTGGCCTAGAATAGCACGGTCGTACATTTCTATGAAAACGGTTCGGCAATCTCGTTTTGCCGGATCTCGCCCCCCGGGAGGAGACAAGGATGATCAAGCTGCATGGTTTTGCGCTGTCGAACTACTACAACAAGGTGAAGTTCGTGCTGCTCGAACATGGCATTCCGTTCGAGGAAGTGGTGACGAAGCTGCCGCTCGCCGAGGCGCAGCTCGCCGAATCGCCGGCCGGCAAGGTGCCGTACATCGAGACGGAGCAGGGCTTTCTGTGCGAGTCGGCCGTGATCGTCGAATATCTGGCGGCGCGTTTTCCCGAGAAGCCGATCTTCGCCGCCGATCCCTGGCAGGCCGCCAAGGAGCGCGAGCTGATCACCTTCATCGAAACGCATCTGGAGCTGGTCGCGCGCGATCTGTACGGCGAGGCGTTCTTCGGCGGCAAGGCCAGCGAAGAGGTGAAGGCGACGGTGGAAAAGCGCCTGAACCGCTATATCGCGAGCTTCAAGCGGATCGCGAAGTTCGCGCCTTATGTGGGCGGCGCGCAGTTCGGCGTGGCGGATATGGCGGCGTTCGTGAGCCTGCCGCTCGTCGCGATGACGACGCAGAAGATCTACGGCCGCGACTTCCTCGCCGAGGCCGGCGTGGACTGGAAGGCGTACATCAAGCGGGTGGGCGAGCGCCCGGCCGCGCAGCGCGTGGGCGCCGACCGCAAGGCGTATATCGAAGCGAACGCGTAAAGGGAAACGGCGCGCCGCGCGGCGCGATGATCGGGCGCGCCGTGAGGCGGTTCGCGCCGTTGACACGCAGATCATCGCGCGGACGCGGCGTGAAATGGCGTCGCGTGGCGCTACGCGCTCAGAGCCGCGCGAGCCGTTCGAGCGCGCTCGCGAGCGTGCTTTCCTGCTTGGCGAAGCAGAAGCGCACGACGCCCGATTCGTGCGACTCGTGATAGAACGCCGACACCGGAATCGCCGCCACGCCGATCTCCGTCGTGAGCCACTTCGAGAACTCGGCTTCGGGCAGATCGCTGATCGCCGAATAGTCGACGCACTGGAAATACGTGCCCTCGCAGGGCAGCAGTTTGAAGCGCGAGTTCGCGAGGCCCGCGCGGAAAAAGTCGCGCTTCTTCTGATAGAACGCGGGCAGGTCCAGATACGGCTGCGGATCGCGCAGATACTGCGCGAGACCGACCTGCATCGGCGTGTTCACCGTGAACACGTTGAACTGATGCACCTTGCGGAATTCCGCCGAGAGCGCCGCGGGCGCGGCCACATAGCCCACCTTCCAGCCCGTCACGTGAAACGTCTTGCCGAAGCTCGACACGATAAAGCTGCGCGCGGCCAGTTCCGGGTAGCGCGCCACGCTTTCGTGCGGCTGGCCGTCGTAGACCATGTGTTCGTAGACTTCGTCGGAGAGGATCAGCACGTTGGTGCCGCGCACGATCTCTTCGAGCTGGCGCATGTCTTCCGCGCGCCAGACCGTGCCGGTCGGGTTGTGCGGCGTGTTGATGAGGATCAGGCGCGTTTTCGGCGTGATGGCGGCGGCGAGGCGGTCGAACGGAATCGCGTAGTCGGGCGCTTCGAGCGTCACGAACACGGGCTTGCCGCCCGCGAGTTCGATCGACGGCAGATAGCTGTCGTAGGTCGGCTCGACCACGATCACTTCGTCGCCGGGATGCACGGTCGCGAGAATCGCCGTGAGGAGCGCCTGGGTGGCGCCCGCCGTCACCGTGATTTCGCTGTTGGCGTCGTAGCGGCGGCCATAGACCTGCTCGATCTTGTCCGCGATGGCCTCGCGCAGCGCGGCCACGCCGGCCATCGGCGGATACTGGTTGTGGCCGTCGCGCATGGCCTGCGCGACCGCGTCGACGATGCGCGCATCGCAGTTGAAGTCGGGAAAGCCCTGACCGAGATTGACCGCGCCCTTTTCGGCGGCCAGCGCGCTCATCACCGTGAAGATCGTCGTGCCGACGTCGGGCAGACGCGACGGAAAAGAGGGCGTGAGCAGGTTCTGCGTCGACGGAGCTTGCGAAGGATGCGGTGCGTTCATGGCGCGGTCGTCTGAATTCGGAGGAACGGGAAAGCCTGATTGTAGGGAAATCGGCGCGGCTGCGTGCGCGGGTTCGGGCGCGGGGTTCCGGTGGCCCGGGGCGTGGATCGCCTCAAGTCGCCGCAGTTCGCGTCGGGCTGCCGCGGTCGCGACGACTTCAGGCCGCCGCTTCCGCCGCGCCGCCCAGCCCGCATTCGGCGACGAACACGTCGGGCGTCGCGATCCGAAAGCCGAAGTCGCGCGCGATGCGCTTCGCGAGCTTGAGCACCGCGCGATCCTTCGAGACCAGCCACGCCGCGCCGCTCGCGCGCGCGAGTTCGAGGAACTTCTGGTCGTCGCGGTCGCGGCATTGCGGCAGCGCACGCGCGTCGGCGGGCAGCTCGGGCGGCTCGATCAGCGAGACGAGCGGGGCGAGCGCGGCCAGCGCGCCAGCCTTGTCCACGCCGCGCCCTTGCAGATGCGGATAATCGAGCACGAACGCGAGTTCGCCGTGGCAGCGCGCGTCGATCAGCGCCTTGAGGGCGCCGCGTTCGAGTGCGGCGCGTATCGGCCGCGTGTGGGGATCGTCGAAGATGAGGATGTCGAGCCAGACATTGGAGTCGAGCACCACCGTGGGCGCGTCGGTATTCTGGGGCGTAAAACCGGTCATTCGTGAATTCGCTACAATCGGGCTTTCGCCTTTGAACATGGGCACCGCGTGCCCTGCAAGCCTCTATGATAATCGTTCTGTCGCCGGCCAAATCGCTCGACTATGACACGCCGGCGCACGTCGACACCCACACCATCCCCGATTTCGTCGACGACGCGGCCGAGCTGATCGACGGCCTGCGCCGCCTGTCGCCGCAGCAGATCGGCACGTTGATGAGCATTTCCGATCCGCTCGCGCGCCTGAACTTCCAGCGCTACGCCGACTGGTCCACGCGCTTTAGCCAGACCAATGCGAAGCAGGCCGTGCTCGCGTTCAACGGCGACGTCTACGAAGGCTTCGACGCCAAATCGCTCTCGCACGCCGATCTCGACTACGCGCAGAACCACGTGCGCGTGCTCTCGGGTCTTTATGGCCTCCTGCGGCCGCTCGACCTGCTGCAACCCTATCGTCTGGAGATGGGCACGCGCTTCGAGAACGCGCGCGGCAAGGATCTCTACGCGTTCTGGGGCGAGCGCATCACGCACGCGCTCAACGCGCAGTTCGAGCACAACCATGCGAAGCGTTCGAAGCACGGCGCGCGCGTGCTGGTGAATTGTGCGTCGAACGAGTACTTCAAGGCCGTGAAGCCGAAGAAGCTCGACGCGCCCGTGATCACGCCGGTGTTCGAGGACTGGAAGGGCGGCCGCTACAAGATCATCAGCTTCCACGCGAAGCGCGCGCGCGGCCTGATGGCGCGCTATGCGGTCGAGAACCGCATCGCCGAGCCCGAAGCGCTCAAGGCCTTCGACAGCGAAGGCTATGCATTCGATGCGGGCGCATCGAACGATTCGACCTACGTATTCCGCCGGCGCATCGCCGATTGACCGATTGAGCGGCGCGCGAGCACCGATCCAGCCAAGGACATTGCCATGACGATTTCCATCTCCAGCCAGTTCGACGCGGGCGCGATCGAAGTCCTGTCGTGCGAACAGCCCGACGATATCCGCCTGCGCGTGCGGCCCGACAATCAGTCGGAATTCGCGCAGTGGTTCTACTTCCGCCTGACGGGCGCGCGCGGCGAGCCGTGCACGATGACCTTCGAGAACGCGTCGGCCTGCGCGTTTCCCGAAGGTTGGCGCGACTACCAGGCCGTCGCGAGCTACGACCGCGTGAACTGGTTCCGCGTGCCGACCTCGTATGACGGCAAGGCGCTGACCATCGAGCACACGCCCGATTTCGACAGCATCTACTACGCGTACTTCGAGCCGTACGGCGAGGAGCGCCACTCGGAATTCCTCGGCGCGCTGCAGCAGTTGCCGCATGCCACGCTGAGCGAACTCGGCCAGAGCGTCGAGGGCCGGCCGATGTCGCTGCTCTCGCTCGGCATGCCCGGCGACACGACGCCCGAGGGCAAGCCCAAGCAGACTGTGTGGATCATCGCGCGCCAGCATCCGGGCGAGTCGATGGCCGAATGGTTCGTCGAAGGCCTCGTGAAGCGGCTGGCGGGCTGGGGCGACTGGTCGGGCGATCCGGTCGCGCGCAAGCTGCTCGACCGCGCGATCTTCCACATCGTGCCGAACATGAACCCGGACGGCAGCGTGCACGGCAACCTGCGCACCAACGCCGTGGGCGCGAACCTGAATCGCGAATGGATGGAGCCCGACGCGCAGCGCAGCCCGGAAGTGCTCGTGGTGCGCGACGCGATCGAGCAGACCGGCTGCGATCTGTTCTTCGACATTCACGGCGACGAGACGCTGCCGTATGTGTTTGTCGCGGGCTCGGAAATGCTGCCGGGCTTCACGGAGCAGCAGCGCGTGGAACAGAAGGCGTTCATCGACGCCTTCAAGATCGCGAGCCCCGACTTCCAGGACAAGCACGGCTACGAGGCGAGCCGTTATCGCGAAGATGCGCTCAAGCTCGCGTCGAAGTACATCGGCCATCGCTACGGCTGTCTCTCGCTCACGCTTGAAATGCCGTTCAAGGACAACGCGAACCTGCCCGACGAGCGCGTGGGCTGGAACGGCGAGCGCAGCGCGTCGCTCGGCGCGGCGATGCTGCAGGCGATCCTGCATCACGTCGAGACGTTTGCGTGATGCTCGCTTAGCGGCCTGGCCGCGATCGCGATGAGATGAAAAAAGGGGGAAGCGGTGTGAGCCGCTTCCCCCTTTTGCTTGTGCCGCGCTTACTGTGCCGTGGACTTTTTCTTCGTCGTCGTCGACTTTTTCGTCGTAGCCTTCGCGCTGGATTTCGTCGTCGATTTCGAAGCGGACTTCGTGGTGCTTTTCGACGTGGTCGCCGACGACTTGTGGCTCGACTTGCTGGTCGACTTCTTCGTCGTGCCCTTGCTCTTGCCGGTGGCCTTCTTCGACTTCGCGCCGTGCTTGCCGCTCACATGCGCCGCGCCCGACGACGCGCCGCTGCGTTCGCTGTGCGCGCGTGCCGGCGGTTCGGGATCGTTCCAGCTGAAGGCGAGGATCTGCTGGCCGACATAGCCGCAGCGGAATTTGAGATCGTACGGTGCATGGCTGCGGTCCTGCGGAATGCCGATGCCGTCGACGGTGACGATGGTATCGACCTTCACGCGCTGCTTGCCTTCGTCGAAGGAGTCGTTCCAGGGCGTGACGGTGGCGTGCGTGCTATCGAAGGAACTGGGCGGAAACTCGACGTGATCGAGCACGCTCGACGTGCCCGCGATGAAGTTGCCGTGCGCGGCGCAACTGGCGACCAGCGGATCGGCATGCATCTGCGTGACGTAGGTGTTGACGAGATCGGATTGCTGCTCGAGCTGATCGGCCTCGGCGGGCAGCGTGCAGACGAGCATCAGGCTCGCGGCGCAGGTGACCAGTCGGCCTCCAGTACGCAGCAACTGGCGGAAAGCGATGTTGCGGTCCATCTGATTGTTCTGGATGAGGGTGGAACGTCTGGCACCGTAAGATGCTGCGCTGCGTGGTTGAGTTCAATCCTGAAACAATTATTTCGCGCGTTGCCCTCGTGGGATCGACAGTTGATGCCGTGTTTTGGCTGGCGGCGACGCAGTGTGCGGCTCGTGGCCGCAGACGCCGAATCATTCTAGCGCACGCGTGGCGCGTGGCAATTGAGGAAACCGTCAGGGATGCGACGCTTCGTGCGGCGCGCAGGGACGACGCGTTGCGCGTCGCGTAGCGACGTCAGGTGCGAGGTCCGCCGAGGCGATAGCGGCGTACGTCGTAGGTGGTGACCCACGCGGGCCGATAGACGGCGATCAGCGCCGTGGCCATGCCGGTGAACCAGGCCTCGCCGGAAGCGAGCAGGAACACGCTGAACGCATAGCCGGCCGGCACAGTAAGCATCGATCCGCTGTTGAGCGCGATGTGCGTGCCGAGCGCGAGATACGCCGCGGCGCAGACCGCGATGGCGGGCGAGACGAAACCCTGGCCGACGATGAACATGAAGAGGTTGCGCGGCAGCCAGGCAGTGAAGGCGCGCTGGAGCAACGCCGACAGACAGACCGGAAACGCACCGTACACGAGGAAGGTGAGCGCGACGCCGTCCCAGGGCGAGTCGAACACGAGCGCCGCGAGCGCGACGACCACGGCCATGGCGATGAGCGCGAGCCCCCAGTCGAACAGCGTGACTACGAGGGTGGCGCCGAGCAGGTGCATCACGGTGCCGTCTTCGAGCCACGCGTTGCTCGCCCACAGCACGGAGACGGCCACGATGATGGCGAGCCACACGTGCTGGAGCGTCGCGTCCTGCAGACGCTTGAACGGGTTGTTCCATAGCGCGAACGCGAGCAGACCCGCCGATGCAACCCATGCAGCGACGATGACCCACAACGGTAGTGGCGTATAGAGGAACCCCATGTGCTTCATATTACTCGTTGGAGGGCAAAACGTGTACGCAGCCTGGCGGCGCTTCGCTGTCTTCGGCGTCGACGACGGTCGTCCCGGACGCGGTGGAAGGCGCCGGTGCCGCGCCGCCGTAGGGCGGCGTGGGCTCCGCGGCCATCGCTAGCGGCGCGCGGGTGTCGTCTGTCAGCAACGGATAGCGGAACGCCGTCTCCTCGCGCGGCCGCAGCGGCGTGGGGCCATGCTCGCCATGTGCGGGTTTGCGCGCAGTCTCGCGACGCGTGCGCAGCACCTGCAGCTGGTTCGACAGCAAGCCGTTGTAGATCGCCACAGCCGCCGCCCGGTTGGGCGCGCCGAGCTGCTGGAAGATGCTGGCCAGATGGACCTTGACCGTGCCTTCGCTGATGCCGAGTGCGCGCGCGATCATCTTGTTCGTGCTGCCCATGTGCACGCAACGCAGGATCTGCTCCTGACGCGGCGAAAGACTCGCCTTCGGCGACAGCTTGTGTGGCAGCGCCATGCCGCGTGCATGGCGGCGCGGCGGAACCGGCCACGCGCCGGGCGGGCAGAACATCGGACCAAAGACGTCGGCGGGCAGATGATCGCCGCCGAGCAGGATCAGTTCGAGCAGCTTGACGATCAGGATCGAGTCCGTGGTGCGGCGGATGATGCCGCGCGCGCCTTCGGAGAGCAGGGCGCGCACCATGTGCGGCGGTTCGGTGCGATCGACGAGCACGGCGACGGGCAGCGTGCGGTGCCGATTGACGAAGTGACGCAGCTCGCCGGCGCGGATGCCGTCGTGCCAGTCGATGACGAACAGATTCGGCGTGAAGCGCTGCGCCGCGCGTTCGGCGCTACGCCAGTCCGGGGCGTCGCTGAAGCGCGCGCGACGGTCGATTTGTCTTAACAGCGCCTTGAGCCCTTCGCGCCGTTCGGCGTCTGGATTGAAAACAGCAAACCGCATAACACTGCCCTCCCGTGTATTGCCTCTCGGAATGTTGTGGTGCGCGTGCGTTCGGCACACGTCGCTTGAAACCGGAACAACCGCACCATGATGACAAAACGGCTGCGTTTTGACGGCCTGTCCAGATGGCGTAGGACGTAGGGCAAAAAAAAGTCCCGCACAGTGGCGGGACTTGGGAGATGGCGGGTAGGAAAACGCCGCGTTGCTTAGTGGAAGTGAGGCTGAACGGGCTCAGCATCTTCCGGCATCTCGGCGTGGACGATCTCGCCGAGCGGATCCGCATAGAGCGGCACGCCGCAATCATCGCAATATTCCGGCTCGAAACGGCCTGCGTGGCGGCGGATGTCGGTGATGCCCGATTCCTTGAGCAGCGTCACGATTTCTTCGAGCGGACCGGTGGCGTCGCTTTCTTCCGACGGCTCCTCGTCGATCTCGGCGTCGCCGTTTTCGCGGCCGTAGAGCGGCCAGACGACGCCGTACAGCACGTCGTTGCTACCGCGCTTGGTGAAGCCGATGCGGTATTCGTCGATGCGGCGCTCGCCGAAGCCCGCGACCACGGCGCGCAGGTCCTGCGCCGTCGCGCCGATCGTGTCGAGCAGATAGCGCACGGCAGTGCGGATGGTGTGCGGGCGCACGCGCTCGTCGGCGTCGCGGCAGGCCGAGTAGTAGGCGTCCGGCAGCAGGCACTCGAACTCGCAGCCCGGCATGACGACGGCCAGATTGGCGCCGCCTTGCGTCGCCCATTGTTCGAGGCACTGGGCGCGCTCGATGCGCGAACCGTGCTCCTCTTCCTGCCAGCGGAACAGCGGCGCGCCGAGCGGTGCAGCCACCACGGCGAGCAGGAAGCGCGGATCGGCGAGGATCGGCGATGTCTCGGGCAGTTCGCCCGCGCTGATCTTCGCGGCGTTGCCCGTCAGCGCCGATTGCGAGAGCTGTTGCGCGAGGCGCCACGTTTCGACGTGATGGCGCGGCAGCTGGTCGATGCTATAGAGATAGGGCGCCATCGCGACGTGCGTGCCGCTCGCCAGCACGTGCGCTTGCAGATGCGTGCGCAGGGCGTCGGAAGCGTCGGCCTTCAGCGGGCCGGACGGAATCACGTAGCGCGTCCACGCGAGAACGGGCGCGGCCACCAGCAGCGCTTCGTATTTCTCGCCCTCGTGTTCGAGGATGAACGACTCGCTATGGGTTTCCGCCATATCGGCGAGCGCACCGTAGGCGTCCGGGTGGTTCTGCTGCAGATGATCGAGCGCGGCGTCGAGCGTGGTCTGATTGCCGTTGCGCACGACCTTCGCTAGCAGCGTGTCGAGCTTGGCCTCCCAGAAGCGGTCTTCGGTGCGGCTGCCCGAGGCGAACAGGGCGAGCGACAGGCCGACGAGTTTGTCGGCGTCGGGAGGTAGGCGTTTGGCGATTCGCGAGCGCATAAATCTGTGAGTTGGGATGCAGAGAACCCCATATTCTAGTCTGTTCCGCGCTGGCCATCGGTTTGCCCTACAGGTTGAGGAGAGGAGGGCGGATGTGTCGGGCGTTGCTGCGCTGCATGAAGCGAGGAGCTTGTGTCAGAAAGCGCTTGCAATATGTCATCTGCGTGACTAGAATTCGCCTCCTTCGCAATTCACTGTCACTGACAGCGCAGCGCGAAGCCCGCGACGAGAAACCCGCGGGTCGGTTCTTCAACCAGCTTTTAAACGGCAACGTAAAAAAAAGAAGTTGACGAA
>NZ_CAJZAR010000096.1:0-3451 GCF_914484835.1 Paraburkholderia tropica
ACAAAACGTCTAGGAAAACTGGGGCCTCACCATGTCGCGTTATTTTCCGGGCCGAAACGACCGCATCGACGCCTTGCGTCGTGAGAAAAAAAGAAAACGCGACGAAGCGATTGCGGCGGCTCCGATACCTGAGCGAATGAAGATTTGCCTTCATTGCAAACTGCATCCTAGAGTCGGTGATTTTTGGCCCTGCTGTTCGGAAACTTGTTACGAAGCGAGCTTGAAGGAATTTGATCGGCGTCAGGAGGTGAGGGCCGCTCGACGTGAAGGAATCCCGGTTGCCGAATGGCGGCGACGCAACGCGGAAAGCAAGTAAGAAAACGCTCGCGCTCGCTGCGCGGGCCACACTGGAAAAAGAGAAAAGCATGAAAGTGAAATGTGAAACTGCAAAGTATGTCTATGGCGCGTTCCTAATTGACTTTGCTTTGGCTGGATTCGCGGGCCTTGTGACAGCCCCCCTGCTGCACTCGGCCTCTCCATTCCGTGTTGTTGCCGCAGTTGGCCTGTGGTCGGTCGCTCTTTGGTGTGCATTCGGCACCGCATCGCTGGTCGTAAGACAGTTGGCGGCACGCTAGTTAAGCATCGGAAAACCGCATGAGCGAAGCTGTGACAGAACGCGGCGCGACGCGCCGCAATTTCAAGGTTCACCCAGCGATCATCAAGACGCTCATCGGCGAGCAGGCAGGGACGCTTCCCAAGGCGTTCGCCGAGCTCGTGATGAACAGCGTCGACGCGGGCTCAACACGCATAGACCTGGATATCGACGAGGCCGGCCGTTTTACATTTTGGGACAACGGCAGGGGCTTTACATCCAGCGTCGAGATCGAGGAGTTTTTCGACACCTTCGGCACACCACACGTGCCAGGTGACGCCTATTTCGCGAGATTCCGGTGCGGCCGTGGACAGATCATGTCGTACGCGCGCACGATCTGGCGAAGCGGCCACTATGAAATGCGGGTGGATCTCAACGGGGAAGAGGGAGAGGCAGGGTATGACTTTGAAGAGCATGCCGAATGCCACCCCGGCTGCTCTATCACCGGGCAGATCTATGAATTCGCGAATCCGTACTTTCCGAAGAACCATAGCCTGCGCGTTTACTTTACCGGCGAGGATGACTCGGTGGTTGCCGGGCGCACCAGCGAGTTTGCGTGCCTGGTGCGATACGTCCTGATACCCGTGTTCGTCAACGGCCGACAGATCAATACCCCGCCCATTGGTGAAAGGTGGGACCAGGAAGACGAACACGCGTATTACGCGTTCGATCGCGATTCACCCGAGGTGCGGGTGTTCAACCGCGGGGTGCTGGTCACCGACATCCCGTCGCGTAAATTTGGTATCGGCGGTGTCGTCTGCTCGAAGGCGCCTCTCGTTGTGAACATGGCGCGAAACGCAGTCATCGAGCACCAGTGCGAAACGTGGCAAGCAATCACTAAAGCAATCAGTGAGCGTTTTCGCTTCCAGCTGACACGGTTGAGAAAGCTCAACGATCACGAGGCAGCCTCGCTGCTGCGCCGTCTCTTCTTCTCGGACTTTGTCCTCGACCATCAAGACGCCCGGACGGTCGCGAAAATCCGATTTCTTCCGGACATTTTCGGAAACCTGCGCTCACCAGATGCGGTGCTGTTCGCGCGGAAGTTTACGCTTTTTGACGGGGTGCACACAGCCATCGCCGAGCGCGTGCAGCGCGAAGGACTTGCTCAGGTCATCATGCCGCGCATGCTCAGCATGTGCAACGCGACGGTGACTGAGGAAAATGCCGCCGTGGCGATTGGCCGGCTGCGCAGCAGACTACGCATCTGCGATGACCAGAGCACCGAGCTGGTCCGCTTCGAAGAGTTCGTTCGGTCTCTGGATGGCACCTACACGCTGGTGGACAGCGCGGACCTCGATGCCGAGGAGACGCTTGTTCTCAAGTGCCTCACCCTGATCGGCCGGGAGATAGCCTTGCTCTCAGGTGCCAGCTCCGTCAGGCGGTTTGTCGTCGGCATATCGGATACCGCGAGCGCCTGGACCGACGGTTGCACGTTTATTGCGCTCAACCGGGCCGAGCTGAAGCGAATTCGCGGAGATGGGAACGCAGTCCATAGCGGCGGTGGTGGGGTAGCCCGGCTGGTCGCGATCATCACCCACGAATATTGTCACGGCGATTCATCGGTAGGTGATCACCACCATGACTACGACTTCATGTCGCGCTTTCACGAGGCCATTCTCCACCCCGCGTACGGGGCAGCCGTTGACCTAGCGTTTCGCCGCTATGTGGCCGGTATTTGCCGCCTCGGCGTCGTTCCGTCGTCTGCGCATGGCGCGCATCTGCGAGGGCTTTTCAAGTACGCGCAGAGGGTGCCGACACGAATCAAGCGGCCGGCCGATACGGGCTCTCTTCATGGCGTGGACCAGCCGACCACGGCCGATACGTGCGGAGACGACATAGGCAATCACGTAGGATATGCACGATGATTGACGCTCCGTTCACACCCGATCAGGTTCAGATTCTCAACGAGCGGCAATGCGACGTCGAGACGCTGGTCCCGATCGCGCACCCGTTCACATCCCCGCATCGATCCGATGAGCGCCACGAACGCTGCGGCGGCGATCTCGGGCATCCGACACTCGCTCGCAATCGCGGGAACAAAGCGGAAAACCCACGATGCACATGTTGAAGATCGCTGTATCGATGCGCACACGAAATGCAGTCTTGATTGGGCTTTATGTCGCGCTGCTCACTTCGACGTTGCTCGGACTGGACCATTTTTTCCCTGCGCCTCCCGCACTATCACTCGGAACTCTTCCCTGAAACGCGGCTGCGCAGAGATACACTGGAAAACACATGAAACTATATGCCGCCATCGTTTGTACACTGACTATCGTTGAAATCGGGTTGGCGAATGCGCAAGTCCCGATCGCCAAGCCAGAGAAGATCGCTGATTTCGCCTCGCAAGTTCAAGCGACCGCAGACAAGATCGCGGCGGTGCCGAAAATCCCCTTGATGCTACTCAGCGACTTGCAAGACGCCACGCCTCAAATGGTTATGCTTCGCGAGCGCGACGGGCGAAAGTGCTCCTACATTGGAGAACTCAAACCGTCTCGCAACATGTGGTCGATTTCGATCACAAGAAAGAATTGCCCGGATGGGCTGTCGTCTCCTGCTGCACTCGTCGTTCCACTGCGCAATCTCGCTACGGAGCCCGGATACGCCGCCGGATCGACGGTGATTGCCTACCAAGTGATAGGCGCCGCGAAATAGGAAAACACATGGATGCTCGATGGAATAACGCGTTGGCTGCGCCGCTCGATCAGACGCGATGCGCGGACCTAGCGGACGGTCAATATGACGAAAGCCGACCGCTATTTCGCTGTGCAATCTGCTTGGATTCTGGCGAGAAAAGTTTGCACCGCTACGTGGACGATTGCCCGTCCTTCAATGACTAGTCGGACAACGGAAAACGCTCGC
>NZ_CAJZAR010000096.1:3461-6524 GCF_914484835.1 Paraburkholderia tropica
CGAATTATGCATTCAGGCGCGATCATTCGATCCGCCAACGGATTGCTGAACACACTGGAAAACAAACATGGAATCTATAAAGTCCGCGCTTTTTACTTTTGCGCTCGTCGCCCAAACAATACAAAGCATTGTGTATATGTGGACGGCGCAACCCGAGTCCACGTTCCGACAAAACTACTTCGGAGCCTGGAAGCGCGTCGGCACGCTCGCGATGCACACGTTTCAACTTCAGCCCGGCCCCGATAGGCGAGCCTTCGCGATTTGCCTTTTTTTGGCTCCGGTGATCGTGGTCGGACTGGGTTTTGTCATGAGCCCGCTATCGCACTTCAACTGATCGGAAAACATATGGAAAAGACACGAATCGAACACGCGGCATCGACCGTGAATAAAGGCGAGCGCGTAGCTCACCCTGTCGCGATGATCGCCGTACCAACGGTTCAGTTCTTCCTATTCGCTGTGACGCTACTCGCGTTTGGTTTCACTGTCGGCGTGTCCGCAATTGGCAATTCCGCTCGGCTCGACTCCGGCGCGGTAGCAATAGGGTTGGGATGCGTGCTAGTCAGCGCGTTTCTGCTCTTTAAGAAGTCGAAGCGTTTGTGACCCAACGGGACGGAAAACCCCGCGATGGCACAAGGCAACTGGAATCCCGAAGTAATCAAGGCGAAGCCGCGTTGCCGCTTGTGCACGCGGGTTGTGAAGTCGGATGATTTTGTGCGGCTCGATGGCGTGAATCCGGCGCATCGAGCTTGTGCGCAGGCGCGAGGCCGCGACTACACCGAAGGCAAGGAGATTCAGCCCAAAGCGGCTGATTGAACGGAAAAGAGGGGATGTGAATGTACGACGTTTTGGAAGTGCTCTTTTTTCGCACGGGCGAATATCGAGACGATGCGGGGAGGCCGCAGGAACCGCTGGTGGCGCTTCAGCATGCTCTTGGGGACGAATTCGAGGTAGAACCGCTCGAAGTCGTCAGCGAAGATCCCCTGATCGATCACGCACGGCAGGTAGTGAGAATCATCGCTTCCACCGAAGAATTCGAGGAAATGGACGAATTCGAGGCCCACGTGCGCGAACTGGCTGACGAGGACCGGTTTCCGTGGAAGCGGATCGGTGCCGTCCCGGTGGGCGAGACGGAAGTCGATCTGGGCTAACGCCTTTGGCAAGGAAAGCAGATGCAAAACCAATTCGCGATTTCAATGCCGCTACATCCCTTCGTTGCGGTCGTTATTCACACGCAGTTTCCCCCGCCCGCACTGGCCAGATTCGCGACGACGGGTGACGCCGGCTCAGTGTCAGCAGCGGATCGTAATGTCATCAATCGCTTCCTCTCGGGGCTTGGACAGAATCGGCTGGAGTTGATCGGCCCGCATTCTTCGCTAGTTGCATCAAACGTCATCGCGCATCTGCGGGATTTCACCACGCCTGCCGGACTGGAGCCATACCTGGATGATATGTCGTTCTTTTCACCGGCTGAACGGGCTGAATGGGCGGCCATGACAGACGCGCAGAGGCTTGCCTTCTATGAGGGCGCGAAGGCCGTCGGCGAGCATGCAAGCGAAGCATGGGCCGATCTGACGCGGAACGACGACTAAGACCCCGGAAAACGAGACGCAACATGCATCCTCCTGACCACCTGATAAATGTCATGCTCGCATTGTTCTGCGCGGTGATGGGGCTAATCGCTGGCGTGCTCGTAGCGCTCGCTTCGATCCGCGCAGCGTCGTCACGAACTGCGGATATGAGGAAAGCTTGGGGCTCTGTGGCAGCGCTTGTGGGCCTCTCATGGGCAAGCCTCGCCATCGGATTTTGGCGTCGTTCAGCATCACCTCTCGTTTGCGCTCGTTGGAGCCGGGGTGTTCTGCGTGGCGCTGCTGTCGATGGTTAATGATCGGTTCAGGGGCTTTCTCATTCGAGCTGCGGAGCAAGAGAAGCGTGCAGCGCGCTAACCAAGGAAAACGCGCTATGGATCACATTCTTGCCGCAACGAAACTCGTTTTAGCGTGCTGCTTCACAATGGGCGTCACATATGTTTTGGTTGGTTCGCTCTTGAACCTTTTCTTCCTGGTGAAATGACCGACGTGAATCTCCACCACTGCGAAAACTCACGCAAGGTTCACCCCGTCGATTTTTATGCGTTGGTGGCGTGTCTCCGGAGCTATGCGTGGGAGCTACGCTCAACATACCGCATTTCCTTGGGGCTTCCGTTTGAGGTGATGCTCCTGCCGGTGCTTATCGGCATGTTGCTTATTGCGTGCTTGCAATTTCACCACTTGCCAAGCCTGCGGTGGAAGCTCGCAGTTATTCCGGGGGTTGTGTTTTTGGTGTGGGCAGTTCTTCTGGGGGCGACTTCTTTCATCCGCAAAATTCGGGACCACCGAATGGAGGTGAAGGTAGTTCGGGGTTGTCTGGAGCGGCTGATATCAGTAGCGGAGACGCTGTCCGAATTGTCATTCGGAGAGGCTTTCCTGCTGAATATTGCCCTTACTGACGCTCGAAGCGCACTCAAGGAAAACGATTGAATATGAAGAAACATCTCTCCATGCTGTGTGGAGTCGTAGCGGCTGCGATTGGTGCATCTGAAATCGTCAATGCCTTGCAAGCGGGCCGTGACGTTCACCCTCTCTCTGTATTCTGCGTCATCATCGGAGTCGTGTGTTTCGTTGTGAATGAAACACTCCGTCGCGCTACACCTTCAAACAAGAATCAATGAAATACCGGAAATCGACGATGCAGATTAACCAAACGATGGACCAGTCGAGCCTGATCGACTTTATGGGCGATGTTCACGTTACGCTGGCACAGGCAGAGGCAGTTCGAGAGCTTCTGGTTCGCGACTTCAACGGTCGAGACACAAGCGAAGTGCCGCGCAAGACGTGGATGCTCTACCGTGTCGCGAGCGATTCTACGACGCGCGTTTTCGTCCACGAAGAGGATGTTGTAGTCGATACCCGTCGCACTAATCAGTGACCACGGAAAACGTCGATCGAAATGAAACGAGCCAGCAACTTGCTGGCTCGTTTCATTTGTGCTCGGGCTGCGGCTCGTCTTTTCACAAAGACGACGTGA
>NZ_CAJZAR010000097.1:0-202 GCF_914484835.1 Paraburkholderia tropica
CGTGGTGGTCGCGCTCGGCGTGGAAAGCGCGGCGCTCGTCGCGCCGCTGGGCGTGCGCGTGCCGCTTTATCCGGTGAAGGGTTATTCGGCCACGCTGCCGGTGGTCGACGAGCCCAAGGCGCCGCGCGCCGCGCTCATGGACGAGTCGCTCAAGACCGCGATCACGCGTTTCGGGCCTTACCTGCGCGTGGCGGGCACGGCG
>NZ_CAJZAR010000097.1:212-16454 GCF_914484835.1 Paraburkholderia tropica
GCGGCCACGCCGTCGTCGGCGCAATTCTGGGTCGGCAGGCGGCCGATGGTGCCGGACGGCGCGCCGCTGCTGGGCGCGTCGGGCGTCGACGGTCTGTGGATGAACGTGGGCCACGGCTCGACGGGCTGGGCGATGTCGATGGGCTCGGGCCGCGTGGTCGCCGATCTCGTCACGCGGCACGCGCCGGAGATCGATCTCGATGGGCTGACGTTGGCGCGGTATCGGCGATAAAGCGGAACGTGCGAGGCGTTGGAGCCTCGTTTAAAGCGTCACACTAGCCAGCGCCTCATACTTCGCGCCCTGCTTCGCGAGCGTGCTCGAATACAGCACGAGCGAGGTGAAGCGCAGCGGCGGCAAGCCGTCGCCGTCCGCCGCGGGCGGCGCGGCCCGCGCATCGCGGGTGAAGCGCGCGAGCGTCACATGTGGACGAAACGCGCGCGCGTCGAGCGACAACCCCACTTCGCCCATCGACGAACGCACGCCCCAGTCGAGCGCCGTGAACGCCTCGGACATCGGCAGCACGGCCACCATCAGACGCGGCTGCGCGCGGGCGGGCCAGCATTCGATACGGGTGACCGGCGCGGCCGGAAACGGCGAGGCCAGCGTCGCGGCCCGTTGCGCGAGCCGCCCGGACAGCGCCTCGCCCTGCGCGAACGACATCGCGCCGATGAACGCCACCGTCATGTGCAGTTGCGCGTAGGGCACGCGCCGCGCGTCGGGCGGCACGTCGAGCGCGGCGAGCGCGTCGCGCGACGGCGCATCGGGCGCGAGCGCGATGAAGCAGCGCCGCCATTGATCGGCGTCCTTGCTGCTGGCGTGTCTTCCTGCGTCTGCGTTGGCTTCCCGGGCTTCGGACATGATCGGCAGTCCTCGAACGGTCGGACAATCGACAATCGCCACATGGTAGCGCGCCCGTGCGGCGCGGTACGCCCGTGACAACCCGCAAACATCCGCGAACGTGTGGGCTCCAGACGAAAAAAAGCCGGGTCACCCCGAAGGGTGCCCGGCTTCCTGGCATGTGTCTCCTGCCGTCTCCCGCGCGTCCTGTCCTGGCGACGGACGCGCTGGATTTAGCGCAGCGCGACGCCGCTTAACGCGGCAGCTCCGTGCTACCCATCAGGAACGCGTCGACGGAGCGAGCGCACTGACGGCCCTCACGTGTCGACCCAAGTTAGCGCTTTAGCGCTTACTTGGGTCCCATATCCGCCTATTAACGCGGCAACTCCGTGCTACCCATCAGGAACGCATCGACCGAGCGAGCACACTGACGGCCTTCGCGGATCGCCCACACCACCAGCGACTGGCCACGGCGCATATCGCCTGCCGTGAACACCTTGTCGACCGACGTGTAGTACGCCTTCTCGCCTTCGGTCGAGGCACGCACGTTGCCGCGCGCATCCTTGTCGACGCCGAACGCTTCGAGCACCGGCGAAACCGGCTGCGTGAAGCCCATCGCGAGCAGCACCAGATCGGCCTTCATTTCGAATTCCGAGCCCGGCACTTCGACCATCTTGCCGTCCTTCCACTCGACGCGCGCGGCGATCAGCTTCTCGACCTTGCCGTTCTTGCCTTCGAGGCGCTTGGTCGCGACCGCCCAGTCACGCGAGCAGCCTTCCTCGTGCGACGACGAAGTGCGCAGCTTGACCGGCCAGTATGGCCACACGAGCGGCTTGTTCTCGACTTCCGGCGGCTGCGGCAGCAGTTCGAACTGCGTGACGCTCTTTGCACCGTGACGGTTCGACGTGCCCACGCAGTCCGAGCCCGTATCGCCGCCGCCGATCACGACGACGTGCTTGCCCTTCGCCAGCAGCTGGTCCGTCAGCTTGTCGCCCGCGTTGACCTTGTTCTGCTGCGGCAGGAACTCCATCGCGTAGTAGACGCCTTCGAGTTCGCGGCCCGGCACCGGCAGGTCGCGCGGCGTTTCCGAACCGCCCGCGATCACCACGGCATCGAACTGATCCTTCAGCTCGTCAGGCGAAATGGTTTCCTTCGCCGTGTTGCCGATCCACGCCGGCAGTTCGCCCTTGCCGATGAACACGCTGGTGCGGAACGTCACGCCTTCGGCTTCCATCTGGCGCATGCGGCGGTCGATCAGCCACTTTTCCAGCTTGAAGTCGGGGATGCCGTAGCGCAGCAGGCCGCCGATGCGGTCGTTCTTTTCGAACACGGTCACATCGTGACCGGCGCGCGCCAGTTGCTGCGCCGCAGCCAGACCCGCGGGGCCCGAACCGACGACGGCAACCTTCTTGCCCGTCTTGTGCTTCGCGACTTGCGGCGCGACCCAGCCTTCGGTCCAGGCCTTGTCGATGATCGCGTGCTCGATCGACTTGATGCCGACCGGGTCGTTGTTGATGCCGAGCGTACACGCCGATTCGCAGGGTGCCGGGCAGATGCGGCCCGTGAACTCGGGGAAGTTGTTCGTCGAGTGCAGGACTTCGATCGCGCTCTTCCAGTCCTGGCGGAACACGAGGTCGTTGAAGTCGGGAATGATGTTGTTGACCGGGCAGCCGTTGTTGCAGAACGGGATGCCGCAGTCCATGCAGCGAGCGCCCTGGACCTTCGCGTCGGCGTCGGAGAGCGCCGCCACGAATTCCTTGTAGTGCTTCACACGCGTGAGCGGTGCTTCGTACGCCTCATGCTGGCGCTCGAACTCGAGAAAACCGGTTGCCTTACCCATGTGGTTCTCGTCTATCTAATCTATTCAGTGAGGGGGACCGCGCCCGCCGCCGCATCAGGTGCGCGGCGGGCGCATCATCGTCTTGGAATCGTCTTCGCGGAATCAGGCGGCCAGCACTTCCTGGTTTGCCTTCTTCGCGCCGATTTCGCCCAGTGCGCGCTTGTATTCCGTCGGGAACACCTTCACGAACTGGCGGCGTGCCGCGTCCCAGTTTTCCAGCAGCGCCTTTGCACGCGGCGAGCCGGTGAACTGGAAGTGACGCTCGACGAGTCCCTTGAGCAGCGCTTCGTCGGTCTGGCCTGCGTGCCACAGTGCGCGGTCGACCGTGCGTTCCTGTTCGGCCTGTTGCAGCACCGGTTCGAGCGCGACCATCGCCTTGTTGCACTTGCCGGCGAAGGTGCCTTCCGGGTCGAACACGTAGGCGATACCGCCCGACATGCCCGCCGCGAAGTTACGGCCCGTTTCGCCGAGCACGACCACCGTGCCGCCCGTCATGTATTCGCAGCCGTGGTCGCCCGTGCCTTCGACGATCGCCGTCGCGCCCGAGTTACGCACCGCGAAACGCTCGCCCGCGACGCCGCGCAGGAAGGCTTCGCCTTCGAGTGCGCCGTACATCACCGTGTTGCCGCAGATGATGTTTTCTTCGGACTTGCCGCGGAAGTCGTTGGTCGGACGGATGATGATGCGGCCGCCCGAAAGGCCCTTGCCCACGTAGTCGTTGCCGTCGCCGACGAGATCCAGCGTGATGCCGCGTGCGAGGAACGCGCCGAAGCTCTGACCCGCCGTGCCCTTGAGCTGGATGTGGATCGAGTCTTCCGGCAGGCCGTCGTGGCCGTACTGCTTCGCCACCACGCCCGAGAGCATCGCGCCGACCGTACGGTTGACGTTGCGCACCGGCTGGATGAACGAGACGTGCTCGCCCTTCTCGATCGCGGCCTTCGCCTTCTCGATCAGCGTGTGATCGAGCGCGCGGTCCAGACCGTGGTCTTGCGTATCGACGTGCTTGCGTGCGACTTCGTCGCCCACTTGCGGCTGATAGAACACGCGCGAGAAGTCGAGACCCTTCGCCTTCCAGTGTTCGACGCCACGGCGCGTGTCGAGCAGATCCGCGCGGCCGACCAGATCGTCGAACTTGCGGATACCGAGTTGCGCCATGATTTCGCGCACTTCTTCAGCGATGAAGAAGAAGAAGTTGACGACGTGCTCGGGCTGGCCCGAGAACTTCGCGCGCAGCACCGGATCTTGCGTCGCGACGCCGACCGGGCAGGTGTTCAGATGGCACTTGCGCATCATGATGCAGCCCTGCACGACGAGCGGCGCCGTCGCAAAGCCGAATTCGTCCGCGCCGAGCAGCGCGCCGATCACCACGTCGCGGCCCGTCTTCATCTGACCGTCGGCCTGCACGCGGATACGGCCACGCAGCTGGTTCAGCACCAGGGTCTGCTGCGTTTCCGCGAGACCCAGTTCCCACGGCGTGCCCGCGTGCTTGAGCGACGAGAGCGGCGATGCGCCCGTGCCGCCGTCATGGCCCGCGATCACGACGTGGTCCGCCTTGGCCTTCGCCACGCCCGCTGCCACCGTGCCCACGCCCACTTCCGACACCAGCTTCACCGAGATCGACGAAACCGGGTTCACGTTCTTCAGATCGTGAATCAGCTGCGCCAGATCTTCGATCGAGTAGATGTCGTGGTGCGGCGGCGGCGAGATGAGGCCCACGCCCGGCACCGAGTAACGCAGCTTGCCGATGTACTCCGAAACCTTGTGGCCCGGCAGCTGACCGCCTTCGCCCGGCTTCGCGCCCTGCGCCATCTTGATCTGAATCTGGTCAGCCGACGACAGGTACTCCGCCGACACGCCGAAGCGGCCCGACGCAACCTGCTTGATCTTCGAACGCAGCGAGTCGCCGTCCTTCAGCGGGATGTCCTTGACGACTTCCTCGCCGATGATCGAACGCATCGTGTCGCCGTTCTTGATCGGAATGCCGCGCAGTTCGTTGCGATAACGCTTCTCGTCTTCGCCGCCTTCACCCGTGTTCGACTTGCCGCCGATACGGTTCATCGCGACCGCCAGCGTGGCGTGCGCTTCCGTCGAGATCGAGCCGAGCGACATCGCGCCAGTCGCGAAGCGCTTGACGATTTCCTTCGCCGGTTCGACGTCGTCGATCGAGATCGCGCGCGCCGGGTCGAGGCGGAATTCGAACAGACCGCGGAAGGTCATGTGGCGCTTCGTCTGATCGTTGATCAGGTGCGCGTATTCCTTGTACGTCTGGTACGAGTTGCTGCGCGCCGAGTGCTGGAGCTTGGCGATCGCATCCGGCGTCCACATGTGGTCTTCGCCGCGCACGCGATACGCGTACTCACCGCCCGCGTCGAGCATGTTCGCGAGAACCGGGTTGTCGCCGAACGCGTCGCGGTGCATGCGGATCGCTTCGTCCGCGACGTCGAACAGGCCGATGCCGCCGACCTTCGAGGCCGTGCCCTTGAAGTACTTGGCGATCAGCTCGTCGGCGAGGCCGACTGCTTCGAAGATCTGCGCGCCGGTGTACGACATGTACGTGGAAATGCCCATCTTCGACATCACCTTGAGCAGGCCCTTGCCCACTGCCTTGGTGAAGTTGTAGACGGCCTTGTCCGACGACAGATCGCCCTTCAGGCCCTGCGCCATCTGCGCGAGCGTTTCCATCGCGAGGTACGGGTGCACGGCTTCCGCGCCGAAGCCCGCGAGCAGCGCGAAGTGGTGCGTTTCACGCGCCGAGCCCGTTTCCACGACGAGACCCGTGCTCGTGCGCAGACCGTGCTGCACGAGGTGCGAGTGGATCGCCGAGGTGGCGAGCAGCGCGGGAATAGCGACGTTGTCGCGGTCCGCGCGGCGGTCCGACACGATCAGGATGTTGTAGCCCGACTTGACCGCATCGACGGCTTCCGCGCACAGCGACGCGAGACGCGCTTCGATGCCTTCCTTGCCCCACGACACCGGATAGCAGATGTTCAGCTCGTAGCTGCTGAACTTGCCGCCCGTGTACTGCTCGATCGCGCGGATCTTCGCGATGTCCTTGAAGTCGAGCACCGGCTGCGACACTTCGAGACGCATCGGCGGGTTGATGTTGTTGGTGTCGAGCAGGTTCGGCTTCGGGCCGATGAACGACACGAGCGACATCACCATGTTTTCGCGGATCGGGTCGATCGGCGGGTTGGTGACCTGCGCGAACAGCTGCTTGAAGTAGTTGTAGAGCGTCTTGTTCTTGTTGGACATGACCGCCAGCGGCGAGTCGTTGCCCATCGAACCGACGGCCTCTTCACCCGACATCGCCATCGGCGCCATCAGGAACTTCAGGTCTTCCTGCGTGTAGCCGAACGCCTGCTGACGGTCGAGCAGCGCAGCGGCTTCAGCGCGCGCGGTCGCGACGTCTTCCGCCTTCGGCTCGATCTCGTCGAGCTTGATGCGCACGGCGTCGATCCAGCTCTTGTACGGCTTGGCGTTGGCGAGGTTGTCCTTCAGTTCCTTGTCGTCGATGATGCGGCCGTGTTCCATGTCGATCAGGAACATCTTGCCCGGCTGCAGACGCCACTTCTTGACGATCTTCGACTCGGGGATCGGCAGCGTGCCGGCTTCCGACGCCATGATGACCAGGTCGTCGTCCGTGACGATGTAGCGCGCCGGACGCAGACCGTTACGGTCGAGCGTCGCGCCGATCTGGCGGCCGTCCGTGAAGGCGATCGCAGCGGGGCCGTCCCACGGCTCCATCATCGCTGCGTGGTATTCGTAGAACGCCTTGCGGTTCTCGTCCATCAGCGTGTGCTGTTCCCAGGCTTCCGGGATCATCATCATCATCGCGTGGACGAGCGGGTAACCCGCCATCACCAGCAGTTCGAGACAGTTGTCGAACGACGCCGTGTCCGACTGGCCCGGGTAGATCAGCGGCCAGAGCTTCGGCAGGTCGTCGCCGAGGACGTGCGAGGCGATCGCGCCGGTACGGGCGTTCAGCCAGTTCACGTTGCCCTTCACGGTGTTGATTTCACCGTTGTGGGCGATCATGCGGTACGGGTGAGCCAGTTCCCACGCCGGGAACGTGTTCGTCGAGAAGCGCTGGTGCACGAGCGCCAGCGCCGAGACGACGCGCTCGTCTTGCAGGTCGCGGTAGTACACGCCGACTTGACCGGCCAGCAGCAGACCCTTGTAGACGACCGTGCGCGCCGAGCACGACGGCACGAAGTATTCCTTGCCGTGCTTGAGCTTGAGCGCCTGGATGCGGTGGCTCGCGGTCTTGCGGATGATGTACAGCTTGCGCTCGAGCGCGTCCGTCACCATCACATCCTTGCCGCGGCCGATGAAGATCTCGCGGATCAGCGGCTCGCTGGCCTTGACCGTGGGCGAGATCGGCATCGTGTGGTCGACCGGCACATCGCGCCAGCCCAGCACGACCTGGCCTTCGGCGCGCACCGTGCGCTCGAGTTCCTGTTCGCAGGCGAGACGCGAAGCGTGTTCCTTCGGCAGGAAGATCATGCCGACGCCGTATTCGCCAGCCGGCGGCAACGTCACGCCTTGCTTGGCCATTTCTTCGCGATAGAACGCGTCCGGGATCTGGATCAGGATGCCCGCGCCATCGCCCATCAGCGGATCGGCGCCGACGGCGCCCCGGTGGTCGAGGTTTTCGAGAATCTTCAGGCCTTGCTGAATGATTTCGTGGCTCTTCTTGCCCTTGATATGGGCGACGAAGCCGACGCCACAGGCGTCGTGTTCGTTTTGCGGGTCATAGAGACCTTGCGCGGCGGGCACCGCGTCGCGCTGCTGGTGATCGTTCATGGGGACACCGTCCAAGAGAGGCCAGGGGATGGCCGTTGATTCCGTACTTTGTTTTTTCCCGCCGCTTGCGTGACCGCTGTACGGCGTTGCGCGGGCGATGCTGGCTTCCCGCGTTGTGCGACAAGGAGAGCCGAAAGGCGAATATACGCGACGAATCAAGGGCATGCAAATAAAACTGCATGTTTAGACCCCAATTATCAGATTGGTGCATTGCACCGTATTTTTATTAGTGCCATATCATAAAAGGGCAAAAGAAAACGGCGTTCGCGGACGCCGTTTTCGGAGGTAAGTCGTTGATCTGTAATGGATCGATGTAGTGGTCAGTGCGTGCCGGTGCCCGGCTTGCGCTCCTCATGCGCCGACGACGGACTGGCGGCGCTGCCGCTGCCCGACGCCGTCGATGAGCCAGAATGGCCGGTCGAGCCACCCGGATTTGTACCTGGCGTTGCGCCGGAACCACTGCTTGCGTGCGTGCCGCCGTGGCCGCCGGGGTGCGCGGGACTCGTCGAAGCTGAATTGGGGGCGGATTCGTGCGCACCTGGCGCCGAAGTCTGCCCGCCCGGTTGAGCGCCCGCCGAAGGCGCCGATGTTGCCGCGGTGGTCGCCGCCGTGCCCGCCGCAGCCGCGCCCGCAGCGCCGAGCGCTCCCGACACACCAGCCGACGCACCAGCCGCCGCACCTGCGGGCGCGGCACCCGCCGGCGTCGTGCCCGGCGCTTCGCGCACCTTGCGCGGCCGGCCGCGCGGCAGCGGCGAGACGCGCCGGTTCGCCGTGCGCCCCGCCCATTCGCGATAGGTGTCGCCGCCGAGCACCCAGCCCTTGAGCGTCGCCTGCATCAGCTGATTGCTTTCGCGCTCGTCGAGCGGCTGCTCGCAGAGTTCGCGATACGCGCGCTGCCGCTCGAACGGCGTATTGCCGAGCGCCCAGTACAGCGGATGGTCGGTGATCAGACTGTCGACGGTGAGCCCGATGTGATGTCGGTAACTCGACCAGCGGTAGTCCTCCGCCGTCGCGACGAGGTGATTGCGCACCGGCGCGAGCTCGACCACGCGGCTCGCGAGCAGGAAGAAGCGCTCGCCCTCGATGACGGTCGCGCGGTAGCGCCCTTCCCACAACGTGCCGCGCCGCGCGTAACGCCGGTTGAAGTGCGCGACGTAACGTCGGCCGACCGCCTGCATTGCCTTGGGAAGGCTCGATTCGTCGGAGGGAGTGACGAGCAGCTGCACCGCGCCGGGCATCAAGACCCACGCATGCACCGCCAGGTGGTGATCGCGCGCCGCTGCCTTCAGGCAGTCGATGAACAGTTCGTAGTCCTGGTCGTCGACGAAAGCGGGCTGCTGATCCAGTCCGCGCAGAATCACATGCTGCGGCTGGTCAGGAACATAAAGACGTGCAAGCCGTGCCATGCTCGATTTTCCTGGTACGTTGGTGAATACCCGCATGCCCGCCAGGCCGCGCCGGCGCTCGCTCTCGCGGGCATGCGGCTCGGGCGGAAAGCGCGCGGCGCTTAGGGAGATACTTCTAACGAACGCATATGGTTTGTTGCAAACGTTGTGTACATAATGTGCGGGCCTTTAATGGAGGAGCACATATGAAATTAAAACAGGCGCTGGCAGCGATTTTCGCGGTCGCCGGCATGTCGGGGGCGTACGCACAATCGGCCAACACGTTCTACGTAACAACGGGGTGGTTCCGTCTCATGCCGCAAGACTCGAGCGATCCGCTCAAGATCGACAGCGTGGGCGGCACGACGGTCAACCAGGCTTACCCGGGCACGGGCGCCAGCATCAGTTCCGCGGATACGCTGGGCTTCTCGCTCGGTTACTTCATCACCGACAGCCTCTCGGCCGAAGCCGAACTCGGGATTCCGCCGAAGTTCGACATCTCGGGCGGCGGCAGCCTCTCCGCATACGGCAAGGTAGGTTCCGCACGCCAGTGGAGCCCGGCACTGCTCCTCAAGTACTACTTCAACAAACCCGACGCCAAGTTCCGTCCGTACGTGGGCCTCGGCGCGACTTACGTGTGGTTCACCGACGCGAAGATCACCAACGCCGCATTCGAACAAGGCGTACTTGGGGGTCCGACCAGTGTTTCGACGGATCGTTCCTGGGCGCCCGTATTTAATGCCGGCTTCAACTACAACTTCACCAAGCACTGGTTCGCCGGCTTCTCGCTGTCGTACATCCCGGTCAGCGTGACGGCCACCTACACCAGCACCACCCAACTCGGCACGACGCGCAAGGCGGAATCGAAGATCCATCTGAATCCGCTCGTCACGTACCTGAAAGTTGGTTACATGTTCTGATTGCCGCCCGGCGCACGAAACCGCACGCGCCCATCCAACGCGACACGGATTCGCTCTCCGTCCCGCCCATGCGGCGCTCGACGGAGAGCAGCACGCCTCAGCGTTGTCTTGCCTCCCACGCATCTCGTCTCCTTACATCAGCACCAGATGTTCCTGACATTTCGACGGGCTTTTCTTGATTCTATGCCTCTCGGAAAAAGCGTGCTGTCCCCGTAATCATTTATCTTTCAGTCGTCGCGCCCATGCGCCGCAAAGCCGCGCCGGACGGGCATGCGCGTCGTTTCGCCTGCGCAGGCTCGCGCGCCGGGCACCGGATTTGCGCAATACTTCAACTCCAGTCCTCGACCGTGATGCCCTTTTTCGTGCGCACGGCGCGAGCCTTTTACCTGCTTTCCAAGACGGAGCCATTCATGAGCGCATTTCCGAATACGCGTGACGCCCTCGGAGAATCCTGGACGCGCACCGGCCGCCACGCGCGCCGCATCGCGCGCCGCGGCCGCAGCGCCGCATCTGACATCGCAGACGAGCTGCGCGACCTGCTCGCCGAACTGGAAACCACGCTGGGCGACGGCACGCAGGCCGATGCCGCGGCCTTGCGCGCGGACGTTCGCAAACGCCTCGACGCGGCCCGCGAGCGGCTCGAAGTCGCGCGTGCCGCCACGCGCGAGCGTGCCAGCCAGGCGATGGATAACGCCGATGACTACGTGCACGCGAACCCGTGGCAAGCGATTGCGATCGTGGGCGGCGTGGCGCTGGTCGCCGGCGCGATTCTCGCGCGTTGCCGGTAAGTCGGATCAGGCTGGACGTGCGCGGCCGCCAGGCCGCGCGAACCTGAGAGGCGCGGCGCCACACGCCGCGCGACACTGCGCAAGCGCTGCGTCGTGAGCGCGCCGGTTCGTGCCGGCGCGGCGCGTGCGTGAACGCGATGAGGGTTCAGTCGAGCGCGTGCGGGCCGATCAGATCGATGCGGTCCGTGCAGACGGTGTCGACGCCCCAACGCGCGAGGCGCTGCGCAGTTTCGAGGTCGTTCACCGTGTAGGCCAGGATGAACAGGCCCGCGTCCTTGATGCGGGCCACGAGCGCTTCGTCGAGGTGACGATGGCTCGCGTGCAGCGAGACGCAGCCGAGTGCGGCGGCCTGCTCGCGCCAGTCGTCGGGCACGCGCTCGACCAGCAGGCCGCGCGGCAGATCCGGCGCGGCCTCGCGCGCGGCCGCCAGCGCCGCCACGGAAAACGACGACAGCAGCGGCGGCAACGCGCCCGCCGCCATAGCCTTTGCCCACAGACGCGCGGCCTCGGCGCCGACGATGCGGCCCGTCTGCGCGTCGCGTCCCGGACACGGCTTGATCTCCACATTCGCCGCGAGCCCTTCCTCGCCACAGCACTGCGCCGCTTCGGCGAGCGTCGGCATGTGCTCGTCCTCGAAACGCTCGGAGAGCCAGCTGCCCGCGTCGAACGCCGCGATCTGCCGATAGCGCAGTTGTGCAGCCGCGCCCTTGCCGTTCGAGGTGCGATCGAGCGTGTCGTCGTGCAGCAGGAAGGCGATGTCGTCGGCGGAAAGCTTGACGTCGAACTCCGCCATCGTGTGGCCGAAGCCCGCGCCCACGCACAGCGCCGCAAGCGTGTTCTCCGGCGCTAGCGTACCGCCGCCGCGATGCGCGGCCACGCGCGGATAAGGCCAGGTCTTCATCGGTTCCATGCGTTTGCTCTGCGTTTGCTCTGCGTTTGCTCTGCGTGTGTGCTGTGTGCGTTCGTCAGACGTCGTCGGCGACCACGAACAGACGGCGGTATTCCTTGAGCGCGTAGCGATCGGTCATGCCCGCGATGTAATGCGCGATCTGGCGCGGCTGCGTGGTCTCGTCGTGCATCTGGTACGCGGGCGGCAGCAGACGCGGATCGTCGGTGAACGCCTCAAAGAGCCCCTTCACGACGCGCCGCGCCTTGTTCGCCATGCGCATCACGCGATAGTGGCGATACAGGTTGCGGTAGAGAAAGCGCTTGAGCGCGGCCGCCTGCGCCGCGACGCGCTCGCTGTGCGCGACGAGCGGCGGCGCGGCGCGCACCTCGTCGAGTGAGCGCGGCGCGTGCTCGGCGAGATTGCGGCTCGTCTGCCCGATCAGGTCGACGATCAGCGTATTGATGATGCGCCGCACGGTCTCGTGTATCAGCCGACGCCCGTCAATCTGCGGATATTCGGCGCGCGCAGCGTCGTAGTGCATCTGCCAGAGTTCGACTTCGGCGAGCTGCTCGATGGTGAGGAGACCGGAACGCAGGCCGTCGTCGACGTCGTGATTGTTGTAGGCGATTTCGTCGGCGATATTCGCGATCTGCGCCTCGATGGACGGCTGACGCCCGAGCAGGAAGCGCTCGCCCAGTTCGCCCAGACGCCGCGCGTTCTCGCGCGAGCAATGTTTGAGAATGCCCTCGCGCGTCTCGAAGCAGAGATTGAGGCCGTCGAACGCGCCGTAGTGCTCCTCGAGTTCGTCGACGACCGCGAGGCTTTGCAGGTTGTGCTCGAAGCCGCCGTGCTCGCCCATGCATTCGTTGAGCGCGTCCTGACCCGCATGGCCGAACGGCGTATGGCCGAGGTCGTGCGCGAGCGAAATGGCCTCGACGAGATCTTCGTTCACGCGCAGCTGACGCGCGACCGAACGCGCGATCTGCGCGACTTCGAGGCTATGCGTGAGCCGCGTGCGGAACAGATCGCCTTCGTGGTTCACGAAGACCTGAGTCTTGTATTCGAGCCGGCGGAACGCCGTGGAATGGACGATGCGGTCGCGGTCGCGCTGGAATTCGCTGCGCGCGGCGGGAGGCGCTTCGGTGTGACGTCGGCCGCGCGACTGCGAGGCGTGCGCCGCGTAGGGCGCGAGCCCCGCGTCGGGTGAGGCGTTCAGCGCGTCGGCGAACGGCGCGCCAGGATTGCTGCGGGTGTCGCTCAACGGTTCCTCCGCAAAGATCGCGATGCGGGGTCGCCGACTCAATCGTGAACTGCGTCATCGACTCCGTCGCCGACTGCATCGCTTGCTACGTCGCTTACCAGGTCGCTTACCCAGTCGCTAAATGCGTCCAGAATGCGCGCCGGGTGCGTCGCTCAATGCACCCTCGCCTGCGCCGCAAAATGCGCCGCCGCGAGTTGCGCAAGTTGCGCGAGCCGCGCGCGGCGACACGCTCAGCGCGCGACGGTCGCGGCGAGCGTGGCCTGCACGGCTTCGTCGGGCGCGCGGCCGATGTGCGTTTCGCCGAAGCGCTTGAGCAGAATGAATTTGATCGCGCCGCCCTCGGCCTTCTTGTCGACCTGCATCAGATCGACATAGCGTTCGGCCCCGAGCGCCGGCGCGACGACCGGCAGATGCGCCGCTTCCACCACGCGCACGAGCCGCTCGCGCGACGCCTCGTCGAGCATGCCGACGCGCACCGACAGATCGGCCGCCATCACCATGCCGCAGCCCACGGCCTCGCCGTGCAGCCACTCACCGTAACCGAGGCCCGCTTCAATCGCGTGACCGAAGGTGTGGCCGAAATTGAGGATCGCGCGCAGACCGCCTTCGCGCTCGTCGGCGGCGACCACCGACGCCTTGATCTCGCACGAGCGCTTGACCGCGTGCGCGAGCGCCTCGGGCTCGCAGCGGTTGAGCGCTTCGACGTTCGCTTCGATCCACTCGAAGAATTCGGCGTCGGCGATTGCGCCCGTCTTGATGACTTCGGCCACGCCCGCCGCCAGCTCGCGCGGCGGCAGCGTGCGCAGCGCGCCGATGTCGGCGATCACGGCCTGCGGCTGATAGAACGCGCCGATCATGTTCTTGCCGAGCGGATGATTGATGCCGGTCTTGCCGCCCACCGACGAATCGACCTGCGACAGCAGCGTCGTGGGCACCTGGATGAACGGCACGCCGCGCATGTAGCAGGCCGCCGCGAAGCCGGTCATGTCGCCCGTCACGCCGCCGCCCAGCGCGATCAGCGTGGTCTTGCGGTCGGCGCGCGAGGTGAGCAGCGCGTCGAAAATCTGATTGAGCGTTTCCCAGTTCTTGTGCGCCTCGCCGTCGGGCAGCACGACCGTGTTGACGTCCTTGCCGAGCGGCGCGAGCGCGGCGCGCAGCGTGTCGCCATAGAGCGGATCGACGACGGTATTGGTGACGATCGTCACCGACTTCCCGGCGATATGCGGCGCGAACAGCGCCGTCTGGCCGATGAGGTCGGAGCCGATGTGGATGGGGTAGGCGCGGTCGCCCAGTTCGACGTTGACGGTAATCATGCCAGGCAGTAGTTCAGTGGTGAGGCGCTGATGGGGGAACGCGGCTTGGTTGCGTGACTCTTTACTCGCGCGCCGGGGCGCGCAGCACGCCGGCCATGTCGAGCTGCATCAGCACCATGTTGACGAGCCCGTTGACCGAAGGCCGACCGGTCTCGATCACGAAATCGGCAATCTCGCGGTACAGCGGATCGCGTTGCTCGTAGAGCGCTTCGAGCCGCCCTTTCGGGTCTTCGGTCTGTAGCAGCGGACGGTTCTTGTCGCGCCGCGTGCGCAGCCACAGATCGTGCGGGTGCGCGCGCAGGTAGACGACGAAGCCGCGCTCCTTGAGCGCCGCGCGGTTTTCCGGGCGCAGCACCGCGCCGCCGCCGGTCGCGAGCACGATGCCCTCGCGCGCGCTCAGCTCGTCGATCATCTGCGCTTCGCGCTCGCGAAAGCCCGCTTCACCTTCCATTTCGAAGATCACCGGGATGCGCGCGCCGGTGCGCGCCTCGACCTCGTGATCGGAATCGAAAAACGGACGCTCAAGCCGGCGCGCGACCGCCCGGCCCACGGTCGTCTTCCCGGCGCCCATGAGCCCTACGAAAAATACATTGGCGTTAGCGTCCCGCACTTGCAGCGTTTCCTACGAAAGGTTGGTGCCGCAGCTTACTGGCAAAGCGGCGGCGTTGTCGAGCCTGCGGCCCGTGCGATCCGGCCCCGAAGCAGATTCATCGCCATTTTCACGCGAATTTCCGCCGATTTGGGGCCGGTTCGTGCGCGATCTGCGCACGCGAGGCGATCCGCGTGGGCCCGCCGCCAATCACCGCAAATTGTCGCCGATCGGCCACCAGTCAACCGCTAATCACCGGCGACGACGCGCGGCGTGATGAACACCACCAGTTCGCTGCGTTTGTCCCAATGCGCGCGATGCGAAAAAAGCGCGCCCAAAAACGGTATTTTGCCCAGGAGCGGCACGCGCGTCACATCATCGCGGTCGTCGGTCGCATCGATACCCCCAATCGAGACCGTTCCGCCGTCCTCGATTTCGACGCGCGTCTGCACGTGTTTCGTGTTGATCGCCGGCCCCGCGGCGGTCTGCTCGCCCACGCTGTCCTTGGCCACGTCGAGGTCGAGAATCACGCGGCCGTCCGGCGTGATCTGCGGCTCGACCTCCAGTTTCAGGCTTGCGCGCCGAAACTGCACGCCCGACACGCCTTGCCCGACCTTGGCCTGATACGGCAGCTCGGTGCCCTGCTCGACCACGGCCTTGGTGCGGTCGGCGGTCACCACGCGCGGACTCGACACCACGCGCCCGCGCCCCTGCGCCTCCAGCGCGCTCAACTCGATGTCGAGCAGCCGGGTGGCGCGCGCGGCGAGCAGCGTGAGGCCGAGCTGCGCGGCCCCGAAGCCGTTGATCGCGCCCGCACTCAGATCGTAGAGCGTGCCGTCGGCGGCGCTGCCGCGCAGGCCGCGCGCCGTGCCCTCGGACGCGCTCGGGGTCACGCCGAGCCGCACGCCCAGTTCGCGCGACAAACCTTCGTCACCTTCGACGATACGCGCCTCGATCAGCACCTGCCGCGCGGGCGCGTCGAGCCGCCGGATCAGGTCGGCGATCTGATCGAGCCGCCCCGCCAGATCGGTGACGAACAGCAGATTGGTGCGCGCGTCCGCGACCGCCGCGCCGCGTTTGGACAGCGCGCGCTGCGTGCCTGAACCGCTCAGGAGCCGCCGCAGGTCCTCGGCGCGCGCGTAGTGCAGTTCGAACGCGCGGCTCGCGAGCGGTTCGAGTTCGGCGGCGCGCGCATGCGCCTCGAAGCGCTGCCGCTCGCGCGCGGCCAGATCCGCGGCGGGCGCGACCCAGAGCACGCCGCCGTGACGCTCCATCGCAAGGCCGTTCGATTCGAGCAGCAGGTCGAAGGCGGCGCGCCACGGCACGCGGTCGAGCCGCAGCGTGATCTGGCCGCGCACGCGCTCGCTCGCGACGATGTTCAGCCGCGTGAACTGGGCGAACGCGTGCAGCACGGCGGTGAGTTCGGCGCGCTGAAAATTGAGCGAGATCGGGCGATCGGGCGGCAGACCGTCGTCCCTGGGCGCGGTGTCGGCGAGGCGCGACGGCGCGGGCAGCGGCACGGGCGGGCCTTCGAGCGGTTCGGGCGCGGCGGCGGCGGGCGCAGTTGCGGGCGCCGCCACGGGATCGATCGTGGATGGCGGCGTGGCGGCGCGCGGG
>NZ_CAJZAR010000097.1:16464-18624 GCF_914484835.1 Paraburkholderia tropica
CGCGAGCACGCGCCCGCGCTCGGTCAGCGTGCCTGCGAGCCGCAGCGCGCGATCGCCCTGCACGCCCGGCCCGCCAGCCAGGCCAGGCGCGGCAGAGCCGCCCGCAGTGAGCGCGAAGCGGCTGGCGAACGGATCGCGCGCGGCATCGCCCGGTTCGGCATCCTCGGCCGATTCGATCGCGACGGCGGGCAAGCCGTCGAACACGTGCAGCGTGGCCGCGATGGCGAGCACGCCGCCGCTACGCTTGACGACAATATCCGCGGGCACCGCGAGTTCGGGCCACTCGGCCAGGCCTTCGAGAAACGCGCGAAGCTGCGCGAAACCGCCCTGCGCCGCGAGCTTCGTCGCGCGGAAGGCCTGCGCTTTCGCGCCGCCCGGCGCTGCGGGCTCCAGCGCGATCAGCACGAGTCCGGCTTGCGCGGCCAGTTGGGAGACGCCGTGGATGTCGTCGGCGTGCGTGTTCGTTTGCGACGTGCGCTCCGCCCCCGCACCATGCGGCCAGCCTTCGGCCTCGCGCCGCAAAGCGGGCAGCCGCGCGAGCGTGCGCCGCGCGTCCGCGAGTTGCGCCTCGCTTTGCGCCAGCGCGTCTCGGGCAGCCTGTGCGCCGCCCGCATCGGTGAAGAAACACGCGGCGCCGCTCAGCAGCATGGCAAGCAATGCGAGCGTCGCGGCAACCAGCGCGCGCCGTCTTCGCGTCCATGCGTGCAGCGGCCGCCAGCCGCGCCACATCGCCGTGCCGATCATTTCGCCTCCTTCGCCGCAACAGGCGGGACAGCCGAAGCAGCCGCGACAGCCGAAGAAGGCGCGAGCGCGCCCTTCCAGACGAGCCGCGCCGCCACGTGAATCGGCGCGACGCCGCGTGGCGTGCGCGCCCCGCCCGCCTCCTGCGCGCGCTTCATCTCCTGCACGCTCACGGCCTCGACCTCGGACAACGCGCGCAAGCGTTCGAGCCACGCTGCCGCCGCGACCTCGTCGGCGGCGCTCGCGAGCAACTCGGTGGCGTCGCCGTGCTGGGCCAGCTGCTCGAGCGCGACGCCTTCGGTGCGCGCACGCGCGAGCCCGTCGACGAGCGCGAACAGCCGCCGGAACGGCCGCGCCCGCTCAAACGCTTCGCTCAGCGCCAGACGCCGCGCGCGGGCCTCGCGTGCAAGCCGCTGCGCTTCGGCCAGCGGTGCGCCCAGCGTCGCCATTTGACGCGCCAGTGCGGCGCGCTGCGTCTGCATCCGCGCCTGCTCGACGTGCTGCCAGCCCGCGACCGCGCACCCGCACGCACCGCCGACGAGCGCCGCCGCGAGCCATTCGAGCACGCGTCGCCGACGCACGCGCCGCATCGCGCCCGGCCGCCACGGCAGCAGATTGAAACCGTCGAGTTCTCCGGCCGCCACTGTCGCCACACTGCGCCGCCTCATTCGCTCACCCCACGCAGCGCGAGGCCGAAAGCCACCACGCACGACGGGTCGTGCAGCAGGCTGACGTCGAGCGGATGGTCAGCGTCGGCGAGCGGCGCGCATTCGAACGGCAGCACCGGGCTGCCGAGCACGTCGCCGATATCCGCGAGCGAAAACTGCACGCCGAGCAGCATCGAGAGATCGCCCGACACCAGCGTGCAGCCGACCTGCGCATCGCCCGCCAGATCGCGCAGCGCCTCGACCAGATCGGCGTATTCCAGCGCGGGAAAACGCATGGTGCGCGAGACGCATTCGTCGGTGACGAGCCAGCCGTGAATGCCGGCGGCGCCGATCCAGAGCGCGGCCCAGGTCTCGTGCGGCGGCAATTCGAACGCCGCCGCGTGACGCATCGCGCGCAGCGCCGCGTGGGCTTCGTCGTCGAGCGCGCAGAGCGTGATGCCCGCCATCGCCGCGCACTCGATGCGCGCTTCCAGATGCGAGCGCGCCGTGGCCGCGATCGTCACGCGCGCCTCGCGCAACGCTGCCGCGCCGGAACCCGATGAACCGGATGAACCCGATGAACCTGCTGAACCGATCGCCCCGAACGGCCCCACGTGCCAGTCGACCGCCAGCTCATGCCGCTCGATGCCCGCCACGCGCTCGGCTTCGGCCAGCACCAGCGGTTCAAGCTCGGTGTAAAGGCCCGAGACGTCCTTCTTCCACGCCGCCCCGCCCGCCTCGGGCACGAGCCGCGCGAGCGGCACCGAAGCGA
>NZ_CAJZAR010000098.1:0-24529 GCF_914484835.1 Paraburkholderia tropica
ACTCTTGATACTTTTGCTTATCTCGCCAGATCAAAAAGATCACGGCGAGGAGCTAGATCGAATCAAGCGCCCACACTTATCGGCTGTAAATTTTTAAAGAACAATTTCGTCTCAATCGCTTCGTTTTCGTTCGCAGCGATCAGCGAAGGAGGCGAATTATGGAGGTCATTCGGAATCACGTCAAGCGATTCTGCGAAATAATTTTATTCCCGCCGAAAACTGCTCCCGCCTCAAAAAATTGGGGGGCGGAGACGGCGGCCCGCAGGGCGGCTTCGAATCGCCCACCCAATCGCCCCAAAAGCAACCGCGCCAAAGCAATCGCCTCAAAGCCTGAACTGCGCAACGCAACCAACAAGATTGTCGGCCTGCTGTTTCAGGCTCCCGGCTGCGGCAGCGCTTTCTTCGACTAGCGCCGCATTCTGCTGCGTGGCCTGATCCATCTGATTGACGGCTTCGCCGACTTGCCCGACACCGGCGCTTTGCTCCGCGCTCGCGTGGCTGATCTCGGCAACGAGCACGCTCAGACGCTGGATGGCCTCGACGACCTGCGTCATCGTCGCGCCCGCTTCGTCGACGAGCGTGCTGCCTTGATCGACCCGATCCACGCTGGACGCGATCAAGGCACGAATCTCCTGCGCAGCCTGTGCGCTGCGTTTCGCAAGCGAACGCACTTCCGTCGCGACGACAGCAAACCCTCGCCCCTGCTCGCCCGCGCGCGCCGCTTCCACGGCCGCGTTCAACGCGAGAATATTGGTTTGGGCCGCGATATCGTTGACGATGCCGATAATCTCGCCAATCTTCCGCGAGCCCTCGTTGATGCCCTTCATCGTCTCGACGACGGCGCCCACGATGCTCCCGCCCTGCACGGCAATCGACGATGCCCCCGTCGCCAACTCGCTGGCTTCGAGCGCATTCGCGGCATTCTGCTTCACCGTGGCGCTCAATTGCTCCATCGATGCCGCGGTTTCCTGGAGCGCGCTCGCCTGCTCCTCCGTGCGCTGACTCAACCAGGTGTTGCCGGACGCGATCTGTGCCGAGCCGGTCGCAATGGCGTCGCTGCTCGTACGGACCTGTTCGACGATCCCCGCGAGCGCCCCCGTCATCGCGCGCATCGCGGCCATGAGACTGTCGTTGTCACCCGGGCGCAAATGAAAATCGACGTTGAGATTGCCTTGGGATATCTGGCGCGCGGCCTCGCACGCGTCGTCGGGCTCGCCGCCCAGCTTGCGCGTAATCGCCCGCGAGAATTTCAGCGCGGCGGCCATCCCGGCGAGCACGATGATCGCCATGACACCCACGCTCTCGATCATGGCGCGCTTTTGCTTCGCCTTCGCCATGGCCACGGCAACGGCGGTCTGCACGACGATGGCTTCGCCCGATTCGCGCAGCGTGATCGCGGAATCGCGATCGAGGCCATCGATCGCCCGGTCGCCGACCGCGATATCGAAGCCCGACGCTTCGAATTTCGCCAGCGCCGCGCGAAACGCTATACCCATCTGCTGATGCAACGCGTTGAAGCATTCGATCTTTGCGCGCGCATCACCGGGCGGCAATTCTCGCGCAAGCTTTTCCGTGATGGCCTGCGCCGTCTGCTCGTATTTCTGGAACGCGCCCCAGTACTTTTCGAAGTGCGCGGGGTCTTTTCCTCGCACCAGAATATCTTTTCCGTTCTGTATCTGATTCTTGAATGCGACTAGCGCTTCGTCGACAGCACGCGCCTGTGCATCGTCCACCAGAACGAGCCGCTCATAGGTATCCGCGGCACGGTTCATCTGCAACACGCCAAACAGCCCTGCCCCCGAAGCAACCAGCAACGCCGCGCCCAACGCCAACGGTAGTTGATGGACAAGTTTCATGTATCACCTTGTAATAGCCCCCTTTTCCAGGGGGATTGTCATCACCGTCGACTTCGTTAGAGCCCCTTGGCCTTGAGCAGCGCATCGAGGCGCGGATAGACACGGCGTGCGTTGCCTTCGAAAATCGCGTGACGATCGGCGTCGCTCAGTGCTTCGCAGGCGTCGACGTAGCGCTTGGTGTCGTCGAAATACTCACCGGTATTCGGATCGCGGCCGCGCACGGCGCCGATCATTTCCGAACCGAACAGCACGTTGCTCGTCGGCACAACCTTGGTCAGCAATTCCACGCCCGGGTGGTGATAGACGCAGGTGTCGAAGAAAATATTGTTCAGCAGTCCTTCCAGCGGACGATCCATCATTTCCAGCGACATGCCGCGATAACGGCCCCAGTGATAAGGCACCGCGCCGCCGCCGTGCGGAATCACGAGACGCAGCGTCGGGAAGTCCTTGAACACGTTGCCTTGCAGCAGCTGCATGAACACCGAGGTATCGGCATTCAGATAATGCGCGCCCGTGCCGTGATGGCAGGCGTTGCACGACGCGGCCACGTGGATCATCGCAGGCACGTCGAGATCGCAGAGCGCTTCGTAGAGCGGATACCACTCGCGATCCGTCATCGGCTTGCCGGTCCAGTAACCGCCGCTCGGATCCGGATTCAGGTTGCAGCCGACGAAGCCCATTTCCTCGACACAGCGGCGCAGTTCGGCCACGGAATTCTTCGGCGGCGCGAGCGGCGATTGCGGCAGCTGGCAGACCGGCACGAAGTTGTCGGAATAGATATCGCACACACGGCGCACGAGATTGTTCGACACTTCGGCCCATTCGAGGCTCGTGCGCTCGTTGCCGAGGTGATGGCTCATCAGGCCGGCGATCGGCGAGAACAGCGTGAGGTCGCCGCCGCGTTCTTTTTGCAGGCGCAGCTGGCCGTTGCCGACGCCTTCGCGGATCTCGTCGTCGCTCACATGCGCGCCCGAGAGTGCCGGTGCGTTGGCCGGATCGTTGGCGGCGGCGATCTGCTTCGCGCGCCAGTCGCGGAACGAAGCGGGAACGGTCGTGAAGTGACCGTGGCAATCGATGATCATGTTTTCTTCCGTGCGAATTTCAGAGCGCTGTTCGAGCGCAAGGATCGACGAACAGCGCGTTCATGCTCAAGCGGCGCGATACCGCGGCCTTGTCGAGAGCGTCGTACATCGGCCTGGTGAATGAAGCCAAGGACCGGCTAACCGTTTGACAACGCCACGGCTCGCGCGCTTGCCGCCTCCGTCCCCAACCGCACAGCGACCTCCTCCAGACACGACAGCATGCGCCGCGCGCCCGGCGTCAAGCCGCGATTGCGATTCCACAACACGCCAGCCGGACGCAGCAGACGCGGCAGCCTCAACGGCAGCGTGTGAAGCGGCTGCGCCGTGTCGCTGCCCGGCGTTCCCGCCATCACGGCGATGAAGTCGGATATTTGCAGCTGGACGCGTGCAACGTGGACCGAAAGCGTTTCGATATAGTTGTTCGTCAGCGGCACGTCATGCGCTTCGAGCGCGCGTTCCAGAGGATCGCGCAGTATCGAACCGGGCGGCGGCAATATCCACGGAAAGGGACGCAGATCGGACCAGGACAGTTGCTTCTTGCGCGCGAGCGGGTGGTGGCGGCCCGTCATCAGCGTCACGGGCTCCTCGATCAGTTCCTTCTCTTCGAAACTGCCGAGCGTATCGGGCGGCGGCAAGCGGCCCACCACGAGATCGAGATGGCCTTGCCAGAGTTCGGGAAGCAGCAACGCCGTCGTTCCTTCCGTCACCATCACGTTGGTGCCCGGCGAGCGCTGCTTGAGCAGGCTCAGCGCCTGCGGCAGCAAGACCGAGGCGGAGGCAGGCAACATGCCGATATGAATCTTGCCTTCAGTGCCGGAACTCAGTGCCTTCAGCTCGTCACGGGTCTGATCGAGGTTGGTCAGCAATTCCCGCGCGTGGCGAATGAGGCAGTCGCCGTACTGCGTGGGCACGAGCGCCCGCGCCGTGCGATCAAACAGCGTGAGGCCGAGACCCCGTTCGAGTTCCGCCAGCGACTTGGAGACGGCGGGCACGGTGACGTTCGTGACGTCGGCGACCTGGGTCAGATTGCGGTAGGTGTCGATTGCCACGAGCAGGCGCAGATGCCGCGCCTTCAAGTTGGTCTGCAGGTACGAGTCGAGAGCGGACACGTTATGTACCTTTGCGATTTCACCAGGACGTTAAAACGAAGTACGCGGCCTTATGCGGCTCGATACGGTCAAATCGCTTCTTCGTCATGCCCTTTCCTTTCCATTGTCGATTTCAACTCGCGCCGGTCCGATCACCCTGACCAGACCGGCGACTCCCGGCCACGGCAGCAACCGTCACGACGATTGCCGATGGCCGCCTTCACCCGGTAGCGCGATCAGAAGTGAATTTCCGCCACGAACATCGGGACAGACGTCTGCGTCGTGCCCGGCTGCTCGGAAGACGGCGTGCCGTACATGTTGTGCCAGTATTCATAGCCGAGACCCATGTATGCCGTGCGCGGATGACCGGCGAATGAGCCGACGTCAGCCAGCAGATAGGCACGCGTCAGGAATTCCGTTGTCGTATTGACGCCGGCACCATCTTTGCCCTTCGGACCGGTGACGCTTGCGAAACCCTTGAAAACCAGCGGAACGGGACCCACACGGAAGTTATAGAGCCACGACGTCTCGAAGTGCACCGCAGGGTTGAAATGCACTTCCACATTCGTGATGCCGTCGTGATTGCTCTCGGTGCGAACGCCGAGCGTCATGTTCCAGAAGCCGTTGGGTATGGCGAAGTCGATGCTCGGCCCAACCACCAGCATGCGAGCCCGCTCTCCATAAGCATCGTTCTTGACGCCGAATTCATAGCCAACGGTCAGCCCGAAGTCGCGCATGACGCCATACGAAAACGATCTGCCGAAAATCTTGCCTGCGCTGAACGAGACGCGGCCGACGCTATAGACCTCCTGCGCGCCGCCCGAACCCGGCGTCGGATAACCGTACGCGTTGGTCGGCCCCGCTTCGGGGTTCGCCATGCTGGAGACGAGGTAGTCCACGTTGAACGCGTAGCTGCCGTACTTGAAGCCGCCCGTGGTCGTCAGAAAGCCGATGTTCTGCGTGATCTTCGCCGGCGCGCCCGACGCCGTGCGCACACCCGGGTAGTAAAAGTTCGTGCCCACGCGATAGCCGATATACGTGTCGTTCCACGAAGTCGGCGGCGTGTAGAGCCCCGGCGGCGGCGAGAGCGGCGCCGTCACCGTGCTGGCCTGCGAGAGCGTCATGGGCGCGGCGCTGGAGGCTGCGCTGTCCGTCTGTGCTACCTGGGTTCCACTCGCTGCGACCGACGAAGCATCTTCAGCATGGGCTACACCCGCAACTGCCACGCAGCCGACAAAGGCAACACCTAACAACGGCATGCGGGTAGCGTTTGATTTTTTCATGTCTCCTTCCATATTTGTCGATATGCAAGACTCGGTCGATTTTCGACTCGATTTTTCGTGCCACCGGCAACGGCTTTCGTGAATGTGTATCGGGTGAAGCCCGTTGCGGTGCAGTGCAATTTAAGCGATACCAGCGTGGTTGCCTTTACACAAAAGTGATTTTCGCTGGCACTTTTCGGCGATAACGGGTGCGTATTCGGGTAAGTCTCGACACGCAATCAGGTCAGATTCATCGCCCATCCGATTGCAGCCTCGAATTAATCAGGATGCCGATACGATTGGATCGGAACAGAAAATAAAAAAGGCACCGCGCCCGAGCGCGGTGCCTTTGCCGTTTAAACCGTTGGAGCGACGTTACTGCTTCGGAATATAGAGCGGCATCGAGTCTTCCCAAACAGTGTCGGTAATCGCGTGACGATTGCTTCCGTCCGCATTCATCACCCAGTTCTGGCCGTCGGGCTGGAAGGTGTCGTCGTAAAGCGAAAGCTCGTCACGGAAGCCATATTCGCCCGAGCTGTACGCAATGCGGCCGTCCCAGGTCCAGGTCGCGTGCGCCTGATTCGAACCCGGCGGCGTCACGCGCTGGACGTCGGAGCCATCCGGGTGAATCGTGTACACGTCGTAGTGGAACTTGTTGGGATCGTTCGGGTTGATCTCCTTACGCGTAAACACGATCCTCGTGCCATCCGGCGACCAGCCCGGCAGATTGTCCGGCTCAGTGGTCAGCACCGTGGTCTTGTGCGTTTCGAGGTCGAGGACCCGCAGACCGTTGTCCGTATCGCTCCACACGCGGTAGACGATGCGCATGCCGTCCGGCGAATAGCTCGGGAAGCCCGCATTCTCCTTGCCGTCGGTCAGGATCTCCGGCTTGCCATTCATGCTGCCGTCGGCCTTGATACGCATGATGCGGCCCGGCATGTGGTTTCGCGTGAAGAACCAGCCGCCCACGCCGAAGGCCACCCATTGCTTGTCCGGCGACCACGTCGGCTGGAACGCGCCGGCCAGGCCCATTTTGATCAGCTTCGGATCGAGGCCGCTGGTCGCCGGATCATAGATATGGCGAGCATCGCTGAAGTCGGTATTCGCGACCACGATCGACGAGCCGACCGCCTTCTCCGTGTACACCAGCGATTTGCCGTCGCGCGAGAGCTGCGGGAAGACATCGACGAAACGGTAATTCCATTGCGGATCGAAGCTGTAAAGCGGCGTGCCGTTCGGGTGGAACGGCTTGCCGTACACCACTTTCTCGTAGACGACCTTCTTGCCGTCAGCCGAGTAATGCGGCGAGCGGATGCCGGTTCCCGCTGTCGAGCGCGATTGACCGCTCGACGTATAGATGCCTTCCTGCGAACCGTTTTTGATGTGCCAGGCGACGTCGCTTGCGCCGACGTACTGCGGGAACACCTTGAAACCCGGCGAGTTCGTCAGTTCCTGGCGCGCGCCCGTCGCCACATCGACTTGCACAATCTGGGTGTCGACCTTGCCGATGGCTTCGGGCCGGTGTGCGCCCCAGGTCGACTCGACGGACGTTTCGTAGAACACGACGTGCTTGCCGTCCGGCGACCACGACGGCGAACCTTCGGTAAAGCCCGCATGCGACGCGATCTGCTTGAAGCCCGTGCCGTCGGGATGGATTTCGTAGATGCTGGTTTCCTGGGTGCGCTCCCAGCCGACCGGCAGGTTATGGCCTCGCCAGTCGCTGCCGATATCCGACGACAGCGCGATCCACTTGCCATCCGGCGACCACGAAGGACGGAAGAAACTGTGCGGCTTTTCCGGGTCGAACTTGATATCGCCGGTCACGTTATGCAGCGCACCGGTCTTGATGTTGAGCGTCCAGATATTCGTGGTGCCCCACGTATCCTTGCCGCGACGCGTGGACACAAACGCGATGACATTCGGATCGGCCGGGTTGTAAACCGCGGCGTCGCTCACGCCGGTCCAGTCGGTCAGCCGTTGCAGGCCCGTGCCGTCAGCACGCACGCGATAGAGGCTGGCATGGCCGAGCCCGTCGCGCTCGGAGGTGAAGACGATCCATTTGCCGTCCGGCGAAAAGGCACCGTGATAATCGAAACCATCGGACTGAATCAGTCGATGTTCGTCGCTGCCGTCGGCATTGGCGACGTAGAGTTCCGAGGTCGTCGGGCCAATGCGGTAAAGCAGCAAGTCACCCTTGGTCGCTGTCGCGGCGTCCGCTCCGTTGAGGAACGCGGCAGCGGCAGCAAAGGTCAGGCACGTCAGGATTTTCGTTTTGATCTGAGGCGTAGAACGCACAGTACTAGTCTCCATTTTTATCAGCGTCACAGCAAAGCGCAAACCGCCAGGCTGGTAGGAAGATAGGGCCAAGGCGCGGTGTTGTCCCTATACAAATCGCAGATTCGCTGGCACTTTTTTGGTGAACGGATCGGCATGGCGTGGCCGGCAGCGCGACTGGCGAGGTCGCAGGTGCGGGCGATGCGAGGCCCGCAGCGCGCTTGCGTTGGCGCGAGCCATGCTCACGGCGAGGCGCGCGGGGACGTATCGCGGGCGTGCAAAGCGAACGTGCGCGAGCTAGCTTTCAGTAAGAAATTGGACTTATGCGCTTCCCGGTCTTCGCCACCGGCCAAAAAAACCTGGCACGAAATGGAAAGAATCGGCGCTTGATTGCTTCCGACGATAAAGATTGATGGCTCCCGGACCAAAGCAGCGTCACATTACTACAAGCCAATGCTGATCGACGCTCTGCCGCGTTACCGCAGCAAACCAGGTCGTCGTCGAGTAGTGGGTCGGCATCGTCTGTCCTGCGCAAGACTCGCCAGCACGGCGACCCTGACAAGCAATTGGCGCAGTCCATACTTTCGCGTATAGTTTTCGACAACTTGACCATTACCGGTTCAGCTTAAGAGGTTGTCGGCCTATCCATGATCGACTCCTCTGCGCTCGTCGAAGGCGTGATGCTCGGCGCCAGTCTTTTTGCCTCCGTGGGTCCGAAAGACACTTTCGTCGTCAAGATTTCCATTCCCAGTGCCTATCCCCTGCTCATCGCCTGCGTTTGTGCAGGCAGTGACGCATTGTTGATCGCGGCCGGCGCCAGTGGTCTCGCGGCCGCGGTGTCGCACAGCCCACGCATCCTCGCCATCTCGCTGCTTGGCGGAATTCTTTATCTCGCGTGCAATGGACTGATCGCCTTGCGCTCGGCGATTCGCAGAAAGCATGTCGATGAGATTAAAGCCGCGGTGAGTCAGCCGCTCCTTCAAACGCTGCTTGCCACGGCGGCTGTTTCTCTGCTCAATCCTTATGCCTGGATCGATACGGTTTTGGTATTCGGTTCAATCGTCGCGAACCGGCCAGCCGACGCGCGTCTGTCGCTCACAGCGGGTGCCGTGCTGGCATCGCTCATGTGGTTTTTATTGCTGACATATGGCGCGCGATTCTGCCGGTCATTCTTTTCGCGCGCCATCGCCTGGCGGATGCTGGACGGGTTTGCAGCGGTGATGATGATCACTTTGGCGATTCATTTGGCCATATCGAGTTTTTGAATCGGGATCGGCGACGCATAGCAGATGGACGCTATATAAATCGATGCACCGTTTCGACGGGATTCGCGCATCCAATGAGCGCTTATCGGATTGATCCAATGAAATTGAATTAGCAATGGTTAGCTATCCTGCCAATTAGAGCGGCAACGACAGCAACCAGCACGGAAATGGCGTGATTCATCGGCCCATGCAATCTCATCCACGGAGCGGGCCGCAATTGCCCGGTCCGGTCGCCGATATGAACGTTTGCACGCGCGTCGCCTGCCAAGGCGGCGAGACTACGCGCGCGTGAGCTTGCGCCCGCTAATATTTTTATTCTGCGCGGCGGAAATCAACAACGCCAACTCCTGAAACCTTCCCAGGTGGAGATTCTGCCGCGGCCGACGATTACGTCTTGCACTCACTGCGCGCTTCGAACCTCAAATACCTTTACTCCGCTTCCCTTCGCCACGAATCCAGCAATAGCCGCGTTTGCGCACTGACGATCGTTTTCACGAATTCCGCGTTTTCCCCATCGAGATCCGCCCACCCGAGCATAGAAAGCGTCGATTCTCGCGCGACATGAAACGCAAAGAATTGCCCCCAGATGCTGATCATTCGCACGATGGTGATCGGATCGTTTTCCGCGCGACCCGTAATGCGCGCAACGAGTGCGGCATTGACCTTGTTCATCGGCGAACGCAAGCGATCCCGCAGGATTTGCGAACCGATTTCCGGCTCTCCGCCGCCCTGCTCGCGCGCGAAAAAGAGCCGCCGGTCGGTCTCTCGCCCCTTCTTGAACATCAGATCGGCAATGGAGCATTGAAGCGTCACGAAAGACTCGATCAGTGCGTCCTGAGTCGCGCCCTCATCGTCCAGCGTGCGTTGAGCCGCCAGCAGCGCGGGTTCGAGCACCTGAAGCGCTTCGTCCGCGATCGACTCCGCACAAGCCCGGTACACCCCTTCCTTGTTCTCGAAGTAGTACTGCAGCGCGGGTGCGTTGACGCCGGCAAGCGCCGCGATATCGCGCGTCGACGCGCCCGCGAATCCATGTTGCCCAAACAAGGAGATGGCGGCGTCGATGAGCTTTCGGCGGGTTTCTTCGCCGCGCGCATAGCCACCTTCGGTCGAGTGGCGGGGCTTTCGGGATTCAGTCATAGCGGTGGGGAGCTTTCATAACTTGCAAAATATAACACTTGACAGAAATTTACCGACTGGAATAATTCGTCCACTCGGAATAATTTAAGGTTTTCAAACCATGTCGACGACTGCAGGGGCGCCGGTGCGCGATAGCCAGGACACAACACCCACCGCGCCCGCGCGGAGCGCCAAACGGGGCTCGAAGCGCGGCATCGCGATCGGGGCCGCGCTGGTCGCGCTCGCCGGTGCAGCAGGCTGGGCGGGCCACTGGTGGCTCGTCGGCCGCTTCATCGAGAGCACCGACGACGCCTATCTCCAGGCCGATAGCGTGACGATCGCCCCCAAGGTGAGCGGCTATATCACCGATGTTTTCGTGGCCGACAACCAGGCCGTCAAGGCTGGCGACCCGCTCGTGCGCCTCGATACGCGCCAGTACCAGGCCGCGCTCGAACAGGCCAGCGCCACGGTCGATGCGCGTAACGCCGATATCGAACACGCCGACGCGCAGCTCGCGCAACAGCGCGCGAACATCGCTCAGGCGGTGGCCCAGGAGGAAGTCGCGCGAGTCAGCCTGCGCCATGCCCAGGACGAGGTCGCGCGCTACACGCCGCTCGCGGCCTCGGGCGCCGAAACGGCCGAGAAGCTTTCGGAACTCAAGAGCTCGCGCGATCAGGCGCAGGCGACGCTCGCCGCCGATCATGCGGCCGTCGAATCGGCTCGCTCGCAGGTCGGCGCGCTGACGGCTCAGCTCGGCCAGGCACGCGCCCAGCTCGAAGCGGCCAAGGCGAGCGCCGCGCAATCCCAGCTCGATCTCGACCATACGGTCGTCAAGAGTTCCATTAGCGGCCGCGTCGGCGACCGCACGGTGCGCGTGGGACAGTTCGTGCAGCCGGGCACGCGGATGCTCTCGGTCGTGCCCGTCCAGGACACGTATCTGACCGCCAACTTCAAGGAAACGCAGATCGGGCGCATGCGCATCGGTCAGCCGGTCGATATCTCCGTCGACGCGCTCCCCGGGCACAAGCTCCACGGCGTCGTGGACAGCTTCTCGCCGGGCACGGGCTCGCAGTTCGCGCTGCTGCCGGCGGAGAACGCCACGGGCAACTTCACGAAGATCGTCCAGCGCGTGCCGGTGCGCATCCGCGTGGAAACCGGGCCGCAAACGCGCAAGGTGCTGCTGCCCGGCATGTCGGTGACCGCCGAGGTCGATACGCGCTCCTCGCGCGACGACGAACGACGCATCGACGTCGAGAATCATCGTGAGTAATGCGAGCAACGCCGCCGCCGGCATGAGCGGCCGCGCCATGAGCGCCCCGCCCGCGCAGGGCGAACGCGCGAGCGCCTCCGACTGGATCGCCGTCGCCGCGGGCGCGCTCGGCGCGCTGATCGCCACGCTCGACATTTCGATCACGAACTCGGCGCTGCCGCAGATTCAGGGCGAAATCGGCGCGACCGGCACCGAGGGCACGTGGATTTCCACGGGCTATCTGATGTCCGAGATCGTCATGATTCCGCTCGCCGCGTGGCTCACGCGCGTGTTCGGCCTGCGCAATTTCCTGCTCGCCAACGCGACGCTGTTCATCGGCTTTTCGATGATGTGCGGCTGGTCGGGCTCGCTCGCCATCATGATCGCCGGGCGCATCGGCCAGGGTTTCACGGGCGGCGCGATGATCCCGACCGCGCAGACCATCATTCGCACCCGGCTGCCGGCTTCGCAACTGCCCATCGGCATGACGATGTTCGGCCTGACCGCGCTGCTCGGGCCGCTGCTCGGCCCGGTGGTCGGCGGCTGGCTCGCGGAAAACATCAGCTGGAGCTGGTGCTTCTTCGTCAATCTGCCCGTGTGTCTCGCGCTGATCACCCTGCTGCTTTACGGCCTGGGCCCCGATCGTCCGCATTGGGACGCTTTTTTGAAGGCCGACTGGATCGGCATCATGGGACTCGCGATCGGCCTCAGTTCGCTGACCGTGGTGCTCGAAGAAGGACAACGCGAGCGCTGGTTCGAATCGCAGATGATCGTGACGCTCACCCTCGTCTCGCTGTTCGGGATGCTGCTGATCGGCATCTCGCAGTTCGTCGCCAAAAAGCCCATCCTGCGTCTTTCGCTGATGCGTAACCTGCCCTTCGCCAGCGTCAACGTGATCGTCTTCATGGTCGGCGCGGGCCTCTACGGCATTTCGTATCTGCTGCCGCAGTTTCTGAGCCAGGTGTCCGGCTACAACGCCGAGCAGTCGGGCATGGTCATGCTGCTTTCCGGCATCCCCGCGATGTTGACCATGCCCTTGCTGCCGCGTCTGCTCGGCAAGTTCGATATCCGTATGCTCGTCGTCACGGGTCTGCTCTTTTTCGCGTGGAGCTGCATGCTCGACACCACGCTCACGGCGCAGAGCGTCGGCCACGATTTCACGTGGTCGCAGCTGTTGCGCGGCGTGGGGCAGATCCTCTCGATGATGCCGCTCAATCAGGCGGCGATGGCCGCGGTCTCGCGCGAAGAATCGGGCGACGCGGCGGGCATCTACAACATGGCGCGCAATCTCGGCGGCTCGGTGGGTCTCGCCATTATCGGCACGCTGATCGACCGGCGCGAAACCTTCCATACGGCCGTGCTCCGCGAGGCCGTCACGAACAATTCGATCACCGGGCAAACGCATATCGCCGCGAGCGCGGCGAGTTTCTTCGCGCAGACGGGCGACCTGGCCTACGCCAACATGCAGGCGCTCGGGCAACTGGCCGCGCAGATCCAGACCCAGTCGATCGTCATCACCTATTCGGAAACGTTCTGGGTGCTCGGTGTCGCCCTGCTCGTGTGTATTCCCCTGGCCTTTCTGCTCAAGAATCCGCGCCCTGGCGCCGCTCCCGCAGACGGTCATTGAAGCCAACAGAATCGAACATGATGACAAGCTATTCCCTCCGCCCGCGTGCCGCCGCGCTTGCAGCCCCATTTGCAGCCCCATTTGCAGCCGCACTTGCCGCCAGCCTGCTGGCTGCCTGCACAGTGGGCCCGGACTACCACGGCGCGCCGTCCGTCGCGCCCGACGCGGCCAGCGCGAGCACCTTCGTGCGCGCCCCCGCGAACGGCATCATCGCCACCGCGCCCGCGCCGAACCAATGGTGGCTGGCGCTCGGCGACCCGCAACTGAACACGCTGATCGCAGCCGCGTTCGCGCACAACCCCGATCTGCGCGCGGCCCAGGCGCGGCTGCGCGAATCGCGCGCGCAACTGCAGCAGCAGCGCGCGGCTGAAATGCCGAAAGTGAGCGCCGACGCCGCCGCGATCCGCATGCGCGAGCCCGATATCAGCGCGTTCTCGTCGTCCGGTTCCAGCGCGAGTTCGTCGGGACGCGGCCCGGTCTCGTTCTACACGGCCGGCTTCGATGCCTCGTGGGAAATCGATCTGTTCGGCGGCACGCGCCGCGCGATCGAAGCCGCGGATACGCAGTCCCAGGCCGTCAATGCCGACCTCGCCGATGCGCAGGTCTCGCTGGCCGCCGAGGTCGCGCAGGCCTACATCGATTTGCGCGATCAGCAGCAGCGCCTGATCATCGCGCAACGCACCGCCGAGTTGCAGCAGCAGAGTCTCACGCTCACGGAGCAGCGCCGCGCGGGCGGCACGGCCGCCGAAGTCGATGTCGAACGCCTGACGACCCAGGTTGAAAATACCCGCTCGACCATTACGCCGCTCGCGGCGCAGGTCGACATCTCGCTCGATCAGCTTGCGGTGCTCACGGGCAAGGCGCCCGGCGCGCTCGACGCGGAGCTGGCACAACCGGGCGCATTGCCCGCGCTGCCGGGCACCGTCGCCATTGGCGATCCGGCCAAAATGCTCGCGCAGCGCCCGGACATTCGTGCCGCCGAGCGCCGTCTTGCGTCGAGCAACGCGCAGATTGGCGAGCATATCGCCGACTTCTTCCCGAAGATCACGCTCTACGGCGATCTGAGCTATTCGGCCGCCGATCCGGGCCACCTGTTCCGCCAGTCCAACGCGACGTGGGTCGGCGCGCCCTATCTCTCGTGGAACCTGCTCGATTTCGGCCGCACGCTGGGCGCGGTGCACGGCGCCGAAGCCTCGCGCGACGAAGCCATCGCGAAGTACGAAAAGACGGTGCTCGGCGCGCTTCAGGACGCCAACGACGGACTCTCGCGTTTCGGCTACCAGCGCGAGCATCTGGCGACGCTGGAGAAGGTGCAGAAGTCCGCGCTGCGCTCGGCGGATCTGACGCGCCAGCGCTATCGCGCGGGCACGGTCAGCCTCGTCGATCTGCTGGATACGCAACGTGCCGAGTTTTCGGCGCAGCAGGACGTGATCGCCGGGCAGGCGGAACTGCTCAAGGATTACGTCTCGCTGCAGAAGAGTCTGGGGCTGGGTTGGCAAGGGCAGCAAGAGCCGCAAGCGCAGCAACAGCCGCAACCGGCACAACCGCAGCAGCCACAGGCATAATCGCCGGCCATCGGACGAAACCCGTAGCGGCGATCACGACAAGCGTGATCGCCGCTTCCACCGTGTTCGCGACCTGATGGCCGAACCGCCCGCGCAAATCCGCATGGCGCGCCCGATGCAAGACGCGGCCGATCCTCGCGGCCGCCACACCTGCCTTTGCCTTACGTCGTCCCGGATGCCCTACTCCAAACTTGTCGCCTGTCGCCACTGTGACGCGCTCTACCGCAAGCCTCGCCTGCTACGACGGCAGTCCGCGCGTTGCTCGCGTTGCGGCACCGCGCTCTACCGCGAAAACGCGGCGCAGCTCGACCGCATCTGCGCGATCACCGTTGCGGCGCTCGTGACCTTCATCATCGCGCAGTCGTTCCCGATCATCGAACTCGACGCCAACGGCATCACTTCGCAGTCGAGCCTGCTCGGCGCGCTCGTGGTCCTGTGGCGCGAGGGCATGCAGTCCGTCGCGTCGATGGTGTTCTGCGCGACCTTCCTGTTCCCGCTGATCGAGATGGTGGCGCTGCTCTACGTCCTGCTTCCCTTGCGTCAGGGCATCGTCGCGCCTGGCTTCAAGCTCGTGATGAAGGCGCTGCGCTTCGTGCGGCCGTGGGGCATGCTCGAAGTCTTCATGGTCGGGATACTCGTCACGATCGTCAAACTGGTGAGCATCGCGCGCGTCATTCCCGAAACGGCCCTGTTCGCGTTCGCCGCGCTGACGCTGATGCTGGCCGTCGTCGCGGCGTTCGATCCGCGCGGGCTCTGGGATCTCGTCGATGCGTTGCGTGCGCGCGCGGCGGACGGCTCATCGCCGGCCGACCTTCCGGGCACGCCTTCGCAACACCATCAGCACCATCAGCACCGCCCGCGCGCCGATGCAGGCGAGCCGAGCCACATTACCGCGCGGGAAGCGGGCCTCGACTGCTGCCACGTATGCGGGAAACTGGAGCCGCAGCAGCCTCACGCACACAATCGGCGCTGCACGCGCTGCGATGCGCCGATGCACACGCGACGCCCCGATGCGCTGCGGCGCACGTGGGCGCTGTTGAGCGCGGCGGCGATCCTCTATATCCCCGCGAATGTCCTGCCGATCATGAACACGGCCACGCTCGCACACGATCGCGGCGACACGATCCTGAGCGGCATCGTCCACTTCTGGCTGACGGGCGAATGGCTGATCGCCACCGTCGTCTTCGTCGCCAGCATCATGGTGCCGATGCTCAAGCTCTCGGCACTCGCGCTGCTCGCCTTGACCTCGCAGCGCCGCTCGCAATGGCGCTCGGCGGAACGCACCACGCTCTATCGCATCGTTGAATTCATCGGGCGCTGGTCGATGCTCGACATCTTCGTCATCGCGCTCACCGTTTCGCTGGTGCGCTTTGGCTCGTTCGGCGTCGTCACCGCCGGCCCCGGCGCGATCGCGTTTGGTTCCGTCGTGATCCTGACGATGTTGGCGGCGATGCAATTCGACCCGCGGCTCATCTGGGATCCGGTTCCCGGCGCCACGCAGCGACCCACGCAGCGACCCATGCAAGACACAAAGGAATACACAAAGGAACACGCGAATGACTAGTCCGAAAGGAACCAACGGAACACACCGGCCTTCCGGCGACGCAGATACGCCCGATGCAAACGACCCGGACATCGTCGAGCCGAAACGCTGGCTGCCGTCGCTGATCTGGATCGTGCCGCTGATCGCGGCGCTGATCGGCGTCGGCCTCGTGGCGAAGTCGGTCGCCGCGCGCGGCCCCACCATCACGATCAGCTTCCTGAGCGCCGAAGGGCTCGAACCCGGCAAGACCAAGGTCAAGTACAAGAACGTCGATATCGGCTCGGTGCGCACGGTGAAGCTGTCGCCGAACCTCTCGCACGTGCTCGCGACGGTGGAGCTGACGAAGGACGCCGAGAACTTCGCGCGCAAGGACAGCCGTTTCTGGGTGGTGCGTCCGCGTGTGGGCGCGGGCGGCGTGTCGGGTCTCGGGACCCTGCTCTCGGGCGCGTACATCGGCGCCGACGCCGGCCGCTCGGACGAAACCGATCACGACTTCACAGGGCTGGAGACGCCGCCCGCCGTGACCATCGACGAGAAAGGCCATCAATACGCGCTGCATAGCAAGGATCTGGGCTCGCTCGACATCGGCACGCCGATCTTCTATCGCCGCATGCAGGTCGGTCAGGTGATCGATTACTCGCTCGACAAGGACGGCTCGGGCGTGACCGTACAGGTCTTCGTGCGCGCGCCCTACGACCAGTACGTCGGCGCCAACACGCGCTGGTGGCATGCGAGCGGCGTGAACGTGCAGCTCGATTCGAGCGGCTTCAAGGTCAACACGCAGTCGCTCGCGACCGTCATGGCGGGCGGTCTCGCCTTCGAGACGCCACCGGGCCAGTCGGCCGGCACGCAGGCACCCACCAACGCCGCGTTCACGCTCGCCTCCGACGAGAGCGAAGCGATGCACGAACCCGATGGCACGCCCGTGCGCGTGGTGATGAATTTCAACCAGTCGCTGCGCGGGCTGTCGGTGGGCGCGGCCGTGGATTTCCGCGGCATCGTGCTCGGCCAGGTGACCGACATCGGCATCGACTACGACGCGAAGAACGGCAATTTCACCATGCCGGTGACCATGAATCTGTATCCGCTGCGCCTCGTGCGCCGCACGCGCGGCAGCCCGACGCCGCCGCCGGATTCGCCGCAGAGCCGCGCGCTGATCGAGCGCCTCGTGCAGCACGGCCTGCGCGGACAGTTGCGCAACGGCAATCTGCTGACGGGTCAGCTTTATATCGCGCTCGACATGTTCCCGAAGGCAGCGCCCGCCAAGGCCGATCTCGACCACGATCCGATGCAGCTGCCGACGGTGCCGAATTCGCTCGACGAACTCCAGCAACAGGTCGCCGACATCACGAAGAAGCTCAATCAGATTCCGTTCGACAAGATCGGCAACAACCTGAATGAGTCGCTCAAGAGCGCGAACCAGATGTTCGGTCAGGTCAACAACCAGCTTCTGCCGCAGATGCAGGGCACGCTCGCCGAAGCGCAGAAGACTTTCAGCGCCGCGCAGGCCACGCTGCAACAGGATTCGCCGATGCAATCGGACGTGCACCAGGCGCTGCAGGAACTGACGCGCACGCTGCAATCGCTCAACGCGCTTTCGGATTATCTGGAGCGCCATCCCGAATCGCTGCTGCGCGGCAAATCAGGAGACCAGCCATGACGTTTCGCTTCATGCCGCTTTCGGGCGTGTTTTCATCCGCGCTTACGGGCCGCCTTTCGGCGCTTGCCTCGGCGCTCGCCCTCGCGGCGGCGCTCGCGGGCTGCGCCTCGCCCGCCAGCCGCTTCTACACGCTGAGCCCGACCGGCGACGCGGCGCGCACCCAGCCCGCCGCCGCGGCGAACGGCAACCCGGCGTGGCTGATCGAACTCGCGCCCGTCGACGTGCCGCCGCAAGTCGCGAAGACGCAATTCGTCGTGCAAACCGACGCCGCGCAGGTGCGCGTGCTCGAACAGGAACGCTGGGCGTCGATGCCCGGCGACGAGATCCGCCGCGCGCTCTCGGTCGACCTCACGCAGCAGCTGAACACGATCGACGTGTACGGTTCGCCGCATCCCGACGGCGTGCCGGTCTACCGCGTGAGCGTGAACGTGCAGCGCTTCGAATCGTGGCCGGGCTCGCACGCGTTGATCGACGCGGTCTGGAGCGTGCGTTCGCTCGACTCGCAGACGGTCATGACCTGCCGCACGGTGCTCGATGAACCCGTGGGCGCGAGTTATGACGCGCTGGTGGCCGGGCATCGCGACGCTGTCGGCGCGCTGTCGCAATCCATCGCGAGCGGTCTGCGCGCACTCGCGGCCGGACCGGGACAAGCCAGGCCGGTGCGTTGTCCGTTGGACGCGCAGCGCCAGGGCTAACCCTCCCGCCGCTAGTGCATCGACAGCAATGAATTGAACCAATGAAGCGGGCCGAGCGCGGCGTCAGAACCGCCGCAGCGCTCGCCCGCCCGTCCGAAATGCATTTCAGGACTCTTATGGATCTTGGCGTTGCCAGCCTCACTGGGCAGCATGACGCTCTCCGGCGCTTTTTACGCCGATTCAAGGTTGCCGCAATCGCAACCCTGATCGCCACGTGCGGCGGCTGCATCGCCCAAACGCCGACGTCAATCTATGTGACCGGAAAAACGATTGAGACGAATCGCGTATGCATCGTCATGCGGCAGACTTCGTACTCCAACGAACTGGTCAGGGTGATTCAGACCGCGCTGCGCGACGAAGGCATTCTCAGCGCGCTCTATAGCCCCGGCACCGAACCCGCCGAATGCAAAACCGTGCTGGACTATTCCGTCTCGATTGCCCTGACCGGCGACGACCCCACCGCCATCGCGAATCAATACTGGGAATCGGTCGATCTCGATGTGTTCCAGAACCACAAGTTTGTCGCCAACGGCCATTTTGACGCACATGGCTGGAGAAGCCATGCACTGGCGACGCGGATGGTCTCGGCGATGGTGAAAAGCCTGGTGAGACCGGTAAAGGACGGTAGCGTCTGAGCGTCCACCCCGTTCCGGCTCCCCGATAAGTCCCAAAGCGCCTCAGACCTTGACCGCGCTCACGGTTGGCTTCGCGCAGTCGCGCTTCAATGACTGGCCTATAACTTTACGAGGGCCAGACAACCATGAAGCCGACGAAACAACCGACGGAACAGCGGACGGAACAGCAGACGGAACAGCGGACAAACCAGCGGACCACAAAGCGCATTCTCCTGGCGGCCGCGCTCGGCGCCGCTGCGCTGACAACACAGGCACAGGCACCGGCGCAAGACGCGCTGCAACTGCGCGATCTGCGCGGTGTGGTCGACGCAGGCGGCGTGACAGGCTACATCACCGGCACCGCAACCAACGTCACGCGTGCGCGCATCGACACCGCCACCATCACGATCAACCTGCTCGACGGACAAGGCCGGATCATCGGTTCGGCTAGCGCGGCAGGCGGCGGCATTGCGCCGGGCCAGAGCTGGATCTTCCTCGCGCCCACATCGGTGCCCTACGAGCAATCGGTCGTCGCGATGATCAAGACCTCGTAGGACGCCGCGCGCGATCTTCAAACGCCCCCAGCAAAGCGTCAAGCCATCGACCATCGAGACCTGCGCGAAGCGTGCCTTCGCCAAACCGGGGGCGGGTCCGCGCCACGAAGTTACTTCGCTGGCGCATGGCGATGGCGGCGCGCACAAATCGAGCGATAATCGGCGCAACCCGGCAACCCGCTGCAACTACGCGCCCCCGCAGCGGAACACCGCCGGCTCATCCGCCCGCACGCCCGATCATGAAACCGCACCACCGCGCCATCGCCACGGCGCTATTCGCCGCCGCGCTGTTCGGCGCGGCCACGCCGCTCGCCAAGGCGCTGCTCGGCGCGATGCCGCCGTTCATGGTCGCGGGCCTGTTCTATCTCGGCAGCGGCGCGGGCCTCGCGACCGCCATGCTGATACGGCGTCTGCGCCGCGCCGCCAGCGCCCCGACCTCCCCGAGCGCCCGGCAGGAACACGCGCCGCTGCGCCTCGCCGAACTGCCGTGGCTCGCGGGCGCGATCGCGGCGGGCGGCGTGGCCGGTCCCGCGCTGCTGATGCTCGGCCTCGTCAGCACGCCCGCCGCCACCAGTTCGCTGCTGCTCAATCTCGAAGGCGTGCTCACGGCGCTGATCGCGTGGGTGTGCTTTCGCGAAAACTTCGATACGCAGATCGCGCTCGGCATGGCCGCCATCGTCGCGGGCGGCGTGCTGCTGTCGTGGAACGGATCGGCTGCCGGCACCACCAGTGCGCCCGGCGTGGCCCCCGGCGCGCTGTTCGTCGCGGCGGCCTGCCTGTGCTGGGCCATCGACAACAATCTGACCCGCAAGGTCTCCGCCAACGACGCCATGACCATCGCCTGCATCAAGGGCCTGGTGGCCGGGCCGGTGAATCTGGGCGTCGCGCTATGGCTCGGCGCGCACTGGCCCGACGCCGCGCGCATCGCGGGCGCGATGGTCGTGGGTTTCGCGGGCTACGGCGTGAGTCTCGTGCTGTTCGTGGTGGCGCTGCGCCACCTCGGCTCGGCGCGCACGGGCGCGTATTTTTCGGTGGCGCCGCTGTTCGGCGTGGCGTTGTCGCTGCTGATCTGGCCCGAGCGGCCCGCCTTCACGTTCTGGCTCGCGCTCGCGCTGATGGCGCTCGGCGTGTGGCTGCACGTGCGCGAGCGTCACGAGCACGAACACACGCACGAGGCGCTCGATCACACGCATCGGCATCGTCACGACGAGCATCATCAGCACGAGCACGATTTCGACTGGGACGGCACCGAGCCGCACACGCACGCGCACCGGCATCTGCCGCTCACGCATACGCACGCGCATTTTCCCGACGTGCATCATCGGCATTCGCATTGAGCGTGTGCGCCTGAACGCGCGCGCAAAGCGGCATCGATAGCGATTTTCCCCGGCATCGTGGTCCGGCGCGCGCGCTGGATGACGCCGCGATGCCCGCCTCGTAAAAGACGAAGGAGACAGCCCGATGACTTCCCTTTACCGCGATATTCCGCTGGAAACCGCCGCCGAACGCGCCTGGGAGATGTTGCGCGATTCGCGCCAACTGGCGCGCGTCTTTGCGGGCGTGCTGACCGACGCCCGCGTGGACGGCGACGTGCGCACCGTGACCTTTGCGAACGGCGCCGTGGTGCAGGAGCGCATCGTCACGATCGACGAGGCGCGCATGCGCGTGGCTTACGCGGTGATCGGGCCGAATTTCGAGCAGCATGCGGCGTCGATGCAGATCGTGCCGGACGCTGACGGGCACTGCCGTTTCGTGTGGATCTGCGACTTTCTGCCGGAGGAACGGCGCGCCGTCGTCGAGCCGTTGATGGATGCGGGATGCGCGGCGGCCACGCGGAATCTGGCCGGTTAGCGCGGTGCTTCAGCGCGGCGCGGCGGTCTCTTCGGCGGACGTCTCGCCCGACGTGTCGAATCCCCAATCGCCATAGTCGAGCCAATCGTCGCCGAGCAGTTCGACGGGATGCTGCGTGCGGCTCGAACCGTTGCCGCAACTGAGCGACGCGGCGGGACAATACCGGTCGCAGCCCCAGCAGACTCGCTCGGGATGCGACGGATGCAGCGGAAATTTCCTGGCCATGACGATGCGTGAATGCGTGAAACGATTCAGACGACAATAAAATCAATATAGGCCGCCGACAAAACCACTCCAGAGACGCATTGCCGCAGTAAGCTCAGGCCGATTCCGCCCTGAATAACGAGATTCAAAACGAGCGTGGAACATTGCCGCGCCACGCCGGCCCGATTGGCCGTGGCGTGACGGGACTGGCAGTTAGTTGCGATTTAACGTCAATTACTTCGCCGCCCAGACCACGTCGCCATCGACCGAATAGAGGCGGCAGCCCACGTGGCCGTTGCCGCATTGCACCAGCGCATCACTGATCGCATCGACGCCCGATGCCTCGCCCCACGCGCCGTCCGGCGCGATGGCGAACGCGCGCGGACGGATCGCCGCCAGATACTGCGCATACGCGCGCCGCCCTTGCGGCTGCAGATACGGCACCGCGCCGACGTTTTGCAGCGCCGCGAAGTTCGTGCGCGGCGGCGCGTCCGGCTGGCGCGGCCAGACCACGGTCTTGTCGATCGCATAGATCTGGCAGTACTGCGACGTCTGCCAGCAGCGCGCCAGCGCCGTGCGCGCGGGATCGAAACCGCCCGACGCCCAGATCGCATCGGTGCTGCCGATCGCCAGCGCGCGCGGCAGCGGCGCCGCCAGAAAGCCGACGTAAATCTTCGCCTTCTGCTGCGCGCTCAGGAACGGCACCGCGGCCAGATCGTCGAGCGACGCATAACCGCTCGGCCGCGGCGCCGCGCGCGGCAGATACTCGGGCGCGACTTCGCGGCCCGGCATGCCGATGGCCGTGAGAAACGCATCGGCCTTTTCGACCCACAGCGGCAGGCCCGCGCCCGAGGCCGTCATCGCGTGCGCGTCTTTCTGGAACGCGCCGTAATCGACGAGTTCGGCACGCGCGCCCGCCGCCGTGTAGCGGCTATACATGCCGTGCCAGGTCGCGCTCGAAAAGATCTGGTCGTTGTCGCCGTAGAACCAGATCGACGGCAGCCGCGTGCGCGCGCCGAGTTCGCCCGCGCCGGCGACGAGGCTCGCGTCGGGCTGGCTGCAATCGCTCTCCTTCACGCCGCCCGCGAAATTGAGCAGCCCTTTCACATCGGGCGGATTCTGCGCGCCGAACACCAGCGTGTTCCAGCCGCCCATGCTCTTGCCCGCGACGACGACGCGCGTGGCGTCCACGCCCGGCAGCGTCTCGACGACGTCGAGCACCTTGCGGATATCGCGCGCGGCATCCGCGCCGATCGCGAGCACGTCGCAGCCGTGCGGCACCATATGGCCGCCCGATTGCGCGAAGCCGCGCATCATCGGCATGGCGACGGCGTAGCCGCGCGACAGGAAGTACCACGGGATAAATTGATCGGCCACGCGCGGCGCGTTGGGCGGGTCGTCCGACGCGCCGTGATTGACGAGCGCGAGCGGAAACGGCCCGCCGCGCGCGGGCATGTAGACGGTCACTTCGAGCGTCACGCGCGGCGACGCCTGCACCGGCACGCGCAGGATCCTTTCGTTGAGCGGCGCGGCGGGCTCGACGTCCGGGTCGTCGGTGGGCAACGCGGCGCGCGCCAGCGGCGCAAGAAAAACGAAAGCAACCAGGACGAAGAGGACAACGAGGACAAGAAAAACCGGAAGCTTCAGGCGTGACGTCATGGTGCGGCGTGGGTCGGGAGTTCGCTGCGCGCGGCCGCGCCGACTTCACTGTCCCCGGCTTCACTGCCGGACAGTCCGCGCACCGCCACGCCATGCTCTACGGCACGTTCGCGGAAAACTTGAGCGCGCTGGCTGCATTGGTTTCAGTGCACGAATCGCATCGCCGGGAAGCATCGCCGGAAAGCAGCCGCCTGTCGCCCGGCGATTTATTTCGGCATCCCGATTATTGTTCGATCGTCCGCTTCGGTCGACGCACCGCGCGAATCTTGCCGCTCGGGCCGCCGCCGCAGAAAAAGCGCTCGCCGCCATCCGATTCGAGCCCGGAGACGGCCGTCCCCTCGGGCATGTCGATCTGTTCGAGCACCTCGCCCGTGCGCGCATCGATATGGCGCAGGCCGCTTTCGTCGCCTTCCCAGGTGCCGTGCCAAAGCTCGCCATCCACCCACGTCACGCCCGTCACGAAGCGGCTCGACTCCAGCGTGCGCAACACCGCGCCCGTCTGCGGATCGACCTGATGAATCTTGCGCTCGCGATATTCGCCGACCCAGAGCGTGCCGTCCGCCCAGGCGAGCCCCGAATCGCCACCGCCGCCGGGCGCGGGGATCGTCGCCAGCACGCGGCCCGTTTGCGGATCGATCTTCTGGATGCGGTCTTCGGCGATCTGGAACAGGTGCTGGCCGTCGAAGGCCGTGCCCGCATGCGCGGGCACCTCGATCGCGCGCTGCGTCTGGCCGCTTTGCGGATCGAGCGACTGAATCCGGTCGCCGACCGCGAACCAGACCTGCTGGCCGTCCCACGTGAGGCCGTGGACCTTGTCGATGCCCTCGAACGGCCCATATTCGCGGACGATCTCGGCGCGGGAACGCTTCATGTTGCCTCCTTGCGGTTCGATTGCGATGCGGTTTCGATGCGATTCGATTCGATTGCGATGCGGTTGCGATTCGGTTGCGATGCGATTTCGATTCCGGTTCGCTTGCGATCCAAAACGTGCGCGGCGGCGAAGCCCGCACACCAGCGATGCGCACAGCTTAATTGCCCGGCAAGGGCGCGGGGAGTAACAAGGTCGTCGCGAATCCCGGCAGCGGCGGCATGGTCCAGCGCCGCGCGCGTCCTTCGCCGAACGACTGCACCTTGTGCGCCGCCGCGAGCGCGTCGAGCGCGCGCTGCACGGTGCGCTGACTCGCGCCCAGCGCCAGCGCGAGCGCCGAACTCGACCACGACTCGCCATCGGCGAGCAGCGCCAGCACGGCCGCGTGCTTTTCTTCGACGGGACGCGCCAGCACGGCCACCTCGGCGGCCTCGCGCGGCGCGAGTGCGAAGCCCTGCTGCGTCGCGGCAAGCGTCGCGAGCGGACGCAGCAGCGCG
>NZ_CAJZAR010000098.1:24539-24984 GCF_914484835.1 Paraburkholderia tropica
GCGCGATCAGCGTGTCGCGCGGCACGTCGCCAGGCCACGCTTCGGCGAGCGCGCGCGCCAGCACGAACAGCACCGGGCGGCGCGCGAGCGCGACCACAACCGCGCCGTGGCGCACGACGTGACGACAGGCATCCACGACGAGCACGTCCGCCGCGAGCAGCGCCTCGACATCGTCGAGCCGCAGCGGACGGATTTCGCCGCGCTCGATCAGCCGCGCGGCGGGCGCGCCCAGCAACTGCGCGGCGCTCTCGACTTCGGCGCTCAACGACGCGATGCGCGCCTCGCGGGCGGCCTCGGCCGCCTCGGCGAGCGCCACGCGCGCCGCGCCGGTCTGAATCTGCCGCATCGCAATACCCGCGACGATCAGCGCATGCGTGGCGCGCATCGCGGCGGGCAGGCGCTGCGGATTCATCGCGTCGATCCGGCGCGCGGCCTCGTCGATCTG
>NZ_CAJZAR010000098.1:24994-25229 GCF_914484835.1 Paraburkholderia tropica
CGCGGCCTCGTCGATCTGGCCGATCAGCAGCAGGCGGCGAATGCCGAGGTAACGCGCGTGCGCGGCGTTGAGGATGTCGCCGTGCGCATCGAGCGCCGTTCGCGCCGCGTCGAGCGCGCCCTCCTCCCAGCCGAGATCGCGCGAAGCCAGCGCGATTTCCGCCTGCGCGACCACGCAGCGCGCGCGGGCCACGGCCTCGCGCGGACCGAAGGCGCGCGCCGCGTCGCGCAGCAGC
>NZ_CAJZAR010000099.1 GCF_914484835.1 Paraburkholderia tropica
TCGGCGCCGGCGTGGTTGCAAAGATCATCGAGTAAGTTTTTGCCAGTCTCGTTGATCGACTAAGTAGTTTCCGGGGTGGTGGTTACCGCCACCCCAAAATGGTTTAGGGGTATAGCTCAACTGGCAGAGCGTCGGTCTCCAAAACCGAAGGTTGGGGGTTCGATTCCCTCTGCCCCTGCCAACTTCACGCGCTACGGCGCGTTGTTCTTTAAGGTGTTATGGCGAATCCTTCCGTCGAAACTGTAAATACTTCCAGCGACAAGCTCATGCTTGCAGCAGGTGTATTGTTGGTTGTGGCCGGGTTCGTAGGGTTCTACTGGCTCGGTAGCCAGGAGTGGTATGTCCGCGGTGCAGCGCTTGCAGTTGGCGTGATCGCGGGGGTGGTAGTCGGTCTTCTCTCGGCGCCCGGCAAGAGCTTCATCGCGTTTGCCAAAGACTCGTACAAAGAAGTTCGCAAGGTCGTCTGGCCGACTCGTAAAGAGGCCACGCAAACGACGTTGGTGGTCTTCGGTTTTGTGCTGGTAATGGCCATCTTTCTGTGGGTTTGCGACAAATCCATCGAATGGGTGATTTTCTCGGCGATTCTGGGTTGGAAATGATATGAGCGATACACCGGCATCCCCGAGCGGAAAACGTTGGTATGTGGTGCACGCCTACTCCGGTATGGAGAAGAGCGTGCAACGTGCGCTTCAGGAGCGCATTGATCGTGCCGGCATGCAGGACAAGTTTGGTCAGATCCTCGTCCCGACTGAAGAAGTCGTCGAGGTGAAGGGTGGTCACAAATCGGTGACCGAACGTCGTTTCTTCCCGGGCTACGTCCTGGTTGAAATGGAAATGACGGACGAAACGTGGCACCTCGTGAAGAACACAGCAAAGGTGACCGGTTTCGTCGGCGGGGCGCGTAATCGCCCGAGCCCGATTTCGCCGCGCGAAGTCGAAAAGATCATGTCGCAGATGCAGGAAGGCGTTGAGAAGCCGCGCCCCAAGACCCTGTTCGAAGTCGGCGAGATGGTCCGCGTGAAGGAAGGTCCGTTCACGGACTTCAACGGCAGCGTCGAAGAAGTCAACTACGAAAAATCGCGCGTCCGGGTCTCCGTCACCATTTTTGGCCGCGCCACACCAGTCGAACTCGAATTCGGCCAGGTAGAAAAGCTGTAAATCGAATACGACGGATCGCATCTCTGGTGCGATCCGTTTTTCCGCGCTTACGGTCCGCGTCATGGCCGTAGAGGAGCGCCAGTACTCCAGTCGGCTGTAAAAGATGTTTGGTACAGCGAAGATTGGGCGAGAGCGCGCTACCACTCACCCGAACGCTCACGCGTTCCAAAGAGGTTTTCAACATGGCAAAGAAAATCATCGGCTTTATCAAGCTGCAGATTCCTGCAGGTAAAGCCAACCCGTCGCCGCCGGTCGGTCCGGCACTGGGCCAACGCGGCCTGAACATCATGGAGTTCTGCAAGGCGTTCAACGCGCAGACCCAGGCACTGGAACCGGGTCTGCCGATTCCGGTCGTCATCACCGCGTTCGCCGACAAGAGCTTCACGTTCGTCCTGAAGACGCCGCCGGCTACGGTCCTGATCAAGAAGGCAGCGAAGGTCGACAAGGGTTCGGCCAAGCCGCACACCGACAAGGTCGCTACGATCACGCGCGCGCAAGCCGAAGAAATCGCCAAGACCAAGATGCCGGACCTCACGGCAGCCGATATGGATGCAGCGGTCCGCACGATCGCTGGTAGCGCCCGCTCGATGGGCATCGTCGTGGAGGGCGTGTAAATGGCTAAGGTTTCGAAGCGTCAAAAGGCTCTGGCCGCCAAGATCGATCGCCAGAAGCAATACGCAATCGTCGACGCACTGTCGCTCGTGAAGGAATGCGCTACGGCGAAGTTCGACGAGTCGATCGACGTCGCAGTCCAGCTCGGCATCGACGCGAAGAAGTCGGACCAGGTCGTTCGTGGTTCGGTCGTTCTGCCCGCAGGTACCGGCAAGTCGGTTCGCGTTGCTGTGTTCGCACAAGGCGAAAAGGCTGAGCAAGCCAAGGCAGCTGGCGCAGAAATCGTCGGCATGGAAGACCTCGCCGAGCAGATCAAGGGCGGCAACCTGAACTTCGACATCGTGATCGCTTCGCCGGACACGATGCGTATCGTCGGTACGCTGGGTCAGATCCTCGGCCCGCGCGGCCTGATGCCGAACCCGAAGGTCGGTACGGTTACGCCGGACGTCGCTACCGCGGTCAAGAACGCGAAGGCTGGTCAGGTGCAATTCCGTGTCGACAAGGCCGGTATCATCCACGCGACCATCGGCCGTGCATCGTTCGAAGCGACCGCGCTGCGCAGCAACCTCGACGCGCTCCTCGAAGCGCTGACGAAGGCCAAGCCGGCAACGAGCAAGGGCGTGTACCTGCGCAAGATCGCTGTTTCGAGCACGATGGGCGTTGGCGTTCGCGTCGACCAGTCGTCGCTGGCAGCCTGATTGCCGCAATAGCGTCGCAACAAGTTTTGCCGCGCTGAGGTCTGGAACGTAGCTTGCTACCCTGATCGCAGTGCGGATTTAAAGGGCTTTGGGCGGTTGTGCAGCGGCAGTCTGCGCGGCACAACCGGTTGTCAAAGACCGTTGGCGGAAGTGCAGTCGTTGGGTGCTTCCTTAATGCAAAGCCAACGCAGATGGCGAACCCGAAAAAGTTTTGAAGTGCTGATGTGAGCTGAACCAGGTGGAAACGCCTGCAGATGCAAACTGATTTACTCCGGACTGGTCGGTCGCCGTTGTTGAACGCGGCATCTGGCGCAATCGCGTTGGGTGTCGAATCTGGAGGTTAACCGTGCCACTGAACAAAGAAGGTAAGCAGGCCGTCGTGGCTGAAGTCTCCGCGCAAGTCGCGAAGGCTCAGACCGTCGTGTTGGCCGAGTATCGTGGAATCGCGGTTGGCGATCTGACCAAGCTGCGCGCGAAAGCGCGTGAGCAGCAGGTGTACCTCCGCGTGTTGAAGAACACGCTGGCGCGTCGCGCTGTTGAAGGTACCCCGTTTGCTCCGCTGGCAGAGCAGATGACTGGCCCCCTGATCTACGGCATCTCGGAAGATGCAATTGCTGCAGCGAAGGTCGTGAACGACTTCGCAAAGAGCAATGACAAGTTGGTCATCAAGGCTGGTTCCTACGAAGGCAAGGTGATGGACAAGGCAGGCGTGCAAGCGCTGGCCAGCATCCCGAGCCGCGAAGAACTGCTCTCGAAGCTGCTGTTCGTTATGCAAGCTCCTGTCTCCGGCTTCGCGCGTGCACTCGCCGCGCTGGCAGAGAAGAAGCAAGCAGAAGCTGCCTGAGTTCAGGCAGTCGAACAAGCAAGAGCGAGCGAATATCGCTAGCTGTTTCCGAATTCAAATCTGGAGTAATTTCAAATGGCAATCGCAAAAGAAGACATCCTCGAAGCCGTTGGCGCGATGTCGGTTCTCGAACTGAACGAACTGGTCAAGGCATTCGAAGAGAAGTTTGGCGTGTCGGCAGCTGCTGTTGCAGTCGCTGGCCCGGCAGGCGGCGGCGCTGCTGCTGCTGCTGAAGAGCAGACCGAATTCACGGTCAACCTGCTCGAAGCAGGCGCGAACAAGGTTTCGGTCATTAAGGCCGTTCGTGAACTGACGGGTCTCGGCCTGAAGGAAGCGAAGGACCTGGTCGACGGCGCACCGAAGCCCGTGAAGGAAGCGGTGCCCAAGGCTGCTGCTGAAGAAGCGAAGAAGAAGCTGGAAGAAGCCGGCGCGAAGGCTGAAATCAAGTAAGTTTCAGCGCGCTGTGCGAAGGCTGGCGGTTTTTACACCGCCGGCCTTTTTGTGCTTTGTGGGGACTGCGTTTTTGTGTTCGATTTTCAGGAGTCGGAGGCAGGATGCGGGACCCAGAAGCCAAAGAAAAACGTCTTGTTCAGGGTGAGTGCCAGAACGGCATGAGGAACATCCAGAAGCACGACGCTTCTCTTTGTCTTCTGAAGCGACTGCAGAAGGCAAGTTTGGTCGGGCAGCGGGCAAGTTATGACAAGCCCAAATCCGCTGCCGTCAGCCAGCGGTTGGTAGAGGCCAACCACCAAGCTTCCAAGGCTCGCGAAGCCATCGGGTCTCAGTCGGTGAACACTCGGGTCGTCCTACCCGCCGTGATTCGGAGATCGTATGCAATATTCCTTCACCGAGAAGAAGCGTATTCGCAAGAGTTTCGCGAAACGCCCCATCGTTCACCAAGTTCCTTTCCTGCTGGCTACCCAGCTTGAATCATTCAGCACGTTCCTGCAAGCAGAAACGGCGAGCGCCCAGCGCAAGTCGGAAGGTCTGCAAGCAGCGTTTTCGTCTGTTTTTCCTATTGTTTCCCATAACGGCTTTGCTCGTCTAGAGTTCGTCAGCTACATGCTGTCGCCGCCGGCATTCAACATCAAGGAATGCCAGCAGCGCGGTCTGACGTACTGCTCGGCGCTGCGCGCCAAGGTGCGTCTGGTCCTGCTCGACAAGGAATCGCCGAGCAAGCCGGTCGTCAAGGAAGTGAAGGAGCAGGAAGTGTACATGGGCGAAATTCCGCTCATGACGCCGACCGGTTCGTTCGTTATCAACGGCACCGAGCGTGTGATCGTCTCGCAGCTGCACCGTTCGCCTGGCGTGTTCTTCGAACACGACAAGGGCAAGACGCACAGCTCGGGCAAACTGCTGTTCTCCGCTCGTATCATTCCTTACCGCGGTTCGTGGCTCGATTTCGAGTTCGACCCGAAGGACGTGCTGTACTTCCGCGTCGACCGCCGCCGCAAGATGCCGGTCACGATCCTGCTGAAGGCCATCGGCCTCACGCCGGAACAGATCCTCGCGAACTTCTTCGTGTTCGACAACTTCACGCTGATGCCGGAAGGCGCGCAGATGGAGTTCGTGCCGGAGCGTCTGCGTGGTGAAGTCGCGCGCTTCGACATTTCGGATCGCGAAGGCAAGGTCATCGTCCAGAAGGACAAGCGCATCAACGCGAAGCACATTCGCGACCTCGAAAGCGCCAAGACCACCTACATTTCGGTCCCCGAAGATTATCTGCTCGGCCGCGTTCTGGCGAAGAACGTCGTCGACGGCGACACGGGCGAAGTGATCGCGAACGCGAACGACGAAATCACCGAAGGTGTGCTCGACAAGCTGCGCGAAGCGAAGATCAAGGACATCCAGACGCTCTACACGAACGATCTGGACCAGGGTCCGTACATCTCGTCGACGCTGCGTATCGACGAAACCGCCGACAAGACGGCCGCGCGCATCGCGATCTACCGCATGATGCGTCCGGGCGAGCCGCCGACCGAAGAAGCGGTCGAAGCCCTGTTCAACCGCCTGTTCTACAGCGAAGAAGCGTACGACCTCTCGAAGGTGGGTCGTATGAAGTTCAACCGCCGCGTGGGCCGTGACGAAATCGTCGGCCCGATGACGCTGCAGGACGACGACATCCTCGCGACGATCAAGATCCTCGTCGAGCTGCGCAACGGCAAGGGCGAAGTGGACGACATCGACCACTTGGGCAACCGTCGCGTGCGTTGCGTCGGCGAACTGGCGGAAAACCAGTTCCGCGCCGGTCTCGTGCGTGTCGAACGTGCAGTCAAGGAACGCCTCGGCCAGGCCGAAAGCGAAAACCTGATGCCGCACGACCTGATCAACTCGAAGCCGATTTCGTCGGCGATTCGCGAGTTCTTCGGTTCGTCGCAGCTGTCGCAGTTCATGGACCAGACCAACCCGCTGTCGGAAATCACCCACAAGCGCCGCGTGTCGGCACTTGGCCCGGGCGGTCTGACGCGCGAGCGCGCTGGCTTTGAAGTCCGCGACGTGCACCCGACCCACTACGGCCGCGTGTGTCCGATTGAGACGCCGGAAGGTCCGAACATTGGTCTGATCAACTCGCTCGCACTGTACGCGCACCTGAACGAATACGGCTTCCTCGAAACGCCGTATCGCAAGGTCGTGGACAGCAAGGTGACCGACCAGATCGACTACCTGTCGGCGATCGAAGAAGGCCGTTACGTGATCGCTCAGGCGAACGCGATGGTGGCTGAAGACGGCACGCTGACCGACGAACTCGTCTCGTCGCGTGAAGCGGGCGAAACGCTGATGGTCACGCCGGACCGCATCCAGTACATGGACGTGGCGCCGTCGCAGATCGTCTCGGTTGCAGCTTCGCTGATCCCGTTCCTCGAGCACGACGACGCGAACCGCGCACTGATGGGTTCGAACATGCAGCGTCAGGCCGTGCCTTGCCTGCGTCCGGAAAAGCCGGTCGTCGGTACGGGTATCGAGCGCACGGTTGCGGTCGACTCGGGTACGACGGTTCAGGCGCTGCGTGGCGGCGTGGTGGATTACGTCGACGCGGGCCGTATCGTGATTCGCGTGAACGACGATGAAGCTGTCGCCGGTGAAGTCGGCGTGGACATCTACAACCTGATCAAGTACACGCGTTCGAACCAGAACACGAACATCAACCAGCGTCCGATCGTGAAGATGGGCGACAAGGTTGCGCGTGACGACGTGCTGGCTGACGGCGCATCGACCGATCTGGGCGAGCTCGCGCTCGGCCAGAACATGCTGATCGCGTTCATGCCGTGGAACGGCTACAACTTCGAAGACTCGATCCTGATCTCGGAGAAGGTCGTGGCCGACGATCGCTACACGTCGATCCACATCGAAGAACTGAATGTCGTTGCACGCGACACGAAGCTCGGACCGGAAGAAATCACGCGCGACATTTCGAACCTCGCGGAAGTGCAGCTTGGCCGTCTCGACGAGTCGGGCATCGTGTACATCGGCGCGGAAGTCGAAGCGGGCGACGTGCTCGTGGGCAAGGTCACGCCGAAGGGCGAAACCCAGCTCACGCCGGAAGAAAAGCTGCTGCGCGCGATCTTCGGCGAGAAGGCTTCGGACGTGAAGGACACGTCGCTGCGCGTGCCCTCGGGCATGAGCGGCACGGTCATCGACGTGCAGGTGTTCACGCGCGAAGGCATCACGCGCGACAAGCGCGCGCAACAGATCATCGACGATGAACTGAAGCGTTATCGCCTCGACCTGAACGACCAGCTGCGCATCGTGGAAGGCGACGCGTTCCAGCGTCTCGCACGTATGCTCGACGGCAAGGTCGCGAACGGCGGTCCGAAGAAGCTCGCGAAGGGTACGAAGATCGACCAGGCTTACCTGAGCGACCTCGACCACTACCACTGGTTCGACATCCGCCTTGCGGACGAAGAAGCAGCGGCGCAGCTCGAAGCGATCAAGAACTCGATCGAAGAAAAGCGTCACCAGTTCGATCTGGCGTTCGAAGAGAAGCGCAAGAAGCTCACGCAAGGCGACGAACTGCCGCCGGGCGTGCTGAAGATGGTCAAGGTGTACCTCGCGGTCAAGCGTCGTCTGCAGCCTGGCGACAAGATGGCCGGCCGTCACGGTAACAAGGGTGTCGTGTCGAAGATCGTCCCGATCGAAGACATGCCGTACATGGCCGATGGCCGTCCGGCCGACGTCGTGCTGAACCCGCTGGGCGTTCCGTCACGGATGAACGTGGGTCAGGTTCTCGAAGTGCACCTCGGTTGGGCCGCGAAGGGTCTGGGCTGGCGTATTGGCGAAATGCTCGCGCGTCAGACCAAGATTGCAGAACTGCGTGAGTTCCTCACGAAGATCTACAACGAATCGGGCCACAAGGAAGACCTCGACAGCTTCAGCGACGACGAAATCTTCGAACTCGCGAAGAACCTGCGCGAAGGCGTGCCGTTCGCAACGCCGGTGTTCGACGGTGCGACCGAAGAGGAAATGGGCAAGATGCTCGATCTGGCATACCCGGACGACATCGCCGCGAACCTCGGCATGACGCCGTCGAAGAACCAGGTGCGTCTGTACGACGGCCGCACGGGCGAGATGTTCGAGCGCACCGTGACCGTGGGTTACATGCACTACCTGAAGCTGCATCACCTTGTCGACGACAAGATGCACGCGCGTTCGACGGGTCCGTACTCGCTCGTCACGCAGCAGCCGCTGGGTGGTAAGGCGCAGTTCGGTGGTCAGCGCTTCGGTGAAATGGAAGTGTGGGCGCTCGAAGCGTATGGCGCTTCGTACGTGCTGCAGGAAATGTTGACGGTGAAGTCGGACGACGTGAACGGCCGGACGAAGGTGTACGAAAACCTCGTCAAGGGCGACCACGTGATCGATGCAGGCATGCCGGAATCCTTCAATGTGCTGGTGAAGGAAATCCGCTCGCTCGGTATCGACATCGACCTCGACCGCAACTAATCGGACTACGGAGAGAAGGCAATGAAAGCTCTGCTCGATCTATTCAAGCAAGTCCAACAAGAAGAAGTTTTTGACGCGATCAAGATCGGTCTGGCCTCGCCGGACAAGATCCGCTCGTGGTCGTTCGGCGAAGTGAAGAAGCCGGAGACCATCAACTACCGTACGTTCAAGCCGGAACGCGATGGTCTGTTCTGCGCGAAGATCTTCGGGCCGATCAAGGACTACGAGTGCCTGTGCGGCAAGTACAAGCGCCTGAAGCATCGTGGCGTGATCTGCGAGAAGTGCGGCGTTGAAGTCACGCTGGCGAAGGTGCGTCGCGAACGCATGGGCCACATCGAACTGGCCTCGCCGGTCGCGCACATCTGGTTCCTGAAGTCGCTGCCGTCGCGTCTGGGCATGGTGCTCGACATGACGCTGCGCGACATCGAACGCGTGCTGTACTTCGAAGCGTATGTGGTGATCGAACCGGGCATGACGCCGCTGAAGGCGCGTCAGATCATGACCGAAGAGGATTACTACAATAAGGTCGAAGAGTACGGTGACGAATTCCGCGCCGAGATGGGCGCGGAAGGCGTGCGCGAGCTGCTGCGTGCGATCAACATCGACGAACAGGTCGAAACGCTGCGCACCGAGCTGAAGAACACCGGCTCGGAAGCGAAGATCAAGAAGTACGCGAAGCGCCTGAAGGTGCTCGAGGCCTTCCAGCGTTCGGGCATCAAGCCCGAATGGATGGTGCTCGAAGTGCTGCCGGTGCTGCCGCCCGAACTGCGTCCGCTGGTGCCGCTGGACGGTGGCCGCTTCGCGACCTCGGACCTGAACGACCTGTATCGCCGCGTCATCAACCGTAACAACCGTCTGAAGCGTCTGCTCGAGCTGAAGGCGCCGGAGATCATCGTCCGCAACGAAAAGCGGATGCTCCAGGAAGCGGTTGACTCGCTGCTCGATAACGGCCGTCGCGGCAAGGCGATGACGGGCGCGAACAAGCGTCCGCTGAAGTCGCTCGCCGACATGATCAAGGGTAAGGGCGGCCGCTTCCGTCAGAACCTGCTGGGTAAGCGCGTCGACTACTCGGGCCGTTCGGTCATCGTGGTGGGTCCGACGCTCAAGCTTCACCAGTGCGGTCTGCCGAAGCTGATGGCGCTCGAACTGTTCAAGCCGTTCATCTTCAACAAGCTGGAAACGATGGGCGTCGCGACGACCATCAAGGCTGCGAAGAAGGAAGTCGAGAACCAGACGCCGGTGGTGTGGGACATCCTCGAAGAGGTGATCCGCGAGCATCCGGTCATGCTGAACCGTGCACCGACGCTTCACCGTCTTGGCATTCAGGCTTTCGAGCCGGTGCTGATCGAAGGTAAGGCAATCCAGCTGCACCCGCTCGTTTGCGCGGCGTTCAACGCCGACTTCGACGGTGACCAGATGGCTGTTCACGTTCCGCTGTCGCTCGAAGCGCAGATGGAAGCGCGCACGCTGATGCTGGCGTCGAACAACGTCCTGTTCCCGGCCAACGGCGATCCGTCGATCGTGCCGTCGCAGGATATCGTGCTGGGCCTGTACTACGCCACGCGTGAAGCGATCAATGGCAAGGGCGAAGGCATGACGTTCACGGGCGTGTCGGAAGTGCTCCGCGCGTACGAGAACAAGGAAGTCGAGCTGGCTTCGCGCGTGAACGTGCGTATTACCGAAATGGTCCACAACGAGGACAAGTCGGAAGGCGCACCGGCATTCGTGCCGAAGATCTCGCTGTACGCGACCACGGTCGGCCGTTCGATCCTGTCGGAAATTCTGCCGCCGGGCCTGCCGTTCTCGGTGCTGAACAAGCCGCTGAAGAAGAAGGAAATCTCGCGTCTGATCAACACCGCGTTCCGCAAGTGCGGTCTGCGTGAGACGGTGATTTTCGCTGACCAGCTGATGCAGTCGGGTTTCCGCCTGGCAACGCGCGCCGGTATTTCGATCTGCGTGGACGACATGCTCGTGCCGCCGCAGAAGGAAACCATCGTCGGCGAAGCCGCGAAGAAGGTGAAGGAATACGACCGTCAGTACATGTCGGGTCTCGTCACCGCGCAGGAACGCTACAACAACGTGGTCGACATCTGGTCGAACACGTCGGAAGCGGTCGGCAAGGCGATGATGGAGCAGCTCGCGACGGAACCGGTTATCGACCGCGACGGCAAGGAAACGCGTCAGGAATCGTTCAACTCGATCTACATGATGGCCGACTCGGGCGCGCGGGGTTCCGCAACCCAGATTCGCCAGCTGGCGGGTATGCGCGGCCTGATGGCGAAGCCGGACGGCTCGATTATCGAAACGCCGATTACCGCGAACTTCCGCGAAGGTCTGAACGTGTTGCAGTACTTCATCTCGACCCACGGTGCACGTAAGGGTCTGGCTGATACGGCACTGAAGACCGCGAACTCGGGTTACCTGACGCGTCGTCTCGTCGACGTCACGCAGGATCTCGTGGTCGTCGAGGAAGATTGCGGCACGTCGAACGGCGTGGCGATGAAGGCACTCGTGGAAGGCGGTGAAGTCGTCGAAGCGCTGCGCGACCGTATTCTCGGCCGCGTTGCGGTGGCGGACGTCGTCAATCCTGAAACCCAGGAAACGATCTACGCTTCGGGCGACCTGCTCGACGAAGACGCAGTCGAAACGATCGAAAGCCTCGGCATCGACGAAGTGCGCGTGCGCACGCCGCTGACCTGCGAAACGCGTTACGGTCTGTGCGCGTCGTGCTACGGCCGCGACCTGGGTCGTGGCTCGCGCGTGAACGTCGGCGAAGCAGTCGGCGTGATCGCGGCACAGTCGATCGGCGAACCGGGCACGCAGCTCACGATGCGTACGTTCCACATCGGTGGTGCGGCATCGCGTGCAGCAGTGGCCTCGTCGGTGGAAGCCAAGTCGAACGGTACGGTCCGCTTCACGGCGACGATGCGTTACGTCACGAACGCGAAGGGCGAGCAGATCGTCATTTCGCGCTCGGGCGAAGCCATCATCGCCGACGATCACGGCCGCGAGCGCGAGCGTCACAAGGTGCCGTACGGCGCGACGCTGCTGCAACTCGACGGCGACACGATCAAGGCCGGCACGCAGCTCGCCACGTGGGATCCGCTGACGCGCCCGATCATCACCGAGTACGGTGGTACGGTGAAGTTCGAAAACGTCGAAGAAGGCGTGACGGTTGCGAAGCAGATCGACGATGTGACGGGTCTGTCGACCCTCGTCGTGATCGACGTGAAGCGCCGCGGTTCGCAGGCTTCGAAGAGCGTGCGTCCGCAGGTCAAGCTGCTCGACGCGAACGGCGACGAAGTCAAGATCCCGAACACCGAGCACTCGGTGCAGATCGGCTTCCAGGTCGGCGCTCTGATCACGGTGAAGGACGGTCAGCAAGTGCAGGTCGGTGAAGTGCTCGCACGTATCCCGACTGAAGCGCAGAAGACGCGTGACATTACCGGTGGTCTGCCGCGTGTGGCGGAACTGTTCGAAGCACGTTCGCCGAAGGACGCAGGTATCCTGGCGGAAGTCACGGGTACGACGTCGTTCGGTAAGGACACGAAGGGCAAGCAGCGTCTCGTTATCACGGACCTCGAAGGCAATCAGCATGAGTTCCTGATCGCGAAGGAAAAGCAGGTTCTGGTTCACGATGCACAGGTCGTCAACAAGGGCGAAATGATCGTGGACGGCCCGGCCGATCCGCACGACATCCTGCGTCTGCAGGGTATCGAAGCGCTGTCGCGTTACATCGTGGACGAAGTGCAGGACGTGTACCGTCTGCAGGGCGTGAAGATCAACGACAAGCACATCGAAGTAATCGTGCGTCAGATGCTGCGCCGCGTGCAGATCACCGACAACGGCGATACGCGTTTCATCCCTGGCGAACAAGTCGAGCGTTCGGACATGCTCGACGAGAACGACAAGATGATCGCGGAAGACAAGCGTCCGGCGACGTACGAGAACGTGCTGCTCGGTATCACGAAGGCATCGCTCTCGACCGACTCGTTCATCTCGGCGGCATCGTTCCAGGAAACGACCCGCGTGCTGACCGAAGCGGCGATCATGGGCAAGCGCGACGATCTGCGTGGCCTGAAGGAAAACGTGATCGTCGGCCGTCTGATTCCGGCCGGTACGGGTCTCGCGTTCCACAAGGCGCGCCGTGCGAAGGAATCGTCGGATCGCGAGCGTTTCGACCAGATCGCAGCGGAAGAAGCGTTCGACTTCGGCGCACCGGAAACCCCGGCTGCCGAAGTGCCGGAACAGCCGCATACGACGGACGAGTAAAGCAGGGGGCGGCGCAAGCCGCCTGATGCTGAACTCGCGCGCCATGCGCACCCAAAAAGCCGTCTGGTTTACGCCAGACGGCTTTTTTTATGGGCTTTTCTCGCGTATGTGCCGGTGGGTGCGCGCGCACCGGTTCGCAGTCCCTGGTATTTTTTGCGAAGTGTGCGCGGTGCGTGCGAGGCCTTGCAGGGACATTGCGGGGCCGTCGCGTGTGCGACCTCGCGCCGCACTGCTGGCGCGGTCGCTGCGCGTGTCTGCGGCGCGTGCTAACGTAGCGCGCCAAGTCTGTCGGCGTACGAACTTTCGCGGCGCGCCGGCAGCATCTTTCTGAATCTGGAGGCGGTAATCATGTGGGTCGTTGGTGTCGGTCTCATCCTGAATCTGGTGGCGTGCATCGCCGACTTTTCGCATCTGCTGCATCACGTCGGAAATCAGGAGGCCGCCATGTTCTTCGCGACCTTCCTCGTGATGTGGGCATTCCTGATCATCGGTTACATCATGCAGCTGGCGGGCAAGGTGAAGATGGGCGGGCTGCTGCTCGCGCTCGGCTCGTTGCTGCTCATCGTGGGCAGTTTCGTGCAGTTGCCGTTCGGCGGGCTCGTGCTGTTTTCGGTGGTGGCGGGCATCGTGACGTTCGTCGGTGCGCTGCGCGTCGCGCAAAAGCGCGCCTGAGTCTTCCGGTTCGCTTGCCGCGGGCGCGGGCTCTCCGCGCTCGTCGCGTCATCTTTTGAATGCAGCGTGCGCACCCGACGCGCACGCGCGTTTCTGTCGTTTTTCCTCCGCGGGCTTTCGCTCTTTTCCCCGCTTTTCCCTCGCCTTATCTGCGCCGCCCCTTGGCCTGATGGCTAATCTTCGCGGTTGCGGCGGTCAAGGCGCGCCCGGGTTGGTAAAATCCGGTCCACCGCCTTCGCTTCACGCCTCCTCCTTACCCACCGTCGCCGCCTTCATGTCCCGTTCGCTCGAAATCCTCAACGAAGTCTTCGGTTATCCCGCCTTTAGAGGGCAGCAAGCCGAGATCGTCGAGCATGTCGCGGGCGGCGGCGATTCGCTGGTCCTCATGCCCACCGGCGGCGGGAAATCGCTCTGCTACCAGATTCCCGCGCTGGTACGCCACGAGGCGGGCCTCGGCGCCGGCATCGTGGTGTCGCCGCTGATCGCGCTGATGCAGGACCAGGTGGCCGCGCTGACCGAAGTCGGCGTGCGCGCGGCGTATCTCAATTCGACGCTCACCGGCGCCGAGGCGGCCGCCACCGAGCGCGCGCTGCGCGAAGGCGACCTCGATCTGCTCTACGTGGCGCCCGAGCGCCTGATGACGTCGCGCTTTCTCGAACTGCTCGAGCGCACGCGCATCGGTCTGTTCGCGATCGACGAGGCGCACTGCGTGTCGCAATGGGGGCACGATTTCCGCCCCGAGTACATTCAGCTGTCGGTGCTGCACGAGCGCTTCCCGAACGTGCCGCGCATCGCGCTTACGGCCACCGCCGACGCGATCACGCGCGACGAGATCATGCATCGTCTCGCGCTCGACGACGCGCGCGTGTTCGTGTCGAGCTTCGACCGGCCGAATATCCGCTATCGCATCGTCGAAAAGGACAACGCGCGCACCCAGTTGCTCGATTTCATTCGCGCGGAGCACACGCGCGCCGACGGCACGACCGACGCGGGCGTGGTCTATTGCCTCTCGCGACGCAAGGTCGAGGAAACCGCGGAGTGGCTGAAGGGGCAGGGCGTGCGCGCGCTGCCGTATCACGCCGGCATGGAATTCGAGGTGCGCCAGAAGCATCAGGAACTGTTCCAGCGCGAAGAGGGCGTGGTGATGTGCGCGACCATCGCGTTCGGCATGGGCATCGACAAGCCGGACGTGCGCTTCGTCGCGCATCTGGATTTGCCGAAGAGCGTCGAAGGCTACTACCAGGAAACTGGCCGCGCGGGCCGCGACGGGCTGGCGGCCAATGCCTGGATGGCCTATGGCCTCGGCGACGTCGTGCAGCAGCGCAAGATGATCGACGAGTCCGACGCCGACGAGCAGCACAAACGCGTGCAGACCGGCAAGCTCGACGCGCTGCTCGGCCTATGTGAAACGGCCACTTGCCGCCGTGTGCGCCTGCTCGCGTATTTCGGCGAAGAGAGTCAGCCCTGCGGCAACTGCGACAGCTGTATCGAGCCGCCCGCCACGTGGGACGCGACGCGCGAGGCGCAGATGGCGCTGTCCTGCGTGTTCCGCGCGCAGCGCGCGAGCGGCTTCAATTTCGGCGCGGGCCACCTGATCGACATTCTGCGCGGCAATCGCAACGAGAAAATCCTGCAGCGCGGCCACGAGAAGATCTCGACTTTCGGCATCGGCGCGGCGCTGTCCGAGGCCGAGTGGCGCGGGATCTTCCGTCAGCTGGTGGCGTTCGGCTATCTGACCGTCGACCACGAGGGCTTCGGCGCGCTCGTGCTCACGGAGGCGAGCAAGGCGGTGCTCAAGGGCGAGCAGCAGGTCACGATGCGCCGCTACGTGAAGCCCACGCGCACCCGCGCGTCGTCGAGCCGCACCAGCGAGCGCGCCGATCCGACCGTGGGTATGAGCCCGCGTCAGCGCGCGCGCTGGGAGCGTCTGCGCCTGTGGCGCACCGATACGGCCAAGAGCGAGGGCGTGCCCGCCTACGTGATCTTCCACGACGCCACGCTGGCGGAAATCGCGCGCAACGGCCCCGAATCGGTCGACGATCTGCGTGACATTCCGGGTATCGGCGCACGCAAGCTCGAGCGCTTCGGCGAGGAGCTCGTCGAGGTGGTCGGCGACGAGTGAGCGCCCGGCTGGCGGCGACAATCGCGAGCCGAAAGAGGGTCGAAAAAGGGTTGAAAGCACCGCCGATGCGCGATCGGTGCGTGACCGCCATGGCGCGTTCGCACCGTCATTCCGGCGTCCCAAACCGCCTGAGGCGCGCCGCAGCGAGAATGCCGGCTTTTCCGCGCGCTGCGGCGCTGTCATTTACCGGTGAGCGTGCGTTTTATCGCTGCCGCACCGCAACACGCCGCACACTTCTTCCGTCGTCCGAAATACCGCAAGCCGTTGACTTGCTTGGTATTTTCGGAATATCATGCTGGGTTCCGGTTCTTGGGTTGTCTGCGCACGTCAGTTAGTTTGACTAATTCGGCGTAAAAGCACTTCGGAGTGCGCTCCAGGTGTTCGCGTCGCAGGCGCCAGTTTTAGGAGCCGGAATTCTCGTAGGAGTTTAGATGCGTGGTTTTCCGCTTTGCCCGGAAATAAACGCGTCGATTTTGTTCAATTTCAGGAATAAACAATGCCAACCATCAATCAACTGGTTCGCAAAGGCCGCACTTCGGAAGTCACGAAGAGCAAGTCGCCGGCCCTGCAGGACTGCCCTCAGCGTCGCGGCGTGTGCACGCGTGTGTACACGACGACGCCGAAGAAGCCGAACTCGGCACTTCGTAAAGTTGCCAAGGTTCGTCTGACGAACGGCTTCGAAGTCATTTCGTACATCGGTGGTGAAGGCCACAACCTGCAGGAACACTCGGTTGTGCTGATCCGCGGCGGCCGTGTGAAGGACTTGCCGGGTGTGCGTTACCACATGGTTCGCGGCTCGCTGGATACCCAGGGCGTCAAGGATCGTAAGCAGGCTCGTTCGAAGTACGGCGCGAAGCGCGCGAAGGCTGCGAAGTAAGAGTCGAGCGTCGTCTGCGCTTTCGGGCGTTGGCGATAAAAGCGACAGGTGCCGGATTGGCCGGTGCTGTCGAGTAAGTGGTCACCCGACCAGGCTGGTAAGTCGTGAGATGAATCGGGTTAGTTGGTGGCCGCGGAGCGTAGGGTTCCATCCACGCTTCAACTGAAAAGTTAAAGGAAGAAACATGCCGCGTCGTCGCGAAGTCCCCAAGCGGGAAGTGTTGCCGGATCCGAAGTTCGGCAACGTTGATGTAGCCAAGTTCATGAACGTGCTGATGCTCTCCGGCAAGAAGTCGGTTGCCGAGCGTATCGTGTACGGCGCTTTCGAACAGATCCAGACCAAGGGTGGCAAGGACCCGCTGGAAGTGTTCACTGTCGCGCTCAACAACGTGAAGCCGGTGGTGGAAGTGAAGAGCCGCCGCGTTGGTGGTGCGAACTATCAGGTTCCGGTCGAAGTGCGCCCCTCGCGTCGTATGGCATTGGCGATGCGTTGGCTGCGTGAAGCCGCGAAGAAGCGCAGCGAGAAGTCGATGGCCCTGCGTCTGGCAGGTGAACTCTCCGAAGCGGCCGAAGGCCGTGGCGGCGCGATGAAGAAGCGCGACGAAGTTCACCGGATGGCAGAAGCGAACAAGGCGTTCTCGCACTTCCGCTTCTAAGAGAAAACCCCTTCTGGGGTTGACTCAAAAGACGGAAAAAATTCCGGGCGGGTGCGCTTATCAAGCGCCTCGCCCGTTTGTGTTCAGGCGCGTTGGGATCGACCCGGTCGGGTTCGGCCCCGGCGCGCACCTCCCGATAGAGGATCAAAGTGGCTCGCAAGACTCCTATCGAGCGCTACCGTAACATCGGTATTAGCGCTCACATCGACGCCGGCAAGACGACGACGACCGAGCGCATTCTGTTTTACACCGGCGTGAACCACAAGATTGGTGAAGTTCACGACGGCGCCGCGACCATGGACTGGATGGAGCAGGAGCAGGAGCGTGGCATCACGATTACCTCCGCTGCTACGACCGCGTTCTGGAAGGGCATGGGCGGTAACTACCCCGAGCACCGCATCAACATCATCGACACCCCGGGCCACGTCGACTTCACGATTGAAGTTGAACGCTCGATGCGCGTGCTCGACGGTGCATGCATGGTCTACTGCGCAGTGGGCGGCGTTCAGCCCCAGTCGGAAACCGTGTGGCGCCAGGCGAACAAGTACAAGGTTCCCCGTCTCGCGTTCGTCAACAAGATGGACCGTACGGGCGCGAACTTCTTCAAGGTCTACGACCAGCTGAAGACGCGTCTGAAGGCGAACCCGGTTCCGGTCGTGGTGCCGATCGGCGCAGAAGACACGTTCCAGGGCGTGGTCGACCTGATCAAGATGAAGGCGATCATTTGGGACGAAGCGTCGCAAGGCACGAAGTTCGACTACGTCGACATCCCCGCTGAACTCGTTGACTCGTGCAACGAATGGCGCGAAAAGATGATCGAGTCGGCTGCTGAAGCCAGCGAAGAGCTGATGGAAAAGTACCTCGGCGGCGAAGAGCTGACCGAAGCGGAAGTCGTCAAGGCAATCCGCGACCGTACCATCGCTTGCGAAATCCAGCCGATGCTGTGCGGCACCGCGTTCAAGAACAAGGGCGTGCAGCGTATGCTCGACGCCGTGATCGACTTCCTGCCGTCGCCGGTGGACATTCCCCCGGTCACGGGCGAACTCGAAAACGGTGAGAAGGCCGAGCGCCGCGCAGCCGACGACGAGAAGTTCTCGGCACTCGCGTTCAAGATCATGACCGACCCGTTCGTCGGCCAGCTGATCTTCTTCCGCGCGTACTCGGGCGTCGTCAACTCGGGCGATACGGTGCTGAACTCGACCAAGGGCAAGAAGGAACGCCTCGGCCGTATTCTGCAGATGCACGCGAACAACCGTGAAGAAATCAAGGAAGTTCGTGCAGGCGACATCGCCGCAGCCGTTGGCCTGAAGGAAGCAACCACGGGCGACACGCTGTGCGACCCGGCGAACCCGATCATCCTGGAACGCATGATTTTCCCGGAGCCGGTGATTTCGCAGGCCGTCGAGCCGAAGACCAAGGCTGACCAGGAAAAGATGGGCCTCGCCCTGAACCGCCTGGCACAGGAAGACCCGTCGTTCCGCGTCCAGACGGACGAGGAATCGGGCCAGACCATCATTTCGGGTATGGGCGAGCTCCACCTCGAAATTCTGGTCGACCGTATGAAGCGTGAATTCAACGTGGAAGCGACCGTCGGCAAGCCGCAGGTTGCATACCGCGAAACGATCCGCGCAACGGCGAAGGACGTCGAAGGCAAGTTCGTCAAGCAGTCGGGCGGTCGCGGCCAGTTCGGTCACGCTGTCATTACGCTTGAGCCGAACGAGCAGGGCAAGGGCTACGAGTTCCTGGACGAGATCAAGGGTGGTGTGATTCCGCGTGAATTCATCCCCGCGGTCGACAAGGGTATCCAGGAAACGCTCAAGGCCGGCGTGCTGGCGGGCTTCCCGGTCGTCGACGTCAAGGTTCACCTGACGTTCGGTTCGTACCACGACGTTGACTCGAACGAAAATGCGTTCCGCATGGCCGGTTCGATGGCGTTCAAGGAAGCAATGCGCAAGGCTCAGCCGGTCATCCTCGAACCGATGATGGCTGTCGAAGTCGAAACGCCGGAAGACTACATGGGCAACGTGATGGGCGACCTGTCGGGCCGTCGCGGTATCGTCCAGGGCATGGAAGACATGGTTGGCGGCGGCAAGATCGTTCGCGCCGAAGTGCCGCTGTCGGAAATGTTCGGCTACTCGACGTCGCTGCGCTCGCTGTCGCAAGGTCGCGCAACGTACACGATGGAATTCAAGCACTACGCAGAAGCACCGCGTAACGTGGCCGACGCGATCATCAGCGCGAAGGCGAAGTAAGCATCGGCATTCAGTTGACCATGCGGCGAACCGGACATGGGTCCGGTTCGCATCGCCCAGTCACCGATTCACCACTTTTTTGAAAGAAGAGAAACATGGCAAAAGGTAAATTCGAACGGACCAAGCCGCACGTCAACGTCGGCACGATCGGTCACGTTG
>NZ_CAJZAR010000100.1:0-24153 GCF_914484835.1 Paraburkholderia tropica
GCGTTTGGGCGTGTGAAATACGCGTGCATCACCAACCGGCGCGCAAAACACGGCGGATAAACACCCCCACGGCCGGCATTCACCAGCCGCGATACAGACGCAAATTCCGCCTGGCTACACCCGGACCGCAACGGTCCCGCGCATCAGCTCAATGCCTGCGGCGCACTCGCTCGAGCACGTGATGTTCGGCCAGCCAGTGGTGCATCATGCCTTCCCCGTCATGCTCCTTCCGATAGGCGCGCGATTCGAAAATCGACAGTCCTAACAGCACGAGCAGACCGACGGCAAGGCCCGCGAATCCCGCGATGGTTTCGGCATCCATGGCAGCCTCCTTGGGTTGCAGCCATGTGACTATCTTAGGACAGAGCCGGGCCGGAAAAAATAGTGGTGTTTGCGAACCGGCGAGCCGCGCGCGCAGACGGTACACTGCTGCGCGGCAACATTTTTTTAGGGATTTGAATCGATGTCACGTGTCTGGCTGGCCATCGCAATGGCCGCAATGCTTTCGGCTTGCGCCGACAATTCGGCGAGCAAGCATCACGGTCCGCCGCCCCACGATCCGGCCGACTATCACGGCGTGCCGACCGACGATCGGCCGCCGATGATGATCGACACGCCGTCGTCGCAAAAAGCGGAATAAGCCGGTTCAGGCTCGGAAAAGAAGAAAGACGAAGCAGGGCGCCTGAGGGCGCTCACCGAGCCATCGAAGGCTGAATCGCACCGGTAATGCGCGGAACGAACGGGTAGAGCGTCAGTCCGCGAGACGCCATGAAGATCAGCAAGGCGGCCCAGAGGCCGTGATTGCCGAACGGCGTCACGAGCGCCCACGAAGCGCCGAGAAACACCAGCAACGAAACCGCCATCGCCTGCATCAGCTCGCGCGTGCGCGTCGCGCCGATGAACACGCCATCGAGCAGGAAGCCCCAGACGGAGATGATCGGCGAAAGCGCGGCCCATGGCAGGAATGCCCGGGCGGCGGCGCGCACGGTCGGCTGATCGGTGAGCTTGTCGATGATCCAGCCGCCCGCGCCCCAATAGACCGCCGAGAATCCGAGCGCGCCGAGCGCCGCCCAGAAAAGATTGACCTTGACGGCCTGCCGGAACGCGTCGCGATCGCGTGCGCCGATGGCTGCGCCGACCAGCGCCTCGCTCGCATGGGCGAAGCCGTCGAGGCCGTACGCCATGAAGGTCTGGAAGTTGAGCAGCAGCGCGTTGGCCGCGAGGATCGCGTCGCCCTGCTGCGCGCCGAGGTGCGCGAACCAGCCAAACGAGCCGAGCAGACAGATCGTCCGCAAAAAGATGTCACGGTTGATCGCGACGAGCCGTTTGAGTGCGGACGGCTCGACGACCGCGCGCCAGTCGAGCGGCGCGAGACCGCGCGGACGCAGATGCCAAAGCACTGCCGCGCCAAACACGAAGCCGGCCGCATCGGCGGTCGCAGTCGCCGCGCCGATGCCGGCGATACCCCAGCCGAACCCGTACACAAAGGCCAGCACGGCCACGACGTTGACGGCGTTGATCAACACTTGCGCGACTAGCGCAATGCGCACGCGCTGCGTGCCGAGCAGATAGCCGAGCACGACGTAGTTCGCCAGCGCGAACGGCGCGGAGCCGATTCGCGCATGGCTGTAGAGGCGCGCGTTGCGCTGCACCTCGTCGCTGCCGCCGATCAGCGCGATGGCGTAATGAATCAGCGGCGCCTGCACGATCAGGATGAACGCGCCGATCCCGAATGCCAGGACCAGCGCGCGCACGACGTTCGCACGCAGCGCGGCGTGATCGTGCGCGCCGTAGGCCTGCGCGACGAGCCCGGTCGTGCCCATACGCAGGAAGCCGAAGCCCCAGAAGACGAAATTGAAGAAGAGACCGCCGAGCGCGACGCCGCCCAGATCGGCGGCACGGCCCAGGTGGCCGGCGACGGCGGTATCGACGGCGCCGAGAATCGGCTGCGTGAGATTGGCGAGGACGATGGGGAACGCGAGCATCAGCACGCGCCGGTGCCAGCCGCCCCGCACAGGGAGTGAGGCGCTCTCGCTCAACTGCGTTCCTGCACGCAGACCCACGGCGAGACGACGACGGCCCACAGCTCCGGCTTGCGATCGGCGAAATCGGCGGCCGTTTCGGCCTGCATCCGCTGGACGAGACCCGACGAGAGCCACTGCGTCACGCGCGTGCCGTCGTCGTTGGCGATCGCTTCTGCGACGCTTACGAGGTCGAGGTCGCGCGCCACCGAAAGCAGCTTGCCCTGCGCGAAGAAACGTTCGAGATCCTGCCAGTCGATCTTGGCGGTCTCGCCGAGCAGCTTGGCGTAAAGGGGGCTGGGCGTGGCGTCGTTGTTTTGGGTCATGATCTTGAGAATCGATTGCGGCCGTTACTATAAACGATAGACGGCAAGGCGGCCCGGCGCGCCAGAACTTCGTTGTGCGCTATCCGGGCAACAGCACGAGAACAGCACGGCAACACGACGACAAGCGCCAGTGCCGTTATTTGTCTGATAATAATCCGGTTAATTAACGACTAACGCTGAATCCGATTGACGTGATATCGAAATGCGCGAATTAATCGGACAAAAAAGCCAATTGGCGATGCCAATAAATCGACCGCGCAGACGCCTGATGAAAAAGCCGGATCGTTGTTCCAAAAAACCAACTTCGGCGCATAATTGCATTCATTTGTGCGGTGGGCCACTTAATGACCGTGGGTGGCGCACGCGTCGAAACAGCTCGCTGCGGTGCAATGAAGTCGGGCCGTTCGGGTGCCGAAACGGCCCTTGCATCTTGATCGCAAACTCCCGCTGGTAAAGGCTTTTCGGCGAAAATCTGCGAATCGGGATCGCGCGCTGCAACGCGCATTTTTATGCGCGGAAGGCGGGGCTTCGCAACGCCGTTTCACTATCGAAAGTTCGGACGACACATAATCCGTGCGCCGCGACACATATTCGATCTAATTAAGTGATTGCGCGGGCAGGGTCGCGTTGATAGATTGCCATTCGGCGCATGGTAAACCGGTCCTTTGCCGATATGCGCCAAACCCCCGTTAGCCCGGCGCCACGCCGGGCTTTTTTTTGTACGTTCTATTTGATTCGCCGCGAGCGTTAAACGAGCAAAAAAGCTAAAGAAAACGTAATGCGAAACGCCGCGGCGATCGACGAAGTTCAGCGTGGCGGCAGATCGCGGGCCGGATCGATCGAGCGGCCCTGATAACGCAGCTCGAAATGGAGCATCACACGATCGTTGTCCGAATCGCCCATGGCCGCAATCTTCTGCCCTTGCGCAACCGATTCGCCTTCCTTCACATAAAGCGCCTGGTTATGCGCGTAAGCGGTCAGGTAATCGCCGCCGTGCTTGATGATGAGCAGATTGCCGTAGCCGCGCAGGCCATTGCCCGCATAGACGACCGTGCCCGGCGCGGCGGCGACGACCGGCGTGCCGGCGGCATTCACGATGTCGATGCCTTTCGAGTTGCGGCCGTCGAAGTTGCGAACCACCTGGCCGGCGGTCGGCCAGATCAACGAAATGGACGAGACGGGCGCGGGTGCCGGACCCGCATTGTCGGGCGCCGATTCGCGCGGTGCGGCGGCTGTGGCGCGCGGCGCGGTGCGTTCCGCGCCCGCCGACGAACCGGCCGGCGGCGCGACGCGCAGCACCTGGTCGACTTCGATTGCGTCGGGGTTCGACAGATTGTTCCAGCGGACGATGTTCGACACCGATTGCCGGTTGCTGCGCGCGATCTTGCTGACCGTGTCGCCGCGTTCCACGCGGTAGTAGCCGGGGCCGACCGGTGCCGAGCCGCACGCGGCGAGCAGCGCGACGAGCGCCGCGCACGCGAGTTGCCTGAATCCTCGTCTAAATCGTTGTGCCAATGTTGAACCTCGCAGGACGCTGCCGCGCGGTTCAGCCGGAAGGCGGATCGCGGCGGCAAAACGTCTGATTTTAACGGGTTTGCCGCCGCGTTAGCGATCGAAGCCAGCGATTGAGGCCAGGAATTGAGGTGGATGAAAGTCGATCAGGCCCGCTGCATTATCCGAGCGCCTCGACGTGCAGACGCAGCGTCGCGGTCTCCGTGGCACCCGGCGCGAGCCAGCGCAGGCCGAGACCGTTGTGGATCGCGTCGGGCAGACCGAGCCACGGTTCGATGCAATAGAAGTCGGAGTCGGCGGCTTCCGTCCAGGTCGTCACGGCGTACCACGGCAGCGAGTCGGGGCGGTCGAGATCGATCGTGACCGCACGCTTGAGTCCGGGCGCGACGAAGCGCACGGGCACCGACGGCGGCGTCGGTTCGAGCACGTGAAAGCGGTCGATGATGGCGGCGTCGTCGAGACGATAGAGCGCCTCGCCGCGCTCCGGCGCGCTGATCGAACCGTCGGGCAGCTGATGTTGGCGCTGCGCGGGCGGCATCTCCAGCGTGCTCTCGCCGCGTTGCGCGTGCGGCAGCGCAAAGTAAAAGTGATGGCCCGCGTACCAGGGCAGCGGCGCGTCGCCGGTATTGGTGGCCGTCAGCGAGACGTCGAGCGTGTGATCGTCGGCGAGCCGGTAAGCGGCCTCGAAGCGAAAGCCGAACGGATAGCCCGCACGCGTCGCTGGCGAATCGTCGAGCGTCATGCGCACGCCGCGCCCGTCGCCGTCGACGTGGGCGGCAAACGGCAGATCGCGGGCGAAGCCGTGCATCGGCAGATCGCGCACGACGCCTTCGGCGTCACGCCAGCGGCCGATCTGGCCATCGACGAAATGACGGCCGAGAAACGGGAACAGCAGCGGATTGCCGCCGCGGATGCGCGCGGGCTGCTCCCAGTTCGCGTTGTCGGGCCAGCGGATGACGGGCTCGCCGCCGACGTGCCAGGAGAGCAGGCGGCCGCCGGCCCACGGAGCGAAGCGCAGCGTGGAGACGCCGCTGTTGAGTTCGAGGAGGTCCTGCGGAGGGCGTGTTTCCATGGCCTGGCACTGAGTCGAGGTGAGGGAAAGGCCGCGCCGGCGCAGCGGCGGGCCGCGAATACGCGATGGGCGATTGTGCGCCGCTTTCCGATGCGTGGAAACCCTCGTCGGGAAATCGTGGGTGTTGTGCAAGCCGGGCCGCCGCCATAATCGCCCTGAAATGTGCGATTTCGCACACAGCCGCAGACAGCAACAGCGAAGGAGGGCGCGAAAATGGATATCGCAACGGTCATGAGCATGGGCATGTTCAGCCTGTTCGTCGGCAGCAGCGCATACTTCTTCTACAAGATGGCGCGTTAAGCGCAAAGATGCACAAGCCGTGCGCCACACCGCGCGCGCGGCTCGCAGATTACTTGCAGTTTGCTTGCATTCTGGCCGGCGTTTGCCGGCTGATTGCTTTCTGAAACATGCGCGCCGGCTGCGCGTATCGTCCCGTTCACCGCGATTTTGTTGCGACGCGGTAACTTTTCCGACAAATGAGACTTGAAGCTTGGCGCTGCAATTCGGGCCAGGCATAATCGGTGCGCTTTGCCGCACTGTCCCCGCGATGGTCGGCGTCATGTCCAACCATTCCGAGGATCCGCGCGTGAGTCTCTCGTTTCTACTCTTTCTGAGCGTGCTGCAAGGCGTTACCGAACTGTTTCCTGTCAGCAGTCTCGGCCACACCTTGCTCGTGCCGGCACTGTTCGGCATGCATATCGACAAGCACGCCCCGCAACTGCTGCCGTTCCTCGTCGCGTTGCACCTGGGCACGGCAGTCGCGCTGCTCTGGTATTTCCGCGCGCGCTGGGTGGCGCTGATCAGCGGCTTCTTCGCGTCGCTGGGCGGCCGCAAGAACGACGACGGCCACATGATGTGGGCGCTGATCATCGGCACGATTCCGACGGGCATCGTCGGTCTGGTGCTCGAAAAGCGCATCGAAGCGATCTTTCACGACCTGCGCATCGTCGCCGCCGCGCTGATGGTGAACGGCGTGCTGCTGTGGTTCGGCGACCGCCTCCAGCGTGCTCGCACGCACCGCGCGCCCGAAAAGCTCACGTTCCGCCAGGCGTTTCTGGTCGGTCTCGCGCAAATTGGCGCGCTGATTCCGGGCTTCTCGCGCAGTGGCTTGACGATGATCGCCGGTAACGCGGCGGGCCTCACGACCGAGAAGGCGGCGGAGTTTTCGTTCCTGCTCGGCACGCCGATCATCTTCGCGGCGGGCGTGCTCGAACTGCCGAAACTGTTCCACGCGCGCGACCAGCTGACGACGGCGCTCGTCGGCGGCGTGCTGACCGGCATCGCCGCGTGGCTGAGCGTGAAGTTCCTGATGCGCTATTTCGAAGGGCGCGGCCGTCTGGCGTCGTTCGGCCTGTACTGCGTGATCGCGGGCGCGATTTTCCTCGGCTGGTTCGTGATGCATCCGCAACCCGCTTGATGGCGGGCCGTGGGCGGGACGTCCGGCTCGAGTCGAACGCGGTATAATCCACGCCCGTCTTCGGCCGCACCCCGCGCGCGGCTGCCGGCACGCAGATTTTCCACGCGACAGTAGCTCAGCTGGATAGAGCATCGGCCTTCTAAGCCGAGGGTCGGGGGTTCGAGCCCCTCCTGTCGCGCCAAACAAAAAAGCCCGCAATTTGCGGGCTTTTTTGTTTTCCGGCAGCGTATAGCCATGGCGTAGATTTTCGTCAATCCGGCGATCCAAACAGCACGAGCTTCTCGCGCTGCGTGGCATTCGGACAGGCCGTGTCGAGCGCGCCGAAGACGAACTTGTTGTAGATCTGCTTCCCTTCGGCCGAGTCCGGGTCGAGCTGTCGCGCTTCCACAAGAAGACCGAACAGTTTGGACGCCGTGTTGAGGATGGCTTCGGCTTGCGCCTTGGTGATTGTCGTGTTCATGCCCCAAAGTATCGACACGCAAATCGAAAACTTGAGAGTTCCCTAATGTCAAACTTTCTCAAGCCGCCAACCGCATCTGCGCCGCGATCACATCGCGCAGCCTCGCGAGCCGTTCGCGAAACACAAACGGTTGCTCGATGCCCGCGATCCTGAGTGCCGGCGCGCTGGCGCGTCCGATCACGATGGTCCCGTAGTCGAACACTCCGCCGATCACGCCCTGACGCACATGCACGCGGCGCACCTCGCCCAGTTCGAACGCGACGCTGCGCTGACGCACGATGCCGAAGGTCGCGATCACGCGCTTTCTCGTCAGTGCAAGTTGCGTGGTCAGCAGCAGGGCGATCGCGACGGCGAACAGCAGCGCGCCCGCGCCAAACAGCATGGCCGCCGAAAACCGCGCATCGCCGAGACAGCCGAGCAGCACGCCCCAGATCATCAGCACGATGCCGAACGTGATCCACGGGCTCATCGCCCACATGCTGAGGTGGCCCTCATAAACGACACGCTCGCCGGGAGGGAGCGTCGATTCGACGCGCATCATGTTTTGATCTCCGTTAATTATTGCCTAGTCAACTACTATCAGACTAGTGCATGCGACGGAGTCATGACTGTGGTCAAAAGTCGCGTTAGAAAGGCGGATCAAACCGCGAGAGAGTGGAGCGGCATCAAAAAAACGGGCAGCCACATGGCTGCCCGTGAAGAAAGCTGGACACCCTGATGTCCAGCGATCGATGGCCGTAGTCGATCAGCGCATCAACGCATCAAAGCTTCAGGTCGAGCGCGTTGGTCAGGTCGCCCATCGCCTGGCCGCCGTTGCTCTTGAGCGCGGTGTCGCGCGTGGTGAGACCTTGCAGCGTCGGCAGCGAGAAGCGGCGCGTGATCAGGCGCAGGATCGAGGTCGTGTCGTACTGCGTGTGATCGACGTAACCCTTCTTCGCGTACGGCGAAATGATCAGCGCCGGAATGCGCGAGCCCGGACCCCAGCGGTCGCCCTTCGGCGGCGCGACGTGATCCCAGAAGCCGCCGTTTTCGTCGTAGGTCACCACGACGACCATGTCCTTCCACTGCGGGCTCTTTTGCAGATGCGAAATGACGTCGGCGATGTGCTGGTCGCCGCTCGCCACGTCGGTGTAGCCCGCGTGCTCGTTCAGGTTGCCCTGCGGCTTGTAGAACGACACCGAGGGCAGCGTGCCCGCGTCGATCGCCTTGATGAACTCGCTGCCGTCCATGCCGCCGTCGAGCAGGTGAGCCGTGCGCGCGGCGGTGCCCGGCGCGTAGTTCGAGAAGTAGTTGAACGGTTGATGGTGCGGCTGGAAGTTCGGCGCCGTCATGTTCGCGCCGTAGATCACGTTCGAGGTGCTGTTCTGCACCGCGCTCACGGCCGCGCCCCACGCGCCGCCATACCATGCCCACGTCACGCCCGCGTTCGAGAGCAGGTCGCCGATGTTCTGCGACGTCTGCGCCGGCATCGTCGAGGCGTTGCCCGGATCGGCGAGATTCGCGTCGCCGCCCGAGGCGGCCGCGTTGCCGCTCGGCTGATACGGCGGCTGCATCGTGTTGACGGCGTAGAAGTCGGGCGTGAGGTTGCCCGACTTCACGAATTTCGGCACGCCGGTCAGCGCCGAGGCGGGCGAGTTCGAGGCGAGCGTCAGCGACACGCCGTCGGCGTCGACCGTCGAGATCGTCGGCTTGGCCGTGGCCGTATCGGCGTTCGCGTAGTACGGCGTGCACGCGCAGATCAGCCATTGGTGGTTCAGGAACGAGCCGCCGAACGCGCCCATGAAGAAGTTGTCGGCGAGCGTGTATTGCTGCGCGATCTTCCAGAGCGGCAGCTTTTCGGCGCTGGTCGTGTAGTGGCCCATCACGAGGCCGCCCGAGTCGGCCCACGCGGCGAACATGTCGTTCTTGCCGCCGTGGATCTGCATCTGGTTTTCGTAGAAGCGGTGATAGAGGTCGCGCGTCGTCGTCGAGAGCGGGACGTTGTAGCCGTTCGGATCGTCGATGGCGAAGGGCGCGTTCGCCATGTTTTCGGTCATCGCCGCCGTGACCACGGGCGTCACGCCCGTTTGCGTCAGGCCGTTCCAGACCGTCGGCAGCGTGGCGAGCACCGAGCCGTCGCGGTCGAGCTGCTGGGCGCTGGCGGCCGTGACGCTCTGCAGGCCGTTCGCGCCGGGGAAGCTGCCGTACAGATTGTCGAAGCTGCGATTCTCCGCATAGATCACGACGATGTTCTTCACCGACGTCAGACCCGGTTTGCTGTCGTTGCCGCCGCAGGCCGCGACGGCCAATGCCGCCGCCGCCGCTGCGATCGGCGTCGCATAGAACCATTTTCTGTTGATCATTTTTTTCTCTCTCGCGTTGGGGGCGCCGGGCGGCCTGCGCGGGAGTCACACCGGCCGTCGGGCGAGGCGCAGTGTCTCAACGTAATTTGACAGCTATATGTAAATAATTACATTTAGCTTTTTCTATCCCTGTAATTAGGTAACGGTTGAATTACATGACGTCATTTGAATGTAACGAAGCTGACATACGCTTTCGCGACTTCGATGCGTTCCGTGGGCGCATCGGCCATCGCGGCACAGCGGTGCGAGGATTCGGCCTGGCCGGGGTCTCGCGCGCGCCGCACACAAGCTCGGGGATCAGTTCATGTGGCATCGTTCGGCGCATCGCGCGGCGCTTGGAGGCAGTCTTTCTGACACGCATTCGCAGACTCGCGCGCGCTCGCGCGGCCATGGTCACGCCGCGCGTCTGCTGATCGCGGCGGCGTTGCTGTCGCTGCTGGCGGCGTGCGATGGCGGCACGCCCGGCGCGTCGAACGGGATGGATGGCGGCTCGGAAAACGGCGCGAGTGCGCGCGATGCGAATGTCCGATCGGATGCCAGATCGAATGCCAACGCTAAAGCCAACGGCGCGAAACTGATGAAGATTTCCGCGCCAGCACCGACGCCGACGGCCCGGCAGCACGGCCAGTCGCGCGCCGAGGTCTATGCGCAGGTACGGCGCATGACGGCGCTGGGCAAGCAGATGTTCTTCGATCCGTCGCTGTCGGGCTCGGGCAAGATGTCGTGCGCGACCTGCCACAGCCCGAATCACGCGTTCACGCCGGCCAATGCGCTCGACGTGCAGATCGGCGGCGCCGACATGCATCGTCAGGGCATGCGCGCCGTGCCCACGCTCAAGTATCTGCAAGCGGTGCCCGCGTTCGCCGAGCACTATCACGACTCCGACGACGAAGGCGATGAAAGCATCGACGCTGGCCCGACGGGCGGCCTCACGTGGGACGGCCGCGTCGATCATGGCGCGGACCAGGCGCGCATTCCGCTGCTGTCGTCGTTCGAGATGGCGAGCACGCCGGCCAAGGTGACGGCGGCGGTGCGCGCGGCGCCGTACGCGAACGCGTTTCGCGAAGCCTTCGGCGAGCAGGTTTTCGACGACGACAACGCCACCTTCCAGGCCGTGCTGAAGTCGCTCGAAACCTTCGAGCAGGCGCCCGACGTGTTCTATCCGTACACGAGCAAATACGACGCGTATCTCGCGGGCAAGACCCCGCTCACGGCGGCGGAGCTGCGCGGCCTGCAACTGTTCAACGACGAGAAGCGGGGCAATTGCGCGAGCTGCCACATCAGCCAGCGCGCCAAGGACGGCTCGCCGCCGCAGTTCAGCGACTTCGGCCTGATCGCGATCGGCGTGCCGCGCAACCGCACGCTCGCGGTCAATCGCGATCCGCGTTTCTTCGATCTCGGCGCGTGCGGCCCCGAGCGCACGGATCTCGATCATCGCGCCGAATTCTGCGGCCTGTTCCGCACGCCGACGCTGCGCAACATCGCGCTGAAGAAAACCTTCTTCCACAACGGCGTCTATCACTCGCTCGACGACGTGCTGCGCTTCTACGCGCGCCGCGACACGAATCCGCAGGAGTTCTATCCGGTGGTGAAGGGCAAGGTGAAGAAGTTCGACGATCTGCCGCAGCAATACTGGGCGAACCTGAACACGGACCCGCCGTTCGACCGCAAACCCGGCGATGCGCCGGTGTTCTCCGACGCCGAAATCAAGGATGTGATTGCGTTTCTCGACACGCTCACCGACGGCTGGCAGGCGTCGGCGCAGGCGGCACAGACAGCACACTGAGCGCGCGGGCGTTCATCGCCGCCGCGCAGGAAACGACGCGCAGGACGGCCCGCTCAGGAAGACATGATCAGGATGCAGGTGGCCGTCAGCGCGACGAACGACACCAGCAGGCAGATGAAGCCGCCGCGCACCGCGACTTCCGGCCAGTGCGGCGCCTGATCGACGATGCCGAAGCTCAGGTCCGCCGTGAGCGGATCGGTGCGCGGCACGTGCGAATGATGGGCGAGCACCGCCATGAGGCCAATGCACAGCAACGCCAGGACGATGGCAAACAGGCCCAGTGCAGTGGTGTAGGTCATGACGGAAAATTCCTCGTGGTGCGTAAGCGGCTGACAGAGGAATCGTATTGGCGGGGCATCTGAGCGGCTATCGGAGCAATCCGAAAAACCGTGGGCGGACTGCATCGGGCGAAAACAGGGCGCGTGCTATGCTTTTTTGAGACCAGCAATTGGCCCAACAGCAATTGGCCCAACAGCGATTGGCCCCAAGCCTCGCTCTACGAGACCGCCCTACAAGGAGAACATTCGATGTCGAATTCGCCCCGAGTATTGTCAGGCATTGCCGCAGCGTTAGTGCTCGCCTTCGGCGCAAACGCGCAGGCCGCGAATCTGGGTTTCCTGCACGACACGCCCGCGTCCTGGATGAAGCAGGCGGACTACGCATCGCTCACGGAAGCCGTGCGTGCCGCGGTCACCAACAAGGCGGACGGCGAGTCGTCCACCTGGAACAACGACGGCCTGAACAACAGCGTGAAAATCGACGCCACCATCACGCCGACCAAGACCGAGAAGGATGGCGACAAGACCTGCCGCGACACCGACGTGGTCGTCAACGCGAAGGGCCAGGCGATGACGCTGCACCCGAAGTTCTGCCGTGTGGGCGAGGGCAAGTGGGTCTATCAGCAGCGGCATTGAGCGCGTGGTGAACGGCAAGACCGACGGCAAAACTGTGTCGTGCGGCATCGTGCTGCTCGACCCCGATGGCCGCGTGCTGCTCGCCCATGCGACCGGCACCGACCACTGGGACATTCCGAAGGGGCAGGGCGAGCCCGGCGAAACCGAAGTGCAGAGCGCGCGGCGCGAGATGGTCGAGGAAACCGGCATCGACGTGAGCGCGGCGCGGCTCGTCGATCTCGGGCGCTTCGCGTATCGGCGCGACAAGGATCTGCATCTGTTCGCGGCGCGCGCGCTGGAGAGCGAGGGCGATCTGTCGCGCTGCGTCTGCGTGTCGATGTTTCCGCGCCGCCACGACGGCGTGATGATTCCCGAGATGGACGCCTGGCGCTGGGTCGCGCCCGCCGACGTCGACCAGTACGCGAGCCGCAGCCTCACGCGTCTGTTCAATACGGCGCTGTCGCTCGCGGAGCTGCATCGGCGGATCGAAACGGCCTGAGCGGCCTCACGCGCTCGATCATCGCCGCCGCCAGAAAAAAAGCCCGCACGGCGAACGTGCGGGCTTTTTCATTTGTGCGATGACTCGCTGGCGGGCTTACTTGCCCCAGCTGTCGCGCAGACCGACGATACGGTTGAACACCGGCGCGCCCGGCTTCGAGTCGTAGCGGTCGGCGACAAAGTAGCCGTGACGCTCGAACTGGAAGCGGTCTTCCGGCGCCGCGTTGCGCGCGCCCGGTTCGACGAACGCCTGAGCGACGCGCTTCGAGTCCGGGTTCAGCGCTTCGAGGAAGTCGCGGCCGCCCGCGTCCGGCTGTTCTTCGCGGAACAGGCGGTCGTAGAGGCGCACTTCGGCCGGCACGGCGTTGTCGGCGCTGATGAACTGGATCGTGCCCTTGACCTTGTAGTTGCTCGAGCCTTCGGTGCCCGATTTGCTGTCCGGGAAGTAGTTGCAATGCACGGCGACGATGTTGCCGTCGGCGTCCTTATCCGCGCCCGTGCATTCCACGACGAAGCCGTACTTCAGGCGCACCTTGTTGCCCGGGAACAGGCGGAAATAGCCCTTCGGCGGCGTTTCCTGGAAGTCCTCGCGCTCGATCCACAGTTCACGCGAGAACGTGAATTCGCGGTTGCCGCGCTCGGGATGATGCGGATGCACCGGCGCGCTGCATTGCTCGGACTGGCCTTCCGGATAGTTGTCGACGATCAGCTTGAGCGGATCGAGCACGGCGGTCGCGCGCGCCGCCTTGTCGTCGAGGTCGTCGCGCAGCGCGCCTTCGAACACGCTCATGTCGATCCACGAATCGACCTTGGTCACGCCGATGCGCTCGCAGAACAGCTGGATCGCTTCGGGCGTGAAGCCGCGGCGGCGCACGCCGACGATGGTCGGCATACGCGGATCGTCCCAACCGTCCACGTGGCCTTCGGTCACGAGTTGCAGCAGCTTGCGCTTGCTGGTGATCGCGTACGTGAGGTTCAGGCGGGAAAACTCGATCTGTTGCGGCAGCGGACGCGTGAACACGCCGGCGTCGGCCAGTTCGTTGAGCACCCAGTCGTAGAGCGGACGGTGATCTTCGAATTCGAGCGTGCACAGCGAATGCGTGATGCCTTCGAGCGCGTCCGAGATGCAGTGCGTGTAGTCGTACATCGGATACACGCACCACTTGTCGCCCGTGCGGTAGTGATGCGCGAAGCGGATGCGGTAGATGACCGGGTCGCGCATGTTGAAGTTCGGCGACGCCATGTCGATCTTCGCGCGCAGCACGTGCGCGCCTTCCTCGAACTCGCCGGCCTTCATGCGGCGGAACAGGTCGAGGTTTTCGTCGACGGAGCGCTCGCGGAACGGCGAGTTCTTGCCCGCTTCCGTGGCCGAGCCGCGGTTCGCGCGCATCTCTTCCGGCGTCTGGCTGTCGACATACGCTTTGCCGCGCTGGATCAGCAGTTCGGCGAATTCGTAGAGCTTGTCGTAGTAGTCGCTCGCGTAGAAGAGGTACTCGTGGTCTTCCTTCTTCCAGTCGAAGCCGAGCCACGTGACCGCGTCGATGATCGAGTTGACGTATTCGACGCTTTCCTTTTCCGGATTGGTGTCGTCGAAGCGCAGGTGACAGACGCCGCCGTAGCGCTGCGCCACGCCGAAGTTCAGGCAGATGCTCTTGGCGTGGCCGATGTGCAGATAGCCGTTCGGCTCCGGCGGGAAGCGCGTTTCCACGCGCTGCGCCCACTTGCCCGAGCGGTTGTCGTCGTCGATGATGTTGCGGATGAAATTGGATGCCGCAGGCGCGTCCGTGCGGTCGGCGTCTTTACGTTCGGTATTCATGCGAAAAGGGAAGTCGTTCGAGGGCGCGCCGCACATCGCACTGCACGCTGCAGGCCAACGTTGCAACCCGGGCGCCCGGTGGTGCCTTCCATTCTACCTGACGCGCCCCACCGTGCCAGCCCTGGCGCCGGAGCGGGGCGCGCAATGCCGCGAAGCAAGGAAAAAATGACGACGAACGACGCAAGGGTGCGGGTCCTGCCCGGCTATATGAACTCGGGGCCGGGTCACTGGCAGACGCGCTGGGAAGCCGCGCACACGGGCTTCGCGCGCGTGGCGATGCCCGACTGGACGCACCCGGACTGCGCGGCGTGGTGCCGCGCGCTGGAAGCGGCGCTGGTGGCCGAACCGCAGGGTGAGGACGCGGGCGAGGGCGGCGTGCTGCTGGCGGCGCACAGTCTCGGCTGCCTGACCGTGGCGCATTGGGCGGCGCACTTTTCGAGCGCCGCGACGCGCGCGAAGGTGGCGGGCGCGCTGCTGGTCGCGGTGCCGGATCCGCATGGCCCCGAATTTCCGCGCGACGCGAGCGGTTTCGATCCGGTGCCACTGGACGCGCTGCCGTTCGCGAGCATTGTGGTCGCGAGCAGCGACGATCCCTACGGTGGCGTGGATTTCGCGCGGCGCTGCGCGCAAGGCTGGGGCAGCGGTTGGGAGGAAGTCGGCGCGCGCGGGCACATCAATGCCGAAAGCGGTCTGGGAGACTGGCCGCAGGGTTACGAATGGCTGATGTCGATGCAGCCGTCTATGGCACAGCAGATCGCGCGATCGGTCGCGGGCGGCGGCGCCTGACGCCGCCCGAGCGCCTCAAACCTGCCTCAAAGCACCCCTTTGCCGCGCAACGCTTCGATCTGATCGTCGGCGTAACCGAGCACGCCGCGCAGCACGTCGTTCGTGTGCTCGCCGAGCGTCGGCGGATGGCTCGCCACGGTGGGCGGCGTCTCGCTCATGCGGATGGGGTTGCGCACGAGGCGCGCCACGCCGCCCGTCGGGTGCGGCACGTCGACCTGCAAGCCGCGCGCGATCACCTGTTCGTTCTCGAACACCTCGCCCAGATCGTTGATCGGCCCGCACGGCACGCCCGCCGCTTCGAGCGAACCGATCCAGTCGGCCTTGCTGCGCGTGCGAATGAGGTCGGCGACGATCGGCACCAGCGTATCGCGATGGCGCACGCGTTCCGGGTTGGTCGCGAAGCGCGCGTCGTCGGCGAGATCGGCGCGGCCCGCGACTTCGACGAACTTGCGGAACTGCCCGTCGTTGCCCACCGCGAGGATGATCCAGCTGTCGCTGGTCTGGAACGCCTGATAGGGCACGATGTTCGGATGCGCGTTGCCCCAGCGCACCGGCGGCTTGCCGCTCGCGAGGTAGTTCGTGTTCATGTTCGCGAGCATCGCCACCTGCACGTCGAGCAGCGCCATGTCGATGTACTGGCCCGCGCCCGTGCGGTCGCGGTGCGCGAGCGCCGTGAGCACGGCGATGGTCGAGTACATGCCGGTCATGAGGTCGGCGATCGCCACGCCGGCCTTCTGCGGGCCGCCGCCCGGCTGGCCGTCGCGCTCGCCCGTGATGCTCATGAAACCGCCCATGCCCTGCACGATGAAGTCGTAGCCCGCGCGCGGCGCATACGGGCCGGTCTGGCCGAAACCCGTCACCGAGCAATAGACGATGTCCGGCTTCACCTCGCGCAGCGACTCGTAGTCGAGCCCGTACTTCTTCAGTTGCCCGACCTTGTAGTTCTCCAGCACGACGTCGCTCTGCGCGGCCAGTTCGCGCACGATGCGCTGGCCTTCCGGCGTGGCGATATCGACCGTGACCGAGCGCTTGTTGCGGTTCGGCGCGAGGTAGTAGGCCGCTTCGGCGGTGTCCTCGCCGTCGGGCGTCTTCAGATACGGAGGGCCCCAATGGCGCGTGTCGTCGCCCGCGCCGGGGCGCTCCACCTTGATCACGTCGGCGCCGAAGTCGGCGAGCGTCTGCGCGCACCACGGCCCGGCGAGCACGCGGGTGAGATCGAGTACGCGGATATGGCTGAGTGCGCCCATGCTGTGTCTTCCAATGTCGTTCTGAGGCGGGCCGTCGAGGCGGCCGTTGCGCCCATCTTAAGCGATCCGCGCCGACTAAGGCATATTTCGGTACAAAGTTTCGCTTAGCGGAACAAGACGGCGCGCGACAGCGCCGGTCTGACGCTCCGTGCACGCCGATTCGTCAAGCATGCGCACCAGCCGCTGCGCGCCCCGTGGCAACGATGCACACCGGCCCGAGGACGCCGCCGCGCGCGTGCGTCGATCCCGTATAATCGTTCGATTCAGCATCGAGGAAACCGTGCACGCAGCCGCCCACGCGCAGGCCGCGAGCCGTGTTTTCGAGATCAAACAAGATTCAGCACAGACGCCCCGAAGGTAAATACAGCACGCCATGAAAGCCTCCGAAATCCGCGAGAAATTCCTCAAGTTCTTCGAATCGAAGGGCCACACGATCGTGCGCTCGTCGAGCCTCGTGCCGGGCAACGACCCGACCTTGCTCTTTACCAACTCGGGCATGGTGCAGTTCAAGGACGTGTTCCTCGGCGCCGAATCGCGTCCGTACTCGCGCGCGACCACCGCGCAGCGCAGCGTGCGCGCGGGCGGCAAGCACAACGACCTCGAAAACGTCGGCTACACGGCGCGCCACCACACGTTCTTCGAGATGCTCGGCAACTTCTCGTTCGGCGACTACTTCAAGCGCGACGCGATCCACTACTGCTGGGAGCTGCTGACCAAGGTCTACAGCCTGCCGGCCGACAAGCTCACGGTCACGGTCTACAAGGAAGACGACGAAGCCTTCGACATCTGGGCGAAGGAAATCGGCGTGCCGGTCGAGCGCATCATCCGCATCGGCGACAACAAGGGTGCGCGCTACGCGTCGGACAACTTCTGGCAGATGGCCGACACCGGCCCCTGCGGCCCGTGCTCGGAAGTGTTCTACGACCACGGCCCGGACGTCTGGGGCGGCCCCCCGGGATCGCCTGAGGAAGACGGCGACCGCTTCATCGAGATCTGGAATCTCGTGTTCATGCAGTTCAACCGTGACGCGCAAGGCAACATGACGCCGCTGCCCAAGCAGTGCGTCGACACGGGCATGGGTCTCGAACGTCTGGCCGCCGTGCTTCAGCACGTGCACAGCAACTACGAGATCGACCTGTTCCAGAACCTGATCAAGGCCGCCGCGCGCGAAACCGGCATCAGCGACCTCACGAACAACTCGCTGAAGGTGATCGCCGATCACATCCGCGCGTGCTCGTTCCTGATCGTCGACGGCGTGATTCCGGGCAACGAAGGCCGCGGCTACGTGCTGCGCCGCATCGTGCGCCGCGCGATCCGCCACGGCTACAAGCTGGGCAAGAAGGGTTCGTTCTTCCACAAGCTGGTGAACGATCTGGTCGTGGAAATGGGCGCGGCCTACCCGGAACTGGCCGAAGCGCAACAGCGCGTGACCGACGTGCTGCGTCAGGAAGAAGAACGCTTCTTCGAGACCATCGAGCACGGCATGTCGATTCTCGACGGCGCGCTGGCGGACCTCGAAGCGAAGGGCGGCAAGACGCTCGACGGCGAACTCGCGTTCAAGCTGCACGACACCTACGGCTTCCCGCTCGACCTCACGGCGGACGTCTGCCGCGAGCGCAACGTCACGGTCGACGAACCGGCGTTCGACGAAGCCATGGCGCGCCAGCGCGAGCAGGCCCGCGCGGCGGGCAAGTTCAAGATGGCGCAGGGCCTCGAATACTCGGGCGCCAAGACCACGTTCCACGGCTACGAAGAGATCGTGTTCGACGACGCCAAGGTGGTCGCGCTGTACGTCGACGGCTCGTCGGTCAACGAAGTGAAGACCGGTCAGGACGCCGTGGTCGTGCTCGACCACACGCCGTTCTACGCGGAATCGGGCGGCCAGGTCGGCGACCAGGGCGTGATCTCGAACGCGAGCATCCGCTTCGCCGTCGCCGACACGCTCAAGGTGCAGGCCGACGTCGCGGGCCACCACGGCACGCTGGAGCAGGGCACGCTGAAGGTCGGCGACGTCGTGAAGGCGGAAATCGACGCCATCCGCCGCGCCCGCACGGCCCGCAACCACTCGGCCACGCACTTGATGCACAAGGCGCTGCGCGAAGTGCTGGGCGCGCACGTGCAACAGAAGGGCTCGCTCGTCGACGCCGATAAAACGCGCTTCGACTTCGCGCACAACGCGCCGATGACCGACGACGAAATCCGTCGCGTCGAGCAGATCGTCAACGCGGAAGTGCTGGCGAACGCGCCCGGCATCGTGCGCGTGATGTCGTTCGACGACGCGGTCAAGGGCGGCGCGATGGCGCTGTTCGGCGAAAAGTACGGCGACGAAGTGCGCGTGCTCGACCTCGGCTTCTCGCGCGAACTCTGCGGCGGCACGCACGTCACGCGCAGCGGCGACATCGGCCTGTTCAAGATCGTGGTGGAAGGCGGCGTCGCAGCCGGCATCCGCCGCGTGGAAGCGATCACCGGCGACAACGCCATGCGCTTCGTGCAGGACCTCGACGCGCGCATCAACGCGGCGGCGGCGGTGCTCAAGGCGCAACCGGCTGAACTGACGCAGCGCATCGTGCAGGTGCAGGATCAGGTCAAGTCGCTCGAAAAGGAACTGGGCGCGCTGAAGTCGAAGCTGGCGTCGAGCCAGGGCGACGAACTCGCAGGCCAGGCCATCGAAGTGAACGGCGTGCACGTGCTCGCCGCCACGCTCGAAGGCGCGGACTCGAAGACGCTGCGCGAAACGGTCGACAAGCTCAAGGACAAGCTCAAGAGCGCGGCCATCGTGCTGGCGGCCGTCGAAGGCGGCAAGGTCAGCCTGATCGCGGGCGTGACCGCCGAGGCCAGCAAGAAGGTCAAGGCCGGCGAACTCGTGAACTTCGTCGCCCAGCAGGTGGGCGGCAAGGGCGGCGGCCGTCCGGACATGGCGCAGGCGGGCGGCACCGAGCCGGCGAACCTGCCGGCGGCGCTCGCGGGCGTGAAGGGCTGGGTCGAAGCGAAGCTGTAAGCGCGCAGATTCGCCGATGAAAAAGGGCTGTCCGAAAGGGCGGCCCTTTTTGTTTTTGCGCTGTTTTTCTACTCGGGCGGGCGTCTCAGGCCGTGGCCGCCGTGGCCGCCGTGGCCATTTCTGCGCTTGCAGGCGCATGCGCCGGGGTGCGCGCATGCGCGAGCAGCGCCGACTTCAGCGCATCGAGCGCGGGCGAAAGATGCCCGCGCCGCCAGACGAGCAGCGTGTCGATCCGGCCGAGCTTGCCGAGCGAATGCACGGCGATGTCGTCGGCGTTGCGTTGCAGATCGAGCACCGAGCGCGGCGCGACGGCCACGCCCGCGCCCGCCGCCACACACGCGACGATCGCGTGATACGAACCGAGCTCCAGCACGCGCGTGGGCCGGATGCCGTGCTCCAGATACCAGGCCTCCACATAGTTGCGATACGCGCAGCCGCGCTCGAACGCCACCAGCGTCGACAGCGCGACATCGCCCGGCTGGCGGATCGGCCTGTGCCCGCGCGGCGTGATCATCACCAGTTCCTCGCGATAGATCGGCACATGCTCGAAGACCTCGCTCTCGGGCGGTCCGGCGAACGGCGTGGCGACCAGCGCGGCGTCGATCTCGAACGCGCGCAGACGCTCCATCAGACAGCCGGTCGTGGCCGTCTCCAGTTCGAGCGTGACGTCGGGCCAGTCCTGGTGATAGCGCGCGAGCACGCCGGGCAGGCGGCTTGCGGCGGCGCTCTCCATCGTGCCGAGCCGCAGACGTCCCGCCGGCCGCGCCGCCTTGAGCGCGTGGCGCGCTTCGTCGGCGAGCGCGAGCATCCGTTCGGCGTAGGGCAGCAGCGTCTCGCCCGCGGGCGTGAGCACGAGACGGCGGCCGTCGCGCGTGAACAGCGGCGTGCCGAGTTCCTCCTCAAGCTGCTTGATGCGCGTGGTGACGTTCGACTGCACGCGGTTGAGCTTGGCGGCGGCGCGCGTCACGCCGTTTTCGCGGACGACGGCCCGGAAGATCGCGAGCTCGGCGAGATCCATGATAGTTCTCTTAACAGGAATGATTCGTTCATGATAATTCATTTTTCAGGAACGTTTAGGGCGTCTACGATGCGGTAATGCGGCGTCGCGCGACGCCGTATCCGGCTTCGCATGCATCCCTGTTTTCGCGCTTTTTCCGCTGTTTTTCGCCGATCATGACCGACCTCGCCGCTCCCCGTTCCGGCTCCCGATCCACTCGCCGACCGCATGCCGCGCGTCGTGCCGCGCTCGCGTGCATGGCGACGCTCGCCGCGGCGCTCGGCATCGGGCGCTTCGCGTTCACGCCGCTCTTGCCGCTGATGCTGCATGGCGGCGGACTCGATCTGCGTCACGGCGGCTGGCTGGCGTCGCTGAACTACGCGGGCTATTTCGTCGGCGCGGTCGGCTGCGCGGCGCTGCGTTTCGCGCCCGCGCGCATCGTGCGCGCCGGGCTCGTCTCGACCGCGCTGCTCACGCTCGTCATGGGACTCACGCACGCGTTCTGGGTCTGGGCCGTCGTGCGCTTCGTGGCGGGCGCGGTGAGCGCCGCGACCTTCGTGTTCGCCTCGCAATGGGGCCTGCGCCGGCTCGCGCAACTGGGCGCGAACGAGTGGGGCGGCGTGATCTTCACGGGGCCGGGCGTCGGCATCGCGGCGACCGGACTGGCCGTGAGCGCGGCAGGCGCGCTCGGCGGCATCGACGCGCGCATCGGCTGGCTCGGTTTCGGGCTGATATGCGTGCTGATCGCGGTGTGCGTGTGGCCCGTTTTCGGCGATGAAACGCGCGAGGAGGGCGCGGCTGCGGCGGCTTCATCTTCATCTGCCTCTCACTCGCCAACGGCCACGCCCACGCCCACGCACAAGGCCGCAAGCCGCGCCGACGCCTTCTGGCTCGTCCTGCTCTACGGCGTGCCGGGTTTCGGCTACATCATCACCGCGACCTTCCTGCCCGTGATCGCGCGCCACGCGCTGCCGGGTTCGATGTGGCCCGATCTGTTCTGGCCGATGTTCGGCATCGCGCTGATCGTCGGGGCGCTCTCGGCGGCGCGTCTGCCGCTGCACTGGGACAACCGGCTGATGCTCGCCGTCTCGTACGTGCTGCAGGCGCTCGGGATCGCGCTCGGCATCGTCTGGCCGAATGCCGCCGGATTCGCGTTCGGCAGCGTGCTGATCGGCCTGCCGTTCACGGCGATCACGCTGTTCGCGATGCGCGAAGCGCGCCTGCTGCGCGGCGAGCACGCCGCCGCGCTGATGGGTTACGCGACCGGCGCTTACGGCATCGGCCAGATCGCCGGTCCGCTGGTGGCCGCGCCGCTGGCCGCGTCGAGCGGCACGTTCACGAGTTCGCTGGCGCTCGCCGCCGCTGCGCTCGTGCTCGGCGCGCTGGGGCTCGTGTGGCGCGCACAGCGTTCGCGCGGCTGAAACGGCTCAAACCGCGCCGTCGGTTTCATCAGGATCGCGAAGCATTTCATGGCGCTCGCGCCCGGCCGCCGACACCCGCCTGAACCCGCCCGCACGCCAGGCTCGATAGCGCACTAAAATGGCTGCTTCGCGCCGATCCGGCGAGCCCGCCGGGCCGCACGCGGCGCTGATGCTTTTTGCGCAATTTGCACCCTTTGCGCCATTTGCGACCCAGCGAATCCATCGAGCCATGAGCGATTACCAGTTTTGCCCGCGCTGCGCCTCGCGCCTCATCGAGCGAGCCGACGCCGCGCACGAAGGCGGGCGCGTGCGCCGCGCCTGCCCGGACCTTGTCTGCGGCTTCACCCATTGGGACAATCCGCTGCCCGTCGTGGCGGCCATCGTCGAATATGAAGGGCGCATCCTGCTGGCGCGCAACGCGGCCTGGCCGGAGGGCATGTTCGCGCTCATCACCGGCTTCCTCGAAAACGGCGAGACGCCCGAGGAGGGCATCGCGCGCGAAGTGCTCGAAGAGACCTCGCTGCGCGCGCAGAGCGTCGAGTTGATCGGCGTCTACGAATTCATCCGCAAGAACGAACTGATCATCGCGTATCACGTGAAGGCGACGGGCACCATCGCGCTGTCACCGGAACTGCTCGAATACCGGCTCGTCGAGCCCGCGAAGCTGCGGCCCTGGCGCGCGGGCACGGGTCAGGCGCTCGGCGAATGGATGCGCCGCCGCGGCCTGCCGTTCGAGTTCGTCGAGCGGCCGGGGCAGTGAGTCCGGCGCCGCTTCGCCGCCTGTTTGCCCTTGCCTGAGCGCAGAACCTCCCTCAACCTCATTCTTTCGATCCGATGAACCGACCGCTCGCCCGTGACCGTTCCGGCTATCGCCACTTCCTCACCATCACCACGCGCTGGATGGACAACGACGTGTACGGCCACGTCAACAACGTCGTCTACTACAGCTACTTCGATACCGTGGTGAACGAGTATCTGATCCGCGCGCAGGCGCTCGATATCGAGCACGGCGAGACCATCGGGCTCGTGGTCGAAACGCAGTGCAACTACTTCGCGCCGCTCGTGTTTCCCGAGCACGTGGAGGCGGGGCTGCGCGTGGCGCGGCTCGGTTCGTCGAGCGTGCGCTACGAGGTCGGTCTGTTTCGCGAGGGCGAAACCACGCCCGCGGCGCAGGGCCATTTCGTGCACGTCTATGTCGACCGCGCGACGCGCCGTCCCGTGAAGGCGCTGCCCGAGGCGTTGCGCGCGGCGCTCGCGCCGCTCGTCGTCGCTGAAGAAGGCGAGGGCGCCGACGCCGACACCGGCGCACAACGCTAGTCGCCTCCGGCATCGGCACGCCGCCGTGCAGGCATTTCTCATCGATACGCTCAACGGCGCGAGCTACGGCCTGCTGCTGTTCCTGCTTTCCGCCGGGCTCACGCTGATCTTCAGCATGCTCGGCGTGCTCAACTTCGCCCATGCGAGCTTCTACATGCTCGGCGCCTATCTGGGCGTGACGCTCGCGGGCTGGTTCGGCTTCGGCTGGGCGCTCGTGCTCGCGCCGTTCGCGGCCGGACTCGCGGGCGCGCTGTTCGAAGTCGCGCTGCTGCGCCGTGCGCAGCCCGGCGGTCCGCTCAACGCGCTGCTGCTCACGTTCGGCGCGGCCTGGGCGATCGGCGAAGGCGTCAAGCTCGTCTGGGGTCTGCAGCCGCTCGCGGCGGCCGTGCCCGCGTGGCTCGACGGCCCGCTGTTCAGCCTGGGCGGCGCGGCGTTCTCGCGCTACCGCGCGTTTGCGATGCTGATGTCCGCCGCCATGCTCGTCCTGATCTTCGTCGCGCTGCGCGTCTCGCAGACGGGCCTCGTCGTGCGCGCCGCGCTCACGCACGCGGCCGCCGTCGAAGCGCTCGGCCACGACGTGCCGCGCGTGCGCACGCTGGTGTTCGCGCTCGGCACCGCGCTCGCGGCGCTGGCGGGCGTGGTGGCCGCGCCGCTGTTCGTCGTCGAACCGGCGATGGCCGAATCGGTCGGCTCGATCGTGTTCGTGGTGGTGGTGACGGGCGGGCTCGGCTCGCTCGGCGGCGCGTTTGCGGCCTCGCTCGCGGTCGGTTTCCTGCAGACCTTCGCGGTGGCGAGCGACGTCTCGTTCGGCGCGCTCGCCGCGCGCTGGGGCGTGACGCTCGCGCCCGCGTGGAGCGCGCTCACGCTCGCGCAGGCCGCGCCGCTGCTGCCGTATCTGCTGCTCGTCGCGATGCTCGCCGTGCGCCCGCAAGGGCTGTTCGGCCAGCGCGGCGAGGACGCGTGACGCCATGAACGCAAAGCGTCACGCCGATCACACCAACGTTCGCACGTCGCACGCACGCGGCGCGGCGTTGATGTGGCTCGGGCTCGCCGTGCTGCTGGTAGCGCCGCCGCTCGTTTCGGCCTGGCTGTCGCCGACGGGCGCGCCGCAAGGCTGGCTGCTCGCGTGCCTCGCGCAAGCCGCCGCGATGATCGTGTTCGCGCTCTCGTCCAACCTGCTGCTCGGCGAGACCGGTTTGCTCTCGCTCGGCCACGCCGCGCCCGCGGGCCTCGGCGCGCTCGCG
>NZ_CAJZAR010000100.1:24163-24426 GCF_914484835.1 Paraburkholderia tropica
GGCGAACTGGTGGCCGCCGCCGCGTGGGCGTTGCCGGACTGGTTCGGCGGCGAGGCGGGCGTGCCGATCGACCGCGCGAGCGGCCCGGCGCTCGCAGGCTGGAGCTTCGGCCCCGACCGTCAGGCCTACTGGCTGATCGCGGCGTGGTGCTTCGCGGCCTGCGTAGCGATGCGCGTGCTCTCTCGCGCGCCGTTCGTGCGGCTCGCCAACGCCGTGCGCGACAACCCGCGCCGCGCGGCCTCGCTCGGCGCGTCGCCCGCGCG
>NZ_CAJZAR010000100.1:24436-25175 GCF_914484835.1 Paraburkholderia tropica
CCGCGATGATCGTGCTGGGCTCGGCGTTCGCGGGCGTCGCGGGTACGCTCGCGCTGATCAACGTCGAACTCGCGGCCGCCGAGAGCGTCGGCATGATGCGTTCGGCTGCCGTGCTGATTGCGACGGTGACGGGCGGGGCGGGCGCGTTCTTCGGCCCGGTGCTCGGCGCGCTCGTCTGGGTGGCGTTCAGCGTGGGCGTGGCGAGCGTTTCGCGCGCGTGGATGCTTTACGTCGGCGTGTTCTTCATCGTCGTCGTGCTGACGGCACCCGAGGGGCTCGCGGGCTTCGCCCGGCGCGAACGCGCGACGCTCGCGCGCAACGGCTGGCGCGCCTGCCTCGCGCCGTGGTGCTTGTCGATCTGCGCGGCGGCCGGCGGCGCGTTCGCGTTCGTGCTGGCGGTGCAATGGGCCTACGCCGTCCGTTTCGGCGACGACGATGGGGCCGCCGCCGGATTCGCCACACTCGCGCCGCAGACGCAATGGGCGCTCGGCGCGGCCATCGCGGTGCTGAGCGTGATCGCCTGGCTGGCAGCCCGCCGCGCGCGCTCGCTACGACGCGCGCGTTTCGCTTCAGCCGATGGGCGCCGGGAGGCTCGGCCATGACGATCGCGCTGCGGCTCAGCGGCATCGAAAAACGCTTCGGCGCGACGGCCGTGCTGCGCGGCGTCGATCTCGACGTGCGCGCGGGCGAGCGTCACGCGCTGATCGGCCCGAACGGCGCGGGCAAGTCCACGCTGTTC
>NZ_CAJZAR010000100.1:25185-25371 GCF_914484835.1 Paraburkholderia tropica
TTCAGCCTGATCGCGGGCGAGCGCCGCGCGAGCGCAGGCCGTATCGAACTGAACGGACGCGATGTCACGCGGCTCGGTCCGCCCGCGCTCGCACGACGCGGCCTCGCGCGCAGCTTCCAGACCACCAGCGTGTTCGCGCGGCTCTCGGTGCGCGACAACCTGCGCTGCGCCGTGCTCGCCTCGCTG
>NZ_CAJZAR010000101.1:0-263917 GCF_914484835.1 Paraburkholderia tropica
TTCCACACGGCCTCGGCCAGGAGGAGACGATGATTCCTTGCCGCCGAACGGCCCGTTTAAGTGGCAAATCAGTCACTTACGTCGCCCGGCGATCTAAACGCAGGATGCAGGTCAACACCATCAGCTGAACACGGGCTCGACACTTTGTCGCATGGGCAGGCTTATATACTTCCGGGACTTCCGGGACTTCCGGGACTTCCGGGACTTCCGGGACTTCCGGGGGCCAGCTTGCCGGCGACGGATTGGGACACGTTCTGAAAGCATAGATTGGTCCGATGGACAGAACGAAAACGAAAAAGCAGACCAGCCCAGACTAACGCTGGGGGACAATCGAAGGGGAGCATGGAAACTGGAAACGTTTCAGCAATCATCTCAGCTACCGCGGGCATCAGTGGGGTGCTACTCGGTAACTCGTTTGTAGCGGTCAAAGAATGGCTGGTCGGCCGGTCCAAGCGTCAGAAAGACACGGCGTACCTCGCCATCATCGTCGTGTCCCACCTAGAACGGTTTGCCAGTGGTTGCCTTCATGTCGCCCTTGATGACGGCACCGAATCTGGCCGACCCGCTGGTAACAACGGTGATGGATATGTGCCGACAGTCAGGCTGCCTGAATTTCAGCCGCTGGACATTGGCGTTGAATGGAAGGTGCTACCGCAGCAACTCATGTACTCGATCCTTCTGCTTCCCGACTAGCAGGAGCAAATCCAGAACAAGCTCGCGGGGATTCAAGAGTTCGACGACGACTATCGGGACCATACCGAATACTTTTGGGCTAGACGGCGTGACTATTCCGAACTAGGGCTCCAATTCCGACCTCGCGCGGCGTCTTCGCAAGTACGCAGGGATGCCCATTGAAGAGCCGAAACTGGGCGTATGGTGTCGCGATCAAGAATTGAGAGACCAGATTGTAAGGATCGACGACAAGCGGAAAGAAGCCGAGCGTCGCATCGCCGAGTATCGGAAGAACCAGACAGGCTTGGCGGCGCCGTAACGCCTGCCAGCCGGCGGCCGGTAGAAAACGGATTTACAGTGTGGCTCGGCTGCCAATAGTCCCGGCCATAACGGGTCGCTTCCGAGCGCGCGATCGACATTTGACTGAACAGCGTCAAAAACCGCAACGGGTCGGCAAGCAATGGCAATGTCAGGCGGTAGTCAGCCAAAAGCTGGCAGTCTCTGCCTCCCCTTGGACGGCCGCTTCAAGCAGCTGGAAGCAGACATCTGGACCGGCCTACTTGATAATTGCAGGTTCTTTAGCCGAACACGAAGACCTCTGAGTTCGACGTAGACTGTCTGCCGAGACATAGCGAGGCTTTTTTTCACGGCTATCAGATAATTTCCATTTGTTAGCATTCGAAAAACTACAGGGTAGCTGGCGCCATGAGACTTAAGTCATTCCGAGTTCGTAACTACAGATCTATCAACGACAGTGGGGACGTTACTGTTTCTCGCATCACTGCTCTTCTAGGACGAAACGAGAGCGGCAAGTCCAACCTCCTTCGTGCCTTGCACAGCCTGAACCCGATTGCAGGATTCGAAGCCTTGAAACCCATCAAGGACTTCCCACGCCGCACAGAGGCAGGGTTGGCTGACCTCGGTATTCCATTTCACAAGACGCGACCGACACGCTTGTTCCTCAAGAAGATGGCGTCGGAACCCGAGAAGGTTGTTCCCGACCAAAGTCTTGAACGATTTGCAGCGCTATTCACGTTAATCAACGGGCGACTCGACAAGCTGATTGATCGAAATGCCAAGCCTTTCGAAGGTTAGATAAATCGTTGGTGAGCCGTGCCTATGCCACGCTTATTAGACGCGTTGCAACGCTTCGCCTAGTTCTCGACGATTTCAAGCACAAATCGGCCTACAAGCCCATCTGCCCTCCTACAAACCAAAGGCCACCGTATTTCCCATGTCCCTAGCGAATCTGGACCCAAGCATCTTCGCTGAGCTGCAAAAGCTGGCTCAGAGCGCCACCTCCTCCGCAGCCTTACCAGCCCAATCCTGGATCGATGAACAGACCACTCTTTTTCGCGACAACTTCGGCCCGGCGGTATTGGAGCGCACAGACGGCGAACCTCTCCTTCAACTAATGCATGGCCGCCAAAATCCCAACACGCCTTGCATGGCCTACTGGCTAGAATTCAAACAGGACGAGCAATTCAAGGGCAATGAGTTCGGAGGCATCCGTGGTGGCTCGTCATTCAAGTTCGGCATCTATCAGCGCGACGCCGACGGTGCGTGGATTACCGGCTCACCCAAAGGGCAAAACGTGCTATCGGTCGACCGCGCCATCGAAATCGCCCGCAAACAACGCAAGGAACTCATCGACGCCGCCAACGTGCTCGCTCGATTCGATCCCGCCGACGCCTCCGGCGCCGTCTACGAGCGCCTAGACATCGATATGCGTGCCGCCGCGCCCACCTTGTGCGGTGCGGTCTGGGCGCACAAATACTGGTTTCTGAATTTCCCGGATAAGATCGACGGATATCATTCACCTCGGGTTCAGCGCTACCACCTGCTCAAGTTGCTGCAGCTGCCGGCCGACAATATCGGACTTCGCAACAACGACGCGTCGTTGTTCGTTTGCGCCGGCCAGTTCGTGCAGATCGCGCGTGCGCTTGTCATTCCGGTCGCCGCGTTGTGCATTCTGTTGAATCAGCGCAACGGCGGCATACATCGCTACTGGAGAGTAGGCACGACGATCGGAACCTCGGGTGACAGCGTGTGGCCGGAAATGCGCGACGGCGGTTACGTTTCAATCGGCTGGGTTGATGAGGTGTTCGATCTGACGGCCGACCTCGCGAAGCTGTCGAAGTCCGCTCTCAAAGAAGCGATCACCAAAATGCTGCTGCCGGGCGCGACCAATGCAGGCGTCGCAAAACGCAAAGCAGGTGAGATTACCAACTTCGCGAGCAGTATCAAGGATAACGATATCGTCGTCGCGACCGAGGGCAATACGATACGGGGCATCGGACGCGTCACCGGTGCCTATCAATACGATGACAAGTTGCGCTTTCCGCATACGCGCGCGGTCGAATGGCTGTCGCTCGACGAATGGAACATGCCAGAAATCGATGGTCCGCGCACCACGGTGTTCGAGCTTGGCAAGAATCCGAACAACATCATCAAGATCGAGCGGCGTCTCTCCGAACATCCGCTTCTGGATCAGCCCACAGTGTCTGCGCCCCGAGCAGGCACCAGCGCGGAACCGAACAAGCAACTTCCTCCGCTCGATCCGTTTGAGGCGAGAATCGACGGCAATCTCCGTCGCAAGGGACAGGTCGTGCTATACGGGCCACCGGGCACGGGCAAGACGTATCGCGCGCTTCGGGTCGCCCGCGAATTGGCCGCGCGTCATGCGTTCGGCAAGACGTGGGACGCGCTCGACGATGCCGGGCGCCAGCGTATCGACGGGGAACAAGGCTTCGTGCGCATGTGCACGTTTCATCCGGGATGGGGCTACGAGGACTTCGTCGAAGGGCTGCGTCCGCGCGTCAACGAAAGCGGCACGATGGTCTTTGAGCCGGACGACGGCGTGTTCAAGCGGCTGTGCAAAGACGCCGCCCGCGCGCAGGGGCAGAACTTCTTTCTCGTCATTGACGAAATCAACCGAGGTGACCTGCCGCGAATTTTCGGCGAATTGTTGACGACCATCGAGCTTGATAAGCGTGATACCCGCGTGATCCTACCTGTAACGCGAGCGCCGTTCTCGGTGCCGCGCAATGTGTTCATCGTCGGCACGATGAACACTGCAGACCGCTCGATCTCGTTGCTCGATGTGGCATTGCGCAGGCGTTTCGGCTTTGTCGAACTGATGCCGGACAGTTCGTTGCTGAAAAATCGCCGCGTCGGCCGACTCGCGCTCGATGTATGGCTCGATGCGCTCAATAAGCGGTTGCGGCGTCACCTGAAGCGCGATGCTCGAAATCTGCAGATCGGCCAGGCTTATCTGCTGTCGTCATCGATGACATCCGTCAGCGATTTCGCCCGCGTGCTACGCGACGACATCATTCCGTTGCTCGAGGAATACTGTTACGACGATTTCTCGACGCTGAAAGACATTATCGGTCACGAGCTTGTAGACGTGGACAATAGCCGGATTCGCGAGGAACTGTTCCTGCCGAACCGCGATAACGAACTTATCGATGCGCTTTCGTTCTCCGAAATGCAGGTGGATGCGTCCATCGAAGACGACGATGAACCGGTCGACAGCGACGAGGGCGACGCCGATGCAGCAGACTCCGAGTGACGAAGCGGCGAATCTCAGCAGGCTCACGATTGAACTGAATGAATGGGATACGGTTGATCCGCGGCGTAATCCGCGGCTTGAGAAGCTGACGTTTGCTGATCGTGTGCAGTGGCGCGCCTTCGCAGAATCGCTGCGTGGAAAGATCGATATTCACGAACGCTACGACGGCATCACCATCGAGACGACGTCTTTTGTTGGACGGGTGGATGTTGGGCCGTTGCGCATCGTTGTGCGCCCAAAGCTGCCTGCTATGCCGCTTACCCATCTGCTGCGTTACGCTTATGGTCTGCGCGATCTGCGCCTAATCGAGGAAACTCGTTCACCCGTAAATCGGGACGGCATGCAGGATTTGTTAATCGTGCTGCTAATGGGCGAGATCGAAGAGCTGTTGCATCGCGGATTGGCTCGTCGGTATGTATCTACGGATGAGCGGCGTACTAGCCCGCGCGGACAGATTTTGGTGGACACGATCATTCGGCGAGGTGGCGTGATCGAAGCTGCGTTGCCGTGCCGGTACTATGAGCGTGACACGGACTGGACCCTTAACCGAATTCTTCGCACGGGTTTGGGGGTGGCAGCGAGCATGACCGGGGATCGTGAGTTGCGCCGGCGCTTACAGAAACTGTCGGTGCATTTTGGTGACGTGAGCATGATGCCACGGCTTCGCATCGAGGATATCGCTCGTGCTGAGCAGGCTCTCACGCGGTTGACCGAGGCCAGTCAGTCCGCGCTGACGTTGATACGACTCTTGCTTGAAATGCAGGGTGTCGTACTCGAACATGCTGATGGACAGAGCAAGACGCCCGGTTTCTTGTTCGATATGAATCGGTTCTTTGAGCAGTTACTGTCACGGTTTCTTGGTGAGCATTTAGTTGGTGCGACGGTGGAAGATCAACGGAGGATTCGAGGTATGTTTTCCTCGACGAGTCGTAGGACGCCATCGCCACGGCCTGATTACGCGCTTGTGCGTGGCAAACGGTTGCAAGGCTTCTACGATGCTAAATACCGTGAGCTGTGGCGGTCGAAGCTGCCTACCGAATGGCTGTATCAGTTGACTGTTTATGCGCTTGCATCGCCGTCAACGAACAGCGTGCTCTTATATGCGTCGATGGCTGCGGATCCGCGCGATGAGGAGATTCTGATTCGCCAGCCCTTGGTTGGGACGGGGAAAGCTCTTGGGGCAGTGATTTTGCGGCCGGTGCCGTTGGAACGGCTGGCGGCGCTTGTTGGGGCGGGGGCTGACGCGGAACGCGTGAATGCACGACGTCGGTTCGCGGAGCGGCTTGTTAGTTTGTCGGTCGAGAGTTAATCCTGTGGTTGAGCAGGGCAGGCGATTCAAACATCGATTCAAACGGCACGATCGGCCGAATTCACTTCGAAAGCGGACGGAGATGAATCGGGCCTGAATGACCGAGACGGCTCGCGCTGAGCCGGTCCGCCGCCGCAGCGTTCCTGCGCTACGCATGAATCAGTACCCGGCCACATCGACACATTCGTACGGACTGCATCGATTGTTGGCGATCGTCACCTTCGAAATGTCAGAATCTCGTGTTTCCGACTGATGATAGGTTCCAGATGCAACCCACCTTCGAAACCCGCCGCCTGGTGATTCGTCCCCGCACGCTGCTGGATACCGACGAGTTTCTGGCCATGGATTGCGACCCGGAGGTAACGCGTTTCGTGGACGGCCCGTGGGGTGACAGCCAACGGCATCGGGACTTCATTGAGACCCGCACGCTCGCCTCTTACCCACCGGGAATGGGCTATTGGACAATCAGGAATCGAAGTGACGCGTCCGAGTTCCTTGGGTGGATTCTTTTGATCCCCACGGACGCCCGTGACCCGGAAGTCGAAATAGGGTGGCGTTTGCCCCGCAAAGCCTGGGGATCGGGTATCGCCACTGAGGCAGCATTTCCGGTCCTTCAACACGCGACCGCAACACTCGGTTTGGCTACGGTGGTCGCAGAAATCGACATCTTGAACCTCGGATCGCTTCGAGTCGCCGAAAAGCTTGGTTTAACACGAAGGGGGGAGGTGATTGATCACGGCAGGCGAAGTGCTCGATATACGACGTAGCGGGGTTCGCCACAGAAGGAGGCTCCAGCACCCCGGTGTCGGACCTGTCGATTGAAGCGGACGATACGGACGCAGCACTTGACCGCATTAAGGCTGCGGGCATTGCCATCGAATATGGTCCGGTTGACGAACCTTGGGGCGTCTGTCGGTTCTTCGTTCGCGATCCATTCGAGAAACTGGTTTCCGCTCAGCGCCGACCACATCCGAACGAGCTAAAAAATAACCGGCCATAAGCAGCCACTTCCCCCCGCAACTGCCCGCCCACTCAGATGTCTGAAATACATCAATAAGCAGCCATCCCGTCTGTAACAACGAACGCAACACAGCGGTCGAGCAGGGCAATTTCGCCAACGCATTTCCACAACGATCGGCCATCACCCTATTGGACCTAAGTCCTATTGCGCCACGCGCAAGTCTGCCAAATATTGTTGGCACGACGACGGACCAGACGCCTGACCGGATTGCAGGCCAATACCGAGGTGAGGCAATGAAACCAGCGGCTTCTGCGGGGTCTGCCCCGCATCGACTGCCCCTTTTGCAGGGGCTTTTGCCGTTCAGTTCAGCGCAACTTCCGCACGACATCGTGGCGGGGATCACGCTTGCGGCGCTCGGCATTCCCGAGGTAATGGGCTATACGAAGATCTCGGGCACGCCCACTGTCACGGGCCTTTACACCATCCTCCTGCCGCTCGTGGCGTTCGCGATCTTTGGTGCATCGCGCCAACTGGTCGTCGCCGCGGATTCCGCCACGGCCGCCATTCTTGCGGGTACGCTAACGGCCGTCGCCGCGCTGGGCAGCAAAGAATATGTCGGCCTGACCAGTACCGTCGCCCTGACGGTGGCCGTAATGCTGGTATTTGCGCGGGTCTTCCGTTTGGGGTTTCTGGCCGACTTTCTTTCTCGCAGCGCGTTGATCGGCTTTCTGACTGGCGTGGGCATCCAGGTCGCGGCTGGCGAGCTTGCGGGGCTGATTGGACTCGCGAAACAGGGACATGGTCCGCTGATGCAGATCGTGTCCGTGGTCCAGCGCGTTGCCGAGGCGAACTATCCGACCACGATACTTTCGATTGCGGTCCTGGCCGTCATCATCGGTTGCAAACGATTTGTGCCCCGCGCGCCGGGAGCGCTGATCGCGGTTATCGGATCAATCGTGGCAAGTGGCGTATTCGACTTCGCCCGGCACGGCATTGCCATCACCGGTGAAGTGCCGGGCGGGCTTCCCTCGTTGTTTCTCCCGCCGCTGCATACGAACGAAATCAACCAGGTATTGGCGACCGCCGCCTCGTGTTTCATCGTCATCATCGCGCAGAGCGCAGCGACTGCACGCGCATACGCCAATCGCTACAACGAGAAGGGCGACGACAATGCCGACATCATCGGGCTTGCGGCGGCGAACGCCGCTGCCGCGTTCACCGGCACCTTCGTCGTCAACGGGAGTCCGACCAAAACCGAGATGGTCGACGATGCTGGGGGCCGCACTCAGGTCGCCCATCTGACCACGGCGGTCATCGTGCTGCTGGTCCTGCTGTTCCTCACGAAGCCGCTGAGTCTTTTGCCGGCGGCTGTCTTGTCGGCCATCGTGTTCATGATCGGCGTGAAGCTGATCGACGTGAAGGGCATGACCGAGCTTTATCGCATGCAGAAGGACGAATTTATCGTCGCGCTGCTCACGGTGTGCGTGGTCGTGTTCGTCGATGTGATGCACGGCATTCTCGCTGCCATCGTGATGTCGCTAATTGCCCATGCCCGAAACAGCTACCATCTGCGCACACGCGTGCTCACGCGCAGTCCGGCCGGGCAGTGGGTGGCGCATCGTGTCGAACCGAATGTGCTGGCGGCGCCTGGCATGGTCGTCTACCGGTTCGAAGCCGATCTGTTCTATGCGAACGCCGGTCGTTTCTCGGAGGAAGTGCTCAGGCTCGTCAATGAGGCAAGCGCGCCATTGCGTTGGGTGATCCTCGATGCGTCGGAAATCAACAACATCGACTACACCGCCTGCAAGACCTTGATTCAGCTCGGAGGCGAACTCGACAGGCGCGGCGTGGGGTTCGCAACCGTTGCACTTCCAACTGGCGTTCGGCACGAGCTTGAACGGTATAAGGCGCTGCGCGCGCAGGACATTCATCGCGAGATCTTTGCAACCGTCGATGCCGCGATCGCCACGCTCAGCAATCGATCAGCAACGGCTCCGCCGTCCGCGCCGGGCGCCAGTGCCGGCTGAACCCACGCCTGTCGGCAATGCGCAGGAAAGCAGGAAAGGGGAGTCACACGTGTCTGAGATCGCCGCAGCGAAGCGCAAGCAATCCGCGAAAGAACCGGCCGATCCGGGAACATGGGCGGCGCATGAAGATCCGTCCGCCTTGTTCGCGGGACGCGGCTCGTTGGCCTCGCGCATCCAGCAGGGCAAAGCGGCGCGTGCGAAAGTGCCGCGTGCGACGCTCGCTGAATGCAGGACAGATGGCCGCGATCCTCTCGTGTTGCTCGCCGCTTCCAATGTGGGGCGGGTGCCGGAGTTGATACCCATTCGCTACGGGCGCATGGTGGCGAATCCGTTCGCGTTCTATCGCGGCGCGGCGGCGGTGATGGCCTACGATCTGTCGAAACTGCCGCATTCGGACGTCAACGTCCAACTGGGCGGCGATACCCACCTGGCGAACTTCGGGCTGTTCGCGAGCCCCGAGCGGCGCATGCTGTTCGGTCCCAACGATTTCGACGAAACGCTGCCCGGCCCATTTGACTGGGATGTGCGCAGGCTCTCCGCGTCGTTTGTGATCGAAGCGCGCGAACGCGGACTCGCGATGCGTGAGCAGCGCGCGGTCGTGCGCCGGCTCTGCGAGACGTTTCGGCAACGGATCGCCGAGTTCAGCCGCATGGATACGCTCGACGTCTGGTACTACCAGTTCAGGGCAGCGAGCATGCTGGAGATTGCCGGTTCGCTGGAGGAAAGGAGAAAGGAACTCGCCGTCATTACCAAGGCTAGCCGGCAGTCGTCCCGATCGGTGATGACGCATGCGACCGAAGTCGTCAACGGCAAGCTGCGCATCAAGGACGTGCCGCCGCTCGTGTATCACATTCCCCTTGAGAGTCCGCACGATCATAAGCAATACGATGCAATGGTGAGGCGTTTTTTCGCCGACTACCGGTTGACACTGCCCGACGACAGGCGCGCGCTCTTTGATCGCTACGAGCTGGTGGATGTCGCCATTCGCGTCGTTGGCGTGGGGTCGGTCGGGACGCGCTGCTACCAGTCGCTTTTCATGGCCGATGGCGCATGCCCCTTGTTTCTGCAGTTGAAAGAGGCGCGCGCTTCGGTGCTGGAGGGATATTTGCCGCCCAGCCGTTTTCCCAATCACGGGCAGCGCGTCGTGAACGGACAGCGTCTGCTGCAATCGGCCAGCGACATTTCACACCGGCAATGACTTCTATGTGCGTCAACTGCGCGACATGAAGGGCGCATTCGATTTCTCCACATTCGATATCCATGATCTCGACGAATACGCCGTCTCGTGCGCTCACGCGCTGGCCCATGCGATGGCGAAAGCGGGCGACCCCGCGTTATTGCTCGGCTATATGGGAAAGTCGGACGCGTTCGACGAAGCCATCGAGCGATTCGCGCTCGCTTATGCCGAGCAAAACGAAGCGGATTGGACGGCTTTAAAGACGGCGGTCAAGTCGGGAGGTATCCAGGTCATTCGTGAGTGATGCGAGAGCGCACGGGCACCGGAGTCGGCTCGATTACGGAGTCAATCATGTTGCACAACGTACTGGTCGCCACCCCGGTCATGCTGCTGTGCCTGCTGCTGCAAGGCGCGGTCGTGACCATCTGCCTGCGCCGATACGCGGGGCTGCGGCATGCTTACCAGGGCAAGGAGCCGCTATGGATGGATGCGTTCCTGTTGTCCGCTGTGATGCTGCTGACCTTGCTCTGCAACTTCGCGCAGATGGCGATCTGGGCGGCGCTGTTCATGGTCCTGGGCGAGTTTTCCGACTTCGTCACGGCGCTATACCATTCCGGTGTCAACTTTTCCACGCTCGGCTATGGCGATATCGTCATGTCCAGGCACTGGCGCATGCTCGGACCTATTGAAGCTGCGAACGGCATCTTGATGTTCGGTGTCTCGACGGCTGTGATGACGGCTGTGGTCATGGACGTGATCAAGTACCACGGGGCGCGTTTGAGGCAGGAGTAGCGATGTAGAGGCTACACGGAAAATGCGCTAATTTATCTTATGTTAAATAAACCAACCGAATAACCCCCTCACCGATCCCCGGCATTTTGGCGTAACAGAACCCGGCAAAAATGACGGTAATATGTGTCACTTTTGCGACGGCGCGAGCGGCGCGCCGTCGAATCCGAGGTGATGCCCTATGTTCGGCCGGTTCATGCCCAGAGACGGTAATTTCTTCGAGATCTTCAATGCTCATGCCCGTTATATCGTCGACGGCAGTCATGCGCTCGAAAGACTGATCGAGCACATCGACGACGCGGAGCGACACCGGCGGAATATAAAAATCATCGAGAAATCCGCAGACAAACTGACGCGTGACTGCAACGACCTGTTGCACAAGACATTCATCACGCCACTGGATCGCGACCAGATCCAGCATCTGATCAATACGCTGGATGACATCATCGACGTGATTGAAGACGTCGCGAACACGATCACGCTGTACGACGTGCGAGCGCTGCCCGACGATGCGATCGAGTTTGCGCGTCTGAGCACACGAACGGCGATTCAGGTTCAGCAGGCAGTCAGCCTGCTTTCCGACATGAAACAGGCTGATCAAATCCTGCAGTGTTGCAAGCAAATCGACGAACTCGAATCGGAAGTCGACAGATTGCTGCGTATCGCGATTTCGCGGCTGTTTCGCGAGGAAGACGATGTCAAGACGCTGATTAAACTGAAAAGCGTCTATGAACTGCTCGAGACCATTACCGATAAATGCGAGGTCGCTGCCAAAATCATTCAGGGTATCGTGCTGGACAACGCCTGAACGTATTTCCAGATACCGCAAGATCAATCGCCATTCCCCCGCTTCAACCCGCCAGACGCCGATTTTTTATCCCCTCGAATAATCCCAATCTGTGTAACACTAGTGTCACATCCAGGCGCCAATCGCCAGGCGCCCTTCAACCGGGCCCATAAGTCATGCTGTAACGTCGCCTATCGTGTTGATCCTTCTGAATCTGCTTTCCGGCGTGTCGCTTCTGGTGTGGGGCACGCACATCGTCCGCACCGGCATTCTGCGCGTGCTTGGCGCCGATCTTCGTGCGATCCTCGGGCGCAGCACGGGTAGCCGGCTCAAGGCCTTCCTCGCCGGTCTGGGCGTCACCAGCCTCGTGCAAAGCAGTAACGCCACGGCGGTCATCATTTCGTCGTTCACCGCGCAAGGCATGGTGTCGCTGGCGAGCGGGCTGACCATCATGCTGGGCGCCGACGTTGGCACCGCACTCATGGCGCGGGTGCTGACACTCGATCTCTCGTGGCTGTCGCCGCTGCTGATACTCGTCGGCGTACCGCTTTTTCTCACGCGCAAGCAGACGCGCGTCGGTCAAACGGGGCGCACGCTCATCGGGCTCGGTTTGATCCTGCTGGCCCTTCATCTGATTGTGGAAGCCGCGCAGCCCATGATGCAGGGCACCGGCGTCAGGGTGATGTTCAGCGCCCTGACCGGCGACACGATGCTCGATGCGCTGGTCGGCGCGGCCTTCGCGATGCTCTCGTATTCGAGCCTCGCCGCCGTGCTTTTGACGGCGACGCTCGCCTCTTCCGGCGTCATTTCGCTGAAGGTCGCATTGTGTCTCGTGGTCGGCGCCAATCTCGGCAGCGGTCTGCTCGCGCTGATGAGCGCGTTGCCTCAAAACGCCGCTGCCCGCCGCCTCGCTGCGGGCAGCTTCGCATTCAAGCTGCTCGGCGCGGTGATTATCCTGCCGTTCGCCTCGTTGCTCGCACGCGCATTGCCGGTCCTCATTGCGAATCCGCGCGAGGCCGTCGTCGGCTTCCATCTGATCTACAACACCGTGCGATGCTGCGCCTGTCTCACCATGGTCGACCGGGTCGCCGCCATCAGCCGTCGGTTGTTGCCGGACCGCCCATTGGTCACCGGCGAACTGCGCCCGCTGCATCTCGATCCCGCCGGGCTCGCGACGCCGGGCCTCGCGCTCGCCAACGCATCGCGCGAAGTGCTGCGGATTGGCGATATCGTCAGCGTGATGCTGGAGAACGTCTCGGAACTGCTCAGAAGCAACGATCTCGCCGTCGCGCGCGAAACGATGCGGATGGACGACGACGTCGACCAGTTGTACGCCGAAGTGAAAAACTATCTGACGCTGATCTCGCGTGAACAGCTGGATGAAGCCGAGAGCCGCCGCTGGACGGACATCATTTCCCTCACGATCAATCTCGAACATGCAGGCGATATCATCGAGCGCATCGTGAGCGACATCGAAGAGAAAAAGATCTCCCAACGGCTCGCATTCTCCGAGCAAGGGTTGGGAGAACTCGACGATCTGCACGCGCGTCTGGTGAGCAATCTGCGGCTCGGACTGTCGGTGTTTCTGAATAACGATTTGCGTTGCGCGGAACAGCTTCTGGCCGAGAAGGAACGTTTTCGCGATCTGGAGCGCGTGTATTCGCACAAGCATCTGGACCGGCTTGCGGGACAGTCGCTTCGCAGCGTGGAAACCAGCGCCTTGCATCTGGATCTGATCAGCAACATGAAGCGGCTGAATTCGCTGTTCTGCTCGACGGCCTATCCCGTACTCGACGCGGCAGGCGCCCTGCATGAAACCCGGCTGCGCAAGCGTTCGCTGGACAGTCTGCACACGAAGGAGTGACGCAGCGCACAACGCAGCGACCGTGCAGCGGGTACACGCAGACGTACCTCATTCGCGTAGCACACGCGCCCTTGCGCGCGCTCACCGCGCTCGCGCAAACTCCACAAACCGGTCCGCTGCCGGGTTGTGCATCGTCGACGGATGCGCGAGATGCAGCGGCGCGCTGAGTCCATGCGCGCGGCTCAGCGGGCAAAAGACCACGTTGCCGTGATCGTAGTGCCGCATCGACGCCGGGACCAGCGTCACGCCCAAACCCGCCGCGACCATATGAATGCCCGTAAGCATGCGCGGCACCTCGCGCGCGACGTGCGGTAGAAAACCCGCGCGCTTGCAGGCGGCGAGAAAATCCGCGTACATGCCGGGCGCGCCGGGACGCCGCACGAGGATGAAATCTTCGTGCGCGAGCGCTTCCAGCGGCAGTGCGGGCGGCTCGCCCTCACCGCTCGCGAGCAGCGCATGTCCACGCGGCAGCACCACTACCATCGGCTCGTCGAGCAACTGGACGAACGACAGTTCGGCGGGCGTTTCCACGGGCTTGCGCAGAAAAGCCACGTGAATCTGGCGCGCGAGCAGACGCTCGATCAGCTCGGCGGCGTTGAGTTCCGCGAGTTCGATTTCGATGCCCGGCTGCGCCGCGCCGAAGGCGCGAATGATCTCCGTCGTGAGCGGATGAAAGCCCGCCGAACTCGTCAGGCCGATCGCGATCGTCCCCAGTTCGCCGCGCGCGATCCGGCGTGCGTGCGACACGCCCTGCTGCAAGCTCTCCAGCACGAGCGTGGCGGTCTGCGCGAACGCTTCCCCGGCTGGCGTGAGTTCGACGCCGCGCGGCATGCGCACGAACAGCTCGCAGCCCACTTCTTCCTCCAGCAGCCGGATTTGCTGCGAAAGCGGCGGCTGCTGCATCGCCAGCCGCTCGGCGGCGCGCGTGAACTGACGTTCCTCGGCGACGGCGAGGAAATACCGCAAATGGCGTAGCTCCATCGTTTCAGGCTTCCTGACTCTGTGACGGGATCGGCGGGCGGAGCCGCGGCGCGGCTCCCATATTTTTAACGTATGGGAGGGTCATCGAATCGATATTTTACATCTATCGGTCGCGCCACTACGATGCGTGGACTTCGCCCGAACGCACTCGCGATGCGGCGAAGACCAACCACGCAACGACGTCACAACAACAATCGGAGACCACCATGAAAAAGCACACCGCTGCCGCGGCCATTCTCATTTCGGGCTGGAGCGCGGCCCACGCGCAAGGCGAAATCGACGAGGCGCTGCAACTGGCGACCGGCGGCGCGGGCGCGAGCGCGGGCTCGGTCACGCTCTACGGCGTGATCGACGCGAACGTCGAATTCCTCTCCCACGCGAGCGCCACGGGCGGCTCGCTCGTGCGCGAAAACTCGGGCGGCATTCACAACTCGCGCTTCGGCGTGCGCGGCAGCGAGCCGCTCGGCGGCGGCAACAGCGCATGGTTCGTGCTGGAGTCGGGCTTCAACAGCAACGACGGCACGCAGGCGACGGCGGGCACATTGTTCAACCGCACCGCCGCCGTCGGCTTGTCGAACGACCGCTTCGGCTCGCTGTCGTTCGGCCTGCAATACACGGCGATGTACGACATTCTGTTGCGCTACGATCCGATGTCGTTTGCGCAGCAGTACACGTGGTTCCCGACGACAGGCTCGTCCGACGACTTCGCCTTTCGCGCGCGCAACAGCAATTCGGTCAAATACGTGGGCCGCCTGGGCGGTTTGACGGCCATCGCCGACTACAGCTTCGGCGGCGACGCCGACTCGTTCCAGAGCAGCGCCGCGTACGGCGGCGGACTCGACTACGATGGCGGCAGCTTCGGCGTCGCCCTCGCCTACGACTACCGCAACGGCGCGATCAATTCGAGCGGCAAGTGGACGAAGTCGCGCAACTACAGCGTGTCGGCGCGTCAGAGCATCGGCGCGATCGAACTGCTCGGCGGCTACGAACACTATCTGTACAACCCGACGAAAAGCGCATCGGAATCGCAGGCGCTGCTGTTTGCGGGCGCGCGCTATCCCGTGATGCGTCATCTCAAGTTGACGGCCGCGTATTACTACGACCTCAACAAGACGCCCGGCACCTCGAACACGTGGATGGGCGTGCTGAGCACGCAGTACGAACTGTCGAAGCGCACCTCGCTGTACGCGACCGTTGCCTACGCACAGGCGACGCGCTACGCGGATGGCACGTACACGCCGGTCGGCACCAGCGACAGCACGGCCTTCGGCCCGAACCAGACCGGCGTGACGCTCGGCATGTTTCATCGCTTTTGATGTTCGCAACGCCCGTGCAACGCGCGGATCGCACGCAACCGTTTGATGGAGTGGTACGCATGACACGAAATCCTGAGGGGCCGCCGCCGCGCGATGTGGCTGCGCAATCGCCCGCCCGCACCAAGGCGTTTGCGCGCATCGCGTTCGCCACGGCGGCGTCGGTTGCCGTGGCGCTCGCCTTCACCGGCGCGCCCGCGCACGCGGCGCTCGCCGACGCCGCGCACGTCTATTCGCCGCATCTGCGGCCCGTTGCGCACATCTCGGACACGCGCATGCGCATCGACACGCCGGGCGGCCCCGCCGAATTCGCGCTTTACGTCTCGCGCGACTGGGACCAGCCGCAGCCCGGCGTGACGCGCGCGATCATCGTGATTCACGGCAAGCTGCGCAACGCCGACACCTATTTTCACAGCGCCGAAGCCGCACGCGACGCCGCGGCGGCCCAAGGCGCGAACACGGCCGGCACGCTGCTGATCGCGCCGCAATTCCTCGCGACGCTCGACTTCGCGGGCCGCGACAAACCCGCCGATCTGCTGCGCTGGGACGCCAACGGCTGGATGGCCGGCGACGCCGCCGTCGCGCCGCAAGCCGTGAGTTCGTATGCGGTGCTCGACGCCATCGTCGCGCGGCTCGCCGACCGCACGCGCTTTCCCAACCTGCGCCACGTGATCTTTGCGGGCCACTCGGGCGGCGGCCAGGTCGTGCAGCGCTACGCCGTCGCGGCGCGCGATCTCGGCGCGCTCGCGCAGGCTGGCATCGACGTGCGTTACGTGGTGTCGAGCCCGTCGACGTATGCGTATTTCGATGCCGAACGTCCCACGCCCGTCGACGCCCGCGCCTGCCCCGATTTCGATACGTGGAAATACGGCATGCAGCAACGCCCCGCTTACCTCGCCGACCGCACGCCCGCGCAACTCGAAGCCGCGTATGCGCGGCGCCGCGTGACGTATCTGGTCGGCGGCAAGGACGACGATCCGCAGCAAAAGGCGCTCGACCGCAGTTGTCCCGCCGAGGCGCAAGGCCCGCAGCGGGTCGCGCGCGCGCAGGCGTACTTTCGCTATTTGCAGGCGCGCCATCCGCAGGGCTTCGAGCAGACGCTGCATGTCGTGCCGGGCGTCGGTCATAACGGCGCGCGCATGTTGACGTCGGCGTGCGCGCTCGCGGCGATGTTCGATACGCCGGGGTGCGCGCCATGAGTTCACTTCGTTCTTCGCCCGCTGCGCCGGCTGCACCCACTGCGCTGAACGCGCTGTCTCCCACCATGGTCCGCCGCGCGATCTTTTCCTCGGTGCTCGGCAACGGACTCGAATGGTTCGACTTTCTGATCTACGCGTACTTCTCGAAGATCATCGCGCAGGTCTTTTTCCCGGCGGGCAGCGGCTTTCTTTCGCTGATGCTCGCGCTCGCGACCTTCGCGATCGGTTTCGTGGTGCGGCCGTTCGGCGGCATTCTGCTCGGCCTCTACGCGGATCGCGCGGGCCGCAGCCGCGCGCTCTCGCTGATCATCATCTCGATGGCGGTCAGCACGCTGCTGATGGGCCTCACGCCCGGTTACGCGCATATCGGCCTCGCCGCGCCCGCGCTGATCATCTGCGCGCGGCTGCTGCAAGGGCTCTCGGTGGGCGGCCAGTTCGCGACCGCCTCGGCGATGCTCGTCGAGTACGCGCCGCCCGGACGCAAGATGTTCTACGGCAGCTTCAACATGTCGGCGCAGTCGTTCGCGCTGCTGCTTTCCTCGGGCACCGGCTATCTGCTGACGACGCAACTCACGCACGCGCAACTCGTCGCGTGGGGTTGGCGCGTGCCGTTTCTCTGCGGTGCGCTCGCGGGGCCGATTGGCTTTTATATCCGCCATCGCGTCGCCGAATCACCGGAATTCGTCGAGCTGCGCGCGCACGAAGGCAAGCCGCCGCGCGTCACGTTGCGTCAGTTCTTCCGCGACAACGGCCGCGCCGCGCTCTGCGCGATGGGCGTGATCGCCGTCGGCGCCGCGACCAACTACGTCTGGCATTCGTATATGGCCGTCTACGTCGAGCGCGAGTTGCACTTGCCGCTCGCCGTTGCCTTGCGCGGCGCGTTCTTCTGCGGCGTGCTGAACCTGTTCCTGTTTCCGATCGCCGGATGGTTGATGGACCGCTTCGGCGCGTACCGGCTGTTCTATCCGGTGACGATCGCGTGGATGGCGTGCGCGTATCCGCTGTTCGTCTACGTGGTCGCCGCGCCGTCGGCCGGACGGCTGTTCGTCGCGCAGGTGATCTCGACGGTCTTTCTCGCCGCGATGTCGGCCGGTCACCCCGGCATGCTCGCGACGCTCTTTCCGGTGCGCAGCCGCTCGTCGGGCGTCGCGCTCTCGTACAACGTCGCGGTGACGCTGTTCGGCGGACTCGCGCCGTTCACGATCACCGGACTCACGCGTCTCACGGGTTCGAGCCTCACGCCCGCGTTTTATCTGATTTTCGCGGGGCTGTTCTCGCTCGTGCTGGTGGCGGCGTCGCGACGCGGCCACCGTGGCGCCGACGACAGCCGCCTCGCCTCGCCACGGAGCCCTGCTGCATGACCTCGCCCACCGCTCACGACCGCGCCGAAGACTTCGCCACGGACAGCGCCACGGACAGCGCCACGGACAGCGCCCACGACGAACGCGCGCCGAACGAACGGCCCGTCGCCGTGATCGCGCCGCTGCATCTCGACGTCGACACCGCGCGCGGACGCGGCACGGTGCCGCTCTACGCGTCCGGCACCTGGGGCGCGCAGCGCAACGACGCCACGCGCGCCGTGATCCTGCTGCACGGCCGTTTGCGCAACGCCGACGCCTACTTCGAACTCGCGCAACGCGCGCGCGCGGGCGCGGCGGCGAGCGGCAACAGCACGGCAAGCGACACGCTGCTGCTCGTGCCGCAATTCCTCGCCGATGCCGACATCGACGCGCATCGCCTGCCGCCTTCGACGCTACGCTGGGACTGGACCAGCTGGATGGGCGGCGACGATGCGCATGGGCCCGCGCCGCTCAGTTCGTTCGACGTCGTCGATGCGCTGCTGGCCGCGCTCGCCGATCCGCTGCGCTTTCCGGCGCTGCGCGAAGTCGTGATCGCCGGGCATTCGGGCGGCGCGCAGGTCGTGCAGCGCTACGCGGTGCTCGCGGCTGGCGACGCGGCGCTTGCCGCGCGCGGCGTGGCGCTGCGTTATGTGATCGCGAATCCGTCGTCGTATGTGTATTTCGATGCGCAGCGGCCGGACGGCGCAGGCGGGTTCGCGCCGTTCGACGCCGCGCGCTGCCCCGGCTTCAATCGCTGGAAGTACGGGCTCGACGCGCTGCCGCCTTACGCGCACGCGACCCAGGCAAGCGGCGCGCCGCTCGATCCGCGCACGCTCGAAGCTCAGTACGCGCGCCGTCGCGTGACCTTGATGCTCGGCGAGCGCGATTGCGATCCGGCGCATCCCGCGCTCGACCGTTCGTGCGAAGCGATGACGCAAGGCGAGCATCGGCTTGCACGCGGCCGCGCGTGGGCGCAATACATGCGCGCGCGGCATCCTGATGCGAGCGCGCACACGACTCACGAGATCGCGGGCGCGGGCCACGACGCCGATGCGATCTTCGGCTCGCCAGCGGGACGCGCGGCGTTGTTCGGCTGAGCGTGTTCACGCCGCGCCCGCCCGCTGATTCCACTCACACCTGCGCCATGAGCGCGCGCACGGCATCGCGCGCTTCGCGGCCGAGTGCCGCCATGTCGAGATCGGGAATGGCGTCGTCGACCACCACGGCCCGGCCCGCCGCGAACAGCGCCTTCAACGCGGGCCGCCCCCCGCTCGCGACCGGACCGATCGCCGGATCGTGCAGGCCGAAGTAGCGCGGATCGTCGAGCCGGTAGATCGCGAGGTCGGCCGGCGCACCGGGCGCGATGCGGCCCAGCTCCGTCAAGCCCAGCACGTCCGCGCCGCCCGCCGTGCCCCAGTGGATCACGTCCTCCACGCTCGCCGCGTGCGCCCCGCCCTCGAAGCTGCCGCCCGCATACGCCGGGCGTGCCGCCATGCCCGCGCGGGCGCGCTGCGCGAGCCACGTCATGTGCACCTCCGAGATCATGTCGGCGGCCTCGTTCGACGCCGCGCCGTCCACGCCGATCGAGACCGGCGCGCCCGCCTCCGCCAGTTCGGTCAGCGGACAGATGCCGCTGCCGAGCCGCCCGTTGCTCTGCGGACAATGCGCCACGCCCGTGCGCGTCTGGCCGAGCATGGCGATCTCGTCGGCGTCGAGTTTGACGAGATGGGCGAACCAGACGTCGTCGCCGAGCCAGTCGTATTCGCCGCAGAACGCCACCGGCGAGCAGCCGTGCATCGACCGCGCGCTGTCCTGATACGAAACCGTCTCCGACAGATGGCTGTGCAGGCGCAAGCCCAGCCGCCGCGCGAACGCCGCGCTCTCGCGCATCTGCTGCGGCGAAATCGAATAGAGCACCGTGGTCGGCGCCATGACGACGCGCCTTGACGCGCGCGGCGACGGATCGTGATAGCGCGCGGCCAGCCGCTCGATATCGGCGAGATAGTCGTCGAAGGACTCGGGGCGCAAGGCCGTCGGCAACTCGGCCTCAAGCTGGCGCGTGCGCGTCGCGCCGCCGCGCAGCAGCACGAAGCGCAGGCCCAGCCGTTCGGCCTCTTCGAAAAGAATCGCCGAGCTGTCGAACGGCATCTGCGGGTAATAGAGGTAGTTGTGGTCCGCGACCGTCGCGCAGCCCGAGCGCGCCAGTTCGATCAAGCCGATGCGCGCCGCCAGCCGGAACCGCGCTTCGTCGAAACCGGCGCGAAAGCGGTACGGCGTGGCCGCGAGCCAGGGCGTGAGGCTCGCGTCGAGCCCCGCGCGATCGCCCTTGAGCAGCGACTGGAACAGATGATGGTGGGTGTTGACCCACGCCGGATAGATCACGCAGTCGCTTGCGTCGATCACGCGCTCGCCGGGCAGCGGCGCGAGCGCGCCAATCGATTCGATGCTGTCGCCGCGCAGGCGGATGTCGGGACCGGCGAGCCGCGTCGCTTCGCCCGCGCGCGGGTCGCCGCCCGTCATGATCGCGGCGGCATGACGGATCAGCGTGGTGGGAATCGTGGATGTCATCGGGGACGCCTCATGAAAATGCCGTTGCGTTGTTCGTTGCTTGTTCGTTGCTTGTGGGTTTACAGCTCGCTCTCGTGCCAGCCGCGCAGACACACGCGCGACAGCCACACGGTCATGCCGAACAGCAGCACGCCCGTCACGGTGATCAGCAGCAGCGCCGCGAACAGACGCGGAATGTTGAGCTGAAAGCCCGCTTGCAGGATCTGGTACGCGAGCCCCGCCCCGCTGCCGCCCGTGCCCGCGACGAACTCGGCCACCACGGCGCCGATCAGCGAAAGTCCGCTGGAAATACGCAGCCCGCCGAAGAAATACGGCAGCGCGCTCGGAATGCGCAGGCGCACGAGCGTCTGCCAGCGCGTCGCGCGATGAATCCGAAACAGATTGACGAGCCCCGGATTCACGCTGCGCAGCCCGAGCGCCGTGTTCGAGATGACCGGAAAGAGCGCCACCAGCATCGCGCAGACGACCAGCGCCGCCGTCGTGTTCTTCACCCAGATGATGATCAGCGGCGCGATGGCCACGACCGGCGTGACCTGCAACAAGACCGCATACGGGAACAGGCTCGCCTCGATCAGCGGACTCTGCACGAACAACAGCGCGATCGCCACGCCGAGCACCGTCGCCACGGCGAAGGCGAGCAGCGTGATCTTGAGCGTCGCGAGCAGGCTCGCGAACAGCATCGGCCAGTCCTGCACGAGCTGCTGCACGATCGCCGCCGGCGACGGCACGAGGTACGCCGGCACCGCGCCGAGCGTGCACCACGCCTGCCAGATGCCGAGCATCAAGAATCCCACGCACCAGGGCGCCAGCGCGCGCGCTACGCCAGGGCGACGCAGCAGCGGCACGCGCTCGCGCGCGGAGGATGTCGCGGTCGTGGCGATTTCACTGCCTGCGCGCGCCATGCGCATCGGCTGCACGGATTGTCCGCTCATGATTGCACCTCGCTGTCCTCGTCGATCTGCGACGCGGCGTGCGCGTCGGAAATGCGTTTCGAAAGCGCACACGTATGTTCGACGAACGGCGCGCTGATGCGCCAGGCGTCGTCGCGTGCGGCGGGTCCGTCGATCGGCACGTCGGCGATCACGCGGCCCGGCCGCGCCTGCATGACCACCACGCGGCTCGACAGAAATACCGCTTCCTGAATGCTGTGCGTGACGAACACCACCGTCATCGCGCGGCGCTGCCAGAGCGCGCGCAGATCGCTGTCGAGCCGGTTGCGCGTGAATTCGTCGAGCGCGCCGAAGGGTTCGTCGAGCAGCAGCAGATCGGGCTCCGTGACGAGCGCGCGGGCCAGCGACGCGCGCATCTGCATGCCGCCCGACAACTCGCGCGGCCGCGCGGCGCAGAACTTGCCGAGCCCCACGCCTTCGAGCGCCTCGCACGCGCGCGCCTGCGCCTCGCGGCGCGGCACGCCCGCGAGATCGAGCGGCAGCCGCACGTTGTCGGCGACCGTGGCCCACGGCATCAAGGTCGCTTCCTGAAACACGAACGAGAGCCGCCGCCCCGGTGCGCCCACCGTCTCGAACGGGCCGCCCCACCAGCGCAGATGGCCGTGCGTGGGCGTTTCGATGCCCGCGAACATCTTGAGCAAGGTGCTCTTGCCGCAACCCGACGGCCCCAGCAGCGAGACGAACTCGCCCGGCTCGATGTCGAGCCGCACATCATCGAGCGCGACGGTGCCGTTCGGATAGCGCTTGTCCACGCGCTGCACTGCAAGCAAGGGAATCGACATGGTCACACCTCCGTTTCGATGCGGAACACTTCGCGCTCGCCATGCGTTTCGAGCAGCTTGAGCAGCATGCGGCGCATCAGCAGGCCGGGCTGATCCGATTCCATGTGGCACTCCTGCTGACGCCGCACGTCGATGCAGGCGTCGTAATCCGTCGCTTCGAGAATGTCGCGGTCTTCGTCGGTGATCGGGCGGTCCCAGTCGATTAGCTCCTGCGTCGAGCACGCGTCCTCGGTGTCGTTGCGATAGAGCCATTGCGACAGCATGATCGTGCGGTCGTCGATCGGCGTCGCGCAGTTGTAGATGATGTGATGCACCCCGCTCGCCGGATACACGCAGCCGAAGCGCCGCGCGAACGGCATGAACCAGCGGTTCAGCAGATGGCGCTCGGTGATCTCCTCGGTCGTGCCGGTGATGCGATGGCTCGCGGCCGGATTGCGCACGGGCACGTGCGTTTCGGCTTCGAAGCCCCAGTCGTTGGGACGGAACTCGTATTTCGACGGCTTCGGGCTGCTGAACAGGCCGAAGTTCGCCTTGTGCACGAAGCTGAAATGCGAGTTGTCGAAGGAGTTTTCCATCATGCGCAGCGGGCTCGTTTCCCAGCGCTCGTAGAACTGCAGGATGCGCCGATAGCCGCCCGCAGTTTCCTCGGGAAAGTCGGGAATGGGCTGCAACGGTTCGTCGAGCGCGACCCACGCGTAGCCGTAGCGCGCCTCGCAGCGATACGCGGGTACGACGGCGCGCGAGGGAATGGCGGTGCCGTCGTTCTGCGGAATCTTCACGCAGCGGCCGCTGCAGTCGTAGGTCCAGCCGTGATAACCGCAGGCGATGTTGCCGTCGTCGTCGACGAAGCCTTTCGAGAGTTTCGCCGTGCGATGGCAGCAGCGGTCGCGCAGCGCGTGCGGCTGGCCGTCAGCGCCCTTCCAGAGCACGATCGGTTCGCCGAGCAGCGTGAACGGTTGCGGGCCCGCGTCGAGTTGCGACAGCGGCATGATGGCGTACCAGAAGCGGCGCAGAACTTTCTGTTGCGTGACGAGCATGGGGTTGTCCTCGTGTTGTTCTCTTGGTGTGCAAGACCTTCAGGGCATGACCTTGAGGGTGTCGACGAACTGGAGCGTGTAGGCGTTGCGGTAATCCGTATCGGACTTCAACAGGCCCGCGTCGACCATGTAGTCGTAGGTGCGTTTCCAGCGTGCGTCGGTCATGGCGCCGATGCCGAGCGTCGCGGCGTCGCCGCCGGTGACGAGCCGCAGCTTCTTCATCTGCGCCACGCCGTAGGCGAGTTGCGCGTCGCTCATCTGCGGGTTGTCCTTCTTGATGAGCGCGTTGCCCGGCGCGGGATCGTTGAGATAGCTTTTCCAGCCTTCCATCGACGCCTTCACGAAACGCGCGACCAGCTCGGGCTTGTGCTTGAGCGTGTCGCGCATCGTCACGATCGTGGTGTTGTACGGCGGATAGCCCGCGTCGGCGAACAGGAAGAAGTGGGTTTTCACGTGCGCCGCGTCGGCCTGAAAGGTCTCCGAGGTGGGATAGGCCTGCATGGCCACGTCGCGGTCCGCGTAGAACGGTTGCAGGTTGAACGTGTAGGGGCGCGCCTGGGCGTCGCTGTAGCCGTACTTCGCCTTGAGCCACGGCCACCAGCTCGTGCGGCCCGAGCCCGCGACGAGGATCGTCTTGCCCTTGAGATCGGCGAGCGTTTTCACGTCGTCGTGCGTGAGCATGCCCTGCGGATCGAACTGGAACGACGCGGCCACCGTCGTGACGGGAATCTTCGCTTCGACGGCCGACAGCACCTGGAAGTCGTAGCCGAGAATGAAGTCGGCCTGGCCGCCCGCCAGCAGTTGCAGCCCGTTGACCTGCGGGCCGCCCATGCGAATCGTCACGTCGAGTCCGTACTTCTTGTAGATGCCGGTCGCGACGGCCTGATAGAAGCCGCCGTGCTCCGCCTGCGCATACCAGCTTGTGAGGAGCGTGACGTGATCGTCGGCGCGGGCGATGGTCGGCAAGGTCGTCATGAAAACCGGCGCAAAAACGCCGAGAAAACGCGCGAGCCGAAGCCAGCGCGCAACGCGAAGCAGATTGCTCATGGAGGCACTCCGGGTGCTGTGGGGAATGATGGCGCGAAGCCGATCCGCGGCGCGTGCAAGCGCCGGTTCGGCAACGTCGTGGTGATGAATCGTTTGGGGCCGTTGCATCGCTCGCTCCTTGTTGGCGGAACCCGACGGTTCCGGTCAAACGCCGATCGATGATCGGCGTGGGCGCACGATGCGCCCCAAGAGCAATGCCCCACGGTGCCGGCTGCCTCGAAGGCCGTGCCGGTCGCTAGCCGCTTCTACTCTGTACCGTGTTTCAAGCGAGCTTCGTGCCAGCTATGCACGAAACGCCGCACTCCTGCAATGACGGGGCGCAAAGCGCTGCGTGCGCAACGTCGTCGCCGCTGGCGGCACCTCGGCTGGGCATCGAAGCACCAGCGGCGTGCGTCCATGCCCGCTCACCCGCGAGGCTGCCGCCGCGTTCAATGCTCCGCATACACGCCCGCCATCGTCACGAAGCCTTCGAGACGCTTGATGCGCGTACACCATGTTGCGAGCGACGGATAGTCGATCGTGTCGATCTGCGCTTCGTCGAGCAGCACGACGGGCGCGAAGCACGCGATATCGGCGATCGTCGGCGTGCGGGTCGAACAGAGGAACGGCGCGCCCATCGCCTCGTTGAACCAGCAGGTCTCGTCGAGCAGCCGCAGCAAGGGCCGCGCTTCGCGATCCGCGCGAGGCAGCGGCGCGCCCACGTCGTGGAGCACGTGCTCGCGGCGCGTGAACACGATGTGCGAGAGCCGCGTCGCCACGCCGAGCCAGCGCTGGATCGCGGCGTGCGTTCGCGCGTTGTGTTCGGGCAGCCACGTGCGGTTCGCGTCGTATCTCGCCGCCAGCCAGACGAGGATCGCGTGGGCGTCGGCGAGCGTGGTGCCGTTGTCCTGCAACACCGGCAACGCGCCGAGCGGACTCAGCTCGCGAAACGCGGGCGCATCCTGCTGGCGCGATGGATAGCGTTCGACGCGGCTGCGCTCCGCGTCCAGCCCGAGCAAGCCCAGCAGCAGTCGCGCCTTGTAGCTGTCGCCGCAGAGTTCGTCGTCGTGGAGTTTGAGCATGGGCGGCCTCACAGGTCGAGCGTCAAGGTGGGCGTGCGCGCGCGCGAGACGCACACGAGCATGCAGTCGCCGGCGGCGCGTTCGCGCGCGTCGAGCCACACGTCGCGATGCAGCGGCTCGCCGTCGAGCACGGGCGTCAGGCAGGTGCCGCAGACGCCCTGCTCGCACGACGTCGGCACTTCGACACCATGAGCGCGCAGCGCGTCGAGCAGGCTCGTACCGGCGGGCACGTCGACGCTGCCGCCGCTGCGTGCGAGATGCACGGTGAATGGGCGGTCTTCTTCGCTCGATGCGTGGCTCGATGCGCCGATGGCCGGTGAAATCGCGCTTGGTGCGGCGTCCATGCGCACGAGCGGCATCGTGACGGCGACGGGCGATGGCTGCGCGCGTGGTGGACGGTTTTGCGCGGACGCTTCGTTGGATGCATCGGCCTGCGCTTCTGCCAGCGTTTCACTCGCCGCTTCGAGCGCATCGCGCATGGCATTGAGCCGGACCTGATGTGCGCGCTGGAGCGCGAGCCGTTGCTCCACGTCGAAGTCGCCAGGCACGACGCCGTGCACGCGCGTCTTGCCCGCCCGCGCGGGTTGCAGCACGAAGATCGCCGAACACGCCGCGCCGTCGAGCGACTCGATCGTGAGCGTGCCGCGTTCGCATTCGAAGGCGGCGCATTCGGCGGCATCGGCCTGCGGCAGCACATAGGCGGACAAGGCGCGCTTCACGCTTGCGAGATCGGCGTCGATCGTCGTGCTGCGCAAGGGCACGCAGGCTGGCGGCTCGGCGGCGGCGAGCGCGTCGATGGGCGGGAACGCCGCCGTTGACGCACCCTCCGCGCCCTCCACGCTTGGGCACGTCCACACGAAACCGTAGCGCTCGATCGCGGGCCACGTCGTCACGTGAATCGGCGGCGCGCTCGCCTGCGGATGCGCGGGCACCGCGCGGCACGCGCCCTCGCCGCTCGCGAACCGCCAGCCGTGATACTGGCATTGCAGCGTATCGCCGCGATGATGACCGAGCGAAAGCCGCACGCCGCGATGCGGGCAGCGGTCTTCCCACACATTGACGCGCCCGTCGTCGGCACGCCAGACGACGAGGCCCTCGCCGTGCAGTTCGGTGCGATGAATCGCGCCATTGTCCAGCGCGCCCGCCGCGCACAGCGCGTACCAGCGCGCCGGTTCCTGCCTGCGCTCAACCATGCTGCGCTCCTTGTGACGGTGAGTCCGTCGTGCCTTCGGTCGTCCCATACGTCACGCCGCGAGCGCGCAGCCAGCGCCGATACGCCACCGACATCGCATCGGCCAGCACCGGATGTTCGCTGCCCGCCGTCAGCGGCAGGCGCTTGGGCACCTGGTTGACGAGAATCTTGATGTCCTGCGCGAAAATCGTTTGCTGAAAGCCGCGCAAGGCTTCGTCGGGGCTCGCATCGTCGAGATAGCTCATGACCGTGTGCGCCACGCACCACTCTTCGTCGAGCGGCTGCACGAACAGCGCGATGACGTCGAAGCGCTCGGGCTGCGGCGGACAGGTCTTGTACAGCACGGCGATATACGGCCGCGCCACGCGATAGACGTACTGCACGTCGAGCGCGGCATCGGCGGTCATCGCCGCGCGCGGCTGATAGAAACGGCAATCGCGCGCATAGAGTTCGTCGTTCGCCTCGTCGTGCTCGATGCGATACGGCGCGACTTCGGTGTAAGGCTCGACGCCCAGATAGCCCGTATGCACGAACGGAAAATGGCCCATGTCGAGAAAATTCTCGACCGCGCGCAGACCGCTCACATGCACGCGAAACGCACCGGCGTGCAGCAGGCGGCGATCCGGCTCGGCGGTCTCAGGAATCGCGACGATGTCCGCGCGCGGCTCGCCGAGGCATGCCCACACCACGCCATGTCGCGCACGCGCGTGACACGGCGTGCCGAGGTCGAGCCGCGTCACGCGCGGCGCATTCGACCCGTCCGGCACGTTCGACGAACCATCGCCAGGCTCGACATACAACTCGACGCCCAACAGCCGCGTGCGCCCCGCTCGCAGGCCGTCGAGCGCGGCCACCGGATGCCAGTCGTTCCAGATCAGCGCGTCGCGCGCTGCGTCGCTTAACGTATCCATCTGCGCGTCTCCCAGTTCCTTTTTCGTGGTGCGCGCAAGCTCACTGCGCGAGGCTGCCCTGCACGCCGTCGACGAACCAGTCGAGCCGGTTGGCGTCCGCCGCCGACAGCGCCGTGCCCGCCGCCACGCGCGTCTGGCCCTTCTGATCCTTGATCGGCCCGGCGAAGGGATCGAGCGTGCCCGCCACGAGCGCGGCGCGGCGTTCCGCCAGCTTGCTCAGCGCCTCGGGCGGCACGGCCTGCGCGTTGACGTGCACGAGATCGGTGATGCCCTCCTTCACGCCCCAGTACACGGGCTGATTCGTCCACGTGCCCTGGCGCACCGCCTCGATCGCCTTCACGTAATACTTGCTCCAGTCGTAGGCCACCGAGCCCAGATGCGCGTGCGGCCCCCATTGGCTCATGTCCGAGTCCCAGCCGAACGCGTGAACATGATGCGCTTCGGCCACGCTCATCGTCGCCGTCGAGTCGGTGTTCTGCATCAGCACGTCGGCGTTCATGCCGATCAGCGTTTCGGCGGCCTGGCGCTCCTTGCCCGGATCGAACCAGCTGCTGATCCACACGACCTTCACGACCGTCTGCGGCGCGACCGAACGCGCGCCGAGCGCGAAGGCGTCGATATTGCGGATGACCTCGGGAATCGGCACGGAACCGACGAAGCCCAGCACATGCGTCTTCGACGTGTAGCCCGCGAGCACGCCGGCCAGGTACGCGGATTCGTAGACCTTGCCGTTGAAGTTGCCGAGATTGCGCGCGCTCTTGTAGCCCGAGCAATGCAGGAACACGGTGTCGGGATAGTCGCGCGCGACTTTCATCATCGCGTCCATGTAGCCGAACGAGGTGCCGATCACGACCTTGTCGCCCTTCGCCGCGCGGTCGCGGAACACGCGTTCGGCATCGGCGTTTTCGGGGACGTTCTCGATCCGCTTGAGCTGCATTTCGCCGCCGAGCACCTTCTGCGCGGCGCTGATGCCGCGTTCGTGCGCATAGGTCCAGCCCGCATCGCCGGGATTGCCCAGATAGACGATCGATACGTCGAGCGGCGCGCCGGCGGCTTGAGTCGTTGGGACCGCTTGCGCGGCGCTGGCGCCGAGCGGGCCCGCGAGCGTGGCCGCGACGATCGCAACGAGCGAAGCGGACCAGCGTGCCAATGTCGGCACGGCGGCGGGCGCGGCGCGGCGCAGGGTTGACGGTGCAGCGGAAGGCGAAACGTTGAGACAGGCGTTAAGGCTGGCGGGCGTCGTCATGTGGGCGTTCCATTCAGGGCGCGAGGTGAGGAAGCGGAGCGTGCGGTGCAGACAGGTCTTGATGCGTGATACCGAGTTCGGCGAGCGTTTCGCAGACGATCCGTGCGAGCGCGTCGGGCTGCGCCAGTTGCGGAACGTGGCCGCATTCGAGCGTGCGCACGCGCGCGCCGGGCACCAGCGCCTGCATGCGGCGCTGCAAGGGCAAGAGGACGGAGCGGTCGAGCGTCGCCTCGACGTAGACGCGCGGCACGCGGCCAAAGCGCGACGCGCTGAGCGTCGCGACGAGCGCGCGGCCGCCTTCGGCCTGCGGCGTGAGCAGGCTGGCCGCGCGCCGCGCCGCGTCGGGCGGGCAATCGTGCAGAAAGATCTCCAGCGCGGCGTCGGCGGGCACACGCGACACGCGGCCGTCGTCGCTCCAGACCAGGTAAGGCGCGATGCCGCTCGCGTTCTCGACGTCGGCGCTGGCCGCATCCACCAGATCGCCGTAACCCATGCCCGACGGCAGCATCATCCCGGCGACGTAGACGATTGCCGCGACGCGTTCCGGCACGGCCTCGGCCACCTGCGAGGCGATCACGCCCGCGCCGCTGTGCGCGACGATCACGCACGGGCCGTCGAAGCCCGCGAGTTCGGCCCGCACGGCCTCGACATAGGTATCGAGCGTGATCTCGCCCAGCGCGGCGTCGCGCGCCGGATCGGCGCCGTTGCCGGGCAGATCGAGCGCGTGCGTGTGCCAGCCGCGCTCGCGCATCGGCGCGCGCCACGCGTCCCACGCCCACGCGCCCTGCCACGCGCCGTGGATCAGCAGCATGCCGGCTGCGCGCGTCATCCGTAGGTTCTCCGGTAGCAGGCCTGCAAGTGGTCGCCGACCGTGATCGGCGGCCAGGCCGCGGCTTCGCCCGGCGCGGCCGTGATGCAGGTGACGAGATAGTCCGGCCGGCCGGTGAAAAAGAACGGCATCGAGTAGCGCTCGCGCCCCGACACGTTGACGACGCGATGCAGCGTCGAGCGATAGCGGCCGTTGGTCCAGCGCGCGATCAGATCGCCGAGATTGACGACGAAGGTGCCCGGCAGCGGCGGCACGTGAATCCAGGCGTCGCCGTCCTCGACTTGCAGGCCGCCGTGCTCGTCTTGCCAGAGCAGCGTGAGGCAGCCGAAGTCGGTGTGCGCGCCGCAGCCCTTCTGCCCCGGCAGCGCGCCCGCCGGCTGCGGCGGATAGTGGAGCAGGCGCAGCGTCGCCATCGCGTCGTCGCAGAAATCGTCGAAATGGTTTTCGGCGAGGCCGAGCGCCAGCGCGAGGCCGCGCGTCAGGCGCTTCGAGAGCGCGTACAGCGCGTCGAAATACGCCTGCATGGCGGGACGAAACGCCGGCGAATGGCCGGGCCACTGATTCGGGCCGCAGTTGAACGTGCCCGCCTGCACGTGCGGATGGTCGTCGGCGAGTTCGTTGCCGATGTAGAAACCTTCCTTGAGATCGGGCGGCGTGCCCGCCTCCAGCACCTGGCCGCGCAGCGGCTCGTAACCCCGGTTGCAGGGCGAGAGCGCCTTGTCGACGCGGCGCTTGTCGGCCTCGTCGAGCGCGAAGAAGGCTTCGGCTTCGCGGCGCGCGGCGTCGACGAGCGCGGCATCGACGCCGTGGTTCGCGATGTAGAAGAAACCTTTGTCGGCGCAGGCGGCGTGCAGCGCCGCGCCGACCCGGGCGCGATCATCGGCGTGCGCCGAAAACAGGCCGCCGATATCGATGACCGGCAGCGTGGCCGTGGGGACGTTGCGCGCGGCGAACGGCGCCTCGGCGGGCGGGCAGACTGACATGCGAGTTCCTTGCAAAAGGATTTCAGGCAAGTCTAGCCGTGCCGCCGTGCTCAAAAAAGCAGAGAAAAGTGTCCATGGTGATGCCGTTTCGGCATCGGCCCGCGCGTGCGCGAATTGCGGCTGGCCGATGACCGCCGCCCACCCCCGCTTTCACACGAGCGGCTCGTCCTCTTCGCGTTGGGCGATGGCTTCGGCGAGCAGGCGCACGAAGGCGTCGAGCGCCGGGGTCATCGTGCGGCCGGCGCGCGCGTAGACGCCCAGTTCCGAGACGAGCGGGCGCGGCGAACGCAGCGGAATATGCACGAGCGAGCCCTCGGCGAAATCGTTTTCGAGGCCGAGCCGCGTCTGGAATCCGACGCCGTGGCCGCGCGCCGCGAGACGCCGCATCAGCTCGATCGAATCGCTTTCGAGCACGGTGTCGAGCGGCTTGGCATAGCGGCGGATCAGCGGTTCGAGCAGGCCGCCGATCGACAGCCGCGCGTTACCGAGCAGCAGCGGAAACCGCGCGCATTGCGCGAACGTGACGCTCGCCTCGGACGCGAGCGCGTGTCCGGCCGACACGATCGCGCCCAGCTGGAAGCGGCCGACCGCGAGCTGCTGGAGATCGCCCGTGTGAGGCAGCGAGAACGCGAGGCCGAGATCGGCGTCGCCATCGAGGATCATGCGCCGGATGGCGGCCGAGCCCGCCGTGTGCACGTGAAAGCGGATGCCCGGATAGCGCGTCAGCATGCGCTCCACCACATCGGGCAGCAGGCCCGTATTGAGCCCTTCGACGGTCACGACCGAGATCTCGCCGCGCCGGATGCCGCGCAGCGCGTCCATTTCGCTGTCGAAGCGGCGCGCGTCCTGAAGCACCGTGATGACGTGGCGCGCGAACGCCTCGCCCGCCGCCGTGAGCGCGAGCCCGCCCGGCAGACGCTCGAACAGCGGCGTGCCGACTTCGGCTTCGAGCTTCAGCAATTGCCGGTTCACCGCCGACGACGCGACGTGCAGCTGCCGCGCCGCCTCGCGGATCGAGCGGTGACGGCGGATGGCATCGAAGTAGCGCAGCGAGCGCGCGTGAATGTGCGAGGCGAGCGTGTCGGAATGGGCGGGCTTGCGCATGGGCGATCAAGTGGACGGTTCGGGCGCAAGCATCGTACCGTACCGCGCGGGGGGAATTGGCGGGGCGGTGATTGGGGATGCGGGCGGATACTATTGGCAAGCTCAAGGCGCCTCAAACGCCCGACTCAACCCTGCTTCCTGACTGAACGCGACCCAGCAGCACGCAGATCCGACGGCGAATGGCCCCCGATGCGGCGCATGGCATGCGCGAGGGCCGCGCCGCTGCCGAAGCCTACGCGAAACGCCACTTCGCCGATCGGCAGATCCGTTTCCACCAGCAACCGGCAGGCATCCCTGTAACGCGCGCGTTGCTGGAACTCGCCGATCGACAATCCGGTATGTTCGCGAAATAGCCGCGTAATGTGACGGCGCGAGATTCTGAATCGTTCGGAGAGCGCGTCGAGCGGGATCTCGCGATCGGCGTGCGCGGTGATGAAGGCTTCCAGATCGGCGACCAGCGCCATGCCGTGTTCGCCGGGAGCGTTGGCCGAGGACGTCTCGCCTGCGATGACCTCGCCAATGCACTGCATCAGCAGCGCCGACGACAAGGCCTGTCGAGTCGCGGCAAGTCCGTAGCTCGGACCTTCATTGCGCAGCGAGAGATCCTGCAACGACCGGATCGCCGCCGAGCGGTTGACCAGCACGGCCGTCCGCGTGCGGCGTCGGAATTCCTCGAGCGAACCGACACCGCTATCGAGCTTGCGCAGCGCTTCGTCGGTGACATAGAGCGCGACGTGCGCGTGAGACGCGCACGCGGCTTGCGTCTGATGCGCTCGCCCGGCCGGGATGACCACGAAGCGCTCCTGCGGCAGCCAGACTCCCGCGCGATGGTCTTCATGCTGGATCTCGACAGCGCCGTGAATCGGCAGCATGAACATCAGGCAATCGTGCCAGTGCCACGGCATGGCGTAGCCGCCGCCGCCGGTGAGCGTTGCGTGGCCATCATCGGCCGCAACGAGCAGATCCTTGTTGGCCGGTTGGCTGACTTGATCGAACGAGCGCAACATCGAGGGACTTTCAGAAAGTGGTGTGTGTCGTGAGTATGACCGGCTCACCTGCGAAACGGAAACCGATTCGTAAGACACTAGCACACCGTCGCAGAAGCGATGGCGAAGCGCCAAAGGCCCCGCCAGCCGGGCATCCGGTGGTCAGGAATCGGGGGTTTCGACCGTTCGCTGGGGCGCGCCGGGTCTGCGTCGCCTTGCGCGCCAAAGCATGGCCCGTTCGATCAAGAGAATTGGCCCGGCCACACGCGCGGCCCCCAGGTGCTCCACGTAATCTGAGCGGATGGAAACGCATCCCCCCTCAGCGGCCGCACGCTCCGCCATGTCGCCGCGCCAGACAGTCGAACTCGTCAGCGTGTTTGCCGCCGGTCCCGGAGGCGGCAACCCTGCGCCGAACCCGTTGGGACAGCCCGGCGTGACCTCCTCGCCTGCGCCTGAACCTCAGGCGACGGATGAGACGGTGGTCCAGATCGGAACCTTGCTGGTCAATTTTGAACAACGCGATCTGCGCCGCGACGGCCGTGCCTTGCGCATCGCCGCGCCCGCTCTCGATATCCTTTCCGTCCTGTTTCGTGCCGATGGCGCAGTCGTCTCGAAGAACGACATCATCGATGCAGTCTGGCCCAGGCAAATTGTCGAGGAGAATCGGCTTCAGGTGCATATTGCGGCGTTGCGTAAAGCGCTCGGCGACGACCGTGATCTCATCAAGACGGTATCCGGGCGCGGCTATCTGCTTCTCAAGCGCGTTCACGACGCACGATCCGCGAGTCGTCCGGTTGGGTCGGCTTCGCTTCCGGTCCGCGCCGGCACGTTGATTGGCCGCGACGATGAATACGCGCGCATCCTTGCCCAGCTGACCGAGCTTGAACCTGGTTCGGTGCTGACGCTGGCTGGCGAAGGCGGAGTCGGCAAGACAGCACTCGCTACCCGCGTGGCCCATGAGGTTCGCGAACGGGGGGCGAGCGTCCGCTTCGCGGCGCTCGCTTCGGCACAGACGCGCGAAGACGTCGTGACAGCGATCGCCCTCGCCTGCGAGATCAGCCCCGATGTCGACGCGGGAGAATCGAGCCTGCTTTTGCAGATTCGCGAGACGTTGCGTCGCGACAGCGCGCTCACCGTGCTCGTGCTCGATAACGCCGAACAGGTGATTGAACCCGCTGCGGCGCTGGTCGAGACGCTGAGGCCCCTGCGCGAATTGCGCATTTTGATCACGAGCCGCGAACCGCTCGCGATTCTCGCGGAAACGGTCGTTCGCATCGAGCCGCTCGCGGTTCCGCCAGAGAGCGCGAGCATGCAGACGATGCTTGCGCACGGCGCGGTCGAGCTTTTTCTGCAGCGCGCCCGCCACTTCGCGCCAGACAGCGCGACCAACGAGGTGAGCATTCGACGCATTGCCGATATCTGCCGGCGTCTCGATGGTCTGCCGCTCGCCATCGAACTGGCTGCGGCGCGCGTCGCGGTACTCGGTATCGAGGGCGTCGCTTTGAGGCTGCACAAGCAGTGCGACGACCGCCTCGATTTGCTCGGGGGCGGCCTGCGATCGGCTCCGCCGCGCCATCAAACGCTGCGCGCGACCCTGGACTGGAGCTATGCGTTGCTCGACGCCAGCGCGCGCGCATTGCTCCGCAATCTCGCGCTCTTTGCGGGCGCGTTCACCCTGGACGCGTTGTGCGCGGTCGGCGCGGAACCCGGCGCGCAAGTCGCAGACGTCATGGCCACGCTGGATGACCTGGTGGCCAAGTCCTTGCTCACGGTGGAATTTCGCGGGGCGATCGCACGATACCGGCTCGGAGAATCGACCCGTGCCTATGCGATGGAGCGGTTGCGCGAAGCCGGGGCGCTACGGCATGTTGCGGCTCGGCATCTTCGCTATCTTCACCACTTCTCGGACATCACGTATCGCTCGCGCCGTCGCATGCGCCATTCACTCGCGAAGCGGCAAAGCGCCCACGGAACCCGTCAAATACGCCGTCCGACGACGTTTTTGCTATCCGTGCTGGAGTGAGCAATACAGGTCCGGGAGGCAAAGCGCAATGTCCAGCGGTAGCGGCGCCGCTGTATCCGATGGCGCGTGCCAAGGGAAGTAGTGGGGGAAAGGTGTGGCTCCTGGATGGGGCGCGCCAGCGGCGTCTGCAAGCTCGAACTCGGTTTCGTCAGAAGCGGCAACGCATTCTCGACTTCCTGTCACCACGATTACCGCGAATGCACAGCAGGCTATAGCGATAGTGGTATGGATTTTGACTCTCATGTCGTGGCTCCCGTTCTGTTGAATCGGATTCCTTAACAATGTGCTGGGTTGGTGAAGTCGCTTACCCCTTACTCGTGACATCCGCGACGTTTATGGTTGATGGTCACCCTGCGCTGCAACAACGGCCCGTAGCTTTTACGGCATCGTAGACGAATCGCTGACGGCCGAACATAACCTGAATAGGTGGCATGCCTGCGCCCCACGCCACGTCACCCCACCCGGCTAGCGCTACGGCACCTAAAGTTCGCTATCGCAACTTGCCGAGCCAAAGCGCGGTGAGCGTCGAACGACTCCGAACATTGAATTTGGTGTAGATCGACTTGATGTGGACATGCGTCGTGTTCGGACTTTGGTCGAGTTTCTGCGCAATCTGCTTTTCCGTGAGTCCATCGAGCAGTTCAAGCAGCACCCTTCGTTCGGCGGACGTCAGCGGAGCGTCGGCGATGAGCAGGCCGTGGCTGAGCAATTGCTGCCGGCAATACCATCTGAGCCCATGTACCACGAAGGCCAGAAGTTCGAGATCCTGCGCAGAGAAACGCGGTGCCTGCACATCGCGAAACACAAAGAGGTGAATCCGCACGTCGTCGTTGAGCGAGCATCGCACCTGGATGCTGTCGCTGTGACCGACTTCGAGGTAGTGGCGGCGATAGTGCTCGCCATTAAACCATTCCGCGGGCATCGCCTCGAAAAGCAGATTGGCACGGAACGGCTCGTTCCCCGATGCGGCCACGACATGTGACGAGTCGACCTTGCCGGACCAGAGCGTGTCGAACTGCTCCTGCACGGAAGCGATCACCTCGGGGACCGGATGCAGCAGCCGAACCAGACGCGGACGCCAGCCAAATAAAGGATCCTTCGGCGCGGGCGAAGGCAATCGGACAACGACGGCCCAAAGCGCGTTTTTCGCCGAGACCATGGCACAGAGCGTGGCTAGCAGGTGGGTCAACGCGGCATCGCCCTCGCCCGCCGAAAACTCGGCCAGCCGATCCCAGAGTGCAAAGACGCCATCGTGGGGCGGTGGATTGGCGTGATCCGCGAATGGATGCATGTCGTCCCCAAAAAGAATGGGCGAATCGCCCATCTTCGGTGATCTTGGCCTCGCCTGACAAGTGGCGCCGCGCGCACGTACAGAGGTCTTCGAACATCCGGGAGTCGGCTATTTTTTCAATCTCGCGATTAACTGCAAGCGTCCTGAAAGGCGCCAGTAGTACGAGCCCGAACACGATCTCAAGAACGGTCGTGTAATGAGTCACGACGCCTCGAAACATACAACGCTCTTACATTTATTGGACTTGTTTAGAGAAGCCTTTCGTGACAATTACTACCTTCCAGACGCGGCACTCTACCCACTGGAAATGCCTGTAATATTCCGTAACTCTGTGATATGTTGGCGTCCTCGAAGGTGAGCCGAATGCGTTTTATCGCGTTCGCGTTGCCCGACAGTGGTTCGTAATGTCTGATATTTCGCCCCATGCCGGGCGTGAATCCATTAGTACTACGATGTATTTATCAGCCCAACTCAGCAATCCAGCGTCGACGCAATTTCGGCTGCAAAGCGCAACGCTGTCGCCTCTTACGCGACAGCCTCGAAGCCTGGGCCATGAATGAAATCGGATAGGGTCAATGACGTCGATCGCGGGTATTTTCCACTTGCTCTCCAGGGCTATTCCTGGGCGAAATCCCAGCGCTATCGTCCGAAGACTCCGCATCATCATGTATGCAGTGCTCCATCCGGTTGCCGCGCGCATCTGGTTGAGTACGTTGGCGTCGAACGCCCTGCTTGGCGAGATCGCCATTCGCAACCGTCGCTATCTTGAACGTCCCTTTCGACAATTCATTCAGGCAGACATGCGTGCCGGCGAGCGTGCGGCACTACTGCGCGGGCATTTTCGAGTCGTGCAGGAATGCTTCGGTGATGAATGGGTGCGCAGTCTTTATCTCGATGCCCAGGACCAGACGTTGGCCGTGTGCGGAAGGTACGCAGTCGTGCTGCGCGAGCCGGTACGCTGCTGGCGCGAAGGCCTGCTGACCGTCGCATGGCGTGACGTGGTCGAGCAGGTCGACCTCGCATGGGCGACCGTCAGTTTCGAGTGGCATGCCGAATCGGGCAAACGCGGGGCGCTGATCGGTGGTCTGCAAGGGCCCGCGAGCGAAGGTCGGGAGCAGGTGCGTGAAGCGACGCGCGCCTGTCACGGTTTGCGACCGAAGGCGGCTGTGCTGGAGGTCGTCTGCGCTTTGTGCAGGATTGCAGGCGTCGACGAACTGGCTGGCGTGACGAAGAAGACTCACGTTTCCTATGCCACGCAGTCTCAAATGAGCGCCGATTACGACGGCTTCTGGCAGGAAATCGGCGGTGTTGAAGCCAATGGGCGCTACGTGCTGCCGCTTCACCTGCATCACCGCGATATCAGCGAAGTTCCGTCGCACCGACGTGCTGCGTTCCGCAGGCGGCAGGCGCTGATTGCTGATTTGCTGGCGCAGATTGCTAGCGCCATGGAAACGGATCAGGCTGGAAAGGCGACGCCGACTCCGCTGAATCATCCAAAGGCTGACAACCCGATCGTTGATTTGGCTACGCTTCGCGCTATCGATCACTTTGGCGCGGCGCCGCGTATCGTCGTGGAGATTGGCGAACCGATGCAGAGCGATCCGGGGCGTCAGCAGAAAATCGCGGCCTGATGCCTGCGATTCAAATCGCAGTGTTGTTTCGATAAGCGTTTTTGAGGAGCGGCACCGTCCCGAAGCACGGTGCCGCTCCTCGTCTGAGCGTGCTTATTCAAGCCCGCCCTGGCACAGGTACTTGATGCTCAGGTAGTCGTCGAGACCGTACTTCGAGCCTTCGCGTCCATAGCCCGATTCCTTCACGCCGCCGAACGGCGCGGCTTCGCTCGCCACCGCCCCTTCGTTGATCCCGACGATGCCCGTTTCGAGCTTGCGCGCCACGCGGTCGATGCGGCGCACGTCGTTGGTGTAGAAGTACGCAGCGAGCCCGAACGGCGTGTCGTTGGCGATGCGGATCACCTCGTCTTCGTCGCTAAAGCGGAACAGCGGCGCGACCGGACCGAAGGTCTCTTCGCAGCAGAGCATCATGGCGTCGGTGGCATCGGCGAGCACGGTGGGCGCGTAGTAGTTCGGCCCGAGTTCCGAAAGGCGCTTGCCGCCCGCGAGCACGCGCGCGCCGTTCGCCACGGCGTCGTCCACGTGCTTGGCGATCTTGTCGATGGCGCGCTCGTTGATCATCGGGCCGATCTGCGCTTTCGCATCCGTCGCCGGGCCCACGTGCAGCGCGCTCACGCGCGTCGCGAGCAGTTCGCCGAATTGCTCGTAGACCGATTCATGCACGTAGATGCGGTTCGGGCACACGCAGGTCTGGCCGCCGTTGCGGAACTTCGCGAGCATGAGCCCCTGAACGGCCGCTTCGAGATCGGCGTCGGCGAACACGATGAACGGCGCGTTGCCGCCGAGTTCGAGCGAGAGCTTCTTGAGCGTGCCCGCCGATTCGCGCGCGAGATGCTTGCCCACCGCGGTCGAGCCCGTGAAGGTGATCTTGCGCACGCGGTCGTCGGCGAGCCAGTCGGCCACGGCGGCAATGCCTTCGTCGCGCGCCGCCGAGATCATGTTGAGCACGCCGTCGGGCACGCCCGCTTCCTGCGCCAGCGCGGCGAGCGCGAGCGCCGTGAGCGGCGTGTCTTCGGCGGGCTTGGCGACGACCGTGCAACCGGCCGCGAGCGCCGGGGCGATCTTCCGCGCGATCATCGCGAGCGGAAAATTCCACGGCGTGATTGCCGCGACCACGCCGATCGGCTCCTTGATAGCCGTCATGCGCTTGCCGCGCTGCGTCTGCGGAATGATGTCGCCGTAAATTTTGGTCGCTTCCTCGGCGAACCACGCGACGTACGACGCGCCATACGCGACTTCGCCGCGTGCTTCGGCGAGCGGCTTGCCCTGCTCCAGCGACATCAGGCGCGCGAGGTCCTCGGTGTTCGCGAGGATGAGCGCGTGCCAGCGGTTCAGCACCGCGGCGCGTTCGCGGGGCAGCTTGTCGCGCCACGCAGGCAGCGCGCGGGCGGCGGCGTCCGTGGCCGCGCGCGCGTCGGCGGCGGCGCTGTTCGCGACCTGCGCGAGCGTGGCTTGCGTGGCCGGATTCGTCACCGCGTAGCGGGCGTTACCGGCGGCGGCAATCCACTTGCCGTCGATGAAATTCTCGTGTCGAAGCAGTTCGCCTCGCGTCAACTCCAAACTCACTGCGTTCTCCTTTTCTGCAAGAGGGTTCGAGCGCCGAATGTTTTAATTCGACGCGACTTGTTCTTCCACGGCCGCTTCGGCCTTCGCTTCATCCGGCTGACGATCGAGCCACTGCGCGAGATGGAGCGCCGTGCGTCCCGTGGTATTGCGGATCTGCGATCGGCAGCTGAAGCCGTCGCTCACGATCACGGCGTCGTCCTGCAACGCATCAATCACGGGCACGAGTTCCGACTGCGCGACCTTCTTCGCGAGATCCGCGGTCTTCTTGTGATAACCATACGCGCCCGCCATGCCGCAGCAGCCCGTGGGCAGCACCGAACCCTTGCTCGTAGCCTGCTTGAGCAACTGTGTTTCGGCCTTCATGCCGCCGCACGCCTTCTGATGGCAATGACCGTGCACGTGCACGTCTTCGTCGAGCTTCGGCAGCGTGACGCCGTGTTCCTGAAGCAATTCGGCGAGCGTCTTCACCGCTTTGGCGAGCGCGTGCGCGCGTGCATCGTTCGGGAACAGCGCGCGCAATTCGTCGCGGAACACCGAGAGGCAGCTCGGTTCGAGCACGACCACGGGCAACTTCGCCTCGATCACGTTCGCCATCTCCGACATGATCGTTTCGAGGTTGCGCTTCGCTTCGTCGAGCAGACCCGCGTCGTACATCGGACGACCGCAGCACACGTGCTTGCTCAGCAGGCGCACTTCGAAGCCCTTCGATTCGAGCACGCGCACCGCCGCTTCCATCACGTCGGGCGTGAAGCCGTTGTTGAACGTGTCGGTCCACAGCAGCACGGGCGTGCGCTTCTTCGTCGTGCTCGTCGTGCTTTCAGGCTGCGCGAGCAGGCGCTTCGCGCTCGCGCCGTTACGGAAAGTCTTCGAGGCGATAGCGGGAAACTTCACGTCCTCGGCGAGACCGAATTTCGCGCTCACCTTGCGGAACGACGGATTGCGCATCAGCGCATTCGCCACGCCGCTCACATGCGTGGCGACGGGCAGCCAGTTGCCGATACGGCTCACCATCGCGTCCATCACATGACGGCGCTTGTGCTTGTGATACTCGTAAAGAAAGTGGCTCTTGTACTTCGCGATGTCCACATGCGTGGGGCAATCACTGCGGCAGCCCTTGCACGCGAGACAGTGATCGAGCGAATCCTTCACGGCTTCGCTTTGCCAGCCGTCCTCGATCACTTCGCCCTTGAGCAGTTCGAACAGCAGACGCGCGCGGCCCCGCGTCGAATACTTCTCTTCGCGCGACGCGCGATAGCTCGGACACATCGTGCCGCCGCTCAGCGAACGGCACTTGCCCATGCCGATACAGCGTTCCGTCGCGCGCGCGAACGTGTCGGGCTTCGCGAGATCGCCGAACGTGAACGGGCTCGACACATCGACGCGACGATAGGTCGGGCCGAGGCGCAGGTTGTCGTCCACCGGCATCGCATCGACCAGTTTGCCCGGATTCATGCGCCCGCGCGGGTCCCAGATCGCCTTGAAGGCGCGGAACGCTTCCATCAGTTCCGGCGAGTACATCAGGTGCAGCAGTTCGCCCTTCGCCTGGCCGTCGCCGTGTTCGCCCGACAGCGAGCCTTCGTACTTCACGACCAGCTTCGCGGCGTCGAACAGGAACTCGCGCCACGTCTTCACCCCTTGCGCGTTGCGCAGGTCGAAGGTGATGCGCGAGTGAATGCAGCCATCGCCGAAATGGCCGTACATATTCGTTTTATAGCCGTACGATTCCACGAGCGCCGAGAATTCGCGCAGGTAGGCGCCGAGATGGCGCGGCTCCACGGCGGCGTCTTCCCAGCCCACGACCGGATCGGGCTTCGACATGTCGTCGCCGATGGAGGTGGCCGACGCACCGGTTTCGCGCACCGACCACAAGCGCTTCATGAGCGCGGCATCGTCGACGAGCCGCGCCGAAGGCGTGCCCGGCAACTCGGGCGCGAGCGCCGCCGCGCGCTGCGCGAATTCCATCGCGACGGCCTTGTCGGTCGCGCCGAATTCGACCATCAGCCACGCATTGCCTTCGGGCAATTCGGCGATGTCCGCCAGCGCGAGACCGCGTTCGCGCAAGCCGCCGACGATGCCCGTGTCGAGCCCTTCCATCGCGATCGGCGACAGCGGCAGCAGTTGCGGCACGCAATCGGCGGCATCGAAAATGGTCGGGAAACCGAACACCACGAGCAGGCGATGCACGGGGTTGGTGACGAGCGTGGTTTTCGCGCGCAGCACGGAAACGCAGGTGCCTTCCGATCCCACCAGTGCACGCGCGATGTTGAAGCCGTTCTCCGGCAGCAACTGGTCGAGGCTGTAGCCCGACACGCGGCGCTTGAGCTTGGGAAAGCCTTCGCGGATGGCGTCGCCGTATTTCTCCACGAGACCGAGCAGACCCGAGACGATTTCCGCGCGTCGGCCGCCCGCCGCGAGATGCTCGCGTAGCGCGGCGTCGTCGGTCGGGCCGACCCAGAACTGCTCGCCGTCGTAGGTCAGCACTTCGAGTGCTTCGATGTTTTCCGCGGTCTTGCCCGCCATCACCGAATGCGCGCCGCACGAGTTATTGCCGATCATGCCGCCGAGCGTGCAGCGGCTGTGCGTGGCGGGATCGGGGCCGAACGTGAGGCCCTTGAGCGCGGCGGCGTCCTTGAGCTGATCGCAGATCACGCCCGGCTGTACCGTCGCCACGCGGCCCGTCGCGTCGATTTCCTCGATGGTCGTGAGGTACTTCGACGCGTCGATGATGACCGCCGCGTTGACCGACTGCCCGCACATCGACGTGCCCGCGCCGCGCGTGAGCACCGGCACGTCGGCCTCGCGGCACGCGCGCATGGTTTCCACCACGTCTTCGATGCTGCGCGGCACGACGATGCCGATCGGCACCTGCCGGTAGTTCGACGCTTCCGACGCATACGCGGCGCGCGTGCCCGAATCGAAGCGGACTTCGGCCTGCGTGTGGCTGGCAAGCCGGCGCTGGAGCGCGAGCAAGGCGTTGATATCGTGGCGGGGCAGATCTTTTGAATTCATGACATCACTAGCGTGGGGCGCTATTTTCTAAAGTGGGTGCAGCGGGTACGAACCAGGCGCGGCTCAGTCTACCGTGCGCACGTCCGCGAAGTCGCGTGCGAGCTTGCGCGCCGCGTTCGCGAACATCAGGATATCCACGCCCGTCGCCACGAACGTACAGCCGAGTTCGAGGTAGTGGCGCGCGAGCGCGGGGTCGGACGTGAGCGTGCCCGCCGCCTTGCCCGATGCGACGATCGTGCGGATGGCGTTGTCGATGGCCTGCTGCACGTCGGGATGCGTGGCCTTGCCGCGATAGCCCATCGAGGCGGCGAGATCGGCCGGGCCGATGAACACGCCATCCACGCCGTCCACTGCGCAGATCGCTTCGAGATTGCCGATCGCCGTGGTCGTTTCTGCTTGCACCAGCAGACACACTTCGTCATCCGAAACATCGAGGTAGTCGGTGCGCAGGCTCCAGCGCGACGCGCGGCCCACTGCGCTGCCCACGCCGCGAATGCCGTGCGGCGGATAACGCACGGCGGAAACCAGCGCGCGCGCTTCGTCGGCGGTATCGACCATCGGCACCAGCAGATTGCGCGCGCCGATATCGAGCAGGCGCTTGAGCAGCACGGGATCGCCGCTCGCGGGACGCACCACCGGCTCGCCCGGATACGCGGCGACGGCCTGCAATTGCGAGAGGATCGTGCGCACGTCGTTGGGCGCGTGCTCGCTGTCGATCAGGAGCCAGTCGAATCCGGCGGTCGCGCTGACTTCGGCGAGATACGGATCGGCCATCGACAGCCAGAAGCCCACTTGCTTGCGCTTCGCGGCCAGCGCCGCCTTGAAGGGATTAAGCGCCGAGGTTTGCTTGTTCATGAATGCGTGTTTCCTGTGAAGGGTCGCCGAATTGGATGGGTTCCACCTTCCCGAGGAGGAACAGATAGTTGACGATCGCGATGGCGATCAGCGCCGACGAAAACAGCAGCGCGGGCACGAACGAGCCGGTCGCGCTGACAATCGCGCCCGTGATGACCGGGCCGACCACGCCGCCCAGATTCGACACCGTGTTTTGCAGGCCCGCGACCATCGAAACGGCATTGGGCGGCGCGACATCGCCGGGCAGCGCCCACACCTGCGAAGCCGCTACGGTGGTCCCCGACTTCGCGATACACAGCAGCAGCACGGCGACCCACGCGGATTGCGCGAACGCCGCGAATCCGATGCTCGACGCCATCAACAGGCCGACCACGAGAAACAGCTTGCGCGTGGCGGTGAGCGAAAGCTTGCCGCTTGCGAACACGCGATCCGAGGCCCAGCCCGCGAGAATTTCCACGAAGATCGACGCCAGCAGCGGCAGCGACGCCATCCAGCCCATCTGCAGCACGCTCATGCCGCGCTCCTTCATCAGATACGTGGGCAGCCACGTGATGAAGAAGTACGAGTTGTAGTTGATCATGAAGAAGCCGATGCACATCGCCCAGATGTTGCGATGCGCGAGCAGCTTGCGCCATTGTGGGCGCGCGGGAAGCTTCGTGCTCTGCGCGACATTGTCGCTTTCGATATGCGCGAGTTCGGCAGCGCTCACACGCGGATGCTGCGCGGGCGAATCGGTGAAACTCACGAGCCACACCACGAACCAGCCGACGCCGAGCAGCCCCGTGAGCACGAAGGTCATCTTCCACTCGAACGCGGCGAGCATCCAGGCGATCAGCGGCAAGGCGATCGCGCCGCCGAGTTTCGAGCCGCTGTCGAAGATACCGGCCACGGTCGCGCGTTCCTTGCGCGGAAACCAGCGCGTCGCGATGCCCGCGTTGCTCGGGTACGCGCCCGCCTCGCCCACGCCGAGCGCCACGCGCAAGGCCACGAGCGAGCGGAAGCCGCTGGCGAGGCCCGTCATCGCGGTCGCGACCGACCACCAGAGCACCGCGAAGCCCAGCACCTTCTTCTGGCCGAAGCGATCGGCGAGCAGGCCCGCGGGCAATTGCAGCAGCGCATACGACCAGAAGAACGCCGACATGACGATGCCCATCTGGATCGCGTCGAGATGAAACTCCGACTGAATTTTCGGCGCGGCCGCCGAGAGCACCGTGCGATCGATGTAGTTGATCGCGATCGCGGCCCACATGAGGCCCGCGACCCACCAGCGCATGTTCGAGCGGCCCGGCCGCTGCGCAGATTGCAGCATCTGCTGTCTCCTACCTGTTTTATTGATCTGAAAGCTGTAAGCAACGCGTGAGGCTCGCGCCTTCAGCTCACGATGCCCATGTGCCAGGGCACGAATTCGTTGTCGCCGAGTCCGAGCAGTTCGCTCTTGGTGCGCTCGCCCGATGCCGCGCGCACGATCAGATCGAAGATGTCCTGACCCATTTCCTCGATGCTGCGCTCGCCGTCGATCACCAGACCGCAGTTGATGTCCATGTCCTCTTCGAGACGCGTGAACATCGGCGTGTTGCTCGCGAGCTTGAGCGTCGGCGCGGGCTTCGAGCCGAACATCGAACCGCGTCCCGTCGTGAAGCAGATGAGGTTCGCGCCGCTCGCGATCTGGCCCGTCACCGCGACCGGATCATAGCCCGGCGAGTCCATGAACACGAAGCCCGCGCGGTCGATCGGCTCCGCGTATTCATAGACCGCTTGCAGCGGCGTGGTGCCGCCTTTCATCGCCGAGCCGAGCGACTTTTCGAAGATGTTGGCGAGGCCGCCCTGCTGGTTGCCCGGCCCGACCACGCCGTTGAACTGGCCGTTATGGCCGTGCGTGTAACGCTCCCACCACGCGAGACGGTCGAGCAGCTTCTGGCCGACTTCCGGCGAGACGGCGCGGCGCGTGAGCATGTATTCGACGCCATGAATCTCGGGCGTTTCCGAAAGAATCGCCGTGCCGCCGTGGCGCACGAGCAGGTCCATCGCGGCGCCCAGTGCCGGGTTCGCAGTGATGCCCGAGAAGCCGTCCGAACCGCCGCATTCGAGACCGATCTTGAGATGGCTGACCGGCACCGGCGTGCGCACGATGTCGTTCGCGGCGGGCAGCATCTCCTGCACGGCCTTGATGCCCGCTTCGATCGTGGCGCGCGTGCCGCCCGTATTCTGCATGACGAGCGCGTGCACGGCCTTGCCCGTCTTGAGCCCTTGCGAGTCGAGCAGATCGCCGACCTGGTTGCGCTCGCAACCGAGCCCGACGATCAGCACGCCGCCGAGATTCGGATGGCGCGCATAACCGGCGATGGTGCGGCGGAGCACGTCGAAGTGCTCGCTCGGCGAGGACATGCCGCAGCCGCTCGTTTGCGCGAAGGCGACCACACCGTCAACGTTGGGATAATCGCGCAGGCGCTCGGGCGTGAAATAATCGGCGATATGACGAATCACCGTGGCCGAGCAGTTCACCGACGCCATGATGCCGATGAAGTTGCGCGTGGCGACACGGCCGTCGGGACGCACGATGCCCTGGAAGGTCGCGCGCTGGTCGGCCGGGACATAATCCACGGGCTTCACATCGAGGCCGAAGCCCGGATCGCGTTCGAAATCGACGAGCGTGATGTTGTGCGTGTGAACGTGGTCGCCGGGTTCGATATCGCGCGCGGCCACGCCGATCACGGTGTCGTACTTGCGGATGGGCTCGCCCGCCGCGATGCGGCGCGCCGCGACCTTGTGGCCCGCGGCAACCTGCGCGCGCAGACGGATCGCTTCGCCTTCGATGCTGACTTGATGGCCGATCGTCAGCGCTTCGCGTGCGATCAGGACGTTATCGTTCTGGTTGAGCCGGATGAGCGGCCCGTTATAGGTCTTGCTGGACTGGAGCATTCGCCTGTCTCCGTGCATCGAAGGGACGAGGCCGCTCCGATCACACTCATAATCATGACGCCGCGCCGGGGAATGCGCAGCCTTTTCGTTCTGGGGTCACGTTACCGGTTAATGTAACCGGTAACATTGATGCCATCGTAGTACAGTTTTGGGATAATTGCCAACACCTTTTTGCAGCAGGAAAACCCGCGCCCGTGACCAAAAACCCGACAGAAAACGCCCTGCCCGCCGCCGCCTCCGCCGCGCGGCGAGCCCGCAAGAACACCGGCCGCGTCACGCTCAGCGATCTGGCCCAGCTGATTGGCGTCACCAAGGTCACGGTGTCGCGCGCGCTCAACAATCCCGAGCTGGTGTCGGTCGAAACGCTCGAACGCGTGCGCGAGGCGGTGCGGCAGACGGGCTACACGCCCGATCTGATCGCGGGATCGCTCGCCTCCAATCGCAGCCATCTCGTCGTGGCCCTGATTCCGGCGATGGCGGGCAGCGTGTTCCAGGAAACCGTGGCTGCGCTCACCTCGGAACTGGCCGCGGCCGGCTATCAACTGCTGCTCGGCCAGAGCGGCTACGACGAATCGCGCGAAGAGGCGCTGCTCGACGCCATCATCGGACGGCGCCCGGCCGGCATCGTGCTGACCGGCGTGATCCACTCGGAAGCCTCGCGACAGAAGCTGCGCGCGGCGGGCATTCCGGTGGTGGAGACGTGGGACATCACGCGCTCGCCGCTCGACATGCTGATTGGCTTCTCGCACACGCGCGTGGGCGAAACGGCGGCTAACTATCTGCGCGAACGCGGCGCGCGTCATCCGGCCATCGTCACGCCGGGCGACCGCCGTGCGAAGCTGCGCGCCGATGCGTTCATCGAAACCTTCGGCGGCGACGTGCCCGTGGCGGCCACGCCCTCGCCCGCGCATCTCGGCGACGGCCGCCGCGCGCTGGCGAAGCTGCTCGACGAGCATCCGCAGATCGACGCCATCTTCTGCGGCGCCGACATCATGGCGCTCGGCGTGCTCATGGAAGCGCAGGTTCGCAAGCTCGACGTGCCGGGCCGCCTCAAGGTGATCGGCTACGGCGACCAGAATTTCGCGGGCGACACCGACCCGGCGCTCACCACCATCCGTATCGACGGCACGAAAATCGGCAAGCTCGCGGCGTCCATGCTGATCGAGAAGATCGAAACCGGCACGTGCAAGCGCGCGAAGATCGACGTCGGCTTTACGCTGATCGAGCGCGGATCGGCTTGAGGTTTTCGTCGTCGCTTGAATCGCCGCTTGAATCGCCGCTTCACGCTGCAAAAAAGCAAAAAGGCCTCGCAATCGCTGCGAGGCCTTTTTTACGGCGTTTTCTACGCTAGTTGCGTGAGCGCGCGATCAGAACTTCGTGCGGATGCCCGTGAACACATCGACCTGACGGTTCGTCGACGATGCGCCGCCCGCATACGCGATCGACGCGATACGGCGATACGTCGAACCCACGCGCGTCGACGCATCACCCGCCGCGAGCTGATAGGTGGCGGACACATACACGTCGGTGCGCTTCGAGAGCGCGTAATCCACGCCCAGCGTGAACTGATGCCACTTCGGATCGAGCGATGCGCCGCCCGTGCCCGGCAGATTGTTCGCGCGGCCGTCCGTGAACGTGTAGACGCCGATCAGCGTCGTGGCCGGCGTGATCAGGTAGCGCAGGTTCGCGTCGTAGTTGTTGAACTTGCGCGACGAACCATCCGTGTAATCGAGCTGCGTGTGGCTGAACGCGAAGCCCGCAATCGCCTTGCCGATCTTGTAGTTCGCACCGGCCGCCGCGATCTGCTGGCGCGCCACGCCGCCGTCGAGGTTGTAGAAGAACGCGCCGCTGTAGTCGTCGCCGTTCGTGGTCGACGTGCCGCCGATTGCGCCGCTCGTGTTGGTGCTCGTGTTCGGATGATCGAGCACCACGTAGCCGCCGCCGATCGAGAACGGGCCATGCACATAGTTCGCGGCGATACCCCACGCGCGGTTGTTGCCGAAGCCCGTGCCCGTGCCGCTCGCCTGATTGCTGAACGCGTACATGCCGTCGACGGTGAAGCCCGCGATGGGGTCGCTGCGGAACTTCACGGCGTTGTTGATGCGGAAGGTCTGATTCAGGTTGTCGTTGTCGCCCACGTGCGTGGACGGCGACCAGATGCCCGAGCCCGCGTATTGCGCCACGAGGTCCGCGAGCGGTTCGTACTGGCGGCCGAGCGTGAACGTGCCCACCCCGCTCTTTGCAATGCCGACATACGCGCTGCGGCCGAACAGACGGCCGCCTTGCGCCGACGTGCCGTCGTTGGCCTTGAAGCCGCCTTCGAGCGTGAACACCGCGCTCAGGCCGCCGCCGAGATCCTCGTTACCCCTGAAGCCCCAACGGCTGCCGCTCAGACGGCCGCTCGTGGCCTGAACCACCGAACCGCCCTTGATGTTGTTGACGTAGCCGATACCGGCATCGACGATACCGTACAGCGTGACCGAGCTTTGTGCGTGCGCGACCACGGGTGCGACGGACATCAGTCCAGCCGCTGCGAAAAGTGCTTTTTTCATCCAGGAGACCTGTGAGGTTCTATTTAATTTGGATTGCTACACATTCCGATTTCAGGAGAAGATCGGGAATTTTTCCATCGACTCAAACGGCGTCGATCAGACTGAATTGACGGAGCGGGATTGGGCTCGCGCTTGCAGCTGCGTGGCGGCGCCGTCGAATCCGATCGGCTCGACCTTGCCCAGCAGGAACAGATAGTTGACGATCGCGATGGCGATCAATGCCGCCGAGAACAGCAGCGCGGGCGCGAACGAACCCGTGGCGCCGACGATGGCGCCCGTGATGACCGGGCCGACCACGCCGCCGAAATTCGACACCATGTTTTGCAGGCCCGCGACCATCGAAACGGCATTGGGCGGAGCGACATCGCCGGGCAGCGCCCACACCTGCGAAGCCGCCACGGTGGTCCCCGACTTCGCGATGCACAGCAGCAGCACGGCAACCCACGCGGATTGCGCAAACGCCGCGAAACCGATGCTCGACGCCATCAACAGGCCGATCACGAGAAAGAGCTTGCGCGTGGCGGTGAGCGAGAGCTTGCCGCTCGCGAAGACGCGGTCCGAGGCCCAGCCCGCGAAAATTTCCACGACGATCGACACGAGCAGCGGCAGCGACGCGATCCAGCCCATTTCCATCATCGTCATGCCGCGCGCCTTCACCAGATACGTGGGCAGCCACGTGATGAAGAAGTACGAGTTGTAGTTGATCATGAAGAAGCCGATGCACATCGCCCAGATGTTGCGATGCTTGAGCAGCTGGCGCAGCGTGGGGCGCGCGCCGCCGTGCTGGCCGCTGAGCGCGTCGCTCTCGATATGCGCGATTTCCTCGGCGTTGACCCACTTGTGCTGACGCGGCGAATCGCTGAATGTGAACTGCCAGACCACGAACCAGATCAGCCCGAGCAGACCGGTCACAGCGAACGTGAGTTTCCAGTCGAATGCCGTGAGCATCGCGGCGATGAGCGGCAGCGCGATCGCACCACCGAGCTTCGAGCCGCTGTCGAAAATGCCCGCGACGGTTGCGCGTTCGCGGCGCGGAAACCACTTCGAGGCGATGCCGGCATTGCTCGGATACGCGCCCGCCTCGCCGACGCCCAGCGCCACACGCAGCGCGACGAGCGACTTGAAGCCGTTGGCGAGCCCGGTGACCGCGGTCGCCAGCGACCACCACACCACCGCGAATCCGAGCACCTTTTTCTGGCCGAAGCGATCCGCGAGAAAACCGGCCGGCAGTTGCAGCAACGCATACGACCAGAAAAATGCGGACATCACGACGCCCATTTCGACAGCCCCGAGATGGAACTCCGACTGGATGCGTGGCGCTGCCGCCGACAATACGGTGCGGTCAATGTAGTTGATTGCGATCGCCGCCCACATGAGGCCAGCAACCCACCAGCGCACCTTCGAGCGTTGACGCAAGGCGGCCTGATTCATCTGATGTCTCCTTTTCTAATATCAATATTGCGCCGCATGTGTTTTCGATGCGGCGATGGCGTCTTCGCTGGACGCTGCGGCCGTGTGCGGTTCCGCGCTGACGTTACCGGTGACTGTAACCGGTAACATTCGGCGTCATCCTAGTCTGGTTTACGAATAATTGCCAGTGCTCTTTTTCCCTGGCGTTGTGTTCGTCCAAAACGTCGTAGTCGCAGCGTGGTCGCGCGTGATTGTGCTACGCATCGAGCGCCATTTATGCGTGCGCGGCGCGTGCGGGAATGTGTGCAGGTGGGACGCACGCCTGATTATCGCGCTGCTCCAGCGACACCACGAAGGCAGCGAAATGGCTGCGGGAAGCGCGCCCTCTGCCCGCTCATCGACTACGCGCGACACGGCACGCGCTACTGATTCCCGGCGCTATAGTCAAGCGCGGTGACGCGCGCTCGTCGCTCGTCGCTCGTCGCTCACCATCGAGGCCGCGATGGCATATTGCGCGTTGCTGTAGCTAAGACGTGTCTCTCGCGCTTCGCGTATCGAAATCCATTATCGCCAGTCACACGGGCTGGCGAAGTCGAGTCAGTCCATCCCTCAAATGGCGGGCGAGTTCACTTACAGCAGGGAGATTTTGTCCCGGCGACAAGTAGAGGTTGATCCCAAATCCAGGCAGTTCGGGAAGCCCGCTATCGGACGTCAAGATATCCAGTTCGGGCGGCACGGTGGAGGCAAGCCAGGCCGTCACGGCGAGATCGGAGCGCACCGTGGCGGCCGTTGTATCGATACTTCCGTTTTCGAACACGGTACGCCATGACAGTTCGTGCTTGCGAAGTTCATCGAGCACCGTTGTCCGGAACGCACACGTCTCCGACACCATCGAGATGGGCAGAGGCCGCTTGCGATGCGCAACGCCCCCTCTTGCGCCGACCCAGACCAGGCGATCAATCGCAAGGACTTCGCCGCGGGACGACCCCGGCAACTCCTCAATCAACGCGATATCGATCTCTCCCCGCTTGAGGGCTCGCATCAGTTCTGGCGAAGCCGCGCACACGAGGGTGAGTTCCACCTGCGGGTGGGCTTGCGCGTAGCCCTTCAGAATCGGACCGAGGAGCGTTCCAATGAGATCTTGCGGCGCGCCGAGGCGAACCGTGCCTTCCATCGTACCCGCGGTCATCTCAGTCCATAACGCGTCATGAAAGGCCAATAGCCGCCGCGCGTCTCCCAGCAATCGCTCTCCCGCAGACGTGAGTCGCAGGTCGCGATGATCGCGGAAGAACAACGGACCGGACAGGGCTTCGAGCCGCGCGACTTGTTGGCTGACCGCACCTTGCGTCAGATGCAGCGCGTGACCGGCCGCGGTCATGCTGCCGTGGTCGGCGATCGTGACGAATGCGCGGAGCAGAGCGATGTCGAGATTACGTGCCATTCGTGCATTATGAACACTAATGGAAGCCATCAAAAGAATTCGCTGTTCTAATGCGTGGCGAGCGGGCAAAAATCCAGTCTTCTTGTCTGATAACCGGGAGAAGACGTGCCGCTACACGATTACCTGCCGCTGTTTCTCTTCGTTTTCGTCTCCACGGTCACGCCGGGAGGCGCAACGACCCTGGCGACGGCTTCAGGCGCCCATTTCGGCTATCAGCGATCCTTGCCCTACATCGCGGGGATAGCGGTCGCCTTGGCGTCGATGGCCGCTTGCGCAGCCGCCGGGCTCGGCGGCATCTTGCTGGCCCTGCCGGCCCTGCAACTCGGCATGAAAGCGATCGGCTCGCTTTATCTGGTGTGGCTCGCTTTGCGCATTGGACGGAGCGGTCCCCCTAATCTCGGCGCTCAACCCCGAAAGCCGACCGGATTCGCAAGTGGCGTCTGGATGTTGTGGCACAACCCAAAGGGCTGGGCGATGACGTTGGGTGCAGCAGCATCATTTGCCGCGCTTGCGCCTGATCCGCTTCGATTGGGTGCGTTGCTGGGTGTCTCGTTCGGCATTGCCGCCATGGTGTCGCTTTCGGTCTGGTGCTTTGCTGGTCTCCTGTTCGCCCGTCTGTTGCGGACTGACCTGCAATGGCGGCTACTCAACGGGGCGTTGGCGCTGCTTCTTGTGATGTCGATCATCCCGATGTGGCTCACATAGATATCGATGCGAGCCGTTTTCGAGGTGCGTCAGTTTGTGTTTGTGCTTGTGCTTGTGCTTGTGCGAACGCAGAACGCGGGTCGACGGGCGCGTGCTCTGCGTCGGTGATGGATCGAGTTGCGGTCGAAAGGTTGCACGGATCATCCGGTCGCAACGGGTCGGCCAGAGCCGATCGCATCGGGCATGGGTCGGCCAGGAGCGGACACTCAGTAGGAGCACCACCAAACCAATGACATCCAGCGTTCTTGCTACACTAATCTGCTGGCCCATCCGGCGGGCCGTGTAACCGCTCGCATGAGGTCATCAGCAAGCTAGGCTTTGAACGGCTTTCCCCGACTAGCGAAACGGTGAAACATTTGGTGGATTGAATGGATGACCAGAGCCAGAAGCGAGTTTCAAGTCCGATCTCCACCGGCGGCGAGGGTGTGTTCTTCGAGCAGCACGTCGCGGCGTACTGGCTGGCCCAACTCCTCGTCCGAAGCATCCCACCCATCCTGACTGACAGAGGCGTCACCGAAGTCCATTTCCAGACCGAGCATCTCGGCTTCAACACCGACGATTTCCTCATTGTCTGCGCGCGCGCAGGCGCACCGGCCGCACGGCTCGTCGGCCAGGTGAAGCGTAGCTTCACCATCAGTGCCGCCGACGAGGAATGCAAGAAGGCGATTGGCGATTTCTGGAAGGACTTCAAGAAGGCCGACCCGTTCAATCCCGAGCACGATCGCTTCGTCCTCGTCACTCTGCGCGGCACGAATACGCTTCTCGAAAATTTCGTCGGCCTGCTCGACTGCGCGCGGGGCGCGGCCGACGGCGAAGAGTTCCAACGGCGGCTATCTCTCGACGGGTTCATTTCGAAGAAGTCCGTCCACCAGTGCAACGAGCTCTGCCGGATCGTCAGCGCACTGGAAGGAACGCCCGTCACCGCCAAAGACCTGTGGTCCTTCCTGCGCGTACTGCACGCCCTGAGCCTCGACCTGCACACCTCTACCCGGCAGACCGAGGCGCACACAAAGACGCTGCTCGCTTTCAAGGCTACCGATCCAGATCCCGTCGCCAGCGCAACGTCTGCGTGGGACGCGCTCCTGACCTTCGCCAGCGAGGCAGCACCGGCCGCCCGGAGCCTGAAACGCGCCGACCTTCCGGCCGCCCTCGTCCAGGCGTACGGCGAAGTAGGCGCGAACGAGCAGCGCGTACTGACGGCACTGAAAAACCACACGGAATTCGTCCTGCGGAAGATCCGCGCCACAATCGGGCCTGCCTTCCACCTGCGACGCACTGGCATCGTCCAGAAGGTGCTTGCGGCCATTGACGCGAAGCAGGTGGTCCTGATCACAGGTCCGGCCGGTAGCGGCAAATCCGTCATCGGCAAGGAGGCGGTGTCTTTTCTCTCCCGCGAATTCTTCGCCTTCGGGTTCCGGGTCGAGGAATTCGCCGTCGCTCATATCGACGAGACACTACACAACAGCCAGATTCCGGCGCGCATCACCGAGCTTCAAGCCATCATCGGCGCGCAGGGCCGCAAGGTGCTCGTCATCGAGAGCGTCGAACGCCTGCTCGAAAAGCCAACGCGCGACGCCTTCAGCGACCTCGTGACGCTCGCCCAGGGCGACAACGGCCTCGGCATCATCATGACCTGCCGCGACTATTCCGTGGAGCAGGTGCAGGCCAGCTTCCTTCGACCCGCGGGCATTGATCACGCCGTCATCGAGGTTCCGCCGCTCGACGACACCGAATTGCAGGAGATCCAGGCAGCCTTTCCGTCGTTGGCAGTGCCGCTTGCCAACCCCGCACTCCGCTATATCCTGCGCAACCCGTACTTCATCGACAAGGCATTGCAGATTCCGTGGGACGCGGGACGTCCGCTACCGGAGAACGAGCGTGATTTCCGGGCCGTCTTCTGGCGACAGATCGTGCGCGCGGACCAGAATCCGGCCGATGGCATGCCGCGCCTGCGCGAAGAGGCCTTGCAGGAACTGGCGGTGCGCAGGGCGCGCGCGCTTTCAGATTATGTGCCTGCGACAGGACTCAATGCCGCGGCCATCGCCCTTCTGAAGCAAGATTCCCTCGTCGTTTCGCCGGACAGCAACGCTCTGCTCGTCGCGACGGCGCACGACGTCCTCGAGGATTGGGCCATCCTGCAATGGATCGAGGAACAGCACCTCACGGATGAGACGTCGTTCAATTCTCTGTCGTCAGCGATAGGGCCTCACCCTGCGGTGCGCCGCTCTTACCGGAAGTGGGTTGCCGAACTGGTCGACCGCGACGCACCCGCAGCAGACCGGCTGTTCAGCGCGGCCATCGCGCAAGCCGACGTGCCCGCCCAGTTCCGCGACGACACGCTGGTGTCGCTGCTGAAGGCACCGTCCGCCTCCGAATTCCTGACGCGGCACGAGGCCGAACTGCTCGCCAATGACCGCGCTATCCTCAAGCGGGTCATCCACCTCCTGCGCGTTGCTTGCGTAACGTCGCCCGCGTGGCTTGCCGACGTGCGCGGCCACAGCTCGATACTGAGTGTGCCGGAAGGCACGGTCTGGGCAACCGTCGTGGGGCTGGTTCATCGCAACATCGGCAGCTTCGGACCGGAAGACGCGCCGCTGCTTCTCGCATTGATCGAGGATGCCGTGCGCGGCGTCAGTTGGTGGGCACCGGACATCGACGGGGCCGACCATGTCGCCGGCATTGCCCATTGGCTCCTACCGCGGTTTGACCATTACAGGGGCGGAGACACGCGCAAACGAATTCTGAAGGTGATTGCGAAGATCCCGAAGGCCAACCCCGCGCGCTTCGAAGCCGTCCTGCGCGGGCAGGTCAGTGAGAGGCGCCGACGCGATCCCGTCTCCGAGGAATTCCGCGACATCCTCCTTGCGGGCCTCGACGGTGCGCCCGCCGCGCGCGACCTGCCGGACCTCTTGATCTCCGTCGCACTGGATACCTTCCTCGCCACGGAGGAATATCTACGCGCGGAACCCTATGGCCGCTCATCCATCGACGTTGACCTTTACTTCGGCATCAAGAAACACCTGCGCCATGATTTCTTCCCTGCCAGTGCCTTCCGGGGGCCGTGGATCAACCTGCTCACGCACCATCCGAGAAAGGGCCTCGACTTCCTGATTCAGGTCTTCAACCACAGTGCCGAGTGGTACGCGCATCCGCGTCTCCGTGACCCCCTTGAACCTGCCTGGGAAGTCGAGCTCACGTTCGCCAACGGGACCACTCGGAAGCAATGGGTGAACCCGCGTCTCTGGGGCCTCTATCGCGGGATGAGCGTCGGGCCTTATTCGCTCCAGTCGCTGCTGATGGCCTTCGAGAAGTGGTTGCTCGACTACGCAAAATCCCATCCCGAAGGGCTCGACGCGGTACTGCTCGAAATTCTCCAGCGCAGCGATTCCTCCGCGCTCGCAGCCGTCGTCGCAAGCGTGGCGACCGCCGATCCTCGCCGGTCAGGCGAGGCCCTTCTGGTGTTGCTGTCGGTGCAGGACTACATCGAGATCGATCGCAGCCGCATGGCCGGCGAGCACCAGACTTCGAGCCTCACGGGATTGTTCCCGACTCTCCGCGCCGAAAACAAGATCTACGAAGAGGAGCGGAAGAAGTCGAACGCGCTGCCGCACCGCAAGCACGACCTTGAAGCGGCCATCGCAAACCTGCAACTCGGTCCTCTGGCCCCGCGGGCTCACGCCATCATCGACGGCTACATCGCGGCACTGCCCGCGCCGGACAAACGCAACAAGCACGACCTCACATGGCAGCTCGCCCTTCACCGGATGGACTTCCGCCAGTACGACGTGGCCCTCGACCAGCCCGCAACGGGCGAAACATCGGCAGCGGACGGCGAGGGGCCTCCGAAGAATTGCATCCGCCTCGAACCCAAGCCTCCGGCTCCGGAAGTTCAGCAACTCATTGACGAGAGCACGAAGAAGATGGGCGAGATGAATGCCCGTCTGGGTGTTTACATGTGGGGCCTCCAGATCTTCCAGCGCGAAGCAGGCTCTGCGGACCCCGCGCGATGGGGGGAGAAGCTGGCAAGTGCCAAGGGCATGGACCACACGGCGGAACATCCCGACAACAGCCGCAACGCTCCGGGATTTGTGGCTGCCGTCTGCGTCCGCGATCATTGGGACGAGATGTTGCCGGAAGAGAAGGCGTGGTGCATCGATGTCACCTGCTCCGAAATCTCCAGACACGCGGACCAGTGGGGAACCATCGACCGCGTGCAGCGGTTTTCGATGCTGGCTGATCGCCCCTGTGCCTTCGTCGTGCCGCTGCTGCTCTCCAAGCCCCTGACGGAAGCCCAGATGCCGCGCGTGCGCCAGGCCTTTATTGCCGCGCTAACCCATCCGATCGAAGAGGTCCGCTGGTACGCTATCTGGGGCATGAACGACAAGGTATGGGCCGCGAACCCCGCTCTTGCCCTTCGCGCCGTAAATGCCATCGCAACCGAGGCCGCTCTTGCCGACCGCGATTGGAACGCCGAAGAGAAGAAGCGTTACGACAAGCGGCGCACGCCGGACACGATCTCTGCCGCCGCGGCCGAAGACGTCCGCCGGCGGTTCTGGACCGAAGGGGAAATTGCCGAAGATGCGCACGTCAGGTACGACATCACCGAGATATTCGGAGCCGAGGCGCACGCGAAGGTCCTCGCGATCCTAGGCCAGGTTCCTAACGAGCCTCTGGCCGTGGCCGCACACCGGCGCGCCAGCGAAGACCTTGTGGAGTGCTGGAACCGTGAGCACGATCGTTCTCCCGACCGGCGCGACAGGAATTTTCACAGGGAGCAGGCCATATCCGACCGCGTTCAGCAATTTGTGATGCGTGCGTCAGATGCCGATGCCGAGCAAGTCCTTCAGCCGATCCTCGAGGCCGTTGACCGGCATCCGCGCGAGGTCCACAACGTCATCCAGGGGTTCACAAGCAGCGAGGACAGCAACCCCAATACGCCGCATTACTGGTTCCTATGGAACCTGTTTGCCGAGCGGGTCAAGCGCGCCGAGTGGCTCGCGCATCTGGACAGGGAGCATCCGCACGGCAGTGAGGTGCTCTCGACGATCTTCCTGACCTCGTGGTGGAAGGACAGCGTCCGTCACTGGCGAAGCCTTGAAGGCTACGCCCACAACGTCGACGCGCTCTTCGATGCGCTGCCGCGTGTCCGGATCGTGCTGGGCAGCTACGTCCGCTTCCTCTACCACATCGGCGAGCGTTCCATGCCCGCAGCGTTCGTGCGCATCGCGGACGCGCTCAGGCGCGGAAATCCCGCCGACATGCTGCGCGAGTCCAACACCGTCTTCATGCTCGAAGTTCTTCTCCAGCGGCATGTCTACGCACGACCGCTGGAACTCAAGCGCGATCCAGCCCTGCGCGACGCGATCCTGTATGTGCTCGATGTTCTTGTCGAGAGCGGTTCTTCCGCTGCGTTCAGGATGCGGGACGATTTCGTGACGCCGGCCGTCTGACGCTCCCCAATCCGTTTGCCAACAAACTGGCTGAAAGACGCGCAGTGGGCTGACTAAGCGATGAACGCCATGCGTTCGGAACGCTGCATGTAAGCCGGTCACCCAGTGGCCGCTCCGGGTCGCCATGCGCCCCTCGTCCCATCCTCTGCCGCGCATGAAATGACGTTTAGCCAACAGGCATGACGCCGGGCGCATGGTGGCGACATACGCGCCTGCTGCTCAGCCTGCCGCGCCTCGCGGCAGGCGTGTCGATTCTCGAGCTTGCGCTGGAGCACGGTTACGACAGCCCGAGCGCGTTCGCCCCCATGCTTCACAAGGTCCCGGGCGTGCCGCCTAACGAGTATTTGCGGAAGAAATAACGTGTGCGCGCACCGACCACGAGAGATCTGAGCGAGTATCCATTATGTAGAGACTCGTTTTATATTTCTTTCGGAACAAGGACGACGCCTGCTCATCGCATGCCGCTTTATTTTCTGATATCCAGTTGAATTGAGCGCCCTTCTGCGTCTATCTCAGCGTCATCGGATTGCTTCACGAGAAAGTCGTTATAGCTTTTGTTCCGAATCCAGGACGGAGCGCGACCGCGACCGCTCCAGGTCGCGCCAGTGACGGGGTCGTGATACTTCATTCGAACGGGCTTGGTGTTATAGGTGCCTCGCCGGTCGACACGTAACTGATTCGGTACAAGGTTGAAAAAGTTCATGACCTGGCGAATGTGCTCGATTGCGGCTTCCTGTTCCTGCTGCCAGGCGGCCACAATTCGTTCATCGAGTCGCGCGAGTTGCTGCTTCAACACTCTCACCTTGCTGTTCATGCTCACTTTCCGTAGTACATGGCCTGGTTAGTGCATTCGCACACCCAGTTCTTTGCCGCTGCCAGCGCCCCGCCTTCGCTCCCACACTCCACGGCCGCGATGCACGAGACTCACATTTACATTCACATATCACTTGATATTTGAATGTAATAATATCCAGTTGAAATTTAAATATCAACTGATATCCTTCCCGCCATGAAGGCCTCTTCCTCCCCGCGGCGAAGCCGCGAAGAAAGTCGATTGCAAACTCGATCCCATTTGCTTGCAGCCGCAAAGCGGTTGATTGTTGAGCGAGGCTTCGGCGCGACCTCGCTGCGGGATATCGCGGCTGAAGCGGGTTATACGCAGGGTGCGTTCTACTCGAATTTCGCGAGCAAAGAAGCGCTATTCATGGAGTTGATGCGAGCGCGATCGACGACGCAGGTCGGCGACATTGCGCAGACGCTCGGCGACCCGTCCACTTCGACGGAGGACATATTGAATGCGCTAGAGCGCTGGGCGCAAACGCTCGACGCCGAGCCTGAGTGGTCTGTACTGGGCGTGGAGTTCAATCTTCAGCGGCGCCGCAACCCCGACTTCGCCACGGCTTCAGAAGCGCTTCTGAACGCACACCGTGATGGCCTTGCCTATTGCATCGCGCAGCTTTTTGCTCGCGTGGGAAAGGTGCCGCCCGAATCGCCAGATGTATTGGCAACGGCCTTCATGGGGCTCTCGCACGGACTCGCATTGCAGCGACCGATGCTCTCCGAAGCACCGACTGGACGCATGATTATGGTGTTTTTGCGCAGCTTGTTGGCCTCAGCAAAGCCAATGCGTGAATCCTGATTCCCGTAGACGATATTTGGAGCTTTGAATACCCGGTGAAATTTCGCAAAGGCCGGCACAAACTTCGCGCCCCCGTTTATTGAAAGGACACTTGCGAAGTGGGGCTTCAAAGCAATGGATCAATTGAAGCATCCAATGGCTTGAGCCCCAGCGTCGATATTTTCCGCGATTAAGCATCCGGCCGCGCGCCTGAAAACGCTCGGCGGATGCGTGCAGAATCCAGCCTCACATTCAGGATTTTTTCTTGTCTTTGTCCTGATGTGCCGGCGCTTTGGCGGGCGCGTGCTGCGCCGTCACCTGCGCATGTGCGGCAACACCACCACCGCCATGTTGCTGACCGCCTGCTTGAGGGCCGGCGTGCGCGGGCCCGGCCGCAATATGCGGGTTGCCCGTTGCGTGGTCCGGCAGATGGCCTTCATGATGAGCCATCACGGTATGAAGCTCGTCCCGTCGATGGAAAACATCTGCCCGATGATCGCCATGTGCATAGAGCTGGCGATGGCGCCTGCCATCCGGGCCCGTAATCCAGATGTATGTCGAGCCACCGACAAACACAACATCGCTGTCGGAAACAACGGCGATCGTCGCGTCATAAGGCATAGGGGCATAAGTCTCCTCAACCACTACGGGCGGAGGCGGCGGTGCGAGCACACTCTGGATCACCGCATCGACATTGGGATCAACGACGAGTTGCCCCTGTGGGTTCGTTACACAGCCTGCAAGTAACGTAAAAGCGGCAACAGCCGCGCAGCGCATGGTCGTTATTTTCATGGTCATCCTCGATGGAATCATTTTTGGTTTTTGATCCCGTATCAACGACCATCGCGCCAATTTCTTAAGAACTTGTTTACAAATGTTTATTTCTGATCGTTACAAACCGGCCAGCGCGAGACTGACTGTGCGATCGAATGCTTTAGCCAAGAACGGCGTGAACTCGCCGCTTTAGCTCAACGGCGTCACGAATGCCACCCATAGGCTGGGCATCGAAACGGCCGTCGATCTCGCCGACGGCATCGGGATTTCAGACCCGGCGCACAGCCGCGCGAGCAGCATCGCGCAGGCCTCAGTGCATCGGTAATACATCCTCTGCCTCGCCATGCCGATGCGCTCCCGCGCCCGTCATCGGCAAGGCGCAGACAGCGTCGCCTCACTCAACACCCGAAGCACATCGACGACGATCCGTTCCAGCGACGTATCCGGTCCAAAAATCTTCGCCACGCCGCACGCCAGCAACGCCTCGCGATGCGCTTCGGGCACGATTCCGCCGAGCACGAGCGGCGCGCGACAGCGGTGCGCCCGCAGCGCGTCGGCGAGTTTCGGCACCAGCGTGCCATGCGCGCCCGCCAGCGTGGACACGCCGATCACATCGGGCTCGCACCCGCACGCCCACGCAGCGGCCTCTTGCGGCGTCGCGAACAGCGGCCCCATGCGGACGTCGAAGCCCGCATCCGCGAGCCCGGCGGCCACCACGCGCACGCCGCGGTCGTGTCCGTCCTGTCCGAGCTTCGCGAGCGCCATTCGCGGCGGCCGCCCCTGCATCGCGGTCCAGTTCGCCACCGCGTGCCGCGCCGCGCTCCATGCAGCGTCGCCGCCACGCGCGGTCGCGTAGACCTGTGCGCCGGTTTCCAGCGCCATGTGCCAGCGCGGCCAGACACGCTCCAGCGCCGCCGTGCATTCGCCCACGGTCGCGCGGGCGCGCATCGCCTCGATCGTCATGGCCAGCAGATTGCCCGTGCCCGAGCGCGCACAGTGCGTGATCGCGTCCAGCGCCGCGCGCGTGCGTGCGGCGTCGCGGTTCGCGCGCAACTGGCGCAGCCGATCGACCTGAACGGCGCGCACCACGCGTCCGTCCACATCGAGCCAATCGCTCTCCGGGGGCGGCGCTTCGTGATCGCGGCTCACGCCCACGATCACCTGCTCGCCTGCATCGATACGTGCCTGAGTGCGCGTGGCCGCGCGATGCAGTTGCGATTGCGCCCAGCCGGACCGGATCGCGCCGATCACCCCGCCCTGCGCGTCGATTTCGCCGAGCATCGCCTTCACCGCTTCGATCGTGCGCGCGGTCAGCGCTTCGACCATATACGCGCCGCCGAGCGGATCGACCGTGTCGCACAGACCCATTTCATGCTGGAGAATCCGTTGCGTGTCCCGCGCCACGGTCGCGGCGGCCTCGCCCGGCAGCGAGAGCGCTTCGTCCCACGCGTTCGTATGCAGCGACTGCGTGCCGCCCAGCACGGCGGCCAGCGCCTCCAGCGTCGTGCGCACGATGTTGTTGTGCGCATGTTGCGCGTGCAGGCTCGATCCGGCCGTCTGGCAATGCATGCGCAACTGCATCGCCCGCGTCGAACGCGCACCGAGCGAGCGCGCCAGATCGGCCCATAACACCCGCGCCGCGCGCAGCTTCGCGATCTCGCCAAAGAAGTCGCGTCCCACCGCAAAGAAGAAGCTCATTTGCGCGCAGACGCGATCGACGTCCGCGCCGGCATCGACGAGTCTGCATACATACTCGCGCGCGTTTGCCAGCGTGAGCGCCAGTTCCAGCACACCGTCGGCACCGGCTTCCTGAAGGTGATAGCCCGACACCGAGATCGCATTGAAATGCGGCAGATGAGCGAGCACGTGCTGCACGACGTCAGTCGCGATGCGCATCGACGGTTCCGGCGCGAAAATCCACGTATTGCGCGCCATGAACTCCTTGAGGATATCGTTCTGGATGGTTCCGCGCAGGCGCGCGGCGTCGACGCCCGACTCCTCCGCCGCGACGATGAAGGCCGCTAGCACGGGCAATACCGCGCCGCTCATCGTCATCGATACGGAGACTTCGTCGAGCGCGATGCCCTCGAACAACCGCTTCATATCCTCGACCGAATCGATCGCGACGCCCGCCATTCCAACGTCGTCGGCGATTAATTCGTCATCCGAATCATAGCCGCGATGCGTGGGCAAATCGAAGGCGACGGACAAGCCGCGCGCGCCCTGCTCTATCGCACGCCGATACGCGAGATTCGTCGCGGATGCGTCGGCGTAGCCCGCATATTGGCGGATGGTCCACGGCCGCTGCGTGTACATCGTCGCGTGGATGCCGCGCACGAACGGGAACTCGCCGGGGCGCGCATCGAGCCACGGCACATCGGGCAAATCGGTACGCGTGTAGAGCGGCTTGCGCGGCACGGAAAAGGCGTCGTTCATGCGGTGTCACTCATGCGACCAGCGTTTATGAGTCACGACGTCGGCGATGCGCATACCGTCCGCCGCGCGCGAAATCGCGCACCAGTGCGAAAGCCCCGCGTGATCGGCGTGACGCGCGCCGAACGCGAGCACGAGTTTGTCGCCGACGTTCGCGTTGCCGTAGAAGGCCATCTCGCGCTCGACGAGCGAAGGCGGCGCGGAATGCTGCGTCGAACGCCAATGCCACTCGGCGCGATCGACCATCGACTGAAAACTCGCGAAGTACAGCAAATGCGCGCCGTTGAAATCGAGCGTCGGACACGGCAAATAATCGACTACGTGCTCGACGGCGTGCGCGGCCCGATCGAGCCGTCCGTGCTGCGTCCATTCGCCCGCACGCAAGCGCTTCGTCTGCTCGATCATGGCTTGCGCCGCAGCAGGCGTTTGCGCTGTCATGAGAGGCAGACGGTCGAACGAAGCCTTGCAGACCGAGCGGTTGTCTCCGCTCGACGCGCGCCGCACGAAGGTCGACAACATCTCAACCTTCGCAATCGCATTCTCAGTCGTGAACACGCGAAACTCGCTGAAGTGACGCGCGCCCGCAATGCGGCGCACGTCGGCCTCGATCGCGAAGCGCTGGTTCTCGCTCACGTCTTCCAGCCGCGCCTCGCGCACGCGAATCGCCGTGAACGCGGCGTAGGACTTGCGGCCCTCGTCGTCGTAGAAGTCGGGCGACGCGAGGCGCGCCTGATCCGCAATCGCACTCCAGTGCAATTGCCCGCAGGTCCGCAACAGCCATTGCTCGGAGAGCCCGGCAAAAGCCAGCTCGGGCATGCCCGCGAGATAGTGCGTGCGGCCAGGCACAGGCACCTTCACGGGCGGGACGTCACGCCGCGCGCGCATCGGGCCTCGCCTGTGCGACGATACGATCGGCCAGATACGCGGCGTCGCGCGCAATGCCGGAGAAGCGACCCGAGCCCCACGTATGCAGCCACGGCAGGCCGAGGAAATACAGGCCCTCTTGCGCGGTGACGCCGCGCGCGTGGCCCGGATAACCGCGTCCGTTAAAGATCGGCAGATCGACCCAGGTGAAGTCCGGACGAAAGCCGATACACCAGACGATGCTGCCGATGCCGCTCGACGCGAGATCGAGCGCCGTGCGTTCTTCCGCAGGCTCCCACACGGCGCGATAGGACTCGCCCGGCGGCGCATCGATGCCCTTCTGCGCGATGAACTTGTCGATCGACGCGTTGATGCGGTTATAGGTTTCATCGGCGCTATCGAGATTCGCGCGCAGATTCGGTTTGAAACGCAGCGCGCCATCGACGTAATCGTCGAGCACGCCGTAAAGCGCCATGCCCTCGCTCGCGAACTTGCGCAGGTCGATATCGCGGCCGCCGTCGCGGCCCGTCACATAGTGATTGGTGTTGTCGCGCACGCCTTCGCGCAACGGATGTTCTTCCACGGGCATGTCGTAATACTTCATGTCCGCGAGCCAGTCGACCACATCGCGGCCCCGATAAAAGCGTGCGCAACGCGGCGCTTCGCCGACCGCGAGCACGACCTTGCGTCCGGCCAGATGCAGATCCTCGGCGATCTGCGCGCCCGACTGCCCCGAGCCGACCACCAGCACCGCGCCTTCGGGCAGCGCGTCGGCGTTGCGATATTCCGACGACTGGATCTGCACGATCGACGACGGCAAACGCTCGGCCATGCGCGGCACAATGGGCGTGTGATAACCGCCCGCAGCCACCACGACCTGATCGGCGCTCAGCGTGCCCGCGCTCGTCTGCACGACGAAGCCGCCCTGCGCCCGCCGCGTCACGCGCGTGACGGCCACGCCTTCGCGCACCGGCGCATCGACGTGCTGCACGAAGCCGTCGAGCCACGTAATGATCTCGTCCTTCTTCATGAAGCCATGCGGATCGTCACCGCGATACGGATAATCGGGCAGCGCGCATTGCCAGTTCGGCGTGACAAGACAGAACGCGTCCCAACGCTGCTCGCGCCAGGTATGCGTGACCGTGTGCTTTTCGAGCACGACATGGTCGATGCCGTACTGCTTGAGGCCATAGCTCATCGACAGACCGGCTTGGCCGCCGCCGACGATAACGACGCTGACATGTTCGTCGCGAATGGGCGTCGACGTAGGCGCGGTTGTGGCCGCGTGCGTCTCGGTAGACATGCGTTTCTCCTTGTGAAGTTTCAGTCGATGCGCACGACAGTGACGACCTGGGCGTCCTGCGCGCGAAAGGGTTCGGCGCGGCGTTCGAGCGCCGCCCATTGATCCATCGCCGACGAGCATGCGTAGCCGAATTTCTCGCGCACGCGGTCCGAGGCCGCCGCGAGCCCGTCGCGCGCGCGCGCCAGAAAGACGTCGAGCGGATAGTCGCCGGGGCGCAGGTAATCGCGCACGATGGTCGAGGGCGAATAGCAGCGTTCTTCCTCGCCGTCGGGCCAGCGCACCACGAAATGCGTTACGGGCATGGGGTTCTCCTGATGTTCAAGCACGCGTTTAAACGCGCGGCGTATCCCACGCGCGGGTCGCGCGGCGGTCGGCGGGAACGATGAATGCGCCTTCGTCGAGCCGCCATGCCGTACGGGTTTCGCCGCGCCATTGCAGATCGATCGTGGGTTCGGCGTGCACCTCGCCGATGGTTTCGCAGGCGATGCCGCGCGCGTCGAAACACGCGCGTACCGCATCGACGTTATGCGGCGCGACGCTCAGCAAATAGCCAAAGCTCGGAAAGACCTGCATCCAGCGAGAGAGCACAACATCAGCCGGACGCGGCACCGCGTCGAGATCGATACGCACGCCCACTTGCGAGCACTCCGCGAGCATCATCGCCGTGCCCGCAATGCCGGCCATGCTGATGTCCTTGGCCGCTTCACACAACCCTGCCTCGGCGATCTGCGCCAGCACCGCGAGGTCGTCGCGAATGCGTTCGGCGGGCGCTTCCGTGGCCGCATTCCAGTACGGATACGGCTCCACGAACGCGCCGCGCAGATCGACCGCCATCATCAACCGGTCGCCCGCGCGCGCCGCGAAGCTGGAAAGCAGACGCTTCGCTTTACCCACGATCGCAACGGCAAGCTGCGTGCGTTCGCTGCGCGCGTTGCTATGGCCGCCGACGATCGGCACGCCGAGTTGCCGCGCCGCCGCTGCCATGCCTTCGAGCACCGGCGTCGCGCTCGCGAGGCCGTCGCTCCAGATCACGTCGACGACCGCGAGCGGACGGCCGCCCATCGCGCACACATCGCTGACGTTGACGAGCACCGAGCAATAGCCCGCGAACCACGGCATCGCGTCGATCAGATCGCTCACCATGCCTTCGGCCGCGAACAGCAGATAGCCGTCGCAATCGGGCAGCGCGGCGCAGTCGTCGCCCGCGCCCATCACGGCGGAGCTATCGGTATCATCAGCGCCAGCGAACGCCGCGAGCACGGGCGCGATATCGGTCTTGTGCGCGACACCCCGGCTCGCGCGCACGCTCGCGACGAGGTCGTCGAGCGTCGTTGTGTCGAGCGTCGTGTTATCGGCCATCACGCGGCCCTCCGCTGATCGACCACGAAGCCGAGATAGGGCGTCGCACACGGCGGATACTGCGCGAGGTCGGCCTGCATGCGGTGATGCTCGCGCCCGAACAGCATCGTGACGTCGAGCGTGCGCCAATGCAGGCGACGAAACAACGGCGCGTTCTGCGCCTGCACGTGCGCGAGAAACGTCTCGCAGCCGAGCGCATGCGCGCTGCTGACCGCAAGCCGGATCAAGGTCGCGCCGATGCGGCCGTGTCGGCGGAAAGCTTCGCTCACGGCGAGCCGCGAGCCATACCATGTCGTGCCGCAATCGGCCTCGTCGCGCCGATGAATGCGCACGGTGCCCACCACGCGCGCGTCGCAAACAGCCACCAGCAATTGCGCATGTGTGTCGATGGCATCGAGATCGTCATGCTCGAACAGGCCTTGCTCGGTGCAGAACACCTCGCGCCGCAACGCGTAAGCGCCTTCGATCTCCCAGCGTTCGCGCGCCCAGCGCACCACGATTTCCGAACTCGAATCGATGTCGCTCATGCCGCCACCTTTTCGAACGACGACAACGACGAGCACGCGCCGCACTTGCCGCAACCGGCCTTGATCTCGTCGGCGCGCAAACCGGCTTCACGCACCATCGCGCCGAGCGGCGCGAGAATCGCGCGCATGAATTCGGGCGTGGGCGGCGCGTGGTCTTCGAGCGGCGTGCCCGAAATCGGCACGAACGGCACCACGAACGGATAGACGCCGAGCGCGACGAGGCGCTGCGCCGTGTCGAGAATCAGCTCCGGCGTGTCGCCGAGGCCAGCGAGAATATAGGTGCTCACCTGGCCGCGTCCGAACACCTTCACCGCCGCCTCGAACGCCGTCATGTAGCGGCTCACCGGCACCGTCGCCTTGCCCGGCATGATGCGTTCGCGCAGCGCGTCGCCGAGCACCTCGAGATGCATGCCGAGCGCGTCGATACCCGACTCGCGCATGCGCGCGAACCACGCGTCGTCGTCGGGCGGCTCGCACTGCGCCTGGATCGGCAGATCGACGGCGCGCCGGATCGCACGCGCGCTATCGCACAGCACGGCCGCGCCGCGATCGGGCGTGGACGGCGTGCCGGTCGTCAGCACCATATGCTTGACCTTGTCGAGCAGCACAGCCGCGCGCGCGACTTCCGCCAGTTGCTCGGGCGTCTTGTGCGCGACCGTGCGGCCCGCCGCCAGCGACTGCCCGATCGCGCAAAACTTGCACGCCTTCTTGCGGCTCTCGTAGCGAATGCAGGTTTGCAGCACCGTGGTCGCGAGCACGTCGGTGCCGTGCAGCGTCGCGATGTGCGAGTACGGCACGCCGTCGAGCGTTTGCAGCTTGTAGAAGCGCGGCGTCTTCGCGAACGCGATCTGCGCCACCGGAATGGTGCCGCGCGCGAGCACGCTGACGCCATTCGCATCGGGCGCCTCGGCCACGAACGCCGACTGATGCGCGCCGTGCGTATGCACCGGCACCATCAGCGTGACGCCGTCGATCACCACGGCTTTGTGATCGGACGGCCCCGCGCCGCCGCGACGCGAGAGCCCGACGGCGTCCGGCGTGGCGAGCCGCAGGCCGCTCGACTGCAACTCAGTCAACAGTTGCAGTTTCGATTCCGGCAGATTGACGCTGGCATTCATGCTGAACACTCCATGAAGGGGCGACGCCCGCTTCGTCGAAAGAGACCACAGGCGTGGCGGGCCGCTCGTTGATCGCGAGACTGAGGAGTTCGGGGCGCGCGTAGTGGCCCACCGAATCCATCATGCGTTTGCGTTTGGTGATGAGCGCCATGTCGAGATCGGCGATCACCATGCCTTCTCCTTCGCGCAGCGGCGCGGCGAGATGCTGCCCTTCGGGCGAAACGATCGCGGCATTGCAGCCGCCGCGCAGCGCTTTTTGCAGCTTGGGATCGGGCGTGATCGATTCGATCTGCGCGTCAGTCAGCCACCCCGTTGCGTTCACGACGAAGCAGCCCGATTCGAGCGCGTGATGGCGAATCGTCACTTCGATCTGCTCGGCGAAGATCGGACCGACGAGCGAGCCGGGAAACTGGCTGCAATGAATCTCTTCGTGCTGCGTCATGAGCGCGTAACGCGCGAGCGGGTTGTAGTGCTCCCAGCACGCGAGCGCGCCGACGCGGCCCACCGCTGTCTGCGCGACCTTGAGACCGGCGGCGTCGCCCTGCCCCCAGATCATGCGTTCATGAAACGTCGGCGTGAGCTTGCGGCGCTTCACCTTCAACTGGCCGTCCGCGTCGAAGATCAGTTGCGTGTTGTAGAGACTGCCGTGATCGCGCTCGTTCACGCCGAGCACGATCACCATGCCGTGCTCGCGCGCCAGCGCGGCCACGGCATCGGTCACGGGGCCGGGTATCGTCACCGCTTCTTCGTAGAGCCGCAGATGTTCCGCGCCCGATTGCACCGGCGGCAGCACGAACGAGAAGTACGGGTAGTACGGCAGAAAGGTTTCGGGAAACACCGCGAGCTGCACGCCCTGACGCGCGGCTTCGACGATGGCGTCGCACACGCGCGCGAGCGTGCCGGCGCCCGAGGTGAGATCCGGCGCGATCTGCACCGCGGCGGCGCGCACAATGCGCTTCGAAGATGGAGTCGACATGGCGATACCCGTGCGTGCTCAAACAGTCCAGGTATCGATCACGAGCGCGTTCGACTTGCGATGCAGCAGCTTCAGATCGAGCACGTCGAGCGGATTGATCGGGCGCACGCCTTCGATCAGCGCCTTCTCGGTCTGACCGTAGAGCGCCTGCAACGCGAAGCGGCACGCGTAGACCTTGCCGCCTTCGGCCATGAATTTCATCAACTGGTTATTGAAGTTCAGATGACCCGGAAACGCTTCGGCGCCGAGCGTCGGAAAGCCACGCTGGACGCCGAGCATCACGCCGGGGCCGTACAGCAGGATCGACGTTTCGAAGCCCTTGCGTTGCAGACGCGTGGCCTGCAGCATGTTCACGAAGCCGATCGAGCCTTCGAAGGCAACGGTATGGAACGTGACGAGCGCTTTCTCGCCGGGTTCGGCTTTGACGTCCTCGAACACTTTCTCTTCGTAATCGACGAGAAAGTCGCCGGTCTTGTGGGCGGGCGTGTTGATGGCGGGCATTGCGTGACTCCGTTCAATGATTGAGGACTGGTCCGACCGGTGGCCGGCGTCTCTCATTTCGCAACGGCTATGCCATCAAACAGCGCGTGTCATGCGATCAATTTCCAATCATTGCCGCCTGTCGCGAATGATCCACGCGAATTTTTCTGCGCGCCTGGCGCGCGAAGGCGGGCACGGAATCGGCGGGACGATTCGCGTCATGCGATGCCCGCCCGCGCATGGGGCAGAGAATCATCGAATCGGTGCCTGCATGCATCAAATCGGATCATTCAATGCAATCACGCACGATCAATTGATTTATTTTTCGGCGTGCATCGTCACTAGAATGAAGAGGCTCATTCTCCACGCAATTCTTTACGCGATTGCTCGCGCACGTCCATGTCGAACGTTACCGCCCATTGGCTCAAGCGGCTCGCCGAAAGCGACAAGCCGGTTTATCAGACGATTCCCGATCTCATCGAGGAAGATGTCGCGAGCGGACGCCTGCGCCCGCGTGATCGTCTGCCTGCACTGCGCGATCTCTCCGACGCGCTGAAGATCAACTACACCACGCTCGCGCGCGGCTATGCGGAAGCGCGCAAGCGTGGCCTGATCGATTCGCGCGCAGGCAGCGGCTCGTATGTGCGTGGACGCCCGCCTGCCGTGCCGCTGCGTGCGGGCACGGCGCTCGAAATGACGATGAACATGCCGCCCGAGCCGCCCGACATGACGGCGCTGCTCGCGGAATCGGCGGCGCAGATTATCGGTGCCGCCGACGCGTGGTCGATGCTGCGCTATCAGGATTTTGGCGGCACGCAATTCGAGCGCGGCGTGGCGAGTCAATGGCTGCGCCATACCGTGCCTTCGCATCGCGCCGATGCCGTGCTCGTTTGTCCCGGCATTCATAACGCGCTGGTGGCGTTGCTGTTGCGGCTCGTGAAGCCCGGCGAAACGATCTGCGTCGATTGTGTGGCGTATCCGGGCCTGAAGGTGATCGCCACCCAGTTGGGCATGACGCTCGCGCCACTGCCGCGCGACGACGAAGGGCTCGACGCCAACGCCTTCGAAACGCTTTGCAAGACGCGCAAGCCCGGCGTGCTCTATTGCAATCCCACGCTACAGAATCCCACCACGCGCACGCTCTCGCAGAACCGCCGCGAGCATATCGCCGATATCGCCTTGCGCTACAACGTGCCGATCATCGAGGACGACGCCTACGGCATGCTCTGCGAGACGCCGCCTGTCGCACTCGCGACGCTCGCGCCCGAACTCACTTACTACGTGACCGGGATGTCGAAGTGTTTCGGCGCGGGTTTGCGCGTGGCCTACGTGGTCGCGCCCAGTTCACGCCATGCGGAACGGCTCTCGGGCGCGCTGCGCGCGACCACCGTGATGGCGAGTCCTTATATGTCGCATCTGGCGGCGCGATGGATCGAGAACGGCATCGCCGAGCAAATGCTCACGGCCATTCGCGACGAATGCGCGGTCCGCCAGCATATTGCCGCGCAGGTGTTCGCCTCGCGCGAGATCGAGACCTCGAAGCATTGTTTTCATCTCTGGCTCACCGTGCCGCGCGAAACGGGTTGGAGCGCCTCGGAACTCGCCTCGCATCTGCGCACGAAGCAGATCGGCGTGGTGTCGGGCGCGGCCTTCAGCACCGACGGCAATCCACCCAATGCCGTGCGTATCTGTCTGGGCGGTCCCGGCGATGCGCTCGCGATGGAAGAATCGCTGCATCTCGTGGCCGATATGCTCGATCATCCCGATCATCTGCATTCGCCGATGCTGTGAGCGAAGCACCGGCGAGTGGCCAATTCAAGCGTCGCGTTATTCGCGCACGACCGATTGAAACGGCGCATCGCCCGTGACGTCGCCCTGATAAAAACCGGCGAATCGCATCAGTTGTGCGCGCGCCTCGTCGAGCGAAGCGCCGTCTTGCAGCACGGCGCTCGAAAATCCCGTGCGCGCGATCTGGAGTACCTGATCCGGCAACACGTCGCCGCAAGCACGCAGATCGCCTTTAAAGCCGAGACGTCGGCGGATCAGATACGCCTGGCTGAATGCTCGTCCGTCGGTGAATTGCGGAAAATCCAGTTCGACGCGCTGCGCGGCGAGAATCGATTCGGCATGCTCGAAGGGATCGGCGTCGTTCGGCAACGTCACGACCCCATCGCACCGTTCTGCATCATGCTCAGCGCGATCGAGCAGTTTGAGTTCGAGATGGGACTTCATGCGAAACTCCGCTGCTGCGTTCGCGCTTCGTTCGCGGCTGCCTTGAAGGGTTCCAGTCCGACACGCCGCACGGTATCGACGAACTTCTCCGCACCGACACCCTCGATCGGCAAGCGTGTTTGTCGATAGACGCGCAGTATCGCCTCGATCGCCTCCGGTACCTCGCTCGCGGAAAACGACGGCCCGATCACCTTGCCCGCTTGCGCTACACCGCTCGCGAGCGTGCCGTCCGAGCCGCCCAGCGTGATCTGATACCACTCCGCGCCGTCCTTATCCACGCCGAGAATGCCGATGTGTCCGCTGTGATGATGCCCGCACGAATTGATGCAGCCGCTGATGTGCAAATCCACTTCGCCGATATCTTCCAGTTCGTCGAGATCCTGATAGCGTTCCATGATCGCGTCCGCGATGGGCAGCGAGCGCGCATTCGCCAGCGCGCAAAAGTCGCCGCCGGGACAAGCGATCATGTTCGTCAGCAGATCGACATTCGCGCTCGCGAGACCGGCTTGCGACGCCGCTTCCCACAACGCCAGCAAATCGTCTTCGTGAACCCACGGCAGCACGATGTTCTGCGTATGCGTCACACGCGCCTCGCCAGCGGAAAAGCGGTCGACGAGATCGGCGACGCGTTCGAGTTGCTCCGCCGAGGCGTCGCCCGGTGCCTGATTCAGGCGCTTGAACGACAGCGTGACGATCCGCAAGGACGGCACCTTGTGCGCAGCGACATTGCGTTCGAGCCAGCGAGCGTAACGCGGCGTTGCAGCAGCCGCAGCACGCGAATGCGCGGCGGCCTCGGGCGATGAAGCACGCTGCGCGAGCGCGGCCGGCGGCTCGAAGCAGGCACGCACGCGTTCGAGTTCGCCAGGCGGGATCGTATGCGGGCCGCCGTCGCGCTCCACGATCTGCCGGAACTCCTCTTCGACTTCGTCGATGTAGCGCTGCCCTTCGGCCTTGACGAGCATCTTGATGCGCGCCTTGTATTTATTGTCCCGTCTGCCGTACTGGTTGTAGACGCGCACGATCGCCTCGATGTAATTCATGATCTGATTCCACGGCAAGAACGGTCGAATCACGGTGCCGATCATCGGCGTGCGCCCCATGCCGCCGCCCACCCGCACACGAAATCCCAGTTCGCCTGCGGCGTCGCGCACGAGTTCCAGGCCCACGTCGTGCCAGGCTGTCGCGGCGCGGTCGTCATGCGCGCCAGTGATCGCGATCTTGAACTTGCGCGGCAGAAACGCGAACTCGGGATGCAGCGTCGTCCATTGACGCATGATCTCCGCAAAGGGACGCGGGTCCTCGATCTCGTCCGGCGCCACGCCCGCCCGCTCGTCGCAGGAGATGTTTCGAATGCAGTTTCCGCTCGTCTGAATGCCGTGCATATCCACAGTCGCGAGCAGATCCATGACATCCGCCGCCTTCGCGAGCGGAATCCAGTTGAACTGCACGTTGGTCCGTGTCGTAAAGTGCGCGCAGTGCGTCGGCAGACGCGTCGTGCCGAGCTGCCCCTGGGCGGCCAATGCGGCCGCATAGACGTCGGCGTGGGGATCGTCGTACTCGCGAGCGACGCGCGCGAGTACGCGCAACTGCGCACTCGACAGTTCGCCATACGGTACGGCCACGCGCAGCATGGGCGCATGCCGCTGCACGTACCAGCCGTTCTGCAGACGCAGCGGACGGAAGGCCTCTTCGCCTAGCCGTCCATCGCTCCAGCGTTCCAGTTGATCTCTGAACTGCCCGGCTCGTTGCCGAAGAAAGGCACGGTCGAATTCTGTGTAGCGGTACATGTCACGCGCGTCGAACCAAAATGGAGCCCAGAAATTACGCCGATTCGCCACGCAATGACAGTAGCAGTTGGCGACGAAATGAGCGCAGCAGATTCGTGGCGGTTCGCCGCGCACGACATGCCGCGCCCATAGAAAAAGCCCCCGGACATTGCTGTCCAGGGGCCAGGCGTTCGCCGCGCTACAGGCAAAACAGAGCCGCGAACTCTGCGGGTTTAGGTGATGAACCGGGCACTCGCGCAGTAATCCCCGCCCCGCTTGCAGAACAACCTCAATGCGTCGGAGCGCTGAACGGCATCATGCGCGCATTCGAGGTCCGCGCACAGAAGCAGTCGGCGATAAAATCGCCGTAGCAGATCGATCTCGCCCGCCTTCGCTCACACGGACACCTATGACTCGCTACGAACGCCTCGCGCAAACCATGGCGGCAGAAATACGCTCAGGCAACGTAGCCGTCGGCTCGCGCATGCCCTCGCTGCGCCAGATCATCGCCCAGCACGGCGTGAGTCAATCGACCGCCGCGCGTGCGTACCATCTGCTCGAACAATGGGGACTCGTGCTGGCCGAAGAACGCTCGGGCTACTTTGTCGCGCCGCTGCCGAAAGCCAGCAAGGCCGATACGCCCGCCGCACCCGATGAAGCCACCACGGTGGATATCAGCGAACTGGTGTTCTCCGTACTCGATGCGGCCAGGCGTCCAGGCATCGTGCCGTTGGGATCCGCGTTTCCCTCGCCAACGTTCTTTCCCATGTCCCGTCTCGCCAAGTCGCTCGGTCACGCGGCGCGCAGCGTCAGTCCGTGGAGCACGGTCGTCGACTTGCCGCCGGGTAACGAGAATCTGCGCCGGCAAATTGCGTTGCGCTACATGCGTATCGGTATCTCGCAGCCCGCCGACGAGATCGTCGTGACCAATGGCGCACTCGAAGCGCTCAATCTCTGCCTCATGGCGGTGACGCAGCCGGGCGACGTCGTCGCGGTCGAATCGCCAGGGTTTTATGCCGCGCTTCAAGCAGTTGAGCGTCTGGGCTTGCGTGCGGTCGAGATTCCCGTCGATCCGCATACCGGTCTCGATCTCGATGCGCTGGCGAGCGCGCTGCGCAAGCATCCGATACGCGCCTGCTGGTTCATGACCAACTTCCACAACCCGACTGGCGTCACGCTTAGTGATGCCAGGAAAAAGGCGCTGGTCGAACTGCTCGCCCAACACGAGGTGCCGCTCATCGAAGACGATGTCTACGGCGAGCTGCACTTTTCCCCGAACTACCCCACGCCCGCGATGGCGTTCGATCGCAACGGCCTCGTGATGCATTGCAGTTCCTTTTCGAAAACGCTTGCGCCGGGCTACCGAATCGGTTGGGTAAGCGCAGGCCGCTTCGCGGAGCGCGTGCAACGACTCAAGCTGATGACCACGCTTTCCGCAAGCATTCCTGTGCAGGCCGGCATTGCCGATTATCTGGAACATGGCGGTTACGAGCGTCATCTGAAGAAAATGCGTCTCGCGCTGCGCGAGCAGCGCGACGCCATGTCCGCCGCCATCCGCCGGTGGCTGCCTGACGATACGCAATGGACCATGCCGGAGGGCGGCTATTTTCTCTGGTTGCGCTTCGAGGAAGCGATCGACGCAATGGAATTGCATCGACGTGCGATCAGCCGCGGGATCAGTGTCGCGCCCGGCCCGATTTTTTCGGCGACGTCCGCATTCGCGCATTGCATTCGTTTGAATTTCGGCCACCCGTGGTCGCCGCGCATCGACACTGCCATTCGCACGCTTGGGGAAGTGCTCGCTGAAACGGCAAAGGGTGTTTGAAGCGGGTGGCATCGACGCGCCCTTTTGCAATTCAGTGCCTCGGTGATCACGCAATATTGTCGACCTACACTGGCAGTTCGATCGTTACGTCCACCACCATGAAGATCACCGCCCAGCCCTACGACTTTCCAATCTCCGCCGCACTGTCGGTCGCGTCGACCGCGCTCGTCATCATCGACATGCAACGGGACTTTTGCGATCCGCGTGGCTACATGGGCGCGCGCGGCGCCGATGTCGGACCTGCCCGCGCGATCGTGCCGCGCATTCAGCGCGTGCGTGAACGCGCGGCCGCGCTCGGCATGAAGATCGTGCACACGCGCGAAGGACATCGGCCCGACCTCTCCGATCTTCCGGAAAGCAAGCGCCTGAAGACCGCGAACGCGGGCGCGGAAATCGGCAGCCGAGGCCCGCTCGGCAGGCTGCTGGTGCGTGGCGAAACAGGCTGGCAGATCATCGACGAACTCCAGCCGCGTGAAACCGAATTGGTGGTCGACAAGCCCGGCACCGGTGCCTTTCACGCCACGGACCTGCATCACGTGCTCACGGTCTCCGGCATATCGAGGCTGATCCTGACCGGCGTGACGACCGGCGTTTGCGTGACCAGCACGGCGCGCGAAGCGAGCGATCGCGGCTATGAGGTGCTCGTGCTCGAAGACTGCTGCGCCGAGCCATGCGCGAGCGATCACGCCGACGCGATTCGCTTGCTGCGTATCGAGGGCGGGTATCTCGCTGCCACCGCGCATTCGGACGACCTGCTTGCCGCACTGGAAGCGATTGCGCCGCGCGCCTGAGCGTGCGGCGCACCGATGCGCCACTGCGCGGCTCAGGCCGCCGTGCGTGTCAGTTGCTCAAGCATTTCGAGGTCGGTTTTCATGCCCGAGGTCTCGCGGATGCGCGCCAGGATCTCGCGTTTGAGCGCATTGAATTCCGGGGAGAGCTTCATCTCCGGATTGCGCACGGCGGGCAACGGTACGGGATAGATCGTGTCGATGCGCCCGGGCCGCGGCGCCATCAGCACGACGCGGTGGCCGAGATAGATGGCCTCTTCCACGTCGTGCGTGACGAACACGATGGTGGACTTCTCCAGTCCGTGTACGTGGAGAATCAGATCGTGCATGACCTCACGGGTCTGCGCATCGAGCGCGCCGAACGGCTCGTCCATCAACAGGATGGACGGCTTGCCCTGCAGCGCGCGCGCGATTGCCACGCGCTGCTGCATGCCGCCCGAGAGCTGGTTGGGAAACGCGTCGGCCACGTGCGAGAGCCCCATCAGACGCAGCAGCGCATCCGCGCGGCCGCTCGCCACTTCCACGGCGCTCGAAGTCAGGTTCCGCCGATTGGTCTTGAGACGCCGCGAAAACTGGATATTCTGCCGAACCGTTAGCCACGGGTACAGGCTGTAGTGCTGGAACACCATCGCACGATCCACGCCGGGGCCTTCAATGGCTTGTCCGTCGACGCGAACCGCGCCTTCGTCGACAGTTTCGAGCCCGCCGAGAATGCGCAGCAAGGTGGATTTGCCGCAACCCGATGCCCCCACCAGCGTGACGAACTCGTTCTCCTGCACGTTGAGTTCGATGCCGGCAAGCGCACGCACCTGTTCGCTGCCGCGCCCAAAGTACTTCGATACGTGTTCGATCGAGACTTTCGAGGAAGAATTGATCATCGCTTGGCCATCCATTTTCCAAAACAAAGCCGGTGAACGAGCCGGAATAACTGATCGATCAGGAGTCCGATAAGCCCGATCAGCAGAATGCCGCCAAATATCCGGTCGGTTTGCAAATAGCGTTGCGCCTTCAGGATCGCATAGCCGAGCCCTGAGTTGGCCGCCACGAGTTCAGCGACCACGAGATAGGTCCAGGCCCATCCCATCGTGATGCGCAACGTGTCCAGGATGGCCGGACGCGACGACGGAAAGATCACGAGGCGTATCATCTCCTCGCGCGTCGCGCCCATGGTTTGCGCGGCTTCGATCTGCGTGATCGGCACCGCGCGCACATTCTCGGCGATCATCAGCACCATCTGGAAGAACGTGCCGATAAAGATAATCGCGACCTTCGATCCTTCGTCAATGCCGATCCACAGCATCACGAGCGGGATGAACGCCACAGCGGGCATGTAGCGGATAAAGTCGGTCAGCGGCTCAAGCAATGCCTGTACCGGGCGAAACGTGCCGATCAACAGGCCGAGCGGCAGCGCGAACACGACCGAAAGCGCCCAGCCGCCCACCACGCGCAAGACGCTGATGGAGATATCGTCGGCGAGACCGTCGTCGGTCCACCAGCTCACGATCCGATGCACGACGGCGCCAGGCCCTGGCATGAATGTCGGATCGACGAGCCCGGAGACGGACAAGGCCCACCACGCGAGAATCGGCACGATCAGACCCGTCAAGGCGAATCCGATATAGACGCGGCGGCTGATCTCGCCGCGCACGGCCCACAGTGGCGCAGAGCGGATTTTTGTCGCAGCGGGCGGGACCCGCATTTCGCGAGCTGTCGCGTGTTCAGTCGTCGACATGATGGCTCCTTGAGTCATGGGTTCCGGCAAGTTCGGCAGTGTCGGCTTCCTGGTCGAGCCCAAAGGGCAAACTGCACCCCTCACGCCAGGGGTGAGTCGACAGTGCAATGACAGGCTTCACGCCAGGGGATGCCGCGACATGCCCGAGCGATATTTCAAAATCGAGCAGCGCGCGGGCCTGTTCGAGCGAGACAGCGGGGTCGGCGACGACCTGCGCCAGCGTGCGTCCGCGATGTTGCGCGAGCCATGCCGTCGCCGTCGAAGAACGCGCACGTGCAAACATGAAGAGGCCGCCGGCGCGCGCCAGAAAGCACATCGGCTCGTCATCGTCGGCGTGCTCACGGGGCGATTCGCCCGGTGCATCGGCAGGCAACATCGCCGCGCGCGGCAGGCGCGCCGCCCACGTCGGGCCTGCGGATTCCGGCTCGCGTTCCCAGCGCTCGTGATAGACGGCGTCCACGCCGTCTTCGAGCAGCACGTCGGGCGACTCGAAGCACATCGTGCCGATATCGCGCGTATCGGCCGGCGGGTTGAAGTCGATTTGCCGATGCCATGTGCAAACCTCGGGCACGCCCGGCGCGATCGCGGTGAAGCCCGCGAAGCCCTGCTGTCGCGCGAGTTCGACCAGCATGTCGCGCGGCAACGCATCGAGTCCGCGCACGCCGTCGAAACCGGCGCGGTCCGCACGCACGCGCAGGTCCACGTGGACACGCGCCGTTTGCAACCAGAACACGCGCGTTGTGCGGTCTTCGTGCCCGGCTTCATCGCGCAACAACGTGCGCCGCCACACGCCACGGTAGCGCTGCGGAACACGATCGGCGGCGGCGGCCCGGTCGAGCCACGCGCTTGTCTCGACAACGGCTGCGTCCGTCTGATTCATCAGAGCAGTCATATCCGGCTCGCTCCCGTTTCAGGTCAGGACAGGTCCGAGAATTCCGCGCGCAATGCGGCGGCCACTCGCGCGGCCACCTCCTGCGCGAGCAAAGCGCCCTTTTCGCCGCTCGCGCCGCGCGCCGACGAAAGCACACCGGAGAGCGGCACCCAGCCCGTGCGTGTCGGGTAGGTGTCATAGGCGGGAAAATCGGCGGGCGGTTCGTCGGGAATCTTGTCGGTCGACACCAGGTCGGGGTGGTAATGCAGCATCATCGACGTTTCCATCACCGCCGCATGTTCGAGCGCAAAGCCGGGGAAGCCTTCGGGAAACACCTTGGCGAGCGTCGGCTCGGTCAGGAAATCCCAGTACTCCAGCCGGACGACACGCAGTGGCGGCGTGCGCGTGCCCTGCTGCGAGAGGTCGCGCATGGCCAGCTCGATGCCTTCCGTGAGGAACCACTGGTTCTCGTAGTGCCCGTCGATCAACGCAAGCCGGCGCACACCATGCCGGGCGAATTCGCGGATCACATCGCGCGTCATCTGGCTCAGGTTGTTGCCGTCGAGACTCGTCGTGCCGCAGAAGTGCTGGCCGCCGCCGCATTTCGGCTGCGAACGGTAGCCGTAATTGAATGCGGGCGCAACGATTCCATCAAGCTGGCGCGCAACGTCCAGCGCCACCGCGCTCGACAGGAGCGCATCGGTTCCAAGCGGAAGATGCGGGCCGTGCTGTTCAAGCGCGCCGCAAGGCAGCAGCACAATGGCCTCGTCCTCGAGGATGCGTTGTCGGTAGTCGACCCAGCTCAGATGCTGCATCAGGTGAGAATTCATTAAGCCATCCTGTGATCGGGTAACGCGTTGGTCGTTGTCGAAGGGGCGCGATGTTGCGCAAGCCGCGCCCCGACTGCCGGTCAAACTGCCGTGAGAAACGACACCCCCACCGCGCCGTAAAAGTCATCCACCTGCTTGCGTGTGATATCCATCGATCCATAGTCGGCCGAGAGCAGGCGCGTCACACGATGCCGGTGAAAGCCGCGCAGCAGTCGCGACATCGGAATGACCTGGCTGGCGTCCTCACCGTACAGTTGTCGATGTGCGCGCGGCAGCCGGTACCACGGCTCGATGGGCCGATCGTGATGCGCGTTGTGATACGAGAAGTTCAGCAGCAGGAGGTTGAGCGCCGGAAAGCGCACCGAAACGAGGTTCGAGTAGGTATTGCGCTGCTCGTAGGCGCGGTCGCGCACCTTGTCATCGGAAATCGCGGCGTTGCCATCGAGCACGGCAAACGCGTCGTAGGTGTGCTGATAGGCGTCCGCAAAGCGCAGGACCGTGAGGCAGATGAACCACGCCAGCAAGTACAGCAGCAACGCCTTGGGCGATACCCAGCCGAGCACGCCGAAAAGCGCCGCGCGGATCAGCGTGACAACGACGACGCGCCGCCGTTGCGCGCGCTGGTCTGCGTGCAGGAAGGGCATGGCCATCACGTAGCCGTGCATCACCAGCTCGATGGCGGGCACATAGAGCCATTCGAGCAGCACGATGGCGCGGCGCAAGCTTGCTGGCAGCTTCAACAGGAACGCCTTGGCATCGAAGGCCACGATGTCGGCCCGGTCGACATGGTGGCGCATGTGCTTGTGACGCAGCGCGCTGAACGGCGCATAGCAGGCGCCAGTCAGCCACGCCATCGCCGTACCCAGACGCGCGTTGGCCGCAGGCGTGCGAAAGAGCGCAAGATGGGCGGCATCGTGCAGCAAATAGGCGCCGATTATCATTGCGTGCGCGAGGAGAACGACGCCGGCGGCCGCGACCCAAACGACATGCGAGCACAGCATCACCACGCCGAACGCATAACCGCCTAGCGCATAGGCAATAGCGGCGCTATTGGGCACCAGCGCGTCCCGATAACGGTAGATCGCGGCCATGGCGCTTACCTCGCGAGCTGGGTGACGAACTGTGCGTCGATCGTCTTTTCGGTCGGCGGCACCGCACTGATCTGCCCTTTCTTGAGCAGCAGATTGCCAATCACCGCGCCGCTCGTGTAGTAGGACCGCGTGGTCGGCCCCTTCACGAAGCTCTGCGGCATCTCCGCCACGGGGATGTTGTAGACGCCGTCCATTTGCGCCTTCACGTCCGCCGGCGTGACGCCTAGCACCTTGGCGATGATTTTGTTGGCTTCTTCAGGGTGGCTCTTCATGTAGGCAAGGCCCTCTGCGTAGGCTTGCAGAATGCCCTTCACTTCGACCGGATGCGCGTCGATGAACGACTGGTCGAATACCAGCACGTCCGCGATCAGGCCCGGCGCATTGCGCGACGAGTAGACCACGTGAAATTTGCCCTTGCCTGAGTTGACGATCTGCGAGACGTTCGGCTCGTAGGTCACGCCGACCGGCAGGCTGCCGGAGAGCATCGCGCCCGGAATACCTTCCGGCGTCATGTTCACCGAGTGGATGTCCTTGTCGCTCAGGCCACTTGTTTGCAGCGCGTAACTGAGCAGGAAGTCAGACGGCGAGAGCGGATTGAAGGCGACCTTCTTGCCCTTGAAATCGGCCACCGACTTGATGTCTCCGGTGGCGACGATCGCGTCGGCGCCCGCGGAAAAGTCGATGGGCATCACCACCTTTTCGGAGAGCCCCTTGGCGACCGAGCCGACGACCTGATCGTAGGTGAGCATTGCCCCGTTGACCGCATGGCTGGTCAGCGCGGCAGGCAGCAAGCCGGGATCGGTGAAATACTGGAGTTTGACCGAAAGGCCGTGCTTCTTGTAGAGATCGAGGGCTTCGGCAACGTAGAACGGACCATAGCCGATCCAGACAACGGTGCCGATCTTGAGCGGCTCGGCGGCGTGAACTGCCGGCGAACCGAACAGCGTGGAAGCAACTAGAGTGCTGGCGACGGAGAGCGTGCGCAACGCTTTTTTCATACCGGACGACATACCTGAGGCTCCTGATCAAGAAGGGAATAGACACGGGAGGCGCACTGTCTTGCGCATCTCCCGGGCTTTTATCCCTCCGTGGAGCCCCTTGAAGCCGGAGCCGGAAAACTCTCGGACCAGTCATCCGCGTCGTGCATGGTGCGGACCGGAACCCTAGTTTTCCTGTCAATAGCTGAACTGAACGCTCATCCCGTGACGGCACCTGCTAAGCAGGAAGCTTGCCAGCTCACCGAAAACCTCCTGTCTGCAGGGCTTTTGCATCATTAGCGCCGCTTGAGCGGGGTGATCGACGCACGCATGATCGATCGCCGCCGCCCAACGACGGTGCGCCATGCCCTCTTGATGGGACGTGACACGCGCCAGTGCAGAGCAAGCCGCACGAATCGCGCAATCGGTCTGGAACGCTGGTCGCCAAAAAAAAGCGAACCTAGAATCGGGCACATCGCAACCTCAAACCACGGTTGATCATGCAATCTGCCGATTCATTCGACCCGGCGCACGATCGCGCCATGACGTGCCTCGTAACGGGCGCTGCAAGCGGCATCGGCCGTGCGATCGCTCTGGCCTTTGCGCGTGAGCGGGCCCATGTGATCATCAATGATCTGCACGTCGGCGCCGCGCTCGATGAACTGCGCAAGGACATCGAAGCGATGGGCGCGACATGCACGATTGCGGCCGCAGATGTGGCCGACCCAGATTGCGTCCGCAGCCTGTTCGCGGGCATCGACCGACTCGACGTCCTCGTCAACAATGCGGGCATCCTGCAAGAGTCGCCGGTGACCGACATCACCGACGATGCGTGGGACAGGATGATCAAGGTGCATCTTTACGGCACGTTCCATTTCTCGCGTGAAGCCGTGCGTTTGATGAAGCAGCAGCGGCACGGCGCAATCGTCAATATTGCGTCCGACCTCGGCCAGCTCGGTTGCGAGAACCTGAGTCATTACAGTGCCGCAAAAGGCGGCATCATCGCGTTCACTAAAAGCCTCGCGCGCGAGCTTGCATCCCATGGCGTGCGAGTGAATGCGGTCGCGCCAGGGGGCGTGCTCACGCCGATGGTCGAAGCGCTCGGCGATACATACATCAAGGAGGAATCCGCCCGCTACCCGCTCAAGCGCCTCGGCACGCCTGATGAGATTGCGCAGGTCGTACGGTTCCTGAGTTCGGGCGCAGCGAGCTTCATGACGGGGCAGATTGTTGGCGTAAACGGCGGCGGCGTGATGAACGGCTGAGCTGCACCTTTGTGCACCTTCGCCGTCACCACGCCAGCTTCCATGTCGATCGTTCCTACCCCGGAACGTCGAACACGTGGGCCGCCATGTTCAATGCAGGGTGTGGACACAGCTGATGGCCTCGCCATCAGCGTCATCGGACGAGGCTTGATCAAGGATCGCGCACCGGAAGTCGAATTTAACGCGAAGAATCGCCGACTCGATCCGTACATCGCCCCGATAACCCATCAGGCGAGTATCGATCGCCTCCTCAACGGCTAGAATCGCCTGCTCGATGCTCGCCGGATCGTCGCTATCGAATCCGACCTCGACCTCAACACTCTCCAGCAGGTCCATTGCAGTTGCAATGTCCTCGGAAGCGACAAATAGCGTCGTGGCATCTTCTCTCATTTCTCATCCCCGTTGGGTTGTCTACGGTCTTCAGACAGATGCGAGTTGCACCACTATCGTTACACAACCAGAATAAACCTGCCGGGCAACGAACGAGGCTGTTGGGCTTGAAACAACGGAAGGCTTGCGGTACGCAGCGAAACGGATAGGATTGAATGTTCCAGCTGACCCATGGTCGTTTCGATCGCCCCGAAGCCGTCGTTTAAGTCAACACAATGACAACGATTGCTTTCAGATTGACTACCCGCCATCCGCGCCAAATGCCGAAGCCGCAAGCAGCTTCGGTTCCAATGCAGTTGCCAGCTTCTTGTTTAGCCTGATTGCAAGCGGCACGGCTCTGGGCGCGCGGGTTAGACCGTCGGCGGGCCAGAGTGGCCCGTCACGCGTGGCAGGCACAAAGTGGAAAGCCGCTGGGATAGGACACCGCTTTACCTGCATGGACGGTCGAGTTATCTAAGAAAAACGACATGCTATGCGACTATTAGGATAAGTTTTCTTATCATAAGGGGCTTGTTTATCGAGTAAACTTGGTTGTATGAGAACGCGTCACACCCTGCTGCCCGCTCCCGAAACTGGTGAACCCGCCGATTTTCCCGATGCCGATGAACTCGCCGTGCTGCGAGCCTGGTATGCGGGCGTCGCGGTGCGTCAGGCGGTGGAGCGTTATCGCCCGTCCGCACTCGGCGACGGAAAATCTGCGCGTGGCGTACTCGGACGCATCCGACGCAAGCTCATCACCGTAGCCCGTGCCGCGCATCGCGACGATCTCGCCACCCTCCTCTCGCACGCGCCCGAAGAACGCGCGAGCCACGCAAAACCCGTCGCGCAGGCCATCGAACTCCTGCGCACGGCGCGCCCACCCGAACCGCAGATCGCCGATGACATCGCGCAATGGTTCGCCCCGCGCGCGGTGCGCGTGCTCCAGGCACATGGCATCGCGACACTCGCCGATCTCACCGTGCGCATTCCGCGTCGTCGTCAGTGGTGGAAAGCCGTGCCGGGGCTCGGCATGGCGAGCGCCCGCGCGATCGAAGCGTTCTTCGCTTCCTGGCCCGCGCTCACCGAAAAAGCACGCGCACTTGTGGCCGCCAGCCAGCGCAGCGAGATCGTGCCGTGGGAGGCGCTGAAACTGCCGCACGAAATCGATGGTTCCGCAGGCACGTTCCGCGCGCCGCGCGCGACCTGCACGCTCGATGCCGCCAACGATTACGAAGCGGTGCAGACCTGGCTGGCGCTCCATGAATCGGCGGCTACGCAGCGCACCTATCGCAAGGAAGCCGAGCGGCTGATTCTCTGGGCCATCGTCGAGCGTGGGCGCGCGCTGTCGTCGCTCACCACCGAGGATGCGATCGCCTATCGCGCGTTCCTGCGCCATCCATCGCCGCGTGCGCGATGGGTCGGGCCGGTGCGGCCGCGCTCGTCGGCTGAGTGGCGGCCGTTCAATGGCAGCCTTTCAGCGCGCTCGGTCGCGCACGCGCTCTCGATCATCGGCGCGCTGTTTCGCTGGCTCATCGAGCAGCGTTATGTGCTGGCGAATCCGTTTTCGGGGGTGAAGGTACGCGATGCGGGCGGCACGGACGTGATCGATACGTCGCATGCGTTCAGCGAAGGCGAATGGGCACTCGTGCGGACTATCGCGGATGGGTTGGAGTGGTCGCACGGCTGGTCGCAACCGGCCGCACAGAGGCTGCGTTTTCTGCTGGATTTTGGCTACGCGACGGGGTTGCGCGCGAGTGAACTCGTCGGCGCAACACTTGGACACGTCGAGACGGACCCGCGCGGCGATCACTGGTTGCGCGTGACAGGCAAAGGGAAGAAAGTCGCGCGGGTCGCGCTGCCACCGCTTGCGTGGGATGCGCTGGCGCGGTATCTGGCTGAGCGCGCGCTGCCGGTTACGCAGGCGCGGTGGCAGCCTGCTACACCGCTCGTCGGCAATCTCGAGGCGGACAACGAGGCAGCAATCAGCAGTGTGCGGTTGTGGATGGTGATGCGCAGGTTCTTTCTTTTAGCGGCGAAGGCCATTGAAGCCGATCACGCGCCGCTCGCCGAAAAGCTCCGCCGCGCCAGTCCGCACTGGATGCGGCACACGCACGCCACGCATGCGCTCGGGCGAGGGGCGGAGCTGACCACCGTTCGCGACAATCTGAGGCATGCATCCGTGTCGACCACGTCGATCTATCTGCATAGCGATGAAGTGAAGCGGGCACGCCAGATTGGGGATGCGTTCAAGAATAACTGGCCTTCCCCCGTTCTCCCGGACGGGTAAATTAACCCGTCATGCGCTGCTCGAACTGAATCGGGCTAAGGAAGTTGAGTGTTGAATGCCAGCGATGCGGATTGTAGAAGCGCTCGATGTAATCGAACACGTCGGCCCGCGCCGCGTCCCTCGTGCAATAGATGCTTCGGTTCACACGCTCTGTCTTGAGGGTGCTGAAGAAGCTTTCCATCGCGGCATTGTTCCAACAATCACCCCGACGACTCATGCTACAGGTAATGCCCTCCCGCCTGAGTAGCGACTGGACGTCCTCCCTGATGTATTGACTGCCCCGGTCAGTGATGTATCAATTCGGCAGGGCGCCCTCGACGCCAAAGCGCCATCAGCAACTCATCGACCAGCCGACGATACGGCGTGAGTACAGGTCCATGACGGCGGCAACGAACAGCCAGCCTTCAGCCGTCCAGATATACCTAAAGTCGGCGCCCCATTTCTGATTCGGTGCGTCAGCTTCAAACTGGCGTTGCAGGTGATTCGGCGCAATACCGTGAGCCGCCGCGGCCCCTGAATTGCCGGGGAGACGTCGGCGCCGCTTTCGAGCTTGCGATCCGGCCTGCTGCATCAGTCGGGCAACACGATTAATGCTGCAGCTTTCGCCTGCTGCGCGCAGGTCGTGCCAGATGCACGGGCCACCGTAGGTCTTGTCGCTGAACTCGAAGCTTTCCCGAACCAGCCGCGTGAGACGCACGTTCTCCTGCGAACGCTTGCTCGGTGCCCGGCCGAGCCATCCAGGCATACTTCACTCTGTGTCTTTCGCGAAGTAGCCGAGCGCTTTCTTTGGAATATCGCGCTCCATCGTGACCCGCCTCAACCCGCGCTGTAAGCGCCGCACTTCGGAACGTGCCTCGGCTCGCAGCGGCTTGCTGGTATTCATTTCAAGCGCACCGTCTCGCGCCGGCCTGACCCCTCGACGCAACAGGTTCTCGCCCATGCCGAGGTCGCGCGCTATCCAGGTTATGACAGCTCCCGGCTCGCTGCATAGCCGGACCGTTTCGCGTTTGAATTCGTCAGTGAAGTGCCTTCTTGGGGGTGGATTGATGGTCAGCGCGCGAATAATCTTGTGCATCATTACGCGCAGCCATCCGTAGCCCGCGAGGGCTCATTCCAAAATACTTCTTCATGCATGTACTCATGTAGCTTTGCGAGTTATAACCGCATTCCAGTGAGATAGCGACAAGGCTCATCGAGGTATTCTGAATTAGCCAGCGAGCACGTGTCAGCCGACGCTCAAAAATGTAGTTCACCGGTGTACGCGAGAACCGAGATCTGAAAACAGAAATGGTTTCTCGCTCGCTCATCCCAAGAAAGTTGGCAATATCGGCTAAACCAATAGGCTTCGTAAGCGCAGCATCGATGAACGCATCGAGTGTTAATTGCGATATTTCTGGAGTGTTCAAGGCCAAATGTCCATGGAAGATAGTATACAAATATTTACGCGAACAAGCGGCACGCGAGATTCAACATTTTGAGTTATGACTTAATGAAAAAATCACCGTATTTTCACTCTAATTTCGCAAATTCTACCGCCACCACTACGGCTCGCTGCGCAATGGTTCTATGCCTAATCCGACAAATTTTTCGCCATTAATTTTAGTATTGACCGTCATGTTCCAACTATCCACATTGCGAACATTCCTTCCATCGCATGCAGACGCCGCTTTCAGGCCGTGATGAGACGTCCGTCTGGACGAGTGACTGAACGTGTAATAGCGGATCAACAGAAAAATATCAAAAATTAAGTCGTTATCGCCAAGATGTTGGTAATTTCCGCCAACCAAGAGTTAGGAGTGCACAGTCATGCGGTAGCATCGATTCAGCCAACTAAATCGGCTCCGGTCAAGTCGAATTTGCATTTTGTTAGCGGAGTAACGCATGGAGTACCCAACACACAGTCAGCAAGATAGTGTGGTGCCGTCGTGTGCCAAGTTGTGCGTCACATCCGGTCCGGATGAGGTAAAGCATATTGGGTTTCTCCTCTTCAGTGGATTCTCGCTCCCGGAAGCGGCAACGGTGCTGGAAATGTTCCAGGAGGCAAATCTATTGGCCCGGTCGGAAAGGCCACTGGGTCGACGGGTGCACTATGACGTTACCTTGCTATCCATAGCAGGCGGACGCGTCGACAGCTCTTCGTCCGTTTTTGTGTGGGCGGAGCGTGCCGAAGATCGTCGCTTTGCGAACGGACTTCATGCATTGTTCATAGCCGGAGGCGCAGGTGCTCGTCATGCTCTTCGCGACGAGCGCCAGATACGCTGGCTGCGTAGAGAGGGTTTTCGTAGCAATGTAGTAGTACCGATTGGCGATGGCCGACTCCTGCTCGACGCTGCAGGGATAGAGCGTCCCATCCATGGTTGGGACGCGTCATTGCGCGAAGCGTGGGAGCAATATCAGCGTAACGAGAATTGCTTAGCCGCAGTAGCAACGGTTCCCGTGCGCAAGGCGATTGCGCTCATTGAACAGGACTTCGGTGGGAAGTTCGCCCGAGAGGTGGTCGGGCGGGTGATGACACAACATCAACCCGCCGCGCTCATCGCAAGGGTCCATGAGGACGTGTCTGGTTTTGTCAGTGAGCGCATCAGAGCAGCAGCTCGATGGATGGAAGCAAACGGCGAGCGCGCGATTTCAATCGAAGAGATCGCGAACGCGGCCTCGATGAGTGAGCGCAATTTTCTGCGCCGATTTCGAGCGGAAATGGGCATCACGCCCTCGGACTATTTGCTGCGTGTGCGTATCAAAATGAGCTGTCACTTGTTGCTCGAAACGGATCTATCAGTAGACAAGATTGCACGGCACTGTGGACTCGGCAGTGGTGGCTGGCTATCCAAGGTGTTTCGCAAGCACTTCTCAACCACTCCGACCGAATATCGTGCTCAAATGCGCCATACTGACGCTTGATTAGATAAAGGGAGAGCGGACACGGCGATGAAAACTGCCGTAGCCACCGCCAATAGTTGTTGAACGTGTGTTGTAAGCCCATGGGAGGGCACGGCTTCCCACCCAGCACCACCAGTTACAGTACAGCGTCGACCGGGCTTTGTTCCGTGCCTTGCCGCGGCGCTGTTGCGAAGATGGACGGACTCAAAGCTGAAATGTGCGACACTGGACGATAATCAATTCTCGTCAGTCGCGCGCATGATAGCCAGTCTCTCGCGTCTTCGTCAGCTCACCAAAACCGCCTGCGCCTTCGTCGCGGGAGAATTACTCGTCTGCGCCATGCTGGCAGCCGCCGCAGTATTTAGGATTGCAGCGGCCGTCGTGGGCGTGTCGAAACGGCCACGAGGCTGAATTGGCTTCAAAATCCTTTCAACACTACGTCAGCGACCCTTCAGAGTAGACCGCAACGCGTCAAGCGCCGGCTTTCGAGCACCATCCGCGTTCACCAAACCGAAATTGCGCTCCTTAGAGCTCTCCGCATTGGTCGTATTCTGCCACTCGTAAATCGAAATCAACGGCGTGTGCATGGTATTGCGTTCACGCAAAAACGCTGCGACGGCGGCGGCCTGCCCGCTCTCCGTCCCGAGCCGCCCGGACGAAACGCCCCACTCCGTAATGACCGTCGGCAGATCAAACCTCGCGCGCACTTGATCGGCCACGTGCGCGATCTCCTCGGCACTTTTGCCATAGGCGTGCCATGACACGGCATCGATGCAGCCGTTCGACGGGACACCCGCGCCTAGCAACAATTGGTCCGGCAGTGAACCTGGCAGCGGCATGGTCGCGAAGGCAAAGCCTATGATCGAGGTGGTCCCGCGAATTTGCTGGAGACCCGCGCAAACGGCTCGCATGTAGACAGGAAAGGTTTTCTCGGCATGTCCGGTTGGCCAGTACTTTTCGAACTCAGGTTCGTTCCAGAGTTCGATGGCCAGGATTTCAGAGCCGTAGTTTCGACTCAGTTCGACGATGGTGGCACTCAGGCGCGCCGCCGCCGCGCGTAACTGCTCGTCCTGCGCGCCGGGATCGCTCGTGTCGACTCGTATCAGTGGCGCCGTATCACGCACCGTGACGATCACCGGTAATTTCGCATCACGTGCCGCGTCGAATGACTTCTCGACCTGGCGGCGATACGCTGGCGTCTGCATGGCATTCGTCCATACCCCGAAACGCACGAAATCGAGCCCCGCGGCGCTAATTTGCCGTGCCATCTCCGGCGTGAAGCGCTCGATCTTGACTTGCGCGCCTACGTGTACGGTATGATTCTGCCCCGCGACCCACAGTTTGAAGGGCTGGGCCGCGCCATCGACCGCATACGTCTCACGAGTCGACACCATCGATATCATGCAGGCGGCCGCAATCGCGACCCATTGCCGGTTTATCTTCCGTGAATTCAGTTTCATGTGGCCCCCGCCTGCCCAGTACGGTGCGCCTGCCGGACAGGCGGTCGTGAAGTGCATACAACATGAACCCACTTTTGCAAGCCAGATGCTCCCCCGTTCATACGCGAACTCATGATTGGGCCATCTTCGCAGGCAACACGACTGATGCAGGCGGCACGTGCGCTTGCGGCGATGGCACCCGGCGCGTGCCAGGCACCAGCAGACTCAGCCGCCACGCCGCATAGAGCGCTGCACTCGTCAAGTGGCGCGTGTAGCTGCCGAGATCGGGCTCGAACAACATCGACACCGCCATATGGCCAATGAGCAGGCAAGCGAGCCAGTTCACCGATGACATGCGCGCGTCCGCCTGCGCGGGCTTGCCGAATATCGCGCCGAGTACGATGCCCATCAACGCTGTCATGACCAGTTCTTTCGGTCCGGGTGAAAACAAGAAGGGAACATGCAGTTTTGCGACCGCGTAAAGATAGTCCGCGCAGAACGCCCAAAAGGACTGCGGTGGCAAAGGGTTATAAAACCCCGTGCGGGCGCCGTACGGTGAGCCGGTGACGAGATAGTCGACCGCCATGTCGCGCGGATGCAGCAGCGCGTAATAGGCGATGTTGGGGAGCGAGAACAGAACCGTGAATACTGCGACCAGCAAAAGCAGTTTGCCGCGCAGTCCCACCTTGCGAAACACCCATGCCCCCGCGCCGATTGCGAGAATCAGCACAAAATAGATGCGCACCGTCGCGGCGTAGCCAACATAGAGCACGACCGATGCCGCCAAAACGTACCGCAGGCTATAGCGGCGCGCGACCAGCACCAGTAATACCGAAATGAGCACAACCAACGTGTCTTTGCTCGCGACGAACAGATTGAAGAACACGCACGGCGCCAACAGCACGGTATTGACAAGCAGCGACCCCAGGCGTGACGAATAACCAATCATCATGCCAATGAAAAGCGCGCCCACCGCCACCACAAACACTGTCGTGCCAATATCGCCAAGCGTCGAATAGAACTTCGAGACCGCGTCGAACGACGTGTCCTGGTATGTGCTGGAGCCTCCGATCTGCGACTGGATTTTGTCCGAATCGCGAAATACGAATTCGGGCAGAAATGTGCTCGCTTTCAGATAGAGCGTCGCATACATGAGAATGGCGGCCGCCGAAATGAAGCGCAAAACGCCTTTGCTCAGTTTCGGTCCCGCGAGCAATACACTACGAAGCATGCAGCACCCCTCCCTTCCTGAATTGGCTCACGGCACTGCCATGCGCCCGCGCAACGAGCCAGACGAGAATCGACACAATGCCCACGCTCGCGCACAGATGGGCGATTGCGGCGCCCAGCGTGCCGACGTGGGCAATCAGCAGCCAGCCTGCCGGGACGCACACGGCGGCCACCCCGCAGATCGCGACGGAAACGCGGCGCCCCAATCGCAGTGCGATCGCACTGCTCCACAAGACATCAGCCAACGAGCGCAACAAGAACGACACGAGCAGAATGGCGAGCAGCGCATATTCATGCGCTCCGGCCGGTTGGTGCGAGATGCTGAAAATTGGCTTGCTGGCAATCAGCACGCCTGCCGCGCATCCAGCCGAAATACCGAGACTCGCGCGCACCGAGCGATGCAACGTCGCGCCAAACTCGTGAGGCGAGACCTCCAGCGCGCGGACGAGGCGCGGCCCCGCCGTCACGACGATCGTCGCATACGCGATGGTCTGGATCGTATTGGCGATGGACCATGCAAAGACATAACGCCCCAACTCGCTCGCTGTCACCATGCCGCTCGCGACAAATCGCTCGGCATACTGGAGTCCGGAAAGCACGACGGTTGCAAAGAAGAAGGGCAATCCGTCGATCCATACGGCGCGGACACCGGCGCGATGCCCGACATATGCGCCTTGCGACACACGCGCAACGCGGACAGCCGTACGGTCCAACGCCTTGCGTGTGTGGGCAATAAACAGGCAAGCAGCAATCACGACGAGCGCATTGGTCGCCCACCACAAGACGAAAACAGTCTCGATCGAATGCACCGCACCCACCATCAACCCAAGTACCGCGACACCCGCCCACGCGCCGGTGCGCACGAACAGGAAGATCGCACCGGCACGCGCGCGGTGCAGCGAAAACACCCACGAGTTGGTTTCGAGTCCAGCATGTTCGGAGAACGCGACGAGCATCACGCCCCACAACACACCGGGCTGAATGCGGTCCAGGGCGTCAAATGCGGATAGCTCACGGGCCGATATAACCAGCAGGGCAATCAACGCATAGGCCGCGCCGTAAAGCAGCAGCACGCCCCGCGTGTCGCGGATCGCGGATCGTGGATTCGGCAAACTCAAACGACGGTTGATTTCGGCACTGAAACCTAACCCAAGCAGTTTGGAGGCCACCACAGACACTGCGAGTGCCAGCCCATAGTCGGCGACTGCCGAGAAACCGAGCGCCCGCGCAATCGCGATCGTCAGCAGGAACTTGAGTGCGAGTGCCGCAATTCTCAGGCTGAAGCGAAAAATCAAAGGCATGGCCGGCTCTGCTCAAGCATTGCGCGATGCACGGAGGCCTGCGATCACGCGCTGACGGCCCGCACGGATGCCCTCGAAGCCGGCTTTCGCGCGCGCCCAGAACCCGGGGATCGCACGCGAACCGAGCAGCGCCTGCGCAACGTCATCTGCGTCGAAATCGGCGGCGTTCTGCACCCAGTCCTCCACACCAAGATCCGCATAGGCGCCGAATCCCTTGCGCTCGTAACTCAAGTGATAGGCCGGCACGCCGTGCAAGATGGATTCGAGCGCGCCATGCAAGCGGACCGAGACGACCACGTCGGGCGGATCGTTCTCGAGCAATACCTTCAGCGACACCAGCGGACCGTCGATGCCGATACTGCGGTAATAGGCAAGATCGTCGTTGCCGCGCCCCGTGCTCTGCACGGCATACACGACTTCGCACTGCGCGCCGACCAGCGAGATCAGCTTGCGCGTGGCCGTTTCATAACGCCTGCGCTGTGCTTCGCTCCAACTCGGCGCGCGACGCAGCACGAAAGCCACGCGCTTCACCTCAGGCCGGGCACATTCGGCGCGCGCCATAATCTCTGAGCTGCGGCGCTCGAAGTCGAGCACTGCCAGGTCAGGCGCACGCTGAGTATTCGCATTGCTGGCCAGAAATTGAACCGAGCGGTCGTCGCGCACGAACACCGAACTGAACTGCCCGAGTAGGCCTGACATGTGTGCAAGCAGGGGCTGCGCCGGCATGGATGGCCCGATGCTTTGCGGCAAATAGACTGTGGGCTTTCCCACGAGGCGCGCTGCGCGCATTTGCAGCAGGTGCCCGGCTTCCAGCTTTAGCGCCTCGGCACAATTTCGCGCACGGAGATACCCGCCGCCAACGCCCGCGATCACGTCCGCCGAATCGAGCAAACGCAGCAGTTCATTCGCGCGCGTATTCAGCCGCATCGGCAGAAACAGGCTGGCCGCGCCAGCGAGGCGCGTAAGGCCGCCGTCGGCGAGCACTGGCGCCGCGTACACGTTGTCATATTGAGCGAACGATGCGGGATCAGCCGCCACGATCGATACGTGCGTGTCTTCGCCGAACGCCTGCTTGAGCAAGCCCACCGAGAGATCGACCAGCAGCCCGTCGCCGGAATTGCGCGAGCTGTAGGCGTGAATAAGCGCGACACGGGTAGTTGCGGCCATCAGACAGTTTCCTTGATCACGCGCTGGTAGAGGGCGACAGTCTTTTCGACCATCGCGGAAATGGAAAAACGTTCGACCGCGCGCTGGCAGTTCCGGCGCATGTGCGAGCGCATCGCCGGATCGGCGGCAAGTGTGGCCAGGGCATCGACGAACAACGTGACGTCGTCTTCGTTGGGAACCACAAAGCCGATCTGCTCGGCGTCCACGAGCTCGCCTGCCCCCGAAACACGCGTGGTCACGACAGGGATTTGAGCAGCCATTGCTTCGAGCAAAACGTAAGGAAAGCCTTCGTAGCGACTCGGCAACGCAAAGAGATCGAAAGCGGAAAAGTAGCGACGCGCATGAGACACGCGACCCAGCACACGCACGTTCGCTGGCACCGGCTGTCCGTCGAGCGCGGCCGCCTGCACGAAGTCACCCGGGCCGATTACCGCAAAAATGACGTTATCGACGCCCCGCTCCAGCAGCTCGTGCGCAATCCGCGCGAGCCGGTCCACACCCTTCTGGAAATCGAGCCGCCCGACGAAACCCACGACCACCGCATCGTGCGGCAGGCCCAGCGCCTCGCGTGCTTCGCGATCGGGGAGCGCGTCCGATTTCGGCACTCCGTTAAAAATAGTCTCGACGCGCGCGCCTGGAATACGCAGCGCTTCGCTCAAATGCTTCGCTTCATCGAGCGACACCGCGATGATGCGATCACTGCGCAAGCGTCCAAGCATGCTTTCAATCAGACCGTAGAAGCGACGCTGGTTCGCCGGTAGATACGGATTGAGCGTATAGACAGCGTGCGGCGTATAGACCTGCTTCCATGGACCGAAGCACAAGCGAGCCAGCGCTCCCGCTTTCGAGCTGTGGCTGTGCACGATATCGGGTTGCAACCGGTTCAGGCATCGGAACAACTGCGCGAACGCCACCGTGTCCGACTTGCCCACCGAGCGAAGCATCCGCAGCCGGTGTACCGAATCGCACTGCGCCAGCACCGCGTCGCCGAGCAGCACCTCGTCGAAACGATCACCTTGCGGCACGATCAGATGAATCTCGATGCCGCCACGCGCCCGCAGGCCTCGCACCATATCGGCAATATGAACCGCGACGCCCCCGCCCGCAGCCTCCACCACGAGCACCACGCGCAAGTGGCGGACGTCAGCCTCGCCCCGCTGCGCTTCACGGCGCGGCCCGATACCCTCCGGCCGCGCTGCGCGTGCGGTTTGGGGGCGAGCTTCTTCCGTGACACCGACGCTATGCGTGCTCATCAGGCTCTCCGTGCGAGACGCGCTATCCAGCGCCGCATGCGCGAACGCAGCGTCGTGGCCTCTGCTGCGCCATAGGTGTATTGAACGTAGCGATACGTGCCGTATTTACGGCCATAAGCCTGACGGCCGGAATTCGGATCAATGCCGTTGAGAAGCGCACCGGTCACAGACACCCCTACCTGCGCGAAGCGCTTCATGCACTCGACCAGTTCTGCACCACGCGTGCGCACGGCGCGCGCGACCAGCATGACGGTCCCGCAATACAGCGCGAGCATGGCCGCGTCTGTCACGGCGAGCACCGGCGGCGAGTCGATGATCACGCAGTCGTATTTCGCAGAGCAAGCTTCGAGCACTTCTTGCAGGCGCTGATGCGCGAGCAGTTCTGCGGCGTTCGGCGGCAGCGTACCGGTGCTGATGAAGTCAAGACTCGGCAACAGTTCGCGCTGAATGGCTTCGTCGAGCGCAATCGTACCGGCAACGACCTCGCTGAGTCCGCGCTCACGCTTTACGCCGAAATGCTTGTGCAGATAGCCGCGGCGCAAGTCCGCGTCGATCACGAGCACGCGTTTGCCGCTCTTTGCTAGCAGCACGCCAAAGTTCGCCGAAACGAAGGACTTGCCGACTCCCGGCGTCGGACCGCAGAACAGCACAATGTTGTTGCGCGCATTGAGCATTGCGAATTCAAGCGCAGTGCGCAAACTGCGCAGGCTTTCGACGGCCGGCTCGTCGGGATGCCCGTCGGCGAGCAACTTACGGTTCACGAGTCCTGTCGTGTGGTCGTGACTGATCTGCGGCTGAAGTTTCGATTCGGGAATCGTGGCGTACACACTCAATCCCGTTTGCGCCTCGATTTCGACGGCCTCCGCCACACCCGCGAAGAGGAAGTTGTGCACGAACGCGAATCCGATGCCGATCAGCAACCCGAGCAATGCGCCCACCGCGATAGTGACCGGACGATTCGGAAACGCCACGTCTTCTGGAACCACAGGGGAATCCACCACGCGCACCGTGCCCGTCTTGCCCGCCTTGATGAGTTCGAGCTGCTGCACGTTATTCAGGAGCGCAGTATAAAGATCGGTATTGATCTTCACGTCAAGCATCAGGCGCATTGCATCCTGCTGCGCATTCGGCATACGGGTGACCTGCGCATTGAACGCGCTTTGTTGGGCCTTAAGCGTGGCGATCTGGGCGTCGAGCGCAACGACATCGGGATAGGTGTCGGTGAAGCGCGACGCAAGTTGGTCGCGTTTCTGCTTGAGTTCCAGCATGCGCGTCGTGGCATCCGCTATTTGCTGGAGCACGACTTTCGCTTCCTCACTCAGATCGATCGAGCCTTCCTTTTCGCGCACTCGCGTATAGCGGGCCTCGGCGGCTTCGAGCCGTTGCTTGAGAATCGGCACCTGCGTATTCAGAAACTCGAGCGATTGCGCCGCTTCTGCGGATTTGCGGTCGAGATTCTGTTTGACGTAGTAATGACCCACCGCTTTGAGTTGATCACGCACGAAAATCGGATCGGTGCCTTTAAGCGTTGCGATCAGCACACCCGACGACTTGATCTTCTCCTCGATGTCGAGCGCGTTCTGCATCGTGTTGATCGTATCGAGCCGGGATTTGCGCACAATCTTGAACTTGACACCGGGGTTCGCGTTGATCGATTTCACTAGCAGCGTAACCGGACCGTACGACGTCGTGAATGTTTCGACTTCACCCACTCGCCCCGTCACCGGCGCATCAAGATCCCAACCAGCGAGCCGGTAGCGCCCGTCTGCCAGAGCGGTCAGCGAGAAACTGTCGTCGAGCACACGGCGCGGCACGTCGAAGCGCACGACATCCGCGCTTTCGGTTCCCCACGCCCAGCCGCCAACGCCCAGAATGCCCGCTTTACCAATCGAGTCGTTGAAGCGCGATATGAAGTCGCCAATCAACGGAAAGCGCGACGGACGCACGATAATGTAGCTGTGCAACTCGTCGACTACGCTGGTCACGACGAGACGCGAAGCCATGATCTGCTGCTCGGCGGACGTGGGGGAGTTGTAGTCGAACAGCGAAGAGACGTCGCCCAGCAGGCTTTGCGCTGCGGCCATGCCACTGCCGTCCTCCACCTGTACGGAAATATCGGCCTGATATCGTGGCGGAAAAAGAAACGCGAACGCGGTCGCAAGCAGTACACACGACAAAAAAATCTTGACGATGGTCCAGCGATATTCGACGAGCACATCGAGAACCCCAATCAGGTCCAGTTCGTCGTTATCGGCTGCCTCGCTCTTGGGAATTGGCAACGTGTTCATTTGTATTTCACTTGAGTTCTGTCACGATTTGCGGATCACGAACAGCGGCAGAAAATCTGCTTGTTTTACGCCCCCGATGCCACGCTCGCACGACCTGACATGCGCACGACCCATCCCGCCACGCCCACCTCGATCAGCCGAAGGCTGGATTCGAATGCGGCCCGATCCTGCCGATACGGGTCTGGCACGTCGAACCCAGAAGACATCCGCAACCCGGGCCGAGCATAATCGCCGAGCCTATAGACACGGCCCCGCATCGATGGATAGCGCTCTTCGACAAATTTCCGCTGTCCGTGGTCCATCACGATGACAAGATCGGCCTGTGCGCCCATCCAGCTTTCGAACTGGCGCGCGCGATGCGACCGGATGTCGAGCCCCCGCTCGCGCATCAGATCAGTGGCCAGTGGATCGGCTGCACTTCCGATCACAGCAGTGATGCCTGCCGACTCCACCGTCACGCCACTAGCTGCGTGCGCGAAGAGCGCCGCCGCCATCGGACTGCGGCAGATATTTCCGGCGCACACGACAAGGATGCGTCTAATCATTTCGTCACAACCGCCGCATAAAGCCCCGCATCGATTGCCGGCAGCAGCAAACTCAGTACGCGATTCACACGTACAAGTTCGTTGCCGTCGACGTACACCACGTCGTTGGGCTCAAGCGGAAATTTCGAGGCGAGAATCATCGACACGGGCGAATGTGCATCGATATGAAATACGTCTGGATGTCCGCTCTGCGCGTTACGCACGACGTAGAGCTGCTGCGGATCGGAAGTCGAGACGTTGAAGCTGCCAGCTTGCGCGAGTGCGTCGGCCAAGGTGAGCCGGCCGTCGGTCTTGGGGATTGCCGCCACCGGCTTGTTCACTTCGCCCATGACATAAACGCTGCTTTCGTCGCGCGATGGCACGCGCAACACGTCGCTGCGCGCAAGCATGATCTTCGCGGGGTTTTGGCCGTTCGCCAGCATCGTGGTCAGGTCCACCGAATAGGTTCGCTTGCCACGAATGATCTGCAAACGCCCCTTGTCTGCCGACGCCGTGAAACCGCCCGCGCGGCCAATGGCGTCAGTCAACGTCATCGGCACATCGTTGATCTGCAGCGAACCCGGCGAATGCACTTCCCCGTCCACGAAAATCTGCTTGGCCCGGAATGATTCGACGCGCACCGTCACCTGAGGATTCCTGAACGAATGCGACAACGCTTCTGCAACTCGGGCCTGAATGGCGGAAGTCGTCAGGCCCGCGACCTGCACGCGGCCAACATACGGAAACTGGATATAGCCATCTTCATCCACCACAATTCCTTGCGGTGCGTCGGCAGCGCGCGGCGCTGCCGACGGCTGCGAACCCAAAGCCTGGGCAAGTTCGGGATGATCCCAGACCGTGATCTGAAGCACGTCAGCGGGACCGATGGTGTAAACCGAAGGCGCCACCATCAAATCCTGTGCGCTCTCCTCCAGTTTCGAGTTCTGAGCAGCATTCTGTTCGGCGATCACGGCTGCGTTGATCTCAATGAGCGTAGCTTTCGGACTTGCCGCTTCCGTGGACTCCGCCCGTGGTTGCGTCTGCTGGCGAATATCGCCCTGCATCTGCATACCCGGTGCGAACATACATCCGCTCAACATAGACACGATCAGAAGCGGCCCAACGGCTTTCGACGCTAGCACGGTACCCGCTCCCCCCCCGTACATCCGGTTCGTGCTCGCACGACCGAACCCATCCGACCTCTTGTGAAACATTCCAGACGACCCTATGTTTTTGCGCAACGACCGCCCTTTTACGCACGCGTTGGCAGTTCGCTCAGGTTAAGGTGAGATGATCCGCGTCACGTTGCTGTGATGCGACCGCACCGCGACGGACAGGCGGATTCAAGATTGCTTTCTGGAAACTTCTCGAACCTTGCTGAATCCCCTTTTTTCTTAAAGAATTCGCATGCTTTCTTTTAGTCTCGTCGTGCATTCGCGAACATGACGTGACACATCGTATTCGACCACTCCGAACTGGGTCGATCGCTGACCGAATGGAGCAAACTCTTGGCGGAATAAGCCAATGTCAGAGTGGCGCAATACATGCATGACGCCGTATCGACTACGGCTTGTGAAGCTCAATACGCTTGCTTGCTCACGAAGCCGTGAACCATAGTCCGCAACACGATCTGTATGTCGAGTGCGAATGATCGGTTGTTGAGGTAATACAGGTCATATTCCACGCGGGACGCCATCTTCTCCAGTTGATCGGTTTCTCCTCGAAAGCCGTTCACTTGTGCCCATCCTGTAATGCCCGGCTTGGCGCGATAACGCTGGATGTAATCATCGATCTGCGGCTCGTAGAACGCATCGTGTTCAAGTGCATGCGGACGCGGACCCACGACGGACATCTCCCCGCGTAACACATTGATAAACTGCGGCAATTCATCAAGGCTTGTGCGACGCAGAAAGCGGCCAACAGTCGTAATGCGAGAATCGTTCCTGGTGGCCTGCCTGATCACTCCGTGACGTGTGTCGTGCAGGTACATTGAGCGAAATTTGTAGATCGAGAACTTCCGGCCATTCAGACCTTTTCGTTGCTGGCGAAAGAACACAGGACCTGGCGAGCTAAGCTTGATCGCTGCGGCGATGGCGATCAGCAACGGAGAAAGGGCAAGCAGCGCGAACGCCGAGAACAGGCGGTCGAATAGCTCCTTGTCAATGAGACCATCAGACGAGTAACCGCGCGAAGACATGCTGATTGACGGCACGCCGATCATCTCAAGTGGCCCACCGAAATCCCGCAAGCCTAGCGCGTGCACATCGGGCAAATAGCGCACGCGAACTGGCGTGCGTCGCAGCACTTCGATAATACGCATCGCAAAGCTCTGCGCCGTGACTGGCAATGCGATCCAGACCTCGTCGACCAACCCGGCCTCTACGGCGGGGATCAACGACGCAAGCTTACATTCGTCATCCGCCCATGATGCGGCGCCGCTGTCTGGTGCGTTAAACGTCACGACATCGGAAATTGCGTAGCCGCTGCGATTGTGCAAGCGAACCTTGTGCACCACTTCTTCGAAGTGATGCCCTTGGCCGGCGATCGTAATGCGTGTTTGATCGAGTCCGAAAAATCGCAGACGCCGCAAGCATCCGTAGGCCATAGCACGCCCCAGAACGAGCAATGCCGCAGTCACCACAGACCATAAAGCAATCCAGTCGTTGGAAATCGTGCTTGCCCCATGAACAGCCACTAATAGGAGCGCACCGCAAGTTTGCACAACGCACCATGCCAACAAAACGCGTATGTACAGCCCGATCAACGGACGCGAACGCCACGAACGATACACGCCTGCGACAGGAAAGACCAACAGAACTCCGGCAAAAATCACTACGCAATACATAAGGCGCAGGGCAATTAATGCCTCGGTGTCTCGGAAAACCACATGCGCGGCATATAGGGCGCCAACGGCGATAGCCACAATGTCGCATACTCTCGCAAGAATCTGCTTCATATTTTCCCCGATTTCGGTTGGCTGTTACGGCCATATTCGTGTCGGATTTCGACAAATTTCAAATCATCTTTTTCACTGCAGGCCTATTGAAATTGAAACGAAATAATGTCCGAGTAGAATTTGATACGTTGTGGCGCATCATAGATTTCTAATTTTTTGGAGGTACTTGCTTGACCGTTCAGGACGCGATGTTGGCGGATCCACTCCGACGCCAGCCGATGATCGCTCGATATGCCGCGTCGAGCAGGAGTGAGAGCTGGACACGCTGCAATATAAGAAGCTTCACAACGGCTCAAAGGACTCATTGCGAGAAGTGAGGAGACCATTGATCTTTATGCCCATCGAGTGGCGGATAGAGATCACTAATGGGCCTCGATTAAATGGTGATTGGCGTGTTCGGCCAGTTGCGCTACGCGATGTCGGCGTGGCACCATAATAGAGGCCTCGACAACCGTATGGTGACCCGTATGCTCGAGCGCGGAGATAGCCAAGAGTTTGCCGAAAAGGAGCATCGCTTAGATCAATGGCGTCAATCAGTACCGCTCCCCCGCAGGGCATAAGGCAAACTTCGTACTGGTGGTCTATGCGATCGTCCGGCTGAAATCCCATGAACCTACTTTTATTTCGTTCGCATTGCTCAATAGCTTGCCGATATACTTCTGCTCTCGTTCTCAACTGGCTCAGGATGCGAAGCGCGCTACGGCGTACGCGTGTTTCCACTTGATTGAAAGCCCCACTACTGCGGGTGCGAAGCAAAGTACAACGACGAGAAATCCGACTTTGGCGAGATAAAACGGCGCAAGCCATTGATTATTCGTAGCGACATAGTATGTGTTGTGTGTAACATTGCTCGAAATAATCTAGACAGCCAGATTCCCGCCCGTGGCGTCAGAAAGAAGCGTAAAGCAGCGAGCAGGTCGAAAATAGTCCGTGCATCGTAGGAAATTTAGCTCGCTAAGACTCGGTTTCGGCTGCGTCGATCTGTCTGCGCGGCGCAAGGTTCCGCTGACACTCAAGATGAATACTTCGTGGATCGAAGGGTGAGTGATGCGCGAACAACCTTTAAAAACTGAAGTGGCGCCCCAACTTTGCGCGAAGACCGATACGATCTGCCACCATGCCCAACCGCACTCGCTCCCGCGTGAACACCAGCCACGCAAAGGCCCGCCTGCTTCCCATGGCAAAGGACAAAGCAGCGGACCTCGTCCTGCACTCACGCCTACAGTTGGAACGCCTACGCAGTTGCAGCATCGACCATAGGCTGATTAACCATATGGCCCGACTCTGCATGATCTGCGAATACATAGCGCGGGCCGGATATGGCGAGCTTCCACAGGAAAGATTCGACACGGTCGAGAAAGCACTGGCGCAAACACTTTTCGACTTCGACGCGACAGGTGTATGGAGCAAGCCAGAGTCTACTTTCCTTGAAGACTTGACAGATGTCATCAACGAATACGACCGCATGCTCAGTACTGTGCGACTCGACCTCTTCGCTAAGGCAAGCGATTATCTGGATCGTCTAACGGTAACTGTTGCAAGCAGCGGCAGCTCTGAAGTGTGATCCGGAAAATCAACCACGACTGTGAGGGCTCGTGAATCGGCGGGCGGCCCCTTAGCCCCCTCCATTCGACCACAACATGTCCGCATAATTACTGCCATACATGCTTCGTCGCCATCTCAGCACTGAAGCTATCCGCCGCGGCTCGCAGGAGCTAGTCGGCTCCGAGGGGCGTTGCTTGCTGTACGCAGCCCATTCCTTTCGGGTCCAGGCTTGCATAATCGCCTCATCCGCGATCTGCTTGTATCGAACGTAGTGCCACCGTCCCATTCGAGCATGACTGGCGTGCCACCGACGGAACAGGTCGGGGTCTCTCCGTCGTAAGAATTGCCTTCGAACTTCTGCGCGCCGCGCATCTCACCATCCTTCATGGCTTGATTGATGCGTAGTTCCTGCAGCGGTTCTGCCGCTCTGCGCAAGCCGACTGCGTTCGGGCTTCACCGCGTCGGTTTTCTGCAGCTCAGTGCGGTTTGCTACCGTGTCGGCATCGCGCCGTCGCGAGCAGAGGATTGTCGTCCACCTCCTCGTCGGCACGAACTGCCTGGTTCGTCATGACGATGACCTGCACATCAAACTCAAACACCACCAGCATCCGCACCGACATTGGCGACCGCCTGCGCTGTCGCTCTCGCGGCCAAGCCAAAGCGGCCACGGCTTTATTCCCCGTGAGCCCGAGTTCGATGATCTACTCTACGAGCTTACCGACTACGGCACCGATATTCTCTCCGGTTTCGTCATTCACGCATTCGTCGGGGAACGAGCCATTAAACGTTTCGATAAGGCCGTTGTCAGTGGGCTTGCCCGGGCGGTTGAAGTCGATCTGTATCTTCTAGTGATATGGGCACTTGGTCAGCAGACGGCCAGAGAACTCGCTGCCGTAATCGGCGAACAGGAACCGTTGCGCCCGACGTTTGCGCGAGCAGCCGGCTAAGTACCGGCTCAACGTTCTCAGCGCACAGCCGCTATCCGACTTCGATGGCGAGTGCCTCGCGGCTGAAGACGTCTACGATCGTCAACGCTCGCACACGGGTACCATTGGCCAGTTAATCGGCCACGAAGCCCAGACATCAGTCGGCACGCCGGCTGCGTCGGAAGACCATAGTGATCCCCGATGTGGGTCACGGCCAGTATCTTCAGCGCGGGCGGGGTCACTTTTTTGTGGCGATATCCTGCGGGATCGCCTTGTCCAGGCTGAGCTCCGCAACCAGCTTTTTGAGCCGCGCATTCTCGTCCTGAAGCTGCTTCAGTTCGCGGACCTGATTCGATTCCAGGTCCACATACATCATTACGCGGAAGAATGTTCATCCCCCCGCTGGGTCGGCAACTTCGCTCACCATCGCCTCTCCGCCCGTAGCCCTATTATTCCGAAGCGGCCACGGGTGCCTGAGCCACCTCAGACGCACCTATAGCAACAGCCGCAGACGGAGCTTGAGCAACAGTGCCCTGGGCCGCCAGATTCTGTATCTCCTGGGCGCAGTCATCCGAGGCAACGACATGCGCTCGAGCCAATAACGTTTGAAGCCCATTGATCTTTCGCTGATCTTCAAGCAATACAGATTGGCATTGAGCCTGCACCTGCTCCAACCCCTGACGATCCAGAATCGACTGGAGATGCTGGGCCATCTGCGCGCGGTTTTCCACATTAGGCACCTGGAGACCGAGCACTCGCAAACTCTCCAGGACCGCTGGCTGGCACGCGCCCGTGTAGTTCAACACCTGATCGCACACTGGCGGCAGGACCCACGTGGGAGCGCTTCGTGTCTGGGTAGCCCACGGCTCTTGCACGGTCGCCACACGTTGAATATGGTGGACCTCGCCGTGGTGCACCGAGTGTTTGTGAAACCGCACGCGATGCAAATATCTGCGCCCTTCTGAGTGGGCCATCGCCACTCGCGTGTGTTTCGCACGTTCCTCGTGTTCAGTGCGCTCCTCGTGTTTCGAGCGCGCGACGTGCCGTACGTGCTCAGGCTTGCGGTGTTCGTGTGACCGCGCCGTGACCATCGGATGACGGGCTTGCTGGATGTGGCGCACCTCAGCGTTATGGGCTTTAGCGCCGTGCTTGACCTTGGTCTCGGTGATCGCATAGGCTGCCTGAGCCACCAACGAGCACCCCATCATCACCACCACTGCGTTGATTCCCGTTCTTTTCCTGTTGCAATCCACTGCCCGACCTCACATTCCTTGTGCACAGCCATCTGTTAACGGCAATTTTCGGCCGGCCTTTAATCCCGTTGAACGGCTCGAAGCTGGCATGACCAGGTGATCGTCGTGGCAACGTACAAAGCATGTCATCGTCGATACCCTCACGATTCATCACGTTCGTCCGCCCAACCTAAAGGATCCTTCATTTTTAATTTCCCGCTATCTGGCACCATCGGACACTCCGTCTTTTGAGTTTGCCTTTCCCATGCGCACCTCACGCCTCGCGAAACTCCGAAACACCACCGCGCAACTCGTTGTGCTTACAAGTGCTTCCCTGGCCGCCGCCTCGGCCTTTGCCGCCGCGCCCAGCGCCACGGCAAACCCGCTTCCTTATTCGAATCTCTCGACCCTGCACGTCAAAGCGGCGCAATTGCAGCCCTTCCTGCAAGCGCTGCGTCACAACGCGGCCAATGCGCGCGAAGAAGCGGGCAATCTCTCTTTCACGGTCTTTCAATCGACGACATCGCCGACTACCTTGTACGTCCTCGAACAATGGAAAGATCAGGCCGCCTATGAAGCCCATATGAAGCAGCCCGCCTTGCTCGACATGCACAAGGCCGCGAAGGCGGACCTGGACGGCGGCATTAGCCATATGCGCATCGTGCCCGCCACATCGGACGCCGGCATTCAACCCAAACAGATCGATCACGCCGACCAAACCAGCAACGTGCTGGTGTTCCTCTCCGTGAAGCCCGACGAATCGGCGAAATTTCACGCGGATGTGAACGAAGTCTCGCCGACCTTCCGCGCCGCGCCCGGCAACGTCTCTTTCGAGGTCTATCAGAACGCGGACGATAAAAACCAGATGGTCCAGCTCGAACGCTGGACGACCGAGTCGACGCATCAAGACAATCTGAAGCGCCCGGTTATCCAGACGATCCGCAGCGGCTACGCCGTCACGCTGGCCAAGCCGATGCTCGATGGCCGCGTGCTGCTCAAGGACGTCACCAACGACTAGCGCGAATCGCGCCGAAGACCGTCAACCGCTCGCTGCGGTTGGCGATGCCATGAGCCATCGACTTCAATCGCGTCGGCTGGCCAGACACCATTCCCATCCCGCACTGCGCCCGGCAACGCCCATCCACGTGCCCGCACGCGTGCGAACCCCTTGCGTCGATCCGCCGCGATCGCCCCCGCAGCGCCCGCCCCGTATGGCATACCTCGCGCAGGAATAAGCTATTGCCTGCTCATTGGTAGGGAGAGCGCGTCCCGTCTGCTGTAATGATCGCCATGGCTGCTCGAGCACACGACGCCGGCCTTTCCCAACGGAAGCGAATCCTTATGAGCCTCGACATCTTCTGGTTTTTGCCCACCTCCGGCGACACGCGCTATCTCGGCAAATCCGACTCCGGCCGCGCGCCGACCAACGCGTACATGCGTCAGATCGCGGTCGCCGCCGAAGAACTCGGCTACGACGGCCTGCTGATCCCTACCGGCAGCAGTTGCCTCGATCCGTGGGTCACGGCCGCCAGCCTCGCCCCGGTCACGCGGCGCATCAAGCTGCTCGTGGCGCTGCGCACGTCGCTCGGCAACGTGACGGCGTCCGCGCGTCAGGCCGCAACGCTCGACGAGGCGCTGGGCGGACGCCTGCTGCTGAACGTCGTGCCGGGCGGCGATGCCGCGGAACTGGCCGCCGACGGCGTGTTCCTCTCGCATAACGAGCGCTACGAGCATGCCGGCGAATTCCTCACGGTGTGGCGCCGGCTGTTCAAGGAAAAGCAGGTCGATTTCGAAGGCAAGCATATTCGCGTCGAAAAAGCGCAGAACCTCATCGCGCCGGTTCAGAAACCGCATCCGCCCTTGTATTTCGGCGGCTCATCCGCTGCGGCTCACGAGATCGCCGGCGAACATATCGACACGTATCTCACGTGGGGCGAACCGCCCGAGGCCGTGGCCGCGAAATTCGCGGACGTTCGGGCGCAGGCGGAGAAACACGGCCGCAAGGTCCGCTTCGGCGTGCGCTTGCACGTCATCGTCCGCGAAACGAATGAGGAGGCGTGGGCCGCGGCCGACGCCCTGATCAGCAAGCTCACCGACGAAGATATCGCGCGCGCGCAGCAGAATTACGCAAGCATGGATTCCGTGGGCCAGCGCCGCATGGCCGAGCTTCATCAGGGCCGCCGCGACAAGCTGGAGATCAGCCCGAATCTGTGGGCGGGCGTGGGCCTCGTGCGCGGGGGCGCGGGGACCGCGCTCGTGGGCGATCCGGCCACCGTCGCACAGCGATTGCGCGAGTATGCCGACATCGGCGCGGAGTCCTTCGTGCTCTCGGGTTATCCGCACCTCGAAGAAGCGTGGCGTTTCGCCGAACTCGTTTTCCCGCTGCTGCCCGGCAAGCAGCCGGTCACGATCGCGGACAACGTGCAGACAGGCGGCGCGTTCGACGGGCGGGCGCAAGCGGCTTCGTGAGCGGTCTCCTGAGCGGCTTCCTATGCAGATCACGCTCCGGGAAACTCGCGGCACGGCAATTGCTCTATCGTCTGCGCAATGCCACGAACCTACCGGAGCCAGCCATGCAATTCATGTTTCAGTCGTGTCTCATCAGCACCAGCGCAAGCATCGATGACGGGCGAATCGTGGCTAACGCGCGCATTTTCTCGCCGGCATCCGATGGCTCGTTCGAGGACGATGTTCACGATCTCTGCATCGATGAGAATTTCATCGACGAGCACGAAGCCCTGTCCTTCGCACGCGAGCGCGCGATGGGCTGGGTCGAGGAGCACTGCGTCAGTTCGATTTAACCGCGCCGGAATGGGCTGAAGCACTGCACGAGGGGTTGCAGAACGCCGGATGTTCGAGTTCGCACGCGTCTACGCCATGATGTGAACGCCGCCGTCGACGTACACCGTCTCGCCCGACAAGCGGCGCGCATACGGCGTCGCGAGCCAGGCACAGGTAAAACCGACATCCATTATGTCGACCAGTTCGCCGAGCGGCGCGCGTTCGGCCGCCTCGGTCAGCAGCAGATCGAAGTCCTTCAACCCGGACGCAGCACGCGTTTTCAGCGGCCCCGGCGAAATGGCGTGAACGCGAATTCGCTGCGGGCCGAGTTCATAGGCCAGATATCGCGTGCACGCTTCGAGCGCCGCCTTGACCGGCCCCATGACGTTGTAATTGGTGACCACCTTGTTCGCGCCGTAATAACTCATCGCGAACAGGGAGCCGCCGTTCTTCATCAGCGGAGCGGCAAGCCGCGCCATGCGCACAAATGAATGGCAGGAAATATCCATGGCCGCCGCAAAGCCCTCTGCCGAGCAATTGAGCAGGCCGCCCTGCAAATCGTTTTTCGGCGCCCACGCAATGGAATGCACGAGGATGTCGAGTTCGCCCCATTCGCTCGCGATCCGCTCGAATACCGCTTCCATTTCTTCATGTTTCGATACGTTCAGCGGCATGAACACCGGCGCCGCGATCGCGGTCGCGAGCGGCTCGACATAGGTTCGGGTCTTGTCGTCGGCATAGGTGATCGCGACATCGGCGCCGACTTCATGAAACGCTTTCGCGCAGCCCCATGCAATCGAAGAATCGTTGGCGATGCCCGTCACCAGCGCTTTCTTGCCCTTGAGAACGGGATGTTGAGTGCTCAGGTCCATCAGACTCCCCTATGGCCGTGATGCGGATTCACGCGATACCCGTCGCTTCGCGCGTATGACGGGCGATCATGAGTTCTTCGTTGGTCGGAATGACCCAGACCGATACCTTGCTCGACGCGGCACTGATACACGGCCCGCCCGATTCATTGGCATTCCTGTCCAATTCAACGCCGCACCAGCGCGCAAGCTCGCCAACCCGCTGCCGAATCGCCGGCGAGTGCTCGCCAATGCCCGCCGTAAAAACCAGCGCATCGAGTCCCTGCATCGCGGCCGCGAGCGATCCCAACTCGCGTCCGATCCGATACGTGTACAGGTCGATCGCAAAGCGCGCCCGCGGATCGTCGCTCGCGAGCAGCGTGCGCATGTCGCCGGAAATACCCGATACGCCGAGCAGCCCCGAGCGTCGATACAGCAAATCCTCGACGGCGCGCGTATCCATCTTCAGTTCGTCCTGAAGATAGAGAATGACGCCCGGATCGAGATTGCCGCTGCGCGTGCCCATCGGCAATCCATCGACGGCGGTGAACCCCATCGTGCTCGCGACGCTGCGACCCGCGTCCAGCGCGCACAGGCTGGCACCATTGCCGAGGTGCGCGACCACCGTGCGGCCCTTCGCGGCGGCGGGCGCGGTGTCCGGCAACGTTCGTGCGATGTACTCGTAGGAGAGGCCGTGAAAGCCATAGCGGCGCACGCCTTGCTCCGTCAACGCCGCCGGCAGCGCGAACGTCGAGGCGAGCGCGGGCTGCGTGGCATGAAATGCGGTGTCGAAGCACGCGACCTGCGGCACGTCGGGATTGCGCGCGGCAATCACGCGAATGGGCTTCAGGTTGTGAGGCTGATGCAGCGGCGCGAGCGGCGTGAGCGAATCGAGTTCGTCCAGTACCTCCGGCGTGACGATCACCGGCTTCGAGAACGTCCGGCCGCCGTGCACCACACGATGCCCCACGGCGACGACGCGATGGCCGTCGCGATGCTCGCGCAGGAACTGGCCGATATAACTGACGGCCTCGTCGTGACCGATGCCGCTCGAACCCCAATCCTTGTCGCCGGTCGGCTGGCCTTGCGCATCGAACGCGACGAAGCGCGGCATGGAACCGAGCCCGTCGATCTGACCGCGCGTCACGAGCGCCAGCTCGCCGCCATCGACACGAAACGCGCGGAACTTGATGCTCGACGAGCCCGCGTTGAGCACGAGAATAACGTCGGCCATGTTTTACCCCGTCACCCGCGCATCTTCCCTGCGCTTTTCGGCCACGAGCGACGCCACGGCGCACGAGGCGAGCCGCGTAATCACGCTATCCGCGCGGCTGGTCAGGATCACCGGCACGCGCGCGCCGAGCACGATGCCGGCGGCATCCGCGCCGGCGAGAAACGACAGGCTCTTGGCGAGCATGTTGCCCGCTTCGAGATCGGGCACCATGAGCACGTTGGCGCGACCGGCGACCGGCGAAACGATGCCCTTGATACGCGCGGCTTCGGGGTCGATCGCATTGTCGAGCGCGAGCGGGCCGTCGACGAGCGCGCCGCGGATCTGGCGGCGATCGACCATCTTGCACAAGGCCGCCGCCTCGATTGTGGACGGCACTTTCGGATTGACCGTCTCCATCGCCGAGAGCAGCGCCACGCGCACTTCAGGAAGACGCAGCGCGTGCCCCAGATCGATCGCGTTCTGCAGGATATCGCCTTTCTCGGCCAGCGTCGGCGCGATATTGATGGCGGCATCGGTGATGATCAGCGCGCTTTCGTGCCCCGGCACATCCATCACGAAGCAATGACTCACGCGGCGCGCCGTCCGCAATCCGCCCTCGCGGCTGACGACGGCGCCCATCAGTTCGTCGGTGTGCAGGCTGCCTTTCATCAGCGCCTCGGCGCGCCCCTCGCGCACCAGTTCGACTGCTCGCGCGGCGGCCGCGTGACTGTGCGGCACATCCTCGACGGCGCAGCCGGTGATGTCGAGATCTTCGCGCTCCGCAATCTCCTCGATGCGCCCTTGCGGCCCGACGAGAATCGGCGCGATCAGACCGAGCGTTTTCGCCTGCAACGCGCCTTCGAGTGAGCTTCGATCGCACGGATGCACCACGGCGGTCGCCAGCGGCGGCAGAGACCGGCAATAGTCGATCAGCCGGTCGTACTTTTCGTGTTCACGATTCACAGTGTCTCCTTGCGTCCGAGCTCCGTATGGTCGGACGACGTCTCGGTCACCGCAGGCTTCGCAGCGGTGGATCGCGAGGCGGGCGCGCGCTCGATCGGCAACAAGGCACGGATCGTATCGAGCATAGCAAGCTGCGCCGATGATGGTTCGGCATCCTGAACACGTCGATCGGCTAGCAGTTTTTCAGCCAGTTCGAGCAGCTTCTGGCGATCCTTCCTGTCCTGAAGCAGATGCGGCAGCGTCGCGAGCGCCGCGTCCGGCTCATAGCGCACGATGATTTCCTGTTCGCCGCGCACGCGTCGCCATTGATCCTCGGGCAGCGAAGGCAGATACGCGGCGTAATCCTTCGCGAGTTCGCGCTTCAACGCAAGCCGCGCGAGCGGCAGCGGTTCGCCCCGGCGCGCGAGCAGGCACGCGGCGCGGGCGAGCGCCTCCGTGTAACCGCCCTCGTTGATCGACGCCAGGGCGTCTTTTACGAAAGGCAGATCGCGCGGATTATCGGTCGATTCGGGGTGCCGCGCTGGCGCATCGCCGCCGTGATCGTCGACGGGCAGATTGCCGTAAAACGAAAAGAATGCGCTCTCGGTCATCGCGTCGCGCAGCGCGCGATAAAAGTCGAGCGACGCGCTGATCATCTGCGATCCATAGTGCTCATACGCTCTCGCTGGCGGCGCTTCATTCGCCTGTGCATCCCGCTTCGTCTTGATCGTGTGCGCCGCCGGACCGAGCCAGGCGAGCCACGGATTCATATCCGAGAACGCCCAGCGTTGCGCGCGCAGCGGGTGAAACTGCCGTTGCAGATGCGCAGTCGATTCGTTTGAGAACGCCCGCACCCACGGCTGCAACAGCATCTCGTACGCGCGCTGATTCAATTCGGACACGCGCTTCACCGCTTCGAACGGCTGTTCGTCGACCCGCTCGAAACGGTTCAGCCGCTCGGTGACTTCTTCGAGTCGATACTCGCGAAACGTCACCTCGTAGTGCGGCTTGCCCTCGCTGTCCTTCTCCTCGCCGATTTCCATGCCGTAAAGACCCGGCGGAAACGCTTCAATCGCCTCCAGCACCGAGGCGATCTGCTGGTGCTCCTTTTTCGCCACCTTGCCCGACACGAATATGCCGAGATGGCCGATGCTCTGATGCACGAGCCCGACGATGACCTGGCCGCGCGCCTTGATTTCCTCCGTGCTGCCGTAGACGTCGGCGACCCAGTTGAAGGCCTGCTGCGGCGGCGTGATGTTGTCGCCGAGCGAAGCGAACAGAATGATCGGCGACTTGATGGCCCGCAGGTCGAAGGCTGCGCCGTCGAGCCCGCGCACGTCGCCCGACCACAGCGCGTTGCCGATGAACAGATTGCGCGTGATCCACTCGATCTCCTCGCGGTTCATCAGGTAATAGCCGCCCCACCAGCGCTCGAAATCGAGGAAGCGCGGCGGCTCGGTATCGATGTTGTCGAACAGGTGATAGTACTTGTCCCAGAAGCTGTTGGCGGGATTGAGGTTCTCGAAGTTCTGCACGAGATGGGCGCCGTCGAACTTGCCGTTGCCGAGATCCGCACTCAGCGAAGCCAGCCAGCTGCCGCCCAGCATGCCGCCCGAGTAACGCATGGGATTGTCGCCCTCGCCTTCACTCCACGCGCCGCTCCAGTACGACATCGGCGCACCGTTGATGACGAGCGGCCCCGTATGGTCCGGGTCCGAACTCGCGAGCATCATCGCGGCCCAGCCGCCCTGGCAATTGCCGACGATCGCCGGCTTCGCGCTGTCCGGGTGCAGCTCGCACACCTTCGCGATGAACTGCTTTTCGGCCGCGCACACATCGAGCAGCGTCTGGCCCGGCTCCGGGTCGCGATAAAAGATCACGAAATACACGGGATGACCGGCCTTGAGCGCCACGCCCGCCTGCGAATCGTCCTTGAAGCCGCCGATGCCGGGACCGTGCCCCGCGCGTGGATCGATGATCACATAAGGACGTTTGCGAGCATCGATGACCACGCCATCGGGTGGCAGCAAACGCACGAGCGCGTAATTGACGGGCCGCGCCAGTTGCCGGCCATCGACGACGAGTTCATGGCGGAAATGTAGGACCGGCTGAAGACCTTGACGCGTTTGATCGACGAAACCATTTCCCCGCTGGCGCAAGGTGTCCCAGAAGAGGACGGAACGCTCGGCCATATCCATCGCGTAGCGATAACCGTTCCAGGGATTCCATGCGCTGTCCGGCGTGCCGGTCTCGCTGAGCCGCTGCGCCGCATCGCTGCAACGCTGATTGAATTGCGTGAGCGCCACGTCCCATCGTTTGGCGAAAAGCCTCGAAACCTTGTCGCCGACTTCCTGGCAACGCGCGTATTGATTGGCTATGTCGGTCATTGCATCACCTTCCGGGCCGCAATTGAAGGGAGGAGAACAGGGTCGCCGCATGATGGTTCGGGCGGTTGAATACGTCAGCGATACCGCGCGACGGCCGCAGATCAGCGCCTCTTTTGAATAGCGCTGAAATGAAAGGAATACTTATGAATGAATCGGGTGGAAACTTTGTTGCGATGCAGTCCCGCCCCTCATCCGCCTCGGTACACCCTGGCAGACGCATGTGACAGATTCGTTACACCAACTGGCCGAAACGGCCATTTCGGCCGTTTCGGCGCTATCTCCCCCGCCTTGTGCATTCGCACAAACTGCATCGTGCAGACCTTCGCCGCCTTTCTCTATAGGACCATCGGCCGATAGACAGCCGATGCGATCGTGGCATCATGGATCTCGGCGAGCGGCCTGGTGAAGCGCTGGACGAGCGGTGTCCGCGCGAGTCACTCGTTATGGATGCGCAATTTCGACGCGCCTCGTAGGGCCTCGCGCACGCGCTTTGCCGCAAGCAGCGGTATATAGTCGAAAACGCGCGCATCCTTGCGAAAAGCCTCGAACGCCTCGGCGTACATCTGCGCGACGACGTCCTCCGACGTTGCCGTCAAGGCGGCAATTTCGCGGATCACTTCCTGAATGTCCTGAGTCTTCATGGTCTCCCCCGTCACGCGGAGGCATGGCTCACCGCATCATCGCGCGCGCGAAGCGAGACGCGAAATCATCCGCTCACCCATTTCGCGATCGATGACCTGGAATGACCGGCTCAGTCGCTCATAGGCGTACATGTCGCCCTTCGCGATATCGAACCACCAGCCGCTCAGGACGAGCGCGCCTGCATTGACCTGCTGACGAACGATCGGATAGGTCATGAGGTGCTCGATCTGCACGAGCACGTTGAGTTGCGATAATTGATCGTGCGGCTTCAGGCTGGCGTCGAGCGGCCCTTCCTGCTCCAGACGAAACGCGGCGTTGTGCGCGTGGCACAGCCACTTATCGAGGTTCGGCGATTTGAGTTTGGCGCTGCGCGAAAACACTGATTTCATCGCACCACATTCGGAATGCCCGCACACGACGATATTCGCGACCTTCAGCACCAGCACCGCGTATTCGATCGCGCTGGCTTCCGAAAGATCGCCGGTCGAGATGCCATCGGTCGTCGCCGGGGGAATCAGGTTGCCGACGTTGCGCATCGTAAATAGCTCACCGGGAAGCGTCGAGGCCAGCAGATCGGGCACCACGCGGCTATCCGCGCAGGTGACGAACAGCGTATCCGGTGTTTGCCCCAACGCGAGTTTGCTGAATTTTTCCGCGTAATCCGGCAAACGCTTTTCCCGGAATTCGACGATGCCCGCGATGAGTTTGCGCATGGTGGCCTCGCAAATAGCTAATTCGACCCGCGCAAGCTGGCCGACCCGCCGAGCCCCTGCGAGTCGGGAATGCGCGCCAATGCGAGGTCTTCGGGAAACAGATGCTTCCCGGCAATCGCACGGTCGAGCAACGATAACTCGATGAGCAAGGCTTCGTGACGATGCTCCGGCAAGCTTTGCAGCAGATTGTCGATCGCCGCGCGCAGACGCCGCGCGATTTGAATACTGCCCGCGCCGCACTGCCGTATTTCGCGGAAAGCGATGTGCACAAAATCTTCCCAGTCCGGCGTGCGCAGAATCACGCGCGGATGCCCGGCACTGTCCGCAATTTCCTCAGTATGCAAGGAGCGCTTGCCCACTATCCGCAGCAACCGTTGCAGTTGATCGATCGCCAGCACCGCCGTGGTCGGATCGTTGATAGCCGCCGATAGCGCTTTCAGCGCAATATCCACGAGGATCCGAAACGCAAACACGGGGTCCTGCTCCATCGTGCGCTCCGACCCAAAAGCGACCTGCGCACGCAGCCGCTTTTCGTCGACGACGCCGACGTTGCTGCCATAGAGAAAGAATAGCGGCTCGTCCACGGAAACGAAATCGCCGACTTGCGGCACGAATTCGATGACCGAATCCGTGCGCCGCGCCTTGGCGACGAGGCGCTCCAGATTCACGGCCAGCACGATGCCCGGTTTGCCGCGATGAATCACGACGCGATCGGGTGTTCCGCGCGCGCTGCCGCTTTCCAACGCCATCACGCCACTCGCGGCCGGAAACGGATACACGCTGTCGATCACCTTGATGCCGTGCTGGCCCACGCGTGCGACGAGGCTCACGGGCCGCAGCGACTTCGCGGCGTAATCGATCAAGAACAGGAACGCTACGACGGAAGCGAAACCGAATAACGCGGCGAGGAACACCTGAAGCTGGTGCACCTCGTTCTCTCCCATCAAGGCCAGCGTTCTATTGGCGAACAGCAATGTGAAGACGAACAATCCAGAGACGCCGCGAATAATGTTATCGCACAGCAGCGTGGTGGCGATGATGCGCGGCGTGTATTGACCGCCGGCGACCTGGATCGCGACGAGCAGCGACCCGAACGTGAACACCAGAAACGCCATATCGGCCGACACGATGTCGCCGACCAGCGAGCGCGCGCCCGTCATCGTGAGCCCGAACAAGCCGTTCTTCGGATCGAGAATCCCTCTGGCGACCAACCATCTTCCGAGCATTTCCGTCGACGGCTTCACCACCATATAGATCGCGACCGCGATGAGCGGCACCGTCCACAGCGACGTCTTGAGATAGCTTTTCAGGCTGTACCAGCGATTCCAGTCCATGTTGCTTTCCCCTGCGCTGCGCCAGGCGATCTCTGCGGAAAATAGCAACCCTTGTGCTGGTCAGTCCAGATCAGGCGAGAGGAACCGCGCGTGCGTCGGCGGCATGCCAGGCATCGATGGCGTCCGTGCGTTGACGCGACGGTGCAGGTGGATCGATCAGATCGCAATGCGAGTGAAGATGAACCAGATTCGCCAGCGAATCCGCGCCCATCTTTTCCATCACACGCGCCCGATGAATCTTGATCGTTTTCTCCGCCGCGCCCAGTTCGCACGCGATGATCTTGTTGGCGCGACCGGACACCACGAGCGCCATGACCTCGCGTTCGCGCGGCGTCAACGTCGCGACGCGACGCTGGATTTCCTCGCTGAGTTCGCGTTGCTCGAAGCACCGCCTCGCACATTCGAGTGCGCGCTCGGTGGCCTCGAACAGCACCGACTCGTGGACGGGTTTGATGAGGAAGTCCATGGCGCCGGCCTTCATCGCCGCGATGGCGGGACCGAAATCGCCGTGCGCTGAAATGAATATGATGGGTATCCTGCCGTCGAGCTGGCGCTGCAACTCGATGCCGCTCAGATCGGGCAACTGGAGGTCGAGCAAGAGGCACGCGGGCGCGCGTCGCAAGTCCGCGCCGTGCATGAACGCACTCGCGCTTTCATAGGCCTGCACGCAATAGCCGTTCGAGCGTAGCAAACGGGACAAGGCATTGCGGACGTGCTCATCATCGTCCACGACGAAGACCACCGATGCCGGCGTATTCATGGGGACTCCCACGAGCCGCCTTCCACGCGCGCACTCATCGGATAATTGGATTGGCAGAAACGCGCCATGATCGGGAGCGCTTTAATCGTGAGTTTTTCGTTCTCGATGTCTGCTCTGAGCATACTGATCTCCGCCAGCACGACATGTCGTCAGCCCGATCTTTTCGATCAATGGCTACTTAACCCATGTGCAGGACGTTCGCCAGTTCATCTTTACATCTGGCCGCTTCTGCTTACGCAAAGGAAAGTATAGGGAAGAAATTCCGCGTGACAATCAGCTTCCTGGATTTTTTCTGGAAATTTTGACCGCCGGAATGTGCGGCAACCCACACTCGATCGCGCTCGCAGCAGATTTTCTGTTTCGCCGACCGGCGCGATGAATGGTTTGAATCAGCGCGCACTATCCGTATTCACGACTGACGAATGGCTGCAAAAGCCGACGATGCACAAGCAGCAGCAACGGCGTCGACACCATCGACAACGCGACGACCACGGTCACCAGTGACGACTGACGCTGATCGACGACACCGGCCGCCAGCGACGCAGCCATCACGACAAAAGCGAATTCGCCGCCTTGCGAAAGCAGGATGGCAAAGTAAGAGCGTTGCGAAGCCGGCACGCCGAACCGGTTGGCGAGCAGCCATTGCGCGAGCGTCTTGATGCCGACCACGGCCACCACGAGCACCGCCACGCGCACCGGCTCGCGCATCAAGATGCCGAAATCGATCGACATGCCGACGGCAATAAAAAACAAGCCGAGCAAGAGCCCCTTGAATGGGGCCATTTCGACTTCGATCCGATGCCGGTATTCCGAATCCGCGAGCAGCACGCCCGCCACGAACGCGCCCAGCGACATCGAAAGATGGACGGTCTGCATGAGCAATGCAATGCCGACGATCCACAGCAACGCAAACGCGGTGAAAATCTCGGGCACGCCGATGCTGGAGATCACCCGCAGCACGACATGCAGCAGGTAACGGCCCGACAGCGCAATGACCGCGAGCATGGCGATCGCCTTTACGGCGACCAGCCAGCCCGGCTCGGCGGAGACGGCGATGGCGGCCTTCGGCGCGAGCAACGGCAGCAGCGCGATCAGCGGAATCGCCGCCATGTCCTGAAACAGCAGAATGCCGAACCCGGCGCGGCCCGTGGGCATTTCCATGAGCTTGCGCTCCTGAAGCTCGGACATGACCATGGCGGTGGACGACAGCGAAAGCGCGAGGCCGCCTGTCAAGGCAATGCGCCACGGCAATCCCAGCATCACGAAGACGGCCAGCAGCAGCGCCGCGCAGACAGTCATCTGCATGGTGCCGTAGCCGAAGATGGTGCGCCGCATCGACCACAGCGCATCGACGCGCATTTCGAGTCCGATCACGAACATCATCAGCACGATGCCCAGTTCGGAAAAATGAAGTATCGAGTCGATGTCGGTGACGAGCTTCAGCCCCCACGGACCGATCATGACGCCCGCAACCAGATAGCCCAGCACCGAGCCAAATCCGAGACGCACGGCGAGCGGCACGGCAATCAGCGCCGAGGCCAGAAAAATCACAACGTCGATCAGTAACTTGGTCATCCGACGCCTCTAATCGATTGACTGCTTTCAGAGACTATATGGCAATTCAATTCGACGGCGTCGGATATTGCGCGGCTGCAACACAGATATCTGAAATGGCTTCAGCGTAGCGACCGGGTTCAGAGATCGTCATTAAGCGTATACATTTTTCCCCATTCTAAAGGCACGATTTGCGCTGGGCCGCCGCTGCCGTTGACCCGATACACGTTCACCTCGGGGCACTTCGTAGGACCAAAGTCCTATAGACAGCGGACACTACGCTTGATTGTTTTGCTGCCTTCTTGTTGGTTCAAAAGCAATCGCAGTGGGATCAGGCGCCTGGCTTTATCCACTCACCGATATGGGTTTAACGCGGGTTCCATTCCATCGCACTCTCGTCGTCCGCGGCAACGGATTTCAAAAGACGCACAGTAAACACACTGCCTTTCCCCAAACTCGAACGCACGAAAACCTGCCCGCCGATGGTCTCGACCACCGACTTCACGAGCGCCAGTCCCAGTCCGTGTCCCGACTGCGCCACGCAGTTGCCGAACTGCGCGAACTCGCGGAACAGCCGTCGCCGGTCGAGCGCCGAAATGCCCTCGCCTTCATCGACGAACGAAGCGAATAAATAACGCGCAGTCTCCGTGAGACGAATCGTGATCGTCGCGCCGCGAGCGCTATGCCGGATCGCATTCGAAAGCAGATTGCCGTAGGCGCGCCGCAACATCTGCACGTCCGCGATCACGCTGCATCCGGGCTCCGCGATCAATTCGACAGCAATCGATTTCGCGCTCGCCTGCGGCCAGAAATCGTCGACGACATCGCCGAGCACCAACGCCGGATCCACCCAGACGAGTGTTGGCCCGACGCACTCCGCACGCGCCAGAAACAGGAAATCGTCGGAAAGACTCAATGCGGTTCTCGCATAGTGCTCGACGAGTTCGATGAAGTGGCGCACAGTCAGGCGCGGCGCCGCCTCGCGCATCTGCTCGACGAGCGCCAGCACGGCCGCCTGCGGCGAGCGCATATCGTGAGACATGAATCGCAACGCCATATCGCGCTGCCGCTCCGCACGACGAATCGACGACACATCGGCCACATGAAAAATCAGCGCGCGGCGCGAACCGTCCTCGTCCCGGATCAGCGCGCATTTGATCAACAAGGCGCGGCCGTCGAGTCCGCTGGTCACTTCGATGCCTTGCGAGCGCGCCACTTCCGCGCGCGCGAAGGCCGCGTCATCGTCGACGGCATGCGCAAGCAGCGCCAACGCCTGCCCTGCGAATTCGACCGCGCGATGAGACGCCGTGATGTCGAATAGCACATCGGCAACGATACGGCCCACCGGCGACGGCATCGTTGCTTGCGTGCCCGATGGCGATGCGAGCGCCGTGACCTGCGCGTTCGCAAGCAGAATGACGCCCTCGCGATCGGCGACGAAGGTCGCCTCGGGCAACGAGTCCACCCACTGCGCAACCAGATCGCGGTAACGATTGACGCGGCCGACCAGCGACGTCATTACGTCGAGCCGATGCTGAACCGGGTCCGCCATGGTCGGACGCGACGCCGCATCGGCGCGCATCGCCGGATCGCGCAGCGAGCGCTGCGCTTCGCGCGCGAGATACGCGAGCAGCGCCTCCTGGCGCCGCCACGCCCAAAGCGGCGAAGCCGCGAGCGCGGTGGTGAGCGCGACGCCAGGCGGCACGAGCACATGCCCGCACACGAGGCAAAGATAAGCGGCCAATACCATCGCGAGCGCGATCCCCACCGAAGCGACGAGGCCCGCGCGCGGGCTAAGCAGATAGAGCGCGAGACAGACGATCGGCACGACGCTCACGCTGAACAGCATCTGCACCCAGGCACTGGCGGGACGAATCAGCGTTGAGGTTTCGAGCGCGTTGGTCGCCTCGGCGAGAAACTCGATATTGCTCAGCGACTCGCCGCCCACCAGCGGCGTCGCCAGCCGTGTGTCGTAGCCATACGCCGTCACGCCGATCAGCACGATACGCCCGCGAAAGAAGTCGGGCGGCACATTCGCGCGCAGTGCATCGACATAGGAAATGCGCTCGAACGACGGCTTCGCGCCGAGCGGTACATAACGCCGACACCCCGCGCCTTCCGTGGCCACGCGCCGCATTTCACCCACCGAGCAAGGCGCGGGCGACGCGCCGCTCGCGCGCAGCAGTTGTGTCGCCACCAGTTCGTCGTAGCGGCCCTCGCCGGAGAGCATGAACACGCTGCGATACAGGCCGTCGAAATCCTGCACGGCCTCGAAGCGTGCGCGTGCGAAATCGGCGCTCGACTGCGAGTGCGCCGCGAGCGATGCTTCCGTTCGACGCAGCACAGAAGGCGGAATCACCACCTTGCCATTGCGCCGAATCGCAGCCACGAGCGGCATGAGACGCTCAGGCGGAAAACTGCCGATCGCGCGGTTCCAGGGTGCGAACGCGACGGCGGCCGCGCCGCTATCGGTAAGCTGGTCGATCAGCGTGGCGTGCGTCGTCGGCGCGAACGGCAATCGGCCCATGGCGTCGATCGTATGATCGTCGATGGCGATCACCACAACGGGCTTGGCCGCCACGCGGTGCACCGTGTGAGACGCGATATCGAGAAAAGCCAGATCGGCGCGTTGCAGCGCCTTCGTGCACGACAGGACTGCGCACAGCAAGACGAGTACGGCGACTAACGCAGGCCACTCGCGCGCGAGATCAGGATTTCTCGCACCCATCAACGACCTCGGTTTCATGACCCGGCACGCGCAACGGCGGCGATAACGCCAGAAACAAACGCCGTGGCCGAAGCCTTCGAAAAAATCGGGTGAAACGCTGACACAAGCATCGGACGATAGAAACGCGATAATCGTGAGGCGTGCGTGCCTCACTGGCGACGTCGAATTATCCAAATCGTTAACATTCAGTCAATCTATATATTTGCGATCGACTATTTTTTATTATTCGTATGATAATTACCGCTGAGAACTGAGCGATAAACAACAATCACTATCATCGAATACCGCATGTTTCTGAGCTTTTTCTCTTCAGTCGATCAGTTGCCAGCGTGGCAGCGCCGTTTTCGTCCACCTGCTGTGTTACGCTTTTCTCTCAGCGTTGTTGACGCTTATCCACGTGTTCGAGAAATAAGGTCAGATAAATGAAGCCCCGTTTCCTGGCGCGTCGCTCGACTGCGGCTCGCCTGCCCGAGGCGGCCACAGAAGCGCATCCTCACGCGGGACATCTGGGAGCGGCCCGGCGCGGTCTCGAACGCAATGAATTTTCCTTCGCGTTTCAGCCTAAATTCCGGCTTCGCGAAATCGGCCTCGTGGGATTCGAGTGTTTGATCCGATGGCGGCACAATGGCGACGTGCTGCTGCCCGCGCATTTTCTCAGCATCGTCGACGACTCGTCGCTTTCGCCCTCGTTCACCGAGCTGATTTTCGAACGCGCGGGCCAGATGCTTCAACGCTGGAAAGCGGCGGGCCATGCGCAACTGAATCTCGCGATCAATATGAGCGCAAAAGAAATGACACACGGCGATATGGCGCAGCGAATCAGCCACGTGTGCCGCGCTTACGATATCGCGCCCGAGCGCCTCGAAATCGAATTGACCAATGCGGGACAGGCCGATCTGCTGGATCAGCTCGACAAGGCCATTCGCGCGGTTCAGGCGACGGGCGCGCGTGTCGCGATCGACGATCTCGGCGGCGCCTTCAATTCGCTGATGCTGTTACAGCAATTGCCCGCCGATATCGCCAAGTTTGATCGATCTTTTCTGGCCGATGTGCCGGCGAATGGTGTCGCCACGAAGAAAATTGAAACGCTCGTGCAATTCGCGAGCGGCAATGGAAAGGAAATCGTGCTGTCCGGCATCGAGACGCAAGCGCAACTCGCGTGGGCGAAAACCTTGCAAGGCGTCGATGTGCAGGGATTTCTGCTGGGCAAGCCCGCCGACGAAGTCCAAACCGACGATCTGATTCAGCAATATCGCAAGTGACGATGCATGCGGCGGCGACTCAGATCGCCACCTCCGCCTCGAATTCGCGAAGCACCACGGCTGCGTCCTTGCTGGCTGCGGCCTCATCCGCGTAAGTCTGCTCGCTATAGGTGAGCACGCGAAATCCGCTGCCCGCTTCGCGCGGAACCGTAATGGCCCAGTGCCATCCGTTGTCCTGTTCGAACACGTGCATCGTCGGGTCTTGCTGCACGCGGCGTTCAGCGGCGCTCATGCTGATACCGCTCCCCAAACTCGCTTGCCGCGCCGGTCTTCCGTCATGGGTCGATTCATCATTTTTTCTGGATGCAGGCTGTCTCAGGCCCGCGCGTCTGCATTATTCGATCTGACCATCATTATGCTCACGGCATGAACCACTCGATGCGTGAACAACGTATGCACTGGTTTACGGTCGATTCGGCAAACTCTTTATATCGTTCACGCGTCCAGAGTCCAGAAATAAAATAACCCCGGGTTCAGTTTCACCGAACACCGGGGTTTGACTGCCGACGATGACATAGACGATCGCTACGGCATCGCCAATCCGCACCGTTTTAGTGCTGCGCCGTGACAGCGATCGTGACCCGCCGATCCGGCTTCAGGCAGGCAATCACTGCGCGGCCCTCGCCCGCCGGGCAATGCGTCACGGATTGACTCGCGCCCACGCCCTCGGCGTGAATGACATCGGCATGAACACCGTGCGCAAGCAGATAATCCCGCACCGTATTCGCACGCGCGAGCGAGAGGCGCTGATTGAGCGAATCGGCGCCGATGCGGTCGGTGTGTCCCACCACGCGCACGGCGCTCACGGCCTGATGCTTGCCGATGCGCGCCACCGCGCCGTCGAGCGCCTTGCGGCCTTCAGGCTGAAGCGAGCCGAGATCCGACTTGCCGAATGCGAACAGCGCGTCGGTTTGCAGCGAGAATTCATCGACGGTCGCGTCTTTCTGCACGACGGGCGCGGCAACCGGTTCGGCCGCTGCACCACTCACCCACGCAGCACACGCCGGATCACGCCAGAACGTTGCACTCACCTGCATATGGCGATCGAACTGCACCTGATATTGGCACGACACGATTTCATCGCCACGGTGGAAATCGAACAGATAATTCCACACGTGATTGCCGACGAACCATTCGTTGAAATGCGGCGGCCCGATCAGATCGCGCACCTGATCCTTGTTCAGACCGATGCCCATATTGCGCAGATTGGCGGCATTCACAAAGGTGCCGCCCGCAGGCGACGCGGCGTGCTGATCGGGGAAACGCGGCGGATTCTGCGGAGCGGCGCAGCCCGCAATCATGGCAGTCGTTGCTAGCGCAACAATCTGGGCGGCAATAGAAATGTTTTTCATGGTCGGTATCGCTTTCGATGTCGAAGAACCGGTTGGCCGCGAGCGGCAACGGCATCAATGCAGACGCCGCTCGCGCGCACCGGCTGAAATTACCTGCGCCGGATTACCACTGATAGCCCGCGCCCACCACCGCGCCGTAATAGCTGCGCGTGTTCGTGGTCACAGCGGCCTTGTAGACCCAGTGGTTGTTCTCCGAGATCGTCGAGATCCCGATCGCCTGGCCCGATTGCCCGTGGTAATAGCTGCCCGCAATCGCGACCATGCTCTTGCCCGGACCCGACGGCTGCGGCAGACCGGCCACCGCCATCGCGGCCGCGGTGCCCGCGTCGGCATCGTGACGCAACTGCTGGATCTGGCCGTCCGTGTAGCTGTTCGCCTGCGAGATCGCGCTGTTCAACTGCTGCACGTTGACGGCATCGGTCGACGCCGTGCCGGCGGCCACGTTGGTGATCTGGCGTGCCGATTCGGCGCTGCCGACCGACACGACATTCGTGCGGCCATCGTCCGTGCTGCCCGCGCCGATGGCGACCGAGTTGTTGCCCGTCGAGGTCGCGCCCGAACCGATCGCCGTCGAGCTCGTGCCCGAGGCCGTCGACGACGTGCCGACTGCCGTGCTGTTCGCGCCGGACGCCACCGCGCCCGAGCCGCCCGCCGACGAGTTCGAACCCGTCGCGGCAGCGCTGGTCGTCGTGCTCGTGGTGTTCGACGGGAACGTGCCGCTGCTCGACGAACTGCCCGACTGATTGGCGATGAGCGTCTGCAGTTCCTCGTTGACGGCCTGCAACTGGCTCACGTTGACCGCGTCGGTCGCCGCCACGCCCGCCGCCACGCCCGTGATCTGGCGATTGCCGACGTTCACTTCGCCCACCGACGAACTCGGCGTGCTCAGTCCATAGCCGATGTAATTGCTGAGCGCGCCGACCGTCGTGATCGAGCCCGCGCCAATCGCCACGCTGTTCGCATAGGTCGATTCCGCGCCCGCGCCGATCGCCACCGCGTTGAGCGCCGTGCTTTGCGCGCCCGAACCGATCGCGACACCGGCCGCGCTGGTGGCGAGCGCGTTCGCGCCTTGTGCGATCGATTGCGCGCCGCCTGCCGTCGCGCCACTGCCGAGCGCGAGCGCATCGGCCTGCGCCGACTCCGCCTTCTCGCCGATGGCGATGCCGCCCGGCGCCGTCGAATCGACGATCGCGCCGTTGCCGATGCCCACGCCGCTATCGCCGTTGACCACCGTGGTCGGGCCGACCGCGATCGACTGATCGCCCACGGCCAGCGAATCCGCCGCCGTGGAATTGGCGTGGAAATACATCGTGGTCGTGGTCGCGAACGCCTGCAGCGCGCCGCTCAACTGGCGCACCGTGACGGCGTCCTGCGCTTGCGTGCCGTCCGCGACGTTGATGATCTGGCGATAGGTGTTGGTCGACGCGTCGCCCACCGAGACCGCGCCGAGCAGCGTGCGGTCCGAGGTGTTGTATGGAATCGCGGCGCTGCCCGCCGTGATCGAGCCGATGCCCGAGAGCACCGCGCGATCGGAGACCGAACCCGAGCCGAGCGCCACGCCGTCCGCGACCGACACGACCGTTTGCGCGCCGAGGCTCGTCGCGTTGGTGGCCGTGGCCTGCGCACCGTCGCCCGCCGCGAGGCTGCTCGTACCCGACGCGACCGCGACCGGCCCAATGGCGATGCTGTCGGTGCCGGTGGCCTGCGAATCGGCGAGCGTCGAGTTCGCGTGGAAGTATTTGATGCCGCTGCCGTTCACGGCGGCATCGATGGTGTTTTCGATGTTGGTCAGCGCCGTATCGACGCCGCCGAACGCATCGCCCACGCTGTTGTACGTCGTGCCCTGAATCGTGTAGCTCGGTGCGGAAACGCCGCTGCCTGCCGTATAGGTCGAGCCGCCGCCGAGCGCCGCCGCAACAGACGAACCCGTTGCGTTGCCCGCTTCGGCCACCGAGAACAGTTGCGAGCCGTTCACGGCATCGGTCGACGTCGCCGAGACCACGCCTGCCGCCACGTTCTGGATTTGACGCTCTGCGCCCGCCGCGCCCACGGAGACGACCGAGGTCGGCGAGGTCGCCGCCGCCGTGCCGCCCGTGAGATCGAACGTGCCCGTATGCGGCGCTGCCGTGGTCGAGTTCGAACCGAGCGCGACATCCGAGGCGTTGTTGGCCACGGCGTTCGAGCCGAGCGCGACGCCGTTGGTCGCCGCGGCCACCACCGTTGCGCCGTTGCCGATCGCAACGCCGCCCGCCGAATTGGCCGCCGATGCGTTGCCGAGCGCGACGGCGCCGATGCCGGTGGCGATCGTGCTGTCGCCGATGGCCACCGCGCCCTGGCCGGTCGCGGTGTTGTTCGCGCCGATCGCCACTGCGCCGTCGCCCGTTGCCGTGTTCGGATCGCCGATGGCGACCGCGCCGTTGCCGCTGGCCGTCTGGCCTTCGCCGAGCGCGACTGCGCCCGTGCCGCTCGTCACCTGCGAGTTGTGGCCGCCGGCGATCGAGCCGGTTCCTGCCGCCGCCGCGACAGTGACGGCATTGCCGAACGCCACGGTCTCCGCGGCGAGTGCTTGTGCCAACGGACCCATTGCGGTCGCGCCCGCTGCTGCCGCGACGGCTGCGTAGCCGAAGGCCGCCGAAGTCGTGCCGCTCGCAGTGGCGGTGCCCCCGAGTGCAGTGCTGAATTGTCCGGTCGCGCTCGCGTTGATGCCGAGTGCCGCCGCGTTGAGCGCGCTTGCGATTGCGCCGGCGCCGAGTGCGGTCGTGGAGACGTCGGTCGCCTGGGCGGCGTTGCCGATGGCGATGCCGTATTGGGCCGATGCCGTCGCACCATTACCTATTGCGATCGAACTGTCCGCGCTCGCCGTTGACATTGCGCCTAGCACGGTCGAATAGTCTCCAGATGCATTTGACCGGGGACCGACGGCTGTACCGTATTGAGCAGTGGCCGTCGAATGTTCGCCGAGCGCCACACTATTAAAACCTTCCGCATCAGCCGCAAAGCCCAAGGCCGTACCACCGCTCCCAGCGACCGTCTGACAACCAATACTGGTTCCATTGTCGGACGCGGTACTGGCTGAGCAATTCGTTGCATTGACGATGACGTCACCGGTAGTTGCAGCCATAGCAACGCCCGGAGCAGCCGCGAGCACAAGACCCACGACAGATACGATCGGACGCAGCTTGAGCGGCGTCGCCTTTCTCTTCCGGCTTTGTTCGAGATTCTGTTGATATATGCCAGTCATGAAAACCACACTCCAGATGGTCTGGTCACCCGATTAATTTGGCTATTAGTTAGTAACGCTATCTAAATGAGATGCTCGATGAATTCCCTTCAACTCATCTGTCCATCAGTGGCAAGCGGTCAAACCACAACTAGCGCGCGGTCGAATTTATTTTTTTGATGTCAGCGCTTGAGGCGCGTGAGCCGTCGTGACTCCGATGCGCGTTATATGCGCTTCGAGTCATACAAAGTGATCGAAGATGTACTTTCCAATCCCTACAACAACTTCCGGCAGCGAATCTTATTGGGAGAGCCGGGAAATAAAAACTGAACTTTTGTCACATTCAGAAAGGATTCAGAGAGCGCCAACTGACGGAATCAAAAAACGGGGGGAAGCGGGAAATTGGCGTAACTACCGCGCATCACCGGCGTTAGAACCCGTTTTCGCGCGAATAACGCATTCCTTCCACCCGCGCAACCGCGTGGTGTTGTTCAGAAAACACAAATATCTGGGAAGTTTTTGGAATGCGTTTTCTGATTGGGAAAAAACACACTAAAACAGCGCAGAAACGAGCGAATAAGCGGATTAACCGAACGGACGATCGTCGCAATAAGGCAGGCCAAAACAATCAATCCGCATGCGCCGCCCACAATGTCACCCAAAAGTTCACAATTGTTCACAAACGAATATCCGCCCCGCCAATATGATTTCGTCGCGTGCATTAGCGCATCACGACAAGGAGATGATCCGGTGCACATTCTGGTGGTGGAGGATGATCCCGTTCAGGCCGACGGAGTCGCGGATGTCCTGTCGCGGCTGGGTTATGCCGTGCACTTCGCGCGAGATGGTGAAAGCGCGATCAAGGCATTGCGGACGCAACCGATCGATGCCGTCGTACTCGACTGGCATTTGCCGAAAATGTCGGGAATCGATGTGCTTAACTGGATCAGAAACGGCGTAGGCGGTAATTACGGCGTGCTGTTATTGACGAGCCGCGTGGAGGAATGCGATGTGGTCAGCGCGCTTGACGCGGGCGCCGACGATTATCTGACCAAGCCCTTCCGCCCCGACGAACTGGCGGCGCGAATGAAGGCATTAACCCGTCGCTCAGCGCGCAATGGCACGCCGCAGAATTTGATCAAGGCTGGCGAGTATGTGCTCGATCGGCAAAGCCGAACCGTGTCGCTGCACGGTCAGGCGATCGACTTCACGCCGAAGGAATACGACGTGGCGGCCGCGCTGTTCAACAATCTCGGCAAGGTCATGTCGCGCGACATGCTGGCCATGTCGGCGTGGGGGCGGGAAATGGACTCGCGTTCACTCGATACGCATGTCTACCGTATTCGCCAGAAGTTGCAATTGCGTCCGGAAAATCGTCTGCGATTGTCCTCGGTTTATACCGTTGGATATCGGCTCGATGAAACCATGGCAACTGCCGCGAACCTCAGTGCAGATCGGGTTATTGTCGGCGAATGCGTTTAATGCGGCTGCACTAGCGCATTCAATATCGATGGAGATTTAATCACTTTCTCTCGGCGTAGCGAACCCCGTCGCTGCGTCTTTCCGGCCGGAACGCCATACTCCGGCCGTCTTTTTCCCTCTTTATTCCCGCCTTTTACGTCTCAGACCCGGCCACCGGCTGCGCGACTGATTCAAGACGATAACCCGCCGTATAGACCGAACTCAGCCGCACGCCATTCTCAGGACGAAGCTTCAACTTCTGCCTGATGCGATAAATATGCGTGTCGAGCGAGCGCGATTCCGCACCGAGTTCGCGTCCCCATGCCGTCATGGCAAGCAATTCACGCGAAAGGATTTTGCCGAGGTTATTGAACAGCGTCGCGGCAAGCTGAAATTCCTTTGTCGTCAGCGAGACTTCACTACCGCGCAGTGCAATGCTTCTCGACTGTTGATCCACGACGTATTCGCCCGCCCGTATGATTTTGTTGTTCGCGTTCCGCACGACGCGGCGCACCAGTGCATGCACGCGCGCCACGAGTTCATCGGAACGGAACGGCTTGGCGAGATAATCGTCGGCGCCCTCCTCCAGCGCACGAACGACATCGAGTTCCTGAACGCGACTGGTCAAAAACAGCACACCATATTCCGCGCACGCGACATGGCGTATCCAGTGCAAGACTTCGACGCCGCTCATGCCGGGCAAATGCCAGTCGAGCAACACCGCATCGACCGTTTCGGTTTTCAGAAAACCAATCGCCGCTTCGCCGTCGTTCACCACACTGACGCTGAAGTTATGTCGCGACAGCACGCCCGAAACGGCCTGCGCCTGAATCGGATCGTCTTCGACAATTAAAATATGCATGCTTTGAATCCCAGACTTCCGTTCAAACCAAAAAACCTTTGCGCTGCAACGGCAAACATCTAATCGAACCTCGGCAGACGCACCGTGAATACCGTGCCTTTTCCTGCGGTCGACCGCACAAAAACACTGCCGCCCAGAGCGTCGACCACGGACTTCACAAATGCCAGCCCCAACCCGTGTCCGGAATGCGGCCTCGCTGTATCGAGTTGGCCGAATTCGAGAAATAGCCGCTGCCTGTCGAGTTCCGCGATGCCGATTCCCTGATCGACCACCGAGACCTTGAAGTGATTGCCCGCCACCGACAAACGCACGCGGATCGCCGACGACGCCGGGCTGTACTTGATGGCGTTGCCAATCAGATTGCCGAACGCGCGACGCAGCAATTGGGCGTCGGCAATCGTGTTGATGCCCGGCTCGGCGATCAGATTGACATCGATCGATTTGGCGCTGGCCTGCGGCCAGAAATCGTCGACCGCATCGCCCAACGCCAGAGCCGGGTCCACCCGGCTCAGATTCGGCGCGACCGATTCGGCGCGCGCGAGGAACAAGAAGTCGTCCGAGAGGCTCAAGGCCGTCGTCGCATAGTGCTCGACGAGTTCGACGAACTGCCTTTGCGTGAGGCGCGGCGGGTCTTGCCGTACCTGCTCGACAAGCGCCAGCACGGCCGCTTGAGGCGCGCGCATATCGTGCGACATGAAGCGCAAGGCCATGTCGCGCTGGCGTTCGGCGCGGCGAATCGACGACAGGTCGGTGACATAGAAAATCAGCGCACTGCTTCGGCCCGCGCCGGGACGAATCGGCGCGCATTTGATCAGCAACGAGCGCCCGTCGCGCGCGCTGGTAATTTCGATGCCCTGCGACAGCACGCTCGCGGCGCTCACCGGCCAGGGCCGGCCCGCGCGCTGCAAGTCGAGCAGCGACAAGGCTTGCTGCGCGAAATCGACGGCACGATGCGACGCGGTAATCTCGAACAGCACATCGGCGGCCTGACGCCCGGTCGGCAATGCTTTGACATCCTTATCATCGGAATGGGTCGACAAGGCGATGACCTGGGCGTTGGCGAGCAGCACGACGCCCTCTCGATCGGCGACAAGCGTGGCTTCCGGCAGCGTATCCACCCAGTCCGCGACCAGTTCACGATAACGATGCACGCGCTCCACCAGCGAGGTCATCAGCTCCAGCCTATGCTGGATCGGATCGACAAAGCGGCGAATGCGCGTCGAGCCCTCCGGCAAGGTGGATTCGCGCAGCGACCTCGCCGTTTCGCGCGACAGATAGCTGAGCAATGCCTCCTGACGCCGCCACGCCCAGAGTGGCCACGCGACCAGCGCGGTCACGGCGCCGGCCGCCGGTGCGAGGAAGACATGCCCGAATCGCATGCCGAGCCACGCCGCGAACAGGTTCATGCACGCGAGCCCAGCCGAAACGCACAGGCTCCAGCGCGGCCCGAGCAAGTACAGCGCAATCCAGAGCAGCGGCACGACGCCGAGATCGAATAAAAGCTGCTGCCAGAAACGCGCGGGCTTGACGAGCGTGGACGTCGCCAGCGCATTGGTGGCTTCCGCGAGGAATTCGACCACGCTCAGCGATGTCCCATCGATCAGCGGCGTTGGCAGCCGCTCGTCATAACCACTGGCCGTCACGCCGATCAATACGACCCGGCCGCGCAGAACACTGGCAGGAATGCGCCCTTGCAGCACGTCGCGATACGACACCCTGTCGAACGACGGCGCAGCGCCCAATGGCACGTAGCGCACGCAACCTCGGCCTCCAACACGCTCGTTCGCTTTATCGTCCGCGCTGCAATCCGGCACCGTTTCGCCCGCCGCGCGCAGCACGAGTGCCGCGAGATGAGCGTGCCCCTCTTGCGCGCCCGACCAGAGCTGCACGCTGCGATACAGACCGTCGCTGTCCTGCCGCACCTGAGCAAATGCCTCGCCATAACTCGCGCTGACCAGCAATTGGTCGCCGCGCGTGTGCGGTTCTGGAATGGGAATGACCACTTTGCCGTTGCGCCGAACCGCGGCGACGAGCGGCATCAGATCGGCCGTCGATGCGCTGCCAATGGCGCGCCCCCAAGGCACGATCGCCACCGCCGCGACGCCGCTTTCAGTGAGGCGATCAAGCAGGCGCGCATGCACGCTCGGGGAAACAGGCAGATGCCCGAGCGCGGCCACGGTCGGGTCGTCGATCGCAACGACCAGCACGCGCGTCGGCGCAATCTGATGAATGGAACGCGAAGCGAGATCGAAAAACGCGAGGTCCGCGCGATGAAGCACCCGCGTGCACGACAGCGCGAAACACGCCACGACCAGCGCAAGCAGCAAGCCGGGCCATTCGCGCGCGAGATCGGGACAGGCACGCTCGGCGAAACCGGGCGCTTCGCGAAAGCGGGAACGCGAATCGAGAAAGAACCGGCCTCTCATATCAGCGCAGCGACGGCAAATATCTGCCGCAGTGGCGCGAGGCATTGACCAGGTTTCGTCGCGAAGTACCTGCTGGGCGAATGCGGCAAAATTCTGACACGGGTGAATTTGAATTGAATGGACGACGGGTGCCGCATCGTCGGTGACGCATTGGCCCAAGCCTGAATTATCCAAATAGTTAAGCGAGCGTCAGCATTTGTCACAAAATGAAACAAAATGTCTATTCGTCAGACATTTAAGTTCATAAGCACGAAAATTCCAAGTCTCTTTTAAGTCAACAGGATTAAACCTTCTGGAAAAGGCAGCCGAAATGCGGCAGCCGCCTGCGAGTTTCATCGATGGCAAAGTGCTTTTGCGATCAGATTCAATGTGTTAGGCTCGACGGCCAACACCCGTTGCGCATAAACGCACGCCCCGCAAGAATACGTGCCGCACCGTTCACGCCCGCCATCCGCCTATGCGATTTCCGGTCAAACCCAGGTTGAGTTCGCTCTGGCGCCCCGCTCGCACTGCGCTCGATGAGCCACGGCCGTCCGCGCGGATACAAACTGCACAGCCTCGATGCCTGATCAGCGATGCGCGGCTTGGGCTGGAACGCGGCGAATTCTTTTTCGTCGCCCAACCCATATTGCGTTTGCATGAGAAACGTCTCTCAGGATTTGAATACCTGATGCGATGGCGGCATCCCGACGATGGAATACTCGCGCCCGCGCGCTTTATCAGCCTCGTCGAAGATTCCATTCTGGCGCGCCGCTTTACGGAATTGCTGATCGAGCGGGCCGCCGACACGTTGCAACGCTGGCAGCAATCCGGCCACGGCGATCTTTCTCTGGCCATCAATCTCGGCGCGGCGGAATTGGCGAGCGCCGACCTGCCGCAACGCATCCAGTCGATTTTCGCCGCGCGCGAAATCCTGCCGGGCCGGCTCGAAATCGAATTGACGGGCGCGGTTCAACCGGATCGGCTCGACGGCCTGGCCGAGGCCATGCGCGCGGTTCAAGCCATCGGCGCGCAAGTCGCGCTCGACGATCTGGGCGGCGGCTACAACTCGTTGACGCTGCTCCAGCAGTTGCCCGCCGACATCGTCAAATTCGATCGTTCCTACCTCGCGAATGTGCCTGCGGACGGCGAGGCCACGCGCACAATTGAAATGCTCGTTAAATTCGCGCGCGGCCATGGAAAACAGATCGTGCTATCGGGTGTGGAAACACACGCGCAATTTGCTTGGGCCCAATCGTTGCAAGACGTGAATGTGCAAGGGTTCTATATCGACAAGCCGCACGACGAGACCCGCGTCGGCGAATTGATCAATCGATATGGCAACCCTTCGACGTGCTTTTAAACGAAGCGCGCGGCGGCCCGATAACCCGAGCCGCCGCGCGCGAAGTCAAATCATGATGTCCGGCATGGCGGACCTGCCGGACGCTACCAGCGAATCAAGGCCGCGCCCCACGTAAAGCCCGATCCCATCGTGGGCGTGAGCACCAGATCGTTCTCCTTGATGCGTCCGTCGGCGACCGCTTCGCTGAGCGCAAGCGGAATCGACGCGGCGGACGTATTACCGTGATGATCGACGGTAAGGACGACTTTCTCCTTCGGCAAATGCAGTTTCTCGCCGAGCGTCTGCACGATGCGCTGATTCGCCTGATGCGGCACGACCCAGTCGAGATCGTCCTGCGTCATGCCGTTCGCAGCGAGCGCCTGCTGCGAGGCCTCCGCGAGATTGACCACCGCGTGCAAAAACACTTCGCGCCCCGCGAGATGCATCACGCCAGCGGTCTGCGTGGAAGAGACGCCGCCGTCCGTGTGAATCTTGTCCTGGTGCCGCCCGTCCGAATGCAGGTGAGTGGAAAGGACGCCGCGCGGCGCGCCCTCCACGTGACGCTCGGCGCGCAGGACCAGCGCGCCCGCGCCGTCGCCGAACAGCACGCAACTATTGCGGTCGTGCCAGTCCACGACGCGCGACATCGTTTCCGCGCCGATCACGAGCGCCGTGCGCGCCTGACCGAGCCGGATCATATTGTCGGCGACCGAGAGCGCGAACACGAAGCCCGAGCACACCGCCTGCACGTCGAACGCAACGCCGCCCTGCATGCCGATCGCCGCCTGCACGCGCACGGCCGTTGCGGGCATCGTGCGATCCGGTGTGCAGGTCGCGAGCACGATGAGATCGACATCGTCGCCGCGAAGACCCGCATGCCTGAGCGCCGCATTCGCCGCGCCGATCGCGAGATCGGACGTATTCTCGCCACGGGCCGCGATGCGCCGCTCCTTGATGCCCGTGCGTTGCGTGATCCACTCGTCCGTCGTGTCCACCATGCGCGCGATGTCGAGATTCGTCATGCGCCGCTCCGGCAGCGCCGAGCCGCAGCCGACCACGCGCGACATCCAGGTGCCAGCCCGGTTTATTTCTGCCATCTCCAGTACTCCGATAAGGATCGAACGAAACCGAAATGCGCCGCGCGCGCCCGACGGCACGCGCCAGCGCGCACGCCTTACCAGCTTCCCGCCTCCATTGATTCGCTTTCCTTATCATCTTCATCCGTATGAGGCTGAATCAGCGAAACAAGATGATCGGCAAGCGAGGCAAAAGTCGGATAGTCGAACAGCACGGTCTCGTCGATCTTGATCTTGAGCCGCTCCTCAAGGAAGAACGCGAGTTCGACCGAATGCATCGAATCGAAGCCCGCATCGGCGAACGTCTGATCGAGATCGGTCGGCACCTGGAGATGATTCGCTTCGGTCCACTCCTGAATCCACGCGAGGATGGCCTGCGCGGTCACTTTGGACCCGTTGACGGTTGCAGCTTGAAGTTGAGCGCTCATGACATCGATTCCTTAAAGTCAGATGGTGGAAAATGAAGGTGTGGCAATGGCCGCGTCGACGTGATCGCTGAATAAACCGGCGAGTCGCCGTGCAGCGGGCTCGCGCACGATGGATTGATGGTCGTCGTCGAATACGCTTACGGTGATGCCGCCGCGCGTTAGCATGCGCAGTTGCTGCGCCGCGTGCGTTCCCGATACGGCGCTCTCGTTACGCGCTGCGAGCGCATAGTCGATACGCGCCCCGACCTGCTGCGGACGATGACGCGCCAGCGCTGCCGCGCTCGCTGCGTGCAACCGCGCGAGATGCGCGAACGTGTCGGCGTGCGCGCGGCGTCGCACCTGGGCGAGATGGAAGTCGTGGTCGAGCATCGCGTCGAAGCGCGCGTCCGCGAGCCAACGATCGACCAGCTGCGCGTCGTCCAACGTTTCGAATTCGCGCGCAAGCTCGCTCAAACGCGTCGCAAAAGCCCCTTCGAATAGCGGGCTGTCGACGATCAGCAGCGGCGGCGACGTCGCGCCTTGCGCTTCCCATTGCGCGGCCATCTCGTGCGCGACGATGCCGCCGAACGACCAGCCGCCGAGCAGATCGGGCAGCTTGCCGTACGTGGCGATTAATGCCGCGCGATAGCGTGCCGCGAGTTGCCCGATCGAGAGATACGCGGGCGTGCGATCCTGATCCGCATAGGGATGCCGAAACGCGACGATCGTCGCATCGCCTGGCCACGCGGCAGCGAGTTCCTCGTAGCAGAGCACGTCGCCGCCAACCGGATGCACGAGCGCGACGAGCGGGCCGCGGCCCTCGCGCAACGTCACGACGAGCGCACGATCGTCGCGTGTTTCAGGCGCTTTCGCCGCTTCGTGCGTCGCGACGGCGCTCGCCACCGTACTGGACGATGTGCCATACCACGCGGCGAGCGTGTCGATCGACGCGCCGCGCGCGAGCATCGACATCGGCGGCATCTTCCCGAAGCGCTGATGCAGACGCACGCGCAATTCCGTCAACGCCAGCGAATCGAGCCCCTGACTGACGAACGAGCGTTCATCGGCGAGGCTGACGCCCGCAGCGGCAACCGAGGCCGCGATCGTGCGCAGCGTCGCGAGCAGGTCGTCGGCGTTCGCGGACGCGGCGGCTTGTGCTAGCGCCGGCTCCATCCCCTGGCCCGCAACCGCATCGCCCGCGTGCTGCGCGATCCGTCGCGTGGCGGCGCTGCGCGCGACATCCGCGAACGGCAGTTCGAATCGCTCGCCGTCGAAGCAATAACTCGGCACGTCGGCAGGCCGCGGTGCGTTGCCGTAGAGCTTGCCCCATGCGATCGTCTGGCCCGCGCTGTAGAGATGCGCGCAGGCGTGCGCAAAGCCGGTGTTCTCGCCTTCATCGTCGGCTTCCGGGCCATCTGCTAGCGACGAGACTGCGCACTGCCAGTCACCACCGGACTGCGCGCGTGCAAGCCTTGCCAGCGCCGCGCCCGGACCGACTTCGAGAAAGAGCGTCTTGCCGTCGCACGCCGCGACCAGCGCCTCGTGAAAACGCACGGGCTGCTCGACGAGATCGAGCCAATGCTCGACCGTGGCGATCGACTCGCCCGCCAACGCGCCGGTGAGCGTGGACACGATGGGAATCGCGGCGGGCTTGAGCGTCAGCGCTTCGAGTGCCTGTTTGAAGGCTCCGCGCATCGAACGCAGCATCGGCGAATGACCCGGCGTGCCGTAGGTCTTGAGCAGCGAGACCCGTTTGCCCGCCGCCACCATCGTGTCCCGCACCTTCAGGACGGCCTCTTCTGCGCCGCTTACGACGGTCTGCTCCGGTCCATTGAACCCTGCCACGAACAGGTCCGTGCCGAATGCGCATTGCGCGCGCAATTCGTCGGCGCTCGCCGCGACCGCGAGCATGGCGCCCGCAGGCGTGGCGCTATCGAACAGACGGCCGCGCGCCTCGACGGCCTGGATGCCGTGTTCGAGCGACATGACACCGCCGATCACAGCCGCCACATGCTCGCCCAGCGAATGCCCAATCAGCAGATCGGGCTGCACGCCCAGCTCCATCCACGTCCGCGCGAGCGCGTAGCAAACACTGAAGTGCGCGAGCTGGCCCGGATGATGGCGCACCGAGTGCGCGTCGCGGCCGAAGATCGCGTCGAGCACGGCACGCGCCGTGTCCGCATCGAGGTGACGCAGGCACGCGTCCACATGCTTGCGGAAAAAGCCGTTGCCTTCGTAGAGCTCGCCGCCTACGCCCGGCTGCCACGCGCCCTGACCCGGCACGAGGAACGCGAGACGCGGCTTGCGGGTCTGCTCGCCCGCGTGCCATTGACCGGTGGGATTCGCCGCGAGAAAGGCGTCGAGCCCCGCGATGAAGTCCTCGTGCGTCGTACCAATCAACGCGACGCGATGATCGAAGTGATCGCGCCGCACGCTCGCCGTATGGCATGCATCGCGCAGCGCGGCAGTGGGATGCGCGAACCACGCGCGCCATGCCGACGCAAGACGCTGACGCGCACGCGGCGACCGCGCCGAAAGCGTCAGCACCCGCTCACGCGCGACGTTGGCAGCGGCGTTGGCAGCAACCTCACTCGCATTCGCAGACTCCGGCGCGGCGAGAATCATATGCACGTTAGTGCCCGTGATGCCGAATCCGCTCACGCCAACCAGCGCATGACCGTCGTCGAGCACCGCGCCTTCTTGCGCCACTTCGAGTCGCGAACCCTCCCAGTGAAAGCGCGGATTCGGCGTCGTAAAGTTCACCTGCGCGGGCACGCGGCGGTGACGCAATATCAGCATCGCCTTGATGAAACCGGCCATGCCCGCCGCGCCTTCGAGGTGACCTAGCTGCGATTTCACCGAGCCGACGAGAATCGGCTTGTCGCGCACGACATCACGCGCATAAACACTTCGGAGTGCGGATAATTCGATCGGATCGCCGAGCGCGGTGCCGGTGCCGTGCGCTTCCACGTAGGCGACCGCTTCAGCGCCCACGCCCGCGCGCGCCAGGGCGCGCCGGATCACCGCTTCCTGGGCCGCGCCGTTGGGCGCGGTCAGCCCATTGCTCGCGCCATCGCTGTTGAGCGCGGAACCGGCCAGCACCGCTTCGATGCGTTCGCCGTGCGCCACGGCATCGTCGAGGCGCTTCATCACGATCACGCCACCGCCTTCGCCGCGAATATAGCCATCGGCGCGCGCGTCGAACGGACGGCATTGCCCCGATGGCGACATCGCCTGAAGCCGCGCAACGCCGATGGTTTCCTCGGGTCCGAGAATCAGGTTCACGCCGCCCGCGATCGCCACATCGCAGTCGCCGGCCTGCAGACTTTGCGCGGCAAGATGAATCGCCACGAGCGACGACGAGCAGGTCGTATCGACAAAGATCGCCGGCCCGCTCAACCCGAGCACGTGCGCCACGCGGCCCGGCGCCATCGCGCGCAGATTGCCGAGCTTCGAATAGGTCGTGATGCCCGCCGGATCGCCCGACCAGACAGTGCGCCGACCATAATCGGCTTCGCCCGTCGTCATGAAAACGCCGACGCTCTTGCCGCGCAATTTGCCCGGCGCCAGGCCCGCATTTTCCAGTGCCGACCACGCGAGTTCGAGCATCCAGCGCTGCTGCGGATCCATCTCCACGGCTTCGGCCGCCGACGTGCGAAAGAACGTGTGGTCGAAGAAAAACGGATCGTCGACATAACCGGCGACACGCGAATACGTGGTACCCGGTTCGTCCGGGTCGCTCGAATAAAACGCGTCGATATCGAAGCGCTCGCGCGGCGTGTCGCGAATTGCGCTGCGCCCCGAATTGAGCAATGCCCAGTAGCTCGCCGCGCAAGTCGCGCCGCCCGGAAAACGGCACGCCATGCCGATGACGGCGACGCGCCCCGAGGCTGCGTTTGACTGATCCATTCGATTCTCGCTGCTAAAAGATTTCTGCATGTCTAGTGGCGGCGCGCCGCGTCGAGATCGTCGCTGCTGCTCGCCTGCACCAGCACGGCCATGTTGCCGGGCAGATGCTGATTGGCGCGAATCTTCGCGTGCGCTTCGGGCAGGCGGTTCCAGGCGAACACCTCCGAAAGACACGGGTCGATCTTGCCGCTCATGACGAGCCGGTTCGCCTGCGCGGCTTCCTTGAGGCTCGCGAAGTGGCTGCCCTGAATGCGCTTCTGGCGCATCCACACATAGCGCGCGTCACAGGTCAGGTCGTAGCCGCTCGTCGCGGCGCAGAACACGACCATGCCGCCGCGCTTGACCACATAGCAGGACGGCGCGAAGGTGTTGCGGCCCGGATGTTCGAACACCATGTCGACATCGCGCTTCTCGCCGAGCGCGTCCCAGATCGCCTTGCCGAATCGCTTCACGCTGTCGATATAGGCCGTGTAGGCCGCGGTTTCGTCGACCGGCGGCGGCGCGCCCCAGCATGAAAACTGCGAGCGATTGATGACGCCGACCGCGCCGAGGCTCTTGACGAATTCGGCCTTCGAATCGTCGGATACCACGGCGACGGGGCGCGCGCCCGCGAGCGCCGCGAGCTGGATTGCCATCGTTCCCAGACCGCCCGCCGCGCCCCATACGAGCACCGATTGACCCGGCGACAGCGCATGCGGCTTGTGGCCGAACAGCATGCGAAACGCAGTGGCGAGCGTGAGCGTGTAGCAGGCGCTCGCGGCCCACGTGAGATGCTTCGGACGCGGCATGAGCTGCGTGGCCTGCACGCGCGCGAATTGCGCGAACGAGCCATGCGTCGTCTCGTAGCCCCAGATGCGCTGCGAAGGCGACAGCATGGGATCGCCGCCGTTGCATTCCTCGTCTTCGCCATCGACCTGCGAGCAGTGCGCGACCACCTCGTCGCCCACCTTCCACTTGCGCACATTCGCGCCCACGGCCCACACGATGCCCGCCGCGTCGGAACCCGTGATGTGATACGGATCGTCGTGCAGATCAAGCACCGAGAACGGCTGGCCCAGCGCGGCCCACACACCGTTGTAATTGACGCCGGCCGCCATGACGAGAATCAGCACCTCGTTGGCGCCGATCGACGGCACCGGCACAACTTCCTTCGTGAACGCGCCTTGCGGTTCGCCGTGATTCTCGCGACGAATCGTCCACGCGTGCATGCGCTTCGGCACCACGCCGAGCGGCACCGGACGGCCGATTTCGAACAATTCCGGCTGGCCGACACCTGCATCGGCGACACAATCCAATACTTCGGTATCCATATCGATATCCATGAAAGATCTGCTTCGAAAGGCGTAGCGCCCGCGCTACGAAACGACTGACAAGCTCGACCGGGTCAGGCCGCGATCATGCCGCCGTCTACCGACAACGCGGTGCCGGTCATAAAGGAAGAAGCGCTGCTCGCGAGGAACAGCACGCCTTGCGCGATTTCCTCTTCCGTACCCAAACGCCCCACAGGATGGAAAGATTTGATCTGGTCGGTCATCTGCGTTTCGTCGAGGAATTTCTCGACCATGGCAGTCGCGACAAATGCCGGGCAGATCGCGTTGACGCGAATATTCTGTTTCGCATATTCGAGCGCCGCTGCTTTCGTCAAACCGATGATGCCCGCCTTCGAGGCGTGATAGGCGCAACCGCCAAACGCGGACGCCACCAGACCGTAGGTGGACGACATATTGACGATCGAGCCACCGCCCGATTTCAGCATCTCGGGAATTTCATATTTCATCGCGAGAAACATCCCTTTGAGATTGATGTCCACGACGAAATCCCAGCTTGATTCATCGGTCTGCGCAACAGGCTTGCCGAATTGCTCGACGCCAGCATTGTTGAAAGCAATATCGAGCTTGCCGAATGCCTTGACGGTCTGCTCCACTGCATTCGCGCAATCATCGGCTTTCGACACGTCGGTCTTCACGAAGATCGCTTCACCGCCTGCGCGCCGAATTTCCTCGACAACGGCCAGCCCTTCCTCATGGCGACGCGATGCAATCGCGATCTTCGCGCCCTCTCTGGCAAACAGCATTGCCGTGGTCCGGCCGATCCCCGAACTTCCACCTGTTACGAGGGCCACCTTCTGTTGAAGCTTCAGCACTGCGTTCTCCCGGTTACGTTGACGTGACAGAGCATCCATTCGGCATCGGCCGCAATGATCAGCAGCGCGATTCGAGGACGATTCTAGGCGGCAAAAAACGCAAGCCGATCGATTTTCACAAAAGTTCAGAATTGCAAAACATCCTCGCGAATATGATGCAGAACGTCATTGACCTCCACGCTCATTCGAATTGTATTTATATGCATGCACAACGAATATCCCGTCACGATCTGGGCATGTCGACGATCCTCGCGATCGGCGATGAAGGCTTTAACAGCCTGAGTGCCGCGCTGGATAAACTCGACCCTGATTTCAAAAAATTACTCGTCGAAGGGGCTTATGCGGATATCATCGCGCGCCCCAATCTCTCGCTCAACTATCGCGAACTGATTACGGTCGCGGTCCTGACTTCGATTGGCAATGCCGAATCCGCGCTCAAATATCATGCGGGCGGCATGTTGAATACTGGCTGGACTCCTGAAGCCGTGCTCGAAACCGCGATGCATACGCTCGCCTATTCCGGCGCGCCCGTGGCGATGGCGGGCGTGCGGCTCGTCGTGATGCTGCTGCATGAGCGTGGTCTCGCCGTTCGAAACGATGCGTATCGTCATCTGCGCGATGCATCGTCGATTGTTCGTCTGCTTCAGTCCGGTCACGCGCCATCGGAAGCCCTCACGCAAAAGGACCGTCAACTGGCGACGCTGGCCATTGTCATGGCGCGAGGGAATCAACACAGTGCGGTTCGGCAGCATTTGAAGGACTGCCTGCGCCTCGGCTGGACGCGCAGCGAATTGACCGAGGTATTGATTCAACTCACCGGCTATATCGGCTGGCCAGTCGTGTTGCCGTTGACGCGCATCGCGCTAGAGGTGTTCGAAAGCGTCGGCACGGACGCGCCGGAGGACGTCATCAACTCCGCGCAAAGCATCGCGGATATTTCTGCGGAAATCGAGCGGAGCATGGTGGAACTGGACGTCGGCAATGCGCCGTTTGAATCACCCGGACACGCAAAGACGCGGCACCTCACGGATATCGCCTGCCTGACCTGTCTTTCGCGCAACGCCGATGCGGAAACGCTCGCCGCTCACGTGCACGAAGCGCGCTCTCTTGGCGCGACGCGGCGCGAGATCGTCGGCGCGATCATGCAAGCGCTGCCCCATGCAGGCGCGCTCGCCGTGGGATCGGCATTGCGCGTTGCGGAGCCCCTGTTCGCGCTGCCTGGCGTGAACGACACCACGCAGCACGACAACGCAGCAGCGCTTCAATCGGCTTGAATTCGCTCGCACCGTTTTCCGTGCCTCACCGAAAATACTATGCAGTACCAACCACACAGGAACTGACCATGAATGATGCAGGCGGATTCGACCTCGAAGATCTGATGCCCGGCATGAGCGCGCGCTTCACGAAAACGCTGTCCGAGCGCGACGTCTTTCTGTTTGCGAGCGCGTCCGGCGATCGCAACCCCGTGCACCTCGACGAGGAGTATGCGAAGCAAACCCAATTCGGTGGGCGCATCGCGCACGGTATGCTCTCCGCCTCCGTGATTTCGGCGGCGATTGCCTCTCGCCTGCCCGGTCCCGGTTCGATCTATCTTTCGCAGGACCTGAAGTTCCGGCGGCCGGTCAAGCTCGGCGAAACGGTGTGTGCGACGGTATCGGTCAAGGAGATCCTCGTGGCGCGCCGCCGCGTCGTGCTGGAGACGCACTGCGAAGTGAACGGGTTTGTCGTCGTGGAAGGCACCGCCGTGGTGATGCCGTCTTGCGCCGCGGATCGCAGGAAGGAAATAGAAAAGGTTGAGAGCGCAGCGATATAGCATGGATCGCCGCCGGAATATCGCACGTAGATAACAGAATTGTCAGCGTAGCAACATCTCGATGACAGGTGCGTTCGTGTATGCTTTTACGCGACTTTCCATGGCACCCGCAAGCGCACGATATGCGGGTTCGCCGTCACGTTCGCCACGTTTCGCGCATAATGGCGGCGAAATTTGTTTGCCTTCGGATTCGCACCCATCCTTCGTTGCACCCACTTCGTATCAATGTCACGTAGCAAAAAAGCCCACTCCGCACCGCTCCCCTCTGCTTCTTCCCGCTTCATGCAGCGCCCGTTGGACGAAAAAACGGCCACCGAAATGGCGCTCGCGCATCACCTCACGTTCGCCGCTTGCCAGGGCTGGGCGGGCACAACACGGCTCGTCAGCGAGCTCGTGCGCATGGTCTATCTCACCTTCTATGTGCAGTGCGAAGGCTATGGCAATACCGACATCGCGCGGTTCGCCGATGCCGAAGCCGCGCTGGAGAATTGCATTCTGCGCGCGGGCGAGGATGACGTCTGCCGCATTTCTCCCGGCGAGCGCGCGCTGGTCGAGCCCATTCTGCGCCAAGCCGATACGCAATTGTTTCTCGCGCCACGGCTCGCGCTGATCGAAGCCTATAAGCAGCTGGACCGCTTTTTGCGGAACTCGAATGAGTCGCCGCTACCGCAGGCGGCGATCTAAGCCGCCATCGGCATGCTGGAGCATGCGTCACTCACAATCTGCACAAACAATCACGATGCTGATCGGCTTATCCCGCGAACCGAATATCTCGGACTGAGCGGCGGCCTTGATCGTATCGAAGAGATCCGGGTTCTTGAATCTCACGCGACACCCGCATTTCCTGCACGACACCACGTGCATCTTTTCGGCTTCGTACGGGCATTGAAGAAAGAATGTGGCGCGCGCGCCGGTATTGCCCGACACCCATTGTCTCGAGACGATACCGGCGCTCTCGAAATCGACGAGCGCCCGATAAATCGACGCTTTACTCAGGCCGATCTTCTTCCTGATCGCGAACTTGTAGATCTCGTCGGCTTTAACGCCGCGCTCGATTTCGAACATCGTGGTCAAGACACCGATCCGCGTGGGCGTAACACGAACGCCCATCTCGTTCATGTACTTGACGACAGAATCACGGTGAGCAAAGTACTTCGAACCAACAGGCTCAGTTTTTCCCATAGCGTCAATACCGGGAAAGCGGCATCCAGCACGGATGCCGTCCCCGGTTTCCTAAGCTCCGACCGATGGCCGGGAAATAGTCAAAGTGTGAAGACGTCAGCCTGAAATCCAGCGTTGCTGAGTCAAGCGATTGCCAACGCAGCGTGCGGCGGCAACGCACCGGCCAGATCACGCCACGAGGCCAATTCAGGCGCACCGGGTTTGCGCGCGCCAAACAACATCGCGATGTTTTCGCCCTGCGCGTCGAACAATTCCACCGACGTCACGATGCCGTCGACGGTCGGCTTGCGCACGAGCCACGCACTCGCGACCAGATCCGCACGCAAATGCAGATTGAAGCGCTCGTCGAGCACGTTGACCCAGTTGCCCATGGTGCGGATATTCGTCACCTCGCCGGTATGAATCTGGATCATGCCGGCGTTGCCCACGAACACCATGATGGGAATCTGCGCGCGGGCGGCCTCGACCAGCAACGCCTCGGTGACATCGTCGGCGAGTCGCGTCACATAACGCGGCTCGGCCAAGCGCAACGCCTGCGTGCGCGTCAGGCCGAACTTGCGCAGCAGCGGGAAGAACTCGTGCGTGTCCTTCATCACGTCCCACGCGGCATGGAATCCGGCGACGTCGATGTCCTTATCGGCGCGCGGCAGCGGCGCGGGTTGCGCGGGCTTCAAGGCGAGCACCGCCGATTGCTCGGCATCGGCCCATTCCGTCGCGATTGCGTCGAATGCCGCGTGATCGCTATGGGCACGCAGAAACACCTTGAATACCGCTTCGCCCTGCGCGTCGTAGAACTGGAAACTCTTCATTTCACCGTTGGGCGACGTCTCGCGAACCGCGAACGCAAAGGCCCAGCTACGGTGAAAAACGCGCAGATCGATATCCGCGCCGAGCACCAACCCGACATGACCTTCCGCGCTCACCGTTTCGAATACGCCGTCCTTCTCGTGGACGGCGGCTTCGTTGCGGGTCAGCGTCATCACCGCGCCCAGACGCGGCATCTGGGCGATCAAGCCCATGAAATCCGGCTTCAGGCGCACGACGTTGAGGCCAACGAATGCGGCCACCGCCTGCGCTTCGCTCACTTGCATCGCGGCAGCGGCGTCGCGCTGACGCAGCTTTTGCGCGGCCTTATGCGCGAGATACGAATCCCGCCATTGCGCACATGCCTGGGTGTCCGAAAAATCGATTTGAGTCATGGTAATCCTTTGTATGTGTGAGTGACGATCCTCAGAAGTCGATCTTCATGCCGACGTTGAAGTTTCGTCCGGGTGCGGTATAGGAATTGAGCGTCGCGTAGCTCGAACTTGCCGAGAGATCGCGAACATCGCTCCAACGCCAGTACTTGCGGTTAAACAGATTGTTGATACCGGCGGTCAGGCTCACGTGCTGCGTGATCTTGTAGCCCGCATGCAGGTCGACGATCGTGTACGACGGCGTCGAGAAATACTTGGTGCTCGACGTATTCACGTCGCTGGTATCGCGGCGCGAGTTGTAGGTCACGTCGGCGCCCACGAACCAGCGATCGTCCGCGCGATAAGTGATGCCCATTACGGCGGCGATAGGCGGAATCGACATGATGCCGCTGCTCGTGCCGTCGGTGTTCTGCTCGGTGCCATCGGTATAGGCGACGCCGCCCTTGACCTCGACCGAATCGCCCGCGAACCAGTCGAATTTCGCTTCGACGCCCTTGATCGTGGCCTTGCTGAAATTGATGTACTGGAACTTCTCGGGATCGCTCGCCGAGGTCAGGCTGCCGCCCACGACTTCCGAATCGATGAAGTTCTTGTAGCGGCCATAAAATGCCGACGTGCTATACGACACGCGATTCGTTCCGAATGCGAGTTTGCCGCGCATACCCGCTTCGAACGAGTTGCTGGTTTCCGGCTTCAGGTTCGGATTGCCGACCTGCTCGTAATAGGTGTGATACATCGAGGCCGCGACGCCGCCACCGTAATAGCTGTTGACCTGGTTGGCCGAGGGGGCACGGAAGCCCCGCGCGTATTGCACATACGGCACCATGGCCGGGCTGATTTCATACAGAAACGCCAGGCGCGGTGACAGCGCATTGCCGCTCGAATTCGAAAGCGGTTGGGTCGAAGCGCTCGCCGCCGACGTATAGGTGCTGTCGGCATCGGGCGTCATATGGTAGTAGTCGAAGCGCAAGCCCGGCACGAACGTCAGCTTGTTCCAGCTGATGCTGTCCTGCATGTATGCGCCCAGATTGAGCGTTTGCGTCTTCGGGAAAGTCTCAAGATAACCGGAGGTGGTATCGACCGTATTGCCGTTCGAATTGGTGTTGTATTGCGACACGCTCAGGTCGAAACCGTACACGAGCTTATGGGAAAACGGCCCCGTCTTGAACGAGCTTTCCGCCACCGTATTGCCGCCGACGATGCTCTCGCCATAGTGGTTGTAACGCGTGACGTCAGTCGTCGTTTCGCCGATCAGCAACGATTGGTCGGTCGCCGCATTACGATAGAAAACCGAACTCTTGACGTGTTGCACCCAACGATTCGTTTCGTCGTCGTGATCCCATTCGAGCTTGACGCGATTGCTCGTGACATTGTTGGTCGTGTTGTACGAAGTGGTATTGGCGGTGTAATTGCCAATTTCGTACAAGCTGTCGACTTCATTGCTGTTGTTGAGCGTTTCGGCGGTCAGCTTGAGCTTGTCGGTCGACGAGAGGCGGAACACCAGTTTCGCCAATGCCGAGCGGTTGTTGTAGGTCGCCGGATCCGCTTCGTCGCGGCTCGCGCCGGTGCCGCCCGTGCTGCCGTGATTGTCGAGTTCGTGGCCGTGTCGGCCCGAGAGCATCAGCAAACCCTGCACCGCGCCATTCGCAGTGCTAAACGCCGTGGTCGCAGTGCCACCCCAGCTGCGATCGCTCGAGTCATAGCCCGTGCGCACCGAAAAATACGTCTTCTTGCCGTAGATATTCAGCAGATCGGACGGGTCTTTCGTCACGAAGTTGACCGCGCCGGTCAGACCATCGCTGCCGTACAAAACCGATGCAGGCCCGCGCAAAACTTCGACGCGTTCGTACAGGTCCGTATTCAGATAGTCGCCGCGGCCCGCCGAACCGGAGCCAAAGGAGAAGGATTGCGGCAGAGGAATGCCGTCTTCGAGCAGCAGAACCTGATTGCCTTCGAGACCGCGAATATTGATCCCGTCGTTACCCGCCCGGCCCGTTGAGCTGCCGATGCCGCTTGGGCGATAAGCCTGGCGGTTGACAGCCACGCCGGGCTCGTATTTCAGCGCGTCCTTGATGTCCTTGGCGTTGTTCTCTTCCATGTCGTCGGACGTGATCACCGAGACCGTCGCCGCCGATTTGGTCGGATCGGTCGTGCCGATCCGGTTCGCCGTCACCGACAAGACATTCAATTGGCTTTCAACGCGTGCGTTCGCGCTTGTTGCCGCGCGCTTCGCCGACGATGAAGCTGCCGTTGAAACGCCCGAGGCAGCCGATGCTGCCGACGCGGCGTCAGCCGCCGACGTTGCCGTTTGAGCCCATGCGCCTTGCGCGCCCGCCAATTCCGCGAGCGCCATCGGAATCAGGATTGCCAGAATTCTTCGCTGAAACAACATCTTCCCCTATTGATACGCTTACGTTTGTGCTGCGCAAGCCGACAGAATCATTAAGGTTCGTGAATATACATGAGAAGCATTCTCATTTAAATTTTTCGAACATTACGGGATGTTTCGGGGATCAGGAGACGGCCAACGCCCGGCCGCCCTCACTGTGGCAGCCGAAAAGGCCCGCAAAACGGGGCTGGGAGTGGCCGGCAGGCGGCGTTTAGGAGCGAACAGTCGCTCCCGCCCATTGATGTGACACCATTTAATTCGAGTCGGACGGCGCTGACGCACCTGTCGAGCGGCGCGGGGGGAAATGACCGGAGGGAGATCGCCTGGCCTCGCCCGCTTCTATCGCGCGCAAACCCCGCCAGACGAAGTCGCGATCAAACCCGCGAGAGCCGATCAATTGACCAGGCGGAACCCGGCGGCGCAGTTCATCCAGTCGCCGCTTCATTCGCCGAACAATGACAGGACACCTTACGATGTCGCGCGAGCGACGCGCGAACTTCACTCACCCGCCGCCGATGACCCCCTATCGCAACTCCCCGCATCGGTAAATCCCTCGCTTGCACATGCAGACGTTCGCAACTATCGTAATTCGATGTGGGCTACGCCCCGCGCGATCGTCTTTTGCGCGTGGCTTCCAGTCACTTTCGTCTGAGGTTCACCATGCGAAGACGTGGCGTCCTGATATCGCTGGTTCTGCTCGTCGGTAGTCTGGCCGTCGCGAAAGCGAAGGTGATCTGGGGTGGCATGCCGTGGACCGGCGAGGCATCGCCGCCGCCTCAACCGGTCGTCGCCAATGGCTGGAAATTCTTCACCGCCGACGAAGCGGCCCTGACCGAAGCCCTCGCCGATCGCCTCATTCCCGCCGATGACCTGAGCATCGGCGGCAAGGAAGCCGGCTGCGCGGTGTTCATCGATGCGCAACTCGCCGGGCCTTACGGCAAAGGCACTTACCTCTATCTCGACGGCCCGCTCAAACAGGGCCTGCCGCAAGCCGGTCCGCAGTTCGATCGCGGCCCCGCCGCGCGATGGCGTGCGGGACTGGCCGCGTTCGATAGCGCGGTAAAAGCGCAGCCCGCCGGCAAACGTTTCGTCGATCTCGCGCCCGACGCGCAGGACGCCATGATCCGCGAATGGGAAGCTGGCACGTTGTCGATGCCCGGCGTCGACGCGAAACAGTTCTTCTCGCTGGTGCTCTGGAACGTGCGCGAAGGCTTTTTCTCCGATCCCATCTACGGCGGCAACAAGGACATGGCCGGCTGGAAGATGGTCGGTTTTCCCGGCGCGCAGTATGACTTCCGCGACTATCTCGACAAACCGGGCCAGCCGCTCGGCATTCAGCCCGTGAGCTTCATTCGCAAGCAAACCTGATTCGCGCGTCGTCGCGGCGCGAGTGAGGCCGCGCGATTGCGCGAACGAGAACAAGGAGCGCCCACATGGCACAAAAGCGGCCCAAGGCGGATGCCGTCATCGTCGGTCTCGGATGGGCCGGCTCGCTGATGGCGAATGAACTCACGCAAGCCGGTTTGAATGTGGTCGCGATCGAACGCGGCAACTGGCGCGACACGAGCACGGATTTCCCCACCACGATCGACACCGACGAATTGCGCTACGCGCGACGGCGCGAATTGCTGCAACCGCTCAGCGTGGAAACGATGACGTTCCGCAATCGCCCCGACCAGGAAGCGCTGCCCTTGCGCGACCTGAACACGTATCAGTTCGGCTGGGGCGTGGGCGGCGCGGGCACACACTGGAACGGCATGACGTGGCGCTTCCTGCCGACCGATTTCGTCACCTATACGAACACGGTCGAGAAATACGGCAAGAACCGTTTTGTCGACGGATTGCAGGTGCAGGATTGGGGCGTCACCTACGACGATCTCGAACCGTTCTACGACAAGTTCGAGCGCATCGCAGGCACCTCGGGCAAGGCCGGCAATCTTCAAGGCCAGAAAGTCGATGGCGGCAACGTGTTCGAAGGGCCGCGCAATCGCGACTATCCGCTGCCGCCGCTCGCGCGCACGCAGGCGGCCTTGCTGTTCGATAAGGCGGCGCGCGATCTCGGCTATCATCCGTTTCCGGTTCCCGCTGGAAATACTTCGGGGGCCTACACAAATACGCTCGGCGTGAAAATGGCGCCCTGTACGTATTGCGGCTATTGCGAGTTCTTCGGTTGCGGCAACTGGTCGAAAAGCAGCCCACAGGCCTGCGTCGTTCCCGCGCTGATGGCAAGAAAAAACTTCAGCGTGATTCCGAATGCCGAAGTCCTGCGCGTCAATCTCACGCCCGACAAGAAAATGGCGACGGGCGTCACCTTTATCGACAACGACGGGCAGCAATGGGAGCAGCCCGCCGATATCGTCGTGCTGTCGGCGTATCAGTTCGACAACGTGCGGCTCATGCTGCTGTCCGGCATCGGCAAGCCTTACGACCGCGATGCGGGCCAGGGCGTGGTCGGCCGCAATTATGCCTATCAGACGATTTCGGGCGCGGCGATCTGGCTGAAGGATCAAAATCTCAATCCGTTTATCGGCGCGGGCGCACTCGCGCAGGCCATCGACGATTTCAACGGCGATAACTTCGACCATTCGAATGTCGACTTTATCGGCGGCGGCGTAGCCTTGATTCATTCGACGAACGGAAGGCCCATCAGCCTGTCGTCGGGCGTACCGAAAGGCACGCCGACGTGGGGCTCGGCGTGGAAACTGGCCTATCGCAAGGCTTATCAGAATTACAACTCGATCTATGTGATGGGCAATAGCTACCCCCATCGCGACGTGTTTCTCGATCTCGATCCGACTTACCGCGACCGGCATGGTCAGCCGTTGCTGCGCGTGACCTTCGACTGGAACGAGAACGACAAGCGCTCGGCGAAATTCATGGCCGACAAATCGGAGGAGATCGCCCGCGCGATGAACGCGGAAACCATCGAGCGCTCCGAGCCCACCGCCCAGCCCTATACGCCGATGACGAATCTCTCGTCGCATACGACCGGCGGTGCGTGCATGGGCGCCGATCCGGCCACGAGCGCCGTCAATAAATACCTGCAAAGCTGGGACGTGCCGAATACGTTTGTCTGCGGCGCATCGGCGTTCGCGAACAATGGCGGCTATAACCCTACGGGCACGGTTGCCGCGCTCACCTTGCACGCGGCGCAGGCGATTCGCGATCACTATTTGAAAGCGCCTGGCGCGCTGGTGCAGGTGTAAGCCATGGCGCGTACTCCCGACACTCCCACGCCGCGTGATGGTACACGCGGGCGGCGCATCGTGATGCTACTGATCGCGCTCGTCGTACTCGCGTTGATCGTGCTCGGCGGCCTGCTCGCGTGGCGCAGCTCGCAGCGCCACGCGCAACCCGCCGACTCGGATCTGCTGCAACGCGTGCTCCATTACGGCGATGAAAACGGCAGTGCCGCCACCGATCCCGTCAAACGCGGCATGTACCTCGCGCGCGCGGGCGATTGCATCGCCTGCCATACCGCGCAAGGCGGCAAGCCTTTCGCGGGCGGCCTGGGATTGAACACGCCATTCGGCGTGATCGTGTCGAGCAATATCACGCCCGATCCGCAATACGGCATCGGCAACTGGACCGACGCACAGTTTCTCGCGGCGGTGAAAGAAGGCGTCGCGCCGCATCACAAGCTGCTCTATCCCGCGATGCCGTACAACCTCTACGCGCGCGTGAGCGACCGCGATCTGCTCGACATTCTCGCGTATCTGAAGACCGTGCCCGCCGTCGCCGAAGCGCCGCCCGCCAATCAATTGCCGTTTCCATTCAATATCCGGCTGATGATGTTCGGCTGGAATCTGCTGTTTTTCAATCCCACGCCGTTTCACCCGAATCCCTCGCAATCGGTCGAATGGAATCGCGGCGCCTATCTGGTCGACGGACTCGGCCATTGCACCGCGTGCCACAGCGGCAAGAACGCGCTCGGCGGCGATACCGACTATTTGCAGGGCTACGATCTGGAAGGCTGGCATGCGCCGGAAATCACGGGCAATCGCTATGTCGGCATCGGCACCTGGAGCGACGACGATTTCGTCGCTTATCTCAAGACCGGCGGCAATCGGTTCAGCGTCGCGGCGGGGTCGATGGGCGAAGCCGTTTCGAATTCCACCCAGTATTTGAGCGCCGCCGATCTGAAAGCGATCGGCCTTTACCTCAAGAGCCTGCCCGGATCGGGCCGCGCCGCGCCGCAAGCGATTGCCGAGAGCGATCCGGCGATGAAACTCGGTAGCGACCTGTACCGCACCAACTGTATCGCCTGTCACAAGAGCAATGGCGACGGCGTGGACGCGATGGTGCCTTCGCTCGCGAACAATCCCGGCGTGCGCGCGCCCGGCGCCAATAACGTGCTGCGCACGATACTGGTTGGCGGTCGCGGCGCGGCCACGTCGAGCAATCCGACCAGCGCGCAGATGCCGGCGTTCGCGTGGAAACTCTCGGATGCCGATGTCGCCGCCATCGCGACGTTCATCCGCAATAGCTGGGGCAACGCCGCGCCCGCCGTGGACGCCACGCAAGTGGGCTCGCTGCGCAAGAGCCTGAAGGCCCAGTCGTTCGCGGGCGCGCACGCGCCATGAGACCGCCGGCTTGATTGCGTGGCGCGAGAATCGAGGTGAACAGCCATGAGTTCGAGACCTGCGTGTGCGATCCAGTCAGCGCTTTGCGTGATGGCTTGCGCGGCTCAGCCGGCGTTCGCGCAAGGCAGCGTGACTGCTATACGGCAACGTCGACGAAGCGATGGTCTATGCGAATAACCAGAAAGGCAATTCGAATGTGTATATGCGCAACGGCAATCTGTACGCGTCGAAATTCGGTTTCAAGGGTAGCGAGCCATTAAGCACCGATCTAAAGGCGATATTCGATCTTCAACAGGGCTTCGATCCGGGAACGGGCGCGCAGCAATCGGCGGGGTTGGCCTTCAATCGTTATGCGTTTGTCGGGCTTCAGGATACGCGCGCCGGCACGCTGACACTGGGCCGCCAATACACGCCCTACTACCTGCTGGCTGGCACGCTCGGGCCGGTGACGTATCTCACGGGCGCCACCGGCGCGCATCCCGGCGACATCGACGGTTTCGACACGGATATCCGCGCCAACAGTTCCGTCACCTACACGTCGCCGACCATTTCAGGCTTTCGCGGCAGCGTGCAATACGGATTTGGCGGCGTGGCGGGCAGCATGAAAAGCGGCAGTATGTTCAGCGCAGCGATTCGATACGACGGCGGGCCGCTCTCGATTGGCGCGGGTTATCTGCGCATGAACAATACGGAATACAGCGGCGGTTTCGATCCGGCCGCGAGTGCGTCGTTTCCGCACTCGGAGTTGAACAACGGCTATCTTTCCGCGCGCAACGTGCAGCATGCCGCGGCGCTCGCGACCTACGCCATCGGCAATCTTCTGCTCGGCGTGAACTATTCGAATGTCGTGTATCGCCCGGGCGGCCATTCGCTTTTCACCGATACCGCCGTGTTCAATACCTATGGCGCGCTGGCGAGCTATCGGATCAGTACGCCGTTTGAAATTTCTGGCGGATATAGCTACACGCGCGCATCGACGGCGAATGGCATTCACGATGCGGCTCGTTATCAGCAGATTTCTTTACGCGAGTTGTATCACCTGTCGAAGCGCACGACGCTGTACACCTTGCAGGCGTATCAGCACGCTTCGGGTCAGACGCTCGGCGTTAAAGGCGCGGGCGATATCATCGACGCGCTGCCTATCGTGGGCGATTCGCAAAACACGACGCCGTCTTCAACGAGCAATCAGTTTGTCGCGATGTTTGGTATTGCGATTTCATTTTGAATACAGGGCGTGAAATTCGGCCGGCCGTTTCAGGCCGGCCGCATCCACCAGCCTGGATCACCGAAACGCCTCGGCCGCCGCCACCGTATCCAGCGCTTCGCGCAGCAGCGCGATCTTGCCGTTACGCGCCACAAGCCGCCCCGCGTACATTTGCCGATAGATTTTTCCCGTCGATGGCACGAGCGCTTCCACCTCGTATTCGGCAAACACCTGCTCCGGCGTTTCAATCAGCCAGCGCACGTTTTTAAACGCGAATTCCGGCACTTTCGCAATCAACGACGCGATAAAACCTTCAATCGCTTCCGGTCCCTGCGCGCGTCCGTCGATACCCAGCGACTTCAGATAGGGCAATTCCAGCACGCCATCGTCGGCAAACAATGCAGCGGCTGCACGCGGGTCGCGAATCGATTCGAGGTAAGCGGCAAGCAGTTCTTTAGCGTGGTTCATGATTGGCTCGATAAAAGTGGAATTCATGTGCTTTATTGCAGACGCGTCTTCAAAGCGGTCGCCATTTGCTGCATGGCGGCGCGCGTCGGCGCGTCGGCGGCGAGCACGTTGAGCAAGCCGAAGTCGTGGATCGTCCCCTTGTACTGCGTGGTCGTCACCTCGTTGCCTGCCTGATCGAGCCGATGTCCGTAGGCTTCGCCTTCGTCGCGCAGCACGTCGAATTGCGCCGTCTGAATCAGTGCGGGCGGCAAGTCCTTCAACTCGTCGAGCGTGGCGCGCAGCGGCGATGCGTAGCGTTCGTTGCGCTCGCCCGCGTCGGTCGTGTACGCGTTCCAGAACCACTTCATCATCGCGCGGCTCAGGAAGTAGCCGTTTTCGAAGGCCTCGTACGAAGCGTTGTCGAACGCGTGATCCGTCACCGGCCACATGAGCCCCTGGAAGCGGATGGCCGGGCCGTTGCGGTCCTTCGCCATCTGGCTCACGACCGCGGCCATATTGCCGCCCACGCTGTTGCCGACGACCGCCAGCCGCGCGCCATCGACGCCGATTTCCGCACCATGCGCGGCGACCCACTTCGTCGCGGCAAAGGCTTCGTTGATGGCGACCGGATAACGCGCTTCGGGCGAAGGCGTGTATTCGACGAACACCGCCGCCGCGCCGGACTGCACGACGAGATCGCGAACGAGACGCTCATGCGTCGGGTAATCGCCGAGAATCCAGCCGCCGCCGTGGAAGAACATGAAGACGGGCAGCACGCCGCGCGCGCCCTGCGGCTTGACGATGACGAGCGGCACGACGCGGCCATCCTGTTCGATCGTGCGGCGCGTGACGTCGATGCCGGAAACGTCGACTTCGACGCTGCGCTGCGCGCCTGCGAGGACTTCGCGCGCGTCGGCGGGCGTGAGCGTTTCGATCGCCGGGCCGGTGCCGCTGTTGAGCGCGTCGAGGAACGCGGCGGTGGCAGTATCGGGCGTGTTCGGCGTGGTTTGCGTGTTCATCGTGATGCTCCTTTCCGTTGGGTTGAGTGGCTGGCGACTTCATGTCGTGCAGCGATGGAAAGGAGAATACGGATCGGGAGATATTTGCGAAATAGAAGTGTTTGAAACCTATCGTTGCACAAATGCAATGATAGGCCGAGGCCTGATACGCGCATGGCCCAAATAAAACGCGAATAGCGGGCCTATATGCGGTTTTATTTGAATTGCATGCGTGAAGACTATGCGCCGGCAGTGATTATCGGCACGTTAAAGAGAATTCTTTAGGGTAATGAATCGATTTTTATTCGCGCCACGCGGCGATACGCCGATTGATCGGCGATATCCGAGTATTTCAGCATTAAGACAACAGCCTCTATTCGACGCTTAACGAGCGATTCTTCTTGTGTAGAATCACGCGACTCGTTGGTTTATTGATTATATTTCTGCGCAATGCCTCTCTCTTCGGCTGCACACAGCCAGAAAAAAGTCATTGTCGGCATTGATAATCTGAATTTGCGCGAGATATTCCGGTCTGGCTTATCGTCAGTTGGCCCTGGCCACTGCGATGAGCGCGCGAACCCAAAACATCGTATCCATCATCCCGATCGTCAGGAGAGCTTTTCGTGAATCGCTTGCGTTGTGCGTCTGTGTCCGCCGTTCTGCCCGCCGCCACCCGTGCCACCGCACGGGCCATCGTGCTGGCAATCGGCAGCGTCTTCTGCATCGCTGCCCATGCGGAGCTCGGCGGCCTGCCGACACTGCCCGCGACCAGCGCCCAGACGTCCAGCGCGCTTTCGCTGCAGGCAACGTCCAGCGCCTCGACCACCAGCACGTCCACGAGCACATCCACCACCTACACGGTGCGCGAATCGACGCTCGAAAACGGCGTCACGGAACGCGAATATCTGAACGTCGACGGCACCGTGTTCGCGCTGGCGTGGGACGGTCCTTACATGCCCGATCTGCGCAGCTTCATGGGCAGCACGATCTTCTCCGAATACGTGAGCGCGCTGCAGAATCAGACCCGCCTGCAGCGCAACGGCGGCGTGAATATCAGCACCGATGACTTCGTCGTGCAGGTGCAAGGCCATCAACGGCACTTCCATGGCCGGGCCTGGCTGCCCTCGCTGCTGCCGTCCGGCGTCAGTTCGACCGTGATTCAGTGATCGCCGCATCGTTGCCGCGCGGCATTCATGCGATGCCGCGCCATGCGTGTGTCTTCTTTCGCTCTCGTTTTTTTCGCCCTATTCCAGTCATGACGACCCTGTTTTCTCTCGCGGTGCTCGCCGGCGGTGTCGCGCGCCTCACGAATCTCTTTCCTGCCGACGGCGCTTCGCTTCAACGCGTGTTCCGGTTTGCGCCGCGCCGTGCGGCAGCCGGCCTGACCGCGTGCGGCCTGATGCTTGCTCTGGCGGCATGTGGCGGCGGCGGTTCGTCGAGCGACGATAGCTCGACCACGACATCGACGACCACGAGTTCGACGCAATCGCCGGTTACCGTCAGCGCCTCCAACACCATGACCGTCACCGTGGAGCAGAGCCTCAGCACCTATCCGAACCTGCCCTTCGTCTCGGTGACCGTTTGCGCGCCCGGGAGCACGACCCTTTGCAACACCATCGATCATGTGTTGCTCGATACCGGCTCCACGGGTCTGCGCGTGCTGTCGTCGGCGCTGAGCAGCACGACGCTGGCCGGTATGCCGCGCGAGCAATTGGCATCGTCGGGCAATTACATCGACGCCTGCGGCCAGTTCGTCAGCGGCTATACCTGGGGCGCCGTGCGCACCGGCGACGTGCAGTTGGGAAGTCAGACCGCGTCGAGCGTGCCGCTCGAGGTGATCGGCGACTCGGCAGCGGGCACGGCGCCGACGGCGTGCTCCAACCGCGGCTCGGACATGGGCACCGTCAGCCAATTGGGCGCGAACGGCATTCTGGGCCTGCAGGGGCAGATACGCGATTGCGGGACAAACTGTGTGACCAGCACGGCGTCGAAGTACTATTTCGCCTGTGCGAGCGGCGCGAGTTGTTCGACGGCGAGCACGGTGCCGCTGAGCCAGCAGGTGACGAATCCGGTCAGCATGCTGGGCAGCGGCTACAACAACGGCATCGTGCTCTCGATGCCGACCGTGTCGGACAGCGGCCAGGCGACGGCCTCGGGCACGCTTTATCTCGGCGTCGGCACGCAGACGAACAATACGATTGCTTCACTCAGCCAGATTCCGCTCGACGCGAACTTCGAGTTCCAGGCGACGTATGGCGGCACCGCCAACCAGTACAGCTTCATCGACTCGGGCACGAACTTCCTGTACTTCCAGGACAGCTCGATCACCCAATGCACTGGCTCGACGTATAGCGGCTATTACTGTCCCTCGTCGGTTCAGACGGAATCGGTGACGTTCGCGCCGAACAGCAGCGCGAGCAGTTCCAGCGGCTCCTATACCGGTACGTTCAAGGTCGGCAATGTGAGCTCACTGCTCAGCAGCAGCGTGTTTGCGTTCAACGACATCGCGGTGTACGGCCTGGTCGAAGGCGGCCTCGATTTCGGCATGCCGTTCTTCTATGGCCGCTACGTGGTGATCAAGAACGAAAGCTCGTCCGGTGCTGGCGACGCTTACGCGGCGTTTGCTTCGAACGGCGCGTAACGATGTGCGTCGGGTGACTTTTAAGCTGCACATTGCAGCGAAGCTGCCAATCGATACGCCCTTACATTGACTATCGTTTCAGCGCTTGATGCAACGAGCGCTTTTTCAAACGCCCTCCCGGTCCGCCGGGAGGGCGTTTCGTTTTGGCTCCTGCAATCACGGCAATCAACGCGACGCGTCGCGCGCCACTGTATCGAGCGGCTCCGTGATTGTCAGCAAAATAAGGAACGTCAGTGCGGAAATCGCCGACATGAAGACGAACACAGAGTCCCATCCAAAGTGATCGAGCAGCAAGCCCGCGATGAATGGCGTCGCCGCGCCGCCGAGCTGTCCGCCCATATTGACGATCGCATTCGCCAGCGGGAATTTCGCCTTGGCGACAAACGACGTCGGATAGACCATGTATGCGGAGAATCCGATGCTCAGCGCCACGCCCGCCATAAAGATCAGGAATCCGTACAATATCGGCGAAGCAGGCGATTGAATCAGCACGACCATCATCAGCGCGGTCGCCACGGCGGAGAACATCATGCCGGGCTTGCGGCGCTTGCCGAGCGCGCGATCCGAAAGCCAACCGCCGAGAATATTGCCGACTACCGCGCCCACCCAGGGCGCCGCCGCCACCAGTCCCGTCCCTGCCACGCTGAACTTTTTCACGTTGAGCAGGTAAGTCGGAATCCACGCGAGCATCACGCTCGAAATGCCGAGCTGGCAGCAATAGCCGAGTGCGCAGCCATAGATGTTCCAGGAGCTGACCACCGCGCGCGTCGTTTCGAGCGGCTTCTCTTTGCGCACGCGCGTCAGCCGGTCGAGCCACGGCATCGCTTTCGTGCGTTCGATGCGCATGGCGGCGCCCGCCTGCGGACTCGCCTTGTCGATGAGTTCGAGCTCCGCCTCGTTCACGCCACGGCTGTCGGCCGGTTTGTCGGCCACCATCAGATACCAGACGATCGAAAACAGCACGCCCGGCACCGCGAACACGAGGAAAATCGCCTGCCAGCCCCACACCGAAATAATCGCCACACCGAGAATCGGCGTGATGACCGGGCCGAATTTCACGGACGACAGGAACAGCCCCGAAGCGGTGCCCTTCTCCTTCGCGGGAAACCAGCTATTGATCGTGGCCGCAATGCCGAGCGGCAGCGGACCTTCGGCGAAACCCAGCGCGAGGCGGCAGAGCTTGAGCGAAAAGAGCGACCCCGCCACGCCGGTCAGCGCCGTGGCGATGGAGGTCAGGATCATCGAAATGGGCAGCGCGCGGCGCACGCCGAAGCGCGAAATGATCAGCGCCGACGGCAATTGCGCGAGCGCATACGCAATCAGGAACACGCTGACGAGCGCACCGGCTTCGGTGTTCGTCATCGCGAACTCTTTGCGCAGGAATGGCAGCGCGATGCCGAGATTCGCGCGATCGGCGGCGGCCACCGTATAAATCAGGAAAAAGAGGGTCGCGACAACCCAACGATAGCGCGTGGGACGCGCCGAAGCCGCAAGGGCGTTCGACGCCTGCAACGCAGTGTCTTTTCTCATGTGTCTCGCTCCATTTTTTCTATTCTGCGTGACCCTGTCGGGTCCGGGTGATGCGGTTCTTGCTACGTCAAATCGAAACGGCGCAGCGTCGCTTCGAGCCCGAGCAGTTCGACTGTCGTCGCGCCCTCGCGGATCTTCGCGCGGAACGCCTGCTCTTTTTCCTCTCGCGCGCGGCTCACCTGCACGACGCGCTCGACATCGTGCTGCGGCACCACCACCACGCCGTCGATATCGCCGACAACGATGTCGCCCGGTTGAATCCGCACATCGCCGATCGTGACGGGCACATTGAGCTTGCCCGGCTGATTCTTGCCCGTGCCCTTGATGCAAAGGCCGCGCGCAAAGACCGGAAAGCCCTGTTCGATGATCGTGCGTGCATCGCGCACCGCGCCGTGAATCACGAGCCCGGCCAAGCCCTTCTGCAGCGCGAGTTCGGTGAACACGTCGCCCCACGGGCCGGCTTCGAGAAAGCCCTTCGCATCGACGACGAGCACGTCGCCCGGTTTCACCTTCAGCATGGCGTAGTGCAGCATCAGGTTGTCGCCGGGACGCGTGTCCACGGTGACGGCCGGACCGGCCACGCACATCGACGGATGAATGGGTTTGATGCCGCTGTCGAGCGCTCCATGGGCGCCCTGGGCTTCGTAAACGGTCGCGCTGCCCAGTGCGCGCAGCGCCGCGATGAGGTCGCCAGGTGTCTCGTAACTGCTCATGTTTGTCTTTTGAAATTTGATCGTGCCGCTAGTTTTAGATAAAGTTTCAGCAACATCAAACATCGTTTTCTGAGCCTAAGTTCAATAAAAATGAATCTTCGTCAGGTTCGCTACTTTTGTGCGGTGGTCGAAGCGGGCAGCGCGTCGGCCGCCGCCGACGCGTTGTATGTTGCGCCGACCGCCATCAGCATGCAGTTGTCCCAACTCGAAGCGCACCTGGGCGGCGAGTTGTTCGACCGCTCGCGCAGGCCGATGGAACTCACGTCGCTCGGCAAATACTTCTATCCGCGCGCGAAAGAACTGCTGTCGCATTTCGGACGGCTCGACGACGAGGCGCGCGGCATCGCATCGGGCCAGCGCGGCTGGCTCGGCATCGGCTTCGTGCGTTCGGTCGCGTATTCGATCCTGCCCGCCGCGGTGCGTCGGTTCCGCGAAACGTGTCCCGATGTACATCTCGACCTCGTTGAAGCGCTCTCCGAATATCAGCCCGAGCGCTTGCGGCAGGGCCGGATCGATCTCGGCATTTCGCGCTTTATCGGCCCGCTCGATCCTCACACCGATCTCGACTACACGGTCATGCTCAACGAGCCCTTCGTCGCCGTCGTGCCGGTCGGCGATCCGCTCGCCAAACAGCGCTCGGTCACGGCGGCCGAGCTCTCGCGCCTGCCGTTCATCCACTATCCGAAAGACTCGCGCAGCCCGTTCGGCCAGCAACTGCTCACCGCGCTCAAGGCGGCCGGCGGCGAGCCGCGCGTCGCCCATGAGGCGATCGAGATCCACACGGCGCTCGCGCTGGTGGGTGCGGGGCTAGGCGCCACGCTGGTCGGCCGCTCGACCGCGAAGAACAATCGGCGCGACGTGCGCTTCATTCCCGTCAAGGATCTCGATCTGCATACGAAGCTCGTGATGATCACGCGCGCGAGCGACGATAACCGGCTGATCGCCACGTTCCGCGAAGCGATGGCGTCCACGCGCATGGGCTAAGCGGGCGCTCGTCCGCTTACGCCGCGCGCGCCATGTCTTCATGCAGCCTGTTTTTATTTAGTTATGCTGCTGAACTTTCCGCTTCAGCCCGCTTGCGCGCGACTCGTCCGAGGACAGTGGCGAGCCCCGCCGTCACCGCGAGTGCGACGGCCAGGGCAATCAGTCCCGCGGTAAACGATCCGGTCATTTCCTTCACGACACCCACCATCGCCGGACCGGCAAAGCCCGCGCAATTGGCAACGGCGTTGATGAACGCGATGCAACCCGCCGCCGCCGCGCCCGAGAGAAACGTCGACGGAATGGCCCAGAGCGCGGTGCGCGCAATGTTCACGCCGATCATCGCGATCGTGATGCCCACGAGCGCGACGCCGACCGACTCCGACACAGCCGAGACCACGAAGCCCGCAGCCGCCACCGCCGCGCTCAGGGTCAGGCTCGCGGCATAATCGCGGCCCTTGTCCATCCACCGCGCCGCGACGATCATCGCCAAACCGGCGCACGCATAGGGAATGGTCGAGAGCATGCCCGTTCTGAACAGGCCCAGTCCTTCGCGGCTAATGATCTGCGGAAGCCACATGCCGATCCCGGTGATGCCCGTCGACAGCGTGAACAACGCGAGCGTGAGCAGGAGCACGCGCGGATCGGCGACCGCGCTGCGAAAGCTGCGCGTGCTGCCCGCCTTGACTTCGCTTTCCAGTTGGCGCACCAGCGCGGCGCGCTCCGCGTGGCTGAGCCACGTGGCGTCCTTCGGCGAATCGGAGAGCACGGCCCACGCCCAGATGCCCAGCACCGCGGCGGGCAAGCCCTGAGCGATGAACAGCCATTGCCAGCCCGCCAGCCCCATGAACGTGTCGATGCTCAGCAACGCGCCTGAAAGCGGTCCGCCGATCACGGAAGCCAGCGGAATTCCGAGCGTGAACCACGCGAGCACGCGCACGCGATAAGCGCGCGGAAACCACGAAGTGAGGTAGAACGCCACGCCGGGAAAAAATCCGGCTTCGGCCACGCCGAGTATCAGGCGCAGCCCGTAGAACGAGTGCGGACCGACCGCGAACGCGGTGGCGGCAGAAAGCACGCCCCACGACACCATGATGCGCGAGAGCCAGATCCGCGCGCCGAAGCGATGCAAGGCCAGATTGCTCGGCACTTCGCACACCGCATAGCTGAGAAAGAACAGCCCCGCGCCCCATCCGAATTGCGCCGACGTGAGCCCGAGCGCGTGGTTCATCGTCAAGGCGGCAAAGCCCACATTGATGCGGTCGAGATAGCTGAAAATATAGCCCAGCAAAAGCACCGGAAGCAGGCGAATCGAGGCCTTTCGCACGGCGCGCTCGCACAATTCAAGCTGCTCTTGCGCGCCTGGCGCAGACACGCCCAGGTTCGTATTCCCGGCTCCGGGAAGTGCATAAGACGAAGTCGGCTTCATCCTGTCTCCTCTATATAAATTTGTTTTGACGGCTAGAAGCGATAGAGGCGTGCCGCGTTATCGACGAGGATCTGGTGGCGCGTGGCCTCGTCGCGTGTCCATTCCAGCAGATAGTCGAACTGCTCGGCGTCGTCCGGTAACGATCTCGCTGCCGGGTGCGGCCAGTCGCTGCCCCATACGAGACGATCCGCACGATGTTCGACCAGCGCGCGGCCGATTTGCACGATGCTGTCGCGCGTCGCGTCGGTATCGTGATACGCGCCGCTGAGTTTCACCCAGGCGCGCCCGTTGTCCAGCAACGCGCAAAGCGAGCGCAACGCGGGCTGAGATGGGCCTTCGTTGAAACGTAGTCGTCCGAAATGATCGATCGTGACATCGCACGGCATGCGCGCAAGCGTCGGTGCGATCTCGGGCAGTTGCGCCCCGCCGACATGAATCTCCAGATGCCATCCGCGCTCGGCGAGCGCTGGCGCAAACGACACCGCATCGCGCAACGCGTCCTTGCCCGAACGCACGAGATTGAAGCGCAGGCCCACGATGCCGCCCGCGTCGAGTGCATCGAGGTGCGTCTCGCGCACAGGGCCGCTGGCGACCGCGATGCCTCTGGCCGACGTGCCCGCGCTCGCGATGGCGTCCAGCACGCAGGCGTTGTCGTTGCCGTAGGTCGAAGGCTGCACGAAGACGTTGCGCGTCGTGCCGAGTCGACGCTGCAAGGATCGATAGTCCTGGAGCGAAGCGGCGGGCGGCTTCAACTGCGCATCGGCGGCGACCGCGAAACGCGGCGAATAGACATGCATGTGGCAGTCGCACGCGAGATCCGGCGCCGCGACGCGCGCCGTGGCCGTTCCCGCCGAAAACGGCACGGCGCCGGGGCGTAATGCTTCTTGCTCGATCATGGTGCGATCGATTCGGTCGCAAGAACTCGGTGCGTCATCGGTGTCTCCGTGGTGTGTTTGCCGCCATTGTTCCGCCACGGATTCATAATGTCTATTGTTTAATTTTCAACAAAACATTCCCGATGGTTATACATTCGAAATCGCGCTCCGGCTGCCATCGTCCCTTTCCATCACAGACTATTCGGCGAACAGATCGGGACCGAACACCTCGTAATGGATTTTCGATTCATGAATGTCGAGCGCTTTCAATGCGTCGTGCTGAATGCGCATGAACGGAATGGGACCGCAAATGTAATAGTCCGCTTCGGGCAGCAAAATCTCATTGCGCAATGCGTTGAGGTCGATAAATCCCGGGTAATCGTAGTCGCTGCCTTGCACATCGGTATCGAGCGGCGCGTCATAGAAAATGATCGCCTTAAAGTTATTATGCGTGGCCGCCGTTCGACGCAGCCGGTCGCGCATCGCATGCACGGCGCTATTGCGCGCGCCGTGGATAAAGACGACTTGCCGCTGCGGGTCCTGAATCGCGCGCTTGAGCATGCTGACCATCGGCGTAAGACCGACGCCGCCGCTAATCAACACGATGGGCGTAGTGGCGTGAACATCGATAAAGAACGTGCCATACGGCGCGGCCAGTTTCACCTCGTCGCCGACATTGACATGATCGTGCAGCAACGACGACACATAACCCGGCCGTCGCGCGGCATCGCCGTCTTCGCGCTTAACCGATATCCGGTAGGTATGGCCGTTCGGAACATCGGAAAGACTGTATTGGCGAATCTGTTGCAGGCCGAGATCCGCAACATTCACCGCGATACTGATGTATTGGCCGGGTTCGAAATCGGCAACCGGCTTCCCGTCTTTCGGTTCGAGAATAAACGAGGTAATGACGCTGCTTTCCGGCCGCTTTTCCTTGACCACGAATGTCCGCCAGCCATTCCATCCGCCTGCTTGTGCGCTCCGTGATTCGCGTAATTCGCTTTCCATGCCCATCAGCACGTCGGCGAGATTGCCGTAAGCCTGCGCCCATGCGGAAATAATGTCCTCGGTCGCGGCGTCGCCGAGCACGTCTTTGATCGCGCCAAGCAAATGCTCGCCGACGATCGGATAATGCTCCGCCTTCACATCGAGACTCGCGTGCTTGTTGGCGATATTGCCGAGCACGGCCGCAAGACTGCTGGGGTCTTCGATATTCTCCGCGTAGGCATAGACTGCGCGCGCGAGCGCTTCCTGCTGCTGCCCCTGTTCCTGATGCGCCATATTGAACACATTCTTCAGTTCAGGATGCGCTTCGAATAGCCGCGTATAAAAACGGGTAATGATGGCTTTGCCGTGCTGGGCCAGCACCGGCGCGGTGGCCTTGACAATATCCTTCGTCTTTTGCGTGAGCATCCTGTTTCTCCTGGGTGGCGACAGGGTTCCGGGTTCGGCTTCGGCGCGGGAGGCCTGGCGATACGGCATTGCCCGCATCGCGCGCAGCCCCTCATGATCTCGCCATCGCGGCGCTTCGCCAAGGGCGTCCCGAGCACGCTCGACGTAAGGCGGCACTATTGGCGCGCCGATGCCGCCGATACCGCCGAAGCAATCACCGCCGACGCCACCGTCTTCCCCGCGTCGGGCGGCGACAGCGCGCCCGCACTGATGCCGCCGTGTCCAGCGCTCATGCTGTCGTTGCCGGCATCGTTTGCTTTCTTGCAGGCGCCGAGGGCCAGCCCGCACACGACGATCACCACCGCCCGTCGCACGATTCCGTCCATTTTCCACTCCCCATCGTCCAGGCGAAACGCGCCTGTTCCCTGCTTCACACGCCATTGCGCGCAGCCTGCGTTCCCGAATCGCGCAGCGAGACAGGTACGCAGCATGTGCATACATCACGGCATCCACCGCGCGCGCGACTAGCGAAGCGAGGCTCGATTGGGCTTTCTTGACTGCTGAGCAAGTGTGTTTTGATTGACCGTCTATTTACGCGTGACGGCCGGTCGGGCAGAGTCTCCCGGCTCACAAGAAAAACCAGACACCGTGAAATCACCGACCTTCCCTGACGACCGCGCGCCCTTACGCTCACCGACGCCAGACGCCTGGGTCACGCTCGCCTTGCATCTTCTCGGTGCCGACCTGTCCGGCGAACTCGCGATCGCCGATGTCGCAAAGTGCGTGCAAATGTCCAAGGCCCATTTCTTCGGCGCCTTCAGGGAGAAAGTGGGACACACGCCGCATCAATGGCGACTGAGGCAACGCATCGCCGCGGCGCAAAGCGATCTGGTCACGCTGCCGCTGAAAATGTCGGAAGTCGCGCAGAAATATGGCTTCAGCGATCAGGCGCACTTCAGTCGCGTGTTCAAGCAATTCGTCGGCGAATCGCCGTGCTCCTGGCGCTCGCGAATGAAGGCCACGCTTGCGGAACTGTCCTGCGAGCCGTTGGGCCTGCTTTAGTCCACAAAAAAATTCAGCGCGGTGACGACGACGCCACCGCGCGCCGTTTTCACGCCCTGGCATCGAACGGTCGAAAAGCTCAAAATGGTCGAAGCGCGGCCGAACTGGCTCCGGTCGCCAACCTTCGTTTCAGGACAGGAGGACGCTATGAAGACCGTCTATGTGATCAAGACCGGTGCGCAGTATCTCTACCACGCGGAAGATGGCGATATCGGCATGGCGCCGGAAATTGAAGGGGCCATGTCGTTTCCCTCGTACAAAGAAGCGGAACTGGCGGCGAGCCAGCACGCCGACCCGGGGTTCGAGATCGTGACCGTGAACGTCGACGAGCGCTAACACCGCGCGCGCGCCCGACGCCCGGCGACGTTTCCGAAAAACCCGCCCGAAAAATCACCGAGCCTCCCCCGCCCGCCGCGCGAGATGATCGACGACTCGCTGCGCTGCCGGTTGTAGCTGGTCGAAATTTCTGAAACACACGACAAAGCGGCGCTCCGCCCACGCATCGACGAGCGGGATCGTCTTCACCTTGAACACCTTCGTGTACGTCGTCGCCACTTCTTCCGGCACGACGCTGATGCCGAGCCCCGCCGCGACCACCCGGAATCCCGCATCGAAACTCGACACGATCACGCGATACGACAACGTCGTCCCTTCGCTGGCCGCCGCGCGTTGCAGCATCGAATGCACGGCGGTCGTCGGCGGCAGCCCCACGTGTTCATACGCGAAGGTTTCCCGAAACGCGATCGAGCGCTTGTTCGCAAGCGGATGGTCGGGATGCACCGCCAGCGCAAGACGATCACGACGGTAAGCGCGATGCTGCAATCCCTGCAGATCGACGTTGTCCCAACACACGCCGATGCTGGCGACGCCTTCGCGCAACTGCCGCACGAGATCGTGCGACTGGCGCTCCTCGACATCCACGCGGATGTTCGCATTGGCCGGCTCGCGCATGAATGACGCGACGTCGTCGAGCAGCGTTTCGGCGATCGCCGAGGCCGACGCGCACATGCTCACGCGGCCGCGCAATCCGCCGCCGAACGCCGCGACGTCGGTGCCGATCCGCTCGACCGTGAACAGCACCGTCCGCGCGTGTTCGAGCACCGCGAGGCCCGCGCCGGTCGGCGAGACGCCGCGCCGCGAACGTTCGAGCAGCGGCACGCCGAGGTCCGCTTCGAGTTGCGCGATCCGCTTGCTGATCGCCGAAGGCTCGATATGCGCCTCGTCGGCGGCCCGCGCGATGTTGTGGTGATCGCAGACGGCCACGAAAAGCCGCAAGGATTTCAGGTCGAGATCGCGCACCTTTTTGTCTCCTGTGACATTCCGGTTCGGAAGCACAACGCTTCCAGAATGCCGCTTTACTAGTTTTCGGGAATGTCTAAAGTTAGCACGACGCTGGCGATTCGACGACCGGCGAGTTTCCCGGAGACAGCTTTATGCCCCCTCTTCCTGTGCACGCCGTGATCCGCGAAGTCGGCCTTCGCGACGGCCTGCAAAGCCTTCAGCGCATCGTTCCGACCGAACAAAAAATCGAGTGGATTCGCGACGCGCACGCGGCCGGTCAACGCGAGATCGAAGTCGGCTCGTTCGTGCCCGCCCGCCTCCTGCCCCAACTCGCCGATACCGCCGAACTGGTCGCCTTCGCGAAGACGCTGCCGGACCTGTCGGTGTCGGTGCTCGTGCCGAATCTGAAAGGCGCCGAAAAGGCGTTCGAATCGCAAGCCGATCTGCTGCTCGTGCCGCTCTCCGCGAGTCGCGAACACAGTCTCGCGAATCTGCGCAAAACGCCCGACGAAGTGGTCGCCGAAGTCGCCCGCATCCGCGCCGTGCGCGACGCCTCGGGATCGAAGACGCTGATCGAAGGCGGCATCGGCACCGCGTTCGGCTGCACGCTTCAGGGCCACGTCGCGCCCGACGAGGTGCTGCGCTGCATGCAGGCGCTGCTCGATGCGGGCGCCGATCGCGTGAGCCTCGCCGATACGGTCGGCTACGCCGGGCCGCACGCCGTGCGCGACCTGTTCGCGAAGGCGCGCCGGATCGCGGGCGATCGTCTGTGGTGCGGGCACTTTCACGACACGCGCGGCCTCGCGCTCGCCAATGTCTACGCGGCGCTCGAAACCGGCGTGAACCGCTTCGACGCGACGCTCGCCGGTATCGGCGGCTGCCCGCATGCGCCGGGCGCGAGCGGCAACGCGTCGACCGAAGACCTCGCCTTCATGCTCGCCGACATGGGCATCGAAACGGGCCTCGACCTGCCCGCGCTGCTCGATCTGCGCGCGAAAGTGGCGCGCTGGCTCGACGGCGAAACCCTGCACGGCACGCTCTGGCGCGCCGGCCTGCCCAAAACTTTTGCGCGCGCGTCGACTCGCGCCGCGCTGACCGCCTGAGGAAACCGACATGGCCAACACCACGCGATTGCCGCTCGACGGCGTACGGGTGATCGAGTTCACGCACATGGTGATGGGACCGACGTGCGGCATGATCCTCGCCGATCTCGGCGCCGAAGTCATCAAGATCGAGCCGCCCGATGGCGACAAGACGCGCACGCTGCCGGGCCTCGGCATCGGCTTTTTCCGCTCGTTCAACCGCAACAAGAAAAGCGTCGTGATCGATCTCACCACGCCGGAGGGCCGCGAAACGGCCGCCGAACTGGCCGGGACCTGCGACGTGATGATCGAGAACTTCCGCCCCGGCCTGATGCAGAAAATGGGCCTCGACTACGACACGCTTTCGGCGCGCAATCCGCGCCTGATCTACGTCTCGCACAAGGGCTTCCTGCCGGGGCCGTACGAGAAGCGGCTCGCGCTCGACGAGGTCGTGCAGATGATGGGCGGCCTGTCGTACATGACCGGCCCCGCCGGGCGGCCGCTGCGCGCGGGCACGTCGGTCAACGACATCATGGGCGGCATGTTCGGCGCGATCGGCGTGCTGGCCGCGCTGCGCGAACGCGAATCGACGGGGCTCGGCCAGGAAGTGCAGAGCGCGCTGTTCGAGAACTGCGTGTTTCTCTCGTCGCAACACATGCAGCAGTTCGCGATGACGAACGAAGCGCCGCCGCCGATGCCGTCGCGCGTCTCGGCGTGGAGCGTCTACGACGTGTTCACGCTCGCCGGTGACGAGCAGCTTTTTATCGGCGCGGTGAGCGACAAGCAGTTCGTCACGCTGTGCGATGTGCTGCACTGTCCGCAACTCGCGCAGGAACCGCGGTTCGCGACCAACGCGCTGCGCGTCGCCGTGCGCGCGGAACTGCTGGCCCGTCTCGGCGACATCCTCAAGCATCGCCGCGTCGATGAACTCGCGCCCAGGCTCGAAGCCGCCGGCATTCCCTATGCGCCGATCGTGCGTCCCGATCAGCTGATGAACGATCCGCATCTGAAGGCGAGCGGCGGTCTCGTGCCGATGCAAACCGACGACGGCGGCACGACCGACGTCGTGCTGCTGCCGATCACGATGGGCGGCCGCCGTCCGGGCGTGCGCCAGGCGCTCGCGCGCGTCGGCGAACACACGCAGGAAATCCTTTCGCGGCTCAAGGCGCGGGTCAGCGCATGAGCCGCGCCGCGCGCAAAAACAGTCAGCCGCCATGACGGACTGACGCCTCACGCCATCCATGAGCATTCGTCAGAAATGCCATTTCTTGGAACATCAGGAGACATTCATGCAGCAGACCGTCCCCGCGGGCGCCGTCCCGCTCGTCCCGTCGTCCGTGCGCGTCGGCGTTCAGCCCGGCGCGGAAATCTCGGCGCGCATCGATCGCCTACCCATGACGCGGCATCTCTGGATGCTCGTCCTGCTGATTTCGCTCGGCGGCTTCTTCGAAATCTACGATCTGATTTTCACCGGCTATATCGCGCCCGGCATGGCGAAAAGCGGCGTGCTCGCCACGACGACGCACACGTTTTTCGGCTGGAACGGCATCGCGGGTTTCATCGCGGCGACCTTTGCCGGACTCTTTGTCGGGACGTTCTGCTTCGGCTGGCTGCCGGACCGCTTCGGGCGGCGCAGCGTGTTCACGATTTCGCTGCTCTGGTATTCGGTCGGCTCGGCGATCATGGCGTTCCAGACCTCGCCGGAAGCGCTGCTGTTCTGGCGCTTCGTCACTGGCATCGGCGTGGGCGTCGAGATCATCACGATCGACAGTTACGTCACGGAGCTGGTGCCGCAACACATACGCGGACGCGCGATGGCGTTCAACCAGATGGTGATGTTCGCCGCCGCGCCGGTCTCCGCGATCCTCTCGTACTGGCTCGTGCCGACCGCGCTGTTCGACATCGACGGCTGGCGCATTGTCGTGCTGGCGGGCTCGGCGGGCGCGCTCGTCGTCTGGTTCGTGCGGCGCGCGGTGCCCGAAAGTCCGCGCTGGCTCGCGTCGCATGGACGGCCCGAAGCGGCGGAGACGATCGTTGCGCGCATCGAGTCCGTCGTCGCCAGGCAATCGCGCGCGCCGCTGCCGACGCCGCATCCGGTCGTCGTGCAGCCCGAACATCGACGCGCGTCGTTCGCCGAACTGCTTCAGCCGCCGTATCGATCGCGTTTCCTGATGCTCGTCGTGTTCAATCTGTGCCAGGCGATCGGCTATTACGGCTTCGCGAACTGGGTGCCGACGCTGCTGATCGGGCAAGGCATCACGATCACGAAAAGCCTGCTTTATTCGTTCATCATCGCATTCGCGCTGCCGGTCGGGCCGATGCTCTCGATGCTCTACGCCGATCGCGTGCAGCGAAAGTGGCTGATCGTCGGCGGCGCGCTGGTCGTGATCGTGTGCGGGCTCGCGTTCGCGCAAACGCGCAACGTGACGATGCTGATCGCGCTCGGCGTGCTGATCAGCTTCGCGGGGCAGACGATTTCGGTGTGCTATCACGCCTATCAGGCCGAACTCTTTCCGACCGCGATCCGCTGCCGCGCGAACGGACTCGTCTATTCGGCGAGCCGCATCGGCGCGATGTTCTCCGGCTTCTTTATCGCGGCGCTGCTGCGGGACTTCGGCGTGGCCGGGGCGTTCACGGGCATCACGGGCTGCATGTGCGTGGTGGCCTTGTCGATCGGCCTGTTCGGTCCGCGCACGAACGGTATGCGGCTCGATGAACTGAATCATTGAAGGCGCGCCGCCAGCTAAGCTCGCCGGCGTGGGGCCGCGCGCGAACAGCGCGGCCAACGTGCCCCATCCGTCCGACAAAATCGCGCGGTTGGACGACGCCCCACAGGGGCTCGTCCATGAGTTTTTCTAATTAATCCACCGCCAAAGAATCGTTTGTTGTCCCCGTTTCCCGCTTCGATAATTTTCACCAATCCCAGCCCTCCGAGGGCCAAGGTGAAACGAGTCACGCGAACGTGCAACGGAGACAAAGACGATGAACGCCCCCACCGAAATCAAGTACTTCCCTCTCGCCCAGCTCCAGACGGTGCTCAATCCGATCGAGCAGGCCACCGGCCTCGGCAACGAGTTCTACACCAGCGATCAATACTTCCAGGTCGAGCGCGACGCCGTGCTCAGTCAGGACTGGGTGTGCGTCGGTTTCGCGGACGATCTCAAGACGCCGTCGAGCGTGCAGCCCGTCGACTTCATGGGTCTGCCGCTGCTCATCACGCGCAACCGCGAAGGCGCGCTGCAGGTGTTCCATAACGTCTGCAGCCATCGCGGCATGAAGCTGGTGCAGGAAGCCGGGGAAATTCAGGGCGTCATCCGTTGCCCGTATCACTCGTGGACCTACGACCTGAACGGCACGCTCAAGGGCACGCCGCACGTGGGCGGCATCAATCAGCACAAAGACGAGCGCGTGCCCTGCGAGAAGCACGGCCTGAAGGCGCTGCGCAGCCATGTCTGGATGGGCATGGTGTTCGTGAACCTCTCGGGCACCGCGCCCGATTTCGAGGAAGTCCTGCGTCCGCTGACCGAGCGCTGGTCCCAGTTTCTCGGCGACGACGGCAACGCGCTCATGCACGTGCCGCGCGAAGGCGGCGCCTGGCAGGTCGAGGTCAAGTGCAACTGGAAGCTCGCGGTCGAGAACTACTGCGAGGCGTACCACCTGCCCTGGGTGCATCCGTCGCTGAACTCGTATTCGCGCCTCGAGGATCACTACAACATCGCCTTCGCCGACCAGTTCGCCGGTCAGGGCAGCTACGCCTATAACCTCGCCGATGTCGAAGGCACGTCGCTGCCCACGTTCCCGTCCTGGCCCGCCGACCGCCTGCGCAACGCCGAATACGTCGCGCTGTTCCCGAACGTGCTGCTCGGCATCCAGGCCGACCACGCGTTCGCGATGATGCTGCAGCCGCTCGCCGCCAACCGCACGGTCGAGCATCTGCGTCTGCTGTTCGTCGGCCAGGATGCCGCCGACGCGCGGCAATACGAAGCCAGCCGACAGGCCGTGCTCAATGCGTGGCGCGTGGTGTTCTCGGAAGACATCGGCGCGGTGGAAGGCATGCAGGCGGGCCGCCAGTCGCCGGGCTTCAAGGGCGGCGTGTTCTCGCCCGAGATGGATCAGCCGACGCACTACTTCCATCAGTGGATGGCGCGCCGCGTGCTGGCCAACGGTCAGAACCAGGTGCAGGGGTAAGCCATGGAACGCTCGATCGGTCATCACTGGCTCAACTACATCGATGGCGAATGGGTCGATAGCCCGAACCGTCTGGACGTCGCCAATCCGGCCAACGGCGAGCCGTTCGCGAGCATCGCGCTCGCGAGCGCCGACGACGCCCAGCGCGCGCTCGACGCCGCCACACGCTGCGCCGCCAGCGGCGAACTCACCCGGCCGCGCCCCGCCGAGCGCGTGCGCTGGCTGCTGCGCATCGCCGACGAAATCCGCGCAGTGACGGAAGAAGGCGCGCGCATTCTGTGCCTCGAAAACGGCAAGCGTCTCGCCGACGCCCGCGACGAATTCGTCGAAGCCGCACGCTACTTCGAGTACTACGCAGGTCTCGCCGACAAGCTCGAAGGCATCTCGGTGCCGCTCGGCGACGCCTACGTCGACTTCACGCGCTACGAGCCGATGGGCGTCTCGGTGCAGATCGTGCCGTGGAATTTCCCGGTGTCGATCTGCGCGCGCTCGCTCGCCCCGGCGCTCGCGGCAGGCAACGCCGTCGTCGTGAAATCGCCCGAGCTTTCGCCGCTCGGCCTGTGCGTGCTGTTCGAAGCCATCGCGCGGGCCGGACTGCCGCGCGGCGCGGCGCAACTGCTGTGCGGTCTGGGCCGCGAGGTCGGCGCGCATCTGGCCGCCAGCCCGCAGACGAAGCAGATCGTCTTCACGGGCTCGGTCGCGACGGGCCGCTCGATCCTCGCCGCCGCCGCGCAATGGGCCACGCCCAGCGTGATGGAACTCGGCGGCAAATCGGCGGCCATCGTCTTCCCCGACTCGGACCGCGCGCAACTGCTCGCGAGCGTCAAGAGCGGCATCTTCTTCAATTCGGGGCAGGTCTGCTCGGCGATGTCGCGTCTCGTCGTGCATCGCGATATCTACGACGACGTCGTCGCCGACGTCGCGGAACTCGCGCGCGGCCTCGCCATCGGTCCCGGCGAACAGGACCCCGATCACACGCCGCTCATCAGCGGACAGCAGCTCGAACGTGTGGTCGCCATGTGCGAGGAGGCCATCGCCTCGGGCGCGCGCGCGGTCACGGGCGGCGCGCGCGTCGCCAACCGTTCGGGCTTCTATATGCAGCCGACCGTGTTCGCGGGCGTGAATCCCGGGATGACGATCGCCTGCGAGGAAGTGTTCGGCCCGGTGCTCAGCGTGATCCCCTTCGACACCGAAGAGGAAGCCGTCGCCATCGCCAACGGCACGCCTTACGGCCTCGTCGCGGGCGTGTTCACGCGCGACGTGAATCGCGCGCTGCGCTTCGCACGGCGTCTGCGTGCGGGCCAGGTGTTCGTCAACGAGTGGTACGCGGGCGGGATCGAAACGCCGTTCGGCGGCGTGGGCCTGTCCGGCTTCGGCCGCGAGAAAGGCCAGGAAGCGATCTACAGCTATGTGCAGACGAAAAACGTCGCGATCCGGGTTGCCGAAGGCTGAGAGGTGGGACGATGAAAAAGTGGCTCTGTATCATTTGCGGGCTCATTTACGATGAGGCCGAAGGCTGGCCCAAGGACGGCATCGCCGCCGGCACGCGCTGGGAAGACGTGCCCGAGGACTGGAAATGCCCGGATTGCGGCGTCGGCAAATCGGACTTCGAGATGATCGAGATTCGCGTGGCAGCGCCTGCCGTTGCGCCGGTTTCGCTTCAAGCCGCGGTTCAAGCCGCGCCCTCACCCGCGCCGGCCGCGCCCCGCCGCGATGGCCCGATCGTCATCATCGGTTCGGGACATGCGGGTTACAGCCTCGCGCAAGCGATCCGCAAACGCGATGCGAACGCTGAAATCGTGGTGCTCACGCGCGAATCGGGCGACCTGTATTCGAAGCCCGCGCTTTCGATCGCGACCTCGCAGGATCGCAGCGCCGAGGCGCTCATCAGCGAAACGCCGTTCGATATCGAGCGACGCCTGAAGATACGCATCTATCCACGCTGCGAAGTCGAGTCGATCGATGCCGGGGCACACGTGCTGCGCACCCGTTACGGTGCGATGCCGTATGCGAAGCTTGTGCTCGCGCTCGGCGCAAGCCCGATCAAGCTCGATGTCGCGGGCCGCAGCGACGCGCTGCTGAGCGTCAACAACCTCGACGATTACCGCCTGCTGCGCAGCCGGCTCGACGGCGTCTCGCGCGTCGCCATCATCGGCGACGGTCTGATCGGCTGCGAGTTCGCCAACGATCTCGCCAAACGCGGCCTGAACGTGAGCGTGATCGGCATCGGCAAATGGCCGCTCGAACGGCTCATGCCGAAGGAAGCGGGCAGCCATCTGCAAGACGCGCTCGCCGCGCTCGGCGTGACGTGGCATCTGCAGAACTCGGTGAAGGCCATCGAGGGCGCGCCCGGCGCGTGGTCGCTCCTGCTCGCCGACGGCGCGCGCGTCGAAGCGGACGTGGTGATCTCCGCCGTGGGCCTCGCGCCGAACGTCGCGCTGGCGGCGGCGTGCGGCGTCGATGTCGGACGCGGCATCCGCACCGACGCGCAACTGCGCACCAATGTGCCCGACATCTACGCGCTGGGCGACTGCGTCGAGATCGATGGCCGCCCCGCGCCCTATCTCGCGCCGATCAATCACGGCGTGGACGCGCTCGCGCGCACCTTGACCGGCCAGCCGACCGACGTGCTGTATCCACCGATGCCCGTGCAGGTGAAAACGCCCGCCGCGCCGCTGATGCTGTTGCCGCCTGCCGCGCCGGAAGGCGAATGGCGCATCGACGCCACCGAAGACGGCTTTAGCTGCGGCCACTTCGACAGCGCCGGCCAGATGCGCGGCTTCGCGCTGATCGGCCAGCACGCGCAAGCCCTGCGCGGCCGCTGGGTGGAACAGTGCCGCCCGGCTAACTAACGACCGAAATACGACAGAGCGCACATCATGAATCTGCCCCATGACGACAAGACCTGTGGCTGGTACGCCGCATTGCCGCCGCCGCAACCCGCGCGCCGCCTGAGCGGCCGCCAGAACGCCGATTACGCGGTGATCGGCGCGGGTTTCGCCGGACTCGCGGCCGCGCGCCGCCTCGCCGAACACGAACCCGACGCGCGCATCGTGCTGGTGGACGCGCAGCGCGTCGGCGAAGGTGCCTCGGGCCGCAATTCCGGCTTCGTGATCGACCTGCCGCACAAGTTCGCGCTCGAAAATCCCGATCCGCAATTCAAGCAGCGCCTGCTGCGCCTGAACCGCACGGCCATCGCGCAACTGCAATCGCTCGTGGACGAGCACGGCATCGCCTGCCAGTGGTCGCACGCGGGCAAGTACCAGGGCGCGGTCGGCGAACGCGGCCTCGCCTATCTCGCGCACTTCGAAAAGCTGATGACGGCGCTCGGCGAACCGTTCCACGCGGTCGAAGGCAAGGAGCTGGCGAAGGTGCTCGGCAGCACGCACTACAGCCGCGCGGTGTTCACGCCCGGCTGCTATCTGATGCAGCCCGCCGCGCTGGTGCGCGGTCTCGCACGCTCGCTGCCCGAGAACGTCGAACTGCTCGAAAACTCGGCGATCCAGCGCGTGGAGCGCGACGGCGCGGGCGGCTACGTGCTGCATGGCGCGGACGGCGAAATCCGCACGCCGCGCCTGCTGCTCGGCACGAGCATCTTCACGCGCGAATTCGGCTATCTGCACAACCGCCTGCTGCCGGTGATGACCTTCGCGAGCTGGACCGCGCCGCTCGACGCCGCGCAATGCAAGCGCTACAGCGGCACGTTCGACTGGGGTTTGACGCCCGCCGATCACGCGGGCACGACGGTTCGCATGACCCAGGATCGCCGCATCATCATCCGCAATACCTATAAGCACGTGCCGAAGTACGGCCGCAGCATCGACGACAGCACGCGCGACAGCATCCGCGCGGACCATCGCAAGGCCTTTCTCGCGCGCTTCCCCGATCTCGCCGATGTGCCGTTCACGCACACCTGGGGCGGCGTCTACGCCATCTCGCGCAACTTCACGAACTTCTTCGGCCAGCTCGAAGACGGCGTGTTCGCCTCGGCGTGCGATAACGGCGTGGGCGCGGCATGGGGCACGATCTCCGGCACGCTGCTCGCGGACCAAGCCGTGGGCGCGACGTCCTCGCTGCTCGACGACATTCGCTCGGTCACCGGCATGCCCTCGCTCAATCCGCCCGAGCCGTTCCTCGGCATCGGCGTGCGCACGCGGATTCGCCTCGCGGCCTGGAACAGCCGGGCGGAAGTATGAGCGCCATGCGCGAGGAAGCCGAAGCGCAGGCGGCGACCGGCGTGCGGCTCGTCGATCACGCCGATCTGGGCTTCGTCGTGCGCGGCGGCCCGCCCGGCGCCGCGTACGTCGCGCGAGCCTTGAGCGATGAGGTTTCGCCGAATCTGGGCGTCGGCTTCGCGCGCTGGGAGGGCGCGCAAGTCAGCTGGACGACGCTCTACGAAGAGGTGATCTTCACGATCGAAGGCTGCCTGGAAGTCACCGTGAATGACGAGTTGCACCGGGTGAAACCGGGCCAGATGTTGTGGATCCCGAAGTGCACCGCGCTGGTCTACTCGGGCTTCGCGCTGTTCGGCTACGTCGTCTATCCCGGCGACTGGAAAAAGCGTTGCGACGAGGCCTGCCCGGACAACCGGGCGGACTGCGCGCAGCCCCGCTGAACGCACGACACGCGGGGCGTTCGCCGCCCCGCCGTGACTTGACGCCGCATGGCGTTAAGGCACAATTTCAGGTCTGAAGACACGCTCGACAGAGCCGCTCAGACCTGAAAGCGCGATCAATCGCGCATAGAGATATATAAAGCAGTCCCCGGAGACAAGTTTTCCCATGAGGATCCAGCCACTGCCACCCTTCAAGGCACTGGTCGCGTTCGAAGCGACCGCACGCCTTGGCAGTTTCACACGCGCCGCCGACGAGCTCAATGTCACGCAGGGCGCGATCAGCCGGCAGATTGGTCTGCTCGAAGACCTCCTTGGCGCTCACCTGCTCGACCGCACGACGCGCTCGGTGCGGCTCACGCCCACGGGCGAACAGTATTTCCAGTCGTGCAGGGAAGCCCTGCTCTCGCTCGCAGACGCCACGCAACTGATCAAACGCTGGCACGGCGATCAGCAGGTGACGGTCGCGACCAGCACCGCGCTCGCGTCGATGTGGCTGCTGCCGCGAATTCCCGAATTCAACGAAAGCCATGAAGGCATCGACCTGCGCATCGTCGCCTACGATCACGTCAAGGACTACCGCAAGCTCGAATGCGATCTCGCGGTGTACTACTGCAAGAGCCCGCCCGAATACATCAAGTACACGCCCATCTGCAACGAGGAAATCTTCCCCGTATGCAGTCCAGCCTATCTCGCGCGCCACGGCGCGCTCAATCGCCCGGAAGATCTCGCCTCATGCACGTGGCTCTGGCTCGACGACTCCGAACGCGACTGGGTCACCTGGGGCGAGTGGTTCCGCCGCAGCGGCCTCGCACCCGTCACGCCCCGCAACAAGATCAACCTCAACAACTACTCGATGGTGATTCAGGCCGCGCTGAGCGGCCAGGGCGTGGCGCTGGGCTGGCGCAACCTCATCGATCCCTATCTGAAAGACGGCACGCTCGTGCGCCCCATCGCCGAAACGCTGCAGACGGAGGGGCAATTTCTCGTGCTCGAACCGACCGGCCCGCACGAGCGGCGCAAGAGCGTCGGAAGCTTCCGGGAGTGGCTGCTTTCGTTACGCTAGGCGATTAAAAAAGCCCTCTAAAACAGGCAACTTTCATCGAATTTCGCATTCTGGACGCCCGCTTGCCGGGCGCGCTTCGTCACGTCTGGACGACGTGTCTTCTATGATAAAAATTGATGAATTCACGCACGAAATATCGTTTGTCCAGGCGCGCCGACTTCCACACACTGCTTCATGAAGTTCACGCGGATCGAGGCTAAAAGAACCGGCTAATACTCAAACCGGACCGGCCTCACTTCCCACAAAACATCAGGAGACAGCATCGTGCCCAAAAGCATTCCTCATACTTCATCGGTCGCCGGACAGAAAGCGCCCGCGCTCGCCGGCAAGCATCGCCGCTTCATCGCCAGACTGACGCTGCTGATCGGCGGCGGCATGTTTATCGACGGCTTCATTCTCGGCTGCATCGGCATCGTCATGCCGGCCATTACCGCCGACCTGCATCTCTCGCTTGCGTGGCAAGGGCTGATCGGCGCATCGGCGCTGATCGGCATCTTCGTCGGCGGGCCGCTCGGCGGCTGGCTCGCCGACCGCGTCGGCCGCAAGCCGATGTTCACGATCGACCTCGCGATCTTCCTGGTCGGCTCCGTGGCGCAGTTCTTCGTCAACGAGCCGTGGCAACTGTTCGTCGTACGGATACTGATGGGTATCGCGATCGGCGCGGACTATTCGATCGGCTGGCCGCTGCTCGCGGAATTCGCACCGGCGCGCCTGCGCGGCAAGCTGCTCGCGCTGCTCGAACTCGCATGGTACGTGGGCTATCTCGTGTCGTATGCGCTGGGCTGGATGCTGACCGAATCGAACGCGGCAGGTTGGCACGTGATTCTGGGGCTGAGCACGATTCCCACGGTCATCGTGTGCCTGATGCGTCTGGGCACGCCCGAATCGCCGCGCTGGCTGATGAGCCGTGGCCGCCGCGAAGAAGCCAAGGCCCTGGCCGCTGAACATATGGGGCACGAGGAACAGCTCGACCTGCATGCGCAAACCGCGACCGGCGCGCAAAGCTTCAGCCGCCTGTTCTCCGCCGACTACATCAAGACGACGATGTTCGTGTCGATCTTCTGGGTCTGCAACGTGACGCCCTACTTCGCCATCGGCGCGTTCGCCCCGGTCGTACTGCAAAAGCTCGGGCTCAAGGAAGGTTTGACGGGCGGCCTCGCGCTCAATGGCGTCGCGGTGCTCGGCACGCTCATCGCGGTCGTGCTGATCGAGCGTGTGGGCCGCCGCAAGCTGGGCGTGCCGCCGTTCTTCATCTCGGCGCTGGCGCTCGTATGCGTGGCCCTGTTCTCGCATGCTTCCTCGACGCTGATCCTCGTGTGCTTCTTCACCTTCTCGCTGTTCAACGCGATCTCGACGACGCTGTGCGGCGTATATCCGGGCGAAGTGTTTCCGACGGAGATTCGCGGCATCGGTGTGGGCTTCGCGACGGCCTTCTCGCGCATCGGCGCAGCGGCGGGCACCTTTCTGCTGCCGCTTATCATTGGCTCGTATGGCGTGGGCACCGCGATGATGATCGCCGCGGGTATCAGCCTCTTTGGCGGTCTCGTGTCGTATGTGCTGGCGCCGGAAACGCGCGGCAAGCTGCTCAGTGAAGCATCGGCGCCTGCTCGCAAGATGAATTCGCTCGCAACGCCGGGCGAACTGAAATCGGCGCGATAGGCATCTGTTTGTGGCGGCGATGCATCGGTATCGCCGCCATTTTTCCAAATGCACGATCCATCAGGATGCCGAATCAATGAGTCTTTCGTCTATGCACGCCGTCGCCCCTCGCAAGATCGGCCCTGCTCTCTCGCTCGCCCGCTCGCCCGTCGAGCAGGCTGGCGCGATGAGCATGCTCGCCCTCGGCCCCGACAAGGACACACTCGACGCCTGGCAAGCGGCCGGCCTCGCGCTGCCGGATCTGCCCGAGATGCGCCGCTACCGGCTCGCGCGCGTGCGCGAGCAGCTGATCGCGCACGACTATGCGGGCATCGTGCTCTACGACCCCGTGAACATCCGCTATGCCACCGACAGCAGCAACATGCAGGTCTGGACACTGCACAACGCCTGCCGATATGCGTTCGTCCCCGCGCAAGGCCCGGTCATCCTCTGGGAATTCGACCATTGCGATTTCCTCAGCGATCACACCGACTCCGTCGACGAAGTTCGCCCCTGCGTGCCGTGGTTTCACTTTTCCGCAGGCAATCGCGTCCACGAACAGGTGGCGCGCTGGGCCGATGAAATCGCCGCGGTCGTGCGGCAGCATGGCGGCGGCAACCGGCGGCTCGCGTTCGACCACTGCGACGCCGAAGGCGTGGCGGCGCTGGAGCGGCACGGCATCGACATCCAGAGTGGCGAAGCGTTGATGGAAGAAGCGCGGCGCATCAAATGCGAGGACGAAATCCGCGCAATGCGCTGCGCGATCCACGCTTGCGAAGCCGGTATCGACGTCATGCGCGGACATCTGAAGCCTGGCATCACGGAACAGCGCCTCTGGAGCTATCTGCATGCCGAGAACATCGCGCGCGGCGGCGAGTGGATCGAGACGCGCCTGCTGGCCTCGGGGCCGCGCTGCAACCCGTGGTATCAGGAGTGCAGCAGCCGCTTGATCGAAGAAGGCGACCTCGTGGCCTTCGATACCGATCTGGTCGGCAGCTATGGCTTCTGCGTGGATACCTCGCGGACCTGGTTGTGCGGCGACGCGGCGCCGACTGCGCAGCAGCGCGACATTTACCGGCTCGCGTACGACCAGGTGCAGGCGAATATCGACTTGCTGCGCCCCGGCTTGACGCATCACGATTTGAGCCATCGCGCCGTGTGCTATCCGTCCGAAGCGTTTCGCCATTACTCGTGTCTTTATCACGGCGTCGGGCTGTGCGACGAAGCGCCGAATATCTATTTTCCCGAGTCGTGGGACGCCTGGGGTTATGACGGCGTGATCGAGCCCGGAATGGTGCTGTGCGTCGAGAGCTACGTAGGGCGCGTCGAAGGCGGGCCGGGCGTGAAGCTGGAGGAACAGGTGCTGATCACCGAAACCGGTCACGAGGTGCTCACCCGTTATCCATTCGAGGAGCGGCTGCTGGGCTAATGGATGCGCGACTTCAATACTAAAAACCATCGTCAATCGACATCATCATGACCACCGCTGATTTGATCGGGATTTTCGGCGTCATCTGCTATCAGATCGCCTACGCGGGTTTGCAACTTGGATTTCTGCACAGCGAGGATCGCAGGTATCTCGCCCTCAATCTATTGGGTCCTTGTTGCCTGCTTTATTCGCTGCTGTTTCACTTCAATCTCGCAGCGGCCGTCAGTCAGATACTTTGGCTGGTCTGGAGTGTGATTGGAACCCGGAAAATCGTGCTCGCGCAGCGCCGGGCGTCCGTTACGGTGGTCCGCAATGCGCTTGCCACGGCGGAGTGCGCCGTGCCCGTGGCGGGCGCGGACCTGCAGATCGCTCCAGCGTTAAAGGCTGCCGACGATACGCTTGAGGAGGCGACACGCAGGTTCCCCTAGCGAACGCAGCGGCTGACACGCGCCGGTCGGACTTTCAAGCCCAACCGCACGATTCACGTGCAGCCCTGCGATTCGCCGCATTCCCACCGCGAAGTCCCGCCGTTACCTCCGCTCCATCAACCGCCGATCCAGGTTCATCGCGCCGATCCCGGCGCGACCAGACCGCGACGCGGAATCGGCGTGGAGAACACAATCGACGTGCGGGTTTCGCCATAGCCGTTGATCGTGGCGAGAAAGCGTTCGAGCTGTTCGAGGCTGCGGGACACCACGGTCACGACATAGGAATCGGCGCCCGCGACATGATGACATTCGAGCACTTCGGGCGCGCGGCGCAACTTGTCGAGAAAGGCTTTCTTGCCGGGCTGCTGCACCGTGATGCCGACGATGGCCCGAACCGGATAACCCGCCAGCGCTGGATCCACTTCCGCGCCCACCGAACGGATTACGCCGGCTTCCTGCAGGCGTTTGAGCCGCTCCACCGTGGCGGGCACCGACAGGCCCGCCGCGAGCGCCAGCGTCTTGAGCGGCGCGCGGCCATCTTCCTGAAGCGCCATCAGCAGCGCCCAGGCCTTGGTATCGAGTTGCAGGGATTCGGACATAACGGGCTTTGACCTGAAAAATCGAAAGTGAAATCGATTTTCGCTTCACCTTTTATTCTGTGCAAGCCAGCGGCTTGAGCCGAAAATTTCCGGCATGGAAACCCTGCTCCCCACCTCGCTCCCCCTCCTCTTCGGCCAATCGCTGCTGCTTGGGCTGTCGATTGCCGCGCCTGTCGGCCAGATCGGCTTGCTGGCCATCCAGCGCACACTCGACCACGGCCGCCTCGCGGGACTCGCCACCGGGCTCGGCGCCGCATGCGCCGATGCCGTCTACGGCGCCATCGGCGCGTATGGCATCACCGGTCTGATTGCCTGGCTGCTCGGCCTGAAGCTCTGGTTGAGCCTGTTCGGCGGCGGCTTTCTGCTGTGGCTGGCCTGGCGCATCGCGACCCAAAGCGCGGCGCGCAGCAGCAGCGTCCACGCACCGGCGGGCAAGCTCATGCGCTACGTGGCCGGCACGTTCATGCTGACGCTCTCGAACCCGACCACCATCCTCTCGTTCATGGCGCTGTTCGCGGCGCTCGCGGGGCACGCGCCTTCGTCGTCGCCGTGGGTCATGGTCGCCGGCGTGCTGATGGGCTCGGCGCTCTGGTGGCTGATCCTGTCCATCGGCGTGGGCTATTTGCGCGATCGTTTCGACGCGCGCTGGCAACGCGCCGTCAATCTCAGCTCGGCCGCGCTGCTGGGCGCGCTCGGACTGTGGCAGCTAGGTCAACTGATCATCTGATGCATCGCCCCTCTGCACGCGGCCATTCAACTTGCACGCAGATAGTCCCCCAGAAAATCGATAAACGTCCGCAGCTTCGCCGAAAGCCGATGCCGTTCGAGATAAATCGCATGAATATCGGCGTTGGGCAGCGTCCACGCGCCGAGCAAAGGCACGAGCGCACCGCTCTCGATCGGCCCGCGCAACTCCCACTCTGAACGCACGACGATGCCGCGTCCGTCGAGCGCCCATTGCAGCGCCGCGCCGCCGTCGTTCGTCGACAGCGCGCCGTTCACCTTCACCGTTTCCGTGCGCTTGCCGCGCGAGAAATGCCAGGTGCCATACGCCGATTCGTTCTCGCGCAGCACGATGCACGCATGCCGCGCGAGGTCGTGCGGCGTCGCGGGCGTTCCATTGCGCTGTAAATAAGCGGGCGACGCGCAGGCCATGCGCCGGTTCGCCAGCAGCAGACGCGCATTCACGCGTGCATCGGGCGCCTCGCCGAAGCGGATGCCCACATCGAAACCCTCCTCCTGAAGATTCAGCGGCCGGTCGGTCAGATGAAGCTGAATCTGCATCGCCGGATAACGCTCGACGAATGCCGAAATGGCCGGCGCGATATACGCGCGCCCGAAACCGAACGACGCATTCACGCGCAGCATGCCAGTCGGCTCGCCGCGTCCGCGCCCGACGAGTTGTTCGAGTTCGGAAAGCTCATCGAGTATGCGCGAGCCGTTCGCGAGATACAGCTCGCCCTCCGGCGTCAGGCTCAAACGGCGCGTGGTGCGGTTCATCAGACGCACGCCGAGCCGCCGTTCGAGTTGCGCGAGGCGCTTGCTCACAGCAGGCGGCGTCACGCCGATTTCGCGCGCCGCCGCCGCGAGATTGCGATGCCGCGCGACGAGCGCGAAAAGATTCAGGTCGGAAAAACCGTCCATGACTCACGAGTCCTTTGTGCAATTACGCGGCCCCGAATCGCGTGAGACAGGCTCGGCGATTCGTTCCGTCAGGTTACGACCGGATTGCCTTTTCGGAAACCCAATCGATCAGGTTATCAATTAGACTCGATTCGCACTTGGGAGACAACGATGTTCGAAGGTTTCAGCGATGTGTCGATGCCGGTCGACGGCATCGACATTCATGCGATCCGTGGCGGCAGCGGCCCCGCGCTGCTCTTGCTGCACGGTCATCCGCAAACGCATGCGATCTGGCACAAGGTGGCGCCCGCGCTCGCGGAACGCTTCACGGTCGTCTGCGCCGATCTGCGCGGCTACGGCGACAGCGCCAAACCCATAGGCGACGCCGATCACGCGAACTACGCCAAGCGCGCCATGGCGCTCGATCAGGTTGCGTTGATGCAGCGGCTCGGTTTCGACTCGTTCGCGGTAATCGGACACGATCGCGGCGGACGCGTCGCCGCGCGCATGGCGCTCGATCATCCGCACGCGGTCACGCGGCTCGTCACGCTCGACGTCGCGCCGACGCTCGCGATGTACGAGCAGACCTCGTTCGCATTCGCGCGCGCCTATTGGCACTGGTTCTTTCTCGTGCGCCCCGCGCCGTTCCCCGAAACGCTGATCCGCGCCGATCCCGACCTGTACCTGAAGCAGACCATCGGCGCGCGCAGCGCGGGCCTCGCGCCGTTCACGCCCGAGGCCTACGCCGAATATCTGCGCTGCCTCTCCGACCCGGCCACCGCGCACGGCATCTGCGAGGACTATCGCGCGTCGATCACGATCGACCTCGAACACGACCGCGCCGATCTCGCGGCGGGCAAGCGCATCGCGTGTCCGTTTCTCGCGCTCTGGGGCGCGCAAGGCGTGGTCGGCCAATGCTTCGATCCGCTCGCGGAATGGCGCAAGTGGAGCCCGACCGTCGAAGGCGGCGCGCTGCCTTGCGGCCACTACATTCCCGAGGAAGCGCCCGATCGGCTGCTCGAACGCGTGCTGCCGTTTCTCACCGATACGACCGCGACTCACGTCGCCGCCTGACCATGTCCGCCCAAACGCTCTACCAAAAACTCGTCGGGACGCACACCGTTTCGACGCTCGATGCCGATCACGTGCTGCTCTACGCCGATCTGCACATCATGAACGAATACACCAGCCCGCAAGCGTTCACGGGACTGCGCGAGAAGCAGTTGCGCGTGCGCCGTCCGCGTCAGCAAATGGGCGTGGTCGATCACGTCATTCCCACGCGGCCGGTGGCCGTCGCCGCGCGCACGATCGAGATCGTCGATGCAGCGAAGCAGGCGGCCAATTTCACGCGCAACTGCGCGGAACAAGGCATTCATCTGTTCGATGTCGACGATCCGATGCAGGGCATCGAACACGTGGTCGCGCCCGAGATCGGCCTGATCCGTCCCGGCATGGTCGTGCTCTGCGGCGACAGCCACACGACGACTTATGGCGCGCTCGGCGCGCTGGGTTTCGGCATCGGCACCTCGGAAGTCGAGCACGTGCTGGCCACGCAAACGCTCGTCTATCGCGTGGCGAAAGACATGCGTATCACCGTGGACGGCGTGCTGCCTCTGGGCACGACGGCGAAGGATCTCGTGCTCGGCATCATCGCGACGATCGGCGCGCAAGGCGCGCGCGGCTACGCGGTCGAATATGCGGGCGAGGCCATCGCCGCGCTGAGCGCCGAAGCGCGCATGACCCTGTGCAACATGACGGTCGAAGCCGGCGCGCGCGCCGCGCTGATCGCGCCGGACAACACGACGCTCGACTACGTGCGCCGCGCGATTCGCGAGCACGATGCGCTCGATGCGGCCACGCTCGACGCCGCGTGCGAGGCGTGGGCGCAACTACGCTCGGACCCGCAGGCCGGATTCGATATCGAGCATCGCTTCGACGCGAGCACGGTCGCGCCGTTCGTCACCTGGGGCACGAGTCCCGACCAGGCGATTCCCGTCGATGGCCGCCTGCCGCGACTGGGCGAAAGCGAAGCCGACACGGGCCTCGACGCCTCCACGCTGAAAAAAGCGCTCGACTACATCGCGTTGCCCGCGGGCGCGCCGATCGAAGGCACGCCGATCGATCGCGTGTTCATCGGCTCGTGCACGAACGCGCGTATCGAGGACTTGCGCGAGGTCGCGAGCGTCGTGCGCGGCCGCAAGGTGGCGCCCACGGTGCGCGCGATGGTCGTGCCGGGCTCCGGGATGGTGCGCGATCAGGCCGAGCGCGAAGGCCTCGCGCAGGTGCTGATCGACGCGGGCTTCGAATGGCGTCAGCCCGGCTGCTCGATGTGCCTCGCGATGAACGACGACGTGCTCGCGCCCGGCGAACGCTGCGCCTCGACGACCAACCGCAACTTCGAAGGCCGCCAGGGACGTGGCAGTCAAACCCATCTGATGAGTCCCGCGATGGCCGCCGCCGCCGCGCTCGCGGGACGCATCGTCGACATTCGCAAGGAGTTCGCGCATGGCTAAGGCGCACGACATCACCGGCGTGGCCGCGCCGCTGCCGATCAACAATCTCGACACCGACCAGATCATGCCCAAGCAGTTTCTGCTCGGCATCGACAAAACGGGGCTCGCGCGTGGTCTGCTGTACGACTTGCGTTTCGATTCCGAGGGCCGCGCGCGCGATCGATTCGTGCTGAACCAGGACGCGTATCGCGACGCGAAAATCCTGATCGGCGGCGCGAACTTCGGCTGCGGATCGAGCCGCGAACATGCCGTCTGGGGCTTGCAGCAAGCCGGTTTCGAAGCCGTGATCGCGCCGAGCTATGGCGAGATTTTCTACTTCAACGCGGCCAACAATCGTCTGCTGCTCGTGGTGCTGCCGCCCGATCAGATCGAAGCGCTCGTGCGCGAGATCGAGCACGGCGAGAACAAGCCATTGACGATCGACGTCGACGGGCAAGTGGTGCATTCGCCATCGGGCCAGCGCTACGCATTCGACCTGCCCGCGCGCCAGAAACAGATGCTTGTGGAAGGACTCGACATGATCGGCATGACCTTGCGCGACGCCGATGCCATCGACGCCTTCGAGCAACGCCATTGGGCCGCGAATCCGTGGAGCCGCATCGATCTGCCCGCGCAGCGGGCACGCATGGCGCAACGCGAAGCGCAGGAACGCTAGCCGCGCGTCCGCGCTTTCTCCGAGGGTTTGCTGACGAGCGCATCGTGCGTCTCCGCCAGCACTTCCACGAACGCCGACGCGAGCCGCTCACGCGGCCGGTTCGGCGGAAACAGTAGATACATCGGGAACATGATGGCGGGCGCGAACGGCCGGATCGCGATATCCGGTCCGGCGAAATCGCGCGCGACGATCGGATGCGCGAGCGTCACGCCCATGCCGCTGCGGACCATCTCGCAACAAATCGCCGTGTACTGCGCCTCGATCGCGAGCACGCGCTCGACGCCCGCGCGCAGGAACACTTCGTCCATCTGCGCGCGCGTGCCGTCGCCGTGACATAGCGAAATGAACGATTCGCCTTCGAGATCCTCGGGGCGGATCGACTTCTTCTTCGCGAGCCGGTGATGCGCGGGCATCACGCACACAGCCGCCACCTTCGAGAGCAATTCGACCTCGCAATTCGACGCCTCGCTCACATAGACCGCCACGCCCAGATCGCAAAACTGCGAAGCGGTCCAGTGATTGACCGTGCCCGACGTATTCACGTGCAGCGAAACCGTCACGCCCGGATAGCGGTCCTGAAAGCGCTTGAGCGCGTGCGGCACGAGCGTGAGACCCGCCGACGGCATCGCCGCGATACGCAGACGCCCGCTGCCCAGATTGCGGATCTGCGCCGCCGCGTTCGCGAGCCCTTGCAGACCCACATACGCGCGCTCGACTTCGCGAAAGAACGCCTCGCCCTCGCTCGTCGGAATGAGCCGCACGCCCACGCGCTGAAACAGCTTGAGACCGGTATCGCGTTCGAGCTGCGAGATGAGGCGGCTCACGTTGGGCTGCGAGGTGAACAGCGCCTTCGCGGCGGCCGTCATCGAGCCCGAGACCATCACCGCGCGGAACGCCTCGACGTGTTTCAGATTCATTGCCAACCCTCCTGGGCTTAACCCTGATCCATATCATCTGTGCATAGATGGCTATTTTATTCGTATTGGACGATATGAATAACGCGGGCGAGACTGCAATCCATCGGCGCACCAGTCCTACGCCGCCGGCCCCCACAATCGAATGGAGTTCGTCGTCATGGATCACGCCTTGCGCCGCCGCTCGCTTCGTTTCACCCTGCCCCGCGCCGCCGCGCTTCTTGCCTTCAGCGCCACCTTCGGCGCCGCACTCGGTTCCGCCCAGCTCGCCCACGCCGAAACCACGCTCTACGTCGCGAACGTGGGCGGCTCGAACGAGCAGCTTTATCGTCAGAAGGTGATTCCGCCGTTCGAGAAGGCGCACGACGTAAAAATCGTCTACGTCGCGGGCAATTCCAGCGACACGCTCGCCAAATTGCAGGCGCAGAAAGGCCATCAGCAGATCAACGTCGCCGTGATGGACGACGGCCCCATGTACCAGGCGATGCAGCTCGGCCTGTGCGCCAAGGTCGACGACGCGCCCGTCATGAAGGACCTCTACCCGCTCGCGCGGCTCGGCCCGAACGCCGTGGGCGTCGGCATGGTGGCGACCGGCATCGGCTATAACGCGGACGCGTTCAAGAAACTCGGCCTGCCCGCGCCCGATTCGTGGAAGTCGCTCGAAGACCCGCGCCTGAAGGGCAAGCTCGGTGTGCCGCCGATCACCAACACCTACGGCCTGCACACGCTCGTGATGCTCGCGCGCCTGAACGGCGGCGGCGAGAAGAACATCGACCCCGGCTTCACGGCGATGACGAAGCAGGTCGCGCCGAACGTGCTGTCGTGGGCGCCCACGCCCGGCGAGATGGACGGACTCATGCAGGGCGGCGACGTGATCGCCGCGCCCTATGGCAGCGGCCGCGCCGTGGCGCTGCAAAACACCGGCTTCCCGCTCAAGTTCATCTACCCGAAGGAAGGCGGCGTGGCGCTCCAGGTGGCCGCGTGCGCGCTCGCCGAAAATGCCCAGCCGCAACTCTCGCAGCAGTTCATCCAGTATCTGCTGAGCCCCGAGGTGCAGGCGATGCAGGCGCAGGCCATCGGGCTCGGCCCCGTCAACAAGACCGTCAAGCTCACGCCGGACGTCGCCGCGCGCGTGCCCTACGGCCCCGACCAGATCGGAAAGCTCACGGCGATGGACTGGACCACCATCAACCAGCATCGCACCGAGTGGACCGAACGCTGGAACCGCTCGGTCGAGCGCTGAGCCCGCAACGATTCGTCTGGCCACGGCTTTTCAAGGACTGCGCGCATGAGCTTTCTCACCCTGCAAGGCATCTCGAAGCGCTACGGCGACTTCACGGCGATCGAGCAACTCGACCTCTCGGTGGAACGCGGCGAGTTTCTTTCGCTGCTCGGTCCCTCGGGCTGCGGCAAGACCACCACGTTGCAGATGATCGCGGGCTTCGTCGCGCCGAGCACCGGACGCGTGACGCTCGACGGCCGCGACATCACGCAACTGCGGCCCGAAAAACGCGGCATCGGCGTGGTGTTCCAGAGCTACGCGCTGTTTCCTCATATGACGGTGGCGGCCAACGTGGGCTTCGGCCTCGAAATGCGCAAGATGCCGCGTGCGCAGCGTGCCGAACGCATCAGCGAAGCGCTCGCGCTCGTGCGTCTCTCGGGCCTTGACGCGCGCTATCCGAAGGAACTCTCCGGCGGCCAGCGTCAGCGCGTGGCCATCGCGCGCGCCATCGCCATGCAGCCCGAACTGCTGCTGCTCGACGAACCGATGTCGAATCTCGACGCCAAGCTGCGCGAAGAGATGCACATCGAACTGCGCGCGATCCAGAAGCGGCTCGGCATCACGACGATCCTCGTCACGCACGATCAGGTCGAAGCGATGACGATGAGCGACCGCATCGCCGTCATGCATCGCGGCACCATCGCGCAACTGAGCACGCCGTTCGACGCCTACGAGCGTCCCGCGACGCCGTTCGCGTCCACCTTCCTCGGCCGCACCAACTCGCTCGCGGGCGAGGTGCTGCGCCGCAATCCGCGTTGCGCCGAAGTGGCCGTGGCGACCACGACGCTGCACGTGCCGCACGAAGGCCGCGAGGTCGCCGGTTCGGTGCATGTTTATATCCGCCCGGAGAAGATGCGCCTGGCGAATGGTGACGCGCGCGTGCACGGCCGCATCGCCACGCGCGTGTTCGTCGGCAACCAGTGGCTGCTCGTGGTCGATACGGAACTGGGCAGGCTGCACGTGGCGCAGTCGAATATCGGCGCGCCACCGCCGGAAGAAGGCCACGAAGTCGGCCTTGCCTGGACCGACGACGATCTGCGCGTGCTCACGCGGGAGGGCGCTCATGGCCACGCTTGACGATCCGCGCGGCGGCGCCGCGCCCTGGCTGCTCTCCGCGCCCGCGCTCGTGCTGTTCCTCACGCTGCTGCTCGCACCGCTGCTGCTCACGCTGGTGCTGTCGTTTCACACCTTCAACGATCTCGCGGGCGTGCAGCGCGGCTGGACGATTTCCAACTATCTCGAAGTCGTCAGCGATCCTTACTATGGCGTGATCTTCCTGCGCACGGCCGGGCTCGCTTTCGCGGTCACGCTGCTTTCCATCGTGCTCGGCGTGCCGGAAACCATCGTGCTCGCGCGCATGCGCAAACCGTGGCAATCGATCTGCCTGCTGATCGTGCTCGGCCCGCTGCTGATCTCCGTGGTCGTGCGCACGCTGGGCTGGCAGATTCTGCTCGGCAACAACGGCGTGCTCAACAACGCGCTGCAAGCGCTGCACATCACCGACGAACCCGTGCGCCTCGTCTTCACGATGACCGGCACGATCATCGCGCTCACGCACGTGCTGGTGCCGTTCATGGTGATGTCGGTCTGGGCCACGCTGCAAAAGCTCGATCCGCAAGTCGAATGGGCGGGCCTCTCGCTCGGCGCTTCGCGCTGGCGTGTGTTCCGCCGCGTGGTGCTGCCGCAGATCCTGCCGGGCGTGCTCTCGGGTTCGATCATCGTGTTCGCGCTCTCGGCCTCGGCGTTCGCCACGCCCGCGCTGATCGGCGGCCGCCGTCTCAAGGTGGTCGCCACCGCCGCCTACGACGAATTCCTCGGCACGCTGAACTGGCCGCTGGGCGCGAGCATCGCGGTGCTGCTGCTGATCGCCAACGTGGCGATCGTGATGGGTTGCAGCCGTCTCGCCGAACGCCGCTTCAAGCACATTTTCGATTGAAGGAGACGCCATGCAACGCAACGGTTTTCTCGGCCTTGCCTTCAACGCGCTGTTTCTCACCTTCATCGTCGCGCCGCTCGCGGTCGTGATGCTGGTCGCGTTCACGGACAAGGGCTATATCTCGATGCCGTTCGACGGCGCGTCGCTGCGCTGGTTTCGCGCGATTCTCGACAACGCCGACATCGTCTCGGCATTCTGGCTCTCGACGCGCCTCGCGTTCGCGGCGGCCACCATCGGCGTCGTGCTCGCGGTGCCCGCCGCGCTCGCCATCGCGCGCTACCGCTTTCCGGGACGCGGCGCGCTCACGAGCTTCTTTCTCTCGCCGATGATGATCCCCGCCGTCGTGCTCGGCATCGCGTTCCTGCGCTTTCTCTCGCTGCTGCATCTGAGCGGCTCGTTCTGGGCGCTGGTCGCGGCGCACGTAGTGATCGTGCTGCCCTACGCGCTGCGCCTCGCGCTCTCCTCCGCCATCGGTCTCGATCGCGACGCCGAACGCGCGGCGCTCTCGTGCGGCGCGAGCCGCCTCACCGCGTTCCGGCGCGTGGTGCTGCCGATGATCCGCACCGGCGTGGCGGGCGGCTGGGTGCTCTCGTTCATCCAAAGTTTCGACGAGCTGACCATGACCATTTTCGTCGCGACGCCCGGCACGACCACGCTGCCTGTCGCCATGTACAACCAGATCGCGCAGACGATCGATCCGCTCGTCACCTCGGTGTCGGCGGTGCTGATCGTCGGCACGGTCGCGCTGATGCTGGTGCTCGACCGCATGGTCGGGCTGGACCGCATCCTGATCGGAGAAGCCCGATGACTCACACCCCCAGCCCCGACGTGCTCGTGATCGGCGGCGGCCTCGTGGGCTCCGCCGTCGCCTGGGGACTCGCGCGCGAGGGCGCACGCGTGACCGTGCTCGACGAGGACGACGGCGGTTTTCGCGCCTCGCGCGGCAATTTCGGCCTCGTCTGGATTCAGGGCAAGGGTTACGGCCGCACGCCCTACGCGCGCTGGTCGCGCAGTTCGGCGGTGCGCTGGCCGCAACTCGCCGCCAGCCTGCTCGAAGAAAGCGGCGTCGATGTCGCGCTGCGTCAGCCCGGTGGTTTTCACATCTGCTTTTCGGATTCCGAACTAATCGAACGCCAGACGCGGCTCGCCGCGCTGCAAGCTGAGATCGGCGACTATCCGTTCGAATTGCTCGATCATCGCGAACTGCGCGAGCGGCTGCCCGGCATCGGTCCCGCTGTCGTGGGCGCGAGCTATTCGCCGATGGACGGCCACGTCAATCCGCTCAAGCTGCTGCGCGCGCTGCATACGTCGATGCAGCGGCGCGGCGTGCGGCTCGTGTCCGGCGCGCGCGCGCAGCGCATCGTGCCGGAGCGCGGCGGCTTCGCGGTCGAGAGCGCGGCGGGCACGTTTCACGCGGGCCGCATCGTGCTCGCGGCGGGCCTCGGCAACCGCGTGCTCGCGCCGCAAGCGGGCTTGTACGCGCCGGTCGCGCCCAATCGCGGCCAGGTGCTGGTGAGCGAGCGCGTCGCGCCGTTTCTGCGCTATCCGACCATCAACGTGCGCCAGACCGACGAAGGCACCGTGCAATTCGGCGACTCGATGGAGGAAGCGGGCTTCGACGATCTCACGACCACGCCCGTGCTCGCCGACATCGCGCGGCGCGGCGTGCGCGCGTTCCCGATGCTGCAACACGTGCGGCTCGTGCGCATGTGGGCGGCGCTGCGCGTTTATAGCCCCGATGGCTTTCCGATCTACGACGAATCGCCCGTGCATCCTGGCGCGTTCGTCGTGACCTGCCACAGCGGCGTGACGCTCGCCGCCGCGCACGCGCTGCGCATCGCGCCGTGGATCACGGGCGCGCCGATGCCCGAGGAAGTGCCCGCGCTCTCGGCGCAGCGCTTTCCCGATGCGCCGCCCGAGTGGGCCGCGGCCTTCGATGCGGCCGCTCGGGCCGCGCAGCCCGCCGCCGCGCTCTGACGCTTGCCAACGCTCTCTGAAATCGCTCACCGGATCCGCCATGACCGTCCAACCGACCTCGTCCCTCTTCAAACCGCTCGCGGGCACCGAAGCGCCCGTCGACATCTGGTTCAACGACGCGCCGCTGCGCGTGCCGGGCGGCCGCTCCGTGGCCGCCGCGCTGCTGGCCGCGGGCGTGTCGCGCTTTCGTTCGACGCCGGTCTCCGGCGCGCCGCGCGCGCCCTACTGCATGATGGGCGCGTGCTTCGAATGCCTCGTGGAAATCGACGGCGTGCCCGCGCGCCAGAGCTGCATGGTCGAGGTGCGCGACGGCATGCGCATCCGTTCGCAGGAAGGCGCGCGCGATCTGCCGCCGGAAATCATGCAGGACGCCCCCGCACTGGAGAACGCTCATGGCCGTTGACCACGCCGCATCGAACGATCACATCGAACCCGTCGACCTCGTCGTGGTCGGCGCCGGACCGGCAGGCATGAGCGCCGCCACGCGCGCGGCGCGCGCGGGCCTCTCGGTCGTGATGATCGACGAACAGAACGCCGTGGGCGGCCAGATCTACCGCGCCATCGAACGCGCCGACGCCCGCCGCAAGGAGATCCTCGGCCCGGACTACGCGGCGGGCGCGGCGCTCGCCGAAGACTTCGTCCGCTCGGGCGCGCGCCATCTGCCCGGCGCGACGGTCTGGCAGGTCACGCGCGAGCGCTCGGTCCACTACCTCAAGGACGGCAAGGTCGGCAGCTTCGCGGCGCAGCGCGTGATCCTCGCGAGCGGCGCGCTCGAACGGCCCTTTCCGATTCCAGGCTGGACGCTGCCCGGCGTGCTCACGGCGGGCGCGGCGCAAATCCTCCTGAAAAGCGCGGGCGAAGTGCCCGCCGCGCCGCCCGTGCTCGCGGGCTGCGGCCCGCTGCTCTATCTGCTCGGCTGGCAGTATGTGCGCGCGGGCGTGCCGATCCGCGCGCTCGTCGACACCACGCGTCACGAAGACCGCTGGCGCGCGAAGTCGCATCTCGTGTCGGCGCTGCGCGCGTGGCCGTTCCTGAGCAAAGGCCTGCAATTGCTGCGCACGCTGCGCGACGCGCGCGTGCCGATCTACGAAGGCGCCGACGATCTCGCGATCGAAGGCACGCAGGGCGCGGACGGCACGCAGCGCGCCGCCGCGCTCACCTTCACCTCGCAAGGCCGCGCGCAACGCATCGAAGCCGAGGTGATCCTGCTGCATCAAGGCGTCGTGCCGAACACGCAGTTCACCCAGGCGCTGCGCGCGGCGCATCGCTGGGACGCCGCGCAACTCTGCTTCACGCCGCAAACCGACGCCTGGGGCGAACTCGACGTGCCCGGCATCTTCGTGGCCGGCGACGGCGCGGGCATCGGCGGCGCGCAGGCCGCGGCGCAACAGGGCACGCTCGCCGCGCTCGCGGTGGCTTCGCAACTGGGCAGGCTCGACACGGCCACGCGCGAGCGCGAAGCACAAACGCATCGCGCGGCGCTCGCGCGCGTGATGCGCATCCGGCCGTTTCTCGACAGCCTCTATCGTCCGCGCGACGCCAACCGCATTCCCGCCGACAGCACCATCGTCTGCCGCTGCGAGGAAGTCACCGCGGGCGAGTTGCGCGGCTTCGTCGCGCTCGGCTGCGTCGGCCCGAATCAGGCGAAATCGTTTGGACGCTGCGGCATGGGACCGTGCCAGGGGCGTCTGTGCGGACTGACCGTGACCGAAGTGATCGCCGACGCCCGCCAGGTCCAGCCGGACGAAGTCGGCTACTACCGCATTCGTCCGCCGATCAAACCGATCACGCTGGGAGAACTCGCCGGTGAATGAACAACCCGCCAGCGCGCAGCAGGAAGCCGATGTGCTCGTGATCGGCGGCGGCCTGCACGGCACCAGCAGCGCGTTCCATCTCGCGCGGCGCGGCGCGAGCGTGATCGTGCTCGAAGCCGATTACGTCGCGCGCCATTCTTCGGGCGTGAACGCGGGCGGCGTGCGCACGCTCGGCCGGCCGCTGCCCGAAATTCCGCTCGCGCTGCGTTCGCGCGAACTCTGGCACACGCTGCCCGACCTGATCGGCGACGACGGCGGCTTCGTGCCGTCGGGCCAACTGAAGATCGCCGAAACGGACGCGGAACTCGACGAATGCCGCGAGCGCGTCGCGCTGCTGAACGCGCACGGCTTCACGCACGAAACGCTGATCGACCGCGAACGCGTGCTCGAACTCGAACCCGCGCTCGCGCGTCACGTGACGGGCGGCATCTGGGTCGAGCGCGACGGCTACGCGCTGCCCTATCGCACCACCACGGCGTTCCGGCTCGCGGCGCAACGGCTGGGCGCGCGTTTCATCGAAGGCACGCCGGTCACGCGCATCGAGCCGCGCGGCGAACGCTGGCTCGCGCACACGCCGCGCGGCACCTTCGCGGCGCGCAAGCTGCTCGTGGCGGCGGGCGCGTGGTCGGGCGAACTTGCTCGCCAGGCGGGCGAGCCCGTGCCCGTGCATCCCGAAGGGCTGATGCTGATGGTCACGCAGCGCGTCGCGCCGTTCTGCCGCGCGACGCTCGGCGCGACCGGGCGGCCGCTTTCGTTCAAACAGTTCGACAACGGCACGGTCGTGATCGGCGGCAAGCTGATCGGTCACGCCGATTTGCCGGGTCGTCACGGCGAAGTCGATTTCATGCGCCTCGTGAAAAGCGCGCGCACGGTCGTCGATCTGTTTCCGCATCTGCGCGATCTGGGCATCAACCGCGCATGGGCAGGCGTCGAAGCCTTCACGGAAGACGCGCTACCCGTAATTTCCGCGAGCCGCACCGCCAGCGGCCTTTACTACTCGTTCGGCTATTGTGGCAGCGGATTTCAGCTCGGCCCGGCCTGCGGCGAGGCCGTGAGCGAGTTGATGCTCGACGGCGCGCCATCGGTGTCGCTCGACGCGTTCGCCATCGACCGGTTCGGGCGCGTCGACCCGGCGGCGCGCGAGGCCACATCCGCGACTGCTGTCCACGCCGCAACGCACTAGCCGGCGCTTTCCCAACATTCAACCGCGCTCACGCAGCGCACAGGAGTCATTGCACCCATGTCCGATACCGAAATCGTCCGCATCGAAACCAGTCAGCGCATGAGCCGCGTCGTGAAGGCGGCGGGTCTCGTGTTCGTCGGCGGCCAGACGTCCGCCGATCCCACCGTCGACGTCAAGATTCAGACCGCGAGCGTGCTCGCGAAGATCGACGGCTTTCTCGCCCAGGCGGGCATCGACAAGTCGCGGCTCGTGTCCGCGCAAGTCTGGCTCGCCGATATCGGCCGCGATTTCGCAGGCATGAACGAAGTCTGGGACGCGTGGGTGACGCCGGGCCAGGCGCCCACGCGCGCGACCGTCGAGGCGAAGCTCGCCGCGCCGCATCTGCTCGTCGAAATCGCGGTGATCGCGGCGCAGTAACGCGCTTCGTTGCTTTCTCATCGATCGGCTTCGCCACGGGGCCGATCCGCTTCTACGCTTCAGATCCGGCGCGCGCAAACGCTTGCCTCCGCCGAAAAACGCAGCCGCCTCTCTCCCGCGAGTGTGCAACGCACTCACGCGGCGGCTGTCACGAATCCTTCCCGCACCCTCATCGCACCTTCCCGCTCGCACCCGAAACTTTCTCGCGCGTAATACGTTGTAATCACAACCTTTCACATTACGTCATGGATCGGTCACATCCGCGTGGCTGAATAGCGCCCCAACGCGCTGCGCCTGGCTTTCACGCCTTACCGCCGACCACGCCGCGCGTGCTTACAAGAAATATCTTCGAATCGAGAACCCGTGCCTCCGGCTGCAAGGAAGCTTGCACGGCCACGCCATCGACCAGCAGAGACGCAAAAGAGGATCGGCCCCGACGACGCGCGCCATGACGGCGCCGCCTGCGCCGAGTGCCCGCCTGTGTTTTTCCACTGCCTGACTCGTGACCTGGCCGCAACGCCCGGACCGGCCTGTCCACCACGGCGACGCGTTACGCGCGGCGTCGGCAGAACGAGAAAAAAGGCTGCGATGAATCACCTCTACCGTGTCGTGTTCAACCGCGCGCTGGGCGTCATGCAAGCGATCTCCGAGAACGACAGCACACGCGGCGGCACACGCGCCAGCGCGGGCGGCCCGTCCTCGGCCCGCGTCGGCCGCCGCGCGTTCGACCTCACTACGCCGCGCGCGCCCATCGGCTTGCGCAAACAGCGCATCGCGCAGATCGTTGCGCTCGCCACGGCCCTGCTCGCGCAAGGCCACGCCCACGCCGCCAGCACGACCGTCGTCATCTCCACCGATACGACCAGCTCGCAGAATCTCGCCGCCAACGGCACGGTCACCGTCAACGCGGGCGTCACGCTCAACGTGAGCGACGGCAGCAACGCCATCGCCGTGAAGGGCACGGGCACGATCACGAACAACGGCACGATCGAGGAAACCGGCACGGCCGCCAACGGCACGGACGGCCGCGCGATCCGCGACAAGTCGGATCCGCTCACGCTCACGATCGTCAACAACGGCACGATCACGGCTGCCGACGACGACGCGATCCAGATGCAGTACAGCGACAACAGCGTCAAGCTCAGCAACTACGGCAAGATCATTTCGTACAACGCGAGCGAAGGCGGCGCGCAGGCGATCGACTTCAACGCGATCACGACCGGCACGAACTCGGTCTACAACGCACCCAATGCGCTGATCCAGGCCTACGAGGCCGACGCCGTGCGCCCCGGCGTGAACGGCACCATCGACAACGCGGGCACGATCTATTCGTACAACGCGGCGGCCACCATCGACGACGGCAGCGACGGCATCGACGCGCAAACCAACACGGGCGTCGTCGTCACCAATGAAGCGACGGGCCTGATCGAAGGCGCGCGTCACGGCATCACGGGCGGCAACACCGACGTGACGACGTCCGGCGCGTACACGCTCTCGGTCACCAACGCGAAAGGCGGCGTGATCCAGGGCGACGACGGCTCGGGCATCAACATCGACGGCTTCAACGCGAACGAAGTCGTCACCGTCAAGAACGACGGCACGATCACGGGCAACGGCCGCACCGCCGACGGCGACGGCGTGGACGTCGACGGCATCGTCAACATCACGAACACCGGTACGATCCAGTCGCTGCACGCGAACGGCGACACCAGCGAAGGCGTGACCGTGGGCGGCGGCACGATCGTCAACTCGGGGACGATCGCGGGCTACAACTCGGCGACCAACGATATCGACGGCTCGGCCAACACGGGCCTCGGGCGCGGCATCACGCTCGCCGGTCTCGACAAGGACCCGACCACGGGCGACGCGATCCCCACGCAAGGCATCTACACCGACACGACGATCGACAACAGCGGTCTGATCTACGGCCAGAGCGCGGGCGCGATTGCGGTCACGGGCGCGGCCAACGCGTACACGGTCACGATCACGAACGAGGCGACGGGCACGCTCGAATCGGGCGGCACGGAAGCGGTGGTCTCGACCGGCGGCAACGACGCGACGATCATCAACTGCGGCACGATCCGCGCCGACGACTCGGGCAAGGCCATCGACCTCGGCAGCGGCGACAGCACCGTGCAGATCCTCGGCGGCGTGGCCTCGGTCACGGGCGACATGGACGGCGGCACCGGCACGAGCACGCTGACGATGTCGCCGGGCTCGGGCAACGCCTTCAGCTACCGCGGCGCGATTTCGAATTTCTCGGCGGTCACGGTCGGCGCCGGCACGGTCTCGCTCTCGGGCACGAACACCTACACGGGCGCGACCACCATCGCGAGCGGCGCGACGCTCGCGCTCACCGGCTCGGGCAGCCTCGCGCAATCGGCGGTCACCGCGAACGGCACGCTCGACATTTCCGGCACGACCTCGGGTTCGTCGATCGCGAGCCTCTCGGGCAGCGGCACGGTCAACCTCGGCGGCCAGACGCTCACGCTGACCAACGCGAGCGGCGTGTTCAGCGGCTCGATCTCGGGCACGGGCGGCCTCACGATCGCGAGCGGCACGCAAACGCTCACGGGCGTGAGCACCTACACGGGCACGACGCTGATCCAGACGGGCGCGACGCTGATCCTTTCCGATTCCGGCGACATCATCCTCGCCAACGTGGTCAACAACGGCACGCTGGAGGTCGAAGGCACGCTCGGCAATCTCTCGGGGACCGGCACGGTGTCGGTCGGCAGCGGCGGCGTGACGCTCTCGGGCGGCAGCTTCGGCGGCACAGTCGCGGGCAGCGGCGCGGTCACGGTGACGGGCAGCGAAACGCTCTCGGGCGCGAGCACCTACACGGGCGCGACGTCGATCACGAACGGCTCCACGCTCGCGCTCACGGGCAGCGGCAGCATCGCGGCATCGAGCGGCGTGGCCAACGCGGGCACGCTCGATATCTCGGGCACGACGTCGGGCGCGTCGATCACGACGCTCTCCGGCAACGGCACGGTCGCGCTCGGCGCGAAGACGCTCACGCTCTCGAACGCCGCCGACACGTACAGCGGCACCATCGGCGGCACGGGCGGCGTGAGCGTGAACGGCGGCACCGAAACGCTCACGGCCGCGAACACCTACAGCGGCGGCACCGTGATCGGCACGGGCGCGACGCTCGCGCTCAGCGGCGCGGGCAGCATCGCGGCATCGAGCGGCGTGACCGCGAACGGCACGCTCGACATCTCGTCGACGACGTCGGGCGCCACACTGAAAAATATTTCGGGGTCCGGAACAGTGAACCTCGGCGCACGCACGCTTACGCTCGCCAACGCGAACGGCACGTATGCGGGCACCTTCACCGGCAGCGGCGCGATCGTCAAACAAGGCAGCGGCTCGCTGATCCTCAACGGCAACAGCAGCGCCTTCACGGGCACGACCGAAGTCAGTGCGGGCCTGCTCGAAGTGGGCGATATCGACAACGCCACGGCCGTGCTTGGCGGCGATGCAAGCGTCGATGCCTCAGGCACGCTGCGCGGCCACGGCACGGTCGCGGGCAACGTGACGAACGACGGCACGGTCGAACCGGGCGGCTCGATCGGCACGCTCACGATCGGCGGCAACTACACGCAGGCGTCGAGCGCGACGCTCGCCATCGAAGTGAGCCCGACCGCCGCCTCGCAACTCGCGGTCAACGGCAAGGCCACGCTCAACGGCGTGCTGGCCATCACCTACGATCCGGGCACCTACACGGCGCGCACCTATACGCTGGTCTCGGCGACGGGCGGCGTGAGCGGCACGTTCAGCAGCGTGACGAGCACGGGCCAGTCGAACATCGGCACGCTCGCTTCGGCGGTGACCTACGGCGCGAACGACGTCGAACTCGTGCTCTCGGGGACCAACACGGGCACGACCGTCGTCGCGCCGACCAACACGAGCATCTACACGGCGACCGGCACGTCGGCGATTCTCGGCGCGCAGGCGCAGAGCGCGGCGCTGCTTGCGCGGCTCGGCAATGTGTCGATGAATGGGTCCACGGCAGGCGCAGGCAACCCGGCGGGCTGGATCACCGCCACGGGCATCCAGACGAAGGTGGGCGGCACCAACGGCGAGCCGGGTTTCCAGGCCGACCGCTACGGCTTCCTCGCGGGCCTCGAACAGCAGCTCGGCGCGTACACGGCGGGCGTCGCGCTCGGCTACGACCACACCGACATCGACGAATCGAATACGGGCGACTCCGGCACCGCCGACACGCTGCGCGCCGCGCTCTACGGCGGCCGCGCGTATGGTCCGGTGAATCTGGGCGCGACGCTCGGCTTCGGGCTCGACTTCCTCTCGCAGAAGCGTCCGTTCGGCTCGATCGGCACGGCCGAAGGCGATCACATGGGCGAGGAATTCAACGTGGGCGGCCAGGCGAGCCTGCCGATGACGCTCGGCAGCTTCACGGTGACGCCGCGCGTGGGCCTGCGCTACGCGTACTTCCATGCGAACGACTTCAGCGAAAGCGGCGCGGGCGGCCAGGATCTGGCCGTGGGCAGCGACAACGTGCGCAGCCTGCAACCGTATGTGGGCGTGACCGTCGATCGCGCGTTCGGCGACGCGCTGCGGCCCGTGAATGCGCAGCTGCGCATCGGCTACGCGCACGAACTGCTCGACGCGAACCGTGCGGTGAGCGTGGCGGCCAGCGACGGCACGCTCTTTACCGCGCCCGGCACGAGCCTGCCGCGCGGCTATTTCACGGCGGGCGCGGGCGTGACGCTGCATCCGCGCAAGCACCTGTCCGTGTCGCTGAGCTACGACGCGCTGATCAACACGACGCACGCCTCGGCGCAGCAAGGCGAGGTGCGCGTGGGCTATCAGTTCTGATGCGCTGACGGCTTAGGGCACAGCGACGTCCGCGTGCGAGCGCGGGCGTCGCGAACGGCACGGCTCATCGCCAGCCGGTCAGGCGCAGCAGGCGGCTCATCAAGTTGCGCTCACGGGGCTGATCGGCGCTGCCCGCGTCGGCCCCCTGAGCGTCATCGGACAGAAGCAGCAGCACTTCGGGCGTGGTCAAAAACGAACGAAACATGATTCCCTCCTTCTGGCTTCGCCAACATTCCGCCAGAAAGTAAGGCAAAAAGCGCGCCACGCGCGGATGCCCCGGTGCGTGCCCGTCTGCGCGGCGCGACTCGAACGGCCCTCCTCCCGAATGCACCATCGGCGTGCATCACGCACCACCGCCGCCGCGAAATAACCGCATCAACGGCTCCGCGCGGCGGCCATCCCTATTTGCAAACATTTGACCGCGTGGACGCGCGTACGCCGCTCGTCCTCGTCACCGCTTTACCGCACTACGGCTTCAACGCCGCTTTCACTCGCGCATCGAACGCATCGAGCGGAATCAGCGTGCGCCCATCCGCATCGCGCAGCACCGCTTTCAGCGGCCCATTCCGGCCCTTCAACACCGTAATCGCGCGCATCTGATCGAGACTCTGCGCGAGATACGACACGCGCACGAACACCGCGCCTTCGCGCTCGCGCACGAAACGTTCGAACAGCAGCGTGCCGCCTGGCACCGCGTCGTTCTCGCGATACTCGCCGAGCTTCCAGTCGAAATTCAGCAAGGTCCGCAGTTGCGCGATATTCGTATCGTGACCCACAAGCACTTGCAGACGCGCATCGCCTTCGCCCGTTTCACCGCGATCGTCGTCGTTCAGCGCGCGCGTGACGCGCTCCAGCAACGGCGCACCGCCGCGACGCGCGATCAACGGCACATGATTCGTGTACGCATATTTCGCGCTGCGCAAGCCCATCAGCCCGATCACATCCGCACTGCTGCGCACGTGGCCGAATGCAATGCGTTCGAGCGGCCAGCCATCGGCGTATTGCATGCGGATGGTCTCGCTCATCGCCGCGCCCACGGCCACCGGGCCGGTCAATTTCGCCGCGTTGCCCACGACTTTCACGCCCCACGGCGCGGCATAGAGCCCGCAGTGCGAAGCGCCTTTTTCCTCGACGCAGGCACGCGGCGCGCCCACCACGCGCGCCATCGCCGCGACGTCGGCGGCATAGCGGCGGCTCGCGGCTTGCGGCGAACCCATCGCGGCGAGCATGGCCGCTTGCGCCTGCTCCGCTTCGTGAGGATCGGCGCTATCGGCATCGGCTTCGTCGGCGTGAAAAAGCGTGTCCTGATTCTCCGCCGCGTGCCCCGCTTCCACGCCGCAACGCGGCAGCACGCCATCGAGCCACGCCCGCGCCGTGGCCTGCGTGCGCGAGGCAGGACTCGACCAGACGAACACGTCGTGCGCGCTCGCACACGTGCCGGGATCGAGCAGCCCTTGATGCACGAAGTATTCGCGCTCCCAGCGCCCCAACACGACGATCGCGCGATAACCGTGCGGCGTGAGTTCGCCGTCCGGCACCTCGAACGCGGGCCAGGCCTGCGCCGACGACGCGTTCATCTTGCGCGTATCCGTGGCCGCTCGCACGCCGTGGCGCATCACGATCACCGCGCGATCGAGCTGCATGCCCGCGGGCGCGCTTTCTTCGGCGCGCGCGATCTGTGCGTGTTGCGGTTGCACTTCGGCGAACGACACACCACACGTCGTCGCGAGCGCGCCGCCGATCATCCACGACGCGCACACGAACGCGCGCCGCATTCCCTTGAATTGATTCATCGATTTATTCCATCCGACGCGCGTTTCTGAATCGCACATTTAGAAATCCACACGCGCGTTAAGGCTCAACGTGCGCGGCGCGCCCACCTGCAAATAATTTTCCTGGTAATAAGTCCAGTAATGATGATTCGTCAGGTTCGTGATATTCGCGCGCAGCGTAACGAGCTTACCGGCGACGATCGTACGATAGCCGATACCCGCATCGAACAGCATGGTCGGATTGATGTAATGCACGTTGCCCGAGTCGATCGCCATGCCGCCGAGATAACGCCCGCCCGCCTGCACGTAGAGCCCATGCACGGCCGGCACGCGCCACACGGCCTGCAACGCCGCCTGATAGTTCGGCGCGCCGACCGCGCGATTACCGCTCACGCCATCGGCGGCGTCGCGATAATGCGCGCTGAGCGCCATCAGGCTCGCGTCGATCGTGAGGCTGCGCAGCACGTCCACCGAAGCGTTCAACTCCGCGCCCTGATAGACGATCTTGCCGTCTTCGACATAGACGTTCGCGCTATTCGTGTACTCCGCGCCGCGTTCGATGCGGAACAGCGCGGCCGTCGCGCGCCAGCGGCCATGATCGGTTTTCGCGCCGATTTCATATTGACGGCTCTTGATCGGCGCCATCACCTGATACGCGTTCGCCGTCGAACTGTCCGCCGTGCCGCCCGACTCCAGCGCCTCGACATAGCTCGCGTAAAACGTCAGGTCGCTGCGCGGCGCGAACATCAGCGCGAGCGTCGGCGTGACCGGCGACTTGTGATAGTTGGTCGCGCCAGACGTCGCGGAATCGTGGCCCACTTCGTCGTACGACTCGTAACGCACGCCCGCGAGCAGCGACCACGGACCGTAGGTGATGCGGTCGCTCGCGAACAGCGCCTGCTGCGTGATCTTGTCGTCGCCGAAGGTGCCGCCGCTATACGCAATGCCGTCCGCCGAGAAAATCGTCGGGTCGTAGATATTGCCGGTGCCCACCACGGTTTTCGGCGTCTTCACCGACTTGTTCGACAGCAGCACCATCGACGACGCGCCGAGCACGATCTCGTGCTGCAACGGGCCCGTGTTGAATTTCCCTTCGACGGTCGCCTGCACGTCGTCGAATTCATAGCTGTGATATTCCGAGCTGATGCGGTCGGAGTAATCGCCCGCATTGCTCGAAATATAGTATTGATCCTTCGCGTAGCGGCGCACCGAATCCGAATAACGATAGGCGATTTTCGCCTGCCATTCCGGCGCGATCTTGTAAGCCACGCCGAGCGTCGCGAGTTTGTAATCGACGTCGGTATACGAGCCGTCGCTATAAAGACGCGTGCCGCCGGAGAGCGGTTTCGGCACCGCGTATTTCGTGCTGGTGATGATATCGACGCCGCCCGACGTGCGGCGCTGCTGATAGATCGTATCGAACGTGACGGACAGATCCTTCGTGAGCTGCGCGTCGAGGCTCAAGCCCACCGCCGTGCGATTGATCGTCGCGTCGCCCTCGCCCGCATTGCCCTCTTCGTGCACGACGTTGAAGCGAAAACCGAACATCTTGTCCTTGCCGAATCGCCCGCCCGTGTCGATGTGCTCCTTGAAGACGCTATCGGTCGAATAGCCCTGGTCGTAGCTGAACGTGAAGGTGTCGGTCGCGCGTTTCGTCACGTAATTGACGATCCCGCCGGGACTGCCGAAGCCATACATGAAACCCGCGAGCCCTTTGAGCACTTCGATGCGGTCGAACATTTCGAGCGGCATTTCCACGCCGCGATTCACGTTCGCCATGCCATCGACCTTGTAACCGTTGAGGTCGTCGAGCGGCAGGCCGCGCACCGCGAGCGTCGCCGGGTGCGTGCCGTAGCTCGAACTGATCGACGTCACCGACGCATCGTATTTCACGGCCTCGGAGAGAATCTTCGCCTGACGATCCTCGATCTCCTCGCCGCTCACCGACTGGATCGAAAACGGCGTGTCGATCTCCGCATGGCTGCCGAGCGCACCCGCGTTCGCGCGCTGCTTGAGGCTTTCGGGCTTGTCCGGCGCAGCGCTGACCTGCACTTCGGGCATGGTCGTTTCCGATGCGCTCGTTGTCGTGCTCGTTGTGGTGCTCGTTGCGCTTGCGGTGCTCGATGCGCCCGTGGCCGCCGCGGCGGTTTGCGCCGAGGCGAACGGCGCGAAGCCGGCCAGACACAGGCCCGCGGCCATCAATTGCGCCTGCAGACGCGAGACGCGGGGCGGCAGGAACGAACTCGTGATCTTCATGATATTTGGGTGATCGGTACAGATGCGTGGGTTCGCGGAAAGCGGTCTATCCGCTTTCCGTACGTGTTCTTGCTTTCGGAATCCTGATTAACTGACGCTGATCGACTTCGTTGATTGGGTCGATCAGGTCGATTACGTCGACTACGCGCGTTCGCTCACTATCAGATCAGTGCGCGTTCTCGTCGCTGACGAAACCGATCCGGCTCAGGCCGCCGTGCTGCGCTGCGGCCATCACCTGCATCACTTCTTCGTAAGGCGTTCGGCGGTCGGCGCGCAGATGCAGTTCGGTCTGCGGATCGTGCTGTGCCGCGTCGGCGGCCAATTGTTCGAGCGTCGCGACATCGACGCTGCGGTCGTTCCAGTGAATCACGCCGCCCGCGTCGATGGCCACGTCGACAGTTGCGGGCTTCGCCTGAATCTGCGCCGAAGAAACACGCGGCAATTCCACCTTCACGGCATGCTGCAAGGCGGGCATCGTGATGATGAACACCACCAGCAACACGAGCATGACGTCAACGAGCGGGGTCGTGTTGATCTCGGGGTTGAAGCCGTCTTCGAGATCGTCGCGCAACGAGCGGCCGGCCATTACGCGGCCTCCGCCTGCAGGCCGCGAGCATCCGCACGCGCTGCATGGCGCGGCGCAGCGGCGTGCAGCGACGCGTGCTGGCCGTCGAGACGCTCGCCCGCCACGATCGCGTCGAGCACGTCGAAGCCGAAACCGGACAGCGCGCCGATCGTCGTCTTGTTACCGCGCAGCAGCGTGTTATAGGCGAGCGAAGCGGGAATCGCGACCGCGAGACCGAAGGCGGTCATCACCAGCGTTTCGCCGACCGGACCGGCCACTTCGCCGATGCTCGCCTGCCCCGCTGCGCCGATGGTCATCAGCGCGTGATAGATGCCCCACACCGTGCCGAACAGGCCGATGAACGGCGCGCTCGAACTGATGGTCGCGAGCAGCGGCAGACCGCTTTGCACACGCGCCTGGCGGCGTGCGATGCATTCGTGCAGCGCGCGCGTGAGCCAGTCGGTCAGCGCGGGCGGCGTGCGGCCCGCCTGCGCCGCGCGTTCGTGCTGCGCGCTCGCGTCGAGCGCCGTGCGGGCGAGATCGGCGTACGCGTTGTCACGCACATTGCCGCCGATGGCGTGCGCGCCTTCCGCGAGTGTGCGCGCTTGCCAGAATACGCGCGCCGCGCGGTTTGCCAGCGCGCGCTCGCGCCATTGCGCGAAAGCGCGCGTGACGATCACGTACCACGATGCGACCGACATCGCGAGCAGTCCTGCCGCGACGCACTTGATGACGAGATCGGATTGCGCCCAGAGCGCGCCGATACCAAGGGAAGCCGTTGCCATAAATTGCCTCTCGAGAAGATTGAATTCAGTCGCCGAGCGAAAAACGCAGCGGCACGATGACGTAGACGGGAATGGCGCGGCCATCCTCGACATAAGGTTTGAAACGCGCGCCGCGCACTGCGTCGAGCGCGGCCTGATCGAGCGCCGCCGAGCCGGACGAAGCGCGCAATACGACTTCGCGCGGCTGACCGTTTTCATCGACGAGCACGCGCACCTGCGCCACGCCTTCCTCGCCCATGCGTCGCGAAGCATCGGGATAAACCGGGACCGGCGCGCGCAGATATTGCACGCCGTGCGTCACGGTTTTCGGCGTGGCGGGCGCGCTGGTTTGCGCGGGCGCGGCGGGCTGCGCCGCGGTTTGCGTGGGCGCGGCTTGCTGCGTTGGCGGTGCGGATTGCGCGGGCGGTGCGGGTTGTGCGGGCGCCGGCGTGGGTTCGGGCTGCGCGGCCACGCGCTCTGTCGTGCGCGTGCGCACCACCGCGCGATGCGTGACGGGCTTTTGCACTTGCGGCGGCAGCGGATGCGCGGGCGCAGGTTGCGTAGCTGGCTGAGGCGCGGGCGCCTGCACGAGCGTGGCGTAGATCGGCGCCACCGCTGCGTGCGTCGGCGGCGTCGAATGCACGCCGCTCAACAGCGCGATGCCACCCACGTGCACGCCAACGAGCGCCGCCAGCAACACCGTCCGCCCCACGCGGCGCGGCTGCGCGGAGCCGCGTTGTTGCGCCGACGTTGCGAACGTCGGCGTCTGCATAAACGGCGTGAACGAGCCGTGTGCGCCGGACATGTTTTCTCCTTGCTGAAGCGCGTGCCGCGAGGCCCGCGCCTGAACGAATTACGATTGCACACGTGTGCAATTCAAGGCCGCCTACTCTGTGTCGTACAACGATGCGTAATGTAGTTGCCGAGCGTTACGTGGGCATGACATCCGCCTTACTCGTCATTTCACGCAGCTTGAATCGCGACGTTGCGCACGCCACAAATGCACACGTGTGCATCTACACCGATAAAAAAGCGGCCGCCTCGATGTCGGCGTTCAATTCGCCAAAAACGCGCACGTTCGCGGCGATCACGGCATTGCCGCGAACGAGGCCGTCGTCGGCGAGAAAGGCGTTGGTCGCGCCGCCCGCTTCCGTCACCAGCACGATGCCCGCGACCGCGTCCCACGCATGCATATGCGGCTCGTAATAGCCGATCAGCCGCCCCGCCGCCGTGTACGCGAGCATCAACGCGCCCGAGCCGTTGCGCACGAACATGCCGCCGCGCGCGAGCCAGCGCTCGACGAAAGCGAGAAACGGCGTGCTGCTCACGCGATGCGAAATGCCCACGCCCAGCACGCCATCGGCGGCGCTCGCCGCCTGCGCGACCTGCAATGCACGGCGTTCGGGATGCGCCTGCGCCGCGTGCAGATCGATCCACGCGCCACCGTTTTTCTCGGCATGAAAGAGCTCATCGGCGTTCGGATCGTAGACCACGCCGATGGCTGCCTCGCCGTCGATCACCACGGCAATCGACACGCACCACGCGTACATGCCGTGCAAAAAGCAGCTCGTGCCGTCGATCGGATCGACGACCCATTGCGCGCGCGCCGTGCGCTCCGTTGTCGTCTCCTGGACTAGCGCCGCGCTTTCTTCGCCGAGAAAACGATCATCGGGAAAGCGGCTTGCGACGCGCGCACGCACCAGCGCCTCGACATCGCGATCGGCGATGCTCACGACATCCTGCACGCCCTTGTATTCGATAACGAGCTGTTCGCGCTGCTCGAAGCACGCGCGCGCATGGCGGCCCGCTTCGAGCGCGATCGCACGCGCCGCCGCATAACGGGCGGACTGAAACGCGCTGCTCATGGCGCCTCCCCGAGCAGATGCGCGCCGCGCGCGTCGAGCGTCACGGCCACGCGCGCGCCTTCGGGCAGCGGTCGATCGAACGAATGCGATACCACAGTGAGTTCTCCTGCCGTCGTGTCGACGGTGTAGTGCGTGCTCCGTCCGAGCCACGTCGCGCGGCGGATCACGCCGGCCAGGCCCAGGTGCGGAGCAAAGTTATCGATGACTTCCAGCGCAAGCGCCTCGGGCCGCACGGCAATGCGCGCGCGCACGATACGCGGCCCGTGCCACGCGAAATGCAGCGGCTTGCCGAGCAGATCGCAATGCGCGCGGCCCGCCTCGCAGGCGAGCACCGGAAGGTCCAGAAAATTCGCGTTGCCGATGAAGGACGCGACAAACGCATTGGCGGGCCGCTCGACCAGCGTGCGCGGATCGGCGTGCTGCGCGACCGCGCCCGCTTCCATCACGACGATCTCGTCGGCAATCGCGAGCGCCTCTTCCTGATCGTGCGTGACGTACACCACGCTCAGATTCAGTTCGCGCTGCAACTCGCGAATTTCTTCGCGCACCTGCACGCGCAAGCGCGCATCGAGATTCGAAAGCGGTTCGTCGAACAGCATCACATCCGGTTCGAGCACGAGCGCACGCGCCACGGCCACGCGCTGCTGCTGGCCGCCCGACAGTTCGTGCGGCATGCGCCGCCCGTGCGCGCTGAGTCCCACGCGCGCGAGCGCCGCATCCACGCGCGCTTCCGCATCGCGCTTCGGTACACGCGCCACGCTCAGTCCGTACGCGATGTTTTCCTCCACGCTCAGATGCGGAAACAGCGCATACGACTGAAACACCATGCTGACGTTGCGCGCCTGCGCGCCGAGCCGCGTCACGTCACGCCCGCCGATGACGATGCGCCCCGCGTCCGCGAGATCGAGCCCGGCGATCAGACGCAGCATCGTGGTCTTGCCGCAGCCGCTCGGGCCAAGCAAGGTCGTGAGCTTGCCGCGCGCGATCGTCAGCGACAGTTCGTCGAGGACGGCGCGTCCGCCCCATTTCTTGCGCACGCGCTCGAACACGACGGCGGCCTGCGCCTCGTCGGCGCGCGTGCGGGCTTGCTGCGCGATGGCGCTCATGACGTGCACTCCGTGGTCGTGCGCGTGCCGACGGCCTGCACGCGCGTGTTGCGAACATACCCTGTTTCAAGCACTTTTCTCGCGGATCGGGCCGCTCGCGCGAGCACTCGCGCCACGGCCAGCAGCGCGAACAGCACGACGACGAGCGTGCCCGCGAGCGCGAGCGCCGGGCCGTCGTTGCCGTTCGACACGAGACCCATCAGATACGTCGTGGCGAGATCGTGATCGGCGCTGACGAGAAAAATCACCGCGCTGACCGTGGTCGCCGCGCGCACGAAACCGTGAATCAGCGCAGCACCGAGCGCGGGCAGCATCAGCGGCAGATGAAGGCGGCGCAGCGTCGTCCACGAACCGGCGCGCAAGCTCGCCGACGCTTCGTCGAGCACGGGGTCGATCTGCGCGAAGGCCGCCGAGATCGCTCGCAATCCGAGCGGCATGTTTCGGAATACGAACGACATCACGAGGATCGATGCGCCGCCTGCGAGCATCAGCGGCGGCGCATCGAATGCGCGCGCCCACGCGAGGCCCATCACCGTGCCGGGCACGGCGAGCGAGACGGCGAACACGCCGTCGAGCACGCCGCGTCCGGGAAAGCGTCGGCGCGCAAGCAGCCAGCCCGCCAGCAACGCGGCGGCGGCGGTCAACGGCGCGGCGATCGCGGACAGGCGCAACGTTTCGAGCACCGCGTCCCACGCCGTGCCCGTCAGCACGAAGCGGCCATCGTCGAAGGCGATGCCCAGCACATCGGCGAAATGCGCGGCGGTCAGCGTGAAATCCACGCCCCACAGGCGCACGAAACCGCCCAACAGCAGCGTGCCGTAGACCGCAAGCGCGAGCCCGCACCACGGCACGCAGACGAGCGCGAGTGCGCCCTGCACGCCTGCGCCGAGCGGCGTGCCCTGCGCCGCCACGGGCTTGCCGCTCACGCTCGCGTAGCGCGCGCGGCCGAGCCACGCACGCTGCAACACGAACGCGCCGAGCGCGATCGCCAGCAGCCAGACGCCGAGCACCGCGGCGCGCGCGGCGTTCTGCTCCGCGCCGACCACGGCGAAATAGAGGTCCGTCGACAGCACGCGGAAATTGCCGCCGACCACGAGCGGATCGCCGAAATCGGCGACGCTCTCGATGAAGCACAGCAGCCACGCGTTCGCCACGCCGGGGCGCAGCATCGGCCAGGTCACCGTGCGCAGGATCGTCCAGTTCGACGCGCGCAAGGTCGCCGCCGCCTCTTCGAGCGATGCGGGCACGCGCGCGACCACGGTGCGCAGCGTGAGATACGCGAGCGGCGCGAAGGCGAGACTTTGCGCGAGCACGATGCCCGGCACGCCGTAGAGCCAACGCCCCGGCGCAACATCGAACAGATCGGCGGCCTCGCGCGTGACGAGACCGTTGCGGCCGAACAGCAGGATCAGCGCGAGGCCGACCGCGAACGGCGGCGTGATCGCGGGCAGCACGGCGATGGCGCGTAACGCGGCGCGCGCGATGGGCGAACGCGCGGGCGCGCCGCGTTGCGCGAGCATCGCGAGCGCGCCGCCGATCAGCGTCGCCAGCGTGGCGCTCACGACGCCGAGCGCGAGCGTATGCCAGCCGCTGCCGCACGCGCCGCCGCTCACGCACGCGAGCGACCATACGCTGGCGTCGAACCAGTTGTGCCACGCCAGGGCTGCGGGCAGCAGCACGCTGCGCGCGAGCGGCGCGATCACGAACACGCCGAGCGCCGCGCACACGGCGATCAGCACCGCGCGCGCGAAGCCATCGAAAGCGCCATCAGTGCGCATGGGCGTAAATCTCCGTCGTCCAGCGTTCGAGCAGATGCTTGCGCACCGCCGGATCGCCGAAGCGTGCGAAGTCGTAGTCGATCAGACGAATGCCTTCGGGACGCGGCGCGTTCGCGGGAATCGCGGCGGCGCGGTTCGACGGAATCTGATAGGCATGCGCCTTGTCGGCGAGCGATTGCACATCGGCGCGCAAGGCGAATTCGTAGAAGCGCTGCGCGAGCGCGGCATGCGCGGCGCCCGCGATCAGGCTCATGCCGCCGATTTCGTAGCCCGTGCCTTCGCAGGGCGTGACCGTCGCGATATCGAAGCCCGCCACGCGCTGCTTGACGAGGTCGTGCAGGAATTCGACGGCCACGTCGGCTTCGCCGCGCGACACGGCTTCACCCGGGCCGACGCCCGTCGAGGTGTACTGGCTCACGTTCGCATTCAGGCGGCGCAGATAGTCGAACGCACCGTCCTCGCCTTTAAGCTGCACGAGCGTCGCGAGCGCGACATAGGCCGTGCCCGACGCGTTCGGATTGGCAATCTGGATCTCGCCGCGCCACGACTTCGCGAGCAGATCGCTCCAGCAACGCGGCGGCGTCTGCTGGCGACGGCGCAGCGCGTCCGCGTCGTAGCCGATGCCGAGCACGCCCTGATAGATGCCCACCGTGCGGCTCCGTCCAACCTGCGCGAAACGCTGCGCCCACGGCTGCAATTGCGCGAGTTGCGGCGAACGATAATCTTGCGTGAGGCCTTCGAACGCCGCCTGCAAATGGGCGTCGCCGGAACCGGCCCACCAGATATCGAATTGCGGATGCGCGCGTTGCGCGGCCACGAGCGCGAGCGCCTCGCCCGCGCTCTTGCGAATCATCGCGACATGCACGCCGGTCTCCTGCTCGAAGCGGTTTTTCATCAACTGGCACCACTCCAGATCGGCGGAACACAGCAGATTCAGGCGTTCGTCGGCATGCGCGGACGGCGTCGCGAGGCACAGCGCCGAGGCGAGCGCCGTCGCGACCATGCGCAGCGAATTCTTGCACTCGATTGCAAAACGACGCGGCGGCTTGCGAAGTCGGGAGAACAGGGACATGGAATGGAACCGTGGCGAAGAGAGAACGCGTCAGCCGGTCGTGGCGCGGCGGACGAACGAAACAGAAATCACGCGCGCCTGCGTGGGCCGCGAGAAATCGCCGATACGCTCGGCGAGCAGATCGACCGCGCCTTGCGCGAGCGCGTCGGTGTTCTGGGCGATGGTCGAAAGGCGATAGCTGTCGAGCGAGGCGTGCTGAATATCGTCGAAGCCGACGACGCGCACGTCTTCGGGAATGCGCAGGTTGAACGCGCGCCGCGCTTCGTCCATGAAACCGAGCGCGATCATGTCGGTCGCGCAGAACACGCCGTCGGGCACATTGCCGCCCGCGAGCAGTTCGCGCGCCGCAAGTTGCCCCGCTTCATACGACACGATCGTGGTGTTGCATACGGTCACGCGCGCGCGGCGCACGCCGCAATTCGCGAGGCCGGCGAGAAAGCCTTCGCAGCGCTGACGCGCGCCGTGGTGCGTGGCCTGCGGCCCGATAAACGCAAAGCGCAGCGCGCCGGAGTCGAACAACGCGCGCGCGGCCAGTGCGCCGCCCGCTGCGTTATCGCTGTTGACGAGGTCGGCGCCTTCGAGTTCGGCGGCGCGGTTGATCATCGCGACGGGTACGTGGCGGTCGAGATATTCGCGCGCGAGGGCGAGCGGCGGCGCGCCCGAGGTCATGATCACGCCCGCGATACGGTAGCTCAGCAGCACGTGCAGCGCGTAGCCGATCTGGTCGGGATCGTCGGCGTTCATGAGGATCGGCAGCATGCCGCGCGTGCCGAGATGATGCGCGATCGGCGTGAGCAGCTGCGCACGAAACGGGCTCGCGAGCGCCGACGTCACCACGCCGACGAAATTGCTGCGCCCCTGGATCGTGTTGCGCGCATTGATATCGACGTGATAATTCAGCGTGCGCGCGGCTTCGAGCACGCGTGCGCGCGTTTTCGCCGATACGCTCGCGCCCGGCGTGAACGTGCGCGAGACGGCCGAGCGCGAAACGCCCGCCATGCGCGCGACGTCTTCGGCCACGGCCCAGCTTTTCTCCTTGAGGCTCATCGGATGGATTCGGGTGGGCCGTCGCGCGGCCCATGGCTGCCAATGATGACCGCGGAGCTTAAGGGGCGTATGTGTCTGTCGCGTGACAAAGCGCCGGATGGCGGCGCGCGGATGCGCCGCGGAGCGTGCTCGCGATCAGGTTTCGCGCTCGTAGCGCAGACGATATTCGCCTTGGCTGCGCTCGATTCGCGCGAAGCCCGGTTCAATTGATATGCATGGCGGAAGGTGATTGCTCGCCTGCGTCGCGCTGCATCTTCGTCGCCTCGCTGGCGTCGATGTTCGCCAGGAAATCGAGGCTGGCGTTCAGATAACCGTCGCTGATCGCATGGATCGTGAAATCCCCCACTTGCTGACCCGGAAAAGATTGCGTGGACATCGTGATTCTCCAGATGCGCTAATTGCGTGCGTATATCGTCGCGGCGGCATAGCCAAAACAACGAATGCGCGAGGTCAGGCCTGTGCGGCGCTCAATGACATGGTCGAGGTCTACCATAAACGTGTTCATGACCTCGGCCGTGCGAAACGCAGTGAGCCGATATTGAATCTCGGCGAAGACGGGATGCCCATAACCCTGCCGAACCGCCACATAAATCACGTGGACGTTTTTGAGTTCCGCGTCGAGCACATCGGTGCAAAGCTCGACGCAATCGCTGGACAGTCCGGCCAAATGCTCATCGGGCGGCATGTGCTCCGCGCGAATATAGAACGTCACGTTTGGCATCGTTGGCCTAATCCGTCAGTTGCCCGGTTATCGGCGCATAGAAATGGACGCCTTCGGGCGCATTCCCGGCAAGCGGCACACGGCTTTGCGGCCATACCGCGAGCCATCGAGATTCGGGAAACTTCTCCAGTGCAACGGCTTGCATGGCCAGCGGTTTCAGGCCCATCTGGATCAGCGCCTCGGGGCCGCTCGCACTCAGCACGAGGAGTTCGTCGGCCTTGACCTCGGGCGCAAGACCGATATCGCTATAGAGATTGCGGTGCCAGTCGGTAATGTGCTGCTGCCATTTGGCGAAATTGCCGCCGCCTTTCTGGCGATATTCCTCGCCCGTCAACACATCGAGACTATCGACCGTGTGAACCGCGAGATAAACCGGGCAACCCGCGCTGATCGCCTTGAAGCGCTGCGATGTGTGAAAGCCCGTTACGGAAATCAACGCGGGCAATTTTTCGAGGCTATAAAAGTCGTTCCATTCAGCTTCGCTATGGGGATCGGCGAAACTGCATTCGACGGTGTAGATCATTGGATTGTCCTTCATGACGGATAAACGCATTTCGCATTCGGATGGCACTCATTGCGTTGATGTAATGGTAATCTCCAATTTTCGGCACCGATAACGATATAAAGTCAGCCTTCAGTGACATTCACTCAAGCTGGCGTCAAACTGGCCTTGATCGGAGAGCTTCCAGTGCGTCGCAAGATTCCCAGCAATTCCGCGCTGCTCGCGTTCGAGGCGGCGGCTCGGCATGGCAGCTTCGCCCGCGCCGCCGAGGAACTGTCACTGACCGAGGGCGCCATCAGCCGCCAGATCGGGCGGCTCGAAACGTTCCTGGGCGTGACGCTGTTCAAACGCGTCGGTAATCGCGTGCGTCTCGCACCCAATGGCATGCGCTACGCGGAGCAGGTGCGCGAGACTCTGGATCGGCTGGAACGCGACAGCCTGTATCTGATGGGACAGCCTCTTGAGGGCGCGAGCATCGATATCGCGGCCATTCCCACTTTCGCCACGCGTTGGCTCATTCCGCGCCTGAAGCATTTTCAGCGGCGGCATCCGAATGTGACCGTGCATATCGCCGAGCGCATGGAGCCTTTTCTGCTGGCCGGCAGCGGTTTCGACGCCGCGATTCATTTCGAGCATCCGGCGTGGGCCGGGATGCATCGGCATCATTTGCTGGAGGAAGTGCTGGTGCCCGTTTGCAGCCCCGCGCTGCTAGCGGAGGCTGGCGCCGATGCGTCGCTCGATGACTTGCCGCGCCTTCATCGGCGGCAAAATCCCGACGCGTGGCAGATCTACGCGCAAGAGACGGGCATCGCGTTGAGCAATTCGGCCGTTGGCGCGCGCTACGACCTGCATGCCATGCTGATCGAGGCGGCGCTCGCGGGCCTCGGCGTGGCGCTGGTGCCGCGTCTTTATGTCGGCGCGGAGCTTGAGCAAGGGCGTCTGGTCACGCCCTGGCCCGACGGGAAAGGTGTGGCGAAAAACTTTTGCCTCGTGCTGCCCGAGCCGATCGAATCGAGTGAAGGACCGATCCAGGCATTCGCGCAATGGCTGCTCGAAGAAGCACGCGGCTCGGCGAACTAAAGCCGGTTTAATTCCGCGCAGTTTCAATCGGATTGATCATTGGATAATCGGGCGATCAACGGAACCAGCAAAACCGCGACGATCGCCATGGCCGCAGCCACATAACCGATCTGGCCAATCCCCAGCTTTTCAATCGTCATGCCGCCGATGATCGCGCCCAGTCCAATACCGGCATTCGCCATCGACACATTGAGCGTGCCGGCCAGCGCCTGCGAATGCGCGGCGGCCCGCATCACGCGCACCTGACAAATCGGATAAAGCGCGGTGTTCGCGAGTCCCCAGACGCCGAGTGCAATCGCGAGTCCGAACGCGTTGCCGACCGCCAGCGTCGTCGCCGCCATGCCGACCGCGAGCACCGCCGACGCAATCAGCGTCGCGCGCAGCGGATGCGTTCCGACCAGGTGTCCGCCGAGCCAATTGCCCGCGAGCCCCACTACGCCGAAGCCCATCAGCCACCAGCCCACGGCGTCGGTGGGAATATGCGCGAGCCGTTCGAGCAGATCGGCGAGATAGGTGTACGACGTGAACATCGCCGTGAACACGACCACGGACAGCACGAGATTACCAAGAAACATCGGATTCCTGAGAATCTGCATCTGATGACCGAGTTCTAGCCGCGCGGGCTTGTGAAGAACGGGCATGACGAGCAGCAGAAGCAGCGCCATCGCCAGCGAAAGCGCGGCGAGTATCCAGAACGTGCCGCGCCAGCCCACCGCGTTGCCCACGAGCGTGCCGACCGGAATGCCGAACACCATGGCGGCGGCAATGCCCATATAAACGTTCGACACCGCCCTGCCGCTGCGCTCGGGTCCGGCGAGCTGCGCCGCCGTCTCGCTCGACGTGCCCCAGAACACCGGCAGCGCGAGCGCGGGCAGCACGCGGCCAATGGCGACGATCCAGACGTTCGACGCCATCGCCACGAGCGCATTCGAAAACGCAAAAAGAAACAGCAGCGCGACGAATAGTTTTTTACGGTCGACATGCGAAACCAGCCCGGTCAAAAGAGGGCCGAATGACATGACCGTAAAGGCGAATAGCGTGACCAGCCGGCCAGCACTGGCGATCGACATGCCGAGATCGCGCGCCATACTGGGCAGCAAACCCACAATAATGAATTCCGTGGTGACGATCACGAAAGCGGAAATAGCGAGCAGCAGCACAGCCAGCGCGCCATTGGCCGGCGTGGTCGGATAACCGGCCGATGCAGCACGGGACGTAGACGACACGAGAACCTCCATTTCAAGGCCTCGAAATCTATCATTGACGCTTCAGAAAGTCGTGCGGCATTATTTCAAGCCATTGTTTCCATTCAGTCCAGAATAAGGGGCCATTTTGCTCCCATCCGAGCGCCTGAAAGGCATTGAGGCTTTTGTCGCCGCCGCCGAACTCGGCAGTTTCACCGCCGCTGCGGAGCGCCTGAATCTCACGACATCGGCGATCAGCAAATCCGTGGCTCGCCTGGAGTCGCGGCTCGACTGCAAGTTGTTCGAACGCACCACGCGCCGCCTGGCGCTGACCGACGAAGGCAGCGCGTTCTACGCGACCTGTTCGAGCGTGCTCAAGGAACTGGCCGACGCCGAAGCCGTTCTCGCGGCGCACGGTTCGGAGCCGATCGGACGCTTACGCGTCGATCTGCCCGTCGCCTTTGGCCGCTCGCGCGTGATGCCGCTGTTGCTGCGCTACGCGGAGCAGCACCCTGCCGTCACGCCGCGCGTGAGCTTCACCGATCGTTTCGTCGACGTGCTTGAAGAAAGCATCGACGTGGCGGTGCGTATCGGCATCGTGCAGAGTTGGCCCGATGGTCTCGCGCGGCGTCATCTCGGCACGGAGCGGCTGATCTTTTGCGCGTCGCCTTCGTATTTGAAGCGTCGCGGCGTGCCGCGCGATATCCACGCGTTGATGAAACTCGACCGCGTGTTATATGGCCGCGCCGATGGCGGCACGTCGCCGTGGCGCTTTGCCGAAGGCACGAATGTCGAGCTACGCGACGCGCCTGAACGGCTCGTGCTCGGCAGCGCGGAGGCGCAGGTCGAGGCGGTGAAATCGGGTTTCGGCGTAGCGCAACTGGCTACATGGTTGATACGGCGTGAGCTGGACAGCGGCGAACTGGTCGAGATGCTGCCCGACCAGGCCACCGAGGGTTTGCCGCTGCATCTCGTCTGGCCGACGAGCCGGCAACTCATTCCGAAAGTGGACGCCCTGTTGAGTCTTCTGACACGCGAATTGCGTATCGACTAAAGCGGGCGTCCAGCAAAGCGAACAGGCAAAACGCTGCAAACGCGGCTTACGCGCGCGCGAGTTGAAACACCGACACCGCCTCGCGCATGCGCTGCGACTGCGCTTCGAGCGCGCCCGCCGCAGCGGCCGCTTCTTCGACCAGCGCCGCATTCTGCTGCGTCACCTGATCCATCTGGCTCACCGCGTGGCCGACCTGCTCGATGCCGTCGCTCTGCTCGGACGTGGCCGTCGTGATTTCGCCCATCAGCGTCGCGACGTTGCGCACCGCGCCGACGATCTCGCCCATCGTGCTGCCGGCCTGCGTCACGAGCGCGTTACCGCTCTCCACTCGCTCGATCGACTGGCTGATCAGTTCCTTGATATCGCGCGCCGCGCCCGCGCTACGCTGCGCGAGCGTACGCACCTCGCCCGCGACCACGGCGAAGCCGCGCCCTTGTTCGCCCGCGCGCGCCGATTCGACCGCTGCATTCAGCGCGAGAATATTCGTTTGAAACGCGATGCTGTCGATCATGCCGGTAATTTCAGCAATCTTTTTGGAGCTTGCGCTGATCTCCGCCATCGTGCGCACGGCGCGATCGACCACGTCGCCGCCCTGCTGCGCGAGATCGGCTGCGCCGCCCGCGAGCGAGCTGGCTTCGCGCGCGTGTTCGGCGTTCTGGCGCACCGTCGACGTCAGTTGCTCCATGCTCGCCGCCGTTTCTTCGAGCGAGGCCGATTGTTCTTCGGTGCGGCTCGACAGATCGAGATTGCCCGCCGCGATTTCGCGCGCGGCGGTATGGATCGCTTCGCAGCTGTCGCGCACGCCGGACACCGTCTGCGTGAGGCCCGACTTCATGCGCTGCATCGCCGCGAACAGCAGGCCGATTTCGTTGCCGCTCGCGGGCGGCACATGCACCGTGAGATCGTTAGAAGCGATGCGGTCGAGCACGTTCGCGGCGAGCGCGAGCGGTTGCGAGACCACGCGGCGCAGCGCGAAATGCGTCGCCACGATCAGCGCCAGCGCGAGGCTCACGCCCAGCACGACCATGCCGACGATCCATTGATACTGCGTGTTGGCGCTCGCGAGTCCCGATTCGGAAAGCTGATTCGCGAGTTGCTGGAATTTTTCGACGTTCGTCGAATAAGCCGCGCCCGAAGACGTGATCGCGCTGTCGTTGAGCGTGGCGTAAGCGGAGGTGTCGCCGTTCGCGAGCGCGTCGCGTGCGCGAGCCAGACTCGACGCGAGCTGCCCCGACGAATCGACGAGACTCGCCTTGAGCGCGGCATCCATGCCTTCGAACGGCGCGGCCTTTTCGAACGCCTGCGTCTCGCTTGCCGAAAGATCGAGCGTGCGTTGCGCGCTCTTGAGCGCAGCATCGCGCCCGGCGGTATCGTTGCGCTCCTTGAGTGCGGTGTAGGCGCGCATCAGCGCCGAGCGCGTGCGCGCGGTGTCCTTGTAAGCGTCGTTGACGAGAATGGTCTGACGCGCCATTTCGCGCAGCGACTGGGTATTGCCATTCGCGCTATGGAGCGCGGTGATGCCCATCAGCCCGCCCAGCAGAATCATTGTCGAGAAAATGGCGAGGACAGCCAGCAGGCTGGCCCGTACGGTTACATTGCGCATGCTGCTGGTGCCGGCGGAAGCCGATTAGTCGTTGAGATACTTGCGATAACGGCAATAATCTCGCCCTGCTTTAGAGGCTAATTAAAAAGTCTTTTCGTCAGATCTTTAAAGCGAATTGACGCCCTGAAACGGTGCGTAAAACCATAAAAAAAGCGGCGCCACGCATCGCGCGGCGCCGCTTTTCGCGGAATGCTCAACCGTCACTCGTGATGCATCGCGCTACGCACTTTCGCAACCTGCCCTGCGTCCACCGCGCCCGCGTGATTCGACCAGCCGCCGCGCACGAAAGTCGCCAATGCGGCCACTTCGTCGTCGTTCAAGCGGTAGGCGAAGCCCGGCATCGGCAGCACCGAAGGCGCCTTCGCCGTCGAAGGCGTTTGCGCGCCCGCGAGAATCACGTTGACGAGACCGGTCGGGTCCGCCGCGTTCACGACCGTCGCGCCGTCGATATGCGGGAACACGCGCGGCGCGCCCTGCCCGTTGACGGAGTGACACGCGCTGCAATTGTCGAGATACAGACGCTCGCCGAGCGTGAGATTCTGCGCCGCCGTCAGCTTCGCCACCGTCGAACTCGCGCCGCTCGGTGCCGCGGCTTCAGACGTGCCCGAAACCGAAAGCGTCTTCAGATACGCGGCAATCGCGTTGAGATCGGCGTCGCTCAGATGCGAGGTGCTGTTGTAGACCACCGAGGTCATCTCGCCCGCCACCGCAGCCTGGCTGTTACGGCCCGTCTGCAGATAATCGACGATGTCCTGCTGGCTCCAGCGCGACATGCCACGCAGCGCGGGCACGTTCCAGCCGTTGAGCTTGCCGCCCGCGAGGAACAGCGCGTCGCTGCTGTCGAGCGCCTTCTCGTTCATCGCAAAGCCCCGCGGCGTGTGGCAGCTTCCGCAATGGCCGAGGCTCTCCACCAGATACGCGCCGCGGCGCACCTGTTCGCTCGCGCCGTCCGGGCCGCTGAACGGCTTGTCCGACGTGAACGCCCAGTTCCACAGCGCCATGCCCCAGCGCTGGTTGAACGGGAAGCTCAGCGACGTCACCGGCGCGGCATCGTCGCTCGGCGCGACGCCCTGCATGAAGTACGTGTAGAGCGCGTGGATATCGGCGTCCGAGATCTTCGCGTACGACGGATACGGCATCGCCGGATACAGATGCGAGCCGTCGGCGCGAATGCCCTTGCGCACGGCGGCGCCGAACTGCGCCTCGGTGTAGTTGCCGATCCCGCTCTGCTTGCTCGGCGTGATGTTGGTCGAATAGATCGTGCCGATATTGCTCACGATCGCCAGCCCGCCCGTATACGGCTTGCGGCCCACCGCGCTATGACACGCCATGCAGTCGCCCGCACGCGCCAGATATTCGCCCTGCTTGATGAGCGCGGCCTGCGGATTTTGCGCGTTCTGCGTGGCCGCGCCGGTTTGCGCCAATGCGGAATCAGCGGCAAACGATGCGCCGAGCGCCACGGCCGTCACGAGCGCCGCGGACGTAAAGGTCTTGAGGAAATTCATGACGATCATGCCTGCACGAGAGGACCGGGGTTCTTGAGGTACTGTTCCTTGATCGCGCGAGCGGCGAACAGCGTGATCGCGCCGATGGTCGCGGTCGGATTGGCCTGGAAATTCTGCGGAAACGCATTGCCGCCCGGCACGAACACGTTGTGCACGTCCCAGCTTTGCAGATAGCGGTTCAGCGCGCTCGTTTCCGGCGAATCGCCCATCACCGCGCCGCCGACGTTGTGCGTCGACACATACTTGGTGATGTCCCAGTGCGAGTCCATCGAGAGGAAGCTTTCCGAATAGCTGTCCGGCTTCAGTTCCTTCGTGACGTCGAGCACGATCTTGCGCAGATACTGCTGCAGCTTCAGTTCGTTCTGTTTCCAGTCGAACGTGATGCGCAGCAGCGGCTGCCCCCACGGGTCCTTGTAGTTCGGGTCCAGATCGACGTAATGATCGCGATACGACATGCAGCTCGTCGTGATGCTGATCTTCATCGAATGGCCGTACCAGTCCTGCATGCCTTCCTTCCAGCCCTTGCCCCACGCGGGCGTGCCGTGCGGCAGCGCGGTGCCGATCGGCGCGCCGCTCGATTGCGAGCTGTGAATCTTCGCGCCGCCGAGAATGCCGAGCGACGGGCCGTCGAAATTACCCGGCGAGACGTCGTTGAACATCTGGCCGGTCGCGCCCGCCGTGGCGAACGGATTGAAATTCTTGTCCTTGAAGAACAGCGTTGCGCCGCCATTGCTCAGGAATGCATAGTTTCTGCCGACGGTGCCCTTGCCGCTCACCGGGTCATACGGCTTGCCGATGCCCGAGAGCAGCATCAGACGCACGTTGACGAACTGGAAGCCCGCCAGCACGACGATCTTCGCGGGCTGGAACACTTCGTTGCCGTGCGCGTCGGCGTAAGTCACGCCCTTCGCGGTCTTGCCGTCGGCGTGCATGTCCACGCGCAGCACGTTCGCGTTCACGCGGTACGAGAAGTTGTCCATGCGCTTGAGCGCGTCGAGCACCGCCGTCTGCGGCGAGGCCTTCGAGAAGTTCAGGCACGGATACTTGCTGCAATAGCCGCAGTAATTGCACGGCGCGATCTGGTTGCCGTACGGATTGGTCCACGCGCGCGACACGTTCGCCGAAGGATTCGGGAACGGGTGATAGCCGAGCTTGCGTGCCGCGTCGGCGAACATCGTGTTGTTCAGCGTGTCTTCGAGCGCGGGCAGCGGCGCCGGATTCGAACGCGGACCTTCGAACGGATCGCCGCCCGGCACGATCTTGCCGCGCAGATTGCCGGTCTTCGCCGAGAGGCCGCAGACCTTGTCGAAGAAGTCGTAGTACGGCTCGATCTCGTCCCACGTGAAGGGGAAATCCTGCGGCTGCATGCCCTCTTCGAGCTGGCCTTTTTTGTAGGCCTGATCGGCGTAGGTCTTGAGCTTGAGGTCGGTCGGCGTCGGGCGGATCAGCACGCCGGTCCAGTGCAGACCCGAACCGCCCACGCCCGTGCCCGGCACGAAAGCGCCCCACTTGCGCGTGGGGAGCGCGGTGTCCTGCGCCGAATGGCGCACGGTGAGCGCGCCGTCGCGCGGCGCGACCATGATCTTGTTGCGCACGCCATAGGCGTATTGATCGGCCGGCTTCGGATACGCGAAGTCGGCATTCGTGCGGTCCTCGCCGCGTTCGAGCGCGCGCACTTTCAGGCCTGCCTGCGCGAGTTCGATGCTCATGAGCGAGCCGGCCCAGCCCAGTCCGACGACGACGACGTCGACTGCGTCATTGGTTATTTTTGCCACGGTTTTCCTCGTTGATTCTGAATACGCGATGTGTCGCGCGACGTAATGCGCGTCGGGTCTGCGCTCAAGCGCGAAGTCCGTTCAGGCTCACCGGCCCGAGCGGATATTTCACGTTGTGCTGCGAGACCCATTCGAGGAAGCTCGCCCGGGCTCCGGGAAAACCAATGGCGATCCAGGCTTTCATGCCTTTATTGCCGCCGTACATCGGATCGGAGAGATAGCCGTTTTTCGAATCGGAGATCATTTCGCCGAAAAACTGGCTGGCCTTGAGCGCGCTTTCGCCGCCGTCGGCAAAGTGAATCTCGTTGTCTTGCAGCGCTTTCAGCACGACGTCCTGAGTGGCGGCGTCGAGTGCGCTGAAACGCTTTTGATATTTCTGGCGGCAATACGCGTCGGTCAGCTTGATACCGCGCTGATAAATCTGCTGCGGCGTATACGGCAGCTGATAACCGAGTTCTTTCGGCGCCTGCGTATTGAACGGCCCTTGCAGATAAATCTCGTGGCCGAAATCGCCATGCATCTGCTGATCGATAAACACCGGCACATTGGTTTCGAGCGCGCCGGGACCGCGTCCGTCGGCGGGAATCAGCCGGTCGCAGGCCGCGAGCATGAACGCCCATTCATCGGCGGAAAAGAACACCGGGCGATAGGTTTTCAGATCCGGCGCGGCCATTTCGGCGGCTTCGGCGGCGCTCATGGTGTTGACGAACACGCCCATGGTCGGCAGCGCGAGCACGGCCGTCATGAGGAATTTACGTCTTGAGGTCGAAATGTCAGACAACATGGTCGATTGATTCAACTGTCGCGAGAGTCGGGGGTGGTCTGGGCGGATTGCCGACGCTCGAAAGCCGCTACACAGCAGGGCATCGGTCATCGCCTCAGTATTTGGGATCGCGACCATACCACAAAGTTGTCGTACATCAATACGAAATGTGCAAATCTGGTCATACCCCTTTTGCAGACGGGCATTTGCGGGTTTTGCGTTGCCGCTTGCATTCCGCTTCGAACATGTGCAGACTGCATATGTGCAATCTGCATGTATCGGGAGGCGTATGACCCAGCGCACGGAAAATCTGCTCGGCGCGCTCGCCGTGCTCGTGATGGACGAGATGCACGCGCTCGACACCGTGCCGGCGCTCGCCGGCCCGACCGCGCGGGCGATGCTGAACGCCATCGGCCAATATCCCGACGCGTCGATCGAACTGCTGCGCGACGCCGTCGCGCTCTCGCATCCGGCGGCCGTGCGCGCCGTCGCCGCGCTGGCCGACGCCGATCTCGTGGAAAAGCGTCCCGGCATCGACAAACGCTCCGTCGCCCTCGCGCTCACCGACGCCGGACAGCGCGAAGTCGCGCGCCTTCAGCACGCGCGCGACGCCATGCTCACGCGCATCGTCGGCCATCTCGACGAAGGCGAGCGCAAGGTGCTCGAAGCGCTGCTGATCAAGCTGCTCTGGCACGAGACGCGCGACGCGGCGCAGGCGATGCAGCTCTGCCGTTTCTGCGACGACGGGCCGTGCCTCGAAGCGGGTTGCCCGATCGAATGCCGCGAAAACGGCCTGCCGATGCCCGCCAGGAGCGCGCAGTGAAAGCCGCGCCCGCGGTGCGCTGGCCCGCGATTGCGGCGCTGACCGCCGTCTCGACGCTCGCGCAGATCGGCCAGTTCGGCGTGGGCTTCATCGTGCTGCCGGTCTGGCTCGCGCATCAGGGGCTCGACGCGCAGCGCGCCGGGTTGTTCGCGGCGTCGCAATGGGCCGGCATGCTCGCGGGATTGATGGCCGCGCCCGCGCTGGTCGCGCGCCTCGGCGCAAAACGCACGGTCTCGCTCGGCCTCGCGGCGAGCCTGGCCGCGTTCGCGTCGGTGCCCTGGCTCGCGTGGCCGCTCTGGATCGTGCCCGGCATGCTGATGGGACTCGGCATCGGCCTGCGCTGGATCGCCAACGAATCCTGGCTTTACGGCCTCGTGCCCGAAGCGCTGAGCGGCCGCGTGGTCGGCGTGCACGAGACCCTGATCGCGGCGGCGGGCGTCGTGGCGCCCGCACTGGCCGCGTGGTGCGGCGCGGACGGCCGCGTGACCATCGTCGCGGGTCTCGGCTTCACCTTGGCCGCGGCGATTCCGCTGTGGCTGACCGCGTCCGGCGCGCCCGCCACGGCGGCGGTGTGCGAGACGCCCGCGCACAACGAGACGCGCTTCGCCCCGATCAGCGCGCTCGTCGCGCTCGGCATGGTGGTGGTCGCCGTGGGCGGCATCAGCGACGGCGCGCTCTACGGCCTCTTTCCGCTCTACGCCGCCGCGCGCGGCATGAACAGCACGCAGACCACCGTGCTGCTGTCGTGTCTCGGTCTCGGCGGCATGGCGCTGCAATTTCCGGTCGGATGGCTGGCCGATCGCGCGGGTCTCGGCAAGACCGTCGTCCTCTGCGCGATGACAAGCACGCTCGCGCTGGCCGCGTTCGCGCTCGCCGCGCCGACAACGTGGCTGTTTCCGGCGAGCGCCTTTCTCGCGGGCGGCATGAACAGCGCCTTCATCACGCTCGGCATGTACGCGGCCGCGCGCGGCGAAAAGGCCGCGCTGATCCGCAACATGCGCCGGGTGTCGCTCGCGTTCACGGGCAGTTCGATCGCCGGGCCGATGATCGCGGGCGCGGCGATGGAACGCCTCGGCAACGACGTGCTGCTCTGGCCGCTCGCCATCGCGAGCGGAATGCTGGCCGTTTTCACGCTCGGCATTTTCGAAGGCCGGCGGCAGAGCAACGCGCCTTCGCCCGCGAACTAGCACGGCTTCATCGCTTCGCGCAGCATCGCGGCATTCATGCTTCACGCATTCTTTTAATGCGATTCACATATCGCCGCATTGAAATTTTCCGACCCTCGATTAAACGAGGCAATCAAGCGCTCATTGCGCATTCTTTTCCAGCCGCTTCAAATCATTCCCAATCGTTTCGAACAGGCTCTATTCGGGTTCTGCCCCGGTATTGCGCGCAAACGTTTCTCGCTATACTCGACGCCATTCTTAAAGCGAAACGGACGCCCGGGGAAGCCATATTCGCGTCCTGATCAGGTCTCGCCACCTGTCGTTCTCACGAGTCGAAACCAAATGACCGGCTACTACGATCCCTCGCTTGTCGTGCTCTCCTGCCTGCTCGCGATCTTTGCGTCGTTCACGGCATTGGATATCTCCGATCGCCTCGATGTCATCGGCAAGCGCCCGCTTTTACCGTGGATCGCGTTCGGCGGCTGCATCATGGGGCTCGGCATCTGGTCGATGCATTTCATCGCCATGCTCGCGTTTCATTTGCCGATTGCCGTCGGCTACAACCTTCCCATTACGTTCGCCTCGCTGCTGATTGCCATCGTTGCATCCGCCATCGGCTTTCTGCCGTTGTGCCGATACGAACTGAGCTGGCCGCTATTGACGGGCGCCGCCGTGGCGATGGGCATCGGCGTGGCGGGCATGCATTATCTCGGCATGCAGGCCATGGATATCTGCCCGGCCATTCACTACACGATCGGCCTGGTGATCGCTTCGGTAATCATCGCCATTATCGCGAGCGGCACGGCGCTGTTGCTCGCGTTCGACCTGCGCCGCCGCAGCGCGATGCGGCGCGCGCGACAGGCCGGTTCGGCGGTCGTGATGGGTGTCGCCGTCTGCGGCATGCACTATTGCGGCATGGCCGCCGCGCATTTCGAAGCCGGAAGCTATTCGGTTTCCGATCTGCGCAATATGCCGGTGCCGTGGCTCGCGGGCATCGTCGTGACGTTCAGTTTGCTGATCTTCGCGGCGTCCATCGTCATTGCGATGCTCGACGCGCGGCAGAGCGCGAAAGCGCGCGCGCTGGCCGATGCGATTATCGACAGCCACGTCAATCGGCGTCATCCGGCTCGCTGATTACGCGCTCATTGCGCGCAGTTCGCCGCGTCGAAGTGATAAAGACCGACGCGTATAGCAAGAGGCGCGGATAAGCGAAAGAAAAAAGCAAAGCCCGCCGCGTCTGCACAACGCGGCGGGCTTCACCCGAGGCCCATCAGGCGGCGTCGCCGCCGATCGGCTTCATCTTCCATTGCTTGCTCGCCGCGCCGTCGACCGACGTGTCGAAGCCCGTGTCGAGCACCCACTCCCAATCGGGCGCCGGCATCTTGCCGCCCGCGACGCGCGCCACCTGAGACTCGACCTGCTCGCGGCTCGCGAGAAACTTCAGCGGCCCGCACACCACATTGAAAAGCGGCACCGTGGCATCGACCATGAACACATGGGCGACGGCGCCGTCGGCACACGCAATGCGCGTGGAAGCGCCGACTGAACGGGGAAACGACACTGCGGGGGTAACCATGAAACTCCTTATACGTCGGAACAAAAACCGCCGGTCAACAGCAGGGATCCAGGAGGGATCGTGCCTCCGATTAACGGCAGCGCGCGATCGAACTTTAGAAAGTCTCCCACTCCTTGTCATTGCGCTCGGCGGCGCGCTCGACAACCGGTTGCGGCGTGGGGCGCACGGCGCGCTTCGGCGCGGGCGTTCGCGCGACCGGCGCGGCCCGGCGCTGGGCGATCTGCACCGGCGCAGCCTCCTGTTGAGCCGACGAAACGCGGAAGAAACTTACGAGTTCTTTCAACGTGGCCGCCTGCCCCGCCATGGACTGCGCCGCCGCGGCCGCCTGCTCGACGAGCGCCGCATTTTGCTGCGTGACTTCGTCCATCTGCGTGACCGCCTGGTTCACCTGCTCGATGCCCTTATGCTGCTCATTCGACGCCGACGAAATCTCGCCCATGAGATCGGTGACGCGACGCACCGACGTCACCACTTCGCGGATCGTCGATCCAGCTTCCGAGACCAGTTCGCCGCCGCGCTTGACGGTGCCGACGGAGTCGTCGATCAATCCCTTGATTTCGCGCGCGGCGGCCGCGCTGCGCTGCGCGAGCGAGCGCACCTCGCCCGCCACCACCGCGAAACCGCGGCCTTGCTCGCCCGCACGCGCGGCCTCGACCGCCGCGTTCAGCGCGAGAATATTGGTCTGAAACGCAATGCCTTCGATGACCGAAATAATGTCGGCCATTTTCTCGGCGCTGTTCGTGATATGGCCCATCGTTTCGACCACGCGGCCCACGACTTCGCCGCCCTTGATCGCGACTTCCGATGCACCCGCCGCGAGACGATCGCCTTGCGCCGCATTTTCGGCGTTCTGCCGCACGGTGGAAGTCAGTTCTTCCATGCTCGCCGCGGATTCCTGCAACGAAGCGGCCTGCTCCTCGGTGCGCTGGCTCAAGTCGATATTGCCGGCGGCGATTTCGCCGGACGCGGTGGCAATGCCGTCCGCGCTTTCCCGCACACGCGTGACGATCGAGCCCAGCTTGCGGTTCATTTCGCTGAGCGCCTGCAGCAGTCGCGCCGCCTCGTCGCGGCCTTCCACTGCGAGTTCACCGGTCAGATCTCCTTGCGCAACGGTCTCCGCCATATGCACGGCCTTCGCCACCGGAATCGTGATCGAGCGCGTGATGAGCCACGCAGCGCTCGCCCCGCAGATCAGCGCGACGATGACCGTCACCCACGTCGTTAGCAGCGCGAAATGATAATCGGCCTGCGCCGACGCGCGTGCGTCCTGGCCGCCTTGAGCATTCAACGCCTTGTCGTCGCTGATCGCCTTGCCGAGCGCCGTGAACGCGACGGAAGCCGGTCCCAGCGCCAGCGCGCGCGCGTCAGCCGACGCGCCCGCACCGTTCATCGCGTAGTCGATCAAACGATTATCGGCATCGAGATACGTTTTCCATTGCGCGTCGATGTCTCGTGCAAGCGCCGCTTCCTGATCCGACGAGATCATCTTCCGGTAGTCGTCGAGGCGTTTCGAGAACTGCGCGACGGCTTCGTCGTGCAGACGCTTTTGTTCGCGCACACCGCTATCGCTTGTTTCGATCAGCGCGCGCAGCGACAGACGGCGCACGCTGTTGGCCGCCATATCGACAGCCCCGAGCGCCTGCACGCTCGGCAGCCAGTTTTCCGCCAGGTCCTCGGCCCCGGCATAGACGTGTTTCATCTGCCACAGCGACACCACGCCAAGCAGGAAAACCAGCAGCATGGACAAGCCAAATCCGAGCGCGAGCCGGGAACCAATTCGAAGATTGTTCAACATGATGAGTCGATTGCTAAATCAGTGAGTAATGCTCAGGCTGCGAGTGCCTTGCGAATCGCCGCGGAGAGTTCGGCGGGGGCGAACTTCGCGATATAGCCGTTGGCGCCGGCCTTGTGCGCGTGCGCCTCGTTGGCGCTGCCGGACAGCGACGAATGGATGATGACCGGCACGTGCTTGAGGCGCGCGTCGCCCTTGATCTTGCGGGTCAGCATGAAGCCGTCCATCTCCGGCATTTCCAGATCGGTGATGACGAGCGAGACCTTGTCCCTGACCGGCACGCCTTCGCTTTGCGCCTCGTCCGCCATCCGTTGCAGCAGATCCCACGCGGCCTGGCCGTTGTTGGCGAGCATGTGCGGCACTTCCAGCGCCGTGAGCGCCTGCCCGATCAGCGCGCGCGCGAAGCCCGAATCGTCGGCTGCGAGAATCCGGCCGCCCGCAAGCTGCACCGCGCCGCCGACCGCGTCCGAGGTCACGTCCGTATGCTGCTGAGGGAACGCGTCGCGCATGATCTGCTCCACGTCGAGCAACTGCGCGAGACGCGTGCTCCCATCGCTGGCTTCGATGCGCGCGACGCCCGTGACATAACCGGTCGTTCCGCTCGACTCCGCGCTGAGCACGTTCGACCATTCGAGCCGGACGATGTCCTCGACTTCGTCGACGGCAAAAGCCTGCGTGCCGCGCGAAAACTCGGTCACCAGCAGAATGCCCGGCGGGCGGTCGCTCACCGAACCGATGATCGAAGCAATGTCGACAACGGGAATGATCTGGCCGCGAACATCGACGGCGCCTGCGAGATGACTCGGAGAGCCCGCGATGGGCGTCAGTTCCGGCATCGTTGCGATTTCGCGAATCTTGAACACGTTGATCGCATAGAGGCCGCGGACGTTGCCACGTTGCGGCGCGCCCAGCCTGAACAGCAGAAGTTCGAGGCGGTTGCTGCTCGTGAGGGTCGTTCGTTCGTCGATACCGAGCTGGTCGCCCTTCATTTTGTAATCCTGACTATATGAATCGATTATGCAGCGCTGTTCTCGGACCAGGAATGTCTCCGTTAATCCTCTGATCAATGGCGCATCTGAATCGCCGCACGTGGAGCTTGGGCTCCGTTTAACGTTGCGTCCGATCTCTGCAAGTTAACGGCAGCTTTCTTGCCGACTTTACCCACTATTTGCGCTTGTTTTAACGGCAAAACATCACGAACGTGCGGTCATTTTTTCAGCGCGACGGTCCGCGTGACGGCGTCGCGCGCTCAAAAAAAAGGCCGCCCAGAGCGGCAGCCGAAGTTCTGCGAAAGTTATGGCTTCATGTCTGCTGATCGACATGCAAGCGCGATAAGAGGCACTGGATGCTAGCCAGCACAAGCCGTGAATTTTCGCGGATGAAAACGACGGCGGGGAATGTGAGGGACGACGTGATTAACCAATTGGTACAACCCGGTACAAATCGGCGCGTAATGTATTACGACCAACCTTAAGGGAACCTTAAGCCGACTTTCTGCGGCGCCCGATTTAGCGCCCTGCTCACGCGCGATCCAACCCTTGTTCCTGTTCTTTCCACACGCGTTCATGCTAGGATTCGCGCTGCTGTAAAACGTACTCGTCGTCAGCCGACAACTCACACAACACCTCACGCGAACCATGTACGCAGCTGCCTGGCCTCCCGCGAAAGCGCACTGAAAGCCTGAGTCGATGCAGTGACTGCATCCACCAGGGCATTCGTCCCGGACCTGTCGTGAACGACAGTCCGGTGATATCGCTTGAATGAATCGTTCGTATCGAGATTCAAGCGATTGCGTTTTCACGAGACCACAACATGCGTATTCTCAATACGATGGCGGCCCGCGCCATCCCGCTCGTTCCGCGTTCGCTGATTCAGAAGATTTCGCGCCGCTATATCGCCGGCGCGTCGCTCGACGATGCGCGCACGCGCATCCACGCGCTCCACGCAGAGGGCTTTCGCACCACCATCGACGTGCTGGGCGAAACCGCAACGTCCACCGCTCAGGCGGAGTCGATGGCCCGCGATTATCTTCATCTGATCGAGGCGCTGTGCGCCGACAATGAAACCGCCGAACTGTCGATCAAACTGACCGCGCTCGGACTACATCTCGACGAACCCGCGTGCATGGCGCGCGTTGCCCTGATTCTGCGCGCGGCGGCAACGCACGGAATCCGTGCCTGCATCGACATGGAAGACATTCGCTGCACACAGAAAGCGCTCGACGCTTTCGCGGCATTCGAAGCAAACGGCTATCCAGTCGGCATCGCGCTGCAAGCCTATTTGAAACGTACCGACGACGATATTGTTACGCTACAGGCGCGCCAGAGCCGCATGCGGATTTGCAAAGGGATTTACGCCGAGGCCGCCGAACATCTTGTGGATGGCGCATCGAAAAATCGAGCCGCGATCAATCCGCATTTCATCCGGCATGTATCGAATGCCCTGCGAGCCGGATGTTTCGTGGGTATTGCCACGCACGATGCGCCATTGATCGACATGCTGACGCGTTGGCTGGAAGACGAGCGCATTGACCGCTCGCGATTCGAATTTCAGATGTTGCTGGGTGTATGCGAAAAGCAGCGCGACGCGTTGCTGGCGCAGGGATTCAATGTCCGCGTCTACGTGCCTTACGGTCAGGATTGGTATGGCTATAGCACGCGGCGAATCAAGGAAAATCCGCGTATTGCCGGCTATATTCTCTCGGCGTTGCTTTCCAGCAGGCGGGCGCGCTAACCGTTAAAGCCGTACTTGTGGAAGTGGCCGGCTCAACGTCGGCCACTTCGAATCGCGCCCTGCCGTGAATTAAACTACCCCATTCCTATCGCCCGGCGATGTTCCTTGCATGACACGGCTCCATCGCCTCATTAACACGGGATTGTTCGACATGAAATACCCGATCGCCGCGATGGCGATGCTGCTGTGCACGACTCACACTTACGCCGCGTCGTTCGATTGCGAAAAGGCCGCGTCGAGCGTTGAAAAAGCGATCTGCGCGGATTCCTCGTTGAACGCGCTCGATGAACAACTCGCGCAGCAATACCGAGAAACGCTCGGCAACCTGCCCGCCGATGAAGCGGCGACTGCACGCAGCGTGCAACGCAACTGGTTGCGCGAGCGCGATGCGTGCGCGGCGCAGGCTGCGGGAGCACGCGATTGCCTCAAGAGCAGCATGGAGCGCCGCATGACGGCACTGCAGGCGCTTGGCAACGGCGGATCGAAGGCGCTCGACAGCGCGATTGCCGAGATCCCGTCGAAGCCAGCCGACGCCGCCACGCGTCTTCGCGCGTATCGCGGCGGTCTCGCCTCCGCGTGGCTTGTTTATCTTCATCAGTTCGAGCCGTCGTCGGGCGTATCGGCGGCGGAAGCGCAGGCGCGCCAGAAATTGGCCGTCGCAGCATTGTCCGATGACGAATTCTCGCAATCGGTGCTCGCGGATGTCGAAAAAGATCCGAAGACCAGTCGCGACCAAAAGGTGTTGACGCTGCTGCGCATGCAGATCGAGCGCGCGGACTATGGCGGCGACCGTCCCTACGTGCATTGCTTCGTCTTCGCACGTCAGGGCGATGCGGCTTACGACGCGATGGGCCCGCTGTACGGATCGACCCGCGACGGCAGCGCGCCGGTCTGCCAGCCGACCGGCAATCTGTTCGAGCAGCCCGCCTGGAAGCGTCTCGACGACGCGTTCGGTCCCTTGATGGAAGCCATCGGCACACAAGGCGGCACGATCCGTTACGCGTCGTACGCGAGCTTCGCCGTGCTGAGGCTGCGCGCGACGCTGTCGCCACGCGACTTCCTCAAGCCCGCCCTGCGCAAAGACGCGAACGATCCCAGCAACGAGCTGCGTCGATGGACCGACAACAAAGACTGGCCCAATGCGCAGCGCCAGGCCGCGTTGAAAGCGTTGCCCGACGCGCTCGCGGCGACCGCGCAATGGCTGCACACGCAGCGCGGCTTGACCGAGCAGGAAGCGCAGCAGGCGGCGCGCGCGATCGTTTTCGGTTGGGTCAACGGCTGGATCGGACTCGCGGGCGATTCGCTCGAAGCATCGGGCAGTTAAGCGGCCTCGACGGGCTTTGACGGTCGCCCGCTAGCGCCCCGCTTGCGGGCGCGAACTATGCGCATGCTGTTTACATCCGTCGTCTTTTCACTTTTCAGCGGAGAACAGCATGCTTTCCATACCGATGTTTCTGGTCGCGCTGTGTGCGCTCATCGTCGCGATGCACCGTGGCGTGACGCGTCGAGCGGACGCGCAACTCCGTGCGCGCTTCGACGCCGAAGGATCGCCAAGCGCGGTCTCACGCGGGTTGATGCGCGCTTCGGGATACTGCGCCTGAGCCGCAACGATCCTGCGCGGCGGTAGCGCGGCGCGCGCAGAAAGAAACGGCGGCCCGCATCGTCGAAGGCATAGACGGCGTGGCGAACGTGCGCAATCAACTGGGCGTCGACAAAGCGCCGCGATGAACGCACTCTCTCGCGCACATCAACTTATCAGGATTCCGTATCAATGTATGCCGTGGGCTCGCGGTTTGCTCAATCGTTCAGGCCGCACCACCCAACACTCTCCAAGGAGGCCATCATGGCACTCAGCTCGCAATCCCCTCAAACCGGCGCACGCATCATCGGCAAAGGCAGCGAGACCGCCGCTGGTCCCGGCCCCGACGTCATGGCCGCCCACACGCTCGAAGGGAATCGCGTGGTGAGTTCGGACAATGAAGATATCGGCAAGATCAAGGATGTCATGGTCGACGTGCAGCGCGGCCGGATCGCCTACGCCGTGCTGTCGAGCGGCGGTTTTCTCGGTATCGGCGACAAGCTGCTGGCTCTGCCGTGGGGCGCGCTCACGCTCGATACCACGCAGAAGTGCTTTCTGCTCAATGTCACCGCCGAGCACGTCAAGAACGCGCCGGGCTTCGACAAGGATCACTGGCCGTCGATGGCCGATATCGGCTGGGCCACGCAAGTGCACGAGTACTATCATGCCGAGCCGCACTGGCTCAATGATCCGCTCGCGCAAGAGCGGCGTATCGAATCGGGCGCGCCCTACGACGAACCGCCGGAACCGCCCGAAGCCGGCAGCGTGAAGCTCTGATTGCGCTCGCGGCGCTCCCATTGCGTGTCGGCTGGCGCAAGGTGCTGGCCGCGCGCTTCGCCGGTTAGTGTTCGGCCAAGGGTCGCCTGCGCGCATCGTCGGCGAGCACCGGGTCGAAGACAAAGCGCGCGCAGGCGAGCGCCGCGGCGTTGAAGAAGGAAAGCTCGCCGGCCGCAGTGTCGAAGCAGGCGAAGACTGCGGCGGCGCGCCGTCCGGCCGCAAGCCGCTCGGCCGCGGCGAAGAAGGCCGCGAAAACCCGCGCGGCTGCGAAAACCCGCGCGTCGTCGGCGCATCGTTAGCCGGGCTTTCTGCGCACCGGCGCGCTATTGTGACCTCGTGCGCCGGACGGCAGCCCTTCCGCGCCCGATCCGAGCGGCACCTCGTCGGTCTGCTCGGGATGCGGGCCGCCTTCGCGCGGCATCACATCGGGATTCGGTTCGGGTTGATCGAAGCTGCCGGGCGCGCCGCGCGCGGGCTTGCCGCCACGCGCGGGCCGATCGGCTTCATCCGGCGTTCGCGGCGCCTTGTGTACGGGCTCGTGAATTTCGCCGACGAGTTCGGTTTCGTCGTGGTGGGAGGATTCGTTGGACGGCTTCATCATGAGGCTCCCGAGTCGATCATGCCTGTCGGGCACGCATGGCGCGTTCCCGTCGCTTTCTCCGCATCCTGATGGCGGCCCAAACCGACGCTATCCGCCGCCCGGATCGGTGGCGAAATGGCGGGCCTGATCGAGCACGGGCATGTGATCGAGCCGCGCTTCGTCGAGCTCCGTCAGCAGAGGTGCGGCACCCCGCCCCGACATGCGATGCAGACGCCGAGCCTGCCGCTGAACTTCGCACAAGCGCTCGCCATGAACGCGGCCATTTCCTTCTGACGTGCCTGTACTCAGTCCATTTTCCCGTGGCACGCCGCAAGGCCCCGAACGGGCCGTTAATGCGGTCGCCGGGATAGCCGCTCAACCGCATCGACTCAGCACTTGATCAGGTTGAACAGATCGCGCATCGAGCGCTTCGCGAGGCGGCGCATGAAGGCCGGATTGAGCCGCGTGGCGGGGCCGCCCGCGCTGAGCGCCGCCACGACTTTCCCGCGCACCCGCAGCGGCAGTGCGACGCAATTCAGATCGCGCTCGGAGGCTTCCATATCGACCGCGAAGCCTTCCGCGCCGATCGTCGCCAGTTCCGCTTCAAGGTCGGACGAAATGCGCCGCGCGCCGCGCAAGCGGCCCGCAAGCACCGGATCGTTGGCGAGGAAAATCTTGCCCGCCGCCGAGGTAATCAACGCATCGCGACGCGCGTCGGCGGGCAGGCTCAACGCGCGTCCGTCGCCATCGAGCGCATCGAGAATGAGATACGCGCGCGTGCCGCCCGGCACCGTGAGAAAGCAGTTTTCGCCGCACATTTCGTTGAAGGCGCGCAATGCCGGTGCGAACGATTTGCGCAGCGTGTCGCTTTGCGCTCGGACCGGACGCGCCGTCGATTCCAGGCGATGGCCCAGCGCATAGCGCGTCCGCTCACGTGTGACATAGCCCATTTCGACCAGCGTATCGAGCACGCCGTGGACGGTGCTTTTGCTCAGACCGACCGCGTCGGCGAGTTCGCCCAGTCGCGCCGATCCGCCCAGTTCGCTGAGCGCTTCGAGCAGGCGCATGGCCCGTTGGACCGACTGAATTGATCGCGCCTCATGTTCCATATTCACGTTCCCTCGACTTCTCCAGATTGCTGCCGGCAGCGGCTCGCACACTCCACTCGCCGCAAAAATTCGGCCATGGCGAACTTCGCACTAATTCGACGCACGCCGGTCACGGCCTGCCGCCGGGGCTGCTTATAGTACCCGCTCGAATCTGAATGGCAAGGAGCCGGAAATGGAACTCGGTTTGGCGGGTGCGAAGGTATTGGTCAGCGGCGGCTCGCGCGGCATCGGGCGCGCGATTGTCGAAGCGTTCGTCGCGGAAGGCGCGCGCGTGGGATTTTGTGCGCGCGGCGCGGCGGGCGTGCGCGACACCGAGGCGGCGCTCGGTGAGCGCGTGTTCGGCGAGGCCGTCGACGTGACCGATCCCGTTGAAGTCGACGCCTGGGTCGAGGCGAGCGCGGCGAAGATGGGCGGCATCGACATCATCGTGCCGAATGTGAGCGCGCTCGCGGGCGGCGGCGAACTCGCGACGTGGCGCACCGCGTTCGAAACCGATCTGCTCGGCACGGTGAGTTTCTTCAATGCCGCCCTGCCGTTTCTACGCGATTCGGCGGCGGCGTCGGTCGTGCTGATTTCGAGCGTGTCGGGCCGCGAGGTCGATCGTTTCGCCGAGCCTTATGGCGTGCTCAAGGCCGCGTTGATCCACTACGGGAAGACGCTCTCCGCGCGCCATGCGAAGGAAGGCATCCGCGTGAATACGGTGTCGCCAGGCAACGTGTATTTCGCGGACGGCGTGTGGGGATCGATCGAGCGCAACGAGCCGGAAACGTTCGCGCAGTGCCTGGCCGCGAATCCGATGGGACGCATGGCCAGGCCGGACGAAGTCGCGAACGCGACGGTGTTTCTCGCGAGCCGCGCGGCGAGCTTTACGACGGGCACCAACTTTCTCGTCGATGGCGGGCTCACCCAGGGCGTGCAGTTCTAGATCAGTGCATCAGTGCGCGTTGCCTTGCGCCGCCTTCGCGATCGCCATGACGGCGCGATGCAGGGCGTCGGCCGTGTCAAGCGGCGCGTGCTCGATCGCGCCGCCCGCGGCGCTGGTCGGCCGCGCGGCCTGATCGGGCGACGACGAAAACTTGACGACCGTGAGGCGCGCGCGCGGATCGATCACGATCGCCTGGCCGAAGCGGCCGCTCGCGGCGAAGCTGCCGTGGCCGTCGTTCAGTTGATACCAGTAGTCGCGATAGCTGTAGCCCGGACGGCCCGGCGCGAGATTGCCCCTCGCGAAGGCCGCGGCGTTCGAAGCCGGCTGCAAGGCGAGACGCGTGGCGCGCGAAGGAAAGCGCGTGTCGTCGCCAGCCGCGCTCGTCCGCACGAGTTCGCCGAAACGCGCTGCGTCGCGCAGCGTGGTGTTGAGGCCGCCGCTCGCCATTTCCGTGCCGGTGCGGTCGACGACGATATCGGCGCCATCGTCGGCGAGCTTGCTCCAGATCGATCGCGACGCCAGCGCGCTCCACGACTCGCCGCTCACGCGACGGATCGCCCACGCAACCGCTTCGGGCGAGCCGTTCTGGTAGTACCAGCGCTCGCCCGCGCGCGCGTCGGGCGACGGCAACGCGACTTTCAGAAAGCCGTGGATGCTGTCGGGCGCACCGCTCGCGCGCGGCACGAAACCCACCGCCGCGAACAGTCCGAGGTCCGGCGGCAGCGCGGCCGGATAGCGCACGGGCACTTCCATGTCGAGATTCTGCTGGAGCGTGGCGTCGCCGAACGGCGTGCCCGCCAGTTCGGGTACATACGTCGAGAGCGGCGCTTGCGGCGCGAGTTTGCCCGCGACGATCAGTTGCGCGGCAAGCAGGCCGGTCACCGATTTCGTCATCGACGCCCACATATGCGTCTGGTGCGGACCGAAGCCGTCGAAGTAACGCTCCATCACGATCCGCCCATCGCGCACGACGATAAAGCCATCCGTCTCCGTGCGGCGCAGATAGTCGCTGAGCGTGAGCGTCGTGCCGTCGACGTTGAACACGATGGCATCGGGATCGATTTGCTCGCCAGCGGGCAGCGCGAGCGGTTCGCGCGCGCGTTCGAGATTCGCGGTGGGAATCAGCATGCGCGTGTTGCTCAGACGCCAGCGCAGCGTAGGTGTTTGAGCTTGTGTCCGGGCTTGAGTTTGTGCGCTAACTGCCGCGTTGCCGTTCGCTGAGGCTTCCGTGTCGCGTGGGGTTTGCGCGTGAGCCATCAGCGAGCATGCGCTCGCCGCGCTGAATACCCACGCGAGCAGCGCGCCATGCGGACGTGAACCAAAGCGTTTCATATCTGTGCTGTCTCCGATTTCATGCGTTGATTTGCACGCGAATCTGCGCGATCGGATGACTTTGAAAGACGCGGCCTGCATCGTCAAGTGCGCATCGGGCATAGCGGCATAGCCATCAGGCATGACATCGCGGTTGCCCTGGCTCGCGCCAATCCACGCTGATTCGCACCGCCTCGCGTTTACACGGACATTTCCACCAGGAATGCGTCTATTCCCGACGCTTGATGGCCGGTGACGCCCTGCTGTTCCACACTACGTCAAGGCGGCTTCAATCGTGCTGAACCTCGCCCTGACGAACAGCGATCGCACCGCCACACATCATTACGGAAACCTGATTAAATAAAAAGAATGAAGGAGACAAATGAAAAAACTTGTTCTGGCTGCGCTGCTGGGCGGCCTGTCACCCTGTATTTCCTGGGCGCAATCGAGCGTCACGCTTTATGGCGACATCGGCGGCGGTATCCGTTGGGTCAATAATCAGAAAGGCGGTAACGTATTCGGCTTCAATAACAATATTCTCGCGGTGAATCGCTTCGGCCTTTACGGAAAAGAGGATCTCGGCAACGGTCTCGCTGCGATCTTCAAACTCGAAAGCGGCTTCAACAGCGGGACCGGAGCGTTGAAGAACGCGAGCGTGCTGTTTTCGCAGGCGGCTTTCGTCGGCATCACAGGCGGCTTCGGGCGGCTCACGTTCGGTCGCCAGGTCAGCGCGAGCGAGTATTTCGCCACGCTCGTCGACCCGACCGGCGGCCAGGCCCAGTCGCTCGCCATCGAGCCGAACGCGCTGTACTTCTTCAATTACTTCACCAACGACACCCGCTTCAACAACACGATCAGCTATATCGGCCACACGGGTGGATTCAAGTTCGGCGCGAGCTATTCGCCCGGCGGCGTGGCCGGCAACACCCGCTCGGGCACCAATGTTTCCACGACCGCCATGTATCAATGGGGTCCGGCGCTGGGCGGCTTCGGCTATCAGAAAACATGGAATGCGGCCGCGACGCAATGGGCGCAGACCTTTCACGCGGGCGGATCGCTTCAACTCGGTCCCGCGCGTCTTTACCTGAGTTATGCCGATTTCAGCGTGAGCGCTGCAACAAATGGCGCACCGACGCGGCGCGATCATATTCCGAGCATCGGCATTCTGGTCGTCCCCACGCCTTCGCTGCAATTCACGGCGGCGGCCTATTACGACGACGCGCACCATCTCGCGAATGCGAAGAACGGCGACGGGCACAAGGTCACGACCTATGCAATGGCCGAGTACTACCTGTCGAAGCGCACCGAGTTGTACGCGGAAATCGATTACAACGGTTTTTCCGGCGCGTATCGCACCGATGCGTTGAATATCGCCGGACTGGGCATGCGCTCCGGCGCGAGTTCGACGACCGGCGTGTCCCTCGGTCTCATGACGCGGTTCTAGGCCGCTGCACCGCACTTTCCTCGTACCGCGTTATTCATACGTCACTATGAAACTATCCCACCCTTTCTCATGTTTCGCGGTCGTTGCGATATTCGCCGCGACCAGCGGGCATACGCTCGCACAATCCACACAATCCACACAATCCGCATCTTCATCGGCCGCTACGCCGCTCGCCGCGAGCAATGCGAAAGCGGTCCGCGCCGCCAACCGCAAACTCGCACATCGCGTCGAAAACGCCCTGGCGCGCACGCGCGGCCTCAATTCCGCACGCATTATCGTGACCGCGCGCGACGGCCGCATTACGCTCTCGGGCGCGGTGAACTATAACGAGCAGATTCCGCTCGCCACCGACGCCGCACGCAAGGTCGAAGGCGTCACCGACGTCGAGAACCGCATTCGCGCAACGGGCGCCTCGCTCTGATCCACGAATCCGCTGCATCCGGCGCGAGGCAAGAAGCCGGATGCAGTCCGCACCCTCAAGGCTCGACGACGTTGAAGCGTCCGTCGGGCTTTTCGAGCGTGCGTAGAAACGCGCCGAACAACGCCGCCGCGCCGTCCAGCACGATCTCGCCTTGCGCGACGGCGGCGCCGAACTGCGTCTCCCCGAGCAGGATACGATCGAGCGTGGCGCGCGTCATCGCCACGCCCAGATCGTGCCCGTCGCGATGCGGCGTCGCCGACCACGTGAGCGCGCCGTGCTTCAAATACAGCGCGTAACGCGCGTCACGGTCGGTGAAATGCCAGCTCATGCGGATATCGAGCGTCTGCGCCTTGAGGCCGTCGATCATCACCGCGAGATAATCGAAGAACGCGCCTTCGCTGAGCGAGCGCACGAGATCGTGACTGCGCATCGTGTGCCCGGCGCCCGCGCCCGGCCCCTCGCGCAGTTCGCGCGCGCCGAGCAGATACGCATTGCGCCACGTCGCCGATTCCGCCTGGAAACCCATCTGTTCGAGCGCCGCCGCGCCGAGTTCACGCGCCTCGCGCAGCGTGGGCTGTGCAAACACGAGACGGTTCATCACCTCTGCGACCCAGCGATAGTCGCCGCGCGCGAAATCGCGGTGCGCGCGTTCGAGCATCGCCTGCGCGCCGCCCATGTAGTCGACGTAGCGCGGCGCCGACTGCTCGTCGGGCAGCGCGTGCAGATGCGCGGGGTTGCCGTCGTACCAGCTCAAATAGCGCTGATAGATCGCCTTGACGTTGTGGGACACCGTGCCGTAGTAGCCGCGCGTGTGCCATTGCGCGGCGAGCGCGTCGGGCAGCGTCATCTGCTCGGCGATTTCAGCGGCGTTCAGGCCGCGATTGATGAGCCGCAGCGTCTGGTCGTGCAAATACTTGTAGAGGTCGCGCTGCTGTTCGAGAAAGCGCGTGAGGCGCGCCGTGCCCCAGGTCGGCCAGTGATGCTGCGCGAACACGACATCCGCGCCGCCCGCATAGCGTTCGAGCGCCTGATTGAGGTAGCGCGACCACAGCTTCGCATTGCGCACCTGCGCGCCACGCAGCGGACAGAGATTGTGCAGCGTGCGCGTGCCGTTCTCCGCCACGTTCAGCGCGCGCAGTTGCGGGAAGAAGAAATGCATTTCCGCGGGCGCTTCGCTATCGGGCGTCAGTTGAAACACGATTTCCACGCCATCGATCACATGTGTTTCGGTTTCCTGATGAATCAGTTGCGTGGGTTCGATCAGCGTGACGGTACCCATCGGCATCGTCTTGCCGAGCCCTGCATCGATCTGGCAACACGCGTTGCGCGCGAGCGTCTGGCCGAACTGGAATTGCGAGCGCCGCTCCATGGCCGTGCCCGCCAGCACGTTCTCCGAGACCGCCTCTTCCATGAAGCCCGCAGGCGCGATGACCGCCACTTCGCCCGCACGCGCGCGCGCCTCGTCGATCACGCCCTTCACGCCGCCGAAGTGATCGGTATGGCTGTGGCTGTAGATCACGGCGAGCACGGGGCGGCGCGGCCGATGCGCGTAGTAGAGATCGAGCGCGGCCTGCGCCGTCTCACGGCACGTGAGCGGATCGATCACGATGAGGCCGGTATCGCCTTCGATCAGCGTCATGTTCGACAGATCGAAGCCGCGCACCTGATAGATGCGCGAGGTGACTTCGAACAGGCCGTGCAGACGGTTCAGGCGCGCCTGCCGCCACAAGGCCGGGTTGGCCGTGGGCGGCGCGGTGGCGTCGTCGAGGAACGCATAGTCGGCCATGCTCCAGACGAGGCGGCCATAGCCGTCGCGAATCTCGGCGTCGGGAATCGTGCCGATGAAACCGCGCCGGGCTTCTTCGAAGTCGAGGTCGTCGTCGGCGGGCAGCGTCAGCAAGGCTTGCTGCTGTACTTGCCGGGTCGCGTCGGTCGCGCGCTGCACGGGAAGCGCCGTCGGCGTCAGAGATGAGGACGTGTTGTGCATGTGATGAGGGAATGAGAGAAGCGCGGGCTCGATGGCCCGCGCGGGAAAGCGTCTGTGTTTACCGTTGCGGTAACGAAGGCGCGCTCAGGACGTGACGGCTTGCGCTTCACGCACCGGGCGCAGCGCGGCGCGCGAGCGCTGCGGATCGAGCCAGCGTGCGCACAGCACGCCGCAGCCGATCAGCACGAAGCCGCACAGCACGCACGATTGCTCGAAGCCGAGCGCGGTGGCGCGCGAACCGGCCGCGTGCTGGATCAGCACGCCGGTCAGCACGGGTGCGGCGAGGCCCGCCAGCGAACCAATGGCGTTGCTCAGCGCGAGGACCGCGCCGCGCTGCCCGTCCGGTGCGACTTCGCTGAGCATGGCCGGGCCGACCGAATACATCGCCAGCGTGAGGCCGCTGCTCAAGGTGAGCATCAGCACTTTCACGAGCGGCGCGAATTCGGGCAGATAGACCGAGAAACGCAGCACGCCCGCGACCATCAGCGTCACGGCGATGAACACGCCGCGCGCCTTGCGCGACGGCACGCCCTTGCCGAGCAGATGCTGCGAGTACCATGCGAGCCCGAGACCCATCGGCGTGGTGATGGCGACGAACAGCGCGAACAGCCGCCCCGAACTCGCGGCGCTGTAACCGAGACCGGCCTGGAGATAGTGCGGCATCCACGTGAGGCTCGTGGCGAGCACCCAGTTGGCCGCGAAATGCCCGCAGAAGTTGCCGACCACGGTGCGGTCGGCCAGCAGCGTGCGCCAGGGCACGCGCCGTGCGTCGCGCTCGGCGCGCGGGCGTTCGAGCGGACCTTCGGCGCCCAGCAGCAGCCAGCACGCGCACCAGACGAAACCCAGCACGGCGAGCACCGCGAAGTTCGCGCGCCAGCCCCAGCGCGCGGTGATCAGCGGAATGGCCAGCCCGGCCACGAACAGGCCCAGCGCGCTGCCTTGATAGAGGACGGCCGCAGGCAGGCCGCGCTTCTGGTCGGGGAACCATTTGTAGAGCGCGTGCAGCGAAACCGGCGACGCCGGTCCCTCGCCCGCGCCGAGCAGCACGCGCGTGACGAGCACGACCGTCATCGAACTGGCGAACAGCATCGGCAATTGCAGCAACGACCACGACAGCGCCATCAACAGCAAAATCGCGCGCGTGGCCACGCGGTCGGCGAGCACGCCGCCCACCACGGCCGCGATGGCGAACAGCCAGTTGAGGCTGCCGCCGATCAGGCCGAACTGCGTGGGTGTGAGACCGAGGTCCCGCATCATCGGCACGGAGACCATGCCGAACACCACCTTGTCGAGAAAATTCACCATCATCATCAGCGCGAGCATGATGGCGATCGACCACGCGCGCGCGGGCCGATAGGGGTTGGCTACGCTGCGAGTTTCGCTGCCGTATGCGGACATCCTTGTCTCCGATCTTTTCTTTTTTGCGGTGGCTTTTTATCAGCCATTCATTCGCAGATTCGCGGGGCTTTGTTGCTTATGCGCCCTGACCGCCCGGGTCGAGAATCGCGCGGGCGATCGTGTTGCGCTGAATCTCGCTCGTGCCCGTGAAAATGCGGAACATGCGCAGCTTGCGGAACGCCTGCTCCACCGGATGATGACGCGTGACGCCCACGTTGCCGTGAATCTGCACGGCCTTGTCGGCAATCTCGAAGCAGCGCTCGGAGACGAACACCTTGCACGCCGCCGCTTTCATGCGCAGGTCGCCGCCGGCATCGGCGAGCGCGGCCGTTTGCGCGATCATGCTTTCGCAGGCCCACAACGCCGCCGCCATATCGGCCAGCATGTGCTGGATCGCCTGAAAGCGCGCGATCGGTCCGCCGAATTGCCGCCGGCCGCGCGCGTAGTCGAGCGACGCCTGATACGCCGACGTGGCGAGCCCGAGCATCGTCGGGCAATGCAGCAGCCGGTTCACGTTGATACGCGACATGCCGAGCTTGAAGCCGTTGCCCGCGCCGCCGAAGAGATTGGCGCGCGGCACGCGCACCTGATCGAAGCGAATGTCGGCATCGATATGCTGGCCCGACATCGGCACGTATTCCTGCTCGACCGTCACGCCCGGCAAGTCGAGATCGACGAGCACCGCGCTGATGGCGGGCGGCGTCGTGCTCGCATCGGTCACGCACATGACGATGGCGAAGTCCGCGAACGGCGCGCCGCTGATGTAGTGCTTGTGACCCGTGACGATCAGATCGTCGCCGTCTACGATGGCCGTGGTCGTGATGCTTTGCGCGTCCGAGCCCGAATGCGGCTCGGTCAGCGCGAAACACGTGGACTTCTCGCCCCGAATCACCGGCATGAAATAGCGCTGCAACTGGTCGGGCGTGGCGTACTTGAGCATGTTGCCGACGCGCGGCGGACCGCCCAGATCGCCGAGCACGTGCATCGCGAGCGAGCAGCCGCTCGCCGCGAGATCGGCCTTCAACGCGCATTGCTGCAAGATCGAAAATCCCTTGCCGCCCAGTTGCACGGGCAGGCACGCCGAGTAGAAGCCCAGTTCGGCGGAACGCTTCCACACGCGGCGCAACACCTCTCTGGGCCAGACGCTTTCCGAATCGAGCCCGAGTTCGCGCTCCATCGGCAAGAGTTCGTCGGCGACGAAGCGGCGAATGCCTTCGCGCGTGGCGTCGAATGTCGGATCGCTAACCTGTTCGAACATGTTTTGGATTCCTTAGTTGACGCGGCGATCCGCGCCTTGCCAGTACTGTTCGCGCACGATCTTGCGCGCGATCTTGCCGCTCGCGTTGCGCGGAAGTTCGGTAACGAAGCTGATCGAGCGCGGCAGCTTGTAGTCGGCTAGCAGGCTGCGGCAATGCGCGACCAGCACCTCCTGATTCGCGGTGCGCTGCGGCTTGAGCACGACGGCCGCCTTCACGCCCTCGCCCCAGCGCTCGTCGGGCACGCTGAACACGCACGCTTCGAGCACATCGGGATGCTGATACAGCACGGCCTCGACTTCGGTCGGATAGACGTTGAAGCCGCCGGAAATGATCATGTCTTTCTTGCGGTCGACGAGATACAGATAGCCGTCCTCGTCGGTGCGCGCGAGATCGCCGGTCATCAGCCAGCCGTTGACGAGCACGTCGGCGCTCAGTTCCGGCTCGCCCCAGTAGCCCTTGAACACGTCCTCGCCGCGCACCGCGATCTCGCCGACCTCGCCAGCCGGAAGCGGCTGGCCGTCCTCGCCCATCACGCACACTTCGGTCTCGCCCATCGGCCGCCCGCAGGACGCGAGTCGCTCGGGCCGCTGCGCGATGGCGTAAGCGTGGTCGGCGACCGAAAGACGCGTGACGCCCGAGGTCGATTCGCTCGCGCCATAGCCTTGCGAGAGAATCGGACCGAAGCGCGCCCAGGCTTCCTGGATGCGCGCGGGCGCCATCGGCGCGGCGCCATACGAGAGCGATTTCAGCGCGCTCAGGTCGGTGCGCGCGAGTGCGGGCTCGTTGAGCAGCATGTTGATCATCGCGGGCACCATGAACACGTGCGTGACGCGCAGACGTTCGAGATCCGCGAGGAATGGCGCGGGCTCGAAGGTGTCGAACAGCACGAGCGTCGCGCCGCAATAGAGGAACGGCTGCATGAGCATGCCCGACGCATGCGTGATCGGCCCGACCAGTGCGAGGCGGTCGCCGGGACGCGGCTGCGTGTCCATGCCCATCAGCAGCTTGCGCAGCGACGCCATGCGATTGCCGTAGCTCTGCATCGCCGCCTTGATCTTGCCCGTCGAGCCCGACGAGAAGTGCAGCACCGCGAGGTCGTCCGCCTGACTGACGATGTCGAGCGGTTGCGCGCTCGCCTGAGCGAGCAGCGTTTCGTAGCCGATATAGTGATCGGCATGGCCCCCCGCGCTACCCGAGTCGCCGAGGGCAATGAACGTCTCCACGCTCTCGAAGCCCCGCGTCGTGCGCGTGTAGCCCGTATAGCCGCGCCCGGCGATCAGCACGCGCGGCGTGCAGTTTTCCGCGACGTCGGACGCCTCCGCCGCCGTGAAGCGCGGATTGAGCGCCGCCTTCACGAGCCCGGCCTTGTACAGCGCGCATTCGATCTCGACGAGTTCCGTGCAATTGCGCGACTGCACCGCCACGCGGTCACCGCGTTGCAGGCCGAGCGCGATGAGCGCATGCGCGAGCTGGTTCGAGCGCGCTTCCAGTTGCCGGTAAGTGAGCGGACGATCGCGATGGATCACGGCAGGCACGTCGCCCCAGAAAGAGGCAGCGCGCCGCAGAAAATACGGAAAGCTCATTCAGGTCTCCAGTGAATGTCGAACCAGTGTGTAAGATATCGGTCATCACCGCAATGAAGCACTGGATATAAACCCATAACCAAGAGGAATGGGCATGGAGACACGCGATCTGGACTATCTGCTCGAAGTCCATCGCTGCGGCAGCATCGGCAAGGCGGCGGAGGCGCTCGGCATGAGCCAGCCCGCGCTGACCAAGGCCATCAAGCGCATCGAGAACGAAGTGGGACTGGCGGTGTTTCACCGCAGCCCGAACGGCGTCGCGCTCACGCCGGGCGGCACGGTGTTTGTCGAGCGCGCGCGGCGCATCGCGCTCGAATACGACGACGCGCTCAAGGAACTCCGCGCGATCCAGACCGGCGAACAGGGCATTCTGCGCGTGGGATATTCGCCGACGGTGCCCGACTCGATCGTGCTGCGCGCCTGCCGCCAGTTGATGAACGAGCGGCCCGCGGCGCGGCTGCGTCTGCGCCGCCGGCTCGCCAACGACCTCTTCACGCTGATGAAGGCGGGCGAACTGGACATGGCGGTCGCGCCGGAGCCGCCGGACATGAGCAACGAATTCGACACGCTGCCGCTGTTTCGCGACCGCCTGCACGTGATGGCCGACGACTCGCATCCGCTGCACCACAAAACGCGGCTCCGGCTGCGCGATCTGGTGAACGAGGAATGGCTGCTGCCAGGTTCGAACATTCCGCTGCGCCGTCAGGTCAACGACGCCTTCCGGCGCCAGGGACTGCCGGAACCGACGCTGCGCGTCGAGACGGACTTCGCTGTGCCCGCGCTGCTCGAATTGCTGCGCGGCTCGCGCATGCTCTGCATCGCGGGCAATGCGGCGGCCAATGCGCAGCGCGGCATCCTGCCGTTGAATATCGACGAACAGGAGCTGGACCTCACGCGCAGTGTCGGCGCGGTGCTGCGCGCCGGCGGTTACGTCTCGCCGCTGGCGCAGCGGCTCGTGGAACTGCTGCAGCGCGCGCGGCCCAGCCCGGGCAGTCTTGCGCCGATGGAGTGAGCGCGAGCGCGCGGCTATCGTCGGCGCGCGCGTGCCGGTAATATCCATCCATCCGATCGCGGCCCCTTCAATCTCCGGAATGCAGCCACCATGGATAGCGGCATGACCTCGTCGAGCCCGGCCCGCAGCGGCTCCGCGCCCGAAGTGTTCGCGGTCTTTCTGCGGCTCGGGCTGACTTCGTTCGGCGGCCCCGTCGCGCATCTCGGCTATTTCCGCCGCGAGTTCGTCGAGCGCCGCCGATGGCTCGACAACGAAACCTTCACCGATCTCGTCGGGCTGTGCCAGTTCCTGCCGGGACCGGCCAGCAGCCAGACCGGATTTTCCATCGGCCTCTTGCGGGCGGGATGGCTCGGCGGCCTCGCCGCCTGGTGCGGATTCACGCTGCCTTCCGTGCTGCTGATGCTCGCTTTCGCCGCGATTTCGCCGCGCCTCGACGGTCCGGTCGGCACGGGATTGATTCATGGGCTGAAACTCGTTGCGGTCGCGGTCGTCGCGCAGGCCGTCTGGGACATGGCGCGACGGCTCTGTCCCGATCAACGGCGCGCCGCGATTGCCCTCGCCGGGCTTGCTGTCTCCTGCGCGCTGACGAGCGTCTATGCGCAGCTTGTGGTGATCGCCTTCGGTGCGGTGCTCGGGTTCGTGCTTTGCCAGCCGGTGGTGTCGAAGGATGCATCGGCAAATGCAGCCGGGCCGAGACAGCGCGCGCACGAATTCCGCGTTTCCCATGCGGCGGGCGGCGTCGCGCTCGTACTGTTCTGCGCCCTGCTATTTGGACTTCCGGCGCTGACACACACCGACACCGGACACGCGATCCGCCTGTTCGACGGTTTCTTTCGTTCCGGCGCGCTCGTGTTCGGCGGCGGTCACGTCGTGCTGCCGCTGTTGCAGCAGCAAACGGTCGCGACGGGCTGGGTATCGTCGAATGACTTTCTCGCCGGTTATGGGGCCGCTCAGGCCGTGCCCGGCCCGCTCTTTACTTTCGCGGCCTATCTCGGCTGGATGGCGGAGCCATCGCGCCACTGGGCCGGGACGCTCCTCGCGACGGTCGGCATTTTTCTGCCGGGACTGTTGCTGGTGCTGGCCGCGCTGCCGTACTGGCTGGCGCTGCGCGCGCGTCCGTCGATGACCGCCGTGCTTTCGGGCGTCAACGCGGCGGTCGTCGGGCTTCTGGCGGCCGCGCTCTACTCGCCCGTCTGGACCAGCGCCGTGCGTTCCGGGATCGACTTTGCCATCGCCGCGATTGGTTTTTTTCTGTTGACGCGCTGGAAGATGCCGCCGCTTGCCGTCGTCGTGATCTGCGCGCTGGCAGGTATCGCCGAGGCCATGCTGAAATAGGCTTACGACACGAGTCTTGCCGCTGAAGCGAGATAGAGCGGCGACGGGTCGCGTCGATGCTCGCAAAGACACGTGTAGGTCATTTTGATCACGTGATCGTCATCGGATGCGATTGCCAATCGGCACACGTCAGGCCATTCGATATCGCGATCCACGATGTCCGCATGCGTTCCTGTGTGTTCGCCCACCGTGGCGTAAGCGGCACACAGTGCGAACCACAACGCGGGCATCAATTGCGAAACAAGCGCGTCGTCGAGCAGCGCAAAAATAACTCGCACGGCGCGTGTGACCGTCACAGTGTGCAGAATCGTGAAGTCCGGTCTGTGCCAGTAGGCATTGATGGTCGCTCGCGCGAGATCGTCCAGCAAATTGGCACGAGTGGGAGGCGCGAGCACGGCGAGATCGAATCGCGGATCGGCAGCAACGGCACGTATACGCGCTGTGATCGAATCCTGCGTGAATGCCACCCCGCCGAATGCTTTGGCGATGTGATCGAAAGCCTCTACAGCCTCCGCTTCGCGGCGACCTTCATCCGGCCGAATTTCAATCGGAAGATGCGATGAAATCAACGACGCGAGTCCCGCTGCAATCTCGCCCGCATGCCCGGCTTCAACGCCATACGCCAGCCGGATAATCGAGTGAAAAGCCTGTGTCGCGGGCGCAAAAGGGACTTCACTGAACACGGTTTTGATAACTGCAGCGGCCCCGGCATCCGCGATCCAGTCGAGAAAACAAAGGCGCAATGCGCCGAATGCCGCCCGTTCGCCCACATGCGTTTGCCATTCGCGACGCGAGATGCGCGTGACGACCGGCGGCGCATTCAACGCGTATTTGAGCGCCCACATTTCGAAGAACGCTTGCAGGCGGGCGGGCGACGCGCCCATTTCCGCCAACGCCACAAGCGCCATCGGGCAGTGGTTCGTCGTGCCTTTCGCCGCGAGATCGAAGCGTGCATTCGCATCGAGCAATTCGTTCAACTTGACGTGTAACGGGTCATCGCGCATCTCGACGCCTATCGAATCAGGAAGGGGAATCGCATTGTTAAAGTTCAAGTACACTTGAAGTCAAGAGAAAACGCAGGGACGACTCATGACCGGGACGGCGCTCACGATCGGCGAGCTGGCTAAACGCTCTGGCGTGGCGGCAAGCGCGATTCGCTTCTACGAGGATCAAGGGCTCATCAGCGGCACGCGCACGGGCGGCGGCCACCGGCTGTATCGCCGGGACATGCTGCGTCGCGTGGGCTTCATCCGCGCGGCGCAGGCGGTCGGTTTGAATCTCGCGGAGATTCGGTCAGCGCTGGCCACTTTGCCGAATCAGCGCACGCCCACGAAAGCGGATTGGACACGCCTTTCACGTGCGTGGCAGCCGCTCATTCAGGAACGCATCGACGGCCTCATCGCGTTGCGCGATCAGCTTGCGTCCTGCGTGGGTTGTGGCTGCCTCTCGCTCAAATCCTGCGCGCTCTACAATCCGGGAGACGCCGCGCGTCGGCGCGGCAGCGGTGCGCGGTATCTGATGGGCGATACGGCGCGCGCCGTGCTGGCCGAGAATAACGCCGGAAAACAGAAGTGAATTCGGCTGCGGGGCATCGACCGGCTGCCGGGTTCCGGCGGCAACCGCTCGAAGCATCGCCATTTCCCTGATCACGCAATCGCCATACGAGGCGTCCGAATGCCATTCACCGGTAGCTGCCTGTGCAAGTCTGTCCGATACGAAATCGACAGCCTTGACTCCCCCATCGCGCATTGCCATTGCATCACGTGCCGTAAGGCGCACGCCGCCGCTTTCGCCACGACGGCTCGCGTCATGCGCGATCATTTCCGCTGGACGGCGGGCGAGGATCGGTTACGCAGTTTCGAGTCTTCCGCGGGCAAGTTTCGCCACTTCTGTTCGGCCTGCGGTACGCATCTCATCGCCGAGCGGCCGGTGCAGTCGCACGTCATTCTCCGCGTCCCTACGCTCGATGACGATCCCGGCGTCAAACCGGTCATGCACATCTGGACATCGCACGACGCGCCGTGGCTGCAAGACCCCGAGGCGATTGCGCATCATCGCGAATGGCCGCCGGGGCACTGAGCCGCTCACGCGCTCGACGCGCTATGTTGAATCGTCGACAATGCGCTTTCCGCCCAAACGGAGACGACGATGCTGAACGACGCGGTGCTTGCCGCGATGAAGAAAAGCGTGCTCTGCTGGCTCGCGACCGTCGACGCGGAGGGTTTTGCGAATGTTTCGCCAAAGGCACCGAGCTTTCGGCTTTACCCCGAAACGTCCGAGACGCAGCAAGTCGAATCGGCGATGCAAAGCTACGGCGTGCAGCCCGCCGCCATTTGATTTTCCGGGCTTACACGCTCGCGCAACAACGCCCCTATCCCGCCGCCACAATCACGTGCGCCTGAATTTTTCCGGCCACGGGACGTTCGCCATGGCGGCTGACAATCGCCTCCGTCGCGCGGTCCATTGCGAACTCCAGCAAGCTCGCGTCGCGCGCCTCGATTTCGTTGCGCAGCGGCGTGCCCAAGCAATAGGCCGTCGCGGCCTCGCGTGCCGAAGGCGCGTGACTCACCGCCTCCTGCGTCTCGATCGCGATATCGGCGAATCCGGCGCGCGTCAGTTCCGCACGGATCACACCGGTATCGTGATAGCCGTGCGGCGTGCGTGCGAGGAATCGTGGAGGATCGTGCGGAAATACCGTGGCCAGCGCGCGGGTGACGTCGTCAGCGAAGGCGTTGTCTTCGATACGGTCCCACACGCTCAAGACAAAGCGTCCGCCGGTTTTCAGCACGCGACGCGCCTCGGCATAACCGGCAATCCGATCGGGAAAGAACATCGCGCCGAACTGGCAAACGACGATATCGAATGACGCATCCGCGAACGGCAGCGCGAGCGCATCCGCTTGCCGCCATTCGATACGGCGATCGGCGCCTTGCCTGGAAGCGGCATAGTCGAGCATCGGCTGGTTCAGATCGGTGACGACATAGCGCGCGCCCGCGTGCAGTTTTGGCGCGAGCGCCCGCGTGACCGCGCCGCTGCCCGCCGCCGTTTCGAGCACCGAGTCGGGCGAGAACGACGCGACGAGCGCGGCCGTCTCGGCGGCATAGGTCTCGAAGATCAGAGGGACCATCAGCGTGTCGTAGAACTTCGGGATCGAACCCGCGAACACCTTGTCGCGCTCAGTCATGGCAGCCCCTCGAATGCGCTTCAGGGCTTCATGTTGGGCGCGCCTCGTGGCCGCGTCAACATCGTCCGGCGATCCGTTCCAGCGAGTCGAGCCGCGCCCGTGCGCGATGCTCAACCGGCGGTTCAGTTCCGTTCAGAACGCGTGCTCAGTTAAACGCGACGTCTGCGAGAAATGTGGCGAAGTAATCATCGTCGAGCCAGCCCGACACATGCTGCGATGCTTCGATGCGCAGGATTTCCTTCTGGCCTTTATCGGTGAGGATGGCGATCTGGAGTGTTGGGAGGAATTTGGTGCTGGGAGGCGGTTTCTGATCGAGGATATCGATCAGGCCTTGCGAGCGGAGTGAGGTAAAAATTGCCGGTCGCTTATGCCACGGTATCTGGCGATGCAAGGCAAGTCGGAGAGCTTCAAGTACGGCGCCATTGTTGAATTCCATGAGCTTCCTTCTGGTGTTCGACCAAGTTCGGCTAAATCGTTCTGCTGGCTCTGAACACGCAAGGTAACACATGAAGCGGTCTGGACGATGACGCACACTGGAAAGCATTCGTTCCAGAAGAATAAAGCAACGCGGCAGGCAAGTAAGGGCTGGTAAGCAGAGAGAGCATCGCTGCCCTCTCTTACACGCAATTTTCGGCCGGCCGATACCTCAATTCCGCCGCTGGCGCAGGTAGCCCACCAGCGCGAGCGCGGCGCAACAACCGAGCGTCGCGATCACTTCACGCCGGTGATCCTCGCTGAGCACCATCACCACGAACGCACCGCAGATCAACGCGACCACGAGCACGCCGAGCAACGGATGGAACCACATCCTGACCCGCAGCGGACCCGAGGCCACGAGGCGCTTGTGCAGACGCAACTGGCTCACGGCGATCACGAGATAAACCAGCAGTGCGATCGCGCCAGTCGTCGACAGCAAAGCATCGAAGACATATTTCGGCGCGAGATAATTCGCCCCGCAAGCGACGAACGCCACGAGACTCGACGCCATCACCGCGCGCGCCGGCACGCCGCTCGCCGTCGTGCGCGTGACGAAGCGCGGCGCCTGTGCGCGTCGGCCGAGCGAATACATCATGCGCGAAGCCGTATAAAGCGCCGAATTCAGGCAGCTGCCGACCGCGACCAGAATCAGGCCATCGGTAATCAGTTGTGCGTAGGGAATGTGAAAGTTACGCAGCACCGCCTGATACGCGCCGAGGCGCGTCAAATCGGGATCGTTCCACGGCACCGCGCAAATGATGATCAGCACCGAGCCGATATAGAACAGCGAAATGCGCCACACAACCGACGTAATCGCGCGGCCGATTTCGCGTGCGGGATTTTCCGATTCCGCGGCGGCAATCGTCACCACTTCGGTGCCGAGGAACGTGAACATCGTCGTGAGCAGCGCGCCGACAATCGGCGCCATGCCTCGCGGCATGAACCCGCTGTGGCCGGTTATCGTGTGCCACGGCGTCAGATGAACCGATGGCAGCAGGCCCGCAATCGCCGCGATGCCGCAGCCGATGAACAGCAGAATGCCGGTCACCTTGATGATCGCGAACCAGAACTCCAGTTCGCCGTAGTTCTTGACGCTCGCGAGGTTCGCGACGGTGAGCGCCGCCGTCACGAGCACCGAGATCTGCCAGACCGGCACGTCGGGCATCCAGCCGTTCAGGATGTTGGCGGCGGCTGTCGCTTCGAGCGGCACTACCAGCACCCAGAACCACCAGTACATCCAGCCGATCGTGAAACCGGCCCACGAGCCGATCGCCTTGTCGGCGTAGGTGGAGAACGAGCCGGAATCGGGCATCGCGCAGGCCATTTCGCCGAGCATGCGCATCACCGTCACGACCAGCAGGCTGCCGAACACATAGGCGAGCACGGCGGCGGGACCGGCTTCGGCGATGGCGTGACCCGAGCCCACAAAGAGCCCCGCGCCGATGCTGCCGCCAATGGAGAGCATCACGACGTGCCGCTGCTTGAGTCCATCGGCGAGGCGGTGCGAATCGGGACCCGCGCCGACCCGCGCACCGGGATCGGCATAACCGGCGGGCGGGCCGTCGATCAAACGGGCTTGCCTATCAATCTGTCGCATTTGTCTTCCTCCGTGTTTTTGTCGGGGACATCGTCAGGCATTCGTCTCTGATCGCCTTCATCATCCCGAGCCAATAACGCCGGATATAGAACCGTTTCGACCGCCCATAGAACGGTCGCGACGGCGCGACGCCGCCCCTTTCTTCCCCCGCCGCCTTGCCTGGCCAGCCCGGGCGCCCGAATCCCACGCACCGGATCAGTGCAAACCCTGAGCGCATGCGCGCCCTGCCCGCCGCCCCAACGATGCGCGATCGCAGAGCGTAAACCCTTATTCTTGTTCGGTCTTTTTAGAACCTATACTTCGTCTACAATTTGTATACAGCAGTGTTGGACAGCAGAATACTTAAGCACCAACCGACGGAATGGAAGACGCCGTCGCGCTGTACGGCCCCGAGGGGCGGCGCATGAATCTGGTGCGCGATCACCCGAAGGCGCAGTGGGTTTCAAAAGCGATATTGGAATAGCAATGCAAACGGTTACCTCGCTCCCTGCGGACGACAAGATGTGTGGCTGGTATCACACGAGTCCCGCGCGCACTCCCAAGCCTGGTCATACGGGAGAATCGAAGGCTCACTGGGCGGTTATCGGCGCCGGTTTCACCGGCCTCGCGGCGGCCCGGCAGCTCGCCCTGAACTTCCCCGACGATGAAGTCGTGCTGATCGAAGCCCAGGAAGTCGGCTTCGGCACCTCGGGGCGCAATGCCGGTTTCGCGATCGACCTGCCGCACGACATCGGCGCGGACGATTACATCGGCGACATCGACACGGCCAGAACCACGCTCAAGCTCAACCTGCTCGGCCAGAACATCCTGCGCGAGATCGTCGGCGAGCACGGCATCGATTGCCATATGACCGCGTCCGGCAAATATCAGGCCGCCGTGGAAGAACGCGGCGTGGCGGTGCTCGACGCGTATCGCCGCGGCCTCGACAAGCTCGGCCAGGCGTATGAAGTGATCGATGGCGCGGCGCTGCCCGAGCACATCGGCACCTCGTTCTATCGCAAGGCGCTGTTCACGCCGGGCACGGTGCTCGTGCAGCCCTCGGCGCTCGTCAAGGGCCTCGCCGACTCCCTGCCGCCCAACGTCACGCTCTATGAGGGCACGGCGATCACCGAGGTGGAATACGGCGACAAGATCGTGCTCGCGCATCGCAACGGCCGCATTGTGGCCGACAAGCTGGTGCTCGCGAACAACGCCTTCGGCATGCGCTTCGGTTTCCTCGCGCGCACGATGCTGCCGGTGTTTCTCTACGCGAGCCTCACGCGCCCGCTGACCAGCGCGGAACAGGCCGAACTCGGCGGCAAACCGTTCTGGGGTGTGATTCCCGCCGACCCGTTCGGCAGCACGCTGCGCCGCACGCACGACAACCGCATCCTCGTGCGCAACAGTTTCTCGTTCAATCCCGACGGCCGCTCGAAGGAACAGAATCTCCCGCGTTTCGCGCAACGCCATCGTCTGTCGTTCGAACGGCGTTTCCCGATGTTGCCGCAGGTCGATTTCGAGTACACCTGGAGTGGTTCGCTCGCGCTTTCGCAGAACCACAAGGGCTTTTTCGGGCAGCTCGCGCCGAACGTGTTTGGCGCGCTGTGCTGCAACGGACTCGGCATCACGCGCGGCACCGTGACGGGCACGCTGCTCGCCGACTGGCTCGCGGGCAAGCCCAATGAACTGACGAATTTCCTGCTCGACACCTCGGGGCCGAACAAGGCGCCGCCCGAGCCGTTCCTGTCGATGGGCGTCAACGCGACGCTCTGGTGGGGACAGCGCAAGGCCGGGCTCGAAAGCTGATTCGCAAATCGACTGCGAAGTAACGCGATAAACGGCCCATCCGCATAGAGACCGATCGCACCTCGTACGAAGCACAGGACGCGGCAGACATGATTCGTATTACGAACCATCGCGTCTCATTTCATGGAAGGAGACAGGCAATGTCGAACAATCACGTATCCATCGAGGACGTCCCGCTCAATGGATTCCATCAGTTGCTGACCATCCGCTCAAGCGGCGGCTGGCTCATGGATGGCTACGTCCTGAGCATCATCGGCGTCGCGATGGTGCAGTTTTCCTCGGCGCTCGGTCTGACCAGTTTCTGGGAAGGCATGGTGGCCGCCTCGGCGCTGATCGGCATCTTCGTCGGCGGTTTCGCGGGCGGCTGGCTGTCCGACCGGCTCGGCCGCCAGAAGCCCTACTTTTTCGGGCCCGTCATCTTCTTCGTCTGCTCGCTCGCGCAGCTCTGGGTGCAATCCGGCGAGGCGCTGTTCTTCCTGCGCTTTCTGATCGGCATCGGCGTGGGCATCGAATATCCGGTGGCGGGTTCGCTGCTGGTCGAGTTCATGCCGCGCAAATACCGCGGCCCGCGTCTCGCGATGCTGACGATCATCTGGTTCCTCGGCGCCGCGCTCGCGTATATCGTCGGCAACCTGATTCTCAGCAGCGGTGCGCACGACGCGTGGCGCTGGGTGCTCGCGAGCCCCGCCGTGATCGGCATCGTGCTGTTCATCGTGCGCCTCGGCACGCCCGAGTCGCCGCGCTGGCTGCTCAGCAAGGGACGCAAGGCCGAAGCCGAAGCGATCATCAAGCAGGTCTATGGCCCCACGTTCTCGCTGAAGAATCTGCCTGAAGAAACGGCCGCGAAGAAGACCACGCTTCTCGACCTGCTGCACTCCGGCTACGGCAAGCGCATGTTGTTCGTCACGCTGTTTTGGAGCTGCTCGGTGATCCCCGTGTTCGCGGTCTACTCGTTCGCACCGCGCGTGCTCGAAGCACTCAATCTGACCGGCCGCTGGGAGTCGCTCGGCTCGGTCGCCATCACGCTGCTGTTCGTGGTCGGCTGCATCATCGCCACGCGTGTCATCAATACGATCGGCCGCCGCGCGATGGTGATCCACAGCTTCCTGTGGTCGGCGCTCGCCCTGCTCGCGCTCGGTGCGTGCTCGAACGGCTCCGCCATTCTGATTCTCGTGTTGTTCGGCGCGTACGCGGTGCTGATCGGCGGCGCGCAAGTGCTGCAACTCGTGTATCCGAACGAGATTTTCCCGACCGATATTCGCGCCTTCGCAGTGGGCATGGGTGCGTCGCTCTCGCGTATCGGCGCGGCGATCGGCACCTGGCTCGTGCCGATCGCGCTGAACAGCATCGGCATCGGCAACACCATGTATGCGGCTGCGGCCGTGTCCTTCATCGGTCTCGTTGCATCGCTTGCGCTCGCGCCGGAAACGCGCTCGCTGAGCCTGCAGGAAGCCGCTTCCCTGAATCACTGAACCCGTCGACCCGACGCTTCCTCATTCTTCTTTTCACGGAAAAGACATCATGAAATTCGAAGGCATCTATACCCCGGCCATCACGCCCCTCGACGCTGCGGGCCAGATCGACAACAAGGCCTTTGCCGACGTGCTCGAATCGCTGATCGCAGCCGGCGTGCACGGCATCATCATCGGCGGCTCGACGGGCGAGTACTACGCGCACACCGCGCAGGAGCGCTTCGATCTGGGCGCACTCGCGAAGGAAGTGGTCGGCTCGCGCACCGCGCTGATCATCGGCACGGGCGCCGTGCGCACGGAAGATTCGGTGGAATATGCGAAGGCCGCGAAGGCGATCAAGGCCGACGCGATTCTGGTCGGCTCGCCGCCCTACGCGCTGCCGACCGAACAGGAAAACGCCGAGCACGCGCTCGCCATCGACCGCGCGGCGGACCTGCCGATCATGCTGTACAACTACCCCGGCCGCATGAGCGTCTCGATGGGCCGCGAGTACTTCAACACCGTGACGGCCGCGTCGAAGAACTTCGTCGCGATCAAGGAAAGCTCGGGCCAGACGGGTCAACTGCATATGCTGGCGCGCGAATTCCCGCAACTGAGCGTGTCGTGCGGTTGGGACGATCAGGCGCTGGAATTCTTCGCGTGGGGCGCGCGCAGCTGGGTCTGCGCCGGTTCGAACTTCCTGCCCGCCGAGCACATCGCGCTGTACCAGGCGTGCGCCGTCGAGAACGACTTCAGCAAGGGCCGCCGCATCATGTCCGCGATGCTGCCGCTGATGGACTTCCTCGAAGAAGGCAAGTTCGTGCAGTCGATCAAGCACGGCTGCGAAATCATCGGCCTGCGCAGCGGCGGCGTGCGCGCCCCGCTCAAGGGTCTCAACGACGACGAGAAGCAGCGCCTGCAAACCATCGTCGCTGCAGTCAAGCGCGAAGTGGCGGCTGTCGTGGGAGGTCAGTGCTGATGGCTGATCTGCTCTCCGCCCAGGAATACGCCGCGCTGGCCGCGAAGCTGAACTTGCCGACCGAGGCGTTCATCGACGGCGCATTCCAGCCTTCGCTGTCCGGCGCGACGTTCGAGACCACGAATCCGGCCACGAACCAGGTGCTCGCAAAAGTGACCGCGTGCAACGCCGCCGACGTCGATCGCGCCGTCGCCAGCGCACGCGCGGCATACCAGGATGGCCGCTGGCGCAAACTGCCGCCGTCGCAACGCAAGTCGATTCTGCTGAAATTCGCCGATCTGCTCGAAGCGAACGCGCACGAACTCGCGACGATGGAAAGCCTCGACAGCGGCAAGCCGATTCGCGAATGCCAGAACACCGACGTGCCCGAGACGATCCATACGATTCGTTGGCATGCCGAACTGATCGACAAGATCTACGACTCCACCGCGCCGGTCGGTTCGGGCGCGCTCTCGCTGGTCGTGCGCGAGCCGATCGGCGTCGTCGGGCTGGTGTTGCCGTGGAATTTTCCGCTGCTGATGCTGGCGTGGAAGATCGGCCCGTCGCTCGCGGCAGGCTGCTCGATCGTCGTGAAGCCCGCGAAGGAAACCACGCTCACTGCCCTGCGCGTTGCCGAACTCGCGCACGAAGCGGGCGTGCCTGCGGGCGTGTTCAACGTGCTGCCCGGCGGCGGCGGCGAAGTGGGCGAGCCGCTCGGCCTGCACATGGACGTCGACATGGTGAGCTTCACGGGTTCGACGGCCACGGGCCGACGCTTCCTGCACTATGCGGCCGAGTCCAACCTCAAGCGCATCGTGCTCGAATGCGGCGGCAAGAATCCGGCCGTCGTGCTCAAGGACGCCGACGATCTGGACGCGGTCGCACAACACGTCGTCAATGGCGCGTTCTGGAACATGGGCGAAAACTGCTCGGCCTCCTCGCGGCTGATCGTGCATGCGGACATCAAGGACGTGCTGCTCGAACGCATCGGCGTGCAGATGCGCGAATGGAAGATGGGCGATCCGCTCGATCCCGAACACCGCATCGGCGCGATGGTCAGCAAGTCGCACTTCGAGAAGGTCCGCTCCTATCTGGAGCACGCGCAGAGCGAACAACTGCGCGTGGCCTTCGGCGGCGACACGGAGCGCGGCATTTTCGTCGAGCCGACCGTGGTCGACGGCGTGAGCGCGACGAGCCGTCTGTTCCAGGAAGAGATCTTCGGCCCGGTGCTCGCCGTCACGACGTTCAACGACATCGACGAAGCGATCGAACTCGCCAACGACTCGGTCTATGGTCTCGCCGCCTCGGTCTACACCAGCAACCTGAATCACGCGATTCGTCTGTCGCGCGAGATCCGCGCGGGCGTCGTGACCGTCAACTGCTTCGGCGAAGGCGACATCACGACACCGTTCGGCGGTTACAAGGAATCGGGTTTCGGTGGCCGTGACAAGTCGATCTGGGCGCACGACCAGTACACCGAGATCAAGACGATCTGGATCGACGTACCCGCTTAAACCAGGCGGATTCGCCGATGGATGCGCCGTGGCCGGACATGCACGTCCGGCCACGGCGCACGCGCAGGAAACATGAATTATCAACGCAGGTTCGAGGTATGAAAAAGGATACGGCCACCCTGATCGGGCTCGTCGCAATCATGTTGTGGGCGTCGATCGTCGCCCTGATTCGCGGTGTCAGCGAAAGTCTGGGCGCGACCGGCGGCGCTGCCATGATGTATTCGGTGGCGTCCGTTTTTCTCGCGTTGACCGTCGGCTTCCCCAATCTCAGGCAATTTCCGCGAAATTATCTGATTTGGGGAAGTCTGCTATTCGTCGCCTACGAACTGTGTCTGTCGCTCTCGATCGGCTATGCCCATAACGGCCGGCAGGCGATCGAAGTCGGCATGGTCAATTATCTGTGGCCGACCTTCACGCTGGTGTCGGCCATCGTCTTCAACAAGCAGAAGGCCAATCTGCTCGTCGTGCCCGGCTTCGTGCTCTCGATGCTCGGCATCGGCTGGGTGCTCGGCGGCGATCAGGGCATCGATCTCGCGGGCATGCTCGCGAACGTCAAGGACAATCCGCTGAGCTACGGCCTCGCGTTCAGCGGCGCGCTGATCTGGGCCGCGTATTGCACGGTGACGGCGCGCATCGCGAACGGCAAGAACGGCGTCACGCCGTTTTTCATGCTCGTCTCGGCGGCGCTCTGGCTCAAATATGCGCTCGAAGGCGGCGGCGCGATGCACTTCGACACGCACGCCCTGATCTATCTGTTTCTGGCGGCAGCAGCGATGGGCTTCGGCTACGCGGCCTGGAACATCGGCATTCTGCATGGCAACGCCACGGTGCTCGCGGGCGCTTCGTATTTCATTCCCGTGATTTCCGCCGCACTGGCCGCCACGCTACTGCACGCGCCGCTTGCCGACGCGTTCTGGCACGGCGCCATGATGGTCTGCGCGGGATCGATTCTCTGCTGGATCGCCACGCGCCCTCGTCGCCCGAAAAAGCCCGCGCCGGATGCGGTCGACGCCGAGGCGAAGCGAATTGGGGAACGAGTCTGATGCACCGCTGCGCGGGCTTTAGAGCCCAATGAGCGCCCCATAAAGCGGGCCGCCGCCCGAGGCGTCGTATGGAGATTTTTTGTCCGGCGATTTATAGTACACAAAAGGTAGACAGAGAATCCCGATGAAAACGAGCCCCGACGAATCCCAGATCGACAGCAACGCCCCCACCGACCGCAAGGCCGTTTTGGCCGAAACCCTGCGCCGCCGCATCGTCAGCATGGAGCTGAAGCCGGGCGCCGTGGTGGACGAACTGGCGCTGTGCGAGGAATTCGGCCTGTCGCGCCCGCCCGTGCGCGAACTCATGCGCCAGATGGCCGCCGAAGGCTATATCGAACTGGAAGCCAATCGCGCGGCGCGGGTTTCGTCGATGAACTACCACTCGCTGCGCAGCTTTTTCCTGGCCGCGCCGCTCATCTACGTGGCCACGACGCAACTCGCGGCGGCGAACGCCACGGCCGCCGACGTCGCGAAGCTGCGCGACATCCAGAAGCGTTTCCGCCAGGCCATCGACGCTCACGACGTGGAGAATCGCGTCCTCTACAACGACCAGTTTCACCTCGAAATCGGCACCATGGCGCAGAACGATTATCTGATGCCCAGTTTGCGCCGCCTGCTGATCGATCACGCGCGGCTCGGCAAGACGTTCTATCGCTACCCTGCCAGCGAAAACATGCAGCACGAGATGCATCAGGCGGCGCATCAGCACGACGAGATCATCGACGCCATCGAGCGCCACGATACCGAGCGCGCGGGCGAACTCGTGCGAGCGCATTGGGAACTGTCGCGCCGTCACATGACGGACTATGCGATCCCGGAAGGACTGGAAGTGCCGCTGAGCTTTGCCTGATTGTTGCCTGAGTTCAGGCACTCGACGCGCGCCGGCAACGGCGCACCGTTTCCGAAGGCAATTCGCCGAACATGACGCGATAGTCCTGCGCAAAGCTGCCGAGGTGCAGGAAGCCCCATTTCGTGGCCGCCGCCGTGACGGAATCGCCGGCGCGCAACGCGCGGCGCACATGATTGAGCCGCACCGCGCGCAGATACGCCACGGGATTCAGATCGAGCACGTGCTGAAACGCGTACTGGATAGTGCGGCGGCTCACGCCGAGCTGCCCGCACAGTTCCGCGATCGACAGCGGGCAGGTTTCGGCGACCTCAAGACAACGCTGCGTGGCCGCGACCAGCGCGGCATGGCTCGCATGCGGCGCGACGCTGCGCTCGACGCCGCGCGCGTCGTGTTCCAGCGCTTCCGATAGCACCGACAGCACCGCGCCCTGCAACGCCATCGCCCGCTCGCGTTCGGTCTGCGTCACCGTAATCGACAACGCGTGACGCAGCACGTCGCGAAAGCGCTGCGCCGTGGCCTCGCTCATCGCAACGACGGGCGCCATATCGGTCTCGTAAAGCGAGCCTGCAAACGCGCGCAACGCGTCGCTGTCGATCTGATCGAGATGGATTTCGACGTTCGCCAGAACATGATGATCGGGCGAAAAAAATTCGAATTCCTTAACGCTCGAAAACACATGCAGGCTGTTGCGTCCGCTCGCGTGCCCGCACATGCGCGCGTGGCCGTCGAGTTCGAGCGGCACGGCAATCGCAATGCGGCCCGCCGGCACCGAGCCGCGCTGAAGAATGACCTTGTCGAGATGTTCGACCAGCACGCGCACGCCGCCAATCGATGCAATCGACGACGACCCGCTGAACGCGCCGCGTGAGATCTGCGTGTAATCAAGATCCCAGCCCTTGAAAATGCGGGCCTGTTCATCGACGTCCGTGAACGCGCAAAACGTGACGGAACGCGCCGCGTGGGCGGCGTTACCCGGCAGTTCCGCAGAAGGACGAAGATCGGCGCGCATACGCATCAGGCTCTTGACTCACTATCCGGCTCATTCTAGCGAAATCCCCGACTCGCCAAAATACCCTTCAAAAGCCGGGGAAAACCCGCAATTGCCGAAATCCGATAGTCACGCGTTCAGCCAATACCTAATCTGCGATGCGCACGGCGCTTTTCAAACGGCCGTGCCAATTTGCCCGTGGCGCACTCATGCGCCATGCAACACAGGATAACGAATCATGAACGCTCGACTCGACGGCCGGCTCGCTGGCAAGGTAGCCATCATCAGTGGCGGCGCGGGAGGCTGCGGCGCTGCGGCTTCGACATTGTTCGCGCGTCAGGGCGCGCGCGTCGCGATCATCGACCGTGACGGCGACGCCGCCGAAACGCTCGCCGCGATCCTCCGCGACGAAGGTTTGAGCGCAGCGGGCTTCGGTGCCGATGTCGCGCGCAAGCAGGATGTCACGCGCGCCGTTGCGGCCGCGCGCGAAACCTTCGGCCCCGCCGACGTGCTGTTCAATCACGCGGGCACGCTGGTCGTCAAACCGTTCCTCGATATCGAAGAGGACGAATGGGACTGGCTCATGGCCGTCAACGTCAAGAGCATGTATCTGATGACGCAAGCGGTCCTGCCGCAGATGCTCGAAAAATCGGCGGGCACGATCATCTGCACGTCGTCGATTTCCGCGGTGTGCGCGACGCCCGGCGAAGTGCTCTACGACACCACCAAAGGCGCCTGCCATATGTTCGCGCGCGCGATTGCCGTCGAGTATCGCGAGCGCGGCATTCGCTGCAACGCGATCGCGCCGGGATTCATCCGCACGCCGCACGGCATCCGCGAAATCGATCAGTTGCGCGCGATGGGCGTGGACGTGTCGGAGCAATCGATCGCGCAGCAACAAGGCCGTCTGTGCGAGCCGTCCGAAGTCGCGTCCGCCGCGCTGTTTCTTGCGTCCGACGAATCGAGCTTCGTGAATGGCGCGCATCTCTTCGTCGACAACGGCTTTTCCGCGCTCTGATTTTTCGCGTCACGCCACGCGCCCGGTATCGACCCTGGGTTGCCGATATCCGATAGTGGTCAAAAAAAGCGTCTCCTAGAGTGGGCGCATCTCGCTGTCACTCGTGCCCTGCGTGCAGGAGTGACGGCCAACCCGGAGGAGATCCGTCATGGACGTCGAAAATCGCAGCATCGAATTTATCCCGCATGGCGAACGTTACGGCACGCCCAAGCGGCTGTTCACGATCTGGTTCAGCGCCAACATGCAGGTGACCGCGCTGGTCGTCGGCACGCTGGGCATCGTCGCGGGCATGAGTCTCGCGTGGACGCTCGTGGCGCTCGTCGTCGGCAATGTGATCGGCACCATTTTCATGGCAGCGCATTCGGCGCAAGGTCCGCATCTGGGCATTCCGCAGATGATCCAGAGCCGCGCGCAATTCGGCGTCTATGGCGCGGCGCTGCCGCTCGTGATCGTGACGCTCGCCTACGTGCTGTTCGTCGCGGCCGACGGCGTGGTCATGCGCGAGTCGATCAAGTCGATTTATCCGATGTCCGACAATGCGGCCATTATCGTGTTCGGCGCGCTGACGTTCGTCATCAGCTATATCGGCTACGAATTGATTCATCGATTCGGCGCGACCATGACGGTGCTCTCGATTCTCGTCTTTGCAGCGACGGCGCTGATTCTGCTTGTTTCGCCGCACGTGCATGTGACGCTGCAAACCGCGAAACACGGCTTCTCCGTGGGCGCATTCAATCTCGTGGTCGCGCAAGCCGCCTCGTGGACGCTCGGTTTCGGCCCCTATGTCGCGGACTATTCGCGCTATCTGCCGGACAGCGTGCGCACGCGCGACACGTTCTGGTACACCTATCTGGGCGGCCTGCTCGGCTCGCTCGCCGTGATGGTGCTGGGCGCCGTGCTCGCCACCGTGTCGACCTCCGTGGTCAACGATCCCGGCACGGCCATCGCCGCGCTGTTCGGCGGCTGGGCGCGCCCGGCGCTCATCGTGATCGTGCTCGGCGTGCTGGTGTTCAACGTGCTGAGCCTGTATAGCGCGTATATGTCGTCGGTGACGATCTTCAGCGGCTTTCGCAGCATGACGCGCATTCGCCGCTCGACGAAGTTTCTGGTGCTGTTCATGCTGTTCGCGATTTCCACGTGGATCGCGATCGCCACGCAATATCACTTCTCCGACTATTTCGCCGATATTCTCAACGCGCAGATTTACGTGCTCGTGCCCTGGAGTTCGATCAATCTGGTCGATTACTACCTCGTGCGCCGTGGCGCGTACAGCGTGGAAGACATGTACGACGCGCGCGGGCAATACGGCAAATTCAACCTCAAGACCATCGCGATCTATTGCGCCGGTTTCGCCAGCACGCTGCCGTTCATGGACCTCTCGTTCTATCACAGCTACTTCGCGAAACTCATCGGCGCAGATGTGAGCTGGATTCCGAGCCTGCTGGTGCCGGGCGTGCTCTATTACGTTGCGTTCGGCCTGCGCGCACGCACGGCGGACGACCTCGTCGCCGTCGAGCACGACGCCATGCAGCCACATTGAATCATCCCCGTTCAACGCGTGTTTTCCATGTCTCACCCGATCGCCCCACTCCCTTCCGAAACGCGCCGGCCGATTCGATTCGGCATCGTCCTGCTGCCGAATTTCACGCTGACGGCCTTCTCGGGATTCGTCGATCTGCTGCGGCTCGCCAGCGACGATGGCGACATGAGCCGGCCCGTGCGCTGCTCGTGGACCATCGTCGCGGAAACGCTCGCGCCCATCCGCGCGAGTTGCGGCATCCAGGTCACGCCGTGGACGACCTTCGACGAAGCCGGCACGTTCGACTATCTGCTGGTGGTGGGCGGTCTGCTGCACTCCGGCCCCTCGGCGACCGAAGCGACGCATCGCTTCATTCGCACGGCGGCCGCGAGCGGCGCAACGCTGGTCGGCATCTGCACGGGCGCGTTCGCGCTCGCCCGCGCGGGCGTCATGGACGGCTACCGGATCTGCGTGAGCTGGTTTCACTACTGGGATTTCGTCGAGCGCTTTCCCGCGATTTCCGAATCGAATCTGATCGCCGACCGTCTGTTCGTGATCGACCGCGCGCGTATCACCTGCTCGGGCGGGCGCGCGTCGATCGACGTGGCCGCCGCGATTCTCCTGCGGCACCTCGATGCGGCGATCGTGCAGAAAGCCCAGCGCATCCTGATCGTCGACGATGCGCAGCGCGGCAACGCGCCCCAACCGTATCCGCCGGGCCTCGATCCCGCTTCGCATCCCAAGGTGCGGCGCGCGATTCTCATCATGGAGCAGCACATCGCGAATCCGCTGCCGCTGACCGAACTGGCGCGGCGCGTCGACACCTCCGTGCGCCAGCTCGAACGCTTGTTCGTCGCCGAAACGGGCAAGTCGCCCAACGTCTATGGCCGCCAGATGCGCGTGCGCATGGCCGCGTGGATGCTGCACGGCTCGGACCGCACGGTCGCCGATATCGCCATGTCGTGCGGATTCTCGGACGCCTCGCATCTCGGCCGCGAGTTCCGCAAGGAATATGACGCGTCGCCGGGCGCCTATCGCATCGCGCGCCCGCCCGTGCTCGAAGACGCCGCGTGCGCGGCCGCCTGAGACGCGTCCCAGCGGCTTGTCGCAATCGTTCTATCGCGCCCTTCGCGCTTGCTCTTAAATAGCTGCACGGCCTGGGGCAATCAACACCACGCTGGAACCTGAGAGCGACTACAAGGCCGATATCGCGGCTGCCTCGTCTAAACCAAAACTGGAAAAGCCATGTTCAAACGCGTCGATTCAACCCTCGCCAACGTCGATCCCGA
>NZ_CAJZAR010000101.1:263927-335558 GCF_914484835.1 Paraburkholderia tropica
CATCGGCGTTCGCGCTGCGCATCGACTTCGAGCGTATCGCCAAGGTCGCCAAGGCCGTCGGCGCGTACTTCATGGTCGACATGGCGCACTACGCGGGCCTGATCGCCGCGGGCGTCTACCCGAACCCGGTGCCGTTCGCCGACTTCGTCACCACGACCACGCACAAGAGCCTGCGCGGCCCGCGCGGCGGCGTGATCCTGATGAAGGCCGAGCACGAGAAGGCCATCAACTCGGCAATCTTCCCGGGCATCCAGGGCGGTCCGCTGATGCACGTGATCGCCGGCAAGGCCGTCGCGTTCAAGGAAGCCGCGTCGCCGGAATTCAAGACCTATCAGCAGCAAGTGGTCGAGAACGCACGCGTGCTGGCTGAAACGCTGGTCAAGCGCGGTCTGCGTATCGTCTCGGGCCGCACGGAAAGCCACGTGATGCTGGTCGATCTGCGCGCGAAGAAGATCACCGGCAAGGCGGCGGAAGCGGCGCTCGGCGCGGCGCATATCACCGTCAACAAGAACGCGATTCCGAACGACCCGGAAAAGCCGTTCGTGACGAGCGGCGTTCGTCTCGGCTCGCCCGCGATGACCACGCGCGGGTTCGGCGTGAAGGAAGTCGAACGGGTCGGCAACCTGATCGCCGACGTGCTCGAAGCCCCGGAAGATGCCGCCACGATCGAGCGCGTGAAGGCTCAGGTCGCCGAGCTGACGACGCGCTTCCCGGTATATAGCTGAGGCGCGCACGCGCCGCCGCCCCGCCCGACAGGACAGCCTCGTGCAAACCTACCTCGGTCCGCGCCTCGCCGCGAACGGCCAGATACTCGCCCTGTTCAAGGTGCCCACGCGCCAGGGCGAGGTCTACATGAGCGTCGGCCGCACGGAATTCGGCAACGACGAACGTGCGGTCGTGGAGGTGCGGCGCGATGCGCTGTTCGGCCTGTGGCGCAACGACATGCCCGGCGCGATCCGCGCGCTTCCGGCCCGCGGCCTCGACGCTGCGGTATTGAGCGAAAAGATCGAACTCGCCGACGAAGGCTTCCGGCTCGGCATAAGCGATCCCGTTCCGCTGATGGAAGTGCGCTGCGGTGTAAGACCCAGAATCGGCGCGCCGTCGATCAACGAGACTGTCGCCTTGAACGCAACGGCGCAGCCTTATCTTTCGGTGATCGACGGCGTGGCGCGCGCGCTGTGGCTCGCATCGCAGGGCTCGCCCTGTTTTCCGGTCGAATGCGACGTTTCCGAAGCGCCGTTGCTCGCGCGGCTCGCGGGCACGCGCCGCAGCCGCTGGATGCGCGTGTCGGAAATGCTGCCGCTTTCGTCGTTTCCGCACGGCGTTCATGCGCCGCGTGCAGATAGTACGGACTCCCATTCAATGAAAGGAGCATTTCACTAACGCGGACGCGTTTCCCGAGCGGGGGACTGCGTGGGCGCGTCCGGGTTCATTTCGATGTCGATTCAACCGTGGCCGAATATAATTCCCTCATACAAAATGATTCGTCACACAGGGGAACCCCGGTATGAACCGCATCTTCATGACCCGCGAAGAAGTCATTCACCTGCTGCTCGAAGCCCACGCAACGGCCCGAGGCGGCGTGCCGACCTTGATCAAGCCGGTCGGCCGGGATCCGGCCAAGATCGAAGCCCTCGACCGGCTGCTGCTCGACGTGCGCGCCGGACGCGTCAACGAGATCCGGCTCGACGCCGAGGACAGCACGCATATCGCCATTACGGACTGATCCGCCAGCAGAAACTCGCCCGCAGCGCGCTAGCCGCGCGCTTGCGCGCCGGCGCCCGACGCCGTCAAACCGCGCGTCAGGCTGACGACCGCGCCAATGCCCGCGAAGATCGCCGCCACGGCGAGACATTTCGTCGTCCGCTCCGTGACGTTCAGCTGAAACAGCATCGTCACGAGCGACGATCCCAGGCACCATCCCACCGTCCGCGCGACCGCCACCAGGCCGCCAGCCGCGCCGCTGCGCGCGACCGGCCCGGACGTCATCATCGTCGTGTTGTTCGGCGTCTGGAAGAAGCCGAAGCCCGCGCCGCACACGGCCATGCGGATGGCGATTTCGAGGTCGGTCGGCGTGCCCGGCAACAGCACCAGCGACACCAGCCCGCCCGCCAGCACCGCGAGCCCGACGCTGCCGAGCACCGCAGCCGGGTAACGGGCGGAAAGACGACCGGCGATGGGCGCGGCGGCGGCGACGAGCAAGGGCCAGGGCGTCACCAGCAAGCCGGTCTCGACCGCCGAGCGATGCAGCAAGGTTTGCAGCAGAAACGGCACGGAGATATACGCGATGATCTGCGCCGCGTACGAGCACACCGACGTGACCGCCGAGAGCGCGATCACGGGAATGCGCAGCAAATCCAGCGGCAGCAGCGGCGTCGCACGATGGCTTTGATGCCAGACCAGGGCCATCAGGAACAACGCGCCCACGACGAGCATGATCACCGCCCGGCCCGTATCGTGGCCGAGAATATCGACGCCCATCACGAGCAAGCCCAATGCGATTGCGTTGAGCGCGGCGCCTGCCAGATCGAACGGACGCGGCGCGCCCTGACTGCGCGGCGCAACGGCGAGAAACAGCGGAATCGCCACGAGGCACGCGGGCACGTTGACGAGAAAGAGCCAAGGCCATGCGGCGATCGAGAGGATCAGCGCCGCCACCGTCGGCCCTAATGCACCGGACATCGCGACCACCAGCGCAATCGAAGCAAAGCCGCGCGCAATGAGGCTGCGCGGATAAATGGAACGCACCAGTGCCGGACCCAGCGCCGCGAGACACGCGCCGCCGACACCCTGAAGCACGCGCGCGGCCACCAGAACGGGCAGCGACGGCGCGCTCGCGCAGCACACCGAGCCGATCAGGAACAGCACCAGCCCGATGGCGTAAATGCGCTTGTGCCCGATGATTTCGCCGAGCGCGGCGGCCGGCAGCAGGCATACGGCCACGGCAAGCTGATAACCGTTGACGACCCAGACGACCGCCGCGTCGCTGGTACCCAGTTCGCGAACGAGCGTCGGCAGCGCGATATTGGCGATGGCGCTGTCGAGATTGCTCAGCAGGATGCCGAGCAGGATGCAGCTCATGACGAGCCAGCGCTGGCGCTCCGGCAAGCCTTGCCCTTCTGCCGGGCGCTGCGGTTGTTCAATGTGTGATTGCAAAGTCAGACTCCATCGGCGCTCAATTAATCGGGATGACGAACGAATTTCGCCGGATCGACGCACCTAAGCTCGTCCATCGACCGGAATCGATAGCGCGCGAATTGAAACAAGCGGGAAAGACAGCGAGAAAGTCGATCAGCGTATTCATGGCGTCGATCAAGCGTAGAAAGTCATCGACCCGCATTGACGGGCTGACGACCAGGTACGCGTTGGTTGACGTAAACGCTTACGGCCGCCATTGCGGCGACCGGGTGATCTTAATGCAGCCGCTATTTTTTCGCAATGGAATCTCTTCCATTGAAATAGCGGCTTGCATAAAGATTACATGCGACATTACATGCGCGCGCAATGACACGCGCAGCGGCTCAACGCGCGCTCAACGCACGTTCCTTCCGTCGATCGACATGATGGGCTTGTGCTCATGCGTGTGCGAATCGTCGCGCGATATCGGTGCGCGTGCATTCAGCCAGCCCTCGGCGGCCTGCGCATCGAACGTGCCCGACCACTTCGCAACCACCACGGTCGCCAGCGCGTTGCCGATCGTGTTGCAGGTGGCAATCGCCATCGACATAAAACGATACACGCCGAAGATGATCGCCACGCCTTCGACCGGCAGCACGCCCGTCGACGCAACCGTGGCCGCGAACACCACGAACGAGCCGCCCGACACCGTCGCCGCGCCCTTCGAAGTCAGCAGCATCAGCAGCAGAATGCCGAGCTGATGTTCGAACGTCAGCGGCACGTTGTACGCATGCGCGATAAAGAGCACGCCCATCGACATGAAAATCGAAGTGCCGTCGAGGTTGAACGCATAACCGGTCGGCAGCACGAGGCCGACGGTCTGCTTCGCGCAACCGAGTCGTTCGAGTTTGACGAGCAGGCGTGGCAACGCGCTTTCCGACGAAGCCGTACCCAGCACGATCAGGATTTCGTCCTTGATATAGCGGAGAAAACGCCACATGCTGAAGCCCGCGAGCCGCGCGATCGCGCCCATCACAACGAACACGAACAGTGCGATCACCGCATAGAAACTCAGCACCAGTTGAGCGAGCGCGATGAGCACCGCCGTGCCGTTGCTGCCCACCGCGAACGCGACCGCGCCGAAGGTGCCAAGCGGCGCGAGCTTCATCACCACGTTGATGAACGCGAACAGCACCTGCGAAACGAGATCGAGTCCTTCGCTGATGCGCACGCGCCGCGCTTCGGGAATCGCCAGAATGCCGATGCCGACCATCACCGCGAGCACGACCACCTGCAACAACTCGCCCTTCGCGAACGCGCCGATAAAGTTGTCGGGCACGAGGTGCATCACGAACGCGCTGAAGGTTTGCGGCGGCGGCGCCTTCGCGGCAGCCACGGCATTCGCCGCCGCGTGCGGCGCGATCGCGGTCATGCCCTTGCCGGTCTGGAACAGATTGCCGGCGAGCAGACCCACGGCGAGCGCGATCGTCGAGACGCCCTCGAAGTAGACGAGCGAGCGCCAGCCCACGCGGCCCGCGCTGCGCGCATCGCCCGCCGACGCAATGCCGTGCACGATCGTGAGAAACACGAGCGGCGCGACGCCCGCCTTGATGAGCGCGAGGAAAATGTCGCCGAGCACCTTGAGCTGCGCCGCGAAGGCCGGAAACGCAAGACCCACGCCGATGCCCAGCACGAGCGCGATCATCACCTGCATGCCCAGCCGCTTGTACCACGGTTGCCGCGCAAGCGGCGCCAACGATTCGTGTGCCTCGTTCGCGAGGATCTTGTCGTTCATGATGTGTGCTCCTCCAGCTCCGTCCGATCAGATCTCGCTCGACAAGGCGAGCGCGCGGTCCACCATCTGCGGCGCGAGGCCCAGATAGTTGGCCGGATCGGTCATGCGATCGATAGCGGCGCGATCGAAATGTTGCGTGACCTCGGGCAGCGCGGCGAGCGCCTCGGCCAGCGTGCCGCCGTGCTCGTTGACTGTGCGGCACGCGTCGTAGACCAGATCGTGCGCCTGCTGACGGCCCGTGTACGGCGCCATCTGCATCATCGCGGCCTCGGCCACGATCAGCCCCTTGCTGATGCCGAGGTTGTGCTTCATGCGCCCGGTGTCGACGATCAGGCCGCCCAGCGCGAATTTCGCCTGATGCAGCGCGCCCGACGCGAGAATGAAGCTCTCGGGAATCGCGATCCATTCGGCGTGCCACGGGCCGGTCGCGCGCTCGAAGTCCTGGATCATCGCGTCGACCATCAGGCCCGCGTGCTGACGCACGGCCTTGGCCGCCGCGAGCATCAGCTCGCTCGAAATCGGATTGCGCTTTTGCGGCATCGTGCTGCTCGCGCCGCGGCCCTTCACGAAGGGCTCGTAGACTTCGGCGAATTCGTTGGACGCCATGATCATGATGTCGGTCGCGATCTTTCCGAGCGAGCCGGTCACGAGCGCGAGCAGGTTCACGGCTTCGGCGAAACCGTCGCGCGCGACGTGCCAGGTCGTGGCCGGCACGCCCAGACCGAGTTCCTGCGCGAGCGCCTTTTGCACCGCGAAACCCTTCTCGCCGATCGACGCGAGCGTGCCCGCCGCGCCCGCGAATTCCACCACGGCCACGCGCGGGCGCAGTTGCGCGATGCGCTGCTGATGGCGGTCGAACATCGCGAGCCAGATCGCCGCCTTATAGCCGAAGGTCACGGGCAGCGCCTGCTGCAGATGCGTGCGGCCCGCCATCGGCGTGTCGCGATGCTTGTTCGCAAGGTCGCCGAGAATGCCGCGCAGTTCGCGGATATCGGCGTCGATCGAATCGAGCGCGTCGCGCACCTGCAGCGCCACGGCCGTATCCATGATGTCCTGCGTGGTGGCGCCCCAGTGCACATAGCGCCCCGCTTCGCCGCACATGCCGACGAGCTGGTGCACGAGCGGCAGGATCGGATAGCCGACGATGTCGGTTTCCTCGCGCATATGGTCGAAGTCGATGCGCTCGATGCGCGACTCGCGCGCGATGGCGTCGGCGGCTTCGGCCGGAATCACGCCGCAGCGCGCCTCGGCTTTCGCGAGCGCGACTTCGACGTCGATGTAGCGCTGGATCAGTGCGGTATCGGAGAAAACGGCGCGCATTTTGGCGGTGCCGAAGGCGTCGCGAAACAGGATGGAATCGACGACGGTGCTGGAAGCGGGCATCTGGCTGGGGATCATGTTCGGTATCAGGCTTGGACTCGACATTCAGGGACGAACCGGCGAAGGAATCGCCGAATATGTTCGGACATATTTAGAGTAATATGTTCGAACATATAGAGCAAGTCGTGATTTACCCCTACGCCGGACGTGCGCGCCTTAAACTTCCGTCATGAACAGACCCCGCTTTGCCGAAATCGCCCGCGATCTGACCGAGGGCATCGCCTCCGGCCGCTTTCCGGTCGGCAGCTACTTGCCGACCGAGCTGGAATTGCGCGACCAGTACCAGACGAGCCGCCACACGATTCGCGCGGCGCTGCACGAACTTCAGCAACTCGGTTTCGTTTCGCGCCGCAAGAACGCGGGCACGCGCGTGGAGTCGGCGCAGCCGCGCAACGGCTTTCGGCCGACGCTGGCGTCGGTGGACGATCTGGTGCAGTTCGGCAGCGAGCATCTGCGCGAAGTGCAGTCGGTGGAGGACGTGGTGGCGGACGCCGGGCTCGCGGACGTCCTGCAATGCGACGAGGGCGAGCGCTGGCTGCGGATTTCGAGTCTGCGCGTGCAGCGCGACGCGCCGCGCGCGCGCGCGGCGGAACGGGCCGTGGCGGTGGGCTGGACCGATGTCTATATCGATCCGGCGTATCAGGAAGTGGCCGATCAGGCGCGCGCCGAGCCGGACACGCTCATCAGTTCGCTGATCGAAACGCGCTACGGACGACGCGTGGCTGAGATTCGCCAGGACGTGAGCGCGCTGCTGCTCGCGCCGGACATGGCCGCGCGCCTGGCCATCGAGGCCGGAACGGCGGCGTTGCGCGTGGTGCGCCGATATCTGGATGCAGCGGGGAAAACGTTCGAGGTGTCGGTGACCGTGCATCCCGCCGAGCGCTTTTCGATTTCGATGCGCCTGACACGATCGGACGAAGACAATCCGTAATGGCCGCGCGAATGTGCTTACCGCCCAGGCGGCAAACACATTCGTCGGTCATCAACAGTCTCTCAGATTCCAGCGAATCGCCGTTCATGAATGACGGCGTGCCGAGAAGGTAATCGACGGTAAGTTTTCGATCAACTTCGCTAAATCGCTACAGCCAACACTTCATTCACAAATACCGTGAATGGCGCGTTCATGTGACGATTCACTGGACACTCCGCGCGCAATCCGCTACGTAAGCCGACGTAATTTAGGCAAATAGACGCGCGTGCATTGCCCTGATACCGTTTTCCTGTCCGTGGCGTGATTGCCGCGGATACCTCCAGATCGATTCCGCTCCGGGAAAGATCTTTCCGTCGCGTCCCCCCGGTCGCGACGGCTTTTCTAATCGCGGATGTGTTTAGCCGCCAGCGTGTTTTGTCGTGAATTGAACCGGCTTTGGTCTGAGGATTTTTTCGACGAGCCGAGCGGCGCCCTGACGATTCAACAGCCGCGGCAATTGGGCGAGCAACCAGTTCTTCGCGCCCACGACCCGATGGCAATCGTTGCGATCCACGGCCCGAAACGCTTCCTGAATGACGCTTTCCACCGGCATCGGCGCGCCAACAGCGGCCTCCTGCGCGCCGACGACATCGAAGAATCCCGTTTGCGTCGCGCCCGGACACAAAGCGAGTACGCGAATCCCCTTCTGCCGGTTCTCGGCCCAGATCGCCTCGGAAAATGACAGCACGAATGCTTTGGTCGCGCCGTAAACAGCCATATACGGATCGGGCTGAAATGCGGCGGTGGACGCCACATTAATGACGACGCCATTCGATTTCGCCAGCATGCCCGGCAGCGCGAGATGCGTCAGCTCGACTACGGCCATGCAATTCACGAGCATTTCCTCGCGCTGACGCGACATTGCAATCGTTTCGAATCGCCCGTATGTCGCAAAGCCTGCGTTGTTGATCAGCACGTCAATATGACTTCCGGTGGCTTTCAGATGCGCGGCAATGGCATCCACAGCGTCCGGCGCGCTCAGATCGATACTCAGGAAATCGGCCGCGCAGCCATACTCGCGTCGCAAGGTTTCCGCGAGATTGCGCAAGGTGTCGCCCGAGCGCGCCACCAGCAGCAGTTTGGCCCCGCGCCTCGCGAGCGCAATCGCGAATTCGCGGCCAATACCCGACGATGCGCCGGTGACGAGTGCGGTCTTTCCGCGAAAATCGAAAGGAATGGTCATAGCCAGTTGAGCGTGTGAAACACAGAGTGAAAGACGACTCCGACTCTAAACCGTTGACTAAAGACCACGGTCAAGTCCTAATGTCGGCTCACGACTTCGAATGGAAGCAGCATGCTCATTGGCGAACTCTGTAAACAGGCTGGCGTGTCTCGCGATACGGTTCGCTATTACGAACGATTTGGTTTGCTCGACAAGGCGACGCAACCGCACGTCACGAATACCTATAAGCAGTATTCGGCGCTTTCGCTTCAGCGGATACGCCTGATCGTCCACGCCAAAGCGCTCGGTTTCACTTTGGCGGAAATCCGCGATGTGATCGACGTATGGGATAGCCCGGGTTTCGGCACGGCGGACAAGGTCGCCTGTCTTCAGGCCAAGCTAAAAGAACTCGACGAAAAAAGTCACGCGCTGAGCGAGTTGCGCGCGGGACTGCTCAATGCGCTCGATAAAGTGGGCGGCGAATGCGTGGATGCGGAGATTGCCGGTTAAAGGTAGTCGTGACGATGCGCACGCTCTACATTCAACCGGACGCTGCGCAAGGTTTGCCCAGTCAGTGCCACACCGTGGCGATCTCCGATCTGCTTCGGCAATTGATTGTCAGCGCGATGGCGATAACGGGCGATTACACCGCGGATTCACGCGACGGACGCCTGATGGGTTTGCTGCTCGATGAACTCAATTTCCTGCCCGTGCTGCCGCTTCATTTGCCGTTGCCCACGCACCCGTATCTGGCCGATATTTGCCAACAGTTGCTCGATGCGCCCGACGACAAACGAACACTCGGTGAATGGGCGAAAGTCGCCGGCGTCGATGCAAAAACGCTGCAACGCGCGTTCGCCCGGCAAGTGAGCATGACCTTCGGGCAATGGCGGCAGCAGGCGCGTCTGCTCATGGCGCTCGAACGGCTGGCGACGGGTCAGAGCATTCTCGATGTGGCGCTCGGCATGGGATACGACAGTCCGAGCGCATTTACCGCGATGTTCAAAAAGCAGCTCGGCGTGGTGCCGAGCGAGTATTTCCGTATCAGCGAGTAAGCGGATCCAGGCGGATCGGCGACGGTTTTCAATGCCTGTTCAACGTCTCGCCGGGGCGCAGCGTCAGCACGCGCACGCCGTTGCGCGTCACGGCCACCGTGTGCTCGAATTGCGCGGACAGCTTTCCGTCGCGCGTCACGACCGTCCAGCCATCGTCCTCGGTCGCCACAGCGGCGCGGCCCTGATTGAGCATTGGCTCGATCGTGAACACCATGCCCTCGCGCAGCGTCAAGCCCGTGCGCGGTTTGCCCCAATGCAGCACCTGCGGATCCTCGTGCATTTCGCGGCCAATGCCGTGCCCGCAATATTCGCGCACGACCGAATAGCCATTGCGCCGCGCATGCCGCTCGATCGCGTGCCCGACATCGCCGAGCGTCGCGCCCGGACGCACGGCGCGAATGCCCTTCCACATCGCCTCGTAAGTCACATCGACGAGACGTTGCGCGAGCGGCGACACCTCGCCGACCAGATAAGTCTTGCTGGAATCGGCGATATAGCCGTTCTTCTCCAGCGTGATGTCGAAATTGACGATGTCGCCGCTTTGCAGAATCTCCGCCGCCGACGGCACGCCGTGACAGACCACGTGGTTGCGCGAAGCGTTGAGCGCGTAGGCATAGCCGTACTGCCCCTTGCTGGCCGGGCGCGACTTGAGCTCGTTGACGATGAGGCCGTCGACGAGATCGTTCACCTGCATCGTCGACATGCCGATCAGGTTCAGCCGATCCAGATAGCCGAACACGTCCGCGAGCAACTTGCCCGACTCCGCCATCAAGGCGATTTCCTCAGGCCGCTTGGTCACGCCGACGCCACCTTGAGCGCTTCCGCCGCCACGCCCGCGGCCCGCAGTTCGCGGGCGACGATCTCGTTGAACGGCGTCGTCGGATTCATTTCGCACAGCATGCCGATCTTGATCCAGAACGCCGCCTGCGCGTTGATCGAGCGGCACGACACCGCGCTCGCCTTGCGGATTTGATCGTGCAATTCGTCGTCGATATTGACGATGCCCATTTGCGACTCCGTATATATGAAACGTATATGGATCGTATAGCGTAAACCGGACGCCGTGCAACCGATTTCTGATTTCCGGCTCAGCTGCACGACCGAGGGCGGAATTCCGGTCCGACGCGCGTCCTGGGCACGTAAACGCAAAAACGGCGCTCAACGAGCGCCGTTTTTACGCGATATCGGCATCGCGCGATGCCGAGAGAACCGCTTACTGGCCGGCCGTCACGGGCTGAGCCTCGACCGTGCGCACCCAGCCGCGCGAATCCGGCGCCTTGCCGCGCTGGATGTCGGTGAGCAGCGTGCGCAGCTGGCGCGTGACCTGGCCTTCGCCGCCGTCGCCAATCGTGAACTCGCCGCCGGCGTGACGCACCGCGCCAATCGCGGTCACGACCGCCGCCGTACCGCAGGCGAAGGTTTCCTTGACGCGGCCCGAAGCCGAATCGGCCTGCCATTCGTCGAAGGCATACGGCGCTTCATTGACCGTGAAGCCCTCGGCGCGCGCCAGTTCGATGATCGACGCGCGCGTGATGCCCGGCAGGATCGTGCCCGACAGCGGCGGCGTGCGCAGCGAGTTGTCGTCCATCAAGAAGAAGATGTTCATGCCGCCGAGTTCCTCGATCCAGCGATGCGAGGCGGCGTCCAGGAACACCACCTGGTCGCAGCCGTGCGACGAGGCTTCCGTCTGCGCGATCAGGCTGGCCGCGTAGTTGCCGCCGCACTTGGCCGCGCCGGTGCCGCCGGGCGCGGCACGCGTGTAGGTGTCCGACGCCCAGACCGTGACCGCCGACTTGCCCGACTTGAAATAGGGGCCGACCGGGCACGCGATCACGCAGAACACGTATTCCGAGGCCGCGCGCACGCCCAGATAGTTCTCGATCGCGAACATGAACGGGCGCAGATAGAGGCTGCTGCCGTTGCCGCCCGGGACCCAGGCGCGGTCGATGTCGACGAGCGCCTCGACGGCGCCGAGGAACAGTTCTTCCGGCAGTTCTGGCATCGACATTCGGCTGGCCGAGGCGCGGAAGCGCTTGGCGTTCTCGAGCGGACGGAACAGCGAAACCTCGCCGTTGTCGCGACGGTAGGCCTTCATGCCTTCGAAGATTTCCTGCGCGTAATGCAGGACGGCGCAGGCCGGATCGATTTCGAACGCGCGGCGCGGACCGACTTTGGCGTCGTGCCAGCCGAGCCCTTCCTTCCAGCGGATCGTGACCATGTGGTCCGTAAACACCTTGCCGAATACGGGTTCGGCGATCAATGCGGTGATCGCGTCGGCGGGCGTCGGCTGCGGGTGGCGTTCGAGGGCAAACTCGGGCTGAGGGGTGGCAGTCTTGTTCATGGCGTGTAAAAAATGCAGAAAAAAAGCGCCCGTAATGGTCGGCGGCCCTCCAGTATGGCAATTTCGCCGCTCACGCGCCAGCGAACACACCGTTTTGTGCACTGCAACGTATTCGCTGCCCCGAAACGTCCGAATGAAAATGTAAGGAAATGGGATGCCCAGTTGAACGATCAGGGCATCCAGCGGCCGGCAGGCGATAGTCGATTTGGCGGCTTCCGCGACTCCGAAGCGCAGGCATTCGTCGCGCAGAATCACGCGGGAACGTTTTGAAAAGCGGAGAGCGTTGCGCACGCCGATCGACTCGCATCGCTATGGGGAAAGTGGCGCGACACAGACTTATCGGGTGTCGGCGGACAACGAATGTCGACGCGCGAGCAAAGCGCCCGCGCATTCGATCCAGGGATATCCGCGAACGGCAATGGTCCGACGGATGAAATAAAAAGAGCCAGCGCTAGCTGGCACAAGCCGATCGTTGCCGGGGAAGCAAACGCGGCGGGGAAATCAGCTTACCGAATTAACCATTCGGTACAAATCTGCCCCGAGTGTAATCGCAGCGTCAGCAAAAATCCATGACACCCTAAATTTGTTTTGTAACGTCGATGGAATAAAAGCAGGCTTAATCAGGAAGCGGATCGAGCAAACGCACGAACGATTGTTTTATTCGTCGCCGCGCGAAGGAGTGTCGGTATCGGCGACCCCTTCGGGCGCAATGTCGTGTGAATCGGCCTGTGAATCGGCCTGTGAATCGGCCTGTGAATCGGCCTGTGAATCGGCCTGTGAATCTGCACGTAAATTAGCGCGTGAATTGGCGCGATCCCGATAACGCACATAGTCGGCGCCCACCGATGTCTTGGCGATATACATCGCGGCATCGGCTTTCGCGAGCAATTCCCTCGCATGGTCGCCATCGTCTGGAAACTCGCTGACGCCGATGCTCACGCCAACATCGACCCACTGCGCGCCGAGCGGCACCGCCACTTCCATCGCGGCCTGAATGCGCGCCGCCGTCGCCGCGATCGACTCCGGCGAGCGCACGTCGCTGGCGAGGATGACGAACTCGTCGCCGCCGAAGCGGGCCACGATGTCCGTATCGCGCAGCGCCGCGCGAAGACGCTGCGCCACCACCGCGAGCGCCGCGTCGCCGGCCGAGTGGCCGAATTGATCGTTGATCTGCTTGAAGCCGTTCAGATCGACGAACAGCACCGCCAGCCTTTCGCCGCACAGCGCCGCGCGCCGGATCGACATCTCGAGCTGATCCATGAAGCGCATGCGATTGGGCAGACCGGTCAGCGTGTCGTGCCCCGCGAGATGCGTCAACTCTTCCTGCCGCGCATGGAGCGCGTGGACCTGCGAGCGAATCTCGCTGCGCATGTGTTCGAAGCAACGCGCGAGCACGCCGATTTCATCGGAGCGCGACACGGGCAGACGCTGCATGGCGTCGTCGTCGAAAATGTGCGTCACCGCGTGCGCGAGCGTGCGCAGCGGACGCACCAGCGCACGCGCGAACAGAATCGCCAGCACGATCGCGACGACACTCGATATCAGCGCGAGACGCACGATCTGCGCGCCCAATGCGTTGGCGGGCGCGAGCACATCGCTGAGCGGCCGCGCGAGCCCGAGCGCGACGAAACGCTTGCCGTCGACGACGCCATACGGCAGGCGCACGAACGCGAACACTTCGGCGGGCGGCTGATGCGGATGCGCGTAACCGGTAAACGTCACGTTCGACTGGCTGCCGTCGAACAGCGAACCGGTGAGCGGGAAACTCTTCTGCATCAGCACGCGCCGGCCGCGCTCGAAACCGAAGGTCTGCGCCGGGTCGGGATGAACCAAAAAATCGCCCCACTCGTTCGCCATGTACACCGCGTAATCGGCGGGCAAATCGCGTTCGATCCGCTCGAACACGCGGCCCAGATCGACGTCGATCACCAGCACGCCGACGTTGCCGCCGCCCGCATCGGCGATGGGCGTGCCGATCCTCACCACAGGCTGGTCCGGGTCCGATCCGCCGCCCCCTTCGAGCCCGACCGGCGAGAGATAGACGCGCCCCGCGCTCGCGAGCAGCGTATCGAACACGTAGGGAAACTGGCCCTTCTCCTGCAAGTCGTCGTCGGGGACGATCGCGATGTCATGCTCGCCGCGATTGACGCGCACGCGTTCGAGCCCGAAGTGGGAGCGCGAAATCAGACGAATCTGCCGATACTCGGGATGCTGCCGCATGAAGCTGACGAACACCTGCTTGAGCCGCGCGCTGCCGGGATCGGGCGCATCGCCGCGCGCGAGCGGCGCGGACGAAGGCAGCGTCGCGAGCACGAGCGCGTCGGCGGCGACGTCGCCGAGCGCGGCGGTGAAGCGCTGGCCGAGCAGTTGCGTCGACGTCAGCAGGCTGTGCTGGGCTTCGCGCATCAGCATCTGGCGATTGGCCTGATAGGTCGAATAACCGGTGGCGCCCGACGCGAGCACGCCGATGCACACCAGCAGAATCGAGAGTCTGGCCGCCAACCCGAGCTTGATCATTCCGGGAAGGTCCTCAAACGGTCGCCCGATTCGATGCGCTGCCAGAGCGCTTCGCGTTGCCCGATGCTCTCGACGAGCTGAAGCCAGACGAGGTTCGGCCCCGCGCCGGACGCGCCGCCGGGCACGGGCGTCATCGTGTTCGCGAGCCCTTCTCGCTGCGTCAGCTGCTCGCCGATCGACGGCTCCTGCATATAGTTGATCCACGCGTGCGCCAGCGTCGCATTGCTCGCGTTGCGCGTGATCGCCCAGCAATCGAGCCACGCGAGCGCGCCTTCGTCGGGCACGACATAGCCGACATCGACGCCCGCCTTGCGCAACTGCTCGACCTGCTGCGTGCCGTAGTTGCCGAACATCAGCGCCGCGTGATGCTGCACGAACAGCGCGGTCGCCTCCTCGGGCAACGTGTAATACGTCAGCAGATTGCGGCGCAAATTGACGAGTTCGCGCGTGACGGTACGCATCTGTTCCGGCGTGAGATGAAACGGATCGGGATAGCCCAGCGAGAGTGCCGTGAACGAGAAGTTGTGCTGCGCACTATTGAAATCGAGCACCTTGCCGCGATAGCGCGGATCCCACATCGCGCGCATCGAGCGCGGCGCGACCGGAATCTGCTTGCGGTCGTAGATGAGGCCCATCGACGAATAGGTGAACGGAATCGCATAGGCCTGGCCGCCATGCACGAGTCCGCCGATGTCGGCGAGCCGCTGAAAATACGGCTGCTGCCAGTGGCGATTGGGAATCTGCTTGAGGTCGAGCGTGGCGAGCATGCCCGCCTGCGCGTAGCGCGCGATCTCGGCGGTATTGGCCGCGAGCACGTCGAAGGGCGGCGGCACGGCGCTATGCATGCGTGCCCATAGCGCTTCGTCGGAATCGACGAACGTGACTTCGACCTTGGCGTGAAAACGTTTTTCGAACGCCTGGACCCAGTCGTCGTCAGCGTAGCCGGGCCACGCGAGCACGCGCAGCACCGACTGGCGCGGGGTGTTCGAATCCGCGAGCGTGCCGGTCCAGAGAAAGCTCAACCCGAGGATGACAACGGAAATGGGCATAGCCCATCCGCGCTTGCGACAGGGGCTGCCCACACCCGGAATGACCTTGCCAACGACGGTAGTGAAGCGTCGCCACATGTCGCCAACTTATTCGATGCTGTTTCAGGGTTTCGCATCGCGCGTACCCCTTTTTGACGGAGCGAAGACCCGGCTTCGCTCGCCCCCGATTTACAGCGGTAATCCAATTATGGATTCCCGCTGCATATTCTAGCGAAGAAAGAAAAACAGAATATGCGTTTCGGGTTTTTATCCACATGGGGAAAAAGGGGTCGTTTTAAATGGGGAAATCGTGTAATGGGAGGCGTGTTTCGTTGCTGGAACGGCGTTGCAATAAATCTGTCACCGGGACGCTAATTCCTCGTATCGAATCATTAACCAATCCGATGAATCACCCGCGCCCCACCACCACCGGCAACGCCAAATCCGCCGCCCATTCCTGCCACGACGCGTCATAAATCGACACATCGCCGCGCCCGGTCAGCGTCAGCGCGAGCGCGTCCACGGCAGCCGAAATACCCCCGCCGCAATACACACAAACCGGCTGCTCCCGATCCAGCGCGCCCAGCGCCTCGCGCAGCACCGAAACCACCGCGTACCGTCCGCTCGCATCGAACAATCCGCGCGCGGGCACATTCAAACTGCCCGGAATATGTCCGCGACGCGCATAGCGGCTCGCCGCCTCGCCCGCGAACACCTCCGCCGACAGCGCGCACACGAGCGTGCTGCGAAGCTCGCCTGCCACGATCGCCTCGACGTCGGCGCGATCGGCCCACATGCCATCGCGTTCACACACGTCGATCACCCCACGCGCCACCACTTGAGCCGGCCCGCTCTCGACCGGCAGATCCGCCTCGCGCCATGCCCGCCAACCGCCATCGAGCACACGCGCCTCGATGCCGATCCAGCGCAGCATCCACCAGAGCCGCGCGGCCCAGAATCCATCGGCGCGATCGTAGATCACCACGCGCGACGTGTTGCTCACGCCCAGTTCGCCAAGCGCCTGCGCGAGCACAGCCGGCGCGGGCCGCATGAACGACAGCGTCGCGTGCGGCGCGCTCAACGCGTCGGTCAGATCGGCATGCCGCGCGCCCGGCACGCGCTGCGCGAGCCAGCCGTCGCGCCCGCTCGCCACGCGGTAGTCGCCGTCGAAACGCGGCGACGGCAACTCCACCTGCGCATCGAGCACGACGAGATCCGTCGCGCCCAACTCGCGCGCCAGCGCCTCCGGTTCGACCAGCACGCGTGCGCGGCGCGCGGCATCGTCGGCCTCGCTCTGCGCCTGGATGGCCTTTGCAACGTTCATGATTCGCCCTCCTCACTACGTCGCGCGCGCAGCCACGCGAGCAAACGTTGTCCGTCCTCGCTCTCGAACCAGCGCGCGTGTCCGATCAGATAGCCGTCGTAGGCGGCGCGCACGCCCGTTTCGTCGCCGAGAATATCGTCGAAATATTCGACTTCGAGCAGCGCGAATTCCGTGTGCACGATCGGCAGCAGCGCGATCAGCGCCTCGTATTCGGCGTCGCTCAGCGGCGCGAGCGACGCATAGCCGTCGAGCAACGCGCCGATGTGTTCGTACTGCACCGTGCACGTTGCGGGCGCGGCGAGCCAGTCGATGGCATTGCGCTCGATGGCGAGCGCGAGATCGTAGACCGCGCAGGTGCGATCCGCGAGGCCGAAGTCGAGCACTGTGCGCACCTGCGCGCCCGGCGCGGCATCGGTCCACAAAAGGTTCGAGGCGTGCCAGTCGCCGTGCGTCCATTGCGAACGCAGCGCGGGCAATAGCGGCACGAGGCGCGCGTGCGCGGGCGCGATGGCCTCCGCGATATCGGCGCGCCAGTCGTGCTTCGCCAGCGAGCGCGCGAGCCCCGGCTGCGCCTGCACCCAGACGTCGAGCGCGGCTTCGAGATCCGGCGAACTCAGCACGCGAAAGCTCGACAACAGCGGCTGCAACGCGCGTGCGGGCGCGTCGTAATCGGCGGCGGCCCGATGCAGGCGCGCGAGCGTGCGGCCAGCCGACCACGCGTGGCTCGCATGAAAGAACGGCTTCCACGACATCACGCCGCGATACGTATCCATGCCCGGCGCGGCCGCGTGCACTTCCCAGGTCCAGTCGCCCTGCGCGATGGCGGTGTGGCCTGCGCGATCCACGAGTAAATCCGCGACCGGCACGCCACGGCTGCGCAGATGCGCGATGAAATTATGCTCCTCGGCCAGTCCGGCGGCGCTGCGCAAACGCGCGTGATGGCGCTTCACGAACCACGCGCGGCCATCGAGCGTATGCGCGAGCACCGCCGAAGAAAACGGCCGCGGGCTATGCCACGCGATCTTCGCGAGCGGCGCGAGATCCGCGTAACCGGCGAGCAGGCGCTCGACTTCGTCGCGCGTGATAAGCGGCCAGTCGCGCTCGGTTTTCTCGCCGTCGACGGTGAATTGCGGCGCGGCTCCGGTCGCGTCCTGATTCGATGCCGGAGCCGAGTTATGCGATGTGTCGTGCTTCATGATGTCGATAATATCGATGGCCTTCCCACCGCATCAAACGCGGCTGCCCGGAGCGGCATACTCAGCTTGTGCAGCCTGAGCGGCATCGGCGCGCCGCGCGCGCGACCAGTCGCGCCAGCCGAGCGCCGCGAGCACCAGAAACAGCGCATACAGCCCCGACGTCAGATACAAGCCCTTGTAGATGAACACGCCCACGTAAATCACATCGACGACGATCCACAAGGTCCACGACGCGATATAGCGACGCGCGGTCCAGTACTGCGCGACGAGGCTGAACGCCGTCAGCGAGGCATCGACCCAGGGGAGCGCCGCATCGGTGAAATGCGCCATCGCCGCGCCGAGCAGCACGCTGCCGATCACTGCCGCGAACAGATCGGGCGCGAGACGCGCGAGACTCACGCCGCCGACCGGCACGACGGGCTGAACCGCTTCGCCATCGCCGCCGCGCTGCTGCGCGAGCCAACGATGCCAGCCGTAGAGTTGCAGCACGGCGAACGCGCCTTGCAACAGCGCATCGGAATAGAGCCGCGCGTCGAAGAAGATCCAGCCGTACAGCGCCACCGAGGCCAGCCCGATCGGCCAGCACAACATCTTGCGGCGCGCCGTGAGCCAGATGGCGAGCGCGCTGACGATAACGCCGATGATTTCGAGTGCGGACATGATGTGTAAGAGGTTCGTTGTCGGGTAGACGCGGCCGCGTGCCTTACTGGCGCGGATCGTCGGGCAGGAAAGCGTTGGTGAACGCGTGCGCGCTCTGCGAGGCGTCGCGCAGCACGCCATGCTTGCCAAGCCACTGCGCGTACGGATGCACGAGCGCATCGCGCTGCACGCCCCACGCGCCGTCGTGCGTCCATGTGGGCGCGATCAGCGGCAGCGAGCGCTTCAGCAGCGCGCGCGGAAAATACGGAATCACGCGCTCCAGCGAGGGCAACGCACGCTCCGGCTCCTGCGCGACCGCGAGATAACCGCGCCGCGCCGCCGCCAGAAACCCGCGCACGAGTTCGCCGCGCGTCTCCAGCGTGTCCTCGTGCGCGCCGAGCAGATAGCTATGATAGGCGGGCGCGCCGATTTCATCGACGGGCCAGATGCGGCGCTCGTCGTCGGGCACGCGCGAGGCGAACAGCGTATCCCACGCCCAGTAGCTGCCGAACGAGGCATCGGCCTCGCCGTCGAGAAAACTCTCGGGCGGCAGTTCGCGCACGCCGCTATCGACGATCGTGATCGCATCCGGGTCGCCGCCGTCGTGCGCAACGAGGTGACGCACCATCGCGAGACCGCGCGGCGTCGGGTTCAGCGCGAGACGCCGCCCGGCCAGATCGCGCGGCCGTTCGATGCCGGTGGACGCCACGGTCTGGATCGTCTCCAGCGCGCGATGGTTGATCGCCGCGATGCCGACGAGCGGATGGCCCGCCTCGCGCTGCACGAACAGGCGATTGCTCGGGAACACGCCGAAGTCCACATCGTGACGCGCGAGATGCGCGAGCGCGTCGCCGCGCGCGGGATCGGGCACGACGATCTCCAGGTCGAGTCCCGCCTCGGCGAACCAGCCCTCGTCGCGCGCCACGTAGAAGCCCGCCGCGTTCGTCCACGGATGGAAGTATTCGAGCATCAGGGTCATTCGGGTCATGCACAGTCTCCAGAGGCCACGCGATCAGAAGTCATACGTCACGGACAGACGCGCCGTGCGCGGCGCGCCGAGGAACAGATACGCGTCGCCCTGCTGCTCACCCGCGTCGCGCCAGTAATAGCGGTTGAAGAGATTGTCGACCCACAGGCGCACCACCGTGCGATGGCCCGCGAGCTTCGTCGTATAGCGCGCGCCCGCGTTGAACACGATCCAGCCCGGCACGCGCGCCGTGCCCTCTTCGTTCGCATTGCGGCTCGAACTGTATTCGAGGCCGCCGAGCAGATCGAAGCCCGCGATGCCCGGCACCGACCAGTCCGCATTGAGCGCCGCGCGCAAGGCGGGCACGTTGATGACCTGATGCCCTTCATACGCAGGCGTGCCCGAATCGTAGGCGCGCGCGCGTATCGCCGCGACGCTGGCCGTCACCGAAACACGCTCGGTCACGCGTCCCGCCGCCGAAAGCTCGATGCCGTCGTGACGCTCGGTGCCGCGCTGCACGAAGGTATAACCGGCTTCGGACGCATCGGGCTGCGCGTACTCGAACGGCTTGCTGATCGAGAACACGGCCGCCGTGAGGCTCAGGCGATTCGCCCAGTCGTACTTGGCGCCGATCTCGTACTGATGCGACTCGACGGGCGGCAGGAACGTGTAAGCATTGCTCGCGCGCACGGGCGCCTGGTCGCCGAGCGACAGGTCCTTGCTGTACGACGCATAGAGCGACAGCGGCTCGACCGGCTTGTAGACGAGCGCGATCTGCGGCAGCAGCGCCGACTTGTCGGTGCCGGTCTCGGGACCGTCCTGGCTCGTCCACGCCTTCTGGCGCAGAAACACCGCACGTCCGCCCGCCAGCACCTGCCAATGCTCGCCGAGGCTCACGCGATCGGTGGCGAACAGCGAGTACTGCCACGCATCGAGCTGCGGATACGACACGCTCGGCGAATTCGGCGACGGCGTGAAATCGACATCGTCGCCATAGATGTTTTCGCTGCCCACGTAGTCGTAGACGGCATCGGACAGATGCACCACGCGATGCAGCGCGCTCGTGCCGAACAGCACGTCGTGGCGCAGCGCGCCCGTGGTGAACTTGCCGTCGATAGCCGCGCGCACTTCGTCGTTGCGGCGGTATTCGCCGGGGCTGCGATAGTCGTAGACGTCGTAATCGCCGTTCGAGCTGAAGAAGTACGGCGAGGTGCCGCCCGCGCCGCAACTCGACACGTAGTAGCAGCCATACGCGAACGCGACGTTATCGTCGATCATCGTGCGGCTGCGGCCGGCGGCGACATAGGCGCGCCAGTTGTCGTTGAACGCGTAGTCGAAGCGGCCGTTGATGTTGAGCGCGTCGGTGGTCACGGGCTTGGCCCACGACTGCGCGCCCAGCAGTTTCGACGACGAGACCGCCGACGGCACCACGGTGCCGCCGAGCAATTGATAACCCGACGCCGAACGCTGAATCCACTGCTGGAATTCCGCGTTCAATTGCAGGCTCGCCTGCGGGTCGATGTTCCAGTCCGCCGCGATCGAGCCGAAGGTGCGCCGCCCGTTCGTGCCGTCGATATACGAATGCATGTTCTCTTTCGCGGCATTCACGCGCAGGCCGAACTGATCGTCGGGACCGAAACGCCGCCCGAGATCGACGGCCGCCGACGTCGAGCCGCGGCTGTCCACGTCCGCCGTCACACTCGCCACGTTCTCGGGACGCTTGCTCACGTAGTTGACCACGCCGCCCGGCGACATCACGCCGCTGTCGATGCCCGCGAGACCCTTGAGAATCTCCACGCGCTCCTTGTTTTCCAGCGCCACCTGCTGCTCGCCGGACAGCGTGAGACCGTCGAGCCGGTAGGCGCTCGCCGGATCGAGCGCGAAGCCGCGAATCGAAAAGCCTTCGTAGTAGCCCACGGGCGCGTAATCGTTGTTGACCGACGCATCGTTGCGCACCACGTCGCTCGTGCGTTTGGCCTGCTGATCGTCGAGTTGCGCGCGCGTGACGACCGTGATCGACGCGGGCGTGTCGCGCAGCGGCGCGTTGTCGTAACCGGCGACAGACGCCGTGCGGGCGCGCCACGCATTGCCGCTTGCACCGTTGACCGTGACGGTCGGCAGCACCGCGCTGCCCGACGATGCGGCCGTGGGCGGCGCGGCTTGTTTATTCTGTTCCGCGTTGTTCGCTTTCTCCGCCTGCTCCGTCTGCTCCGCCTGATCCGTGGTGGCGGCAAGCCCATGCGCGGCCATCAAGCTCATGCTCAGACCCACGCCCACGCTCACGCTCAAGCGCACTGGCCGCGCGAATCGACGCGCCACGACGCGCGGTACGGATGCCGCGCGTGATCTCCCCGAATATCGTTTCATGTATTTCCTGCTAATGGTCCCGCCTTTGAACGAATCACGAAACGATTGCGTTGACACGCATCGAACCGTATTCGCTTAGGGATGGGCGGAATAACGAAATCACCGTTTGCAATATATGAATTGCATGGCACTCCGACTCAAATGTGCCCGCTATACTGCGCGAAACGGCATTCGAACATAGCCGCGCCGCGCGGTCCAATGACTTGTTGTCGTTGTGGTGATAACTGGCGGTGATAAACGCGGATATGAACTTCCATTTACTCAAATCTTTCGTCACGCTCGCGAACTCGCTGCACTTCGGCGCTGCCTCGCAAACGCTCAATCTCTCGCAGCCCGCGCTCACCAAGCAGATCAAGCGGCTCGAAGACGACCTCGGCGCGCCGCTGTTCCATCGCGACCGTCACGGCACGGCGCTGACCGAACTGGGCCGCTATTTTCTGGGCGAAGCGCGGCCGCTCGTCGAGCAGGCCGAGCGCGTGTTCTCGCAAGGCAAGCGCGCGGCGCGCGGCGAAGTCGGACGGCTCGCGATCGGCTATAGCTTCTCGACGGTCGAAACGGTCTCGCGCGTGCTGCCGCGTTTTCGCGCGCGCTTTCCCGATGTCGACGTCACGCTGCACGATCTGTCCTCGGCGGAACAGATGGAGCGGCTGCTCGAAGGCAGCCTGCAGGCGGGATTCGTGCGTCTGCCCGTGCAGGCCGGGCTCGCGCACCGGCGCATTCTCTCCGACCGGCTCGCGCTCGTCGTGCCGCGTTCGCTCGCCCACACCATCACGGGCTTCGACGCGGACGCGCTGCGCACGCTGCCCTTCCTGATGCTGCAACGCTCGCGCGCGCCGGGCCTGCACGATCACATCGTGCGTTTCTGCGCGTCGCGCCGTTTCGAGCCGCGCTCCGTGCAGCACGCGAACGAGTCGCTGACGATTCTTTCGCTGGTCGGCGCTGGCCTCGGCGTGTCGATCATGCACGAATCGGCCTTGCATTCGCCCGGCGACAAGGTCGTGTGCCTGCCCATTCACGACGCCGACGCGCGCTGGGACGTCGGCCTCACGTGGCGCGACACGGGCGCCGATTCGATCGTCGAGAATTTCGTGGCCCTGCTGCCCGAAGCCGACGCGAAGGCGTGGATATTACAGGAAAGCTGAGCCCGCCCGGCACGCTTCCATCGCACCGGGGCGCAAAGCGGCGTATCGTCGATGTGGTGCTGGTCCGTTCGACCTTCATCGCTCCGAAAGCCCGCTGTAACGGCACGCATCTTGCGGGAATCCGGATTCACCCTCCGCCATCCGCACCCTGCCATCCGCCATCCGAAAGAGGACGCCCCATGACCGACCCGACCGCCAGCGGCAGCGCGCCCGCGCATGCCATTCCCTCGCCACGGGACCCGCATCTGCGCGCGATGGCGAACTGTATCCGCTTCCTTTCGATGGATGCGGTCCAGAAAGCGAATAGCGGCCACCCCGGCGCGCCGATGGGTCTGGCCGACGTCGCGACCGTGCTGTTCCGCGATTTTCTGCGTTTCGATGCCGCCGAGCCGCACTGGCTCGACCGCGACCGCTTCATCCTCTCGAACGGCCACGCGTCGATGCTGCTCTACAGCCTGTTCTATCTGACCGGCTACCAGGACATCACGCTCGACGAGCTGAAGCACTTCCGCCAGGTCGGCAGCAAGACGGCCGGGCATCCCGAGTATTCGCACGCCGCAGGTATCGAAACGACCACCGGGCCGCTCGGCCAGGGCATCGCGAATTCGGTCGGCATGGCGCTGGCCGAACGCATCATGAACGCGCATTTCGGCGATGAACTCGTCGATCACCACACCTACGTCTTTCTCGGCGACGGCTGCCTGATGGAAGGCGTGAGCCAGGAAGCGATTTCGCTGGCCGGGCATCTGAAGCTCGGACGCCTGATCGCGTTCTGGGACAACAACTCGATTTCGATCGACGGCGCGACGAGCCTCGCGGTCTCCGACAACGAAATCGAGCGCTTTCACGCCTCGGGCTGGCAGGTCCTCGACATCGACGGCCACGACACCGACGCGATCCACGACGCCATCACGACCGCACGCGCGACGCACGACCGCCCGACGCTGATCGCGTGCCGGACGATCATCGGCTTCGGCTTTCCGACCAAGGCGGGCACGCAGAAGGCGCATAGCGACGCGCCCGGCGAGGACGAAATCGCGGGCGCGCGCAAGATTCTCGACTGGCCTTCGCCGCCGTTCGACATTCCCGCCGATCTGCTGAGCGCGTGGCGCGAGATCGGCGCGCGCGGACGCGAGGCGCGGCTCGCATGGGCCGAACGCGTCAAGCAGGCGCCGCAGCCATTGCGCGAAGAATTCGCGCGCCGCAACGAGCACCGTTTGCCGTCCGACTGGAAAGCGGCCATCGCGGCCGCGCGGCAAGCCTTCGTCGAGAAAGGCGACGCGATCGCCACGCGCAAGGCCAGCGGCGATGTGCTCGATCGTCTCTTCGACGCCATTCCCGAACTGCTCGGCGGCTCCGCCGACCTCACGCCGTCGAACAACACGAAAACGAAGCATCAGGTCGAGATCAAGCCGGGGCAATACGCGGGCTCGTATGTCCACTACGGCGTGCGCGAGCACGGCATGGCCGCGGCCATGAACGGCATCGCGCTGCACGGCGGCCTGATTCCCTACGGCGGCACCTTTCTGTGTTTTTCAGACTATTGCCGCCCGGCGATCCGCCTGAGCGCGATGATGCGCATCCGCTCGATCTTCGTGATGACGCACGATTCGATCGGTCTCGGCGAGGACGGCCCGACGCATCAGCCGGTCGAGCATCTGGCCGCGCTGCGCGCGATTCCGCAACTGGCCGTCTACCGGCCCGCCGATCCGGTCGAAACGGCGGAATGCTGGGAGTTGATTCTGGATCAGCCGCGCCGCGCCGCGCTGATTGCGCTGTCACGTCAGCCGGTGCCGTTGCTGCGCAAGGATGCGAGCGGCGAGAACCGTTCGGCGCGCGGCGCATACGTGTTGCATGAAGCCGAGGGCGGGCCGCGCAAGGTCACGCTGATCGGGACCGGATCGGAGTTGCAACTGGCCGTCGCGGCGCGCGATGTATTGCAAGGCGAAGGCGTGCCGACCGCCGTGGTGTCGATGCCCTGCCGTCTGCTGTTCGAGGAACAGGATCGCGCGTACAAGCGCGCGGTGCTCGGCGACTCGCCCGCGCGGGTCGCGGTGGAAGCCGCCGTCGAACTGGGCTGGGATCGCTATATCGGACCCGAGGGCCGCTTCGTCGGCATGCACAGCTTCGGCGAGTCGGGCAAGATCCAGGACGTCTACGCGAAGTTCGACATTACCGCCGATGCCGTCGTGAAAGCGGCGCGCGAAACGCTGGCGTCGTCGTAAAGCGACCGTTGTAATGAAAAGGGGCAGGCGCGCGCGCCTGCCCCTGCAACCTCAGATCAAGCCACCACTCAATCGAGCGTCTTCAACGCATTGGCGAAACGCGCGACCGCGCCTTCGATGTCGTGCAGTTTGTCGAGCCCGAACAGGCCGATGCGGAAGGTCTTGAAATCGGCGGGCTCGTCGCATTGCAAGGGCACGCCCGCCGCGATCTGCAAACCCGCATCGGCGAACTTCTTGCCCGAGCGAATGCCGTCGTCGTCGGTGTAGCAGACCACGACGCCCGGCGCCGCGAACCCTTCGGCGGCCACGCTTTTAAAACCGTTCTCGGCGAGCAGCGCGCGAATGCGCGCGCCGAGTTCGAGTTGCTCGGCTTGCACCTTCGCGAAGCCGTAGGCCTCGGTTTCCTTCATCACGTTGCGCAGCGTCGCGAGGCTGTCGGTCGGCATCGTGGCGTGATAGGCGAAGCCGCCGCCCTCGTAGGCTTCCATGATCTGCAGCCACTTGCGCAGATCGCAGGCGAAGCTCGTGCTGGTGGTGCCGTCGATGCGTTCGCGCGCGAGCAGCCCGAGCATGACGAGCGCACAACACGGCGACGCGCTCCAGCCTTTTTGCGGCGCGCTGATCAGAATGTCGACGCCCGTGGCCGCCATATCCACCCACACCGTGCCCGACGCGATGCAATCGAGCACGAACATGCCGCCGACCGCATGCACGGCGTCGGCCACCGCGCGCAGATACGCATCGGGCAGCAACATGCCGGACGCCGTTTCGACATGCGGCGCGAACACGAGATCCGGCTTGTGCTCCTTGATGGCCGCGACCACTTCGTCGATGGGCGGCGGCGCAAAGGCGGCCTGCCTGCCCGCTTCGACCGGCCGCGCCTTCAGCACCACCGATTCGGACGGAATGCCGCCCATTTCGAAGATCTGCGTCCAGCGGTAACTGAACCAGCCATTGCGGATCACCAGACATTTCTTGTTGGTCGCGAATTGCCTGGCAACGGCCTCCATGCCGAATGTCCCGCTGCCCGGGACGATGGCGACCGCCTGCGCGTGATAAACGCTTTTCAGGCTCGCGGACAAGTCGCGCATGACGCCCTGAAACAGTTGCGACATGTGATTGATCGAGCGGTCGGTGTACACCACCGAATACTCAAGGAGCCCATCGCGGTCGACATTGGGAAGTAAACCTGGCACGCTCGCCTCCGTTAAAGGATGAATCATCTGAGCAGCATTCGCGCTTCGATCATGCCGCGACGAAAACCGATTCTAACGAAAGCCTGCGTTCCGTGGGGATGGTGCGACGCAGCAGATGCGCCGCGCCACTTCACACGCGCGTCACACGCGCTTCACACGCGCTTCACGCGCGTTGCGGGCGAAACCGCTTGCGTCTGCATCAACCGCTTACAATGGCGATCGCTCGCCGCCGCCCGGCGAGCCGACCTGTCCGCAGAGAAACCTATGAGTACCGAAGCGAGTAACGCAGTGAACACCGACGTGAGCCACGAACTGAGCGTCGAAACCGGCACCCAGGCGCCGATCTCACGCCATGCGCCACGCGCCCCGTTGCATCGAATCGCCCAGCGGCTCCTGACTTGTTTCGCCCTCGCCGCCGCCGCGCCGCTGGCCCATGCGGCGACGTGGACCACCGTCGGCTCGGTGCCGAATACGTGGACCGAATCGGTCGACACCTCGTCCATCGTGCGCGAAGGCGCGATTCGCCGCGCGTGGGTGCAGATCCGCTACGACCAGCCCACGGCGGTCGCGCATGGCGTCGCGCCCGCGTCGTTGCTCAAGCAACGGGTGGCGTTCGACTGCACCAAACACCAGGCCTCGCTCATGACGCGCCTGAGCTACGACGCGCAAAACCAGTTGATCGATCGCGTCGACATGATGCCCACGGTCGGCGCAGGCAAGTTCTTCGACGTCGATCCCGATACCGAGTGGGATCGCGCGCTCACCGCCGTGTGCGCGCATTGAGCGCCACGCGACGTCATTCGCCCGTGAGCTTCTTCCACATCGCCGCCGTGATGCGCTGCTTCGCATCGGCGTAGTCGTGCCACGGATCGGTGCGCAACGCGTCGAGCCGTTCGTGCAGATTCGCGACGTTCCACTGATCGCCGCTCGTCACGCGCGCCAACTCGTGCCACGCGATAGGCGTCGAGACACCGAGGCCGGGCCGTGCGCGCGGCGCGTAGGCTTCGATCGCGGTCGCGCCGCGCCCGTTGCGCAAATAGTCCACGAAAATGCGGCCTTTGCGATTCTGCGGCCCCATCTTCGCGCTGAAGCGATCGGGCAAGGTGGCGGCCATATGCCTCGCCACCGCCTGCGCGAAATCCTTCGCTTCGTCCCAGCCGCTATGGCGCGTGATCGGCACCACGACGTGCAGTCCCTTGCCGCCGCTCGTCTTGCACCACGAACGCAACCCGAGCGCATCGAGCAGATCGCGCGTGAGCTGCGCCGCTTCAAGCATGCGGCTCCAGTCGAGCGACGGATCGGGATCGAGGTCGAAGATCAGACGGTCGGGCTTCTCGATCTGCTTCGCGAGCGCGTTCCACGTATGCAGTTCGATCGTGTCCATTTGCGCCGCGCCGATCAGCGCCGTGAGGCTGTCGAGCGTGAGCAGCGGCGCGTGTCCGGGATCGAGACCGGCATGTTGTGTGGCGTGCGGAATCTGCAATCGGCTCGCGTGCTTCTGGAAAAACAGTTCGCCGCCGACGCCCTTCGGCGCACGCACGAGCGCGACGGGGCGATTGCGCAATTGCGGCAGCAAACGCGGCGCGATCCACTCGAAGTAATGCACGAGGTCGATCTTGCGCGCGCCGCTGCGTTCGTCGATCACGCGCTCGGAATGCGTGATGCGCACGCCTGATACTTCTGTGTCCACGTTGGCGTCCACGTTGGCGTCCTCGTTGTCGCGCGGTTTATCGCGCGGTTTATCGTGCGATTTGTGCGCCGCCGGCGAGGCGCGCTTCGATGTCGCTTTCAATGCCGATTTCGTATTCACCGGCGGCGACTGCGGCTCGCGAACGATCGACTCCGGCGCCTTGTCGCGACGCAGCCCCACGAACGACGCCTGACGCACCACGCCCGCGCTTGTCCAGGTCTTGAATCGCACTTCGGCCACGAGTTCCGGCTGCACCCAATGCACATTCGCGCGCCGCTCCGCTGCGGGCACCGCCGCGAACGGCGCGGTCTTGCGCGAGCGCGTCTTCAGCTCACGCGCGAGTTTCTCCAGCATCGCCGTATCGAAGCCGGTGCCGACACGCCCTGCGTATTGCAGCGCGCCCGCCTCGTCGTAGACACCGATAATCAGCGCGCCGAAACCCGTGCGGCTCCCCGCAGGCTCCGTATAGCCGCCGATCACGAATTCCTAGCGGCGCGCGCAACGCAGCTTGAGCCACGACGCGCTGCGCGTCGACGTATAGGCGCTTTCGCGTCGCTTTGCGACCAGGCCTTCGAGATTCGCGGCGCAAGCGGCTTGCAGCAAGTCGTCGGGATCGCCTTCGAACGCCGCCGAGAAACGCAGCGCGTCCTGCCCGTTGCGTTCGAGCAGTGCCGCCAGCTGCGCGCGCCGCGTCTCCAACGGCACCTTGCGCAGATCGACGCCGTCGAGCCACGGCAAATCGAACAGCCAGAACACGATGGCGTCCTCATGCCCTTCGTCGAAGGCATTTTGCAGCGCCTGAAAATCGGGCACGCCTTGCGCGTCGAGCACGACAGCTTCGCCGTCGAGCCACGCGGAATCGATATCGAGCGCGCCCAGCGCCTGCACCTGACGCGAAAATTTCGCGCTCCAGTCGAGGCCCGCGCGCGTGAAGATGCGTACCGCGTTCTTCCCTTTCTCGCCGCGATCGACGCGCGCGAGCACTCGGTAGCCATCGAATTTCAGTTCGTAGAGCCAATCATCTCCTTTGGGCGGCACATCGGCAGGCGTGGCGAGTTGCGGCGCGAGCGCTTCCGGCAACGCGGCACGAACCGCGCCTTCGAGCTTGCCGAGCGCGGTGGTGTTCACCGATTTCCCTTTGAATTTCGAAGCGCGCTTTGCCTCCGCCTTCGAATCGGCCAGTGTGCTTTTCATGGCATTGCGCGTTTTCGGCGTGGATGTCTGGCGCTTTGGCGCGCGAGCGCTTTCGCGGGCGCCTTTGCGGGCGCCTTTGCGGGTGCCTTGTCCCGCCGCGGGCTTTTTCGCGCCGTTATCGTCCGTGACATTGAACGCGTCCTCGCTTATCGCATCGTCGTCGCGTTGCTTGATGAGGAGCCAGCGCTCCTGTTTGCTGTCGCCCATCGGGCTGCGCACGAGCGCCCAGCCGCCGTGCAGCCTGTCGCCATCGAGTGTGAATTTCAGGTGCCCGTGCGCGTAACCCTCGCGCGCGGCACGCATGCCGCCTTCGGGTTGCCAGCTGCCGTGATCCCAGATCTCCACCGTGCCCGCGCCATAGTGGCCCTCAGGAATCGTGCCTTCAAACTCGCCATAGTCGAGCGGATGATCCTCCACATGCACCGCCAGCCGCTTCACGCTCGGGTCGAGACTCGGGCCCTTCGGCACCGCCCACGATTTGAGCGTGCCGTCGAGTTCGAGCCGGAAATCGTAGTGCAAGCGCCGCGCATCGTGGCGCTGGATCACGAACGACGCGCTGCCGTTACGGCGCGTTGTCCCGCGCTTCGGCGCAGGCTCGGGCGTCTCGCCGAACCGGCGTTTTGATTCGTAATCCTGTAGATTATGTTTCATCGCGGACGCCCCTCATGGACTCGTCGTCAGCACATCGCATCAAGCCGCGCGGCGTCCGCGCCGTGGCGTGCTCTTGCGTGGCGGCGCATCGTTGCTCGCCGCGCCGCCGCGTTTGCCGAGGCTGCGTTTGAGCAGATCGGACAGATCGACGATATCGGCACTGCGGCGCTCGTGCGTGGGCGCGTGCACGTGCTCCACTTCGTGCGCCTTGCCTTCGCGCACCTTGCGCTCCACGAGCGCGAGAATTTCGTCGCGATAGGTGTCGTGATACGACGCAGGCTCCCACGTCGTCGTCATGTCGTCGATGAGCTTGCGCGCCATCTGCATCTCGTGCGCGCTCACGCCCGCTTCCTTAGCGGCCTTGGGCAGCGAGGGAATCGCGTCGTCCTCGCGCACTTCGGTCGACCAGCGCAAGGTCTGGAGCGCCAGCGCGGGACCGGTCGCCACCAGCGCCGCCAGATGCTGACGGCTATGCATCACCACATTCGCAATGCCGATCTTGCCGCTCGCCGCGAGCGCATCGCGCAGCAGCGCATAGGTCTTGCCCGCGCGCTTGTCGGGTGCGAGCCAGTACGGCGTATCCAGATACAGAAACGACACCTGCGCCGCTTCGACGAACGCGAGAATATCGACGGTCTGCGTGGCTTCGGGACTGGCCGCTTCGATTTCCTCATCGGAAATCACCACATACGAGCCCTTTTCATATTCGTAGCCGCGCACGATGTCGTCGCGTGCAATCGGCTTGCCCGTGCGCTTGTTGATGTTCTGATGCCCGACCGGATCGAAGCTGCGCCGGTCGAGCAGGCTGAAACCGGTGCGTTCGCTTTGCGTGGCCGGATACAGTTCGACGGGCACATACACGAGCCCGAAACTGATGGCGCCTTTCCAGATTGCGCGCGGCATGATGGCCTCCTGTCGCCTCGGCGGGCATGGGAATCTACCTAGCGCAAACACGATGCCCGCCGTGCGCATCATCGCGCGAATCAAGTATGGAAACGTCCATGCGGCACGCGGCATGCGCGCACGAACGCGTCATTCATCAACATAGCCGCTCCATGCAAAGGAGGTCGTCATGCCGCTCAGCAAAGGCAAATCGCGCGAAGCCATTTCGAAGAACATCAAGACCGAAATGAAGGAAGGCAAATCGCAAAAGCAGGCGGTGGCGATTGCCTTGAATCAGGCGCGCAAATCGGGCGCGAAGATTCCGAAGAAGCACAAGCATTGATCCGACGATTGGGCGCGCCGCGCGTCATCGCCGGGCTTTGGCGAGCGCGCGGCGCAAGGCGTCGAGCGTGACCGGCTTGACGAGATGGTCGCCGAAGCCCGCTTCGAACGCACGCGCGCGGTCCTCCGGCTGGCCGTAGCCCGTCGCCGCGATCAGCGTGATGTGCGCGAGATCCGGCGTCGCGCGGATGCGCTGCGCCATCTGATAGCCGTCGATTTTTGGCAGGCCGATATCGAGCACGATCGCATCGGGCGCGAACTGGCGCGCGGAGTTGAGCACGGCGTCGGCGTCGTAGACGGCGGTGGCCGCGTGGCCCTCCGCTTCGAGCAGCATCGCGAGCGAATCGGCGGCGTCGGCGTTGTCGTCGACCACAAGCACGCGCAGCGGGCCGCCCGTTTCCGGCGGCGCGGCCTCCGGCTCATGCTCGTGCAGCACGGCGTCGTAATCGGCCAGCGGCACTTCGAGCGTCACCGTGGTGCCGTGCCCGACGCCGTCGCTCGACGCATAGGCATGGCCGCCATGCAGCTCCATCACCTTCTTGACGAGCGACAGCCCGAGACCGAGGCCGCCTTGCGCGCGGTCGAGCGTGCGCTCGCTTTGCACGAACAGATCGAAGATATGCTCGATCAGTTCCGGCGCGATGCCCTGCCCCGTGTCGCGCACGCGCAGCGCGCCGAAGCCGTCGCGCTCGAACGATTCGATATGCAGTTCGCCGCCCTTGCCGGTGTATTTCGCGGCGTTCGTCAGCACGTTGACGAGGCACTGCACGAGCCGCTGCGGATCGCCGTCCACGCGCGCCGCGCCCTCGCTCGTCACCGTTAGCCGGTGCTGCCGTTCGCGGATCAGCGCATCGACGCTCTCCAGTGACTGCGCGATGATTTCCTGCAGCAGCACGCCGCGCTTGTGCAACTGCACGCGGCCGAGCGTGATGCGCGACATGTCGAGCAGATCGTCGACGAGACGGCTCAGCACCGCCGCCTGGCGGCGCAGGATGTCGATGCAGCGCGCCGCCTGCGGCCCCGTGAGACCCTCGGCGCCGAGCCGGTCCGCTACGTGCCGGATCGGCGCGAGCGGATTGCGCAGCTCGTGCGCGAGCATCGCGAGGAATTCCGTTTTCTGGCGATTCGCCGCTTGCAGCGCCTCGCGGCCGAGCGCGCTCGCGACCACGGCTTCCACGCTCGCGGCGACGAGATCGAAAAACGCGCGATAGCTGTCGTCGAGCACGCAGCGCGGACTCACGCCCAGCACCGCGATGCCGCTGACGTCCTGCACGCCCGCGCGGCGCAGCGGAATCGCGAGCGCGCTGCGCGGCGCCTCGGGCCAGCCGCTGTCCGCGTCGCCGCGCCAGTCGAGCGACGGCAGCGCGAACTCGCGCGTCTCGCCTTGCGCGAACACCTCATCGAGCGGCCACGCGTGCGCCCGCGCGTCCGCCAGCGTGTGCAGACGCGCGACGAGCGGCGCGTCGAGGTGGCTGCTCGCGACCAGTTCGAGATCGGTGCGGCCGAGCGGCACGGCGTAGATCGCCGAAAACGGCACGTCGTAGCCGTTCGCCGCGAGAATGTCGGCCGCGCACTCGCATGCGGCCACGACCGAGCCGGTCTGCGCCGCGCACGCGCTCAGGGCGCGCAAGGTCGTGAGGCGGCGCTCGCCCTGCATGCGCGGCGTGGTTTCGCTGCACAGGCAGAACACGCCCGCGATCGAGCCGTCATCGGCGTAGAGGGGTTCGTAGGCGAAGCTCGCGTAGACCTCTTCCTGAACGTCTTGCTGGTCGAGATGGCGTGCGAGGAAGACGTGCTCGTCCTCGCTCAAGGCAGCGTCGCCGCTATGCAGCACGCCTTCGACGTGCGCGCCGAGTTGCGCCCAGGTGCCGGGCCAGCCGGCCGCGCCGGGCAGGCCGAGGACGCCCGGATGCTTGCCCGCGCCGAGGAACGGAATATAGGCGTCGTTGTAGAGCACGCGCGCGTCGTCGCCCCACCAGATCGCGGCGGGGGACTGCGAGCCGAGGCACAGGCTCAGCGCGGCGCGCAGCGGCGGCGGCCAGTCCGCGAGCGCGCCAAACGGCGTCGCGTCCCAGTCGAAGTCGCGCATGCGCCCCGACATCTCGCTGCTTCCTCGAATGAAACTCGCGTTCCGTGCGACAGACACGCTCCCTCCCTGAAATCGTGGACGATGTGGCCCTTCGCTCCCTAGCGAAGGTCGCAAGTTCCACTCCTGGGAGACAGGCGCGATGAAGGGGCGCGAACGGCTACGCCGCTCTCAGCGCTGAACGATCAGAGTGCTACGGCGAGGCGCGTGGCCTGGTCGATGGCCCGCAGCGCGTCGAGTTCGGCGGCCACATCGGCGCCGCCAATCAGCTTCGCGTGGATGCCGCGCGCGGCCAGTTCGTCGTGCAGCGCCCGATTCGCAAGCTGGCCCGCGCAGAGCACGACATGATCGACCGCCAGCACCTGCGGCGCGCCATCGACGCGATAATGCAGCCCCTGATCGTCGATGGCGTCATACGTTGCGCCCGAAATCATCATGAGATTCGCGCGGCGCAGACGCGCCTTGAGAATCCAGCCCGTCGATTTGCCGAGTCCCTTGCCGAGCGGTTCGGCCTTGCGCTGAAAGAGATGGACGCTGCGACGCGGCGTAGTGTCGTTCACCGCGTTCGCCACATTCGCCACGTTCGCCAGCCCGCCCGCTCCCGCGTTCGCGGCATCCACGCCCCAGGCGCGGAAAAACGCATCGGCATCGAGCGATTCGCGCGCATCGCCGAGCAGAAATTCGGCGACGTCGAAACCAATCCCGCCCGCGCCGATGATCGCCACGCGCGCGCCCACCTCGACCTTGCCGCTCAGCACATCGGCATACGACACCACCTTCGGATGATCGATGCCCGCGATCTCGGGCACGCGCGGCGTGACGCCCGTGGCCAGCACGATTTCGTCGTACGCGCCGCTCGCCAGCGACGCCGCGCTGACCGCTTCGCCCAGCCGCACATCGACGCCGAGCTTCGCGAGCCGCACCGCGAAATAGCGCAGCATTTCGTTGAATTCGGCCTTGCCCGGCACCGCTTTCGCGAGATTCAGCTGCCCGCCCAGACGCGCGGCGGCTTCATACAGCGTGACCGCGTGACCGCGCTCGGCCGCGTTCACGGCGAATGCCATGCCCGCCGCGCCGCCGCCCACCACGGCCACGCGTTTCGCCACGCGCGCGCGGCCCGCGGGAAATTCGATCTCGCGCCCGGCGCGCGGATTCACGAGACACGTGGCCGTGCGCTCGGTAAAAATGCGATCGAGGCAAGCCTGATTGCAGCCGATGCAGGTGTTGATTTCATCGGCGAGACCGAGACGCGTTTTCTTCGCGAACTCGGGATCGGCGAGCAACGGGCGCGCCATCGACACCAGATCGGCCACGCCCGAGGCAATCAGTTCCTCGGCGACCTCGGGCATGTTGATGCGGTTCGACGCCATCACCGGAATGCCCACGGCCTGCTTGACGTTGCGGATCGCCTCGCGCCAGGCCGCGCGCGGCACGGAAGCCGCGATGGTCGGCACCGCCGATTCGTGCCAGCCCACGCCCGTGTTGATGAGGTCCGCGCCCGCCGCTTCCACGCGCTGCGCGAAGGTGGCGATCTCTGCGCCGCTCAGGCCGCCTTCGACGAGATCGATCGACGAAATCCGGTAGATCAGCATCGGCGCGTCGCCGAGCCGCTCGCGCACCGCGCGCACGATGTCGAGCGCGAAGCGGATGCGCGCCTCGAAGCTGCCGCCGTATTCGTCGTCGCGATGATTGGTGGCGGCGGCCGCGAACTCGTTGATCAGATAGCCTTCCGAGCCCATGATTTCCACGCCGTCGTAACCCGCCTCGACGGCGAGCGCCGCCGTATGGGCGAAGTCGGCGATGGTGCGGCGGATGTCGTCGAGACTCAGCGCGCGCGGCGTCCACGCGTTGATGCGCGCCTTGATCGCCGAAGGCGCGACGCACTCGGGCACCTTCGCATAGCGGCCCGCGTGCAGGATCTGCAACACGATCTTGCCGCCCGCCGCGTGCACCGCGCGCGTGACGGCGCGATGCTCGTCGAGTTGCCCGGCGCGGTCGAACAGCGGGCCGCCCGGTTCCATGACGCCCTCGGCGTTCGGCGAGAAGCCGCCGCTCAGGATCAGGCCGATTTCGCCCGCCGCGCGCGCCGCGTAGAACGCCGCGAGACGCTCATGCGGACGGTCGAGCGTTTCGAGCCGCGTATGCATCGCGCCCATCACCATGCGGTTGGGCAGCACGGCCTGGCCGACCGCAAGCGGGGTCAAAAGCCGGTCGAATGTCGGCATGGCGGATGTCTCGATGTTGTTGTGGGGTGTCGTGTGTACTCTAGGGTGGCTGCGGTTTTACGTCAATATCTTGACGTATTGATAGGGTTACGTGTCTGCACGAAGAATGATAGCGACTTTATATACGCAATCATCTCTTTCGCTCCGCGTAGTCAACCGCGCCAAATAGGTAAATACATTACCTATCTACTCGTTGAGGCATTTTGCCCGCGCCAACCGGCCCGTTGCCGCGCGCGTGGCATAATGATCGCCTCGTTTTTTACTGTCCCGTTCGCTGATCACCGTGCGCCGGCTCCGCCTCCAGTTCGTCAGTCTATTAGGAACGCTCGCGATCCTGATGACGACGTTCGCGCCCGTGATTTCGCATCTGCTTGCCGGCTCCACCACTTCCAACGCTTCCGCCAGCGCATCGATCATGCATTGCGACATGCCCTCGATGCGCGGCATGGCGATGACTTCGCACAGCGGCAGCCACGCCACGCAGCACGCGGATCAGCACGCCAATCCCGGCGACATGCAGGATTGCGGCTACTGCAATCTGCTCGTCCATCTGCCGGTGGTGCCCGGCGTGCCGCTCGCGCTGCCGCTCGCCACGCGCCTCGTGCACGCGCGCATTGCCGCGCGTTTCGACAGCCAGCGGCGCATCGAGCCGCTCACCTTCGCGCTCGCGCGCGCCCCGCCTCTCGCCTGAACGAAGCCTGACCCGCTTGCCCCGTTTGCGCGGCCCCACGTTCTGCGTGCCGCCGCGCGTTCGCGCGCGCCGTCGGCACGGCGCGCGGACCACTTCGTTACAGGATCATCATGTTCCATCACTTGCCGTGCCGGAGCGCGTTCGACGCGCCCGCACGACGTAGCGGCGCGCCTGCGCTCGCGCTCATGCTCACGTTCGCCGTCGCTTGCCTGGCGTTGGCGCCGCACGCGGCCCACGCTCACGCGATCGCGGGCGACCGCGTGTTTCCCGCGACCATGGCCGTCGACGACCCCGGCGTCGGCGACGAAGCCGATCTCCAGTTCGGCCACCAACGCGTGCCCGGCGACGCGGGCGACCAGAGCGTCAACACCTTCGACTTCGAATACGACAAGCTGATCACGCCACGCCTCGCACTCTCCGTCGACGGCGGCTACGTCATGCAGAACAACCCGACTGCGCGCGGCTTCGACAACTTTGGCGTCGGCCTGAAATATCTGCTCTACGTGAACGACGCGCACGAGTTCATGACCTCGGTCGGCGTGGACGCTGAGATCGGCGGCACCGGCAGCCGCGCCATCGCCGACAACTTCTCGACGATCTCGCCGACGATCTACGCCGGCAAGGGCATGGGCGACCTGCCCGACTCGCTCGCGTGGCTGCGCCCGATCGCCATCACCGGCGAAGCGGGCCCGGCGCTCACGACGGGCGGCGGCCAGCCGAACGCCTTCAACTACGGCTTCACGTTCCAGTACAGCCTGCCGTATCTGCAACAGCACGTGCACGATCTCGGCTTGCCGCAACCGCTATCGAATCTGATTCCGCTCGTGGAAGTGCCGCTCTCGCGCAGCCAGGGACAGACGACCGGCACCGTGAATCCCGGCTTCATCTGGATGAACCGTTACGGCCAGCTCGGCATCGAGGCGCAGATTCCGATCAACCGCGCGAGCGGCTCGCACGTGGGCATCCTCGTGCAAACGCATATTTTCTTCGACGACGTGGCGCCGCACAGCATCGGCAAGCCGCTCTTTCAATAACCGCATTCAACACGCGCATTCAACGTAAATTTTTTCTGAGGACTTCATCATGAATTTCAACGCCATTCGTTCGCTTCGTCTGCTCGCCGCCACCGTCGCCCTCGCGGGCGCGCAACTCGCCTGGGCGCACGCTTACCCGACGCATCAAACGCCCGCCGCCGGCTCGACCGTCGCCGCCGGGCAAACCACCGTCGCGATCGATTTCGACGACGAACTCGAACCCGCTTTCAGCTCGATCGACGTGACCGACGCGGCGGGCAAATCGGTGATCCGCGAAAAAGCCGCCGTCGACGCGACGAACAAGAAGCGCATGTCGGTGGCGGTGAATCCGCTCGGCGCGGGGCAATATGCGGTCAAGTGGATCGCCGTGGCCGCGGACGGTCATCGCACCACGGGTCATTACAACTTTACGGTGCACTGAGCGGATGCGTTGAGGCGGGGTGCGAGGTCCGCCCCCTCGCTTCCCCGCCTCCCCAGGCGCGCGCCAATCGCGTAAACTCCCGGCCATCCGAACCCGCTTTTCGGCATCCGGCCGAACCCGCCATGCATGAGCTCACGCGCCGCCGTTTCCTGATCGCCAGTGCCCTGGCGGCCTGCGGCGCGGCTACGCCCCTTGCGCGCGGCGCGGGACGCGACATCACCGTGGCGCTCGTCCTCAAGGCCAGCAACGATCCGTTCACGGCCGGGATGATCCGCGCGGCCACGGCCTTCCAGGCGCATTCGCCCTATCCATTCAAGCTGATCGTGCGCAGCACCGAAGGCGAGACCGATGTCGCGCAGCAGGCCGCGTACGTCGAGTCGCTGGCGGCGCAATCCGTGAGCGCCATCGTGCTCGCGCCCGTCGATTCGCGCCGCCTCGTGCCCGCCGTCGCGAAGTGCGTGCGCCAGGGCGTGCTGGCCGTCACGATCGACAATCCGCTCGACGCGGGCGCGCTGCGCGAAGCCGGTCTGCGCGTGCCCTTCGTCGGCCCCGACAACCGGCGCGGCGCGCGGCTCGTCGGCGACTATCTCGCGCGTCGGCTGCATCCGGGCGAGCGCGCCGCCATCGTCGAAGGCGTGGCCTCCGACCGCAACGCGCAGCAGCGCGACCAGGGCTTTCGCGAGGCCATGCGGGCCGCTTCGGTGAAGATCGTCGCCACCGAGACCGGCGACTGGGACTACGCGAAGGGCCGCGCGGCGGCCAGCGCGCTGCTCGCCACGCAGCCCGGCTTGCGCGCGCTCCTGTGCGCGAACGACAACATGGCGCGCGGCGCGGTAGACGCCGTGAACATGGCGCATCTGCGCGGCCGCGTGCTGATCACCGGCTACAACGCCAGCGCCGCCATCAAGCCGATGCTCGCCGACGGCCGTATCCTCGCCACCGTCGACCAGTTCGCGGAAAAGCAGGCCGTCTACGGCATCGACGTCGTCTTGCAGGCGCTGATCGAGCAGCATCGCCAGGACGACTTGCCCGACGTGGTCGAAACGCCGCTCGTGCTGGTCACGAAGGACAGCGCGTCGTGAGGCGCCTGCCGCCGCTCAACGCGCTGCCGATCTTCGAAACGGTCGCCCGCTACGGCAGCTTCACGCGCGCCGCCGAACATCTGTGCCTCACGCAGGGCGCGGTCAGCCGCCAGATTCTCGCGCTCGAAGAGTATTACGGCCTGCCGCTGTTCAAGCGCTCGCCCAAGGGTCTCACGCTGACCGCCGAGGGCGAGCAGTTGCTGCCCGCCGTGCGCGAGGGTTTCGGGCGCATCGAGGAAGCGTCGATGCCGCTCACGCGCCAGCGCGGCGAACTCGCGCTCAAGATGCCCACCTGCGTGATGCGCTGGATGCTGCCGCGCATCACACGCTTCCAGACCGAGCATCCCGAACTCCAGGTGCAGATCACCACGACCTGGCAGCACGAAGTCGACTTCCAGGCCGAGCCGTTCGACGCGGCCATCATCTACGGTCCGTCGCCGGGCGCGGATGTGCATTCGGTGCCGCTATTCGACGAATACCTCACGCCCGTCTGCACGCCGGAATTCCTGCGCCGCCATCCAATCGCCCACGCCGACGACCTCGCGCCGCTCACGCTGCTGCATCCCACGCGCGATCACGCCGACTGGAAGCTCTGGCTCTCACGCGCCGGCGCGACGCAGATCGACGCCCATCGCGGCCCCACGTTCGAATCGCTCGATCTGGCGACCAGCGCGGCGATGCAGGGCTTCGGCGTGGCGATCGGCGACCGCACGCTCGTCAGCGAGGACGTGGCCGCCCAGCGGCTCGCGCTGCCGATCGACTTCGCGGTGGCCACCGGTTCGCGCTACTACTTCGTCTATCCCGACTTCGCCGCGCAGCAGCCGAAAATCCAGCTATTCAGCGCGTGGATCGAGCGCGATCGCGCGCGCGGCGCACCGCCAGCCTGAGCCGCCGGGTCGCAGCGCACACGCGCATGCACGAACAAAAAAGCGCGCCATGAGGCGAACGCATGGCGCGCATGAGAATAATTCGATTGCCGCCGCGCGGGCTTTTAGGCCAAATGGCCGTTTTTCCTTCTGCCTTTCGGACGATGCACAGCGCCGCCCCTTCCCGCTCGAAACTGCCCGACGTGGGCACCACCATCTTCACCGTGATCGGCCAGCTTGCCGCCGAGCACGACGCCCTGAACCTCTCGCAAGGCGCGCCGAACTTCGCGCCCAACCCGCGACTGATCGACGACGTGGCTGCCGCCATGCGCGCGGGCCACAACCAGTACGCGCCGATGGCCGGCGTGCTCGCGCTGCGCGAGGCGCTCGCCGCCAAGTACGCGGCGCTCTACGATGCGCACTACGATCCCGCCAGCGAAGTGACGGTCGTGGCGAGCGCGAGCGAAGGACTCTATTCGACGATCAGCGCGCTCGTGCATCCGGGCGACGAGGTGATCTACTTCGAGCCCTCGTTCGATAGCTACGCGCCCATCGTGCGCCTGCAAGGCGCGACGCCCGTCGCCATCAAGCTCGCGCAGCCGGACTTCCGCGTGAACTGGGACGAAGTCGCCGCCGCGATCAATCCGCGCACGCGCATGATCATCGTGAACACGCCGCACAATCCCACGGCGACGGTGCTGGGCGCGAAGGACATCGCGCGCCTCAAGGCGCTCACGCGCAACACCGATATCGTGATTCTCTCCGACGAAGTCTACGAGCACGTGGTGTTCGACGGCGCGCGTCATTGCAGCATGGCGCGCTATGCGGAGCTGGCCGAGCGCAGCGTGATCGTCTCGTCGTTCGGCAAGTCGTATCACGTCACGGGCTGGCGCGTGGGCTACTGCCTCGCACCCGCCGCGCTGATGGACGAGATTCGCAAGGTGCATCAGTTCATGACCTTCGCCGCCGACACGCCCATGCAGCACGCGTTCAGCGCGGCGCTCGCCGACGCCTCGTCGTATCTCGATCTCGGCGGCTTCTATCAGCACAAGCGCGATCTGCTCGCGCACGCACTCGCTGATTCACGCTTCGAATTGCTGCCGAGCGAAGGCAGCTTCTTCATGCTCGCTCGCTTTCGCGGCTTCTCGGACGAACGGGACAGCGACTTCGTGCTGCGCCTGATCCGCGACGCGCGCGTGGCGACCATCCCGCTCTCGGCGTTCTATACCGACGCCACCGATCACGGCATCATCCGCCTGAGTTTTGTCAAGGACGACGAAACATTGCTCGAAGGCGCGCGCCGTCTTTGCACGATCTGATTCACACAAGGAGATCACGATGAAGCCCCTCACCACGCTGCTCGCGCTCGCGTGCGCGCTCGGCTCGCTCCCGGCGTTCGCCGATTCCAGTTCGCTGCGCTTCGGCGTGGAGGCGCAGTATCCGCCGTTCGAATCGAAGGGCGCGGACGGCCGGCTGCAAGGCTTCGATATCGACATCGGCAATGCGGTCTGCGCGAACGCGCGGCTGCATTGCGCGTGGGTCGAAACCTCGTTCGACGGGCTGATTCCCGCGCTTCAGGGCCGCAAGTTCGACGCCATCAATTCGGCGATGAACGCCACCGAGAAGCGCCGCGAAGCGATCGACTTCACGACCGTGATCTACCGCGTGCCGAGCCGCCTGATCGCGCGCGCCGACAGCGGCCTCGTCGCCACGCCCAGCTCGCTCAAGGGCAAGCGCGTGGGCGTGCTGCAGGCATCGATCCAGGAGACCTACGCGAAGACGCATTGGGAACCGGCGGGCGTGAACGTCGTGCCGTATCAGGACCAGAACCAGATTTACGCCGACCTCGTGTCGGGCCGCCTCGACGCCACGCTGCTGCTCGCGCCCGCCGGTCAAAACGGCTTTCTCTCGAAGCCCGACGGCAAGGGCTTCGCGTTCGTGGGCGAGCCCGTGCGCGACGACAAGATCCTCGGCAACGGCGTGGCCTTCGGCATCCGCAAGGGCGACGCCGCGCTGCGCGAACGTCTGAACGCGGCCATCGCGAAGCTCGAAGCGGACGGCACCGTCACCACGCTCGCGCGCAAATATTTCGGCGATATCGACGTCTCGCCGAAATAAGCGCAACGTCGACAGCCGCGCCCGGGCGCAGAAGCTCAGGTGCGGAACATCGACACCGCCTCCGACAAGCGGCGCGCCTGCGTCGACAACGAATCGGCCGCCGCCGCCGCTTGCTCGACCAGCGCCGCGTTCTGCTGCGTGACGGTATCCATCTGCGTGACGGCGCGGCTGATCTGCTCGATGCCCGTACGCTGCTCCGACGAGGCATCGGCGATGCCCGAGATGATGTCCGTCACGTTGTCGACGGAACGCACGATGCTCTGCATCGTGCCGCCCGCCGCGCGCACGCGTTCCGAGCCTTCGCGCACCTGCCCGACCGACGCGTCGATCAGCGCCTTGATCTCGCGCGCCGCGCTCGCGCTGCGTTGCGCAAGCGAGCGCACTTCGGAGGCCACCACCGCGAAGCCGCGCCCTTCCTCGCCCGCGCGCGCGGCCTCCACGGCGGCGTTGAGCGCGAGAATATTGGTCTGGAACGCGATGCCTTCGATCACGCCGGTGATCTCCACCATCTTCTCCGACGACGCCTGAATGCTCGACATCGTATCGACCACGGCCGCCACGGCGGCGCCGCCGTCGGCGGCCACCGCGCTCGCGGTGGAGACCAGCGTGCGCGCCTCGCCCGCGTTGGCCTCGTTGTGCTGCACGGTCGACGTCAGCTGCTCCATGCTCGCGGCGGTTTCCTGCAGCGACGCGGCCTGTTCCTCGGTGCGCGACGAGAGGTCGGTGTTGCCCGCCGCGATCTCGTTCGCGCCCGTGGTCACCGATTCGGCGCCCGTGCGGATCGTCTCGATCATCGCCACGAGGCTCGCCTGCATGCGCGCAATCGACGCCAGCAGACTGCGTTCGTCGCCCGCGCGCAATTCGACGCGCCCGGTCAGATCGCCGGTCGCGATACGGTGCGTGACGGCCACCGCGTACTGCGGCTCGCCGCCGAGCGTGCCCACCACGTTGCGGATGATCTGCCACGACAGCGCCGCGATGCCCGCCACGCCCAGCACGATCAGCGCGATCAGCACGCGGCCGGTGCGCCAGAACGCGGCGTCGATATCGTCGAGATAAAAGCCCGTGCCGATCCACCAGTCCCACGGCTCGAACGCGACGATGCCGTTCATCTTCTGCGTGAGCTGGCCCGTGACGGGATGCTTCGCGAGCGTCAGCATCACGGGAATGTGCTCGCGCGCGAGCATTTCGCGGTAGAGGTCGCCGTCGGGCCGACCGTCGGGCGCCTTGCCCGCGTTGACCTTGCCGATGATCGCCGCGTTGCGGTGCACGAGCGTCGTGCCGTCGGGCAGACGCGCCCAGAAGAAACTCTGATCTGAATAATTGAGCTGGCTGAGCGCGAGCTTCGTGGCGGCCTGCGCCTCCTCGCGCGTCATTTTTCCGGCGCTTTCCTGATCGTGATAGTAGGTGGCGAGATGTTCGGCCATGTGCAGAAGATTGGTGATCTTGCCGCGCGTGTCGTCGAGCATCGCCTGCTTGAGACTGACGAGGCCGTAGCCGCCGATGGCCACCAGCGCGACGAGCGCCGTCGCGACCAGAACAAGAAGTCTCGTGGATATTCTCATGATTCGTTCGGTGAACTTATCTGTTTTGGGTCTCGCGCGCGTGGCGTCGCGAGGGGTCTCCGTGGGGTGTTTCCGTACCGCTGCTGCTGGGGCTTCGACGATCACGATCCGTCCCCGATACGTGGATCGCGATTTCGACGCGAAGTCATTGTTGTATGACAAGCCGCAATTGTCAAATTGTCGTCTTACAAATTTATGGACTCGTGCGCAGGAGCCCCGGCGTTTGCTTGACAATCGCCTGCACCCGTTCCGGCTCAAGTTGGCGGCCGCCTCAATCGATGCGCGGCGCATCGCAGCCCGCGCCCCGTCGATTCGGACAAACCCTCGCCGCTGACAGCCAGTGCGCCGCCTGGCGACGCTGCCGCGCAGGATGGGCGGTTACGATGATGTAAAAGGCGCGACTGCCGCGGGCCGCTGATCGTGGACCGCAGGCGCGTAGCGCGACGGACCTTCCAGCCAACTCAATCGTGAGCGGTCTTTGTCCATGCGCATTCTCTTCGTCGTCGGCAATCTGGGCGACTACCACGTGCCTCGCTACGAAGCCCTCGTCGACGCCGCCACGCGCAGCGGCCACGACGTGTCGCTGATCGAAGTGTTCGCGCGCTCGGGCGTCTACGGCTTCCCGCAGGAGCGCCGCGCGGCGTTCTTCGCGAGCCGGCCGCCGCACGCCGTCACGCTCGTCGAGGACGGCTCGGACAGCGACGGACTCGGCCTTCGCGACTGTTCGCGCCTCGTCGCCAGGCTGCGCGCGTTCGCGCCCGACGTGGTCATCACGCTCGGCTACAACACGCAGTATTCCGCGCTGCTGTGCGTGCTACGCCAGCTCACGCGGCGCTTCAAGCTCATCTACATGTCCGATTCGAAAGCCGACGACGGCGTGCGCAGCGCCACCAAGGAGCGTCTCAAGCGGCTGATCGTGAGCCGCTTCGACGGGGCGCTCGTCGCGGGCGAGCGGCATCGCCGCTACGCGCTTTCGCTCGGCATTCCGATGGCGCGCTCGCGCATCGGCTTCGACGTGATCGACATCGACTATTTCGCGCGCCTCGCGCAACGCGCGCGCGACAACGCCCGCAGCGTGCGCGAACGTTACGGCCTGCCGCCGCGTTTTCTGCTTTGCGTGAGCCGCTTCGTGGCGCGCAAGAATGTCGACGTGCTGATCGACGCCTACGCGCAATCGCGTCTGCGCGAACGCGGCATCGGACTCGTGCTCGTGGGTCAGGGCCCGCTCGATGCGGAGCTGCGCGCGCGCATCGCCGCGCACGGACTCGACGCCGACGTGTCGATCCTCAGCTCGCTCGCCAATCACGAAATGCCGAACCTCTATGCGCTCGCCGAGTTCATCGTGCTCGCGAGCGAGTTCGATCAATGGGGGCTGTGCGTGAACGAAGCGTTCGCCGCGGGCTGCCCGGCCATCGTCACGCGCACCTGCGGCGTGGCGGGTGAGATCGTGCTCGACGGCGTGAACGGTTTCGTCGTGGAGCCGCGCGACGTGCCCACGCTCGCGCAGCGCATCGGCCAGCTCGGCAGCGACGGCGTGCTGCGCGAGCGCTTCGCCAACGGCGCGAGCGATGCGATCCGGCGCTGGTCGCCGTTGCTGTTCGCGTCGAGCGCGCTCGAACTCGCGCGCGCCACCACGCGGCACGCGACGCCGCACGCGCAGCACGAACTGGTCTGATCGTCCCGCCTTGCATTGATGCATTGATGCGCCGATCACGTGGATCGAAGCGCATCGACACCCATCGGCACAATACCCCTATAAATTAGGCACAAAAACCGATCCCGGCGCGAGCCGCCGCTTGAGCGTGCGTGCGAGCAGATACGCCGTGCCGTGCCGCTCGACACCCAGACGCTGCGTGAGCGTCGCGCCGAAGCCATTCAGGAAGCTGAAGGTGGACGGACTCGAAAAGCCGTCGAAATCGAAGATGAGCCCGCTCTCGATCGCGCGCTGGATGCCGCTCCAGATCAGCAGGCTGATCGAGCCGCAATGCGCTTCGTGCATGCGCGACGAGAGCAGAAAATACATCGCCTGCTGATCCCACACGAGCCCGATCGCCGCGACGAGTTTCGCGCCCGGCCCATACGCGCCGAGCAGCACGCCCGACTGGCGCTCGACGAAGGCGTTGACGAGCTGGCGCATCACCGCGCTGCCATAGGCGTTGCTGCGCGAGCGGGCGCGCAGATTATCCTCGTAGAAACCGAGGAATTCGCCAGGCGTGGCGATCGGCGCGACAGTCAGTTCGCGCGCCGCGCCGCGAATCACGTTGCGCGTCTTGCTGTCGAGCCGCGACCACGCTTCGTCCTGCCCGATGTGCGCATCGATGCGGAAGGTGTAGCGCGCCGACACGGTATAGCCATGCAGCGCGAACGCAATCGCATCGTCGACGCGCGGATCGAGCACCTGGAAAAAGCTGTCGCACGCGGGCAATTGCTCGATCAGCCGCGCGGTCACGTCGAGCTGATGACGACGCTGCCGCGCCTCGCTGCCCGCCACCGGCGTGATCACGGGACCGAGCGTGCGCGTGAGCGGCGGCAGATGCGAGATGCGCCACAGGCGTCGGCGCACGAGCGCGTAGGGCATTTCGCCGAGCACGGTGTCGTCCTGCTTGACGGTCGCGAGCGCCCAGTTGCCTTGCGTGGCGATGTCGAGCCACCATCGTTCGTGGAAGATCGAATGCGCCTGCGCAACGGATTTCGCGTCGACGCTCGCCGATGACGCGGCCTTCCTGGCGCGCGGCGGCCTGGGCGGCCGCGTCGGCTGCGTGAGCCGTTGTGGCGATAGCGGGGCAATCGGCGGCTGTTCCCCGAACAACAAGCGGTCTCTTATGGTCGTCATCGTTCACCCGTTTGCATTCCGCGCTGCAACACGGCTTGCCGCGCGTTGTCTCCATGCTGTTCTAATGCTCTGGTCTATTCCTTTGGTCTGATCTTCTGGTCTGCACGCCTGGTCTGCGCTTCAGGTCTGCGCTTCTGGTCCATTCAGCGCCGACGCTCCCGCCAGCAACACGCGCGGTATCTTTTCGCACAACAGTCTACGGTTTCGGGGCTGGCCTTTTACGCCAAGATTTAGCCCGCGCGTACACGCTGACACGGCGATGCCTTACAGCACGACAACAACCGGTCCGCGCCCGCGCGACGGCCGCATTCCATCCCCTCGCCGGTTTCGTTCTATGTCGGGCATTAATGGCGGCGTCTACTGAAACGGCCCGGTCATCGGCCGGCGCGCGCCGCGCCCGCGCTCCGGGTCGCGCATCCGAACGACAGGAACGCCATGACCCGCCCATCGCCTCATTCGCCGGCACGCACGGCGTCGGCCAACGCCGCCGCGCGTCTCGAACGCCTGCCGTATTCGCCGTATCACCGCACGATTTTTCTGATCATCGCGGTGGCCTTCTTCTTCGATTCCGTGGATCTCGGCACGATGACGTTCGTGCTCGGCTCGATCAAGACCGAGTTCGGTCTCTCCAGCGCGGCGGCGGGACTGGTCGCCAGCGCGAGCTTCTTCGGCATGGTGCTGGGCGCCGCGCTCGCGGGCCTGTTGTCGGACCGTTTCGGACGCCGCCCGGTCTTTCAGTGGAGCATGGTGCTCTGGGGCGCGGCCTCGTATCTGTGCTCGACCGCGCAAAGCGTCGACGCGCTGATCCTCTGGCGCGTCTTGCTCGGCATCGGCATGGGCATGGAGTTTCCGGTCGCGCAGACGCTGCTCTCCGAGTTCGTGCCCGCCGCCAAACGCGGCCGCCTCGTCGCGCTGATGGACGGCTTCTGGCCGCTCGGCTTTATCGCCGCTGGCGTCGCCTCCTATTTCGTGCTGCCGCAATTCGGCTGGCGCACGGTGTTCGCGCTGCTCGCGATTCCCGCGCTGTTCGTGCTGATTGTGCGCCGCATCGTGCCGGAGTCGCCGCGCTGGCTCGAACATCGCGGCCGTGTCGCCGAAGCCGACGCCGTCACCACGAAGATCGAAGCCCAGGTCATGCGCACGCTCGGCGTCGCCACGCTGCCTGCGCCCGCGCGTGCTTCGTCATCGGCGTCGTCGGCTGCTACGGCGGCCAATCGCTCGCGCGGCGCGTTCCGCGAGATCTGGAGCGCCGCGTACAGACGACGCACGATCATGGTCTGGGCGCTGTGGTTCTTCGCGCTGCTCGGCTTTTACGGCCTCACCTCGTGGCTCGGCGCGCTGATGCAGCAAGCGGGCGCGACCGTCACGAAGTCGGTGCTCTACACCGTGCTCATTTCGCTCGGCGGCATTCCCGGTTTTCTGTGCGCGGCGTGGCTCGTCGAACGCATCGGCCGCAAGCCGACCTGCGTGGCCGCGCTGGTCGGCGCGGGCGCGATGGCCTGGGTCTACGGGCAAACCGCGCTGCATCTGCAGAGCGCCGCGCTGCTGATCAGCGCAGGGCTCGCGATGCAGTTCTTCATGTTCGGGATGTGGGCCGTGCTCTATACGTACACGCCGGAGTTGTACGGCACGGGCGCGCGCGCGACGGGATCGGGGTTCGCGTCGGCGATTGGACGCGTCGGCTCGCTGATCGGACCGTATGCCGTGGGCGTCGTGCTGCCGATCTTCGGACAGAGCGGCGTGTTCACGCTCGGCGCGCTGTCGTTCGGCGTGGCGGCGCTGGCCGTGGCGATCATGGGAATCGAAACGAAAGGCCTGTCGCTCGAAGCGCTGGCCGAAGACGAAGAAGATGCGCCCGTGCGCGCTTATGCTGCACGTGCGGGGGAATCGAGCTGAAAAGCGAGGTGAAACGCGGCTGAAAAGCGAACCGATAAAGCGCGGGCCACTAGCCCGCGCTCAGGCGAGCATCAAGCCGCGGGGGCTTCCGGCAATTCGCCGTGGCTTTTGAGCGCGTCGTAGAGATCGGCGACGGGCACGTCGCCCGCCTCGCGCTTCAGATAGAGGCTGAAGGCGTGGTCGTAAAGCTCGCGCCCTCGCGGCATTTCGAGCGTCAGGTCGAAACACTCCAGAACGAATTCGGCAATCCTGTCCGCGTCGACGAGCAGACGCTCCGCTGTTTTTCGATCCATATCACTCACCTGCTGCGAATACCCGCTACCAATACCTTATAACCAGGCGGCGGATATTACACCAGACGTGCGTGCGGCGCGCGCCCGATCGTGCGGAAACAGACGCCTTATTCGCCGATCCACGAACCGCGCAGATCGCTGTCGTGCAGCAATTGCATCAGCGTTTGCGCGGGACGGCTGAGGCGCTTCGCCGCGAGCGCGATGAACTCCACATCCGGCAACACAGGCAGGCTCGCGACGTTGATCGGCGGCGCCAGCCCGCGCGCCGCCAGATACTGGGGCCGCACCGTGATGCCGAGGCCGCCGCGCGCCGCCGCCACGCAGCCCGAATGACTGCTGCTCGTGCACACGATCTGCCAGCGGAAGTCGGTCTGCGCGAGCGCGTCGAGCACCACGGCGCGCGTGACGCTCGGCTCGGCGACAAGATTGAGCGGCAGCGGCTGCGTGAGATCGACCATCGTGCCGGTGCGCGCGAGCCATTCGAGCCGCCCGGTAAAGAGCGCCACGCCGCGCTTGTCGCCGAGACGCCGCTTGCCCACCATCAGGTCGATCGCGCCCGCGTCGAGCAGCTCGTAAAGCCGCCCCGTCATGCCGATGATGATTTCCAGCTCGACGTCGGGATGCGCGTTGCGAAACGCCGTGAGCACCGTGGGCAGCGGGCCGAGCGCGATGTCGTCCGAGGAACCGAGACGCACGCGCCCCTTCAGGCGCGGCGCACGGAACTGCGATTCGGCGCGGTTGATCGCCTGCAGGATCGCGCCCGCGTGCGCGAGCATCGCCTCGCCGTCGGGCGTGATCGCGAGCGAATGGGTGTCGCGCACGAACAGACGCCGCCCGATCTCCTGTTCGAGCCGGCGGATATGGTCGCTGACACTCGACTGCGTGAGGCCGAGCTGGCGCGCCGCCTCGGTGAAGCTGTGGCAGGCCGCAACGGTGGCGAAAGACTTGAGCCAGGTGGGATTGAGCATGCCCCATTGTTATCGGCATTGCCGATAACAGTCAATGTCCTGAGTGGGGTTCCCGATTGCCCGCGATGACAATATCATGACGTCATTGCAGATTTTTGCGCCGCGCGCCCGTGTTTCCCGCCGTTCGCGCCGCGCCCAAGACGTTCCCATGAACAAGGATTCGAGCCAGACGGCGTTGCTGTGGATCGTCGCCGCAGGCTTTTTCATGCAGGCGCTCGACACGACGATCGTCAACACCGCCCTGCCTTCGATGGCGCACAGCCTCGGCGTCAAACCGCTCATGATGCAGCCGGTGATCGTCGCCTACACGCTCACGATGGCCATGCTCACGCCCGCTTCGGGCTGGCTCGCCGACCGCTTCGGCACGCGTCGCGTCTACTTCACCGCCATCCTCATCTTCGTGCTCGGCTCGCTGTGCTGCGCGAGCGCGCACACGCTCGGCGAACTCGTGATTGCACGCGTGCTGCAAGGCATCGGCGGCTCGATGCTGATGCCGATCGGCCGCCTCGCCGTGCTGCGCGCCGTGAGCGGCGAGCAATACGTGTCCGCGCTCGCGCTGATTTCGGTCGCCGGACAAGTGGGCCCGATCGTCGGCCCGACGCTCGGCGGCTGGTTCGTGCAGGCCATCACGTGGCACTGGATCTTTCTCATCAACGTGCCGATCGGCGCCGCCGGTCTGTTCATGGTGTGGCGCTATCTGCCGCGCAGTTCGAGTACCGCCGCGCCGCCGTTCGACGTGATCGGTTGCGCGCTGGTTTCCCTGTGCATGATCGCGTTTTCGCTCGCCTTCGACGCGCCGGTGCAGACGCATCGCGCGGCCTGGTCGGTGGGACTCTTCGTGCTCGGCCTCGCGTCCGCGTTCGCCTATGTGCCGTATGCGCGCCGCCGCCGCGATCCGCTGTTCAGGCTCGCGCTGTTCGGTGAGCCCAATTTCAGCGTCGGCCTGATCGGCAACCTCGTCTGCCGTGTGGGTTCCAGCGCCGTGCCGTTTCTCGTGCCGCTGCTCATGCAGCTCGAACTCGGCTACACGCCGCTGCATTCGGGCCTCATGATGTTGCCCGCCGCACTCGCGGGCACGGTCGCCAAACGCTGGATCGCGCCGCTGATCCGCCGATACGGCTACGACACGTTCCTGCTCGTGAACACGCTGATCGTGGGCGCGTCGATCGTTGCGTTCGCGCTGATTTCGCGCGACACGCCGGTCATCATCTCGCTCCTCGTGCTGGCGATTTTCGGCGCGGCCAATTCGATGCAATTCGCGGCGATGAACAGCGTCACGCTCAAGGGTCTCTCGCACGAAGATGCGGGCAGCGGCAACAGCCTCTTTTCGATGGTGCAGATGCTCGCGATGGGCCTCGGCGTGACGATCGGCGGCGCGCTCGTGAGTCTGGTCGCCGCGCATTGGGATTCGGTGGCGCTGGGCTTTCGCGTGAGCTTCGCGGCTGTCGGCGCGATCACGCTGGTCTCGGCGCTGATCTTCCGCGGCATCGAGGAAGCGCCGCCTGCGGGCGCCAAGCCGCGCGCCGCGTAACGCATCAAACGCGTCCGGACACGCTTCAACGCGGATTAGGCGTGCCCCGCGCGCCCTGTAGCGTGGGGGCCGCACAACGGCGGCAAATACCCCACGCCATCCGCGCTTCTCTCTCGCTTCTCCGTACCTTCGCACCGCCACGCCCGACGCCGCTGCGCAACGCGCAAGCGTCGGCGCCCTCGCCCTGAACTCCCAGAACGCGCTGAACCGCGCCGTAACGCCCCGCGTCGCCTTTCGCGCGGCTGACGAACGCCGTCCACGCGCCCGCCCGACGAAACCGCGAGTTGGGTTTCAACCAGGTGCCGTGAAGCGCCGCGTCAATTAAGCTCCGGCATAACTCCTGCGCGCACGCGCCCGCGCCCGCGCCAGGCGTCACCTCTCGCAACCCAAACCAACAAAAGGAATTCGATGTCGACTCCCACATCGGCGGAGATCGCGGCCCGCCTCGACCGGCTGCCGCCGTCGCGCACCGTCTGGACCATGGTGATCCTGCTGTCGCTCGGCGGCGTGTTCGAGTTCTACGATCTGTTCTTCACGGGCTACGTGGCGCCCGGCATGGTCCACGCGGGCCTCTTCACGCCCGAATCGCTCGGCTTCTTTTCGGCGCTCGGGCCGCTGAAGGTCGCGGGCTTCGGCACCTTCGTGTTCTCGACGTTCGCGGGGCTCTGGGTCGGCGCACTCGTGTTCGGCCAGGTCGCCGACCGCTACGGCCGACGCAAGATCTTCACCTGGTCGCTGATCTGGTACATCGTCTGCACGGCGATCATGGCGTTCCAGACCACGGGCCTCACGCTGAACATCTGGCGTTTCATCGCGGGCATCGGCATCGGCATCGAACTCGTGACGATCGACACGTATATTTCCGAACTGATTCCGCGCGGCGAACGCGGCCGCGCCTACGCGCTCAACCAGGTCATCACGTTCAGCGCGGTGCCGGTGGTGGCGTTCCTCGCCTACGCGCTCAAGGACACGCAGCCGCTCGGCCTCGATTACTGGCGCGTCGTGATCCTGTTCGGCTCGGTGGGCGCGATCGTGGTGTGGTTCCTGCGCCGACGCATTCCCGAAAGCCCGCGCTGGCTCGCGCGCAACGGTCACGAAGCCGAGGCGGAGCGCATCGTCGCCGACATCGAGCGCCGCGTGGAAGCCGAAACCGGCGCGAAGCTGCCCGCACCCGCACCCGCCGCGCCGGAAAAAGCCGGCGCGGGCTCGCTCGCCGAAGTGCTGCGTCCGCCCTATCTGCGCCGCACGGTCATTCTCTCGATCTTCAACATGGCGCAGGTGATCGGCTTTTACGGCTTCGCCGCGTGGGTGCCGACGTTGCTGATCGAGCGCGGCATACACGTCACGCAGAGCCTTGCGTATGCGTTCGTGATCGCCATTGCGAATCCGTTCGGCCCGCTGATCGGCTATTGTTTCGCCGACAAACTCGAACGCAAGACGCAGATCGTCGGCGGCCTGCTGATCATGGCCGTGGTGATCGCGCTGTTCGCGCAGGCTTCGCAGCCCTGGCTGCTGATCGTGCTGGGCGTGCTGTTCACGCTCGCCGCGAATGTGATGTCGTATGCGTATCACGGCTATCAGGCGGAGCTGTATCCCACGCGCGTGCGGGCGCGCGCCGTGGGCTTCGTCTATTCGTGGAGCCGCATCGCGGCCGCGTTCGCGGGGCTCGCGATCGGCATTCTGCTGCATCACTACGGCGTGCCGGGCGTGGCGATGTTTATCGGCGTGTCGATGCTCGTGGGCATCGTGATGGTGCTGCTCGGACCGGCCACGCGCGGACGCTCGCTCGAAGACATCAGCCGCTAGACGCACCAGGCTGAAGCGCAATAAAAAACGGCGGCGCCGCATCATGCGGGCCGCCGTTTTTCTATCCGATACTCGCGAATGACGATTGATTCGGATTCCGTATCGAACCTGTTCAGGTCGTCGCGCCTTCCACCAGATCGATCGTGCCATGCGCCTGCTCGCGCGCATTCGCGAGCGCTTCGTATTCGTCCTCGCTCAGCACCGGTCCGAGCTGCCCTTCCCACTTCGTCACCACGGCGGCGGCCACGCTGTTGCCGAGCACGTTGGTGGCCGTGCGGCCCATGTCGAGGAAGGTGTCCACGCCCATGATCAGCAACAGGCCCGCTTCGGGAATATTGAATTGCCCGAGCGTCGCGGCGATCACGACGAGCGACGCTTTCGGCACGGCCGCCATGCCCTTGCTCGTGAGCATCAGGATCGCGAGCATCGCCGCCTGATCCATGAACGACAGATGAATGCCATAAGCCTGCGCGATAAAGAGCGTGGCGAACGTGCAATAGATCATCGAGCCGTCGAGATTGAACGAGTAGCCGAGCGGCAGCACGAAGCTCGAAATGCGGCGCGGCACGCCGCTGCGTTCGAGTTGTTCGAGCAGCTTCGGATACGCCGATTCGCTGCTCGCCGTGCTGAACGCCAGCAGCATCGGCAGACGCACCGAACGCACGAGCCCGAACACGCGGCGGCCGAGCACGAGGCCGCCCGCGGCGACGATCGCGCACCACAGCAACACCAGCGCGCCGATGAACACGCCCATGAAGCGCCCATAACTGAGCAGCACGCCGAGCCCCTGAATGGCGACCACGTGCGCGAGTGCCGCGAATACGGCCACCGGCGCGAATGCCATGACGTAGCCCGTGACCTTGAACATCACCGACGAAATCTGTTCGAGCAGCGTGACGATACCCTTCGCCTGCTCGCCGATCGCGATGATGCCGAGGCTGAAGAACGCCGCGAACACCACGATCTGCAGGATTTCGTTCTCGGCCATCGCCTGCACGACGCTCTTGGGCACCAGGTGCGTGACGAATTCGCGGATCGAAATCGCGCCCGCCTGAATGCCGGTGGCCGCGTGCGAATCGGGCAGCGGCAGATTCAGGCCCGCGCCCGGTTGCAGCCAGTTCGCGACGACCGCGCCCAGCAGCAGCGAAACAAAGGTCGCGCCGATAAACCACGCGAGCGTGCGCACGCCCACGCGCCCGACCGCCTTCGCGTCGCCCATCTTCGCGACGCCCACCACGAGCGTGGTGAACACAAGCGGCGCGACGATCATCTTGATGAGCCGCAGGAACAGGTCGGTGACGAGCGCGAAGCCGTCGGCGACCGATTTGAGGCTTTGCGCGTCGCCAATCGCGCGATGGCAGCCGTAACCTACGGCGATCCCCAATAGCATGCCGATCACGATCCAGCCGGTCAGCTTCATACGTTTCATTGCGACACTCCTTTCTGGCCCCTTCAACGAGCGGCCGGCAACAGGCTTACAAATCCATTTGTTGCCGTACTGTACTTCGTTGCACCATATGTTGCAAACTTGTCAAAAACCCTGGTGTTGGGGGCTCAGCTTTGGTGAGACGCAAACGGCTGCCAAAGCACCTGCCGTTAGCCATGGCGATGCCAGGTTTCGAACACCTTGTTTTGAATCGGGCTTAACGGCATCAAGCAGCGCTCGCCATGCTCGTCGGCAGTCTTGAACGGGTCCGCATGATTCATCCACTCGCAAGATGCGCAGGCATCCACGACGCGCGAGACGCGCGTACCGTCACCGTTCCTTTGAGGGGGTTGCAGCGTAGAGCCGCGCAAAAAAATGACGCGCCAAAGCTTCACCCAGATGTTCCGATAGAGTGCCAAGCAAACCACGGATGGGAATAGCGCTTGCAGGCGTGCCATTTCGCTTCACTGTAACGAGACGCCATCGAACCGATGGCTTCCCAACGGCGAAAACACCAGCCCCTCCACGCGCTTCGAGGCCGGTAGCGACACGATCGAATGCGCGATCGGCGTGAACGGCACCTGCTGCTTGAAGATCACCTGCGCCCGCTCATAGAGCGCGGTTCGCTCCTTCAGGTTAGCGTCCGAGCGCGCCTTCTCGATGAGCGTATTGAACGAAGCGTCGCACCATTTCGACACGTTGCTGCCATGCACGGCGTCGCAACCAAGCAGCGCACCGAGCCAGTTGTCAGGGTCGCCATTGTCGCCCGACCAGCCGTATAGCAGCGTATCGTGCTCGCCCGCCAGCTTTGCGCGACGGTTGTATTCACCCCATTCGTAACTCACGATCTTCGCGCGCACGCCGATCTTCGCCCAATCCTGCTGAATCAGCTGTGCCATCAATTGCGCATTCGGGTTGTACGGCCGCTGCACCGGCATGGCCCAAAGCGTGATTTCGAATCCATCCGGCAAGCCCGCTTGCGCGAGCAACGCCCGCGCTTTCGCGGGATCGTAGGGCGCGTCCCTGAGCGTGTCGTTGTACGACCATTGAGCGGGCGGCATCGGATTCGTCGCGGACTTTGCATTGCCTGCGAACACAGCGCGGATGATCGCGGGCTTGTCGATCGCCATGTCGAGCGCGCGCCTAACGTCCACGCGGTCGAGCGGTGCATGCTGCGTGTTGTACGCGACGAAACCCACGTTGAATCCCACGCCCGACACGACCTTCAGCGCCGGATTGCGCCGGATGACCTCGATATCGGCGGGACGTGGAAACACCGACACCTGGCACTCGCCGCTCGCGAGTTTCTGCACGCGCACGGCGGGATCCGGCGTGATCGCGAACACGAGATGAGCGAGCTTGACGTCCTCGGGCCGCCAATAGTCCGGGTTGCCATCGAAGCGGATCAGCGCGTCCTTCTGGTATGAGCGGAACACAAACGGACCGGTGCCCACCGGCAACTGGTTGATGTCGGCCTCGCGATGCGCAGCGCTCAACTGCGCGGCGTATTCGGCGGACAGAATCGACGCGAAGCTCATCGCAAGATTGCGCACGAAAATCACGTCGGGCGTCTTGAGGTCGAAGCGAACGGTGTAGTCGTCGAGCCTTTCGATGTTCGCGATATTCTTGTCGAATCCCAGATCGCTGAAATAAGGGAAAGTCGCGGGATACGCCTTGCGAAACGGCATCTGCGGATCACGCATGCGATTGAACGTGAAAAGCACATCGTCGGCGTTGAATTCGCGCGTGGGCTTGAACCACGCGGTCGTCTGGAACTTCACGCCGTGACGCAGATGAAACGTGTAGACGCGTTGATCGGGCGAACTGTCCCAACTCGTCGCAAGGCCGGGCTCCAGATCCAGTGTGCCGTTGCGGAACTGCACCAGCTCGTTGTACACGGTATAGGTGCTGGCGTCGAAATCGGTGCTGGTGGTGTGCTGGCCGGGATCGAATCCCGCAGGGCTGCCTTCGCTGCAAAATACGAGCGTGCCTTTGGGCGCGGCGTGGGCCGCTAGCGGCGCAGCGAATAGCGCGGCGATGCAGGCAAGCGTTGTTGCGAACGACGCAGCAACATGGCGGCGACGCGAGCATGCGCGGCGAGTAAGGCACAAGGACATGACGCGGTCCGCATGAAAGAGTGACGGGATACAACCGGCAGGCACCGCGGTATCAGCCGCCTGCTTTCAGGCGCACCACCGCGACTCGATCGGGCGATGCGCTTTCGTGAAAGAGATCGTCGAGATATTGGGCGAGTTCGTCGGCTTCGATAAAAGCCGGAATCACGAAATCCGCGTGGCGGCGTTTTCCGTCTTCGCCGACGAACCAGGCCTGCCACGCGTCGCGCACTTTCGCCACGGCAACGATACGGCCAAAGACATCGAAGCGATGCACGTCCGCCGTGCGTTCGCTTACTGGCAATTCAACACGCGCAGTCATGAGCGTGAGCCACGCGTGAGCAGCTTTTCAAAGTGGTATCCCGGCGGCGCATCCTCGCCGAAATCATGCGCCGAAAGCAAGGTATAACCGCTATGCGTATAGAGCGAAATAGCTTCCGGCTGCCGTGGCCCCGTGCCGAGAAAGACGCGCGTATAACCGAGACGCGCGGCCTCGTTCTCCAGTTCGCCGAGCACGCGCCGTGCAAGCCCCTGGCGGCGCAATGCGCGGCTCGCCCAGATGCGCTTGAACTCGGCCGTGCCCGAATCGGCATGCGGCATGAACGCGCCGCCCGCCACCGCCGTCTCTCCGCGCAGCAGCAGCACGAACGCGCCCTTGGGCGGCGCGAACAGCTCGTCGGCGTAGCGCGTCATTTCATTGCGCAGTTCCTGCGCCGGAATCACATCCTCGTAACGGCTGCGGTATTCGTATTCCAGTTCCTCGAACAAAGGCCGCGCGCGCGGATCGCGCACCGACACGCGTTCGAAACGCTCATCCAGCGCGGATGAAATGGCGATGTCGTCGAATGTCTCGATGCGTTCGCGTTTGCCCATGATGTCGTCGTCTCCGGGTGTTGTTGGGATGCCTGTCACGTTCACACCGATACCGCCGCGCGTTCCGCCTCGGCGGCCAGCCCATCGTCCGCTTCGAGGCTGCGAATCACGCTGCGCAAGAAACGCTCGCCGCTCGCGAGTTGATCGAGCGAAACGTATTCGTTGGCGCGATGTGCCTGTTCGATATGGCCCGGCCCGCACACCACGGTTGGAATCCCCGCCTGCGCGAACAGACCCGCTTCCGTACCGTAGGCAACCTTGCGGCGCTCGCGTTCGCCAGTCAGCGCGCGCACGAGTTGCGTGATCGCCGCCTCCTCGGCAGCATCGAGTCCCGGCGACGACGAGAGCCGCTCGAATTCGATCGCCGCCGCTGGATGCTCCGCGCGCATCTGCGGCAGCAGCGTCTCGCGCGCCCACGACTCGATGCGCCCAATCACCGTCTCGGGCGCCACGTTCGGCAGATTGCGGAATTCGAACGAGAAGCGACATTCGGCGGGCACGGTGTTGATCGCGTTGCCACCCTCGATCAGGCTCGTTTGCGCGGTGGTGAACGGTACGTCGAAGAGTTCATCGAACGGCCCATGCGCGCGGAATTGATCGGCGATTTCGCGGATATGGCAAATCAGGCGCGCGGCGTATTCGATCGCATTCAGCCCCTTCGGCGTCAGCGAGGAATGCGCCGCATGACCGCGCACGCAGCAGCGATACGTGTGTATGCCCTTGTGCGCGATCACCGTGCGCATGCCGGTCGGTTCGCCGACGATGCAGCCTGCCGGCCGCACGCCGCGCCGCCGCAGATCGGCGATCAGATGCGGCGCGCCCACGCAGCCGATTTCCTCGTCGTATGAAAGCGCGAAATGCAGCGGCTGCGCGAGGCGCGTCTCGCGAATGTGCGGCAGCAGCGAAAGCGCCGTACCGATAAACCCTTTCATGTCGCAGGTGCCGCGGCCAAACAGACGGCCTTCGCGCACCTCGGGCGCGAACGGATCGCTGTCCCATTGCTGCCCTGCCACCGGCACGACGTCGGTGTGCCCCGAGAGCACGATGCCGCCATCGCGCGCGCCGTCGTGCGCGGGCACGGTGGCGAAGAGATTGGCCCAGCCCGCGCGCCGGTCGTGGACCAGCGTCGCCTCGATGCCGTGGCGCGCGAGTTCGTCGCGCACGGTCTCGATCAGGCCGAGATTCGGCAGATGGCTCGTCGTGTCGATGGACACCAGGCGGCGCACCCAGTCGAGCGCGGCGGGCGAAGATTCATTCGGCGCGGCCGCCAGTGCGTCGCCGGACGATACGAAGTTGGACATCGTGAATTCCTGAAGACGGACTGCGGGGGCTGGTCAGCACGCGCGCAGACTCAATGCACTTTCGGAAAGCCGTGGCGCTCGGCGAGCAGTGCAAGAATGCGCTGCGGATCGTTGACGAAGCGACGCTCGCCGAGCGTTTGCGCGTCCTCGGGCGGTGCCTGCTCGTCGCCGAACACGAGCACGGGCAGGCCCTGATGCGCCTCGTCGAGCACCGCGACGACCGCGGGGCGCGGCCGCGCGAACGCTACGCGCTTCACGTCGAGACGCGCCACACGTGCGGGATCGCTCGCGAGCAGCCCTTCGATCGGCGCGCCGTGCGGGCAGATGAAACGTTCGCCGGGATGGGCGGGATCGGCGAAACCGGGTTCGAGCAGAATCAGAAGGTCACGGCTCATGCTGGATTGAATCCCTCGTTGGATTGATCAGGATAGTTAATGATTTTCATGGGGGTGTTCGCGTATCGCAACCAGCGTTTCGCGAAAACGTTATGCACGGCGATACTAAGACGGGCCTAAGCCACCACTAGGCCACTTCGCGGCGATCGCGCACCCCGTCCGGCGAAGCGACATCGACCCGCCGCGCGTCATGCGCGCGCCATCCGAGCCGTGGCGCAACGCGCGCGGCTACATCGTCCAGAATCTGCCGATAGTGCTCGAACGGCAGGTCGTACGGCAATTCGAGGCGCAGCTCGCTCACCTCGGCCAGCACGGGATCGGCCTGAAGCGCGTCGACGATTTCTTCCGCGCTACCGACCAGATCCGGCGCGAACAGCGTGCGCCGCTCGCCGTGCGGCATCAGCGTGCGCGCATGACGGCTCGCGGCATACGCACGGTAAAACTCGCGCGTGGCGGCGCTCGCGCTGTCGAACGGCACGATCACGCGGCCCAGCGCAATGCGCGGCGGCCGCGCGTCACTCCAGTTCGCTCGATACGCAGCGATCTGCTGCAACTGCGCCTCGCGAAAATCGTCGGTGCCCTCGCCCGCCGTGATGTTGCCGATCAGCAGATTGAAGCCGTTGCGGCTCGCCCATTCGACCGAGCGCAGCGAACCGCCGCCGTACCAGAGACGCTCGGTGAGCCCGGCCGCGTACGGCGTCACGCGCGGACGCACGCGGCCCGCCGCCGACTCGACGAACGTGTCGGTATCGCCAAGCCAGTCGCCCGCGAGGTTCTGGCGCAACCGCGCAATACGCGCATATGAAAAGTCGATTTGCTGCGGATCGGCGTCGAACAGGCGCTCGCCGAGCAAGGCGCCATGCCCCGGCGCACCCGCGCTCAGGCCCACGTTCAGCCGCCCGCGCGACAGCACATCGACACTCGCGAGATCTTCCGCGAGCCGGAACGGGTTTTCATAGCCCATCTGAATCACCGCCGCGCCGAGACCGATGCGCGTGGTGCGCTGGCTCGCCGCCGCGAGAAATGTCGCCGCCGAGGACACCGCGCGTTCGAGATGCCGCTGGCGCACCCAGGCGCTGTCGTAGCCGAGCGCTTCGCCCACGGCGAACAGGTCGAGCGATTGCTCGATTCCTTCGAGCGGCGCGTCGTCGCGATAATTGCCGGGCGTGAGGAACGCCAGGTGGTCGATCCGAATGGCGGCCATGCCGTCTCCATAGAAGCCGCGAACCGCGCGCTCAAGCGTCGCGCAGCCCCGGCGGATTGGTCTGCGATTGTGTCAGCGCCTCGGGCAGCAGCCTCCAGCGCGCGAGCGAGGCGCGGTACTGACCCGTGCGGATCACACCATTGGTGGCAAGTGTGAGGACCGGCGCGAGCCCGCTGCCCTTGCGCGTCGCCACGCCGACGTCGGCGCGCGCGGGCCAACCCGCGTTGACCTCGCCGACCTTGCGGATGCCGCCTCGCGTGGCCGCTTCGAAGGCGAGCGGCGCATCGGGGTCGAAGATCGCGTCAGCGCGCCCGGCCAGCAGCGCAAGGCGCGCGGAAGCACGGTCGTCGAAGTACAGCAGCGAAGCCGTCTTGATCCCGCGCGCCGCGTTCTGCCGGTTCCATTCGATCAGGATGCGCTCCTGGATCGTCCCGGAGTCCGTAATGATGCGCAGGCCCGCGATGTCGGCTGGCGTGCCGATCGCGTGAATGGCGCTGTCCTGCCGCACGTAGAACGCGTGCAGTCCCTGGCGGTAACTCGTGAAATCGAACTTGCGCTTGCGCGCCTCCGTGACGCCGACATTCGAAATCACCGCGTCGTACTTGCCGGACGCAAGGCCGAGCGGCCAATCCGCCCACGCAATGGTGACAAGCGCGAGCGACAGGCCGAGCGCATCGGCGAGCAGCTGCGCGTAGTCGGGGTCCGCGCCCACGATCGTGCGGGCGTCGGTCGCGTAAGTGGCGATCGGTGGCGCGAACGGCGCGACCGCCACGGTCAGCGTGCCCGCCTTCACGAGCGGCGTGGCGCCGAGCGCGCGAACGGCCTGCTGGTCTTTCACGGCGCGCAGGCGGCCGCTCTGTTGCGGGCTGAAGTCGAAGCCCGCGTCGCTCGACGCAACGACCTCGGGCGAACCCGCCGCAGCGAGCCGTGACGCCCCCAGTGCGGCCAACGCCATTACGAAGCGACGCCGCCCTGGCCGCGTCGCGACGCGTGTGCGTTCAGGCACCATCACAGCACCTTCGAGAGAAATTCGCGCGTGCGCGTATGAGCCGGATTGCCGAGCACCTGTGCGGGCGGCCCCGACTCCACCACGCGACCGCCATCCATGAAGACGACCGTGTCCGCCACTTCGCGCGCGAAACCAATCTCGTGCGTAACGATCACGAGCGTCGTTCCCGAGCGCGCCAGTTGGCGAATCACGTCGAGCACTTCGTTCACGAGTTCGGGATCGAGCGCGGAAGTCGGTTCGTCGAACAGCAACACTTTCGGCTTGAGCGCGAGCGCGCGCGCGATCGCCACACGTTGCTGCTGACCGCCGGAAAGCTGGCGCGGCCACGCATCGGCCTTGTCCGCGAGTCCGACCCGCGCGAGCAGCGCGCGCGCCTGTGCGGTCGCAACCTCGCGCGGCACGCCCGCCGCGAGCGGCGCTTCGATGACGTTGTCGAGCACGCTCAGATGCGGGAACAGATTGAAGCTCTGGAACACCATGCCGACCTCGGCGCGGCGCTTGAGGATCTCCGCTTCCTTCAGTTCGTAGAGCGTGCGCCCTTCGCGACGATAACCGACGAGTTCGCCGTCGATGTCGATGAAGCCGTCGTCGACGCTTTCGAGGTGATTGATCGTGCGCAGCAACGTCGATTTGCCCGAGCCCGACTGGCCGAGTATCACCGTCACGCTGCCGGAAGGCACCGTCAGCGAGAGGTTGTCGAGCACCTTGAGCGCGCCGAAGCTTCGCGAAACATTGTGGATGCCGACTCGGCCGCCCACGCGCTGCTGAGCCCAGCCGGATTCTGCGCCCGATTCTGCGCCCGATTCCGCAGCCGCATGCGCTGTGTCACCCGCACCACCTCGCAGCTTGCCGAGCGCCGCGCCAACGCTACGCACGACGCGCACCCCAGGCGCAGCGCCAATCGCGAGCCAGTTGCCGACCCGCGACCGCGCTGGCTGTTCGCGCGTCGCGCCGCGCGCATAGTGACGCTCGATATGCACCTGAATCGCCGAGAGCACCGTGAGTATCACGAGGTACCAGATCGTCGCGACCATCAGCAGCGGGATCACTTCGAGATTGCGGTGATAGATGATCTGCACGGTGTAGAACAGATCCGGCATCGCGAGGATATAGACCACCGAGGTGCCTTTCGCGAGCCCGATCACGTCGTTGAACGCGGTCGGCAACACGGCACGCATCGCTTGCGGCAGCACGATGCGCCACGCCTGGCGCGCATGCGGCAGACCGAGCGCCGCCGCCGCCTCGCGCTGCCCCTGATCGACCGAGAGAATGCCGCCGCGGATCGCCTCGGCAGCGAACGCGGCGTGGTTGAGTGTGAGCCCGAGTACGGCCGCGAAGAACGGCCCGATCAGATCCGCCGTAGGCGCCTGCAGCAGCGTGAGATGCGTGAACGGCACGCCGATCCACACGGTCTCGTACAGATAGCCGAGGTTGTTGAGCAACAGGAGCAGCACGATGGGCGGGATCGAGCGGAACAGCCAGACGAACGCCCACGCGAGCGCGGCGAGCAACGGCGAACGCGAGAGCCGCGCGAGCGCGATCGGCACCGCGAGCGCGAAGCCGAACGCCGCGCCCAGCGCCGTGAGCACGAGCGTGCGCCCGAGCCCTTCGAGCACCGGCTCCGCGAAGAACCACTGCGCGAACACGGACCATTCCCAGCGCGGATTGCCCAGCACCGATTGCAGCACGACGCCGATCAGCACGACGGCCAGCACCGTCCCCGCCGTGCGCGCACGATGGCGCGCGGGCACGACGTGGTAGCGCGCGTAATCGGGCGTCCCGGCCGCGTTCGCGGAGGCGTCCAGATGAGTGGTATCGCTCATGGTTTGCGGTTCCTGCTCGTGGAGTCGGTCATCACACCGCGGCGGCGGCGTAGCGGCTTTCGCGGCGCGGCAAGCCAAGGTGATCGCGCAGCGTCTGGCCCTTGAGGCGGCGGTCGTAGCGGCCACGCGCTTCCAGCACGGGGATCACGTGCTTGACGAAGTCGTCGAGCCCTTCGGCCTGCACCGGAAAGCCGAGGATGAAACCGTCGGCTGCGCCCGCGTCGAGCCAGCGGATCAGCTCGTCGGCGATCTGCTCGCCCGTGCCGAGGAACTGCGTCTTTGGCGTGGCGACTTCGAGCGCCACTTCGCGCAGCGTCGCGCCGCTGCGGCGCGCGTCGGCCTTGATGCGATCGGTGGTCGAGCGAAAGCTGTTGGTGCCGAGTTCGCCCAGTTCGGGAAACGGCGCATCGAGCGGATACTGCGAAAAGTCGTGGTGTTCGAAGAAGCGGCCCAGATAGGCGAGCGCGTCGTCGATATCGAGCAGATCGCGGATCGCCGCGTACTTTGCCTCGGCTTCTTCGAGCGTCGTGCCCACGATCGGCCCGATGCCGGGAAAGATCTTCACGTCGGAAGCATCGCGCCCGTGCTCCACCGCGCTGGCGCGCACGCGCTCGGCGAACTCGCGCGTCTCTTCGAGCGAGGGCGAATGCGTGAACACCGCGTCGGCATATTTACCGGCCAGCGCAATGCCCGACTCCGACGAGCCTGCCTGAAAGATCACCGGCTGCCCCTGCGGCGAGCGCTGAATATTGAGCGGCCCCGCCACTTCGAAGAACCGGCCTTTGTGATCGAGCGTGTGCAGCTTGTCGCGATCGAAGAAGCGGCCGCTCGCGCGATTGCGCACGAAAGCGTCGTCGTCCCAGCTGTCCCACAGGCCTTGCACAACGTCGAGATATTCATCGGCGATCTCGTAGCGCAGCTCGTGATCGGGATGTTCGCCGCCGTAGTTCTTCGCCGATCCCTCAAGCGGCGACGTCACCACATTCCATCCGGCGCGGCCGCCGCTGATCAGGTCGAGCGAAGCGAACTGGCGCGCGACCGTGAACGGATGGCTATACGAAGTCGACAAGGTGCCCGCAAGGCCGATCTTGGTCGTGGCCGTGGCGAGCGCGGAGAGAATCGAAATCGGCTCGAAACGATTGAGAAAATGCGGAATCGACTTTTCGTTGATGTAAAGGCCGTCCGCGACGAATGCGAAAGCCACGCCGTTGGCTTCGGCCTTCTGCGCGATGCCCGTTACGAAGTCGAGATTGACGCTGGCGTCCGCCGGGCCGCCAGGGTGCTTCCACGCGTTCATGTGGCCGCCCGCGCCGTGCAGCATGATGCCGAATGTGAGGTTAGGTTGTGTCATGTTCAATCCGTTCAGCGAAAGTGTGTGAAGTGAAAGCGCCCATCGACGCATGCTTCGAATGCGCAACTCACACGCGCGCGGCGTGCACGGCGTGACCCAGGCGTTCGTATGACGCGAGCCGCAACGCGTAGTCGGCAACCGGGGTGTCGATCACGAATTCCTCAATGCCGAAGCGCGCGTGTAATGCGTCGAGATCGTCGCGTACGTCTTCGGCGGTTCCGGCGATCACGTGCGGATGCAGTTCGTCGAGCCGGTAATCGGACACGCCGGTTTGCCGCGCGAATTCGGCAGCAGCCTCGGGGCTTGGCAGATTCACGCTTTGGCCGGTTGCGAGTTGCAGCTTGAAGATGCGCAGCGCCCCCACCTGCTCGCGCGCCTGTTCCGCTGTTTGCGCAGCGAAGGCGTAGAGCGCGAGCAGCGGCGCGCGGCCCGTGGCTTCACGATAGGCGTCGATGGAACGTTCGATGTTGGCTTCGTCGCCGTTGAAATGACCCGCGTAGCAGAAGGCCCAATCGTGCTCGGCGGCCAGACGCGCGCTCTCGACGCTGCCGCCCAGCAGAATGCGCTGCGGCGGTTCGGGCGGCACGGGTAAGGCCACGGCGCCCGCGAGCGGATGATCCTCGGCCACGCCCCATTTGAGGAACGCGTCGAGCTCTGCGAGCTGATGTGCGAAGTCGGGCTTCTTCGTCTTGTCGTGAAACCACTGCAACGCGCGCGTGGTGAGCGGCAATCCGCCCGGCGCCTTGCCGACACCGAGATCGACGCGGCCCGGCGCGAGCGCGGCGAGCACGCGGAACGTTTCGGCGACCTTGAACGGACTGTAATGCTGGAGCATGACGCCGCCCGAGCCCACGCGCAGCCGCGAGGTATGCGCGAGCAGATGCGAGACCACGATCTCAGGCGCGGAACTCGCCAGCCCCGGCGCGCCGTGATGCTCGGCGATCCAGTAGCGCTGATAGCCCAGCGCCTCCGCGCGCTGCGCGAGACGAATCGTGAATTGCAGCGCCTCGTGCGCGTTCGCGCCATCGGCGATTGGACTCTTGTCGAGTATCGAAAGGGACCAGGACATGTCACTCCCTTCCCGCGCGCTCACGCACGCAGGTGAAAGATTGCGAAAAACGCGCTCACACCCCGCCGGACATTATGTCCACCGCAAACCATGAGGCGTACGACTGATTTCTTCTATGCATTGCAGAAATGCCCAGCGTGCGGCTTGCATAATGCTTAAAACTGATAGCGCGCGCGCAGGTAATAAAAGCCGCCATTTACACCAATAGTCGAAGCGAACGCGTCGTACTGCGCGCCTTCGAGTTGCGCCTCGTACGGCAGCTTCGACGGATACACATCGAAGAGATTGTTGGCGCCTACTGCGATCTGGAATTTCTTCGTCACGTCGTAGCGCACTTCGACATCGGTCACATAACGCGCCGCGTTTTCGAAGTGAATGAACTGCGTGGTGGAAAACGCATTCGGACCCACGATATAGGTCTCTTCACCCGACGTCGGGCCAAAGCGCGTTTCGTGGATCGTCACGGCCCATTTGTCGCGATGCCACGTGCCGCCGATGATGATCTTGTTCTTCGGCGTCGAAGTCGTGAGCCAGCCGACCTGCTGCGCATTGAGCACGGGCTCGCCGTTCGCGTTGGTGGCCATATGCGTGATCGACGTCGTATTCAGATTCACGCCGAGATCCCAGTCCACCGCCCCCCAATGGCCGAAGCCCGTGTGCCACGTGCCCATGAGGTCGATGCCGCGCGTGCGCGTGCTCGCGCCGTTGGTGAAATAGCTCGCCGACACCGCCGATTCCGGCACCGACGACGGCACCGACAATCCGGCCGCTTCCATCGCTGCGATAGCGTCCGCGCCCGACGCCGTGCCGCCGAGAACAATGCGATTGCGGATATTCACCTGATACGCATCGAGCGTCACATGCAGGTTGTCCACGGGCGTGAGCACGAAGCCGACGTTGTAATTCGTCGATTGCTCGGACTTGAGCGGCTGCGCGCCGATGAGCTTCGCCGCAGCCGAATTGGCCGCAAGCAAGCCGCTCGCTGAAGCCGGCGACTCATTGATATTCGTGTAGTACTCCTCGGCGAGCGACGGCGCGCGGAAACCCGAGCTGACGCTGCCGCGCACCGCGAAGCGCGGCGTGAAGTCGTAACGCGTGGAGATCTTGCCGTTGGTCGTGTCGCCCACGTCGTTGTAATGCTCGTAGCGGCCCGCGAGATCGATCTGCCATTTCGGCGTGATATGCGTCGACAGGTCGATATACGTGCCGATCACGTTGCGCGACACGTCCGCTGCGCTCACCGGCGAGAGACCGGGCAATGCCTGCGAGCCGCCATACGCGTACGAGTACGGATCGCCCGCTCCCACCGTATAAGTTTCCCGGCGCTGCTCGAAGCCGAACGACACCTGCACCGGCGCGGGTAGCAGCGGAAACTGGAATGCACGCGAAAAGTCGATGTTGTTGGTGAGTTGCGTATTGCTCACCGTCGATAGATGGAAACTCGTGGGCGTGTAGCCGATCGCGTCGTAAAGCCCCGTATTGGCCGAATCGACCATGCCGATGTTCGCGTGATCGCCGCCGTAGGTCGTGCTCAGATCCCAGGCCCAGCCGAACAGGTTTTCGCCCTTCACGCCCGCCGTGACCGAAAAGTCGTTCTCGTTGATCGTTTCCTGCGGCGTGAAGCCGTTCGGATAGATCTCAGGCAGCACCGAAGGCGGACGATAGTTCTGGTACGCGCTCGCGTTGCGATGCGCATAGGTGCCGAAACCATACAGTTCGACATCGTCGCTAAGCGAATAGCCCGCGTTGAAACCCACCGATTCACGCGTGCTCGACGGATCGCCCTCGATCGGATTGTAGTAACCGTGGCCTGGCGCGTAGGTGCCGAAGTAATCGTCGGGGCCCGTGCGCACCGTGTGATTCTGGCGCGCGTATTCTGCGGCGAGATCGAAGAAACCCTTATCGCCGAGATTGAAACCGAGATTCGCCGACTCGGTGTTTTTCAAGCCATCGCCCGCGTAGGTCTGGCCCGTCGTGCTCTGCACTTCGCCGCCCTGAGACTTGCGTTTGAGAATGATATTGATGACGCCCGCGATCGCGTCGGAACCGTATTGCGCGGCGGCACCGTCACGCAGAATTTCGATGTGATCGATCAGCGCCACCGGAATCATGTCGATATCGACGCCGGTCGAGCCTTCGTTCAAACCGCCGTCAAGCGCGATATTCGCGGTGCTGTGACGACGCTTGCCGTTGACGAGCACGAGCACGTGATCAGGGCTCAGGCCGTGCAGCGAGAGCGCGTCGGTAAGTACAGCGGCATCGCCCGCGTAAGTCTCACGCACGATGGCGGGCGAGAGTTGAACGAGCGCGTCGCGCAGATTGCTCTGTCCGGTCTGCTGCAGGCGCGCCGCGCTGATGACGTCCACGGGCGTCAAGCTCTTGCTCGCCTTGGTGTCCGTGCGCGTGCCCGTCACGACGACCGTGTCTTGCTGCACGGTATCGCCGACGCGCGTAGTCGTCGTCTGCGCTGGCTGCGTGGGTTGCCCGGGCTGCGTGATGCCGGCGTCGCTCGCGGCCGCCGCTGGCGTGGCCTGCGCCCATGCTGTGCTGTGGCACGCCAGCGCGAAGGCAGCAAGTGCAAGAGTCTTCATGCGCAAGCCAGGAGCGGCCTGCCCAAAACGGGTGGCCTGTCTTTTTGTCATTGCATGCATCGGTAATCCAGTTGGCGGAGAGCTATCGGTTACGGGACGTACAGCGGGTGGGCGCGCACCTCCCCTTTCTCCCGGATTTATCCGAGTCGAAAAGGATCACTAATCAAATAACCAGAAGTACGCGGATACCGAAAAAGAGACCGGCTTACGCGGTTGAGACGGGCTGAGGGCGCAGGTTCGCGCGTCGTGGTCGCGATACCTCGATTTCGCTGAGAAATCGCGTTCTTTTCATTTTCATTTGCATGACTTATCAATCTTACGTTAATATTACGCCAGCATTCTTTGTCGTCGCGCCGTGTTGTTTCAGCGCGGTGAAAAGATAACAGTCATGTCGCGCGCTCATTAAACAATCATTTTGCGCATGGTTATTCCGCGTAATGGCCATTCGTAATCGTTAATGCGTGGGCCTTGCATGCTTCGCCGCTCGCGCACGAAATCTGGCGTATAAAAAGCAAACGGCGCACCTATGACGGCGCGCCGTGCGTTACAACGAAGTCTTTAAGTCGCGCGCCAGAGCAGTCAACGCGCGTGCTTACTCAGGTCTTCGGCAATCCTGGCGGATTCGTCGCCGAATGCGCGATACCTTCCGACTGCAAATTCCAGCGCGTGAGCACCTGCCCATACTTGCCGCTCTGGATCAGGTCGTTGAGCACCTGCGTGAGCGGCACGGCGAGACCGCTACCCTTGCGCGTCGTAATGGCCACCTCCGCCGTGCGCGGCCAGCCGCCGCTGACCGTGCCCACGAGCCGCGTTTTCCCCTGTACCGCTGCCTGCCACGCCAGCACGGCGTTCACACTGAATATCGCATCGGCGCGGCCCGCTTGCAGCGCGACGGTACGTACCGCATCGTCGTCGTAATACTGCACGGTGAGCGGTTTCAAACCGTGTGCGATATTTTCCTTGTTCCATTCGAGCAGGACCTTTTCCTGATTCGTGCCCGCATCGGTGATCACGCGCAGACCCGCGACGTCCTTCGGTTCGCGGATCGACTTGATCGGACTGCCGGTGCGCACGTAAAAGCCCAGTTCATCGCGGCGATAAGTCGAGAAGTCGAACTTTTCCTTGCGCTCCTCGGTCACGGTCACATTCGACACTACGGCATCGACCTTCCCAGACTGCAACGCGAGCGGCCAATCGGGCCACGCGAGCGTCACGAGCCGCAGCTTGCGTCCGAGGCCGTCGGCCACCACCTGTGAGAGATCCGGGTCGAAGCCGACCACGGTACGCGCATCGGTCGCGTAGGTGCTGATCGGCGGCAGCGCGGGTACGATGCCGATCGTGAGCGTGTCCTTTTCCGCGAACGCGAAGCCAGGCGGCACCGCCGTGATCGCGGCAGCGTCGGCGCTCGCGCGAGGACGGCCATGCTGCTCGGGGCTCAGATCGAATTGTTCCGCCGCCCACGTGCTGGTCGCGAGCACCGCGCCGAGACCGAGCGTGAGCGCGCCGCTCAGCAGCGCAAGCTTTTGTTTGAATGTCATGTTCGAAGGATCGATGGGGTGGATGATGGGCCACTCAGCGGCGGGCGCCGAGCGGTTCGCGGGCGCGCAGATCGTCGAGCGAATCGACGTTGCCCGGACTGCGCAAATCCTTTCCGAACGGCAGCCGCACATGAATTTCCGGCGCGATCGCACAGTCGAAAAGCGGCACGTAGTGAGTGTCGAGGTAGAGCCCCCAAGCCTCGGGTTGCCTGAATCCGGTGGTCAGATAAATGCGTTGATAACCGAGCCGTACCGCGCGCGCCTCCAGTTCCTCGACAACCCGGCGCGCGACACCTTTGCGCCGCTGACTCTCGTGCGTCCAGATACGCTTGAGTTCCGCCGTATGCGCGTCATAGCGCTTGAACGCTCCGCCGCCGACGATCTCGCCTTCTCGTTCGATGAGAATGAACGCGCCATCGGGCGGCGCGAACAGCGTGGCCGGATAGCGCGCCAACTCCTGCGCTGCCGATGCTTCGCTGTCGATACGAAATTCGCGGTATCGCGTCGCGTACTCGTGCTGCAAACCATCGAGCAACGGTTTGGCCAGCGCGTCGAGCGGCGTGGTGTCGATGATGCGGTAGCTCATAAGATGATCGTCGGGGAAGTAGCGCCGCTACATTGTTCGAATTCGGTACGGTGCAGGCAAGGTTATCCGTTCATCGAAAGGCAGTTAAGCAAGCAATTCGAATAACGTTATGGATAACTATTTATTTATTGAAAACCAATGAACGCGCGTAACAACGTACTCGCCGCAATAGCAGCGAGTGTCGGCGTCCGGGCTTCAACCCGTCTGCATGCGCGTCACACAGGTTCGGCGAGATGGAACAGGCAGTCGCCACGCTGCACGGCCGCCACTGCGCGTTGACATACGACTTCGCCCGCCGCTTCGAACGCAACCGTCACCGGCTCGCGTAGCGGCGTCTCTGGAAAGTGAATGCGCGCGGCGGGCTGGCCCGCTTCCACTCGCTGCCCGAGTTCGACAAGCGGTTCGAAAATCCCCGGTTCATAGGCATAAACGTAGTGCCGGGCGCCAGCAACACGATAGAAGCGCGTCTCATGCGGCGGTGCCTTCGGCACCAGCGGCCCCGCGAGTGCACCGATGCTGCCCAGCAAATGCAGAACGCCTTGATGCGCCTCGCGCAACAGGCGGCTTTGCACCGTGCCCGCGCCGCCTAGTTCGGTCACGATCGAGATCGCACCTTGCCGCCAGGCCGCCGTGGCGGAATGCAGCGGATTGGGGGGATGTAAAAACGCGCGCGGCAAACCGAACGCGCCGAGCAACGCACGCAAACGCATTTCCTGCTCCGTGTCGTCAGGCTGGATAGCGAGCATGTTGGCGCCATCGTAGAGCAACGAACTGCCGCCCGAATGGAAGTCGACCAGATACTGCGCGCGCGCGAGCAAAGTGTGCTCGATATAGTCGGCGATGATGGCCGTCGGCGTACCTTGCGGATCGCCCGGGAAACTGCGATTCAGATTGCCGCCGTCGAGCGGCGACGTGCGCGTGCCCGCCTGCGCGGCCGGGAAATTCGCCATCGGCAGAAAGATCAACTGGCCGCTCACCCATTGCGGCTCGATTTCGCGCAGCAATTGCGAAACGAGAATCTGGCCTTCGTATTCGTCGCCGTGATTGCCGGCCATCAGCACGACGGTTGGCCCGTCGCCGTTGCGGATCGAGGCGGCGGGGATAGGGATCCAGCCATATGCCGAGCGATGCACCGAATGCGGCAGGCGCAGATAGCCGACCTTGCGGCCCTCAGCATCGAAATCGATTTCACTGCGGATCGGATTGACCATGGAATCTCGTGAGACGCGACGGAACAGCATTCGCGGAGATCATAGGACCACCTATTGCGAGCGGTCTACGAAGGGATTGCGCGAAGGAAATCGCAGGCGGCGATATGCGAAACGCGTGTCGAAGGGAACTGATCGCCGATGCAGCTGCCGGCAACGCATCGGCATGACAGCCTGCTTATCAGGACGCGTGTGCGTCGATGATGAATGGCGCGCCGGTTTATCCGGCCGTAAGCCACGCATCGGGTCAACAACGGGTCGCAACGCATGAAGCTGCCACTAATAACTGTCACTCAAGATCGTGTCCCTAATACGGACATTCGCTTGTTTCCAATCACACGCGCACAACGATTTTCCCGAAATGTTGACCGCTGCGCAGATACGCGTATGCGGCATTCACTTCTTCGAATGGAAATGTCCGCCCTCACAAAGCGGCCATAGTGAAACATCGCATGGGAGACTGCTTCGGGTCGCACTGCACCGGTCCGCCGCCGCAGCGCGTTTCTGAGCGAGGCGTGAGTCGGTAGGCGGCCGAGGCCGTGTGGAAA
>NZ_CAJZAR010000102.1 GCF_914484835.1 Paraburkholderia tropica
GAATCACATAGGGGCACCCCCCGCCGCCCAGACTCTGCTATAATTCGCGTCCCGCCGGAGAGATGGATGAGCGGTTTAAGTCGCACGCCTGGAAAGCGTGTATAGGTTAATAGCCTATCGGGGGTTCGAATCCCCCTCTCTCCGCCAGGAAGAATTCCAAGCCCTTGATTTCAAGGGCTTTTTTCTTTTTTACTCGTTAGTACCCATACACCAACCCATACAACTCTCTCGCGCAGATTCCAACTTCTGCGCCCACGAAGTTGGCTACAATGGGCGTGAACAGGCATGGGAGACCGACGTGACTGATGATGCGCTTGCAACTAGAACCGACCTTAGCTTAGCGGCGTCGGGGATGAACAGCGTGCTGCGGCGAACGAAGTGGCAGTTGGCCACGTCGCAAATCATCGTTTCGATCGCCGTGCTCATCGCCCTAAAGTTCATCAACTGACCTAGGGCACAAAAAGCAAGTGCAACGCTGCGTCAGCACTATCAGTTCTTGTGGCACCCTAGTGCCGAACGTTGCGGGCCCGATCCGCTCCCGTCCACCCGCCCACGCACCCGACTCTCTTAGGTCTGACCGGATGCAGACTTTCGTTGCAACCTTTTGAGCCTCAATTCAATATAGTCAGCAAGGAACTCATACGTCTCTTGGCTCGGCTCTCCGCTAAAGGTAATAGTGACATCAAGCCCATTTGGGTCGATGATCTTTTCGCTGCGAGCGACCTTTTCGCTGCGGATTGGCTCGGGTGATGCCCTTGGATACGAGGGGAGTTGATTGACGACATCTTGGGCTATATCCAGAAGCCCTTCGCGCCGCACCGGCGGCGCGGCAGCTTCGCTCAGTGGAGCGTCGTCCTCCCCATCGTACGCGTCGTCTTTCGATGCCGGATCAACGTGGACTTCATTCTGTCGCAAGATTTTAGCGGCACGAACAGCGGTATCGTCCTGAAACCCACGGTCGAACATCAAAAAGTGGGTCAACGTATGATCTGACGGCAAACCCTCTGGCCATCGCTGGAAGACTTCACTTGCAACAGCCGGGGTAAGTGCCGCTTGACGCAACAATCCGCTTCGATCACGGGAATCCGGGCGGCCGTCTAACAAGATTCTGACTGCCAAATCAGAGAGGCGAACCATCCGCCCGCTGGAGCTTGGTTCATCCACCAACAGACCGTAGTTCTTCAAGGCGCCCAGAGTCTGCTTGAATCCACTACTTGTCTCGCTATATCCCCAATGTTTTGCAACGGCAACAGTCGGCGCACCGCCCCGCCGCTCATGCGAATACATTGCCTGCGCTCGCTGCAACGCGACGTCCAACGATATGAAAGGGAAATTCGGGCTACGTTCCTTACTCTTTCGCGGCTCAATGGTTTCGCTCACGGTATCCTCCCAGTATTCGTGAACTATACGCCCACACCCACCGGAACTCAAGAACCAAATTTATCTCTTAGTCACGGATAAAGTGATTGACTTCAGAGATAGTGCTACGCTACATTGTGCCGGTAGTGAAACCGTTTAGCGCGGTGAGGTACAGCGCAAAACAAAAAGCCCAGATCAGCCTTTAGCGAGGCGTCGATCTGGGCTTCTTCCTACGAGTCCCTGTGTTAGCGCACAGGGCATACGGCAAGGTGATAAGGACACACCGGATGCCGCACGGCTTGGTTGGAACCAACATTCTACCAAAAGTGGAATGGTGCTGTGGCGACACTTGTCCTAGATTCCTCATTGGGAGGGATTGGATATGATTCCATCCAGCACCATTAAGGACGTCTTTGTAACGGCGTACACACGGTTTCGGCTCGGTCGAATCGAATGCGTTTGCCAACACTGGCGCTCCTCGCCTAGTCGCTAAAGAGATCTAGGCAGTCGCGGCACCTTAAGGGTGTCGCGACTTCGATCGTCGCTCGCTTGGTGACACTCAGTTACTACGAGGCAGGCAGATCAAATTGCCATGCGTTTACGCAGCTCGATCTACTTCCGCCAAAAGCATTTCATAGGTGAACGCTTCGATCGCTTCATCGTGCGGAGTGTAGTTCTCGTCCCGCTCGCTAGCGGGAACACCCGCCTTCCAGATGTTTCGTAACGAAAAGCGCAACCAATATGATGCGTTGCACGAGGTTCGACTCTGAGTTAGGTTGGCAATGGCCCCCGCGAGATGAAACTTCTCCCAATATCCTAGCTTGCCTTCATACTGGTTCAGACGTGCGCGGATAACGTTGGTGATAGGCACTATCAGGATGTCCGGTCCTTCGCCCTTCTCTACGCGCTCCCAAAGTAACTCCAAGTCGTCCATCTCACTCTCCTCGCCGATCAGAGGTTTGATATTGCCACGGGCAGGCAAGGTTGACGCCCCGATACTTCCGGCGTCGGGGCCAGCGCGAGGGAAGCCGATTTAGCGTGATTTTCCCGTCACGCTCCCTTCGGCAACAGGGTATCCGCGGGTAGAACAGCCGAATCGATGTGATTTCCCCGTCACATCACCCCTCGGCAAACAGAGCACATCGGGCCCCTCCGATTCGGTGCGATTTACCCGTCGCGCCTCCCCTCGGAGAACAGGGCGGACCGGGTGTAATCGTTATGCGCGATCGATCGTTTCAAAGCCGCGCCGAACCAGGCCGACAGTCGCTTGGCTTAACGACACCCGCATGCCGGTTTGCTGCTGCACTTGCGCACGGTGCTGCTCAATGCGCGCCATCAGATCGGCGTCAACGCAGACCGTAAAGGAGCGGGCTTTGCCGCTGGTTGTGCTTTCGGGCGTTTTGGTTTTCATGCGGTTTAGACGATGAAATAGTTTGTCGAATACTTCGCTTTCGTGGGCTGCTGGGCTTGCCGCTCCCTTGCGATAGACGCGGCAACACCAGCGTCGATTGCCCGCAACACGTGGGCCACTTGCTCAGCTCTGAGATTGGGCCATGCCTTCGACACACGCTCTTGAAGGTTCGGCGTCTGCTGCACGATCAGATGGCCCAAGCCGACCATCCAAAACAGCGTCCGATGCCCTTCGTCAGTCGCCGCGCGCTGCATGTACGTCGCGCCCGCTATCGCGTCTTCCACGTCGCGTGGCAGCTTGACTGCCTTAGCCGTATTCTTCGCGGTCTTCATTACGCCCCCACCGTCCAGAAACGCGACGTATCCGGCAGCAAAGGTTGAAGGGAAACAATCGCCGTCACGGCGAGCGTTCCAGTCAGCGGGTTGGCCGCGCTCACACGTTCTGCAAAGACGTCAACTGTCGAGCGAATCATGATCGCGGAACGCGAGAATGCGCCCACGATGGTCGTCGCCATGTCGGCGGTCAGTTCGCCGCGCACACCTGCTGCTCGCAGGACACCATCCTGACCAACAGCTGCGCCCGTACCTGCAGTACCGATTACGGCGCGGAGTTCATCGAATCGAACAGACGCGGCAGCAGCGGCAGACAGGGTGAAGGCTGCGGGATTTTTCGCGACGATTGCGCCGAGCAAGACGGCATCGGCGGTGCGCGCCAGGCCCGCCGTAATCGCGTGCATGATCGCGTCGGAGAAATCCGGATAACCCTTCATCGTCGCGCGGTCGAACTCGAAACGCAGCATATAGATGCCGGTATTCGTCTGCGGCCCGCCAGAAGTGTCCACGTGAATCTGAGCGCGGCTGATGGGCAGCGTCGATACGGCCACTTCCTGCCCGTCAGGAACGAGAGCGAACGGCGATGCTTCGACCGTTTCAAAATAGGTCGGAATGTTCTGCATGAACACGTCGTCAGCGGGGCCAACCGGGATAGCGCTCGTCGTGTCCTGATAGATGATCACGTTTGCGCCAGCTTGCGCGACGAGGGACTGGGCGATGATATCGGCGCCGAGCGTGATCGTTTGACCGGCAGGACGGCCAACCGGTGGACGCTTCAGGTGCATGCCGCTTTTCGTCTGAAGCTCCGGCAGCATGTCGCCGTTCAGGTCGATAAGGCTGTTAACAATTGGCCGGCGCGGGATGTACCGGCGCACGTCGCCGTTACCGTCATACGTCACATCGGCGTTAGGCTCGCGCATCGCGCGTTCCAAAAGGTCGTTCAGGAACGTGGGTTTTTTCGTCATATCTCTAGGACTACTTATTGTGTGGAAATGGTGAAATTATGCGATCCAGTGAAGATCAGTTACACATGAGGGTTTCGGTTGTATCGCAGGCGGTCGAGAATCAATTTCGTTTCGAAGAACGCCATGCCTTCGTCAAGAGCGTCCGTGAAGTCATGTTGGTCGAGGCCGTTCCGCAGGAATATGGCCTTCAGCGGATCGAGGCCGCCTGGCTCGCCAACGAGGTCTCCGAGCGCTTGCATGTAGCCGACGAACACCGTGACTGGTGGCGTCAACTCTGCCGGGTTTTCCATCAGAAACGCGTGGCCCACGATGAAATAGGAAAGCCAAGCCGCGTCATATTCGCCACCGGCGCGGCGCGGGAGAGCGCATTCTGCTCCATACAATTCAATCATTGACAGGGGGATGCCATAACGCTTGTGGAGAGCGGCGGCGGAGTGGAAATAGCGTCCATGGTTTTTGCTAACTTCTCGATTTTGCGAAAATTTCATTGTTAAGAACCCCGGTTTTCTGTCTTTCCAGACGATAAAGACTATTCCTACAAACCAATTTCCCACATTGCAATCAACCATTTACAGCACGCGATATAGTCGTAGTCCGCGATTTCAAAACCCTCTCAGACTTTTATTCTCGCGGTGCTTTGTACCCCTCTCCCATCCGGCCTGAGGGAGGACCCGTGAGTTATCCACAGGCCGATGCGCTGCTGGGCTCCCCCGTCTTGCCCTGACATAACCTAGCTGACCTCATCGGGCAGTGGCGCGGAGTTGAGTCCGCGCCCTTTTACGTCCGACATCCGCATGTGCCACGTGGCCAGCCCACGTTCGAATGCCTCTGCCGCAACGATGCAACCGCACGCCATCCACGCAGCTACATCGCCGCGCGGCACAAGCTGCAGCATTTGCAGGTACTCCTTGCTCAATGAATCGCGAACAACAAGGTGCTTTGGACTCGGATCTGGGGCATGCATGCGCTTTTGTGAGGTATTCACTGTAGCCAACTAGATATAGTGTTTCGATGTGAATAAAGCGTAACACCAGAATCCAATTGAGCGTTATTTACATAGGTAAACGTTCAACGTTTACCTATTCGACAAACTATTGATTTTCATGAGAAAAAAGTCGAAAAAAATGTCGAAAATACTTATTCCGTTGCCCTTTGCCACTTTCCCTGTATGACGCTTTTCCGTAGGGCATACAGGGAAGGGGATTTTTTGCGCTTTCGCATCGATTTGGGGTGTCAGTCTCTTCTTGCCACCCCGGGGAAAGCCTTACTGGATAAGGCTTTTAACGAATCGGGGGGGGGCACGGTGGTGCAATTTCACAAGAGTTTATTGGGCTGTCTATCAAACTCTTCAGAACTACATACCCCATGCCCCCCCAAATCCATCTAAGCCAAGCTACATATGGGTTTCGCCGGGGGGGGCAGCACGAAAAAGCACCTCATTTGCCACCCCCGCACATACCCCGTGCCACCCCCGATTAGCGATTAACCGTTCAGAGAAAAAAACCCTCATGTGGAAACTGTCTCCATCAGTATTCAAACTCCGCCCTGCACTCACACACACTTTGGGCAAGCAAAATGCAAACACAACTGCAACCGACCAAGATCATCCGAATTGCAACCGTGATTGAGCGAACGGGCCTTTCGAAAGCGTTCATCTACCAAATGATTCGTCAGGGAGACTTCCCCGCCTCCGTGCGACTTGCGCCGCGTTACGCCGGCTGGGTAGAAAGCGAAGTGAATGACTGGCTTAACACGCGAATCGCCGCAGCACGCGCGCAATAAAGGGGGAGAAGCAAACGACATGACGGCTCAAAAAAAGAAAGCGGCGGCGCGGGCGGGCGAAGTGACACCTATCAATCGCCGTATCCGCCCCGCTGGCAGCCTGCCAGGCGCTCCAATGGAGCTGCCCTTGAACGTTCATGATTTTCCCGACCCCGGCAAGGATGCACCGCTTCCGACGCAAGGGAACCTGAAACACATGCTCGACCAGTACGGCGTGAAGGTTGTCTATAACCTGATCTCCAAAGAGGTGGAGATTTTGATTCCCCACGCGGATTTCACGCCGGAGAATCGGTCCGAAGCGAGCTATGGGAAGATCATCGACCTGTGCGCTAGAAACCGGATGCCGACGGGAAATGTCCCTGTCTATATCACCGCGCTGGCCGATTCGAACCGCTACAACCCCGTAGCCGAATGGATCGACTCAAAGCCGTGGGATGGCGTGGACCGTCTGGAACCTCTCGCGGACACGTTGGACGCGGCAGACCGCGACCTTACGCGCCTCTTGCTTCGGCGTTGGCTAGTCGGCGCGGTTCGCTGCGTGTACGAAGAGAAAGGCTTCTCGATGCAGGGCGTGCTAGTGCTGCAGGGCGCGCAGGGCTTGGGCAAGACGACGTGGATTATGGGCATGGCCGGCGAACACCAAGAATGGGTCGCGGAGTCCGTCATTCTCGACCCGTCGAACAAAGACAGCGTGAAGCAGTTCGTGTCCTACTGGCTGGTTGAGTTGGGCGAGTTGGAAGCCACTTTCTCGAAATCGGATATCACAGCGCTTCGCGGGTTCATCACTAGGAAGATGGACGAATTACGGCTGCCCTACGCGAAGACCAGCAGCAAGTTTCCGCGCCGCACGGCAGCGCTGGCCAGCGTGAACGAACACGCCTATCTGCGCGACGAAACGGGGAATCGTCGTTACTGGACGGTGCGGTGCGGTCCGAACTTGAATGGCCTGCACGGTATTGACATGCAGCAATTGTGGTCTCAAGCTAAAGCGCTTTATCTGGCAGGCGAGCAACACACCCTGTCTCGCGAAGAGTCGGCACGTTTAAACGCGTCGAACCTCGATCACACGGAGCGCAATCCGTTGGAAGACCTGATCATGTCAAGATTCGCATGGGACAGCCCGAGTACCGAGCGAATGTCCGCAGCCGATGTGTGCATTGCAGTTGGGTACGACAAGCCCACGCAGAAGCAAGCGAAAGACGTAGCGGTCATCTTGCGCAGGCTAACGGGGAACGAACCCAAGAAGTCCCACGGTCGCATGGTATTCGAGATGCCACGCCGCGCACGCGCCTCCGATGACGAAAACGGGAGGGCATTTTGACGGCGACGCTTCAGACTATCGCAGAGCGCTATCCTGATTTGACGGGCGGGGGCTTCCCTGGCGGGGAACCCCATGAGCGCCCTAACCTGCTTGATCACCAAGAAGAATTTGATGCGGCGATGCGTTTCCTGCAGGGTGTCAAAGTCACATCCAGGGCGAATAGCCCAATCACTAGCTACGCACTGAAGGGCGTGGCGCAGGCATGGAGCGGCCAATACATCAGCAACGGCGCAATGATCGCCGCTCTGATCGCGAGCGGCGTGCCGATTGACCGCGTGAGTGACGAATCCCCCAATGTACGATTCGGCATTATGAAAGGATGGGTCACTTGGCGGTCAAAGCGTTACGCCGATTGACTGTGCAGATTGACCACCGCGCCGGGTTGCCGTTTCACGCCGCAGTATGCCGCCCACGCTTCCATCATCTTGCCGCGCTTCGCCAGTAAATCGCCGCGCTGGTAGGCTGCTTCCGTTTCGCTGCGGACGGCGTGAGCAAGGGCCTTTTCAGCCTGTTCGCGCGGGAAGTTGGTGCATTCCGCCGCCCAGTCGCGAAACGTCGAGCGGAACCCGTGGACAGTCGCCGTCTTAGAGTCCACTCCCATGCGCTTCAAGACGGCAGACAGGCTCATGTTGGACAAGCCGGTGCCGTCCCGCATGCCGGGAAACACAAAGTCGCCGTGTCTGGCCGATTCCATTTCCTTCAGAATGGCAATGGCGCGCTTGCCCAGCGGCACACGATGCTCCTTTTTCATCTTCATGCGCTCGGCTGGAACCGTCCACAGCTTCGCGGCCATGTCGATTTCGCACCACTGCGCACCAATGATTTCATTCGTGCGCGACGCGTTCAGAATTCCGAACTCCAGCGCCCGCGCTGCAACGCCGTCCATAGCTCGCAGGCGTTCCATGAACTCGCCAATCTCTGCGTAAGAGAGCGCAGCATGATGCTCCTCCTTTTGGACCGCGCTAGGTTTCGCCAGCAAGGTATCGAGGTGACCTTTCCAGCGCGCCGGGTTATCACCGCTGCGGAGACCGCGTGTGCTTGCCCATGCGAGCACCTTTTCGAGTCGTCCACGCACGCGCGAGGCGGTTTCGTTCTTCTTCGTCCAGATCGGTTCTAGCACGCGCACAACGTCGTGCGTATCGACTAGCGAAACGTCCTTCTTTCCGATGATCGGTCCAGCGTAGGTTTCCAGCGTATTGGTCCACTGGTCGCCGTGCTTTTCGTTCTTCCAGCCGTGCTTGTGTGCGTTGATGTAGGCCGTCGCGCAGTCGGAGAAAGTCATTCTCGACGCGATCTTCGCGCGCTCTGATTGACGCATTGCGTGCGGATCATCGCCGTTCGCGATGGCGCGGCGCATGCCATCGGCCTTTTCCCGCGCGCTTTCGAGCGAGACGCTAAGGTATGGCCCCAACCCAATGTCAGTGTGCTTTCGTTTGCCGTTCTTCGTCAGCACGTCAGCTCGCGAATAGCGGAATATCCACGACTTCGTGCCGGTTTTGCTCACCTGCAAATATAGGCCACCGCCATCCGCGTAATAGCCTGGGTTCTTCTCCTGCTTAACCTTCACCGCCGACAGCTTCTTAATTGGTCTGGACATGGTCTCTGCCTAAGTTATCTACCCATACACCTACCCATACATTTGGTGTTGATGGTAGCACACTCAAGTGGACCCATGAACACGCAAAACCCTTGTTTTAAAGGACTTTAAGCGTGACTATTACCCTCATGAATATCTATGCAGACCCGCCTTAGGCGGACCCTCTCTCCGCCAGGAAAAATTCCCGAAACCCCGTAAGTTCAAGGACTTGCGGGGTTTTTGTTTTTTCTGGCCGGCCAATTTGCCCATCAGCGGGCACAGGCTCGCCGCCCATCCCATCCGCAGCCGGCCGACCCAGCGCGCCGAGGTGAGCGGCAAGCTGGAAGCCGCGCCTGCCAACTACAGGGCGATGACCGGCGAAGAATGGCCGACGATCATCGCAGCGACCCGCGTCGAGCGCGAAGCCAAAGCAAACGGGTAATTGCGCAACCAACCGCGCGCCACGGGCATCTGCTTATCAATCGAAGCACCGAGCCACCAAGCCTCGATCTGAACCCCCTTCCCCCTGCTGGCGCATTGCCAGACATCAAGCCGCGCTTCATCACGAATGCGCTACGAATCACTCACGCCTCAATTCAGACGTATCTGATGTTTGGCTCTGAAGAAGCGCGCAAGCATCCCTTTTCCGTTGAAAGCATTAACTTTCGCGCGTGCGGCGCGTACACAAGAAATTTGAACCTACGCGGCTCAAGATCTTGAATTCAATGTAAGCGTGAGGGGGATATATCAATGACGCCACCCGACTTCCCTACTTTTCTGGACATATCGAAAGCGGGCGTGGATGCCTTGGCTGATCGGCATCTGGAATATGGCTACAAACGATATGCGAGCCATGATCTACATGCAGCCGAACGCGCATTTCGCGACGCACTTCATATCAAAGACGAATGGCCGCCCGCCTTGAATGACCTTGGATTGGTCTTGAGAGACATGGGGCGATTTGACGAAGCCGAGGAATATTTTCTTCGCGCAACGGCGGCATTGCCATCATATAACGCGGCCCGGAACAATCTAGCCGTCCTTTACTGGAAAACAGAACGCATTCAAGAAGCAGAGATTGAATTTCGCTCCATTATGGAAAGTGACAGCAGGAACTGGCTGGCAGCGACAAATCTTGGCTTGATGTTGTATGAGCGAGACGCTATTGCCGAGTCCGAGTCCTTGTTTCGCCACGCGTTGATTCACAACCCAGGTTCGGCCGACATCACTGCGAACATTGCGGCGGCGATGTTACGCCAACATCGAGTGCGCGAAAGTATTCCAATGCTCGAATCCGCGCTGGCGATCGAGCGAGAGCATCTCAATGCCAATCAGCATATGGCGTCTGCGCTGCTAAGTCTTGGCGACTATGCTCGTGGCTTTGCGCACTTCGAATATCGCCTTCGCGATCGGAAGCCGGGCAGCCGCGGCGGCCCACCCGCGTTCCCTTATCCTCATTGGAACGGTGAATCGTTGGCGGGTAAATCTTTGCTCATTTGGCCGGAACACGGCTTTGGCGACATCATCCAGTTTTGTCGCTACGCACAGGTTTTGAAGGGGCGCGGCGCCAGTCGAGTCGATATTGCCTGCGCGCCTTCACAAAAGCGGCTATTCGAAAGTCTCGATGGCGTTGACGAAGTATTTGCGTTAGACGGCAAAGGGACCATCTCAGCGCATGATTACTGGTGTTGGATCATGAGCTTGCCGTTCAATTGCCATACGACGATTGAAACGATCCCGAATCACACGCCATATCTGCGAGCGCCGCATGATCGGGTTGAATTCTGGAAATCGAAAATTCCATCGAACGAGTTGAATGTTGGGATTGTATGGAGTGGCGATCCCCGTCCGAATGAGCCCCATTGCCATGCAGTCGACAAGCGCCGATCCATGCGCCTTGCCTTATTTTCACCGATGCTAAGTATCGACAATGTGAACTTCTTCAGTTTGCAAAAAGGCGAATCGGCAGAGAAGCAAATTTACGAACTTCCCGAAGAGATACGGCCATTGGACGTGATGCGGGACGTGTCTGATTTCGCCGAAACCGCGGCAATCATCGAGTGTCTGGATTTGGTCATAACCGTCGATACCTCGGTTGCGCACCTCGCAGGCGCATTGAATAAACCCGTCTGGATTCTGTCTCGCCACGATTCCTGTTGGCGCTGGCTGCTTGAGCGCGATGACTCGCCGTGGTATCCGAGCGCACGCATTTTCCGCCAGCGGGAATCAGGAAATTGGGTGGAATTAATGGAGCGAGTCCATCAAGCGTTGATGGAGCTTAGGAACGATTCCGCAGCGGCTCGATGAATCGGACGTGGCGCGTTCGCTTCGCTACGCAGCGCCATCAACTCCTAAGGATGCCGAATATAATCCACCAGCGCGACCATATACTCATCCGGCTTCCGATCGACAAGACTCACTAAGATAGCGACCAGAAACCCGGCCGGCACGCCGAACACGCCTGAAGAAATCGCGTCGATGCCAAACCACCTTGGGCCTTCGAACCCGGTCAACTGCGTGAAAAACGGATACGTCGAGACGATGTAATACACGCACACGACCAGCCCGGCGATCATCCCCGCCACCGCGCCGAGCCGCGTCGTGCGCTTCCAGAACACGCCCAGCACCAGCACCGGGAACAAACTCGACGCCGCCAGCGAAAACGCCGCGCCCACCAGAAACAGAATATTCCCCGCGTTCAGCGAAGCCACCCACGAAGCAAACAACGCCACACCCAGCAGCAGGATCTTCGACATCGTCACGCGCCGCTGACTCGACGCATTCGGATCGACCATGTGGTAGTAGACATCGTGCGAAAGCACGTTGGAAATCGTGAGCAGCAAGCCGTCGGCGGTCGACAGCGCCGCCGCGAGCGCGCCCGACGCAATCAATCCCGACATCACATACGGCAGCCCCGCGATCTCGGGCGCCGCGAGCACGACCATATCGGCCTGCATCTGAATGTCGCCCCAATGCACGATGCCGTCGCCGTTCACGTCGCTCACGCTGATCATCGACGGCTCCACGCGCCGCCACTGCATCACCCAATGCGGCAGATCCGAAAAATGCTGTCCGACGAGATGCGAAAGAATCTCGTACTTCATCAGCACCGCCAGCACCGGCACGGTCAGATAAAACAGCGCGACGAAGAACAGCGTCCAGCCGACCGAGCGCCGCGCCGACGCCACCGAAGTCGTCGTGTTGTAGCGCGTGAGGATGTGCGGCAGGCTCGCCGTGCCCAGCGAAAGACACAGCAGCAGCGACAGAAAATTGCGCTGATGCACGCGCCGCGCTTCGTCGCTTTCGGCGGGAAACGCTTCGTGCATCGGCACGGGCGGCGTCGCCAGCGCGAGCAGGTCGTCGCGTGCGCGCGTCCACGCCACGCGCGCGGCCTCGGCGTCGCGCGGAAAGCGCGCGACCTCGCGCTCCAGCGAATCGATATCGCGCAGCGGCCCGTTATGGCGGCGCAGATCCACGAGCGCATCGACGAGGCGCGATTTCTCCTCGACATAGGAACCCGGCAGCGCATCGATGCGCGATTGCCACAGCGCCGCGCGCCGCTCGTATTCGTCGCGCACATTGGCCTCGGCGCTCGACGCGCGCACGTCGCGTTCGAGCGTTTCCACGCGCTGCATCACGTTGCCGTAATTGAGTTGCGGCACCCAGCCGAGTCCGTCGCGATGCGCGATCAGCGAGATGGGAATCAGGATCGCCGCGATCAGGATGATGTATTGCGCGACCTGCGTCCACGTCACCGCGCGCATGCCGCCGAGGAACGAGCAGACGAGAATGCCCGCGAGTCCGCAGAAGATGCCGATCGCGAAGTCCACGCCGATAAAACGCACCGCGATCAGCCCCACGCCCTGGATCTGCGCGACGAGATAGACGAACGAGCACAGGATCGTCGCCAGCACGGCGAGCGCGCGCACGAGGTTGCTCGAAAAGCGCGTGCCCAGAAAATCGGCGATGGTGTAGCGCGCGAGCTTGCGCACGTACGGCGCGAGCAGAAACGCGACGAGGCAGTAGCCGCCGGTCCAGCCCATCAGGTACGCGAGGCCGTCGTAGCCGGTCGCGTAGAGCGAGCCCGCGAGGCCGATGAACGAGGCCGCCGAGAGCCAGTCGGCCGCCGTCGCCATGCCGTTGAAGACCGAGGGCACGCGGCGTCCCGCGACGTAGTATTCGACGAGGTCCGAGGTGCGCGAGAGCAGCCCGATCACGGCATAGACGGCGATCGGCACGAACAGGAACACGTAGCCGATCCACATGCCCGGCCCGGTCACGCGCTCGATGCGCCCCATCACGAAGACGAAGGCGAGAAAGCCGAGCGTATAGAGCGCGTAGGAGCGGATGAGCCGGTGCGCGAGCTTCATCGTTGCGGCGCCTGGCTGGCCTGGCGGATGGCCAGGTCGGCTTCGCGCGCGGCTTGTAGCACGCGGTCGGCGCGCTGCATCAGCACGATATAAACGACGACGAGCGCCACGTAGATCAGAATCGCCCCTTGCGCGCCGAGGTAGAACGGCAGGCTGAAGCCGGCGAAGCGCAGGCCGTCGAGCGTGCGCGCGAACAGCGGCGCGACGAACGAAACCGCGAAGCCGATCGTCATGAGCACGGCGATCAGCGCGAGATTGAAACGCCAGTAGCGCCGATGCGCGTGCGCCATCGCCTCGCTGACCGCGGGCGGCTCAGGCAAGGGATTGACGTTGTTCCGGGGTGTGGTGTGTGGCGCGGCCATGCGCCTGTGTAGCAAAAAGGCGCATGACCGGCAATTGGGGGCAACTCGGTGCGACCGGGAGAAGCGTTGCGGGCGGCCCGTCGAAGCGGGTCGAAGCGGGCCGCCGCGCGCCTGCTGTGAGCTTAAAGCGACTCGCCGAGCTGATCGAGAATCGCCGGGTTCTCCAGCGTGGAAACGTCCTGCGTGATCGCCTCGCCCTTCGCGAGCGAGCGCAGCAGGCGGCGCATGATCTTGCCCGAGCGCGTCTTCGGCAGGTTCTCGCCGAAGCGGATGTCCTTCGGCTTGGCGATCGGCCCGATCTCCTTGCCCACCCAGGCGCGCAGATCGTTGGCGAGCTTCACGGCGTCGTCGCCATGCGGACGGTTGGCCTTGAGCACCACAAACGCCACCACGGCTTCGCCGGTCGTGTCGTCGGGGCGGCCCACCACGGCGGCTTCGGCCACGAGCGGATTCGCCACCAGCGCTGACTCGATTTCCATCGTGCCCAGCCGGTGGCCCGAGACGTTCAGCACGTCGTCGATGCGGCCCATGATCGTGAAGTAGCCGGTTTCCTTGTCGCGCACGCTGCCGTCGCCGGCGAGATAGAGCTTGCCGCCGAGTTCCTCGGGGAAGTAGCCCGACTTGTAGCGCTCGGGCTGGCCCCAGACGTTGCGGATCATCGACGGCCACGGACGTTTGACGACCAGAATGCCGCCCTGCCCGTTCGGCACGTCCTGGCCGGTTTCGTCGACGATCGCGGCCATGATGCCCGGCAGCGGCAGCGTGCACGAACCCGGCACGAGCGGCGTGGCGCCCGGCAGCGGCGTGATCATGTGGCCGCCGGTTTCGGTCTGCCACCAGGTGTCGACGATCGGGCAGCGCTTGCCGCCGACGTTCTCGTAGTACCACATCCAGGCTTCCGGATTGATCGGCTCGCCGACCGTGCCGAGAATGCGCAGCGACGAGAGGTCATAACTCTTCGGATGCACCTTGGCGTCGGCTTCCGAGGCCTTGATCAGCGAGCGGATGGCCGTGGGCGCCGTGTAGAACACGCTGACCTTGTGGCGCGCGATCATGTCCCAGAAGCGACCCGCGTTCGGGAAGGTGGGCACGCCCTCGAACACGACCTGGGTCGCGCCGATCGTGAGCGGGCCGTAGGCGATATAGCTGTGGCCCGTGATCCAGCCGATGTCGGCGGTGCACCAGAACACGTCGGTGGGCTTCCAGTCGAAGGTCCACTTCATCGACTGCGCGGCCCACAGCAGATAGCCGCCCGTGCTGTGCTGCACGCCCTTGGGCTTGCCCGTCGAGCCCGACGTGTAGAGGATGAAAAGCGGATGCTCGGCGCCGACGGGTTCCGGCGCGCAGACGTCGCTTTCCGCCGCGGAGACTTCGTGCATCCAGAGGTCGCGGCCTTCGTGCCAGGCAACCTTGCCGCCGGTGCGCTGATAGACGATCACGGTCTTCACCGCGTCGCAGCCGCCCATGGCGATGGCTTCGTCGGCGATGTTCTTGAGCGGCAGCGCCTTGCCGCCGCGCATCTGCTCGTCGGCGGTGATGAGCGCGACCGCGCCCACGTCGACCATGCGTTCGTTGAGCGACTTCGACGAGAAGCCGCCGAACACGACCGAATGCGTCGCGCCGATACGCGCGCAGGCCTGCATCGCCACGACGCCTTCGACCGACATCGGCATATAGATGACGACGCGATCGCCCTTCTTCACGCCGCGCTTCTTGAGCGCGTTCGCGAAGCGCGAGACGCGCGTGAGCAGGTCTTGATACGTGATGTTGGTGACGGTGCCGTCGTCGGCTTCGAAGACGATGGCGACGCGCTCGCCGTTACCCGCTTCCACGTGACGGTCGAGGCTGTTGTACGAGGCGTTGAGTTCGCCGTCCTCGAACCAGGTGTAGAACGGCGCCTTCGACTCGTCGAGCACCTTCGTGAAGGGCTTTTGCCAGGTCAGCGTTTCGCGCGCGAGGCGCGCCCAGAAACCCTCGTAATCGCGTTCGGCTTCGGCGCACAGCGCCTTGTAAGCCTCCATGCCGGACACCGTAGCGTCCGCCACCGTTTGCGCGGACGGCGCAAACACACGATGTTCCTGAAGAACCGATTCAATCGCAGACATCGACAACCCCTTGGTGAAGATGAAACGTCAAACTCGTGGACGCGCCCAGCATCTTCGATGCCTGCGCGCGCCGTCTCCATGTGCCGCCGCGCTGCGATCCAGGCAAGCCTGGACGCGCGGCGGCGCGTTGTTTACCACCGCTCGAAGCGGCGAAGCCGGGGCGCGTGAAGCGCGCACGAACTTCGCAGCCGGCGGTTTGCACGGACCCGCGCGCGAGGCCCATGCGTTCAAAGGTTAAGCGTGGCAACTTACCCGCTACTTACGTGCGGCCCTGCGCGTCGCAGGGGTTTGCCCCAAGGCGTCGCGCGCCGCATCGCCTTGTGGCACACCTCGCTGCCTTCACCGGCCACCCTGGCGAGGCATTAAGCGGGCATTTAGAATGCTAACTGATCTCTGCGCCCGGATTCCAGCTTGAACCGCCATTCATTTTTTCTCGTCGCCGCCATGCTGCTGGTCGGCAGTAACGTCGGCATCGGCAAGTCGATCGTCGCCTATTTGCCTGTTCCGCTGTTCGCGCTGCTGCGCTTCGTGATCGCGCTCGCCGTGCTCTGGCCCCTGCTGCGCCTCGCGCGCATGCGCCGCGTGAAGCGCGACGAATGGATCAATCTGTTCCTTCAGGCCCTCTTCGGTACATTCGGGTTTACGCTGCTGATGCTCGGCGGCGTGCATCGCACGAGCGCCGTCGCCGCGGGCGTCATCACGAGCACGATTCCGGCCGTGGTCGCGCTGTTCGCGTGGCTGTTCCTGCGCGAGCGTCCCGACGCGCGCGCCTTCGCGTCGATCGTGCTCGCCATCGCGGGCATCGCCGTGGTCAATCTCGCGCACGCGGACGCCGACGCGCACAATCCCGGCTCGTTCGCGGGCAATCTGATGGTGCTCGGCGCGGTCTGCTGCGAATCGCTCTACGTGATCCTCTCGCGCCGTCTCACGCAGACGCTCGCGCCGCTCGAGATCTGCGCGTACACGCATCTGTTCGGCTTCTTTCTGATGCTGCCCGTGGGGCTGGCCGGCGCGTTCTCGTTCGACTACGCGAGCGTGCCCGCGGGCGTCTGGGGCCTCGTGATCTGGTACGGGCTCTCGGCGAGCGTGTTCTCGTTCGTGCTCTGGATGATGGGCATCCGTCACGTGCCCGGCAGCATCGCGGGCGTGTTCACGGCAGTGCTGCCCGTGGCCGCCGCGCTCTACGGCATGGCCTTCCTCGGCGAGCGGCCGACGCCCGCGCACGGCGTCGCGCTCGCCTGCGTGATCGCGGGCATCGCGCTCGCGAGCGTCAAGACGAAGCGGCTGCCGCCCGTGGCGTCCTGAGCCGGTGGACTGAAAGCGGTGCGCTGAATTGGCGTGCTGGATTGGCCCTGCCGCAGCGCCTTGCCTGGCGGCGTTTGAATCGCCTCGGCCCTGTCCTGGCGTAAGCGCCCTGAAAGTTTGTCTGCCCGCATCCCGGCGACGCGCGCCGCCGACGCGTTACAATAGCGCCCGCCCGGCCCCTGCGGCATTGCGGCGCAGCGCGCGAACGTGAAATACGTGCCAGCGCGCGCGGCGCGCGCCGTCGCGGCCCTGCCCGAATCGTCAGAACCGTCCGTTGCGCCTGCTGCGGGCGTTTCGTCCGGTTCCCACGATCATCGCGACCCACAACGCACATGTCAGCCGCTCGTCCCCAGCCGCCGTCCCGCCATCGCATGCCGCTGCTGCCCAGCATCATCTTCATGAGCCGCTGGCTGCAGGTGCCGCTGTACCTCGGCCTGATCGTCGGGCAGATCGTCTATTGCGTGCTGTTCCTCAAGGAAGTGTGGCATCTCGTCAGCCACGCGACGTCGCTCGACGAGACGAGCATCATGCTCGCCGTGCTCGGCCTGATCGACGTGGTGATGATTTCGAATCTGCTCATCATGGTGATCGTCGGCGGCTACGAGACTTTCGTCTCGCGCATGGGCCTCGAAGGCCACCCCGATGAACCCGAATGGCTCGACCATGTGAACGCCGGCGTGCTCAAGGTGAAGCTCGCGATGGCGCTCATCAGCATTTCGTCGATTCATCTGCTGAAAACCTTCATCAATCCTGATGCCGTTTCCGAGCGCACCGTGATCTGGCAGGTGGCGATTCACGTCGCCTTCCTGCTCTCCGCGCTCGTGATGGCCTGGATCGACCGCATCACGACGCACACGCATCCCGAGCATTACCACGACCTCGCCGCGCGCCATCCGGTGCCGGAGCGTGTCGTGCGCGAAACGGCGACGTCGGAGTAATACCGGCGCACCGGCCACAATTCGAAACACCCCTGTCCCCACAGAAGCTAGCCATGACCGTCATCAAGCAGGAAGACCTGATCCAGAGCATCGCGGATTCGCTCCAGTACATCAGCTACTACCATCCGCAGGATTACATCGAAGCGCTCGGCCGCGCCTACGAGCTCGAAGAGAGCCCGGCAGCGAAGGACGCGATCGCGCAGATCCTCACCAACAGCCGCATGTGCGCCGAAGGCCGCCGCCCGATCTGCCAGGACACCGGCATCGTCACGATCTTCGTGAAGGTCGGCATGGACGTGCGCTGGGATGGCGCGACGATGGGCGTCACCGACATGATCAACGAAGGCGTGCGCCGCGGTTACCTGAACCCGGACAACGTGCTGCGCGCGTCGATCGTGTCGCCGCCCGAAGGCGGCCGCAAGAACACGAAGGACAACACGCCGGCCGTGATCCACTACGAGATCGTGCCGGGCGACAAGGTCGACGTGCAGGTCGCGGCCAAGGGCGGCGGCTCGGAGAACAAGTCGAAGTTCGTCATGCTCAACCCGTCCGACTCGATCGTCGACTGGGTGCTCAAGACCGTGCCGACGATGGGCGCGGGCTGGTGCCCGCCGGGCATGCTCGGCATCGGCATCGGCGGCACCGCTGAAAAGGCGATGCTGATGGCGAAGGAATCGCTGATGGAGTCCATCGACATTCAGGACATCATCAAGCGCGGTCCGAAGGACTGGATCGAAGAACTGCGCGTCGAACTGCACGAAAAGGTCAACGCGCTCGGCATCGGCGCGCAGGGTCTGGGCGGTCTCGCCACCGTGCTCGACGTGAAGATTCACGCTGCACCGACGCACGCGGCCTCGAAGCCGGTCGCGATGATCCCGAACTGCGCCGCCACGCGCCACGCGCACTTCGTGCTCGACGGCTCGGGTCCCGCGAAGCTCGAAGCGCCCTCGCTCGACGCATGGCCGAAGGTCAACTGGGAACCGAACACGGAAACCAGCAAGCGCGTCGACCTGAACACGCTCACGCCGGAAGAAGTGGCTTCGTGGACGCCGGGCCAGACGCTGCTGCTGTCGGGCAAGATGCTCACGGGCCGCGACGCGGCGCACAAGCGCATCGCCGACATGCTCGCCAAGGGCGAAAAGCTGCCGGTCGATTTCAAGAACCGCGTGATCTACTACGTCGGCCCGGTCGATCCGGTGCGCGACGAAGTCGTCGGCCCGGCAGGTCCCACGACGGCCACGCGCATGGACAAGTTCACCGAACTGATGCTCTCGCAAACGGGCCTCATCTCGATGGTGGGCAAGGCCGAGCGCGGTCCGGTCGCGATCGAGGCGATCCAGAAGCACAAGGCTGCGTACCTGATGGCCGTGGGCGGCGCCGCCTACCTCGTGTCGAAGGCGATCCGCGGCTCGAAGGTCGTCGCGTTCGAAGACCTCGGCATGGAAGCCATCTACGAATTCGACGTGTTCGACATGCCGGTGACGGTCGCCGTCGATTCGTCGGGTACCTCGGTTCACAAGACCGGCCCGGCGGAGTGGCAGGCGAAGATCGGGAAAATCCCCGTCGCGACCGCATGATGTGTATGATTCGGTTTCACACCGAAATCTAAAAACCGGGGCTTACGCCCCGGTTTTTGTTTTGGAAAACGCAAAACGTAACGAGATTAATTCTCAGCACGTGCAAGTGTTTGATTTCAGCCGGGATTCGGCCTTGGCATTTGCGTATTGAGCGTTTATTGTTCGAACCAGTGTTTGAAAACCCACGCCCCACAAGGAAGGAAAGATCATGCAAGGCGACAAAAAAGTCATCGAGTATTTGAACGCGCAACTCAAGAATGAGCTTACCGCGATCAACCAGTATTTTCTGCATGCGCGCATGTACAAGCACTGGGGGCTCGAGAAACTTGGCAAGCATGAATATGACGAATCGATCGGCGAAATGAAGCACGCCGACTGGCTTATCGAACGCATTTTCATGCTCGACGGCCTGCCTAATCTCCAGGATCTGCATAAGCTGCTGATCGGCGAAGAGACCAAGGAAATCCTCGAATGCGATCTGAAGCTCGAACAGATTTCGCAATCCACGTGTAAGGAAGCCATCGCTTATTGCGAATCGGTGCGTGACTTTATTTCGCGTGAAATCTTTACGAAGATTCTCGACGACACTGAAGAACATATCGACTGGCTCGAAACGCAGATCGACCTGATCGACAAAGTCGGCCTCCAGAACTATCAGCAAACGATGATGGGTTCGGTAGAATCCTGATCGCCCGGGCTCACGCGGCGCATCCGCAGCGATTGCGGGTGCGGCCCCGAGCGCGGCGTGGCTTCTCTATATAGTCACGCCGTCCGCGAGCCCTGATTCTTTTCCGCTTTCCCGACGCACTTGAACCTTCCGGCTTCCACTCGCGCCGCGCCCATCGGCATCTTCGATTCCGGTCTGGGCGGCCTCTCGGTGCTGCGCGCCGTGCGCGCGCTGCTCCCCGCCGAACGGCTCGTCTATGTGGCCGACTCGCGCTATGCGCCCTACGGCCAGCGCGACGACGACTTCATCGCCGACCGCACGCTCGCGATCGGCGAATGGCTGGTGGCGCAGGGAGCCAAGGCACTCGTGGTGGCCTGCAACACAGCCACGGCGCAATCCATCGAATTCGTGCGCGCGCGCCTGCCGATTCCGCTCGTGGGCGTCGAGCCGGGCATCAAGCCCGCCGCGCTGCTGTCGCGCTCGCGCGTCGCGGGCGTGCTCGCCACGCAGGTCACCTTGCGCAGCGCGCGTTTCCAGGCGCTGATCGAACGCCATGCCGCCGATCTGCGCGTGCTGAGCCAGCCGGGCCACGGTCTGGTGGAAGCAGTCGAGCGTTGCGACGTCGACTCGCCCGATCTGGTGCAACTGCTGCGCGGCTATGTCGAGCCCATGCTCGATGCGGGCGCGGATACGCTCGTGCTCGGCTGCACGCACTACCCATTTCTCGATGCCGCGATCCGCTCGATCGTCGGCGAACGCATGACGCTCGTTGATACGAGCGTCGCCATCGCGCGTCAGCTCGAACGCGTGCTCGATCAGCACGGCCTGCGCGCCGACGCGCTGGCATCCGGTTCCGAAAGCCCCGAGGCGCGCTTTTGCTCGACCAGTGACGGCGCGCATCTGCGCACGCTCGCGGCGGCACTGCTCGGCATCGAGGCGCAGGTGGAACGCGTGAGCATTCCGTCGCGCCGCACGCGCGAACTCGCCTCGCTCTAATCTCCCCATCGGCGTCAGGGTCGCTCGGCGATTTTTCGCCGCTCGCGCCACGCCGCTCGCGCCCCTTTTTCTCGCAGCCCGTCTCTGCGCACGCGCTCGATCGGCGCTCACGTCCCCATCCCGCGACGCCCACCCAGCGGGGCTTTCACGCTATCGGCCCTCTCGGCGGCCCACATCGCGCCCCGATTCGCCGCACCCCGCCCCGATCCCACCCCTTGATCTCAAACAGCAATTTCTCTGCTAAGCCCCGAGTTTCGTTACAAAAATTCCCTGCGCATGCTTGCCAAATGGTCCAAACATAATGATAATAATTCGCATTAACTCTCTCTATTGCGCTCCATCATGATTGTCTGCGTGTGCAAGTCCGTCTCCGACCGGACGATTCGTGCCTCGATCGCCGAGGGCATGGACTCTTTCGACGAGCTGCAGTTCGAGCTTGGCGTCGCGACCTGCTGCGGCAAGTGCGAAGAATCCGTTCGCGACGTGATGGCGCAAAGCGGCGTCTGTGCGAGCCGCTGCGGCGTGACCCGCCCGCAAGTGGCCGTCGTCCCGCACGTGGTGCCGATGACGTTCTACGAGCGCAAGGCGGCCTGAACCGGCGCTTGCACCGAGTTTCCGGCGCGCGTTCGCAGCTCCCGCGCGCCGTGCTTCACCGCTCGCTAGCCGAGCGCTTTACCGCCGACAGCAAGCCAGTTTCTTGACCAGCCAGCTAGCGCCTGTTTCCTTTTTCCCGGAGGATGCCCGCTATGGAATTGCTGATCGGATTCGTGACCACCGTGTGCATCTCGCTGTTGATTTTTCGCCCATAAAGCTGCCTGTAGCGACGCGTTGCCCAGCCTGCGCGCCGTCGTTATCCGGGCGGCAACGCTAATATGCAGGCTACCCAAACCACCGCTAGCGCGTTCTCGTTTCCCGCCGTCCGCACGAACCGCCGAGTCGTGACGGCGAGCGCGATCGTCATCGCGCTCCACGCCGCGCTCATCGCCGTCGTGCTCATGAAACGCGACGCCGTCACGCCGGTCGCCCTCGAATCGCAGACGATCACGGCCGAGCTGCTCAAGCCCGAACCGGTCGCCGCGCCCGCCGCGATCCAGTCCACGCCCACGCCGCCACCGCCCAAGCCGGTGCCGGTCAAGCACGAAAAGCCCAAGGTCCAGCCCAAGCCGAAACCCACGCCCACCCCGCCGCTGCCGGTCGCGGACGCGCCTTCGCAGCACGTCGTGGAAACGCCCGCTCCGTCGCAGCCGGCTCCGCCCGCGCCCACGCCGCCGGCTCCGGCCGCCCAGGCCGCACCCGCGGTCGGCAAGCCGACCATGGCCCTGACGGCGCCTAAGAACGTGTCGCACCTGGAGTGCAACATCGTCAAGCCCGACTACCCGACGCTGTCGCGCCGCCGCGGCGAAACCGGCACCGCCTATGTCCACTTCGTGGTGGGCCTGACCGGAAAGATCGAGAATATCGAGCTGAAGAAGAGCAGCGGCTACAGCCGTCTCGACGACGCCGCGATGGGCGCGATGCGCGACAGCTCGTGCAAGCCGTACCTGGAGGACGGCCAGCCCGTGCGCGCCGCCTACACGCAGCCTTTCGGTTTCACCCTCGACGATTGACGACGCCCGGTGTAACGGCAGCGCCATCCGTCTGAATGAGAATCACAACGTTTAACGCATCGAATCAAGGAAAAAAGCATGCAGAGCTACGGTATCGCCCACGTTTGGGCGCAAGGGGATTTCGTCACACGCGGCATCGCGCTCGCGCTGTTGATCATGTCGGTGCTGTCGTGGTGCGTGATCGTCATCAAGGGCTGGAACGTCGCGCGCCTCAAGCGCCTCACGAAGAACGCCGAACAGCAGTTCTGGCACTCGGACGACCTCGCCGACGGCGTCAAGAAGCTCGGCACCGGCACGCCTGAGGACAATCCGTTCCTCGCGCTCGCGCTGTCGGGCCAGGAAGCCGCCGATCACCATCACCAGACGCAGCCGCATCTGCACGACCGCATGGACGTGTCGGACTGGGTCACGCGCTGCCTGAAGGACACGATGGACGAGTCGGTCGCGAAGATGCAAAGCGGTCTCGCGATTCTGGCCTCGATCGGCAGCACGGCGCCGTTCGTCGGCCTGTTCGGCACGGTGTGGGGCATCTATCACGCCCTGCTCTCGATCGGCGCGACGGGCCAGACCTCGATCGACGCGGTCGCGGGTCCGGTCGGCGAAGCGCTCATCATGACGGCGTTCGGCCTGTTCGTGGCGATTCCGGCGGTGCTCGGCTACAACGCGCTCACGCGCGCCAACAAGTCGATCGTGACGAAGCTCAACCGCTTCGCGCACGGCCTGCACGCGTTCTTCGTGACGGGCGCGCGTCTGTCGTCGACCACGGCGAAGAACGGCAACCTGCGCGTCGCCGCACGCAGCCACTAATTCGCGGAGGCAGCAAACATGGCGATGAGCCCCTTTGCCAGCGACGACGACGATGGCCTGATGAACGAGATCAACATGACGCCGCTCGTCGACGTCATGCTGGTTCTGCTGATTGTTTTCATGGTGACGATCCCCGTGATCCGCCACGCCGTGAAGATCGACCTGCCGCACGCGAGCAGCGTGAAGGAAGACAGCAAGCCCGCGCAGATCAACGTATCGATCGAAGCGGACGGCACGGTGCTGTGGGACGGCGACGCCGTCAACGACGATCAGCTCACGGCGAAGATCGCGGCGGCCGCGCAGCAGCAGCCGCAGCCCGAACTGCATCTGAACGCCGACCGCAAGGTGCAATACGAAAAGGTTGCCCAGGTGATGTCGGCCGCGCAGAGCGGCGGTCTGACGAAGCTCGGTTTCGTGACCGATCCGGCGCATCACTGATGCGTTGATCCGCACGTCAAACGCGGGATAAAACGCGCGGCGCTCATCGCCGCGCGTTTTTGTTTTCAGGCCTTGTTTTCAGGGCCCAAAAGTAAAAGGCCTTCATCGTCAGATGAAGGCCTTTTTTCGTGCGCACGCAGCGCATTCGGGCGGTGGCGACACTCCCCGACAATCGATCGGTTCACATCGGCACATGCGACTGCCGTGGTCGACACGGACTGCGCTTTCAGCCCTGAAGGCCCACTATGATAGCGGCCATCTAATCCCGCTCAAGACCGGTGCTTGGCGAGACGGCTTCAATATATGCCTCCCGCCGCACACGTTCAATAGTTCGGCCATTGAAAGTAACGATTGCCGGCCGCGCTTAAATGCCAAAAGGCAAAGACGTGACACGCGCGCGGATGTTCGCAAAGCTTCGAACGCGTTGAACCGCAACGCGACTCAAGCCGTTTCGACTCAAGCCGTTTCGATATTGCTCGGCGACTTCGTGCGCGGCCGGCCGCCCGTCGAAAGCGAACTACTGGGTCCCTGATTGCCCTGCCCAGCCTGGTTCTGTGCGGCAAGCGCGGCGATCTCGCTGCGAAGCGGACATTCCTGCTGAAGACCCTTGTCGGCGTCGAGCACTTCGACGAGGTAATCGACGAACGCGCGCACAGCGGGCACCATGCCCTGACGCGAGAGGAATACCGCATAGAGTTGCGGCACCGGCAGCGTCCAGCCCGGCATCACCGGCGAAAGCTTGCCCGAGCGCAGCGCGGCGCCGTACATCATCTCCGGCATCGCGGCGATACCGAGGCCCTGCAACGCAGCCTCGCGGATCGTCGTGAGGTCGGCGCTGATGAGGCGCGGCTCGTGTTCATGCGCGTGGCGCGTACCGTCCGGCGCGATCAGCTGAAAGACGTGGCGGCCGTCGCCCGTGGGCGTGTCGAGCGTCTCGAAGCGGGACAGATCGTCGGGCGTGAGCGGCGGCGCGTTCTGCGCGAGCAGGCTCGGCGCGCCCACCAGCATCTGCTCGGTGCGCCACAGCGGACGCACGACGATATTGGCGTTCTGCGGCGGCTCCGAGCGCACGCGCAAAGCGATATCGACGGAGTCCTCGAACAGGTCGATCACGCGATTCGTCACGCGCATCACCACCCGCACTTCGGGATAGCGATGCATGAATTCGGGGATGATCTGCGAAAAGATGGTCTGCGACAGCGTGACCGGCACGCTCACGCGCACCGTGCCGCGCGGCGAGGAACGCAGCGACTGCACCACGTTCACGGCGGCCTGCGCCTCGGCGAGCATGGCGCGGCAGTGCTGGTAGAACAGCTCGCCCGCCTCGGTGAGCGCAAGCTTGCGTGTGGAGCGTTGCAACAGACGCACGCCGAGCGACGACTCCAGCTCGCTCACGCGCCGCGACAGCCGCGACTTCGAGATGCCGAGCACCCGTTCGGCCGCCGAGAATCCGCCGTGCTCCACCACCTGCGAGAAGTACATCAGGTCGTTCAGGTTGTGCGAATCGATTTTCATGTCGTCGTTCCAGCGATGGGACAATCCATTGCGATCAGGCGGTCAAACAGGCCAAATCGGCTACCTATAATAGCGGTTTGTTTCGCATATCGCGCAATTCCCATTTTTCCGAGGTGATATCCATGCCGGCCATCCGCTCGATCGAACGCGTCTTTCCTGCTGTTCGCACCACCGAGGGCGGAGGATTCATCGTCCACCGCCCGTTCCCCACCCGTCAGTTGATGGATTTCGACCCGTTTCTGCTGCTCGACGAAATGGGCCCGACCGACTACGCGCCCGGCGCCGCCAAGGGCGCGCCCGATCATCCGCATCGCGGCTTCGAGACGGTCACCTACATGCTCGCGGGCCGCTTCGGCCATAAGGATTCGTCGGGCCAGTCGGGCACGCTGAACCCCGGCGACGTGCAATGGATGACGGCGGGCGCGGGCGTGATCCACAGCGAGATGCCCGACCCCGAGTTCACGCGCACGGGCGGCCGCATGCACGGCCTTCAGCTGTGGGTGAACCTGCCTGCGCGCGACAAGATGATCGCGCCGCGCTATCAGGAGATGCCGCACGCGAGCATTCCGCAGGGACGCTCGGCGGACGGCAAGGCCACGGTCAAGGTGATCGCGGGCGAATCGCTCGGCGCGCAGGCGGCGATCGAGACGCGCACGCCGATCCTCTATCTGCACTTCACGCTCGCGCCCGGCGCGCGCGTCGAGCAGCCGGTGCCGCACGCGTGGAACGTGTTCGCTTACGGTCTCGCGGGCAAGGCGCTGTATGGCGATCACGCCGAGGCGATCGACGCGCAGAACATGGTGGCTTTCGCCGGTGACGGCGAAACGGTGGCGATCGCCGCGCCCGCCGACGCGACGGCGCCGGTCGAAGTGCTGCTGATCGGCGGCCTGCCGCTCAACGAGCCGGTGGTGCGCTACGGCCCGTTCGTGATGAACACGGAAAACGAGATCCGCCAGGCGGTGCTTGACTATCAGGCTGGTCGTATGGGTCGTATTACGCACTGAGCCCCCCCTAGCCCCCCCAAAGGGGGGGGAAGCACTTGGGAGACGGGAGACGAAAGCACCCGGGGGACGGGGGGCGAAAGCCCCCAGCGGCGCGTAGCGCCGCTTTTTGTCACAATAAGCGTTCACTGGCCGCACCCCGCCCGCTGCATCGCGGGCGCCGCGGCCACTCTCCGTTCAACTGTTCCGTTAGCGAGAAGCGCATGAGCGATTCCGTAGTCACCGCACACATCGGCTCGACCAACTACCAAGTCCAGTTCGACGACGGCACCCACACCTGGATCGCCGACGAACCGGCCTCGCTCGGCGGCGGCGACCGCGGGCCCACGCCCTTCTCGCTGCTGCTATCGAGCCTGGGCGCCTGCACGTCGATCACGCTGAAGATGTATGCGCAGCGCAAGGAATGGCCGCTCGACGGCGTGCGCGTGAAGCTCTCGATGGAAACCGGCAGTGCGGGCACCACGATCGACCGCCAGATCGCGCTCGAAGGCAATCTCTCGGAGGACCAGCGCGAGCGCCTCCTGCAGATCGCGAACGCGTGCCCGGTACATAAAGTGCTCACGAATACGATCACGATCCGCTCGGGCCTCGTCGTCGCCTGAAGGCGGCGCGCCCGGCGCACGGACATAGACACACAGGACGTTGCCTTGAATTTCGAACACCTTATCCAGATCAACGACCCGCAGAACCCGCTCGTCCTGCCCATGACGCGCGAACAGCTCTGGGAAGGCCTCGTGCTGCGCGCCGAGCAGCCGCAGCTGTTCGTGATCGGCCTCGACGGCTGCACGATCCTCTCTCACGAGGCGAACACCATGGAGCGCGAGCTGCATTACGGCCAGGCCACGGTGCGCGACCGCGTGACGTTCACGCTCAACGAGAGCGTGCGCTACGACATCCTGCCGACCGCCGAGCACGTCGGCGGCTCGCTGACGATGACGATCGAGGAACCGGAGGAGGCGCAGCTGTTCCTGCGCTTCGAGTACCGCACCACTCTGCCGACCGCCGAGAACGAAGACGATCGTCAGACCTCGGAGATCGTGAAGTCGGCGTATCGCGAGTCGGATATCGACACCGTGCGGCTGATCCGCCAGTACGTGCAGGGCATGCCCGGCGAGCTGGACGCGCCGCTGCATTGAGGTTTGGAGGCACGCGCGCGGGTAAAACCGCGCGCGTGCCGAGCTTGTGCCGGGTCGCGTCAGGCTTGATTTGTAAGCCATTTTTCACGCGACACGCATAAAGCTATCGACACACGAATCCGATGAATTTATCGCAGTTGAAAATAGGAACGATTATCATTTAGAATTCATCCATCGAATCGAGACACGCACAAGACGTCACGTTCATGACTGAATTCAACCGCTCATCGACACTCAGCCTGCGCCGCAACGGTTCCGCGCTGACTGGCTCGCGACCCGCGAAACCCGTCACCGTCGCCGCTGCCGCCCGCAAGAGCGCCGACACCGCCAGCACGGCAGCACCCGCCAGCAGCGAGCGGACGCTCGACAGCACGGCCCTGTTGCAAGGCCGCAGCCATGTGAGCATCCTGCACAACGGCGAGACGTATCAGCTGCGCGCCACGCGTCTGGGCAAGCTGATTCTCACCAAGTGAGGCAGACGAGTTTGTTGTAGTACCGAGTATTGTGGGGACCGCCTCCATCGAGAGGCGTTGGGCAGTAGCCAGCAACGACGGCTTGCACGCGAGATCTAGACCCCTTCGTGCAGACATCCTTCAAGCCAGCCGTCACAGCAAGCCAAGCCATTTTTTTGTTCTCACCTGTGATGACGGAGCGGCGCGCGAAGCGTGCCCGCCCGAGGCGAGCGCCGCGGCAATGTCCGCGGCGTTTGTCATTCTATGGGGTATTTTTTTGTGCCGCCTGGGGATGGCAGCCAACGCTCGCCGTCTTGTTCGACTGTGCTGCTCGATACAGCAGCGATGCGTGAGCCGCGATTATAACCACAGCTCCGCGTCGCCGCGCGTAAACCCTGGCGGTTTGCTCGGGATTGCCGGATCACTCCAGGCAATCGATGAGCATCCCTAAGCGTATTCGGACGTAAGACGACCGAACCTATTCGATGCCGAGCGCCGCGATACCGGCGCGCGCGATCTCCGCATCCTGATCGGACTTCACGCCCGACACGCCCACCGCGCCGATCACATCGCCGTTCACGACGATCGGCACCCCGCCCTCCAGCATCGCCGTCATCGGCGCGCTCAGGAACGCCGTGCGGCCCTGGCGGATCGCCTCCTCGTAGAGCCGGCTTTCGCGGCGTCCGAGCGCCGCCGTGCGCGCCTTGCCGGGCGCCATCTCCGCGCTGATCGGCGGCGCGCCGTCGAGGCGGCGCAAGAACAGCAGATGCCCGCCGTCGTCGACGATCGCGATCGTCACGTTCCACTCGTTCGCACGGGCGTGCGCGGCGGCCGCGTCGGCCACCTTCGTCACATCTTCTTCGGTCAGAACTGCTCGCGTTCGCATACGTCTCTCCGAAAAGTCAAAAACCGGGTGGCAAGGGCCAACCCGGTTTTTGAGATTAACATCCGGCGGCGCGCCGCGACACGCTGATCCCGCATATAGCGGCCGCTCGCGATGAAGCGCTTAGTGAACGATCCGTGAACGACGATCAGCGCGTCCAGCCCCAGAACATCAGCCACCACGCACTGTCGACCACCGCGAGCGCGAGCGCGAAGCCCACGAAGGCGAGTCCGCGCTGCCAGAAACGCGTGCTGTAGCGGCCCGTCACGCGCCACGCGAGCCACGCGCTCCACAGATTCGTGATGACGAGAATGCCGATCCGCACCTCGGTCGCCCAGTCGAGCGGCACGTGCTCGGCGCGCAGCAGCGAGAGCGTCGTAGCCGACAGGCCGAGGAACACGCCCGCGCCCGCGAGCGGAATCAGCGACTGCGCGAGATGATGCAGGCGGCGCATCTCGAAGCGGCCGAGCATCGCGCTCGACGCCGCGAGAATCGCGAACAGCACCGTGCCGTAGATCAGCCCCGTCGTCATGATGTAGCCGACGATCATGGTGCCGTCGAGCCACGAGAACACGTCGTTCTGCGCCGGATAGTGCGTGAGCAGGAACCACGGCGCATTCGTTTCGAGCGGCCAGGTGATGTCGCGGTCGATGAGCCAGCCCGCGAGCCACTGCTTGATGTCGATGAACCACGGCGAGCCGGTCCAGTGGAACGCGCCAATCGCGATGCCGAGCAGGCCGTAGAGAATCAGCGCCGTGTCCCAGCCGCTGGCCTGGCTGTCGCCGAGTTCGACCACTTCTTCCGCGGGCGAGCGCCACGTCAGCGCGATGGCGTCGCGGTGGCCGCTGCAGCGTCCGCACATATGGCACTGCGCGGCGCCCTTCATGTTGCGCAGGGGCACGAGCGGCGCGCAGTTCACGGGAATCACGCGCTGCCCGCCGTGCTCGCCGTGCGTGTACGAGTTGCGCCAGGCGTCTTCGTCGACCTTGAAGCGGAACGGCGCGAGGCGCGCCAGAAGCGCAAAAACCCCGTTCACGGGGCAGAGGTATTTGCACCAGACGCGTTTCTCGCGTCCGTACAGGAATCCGATAATCATGGCGCCGAGCGTCGATCCGCCCAGCACCAGCAACACCGCTTTCGGGTACTGGTAGACGCTGACCATCTGGCCGTAGATGGTGGTCAGGCCGAAGGCCACGAACGGCCAGCCGCCCCAGCGCATCCAGCGCGGGATCGCCCAGCCGCGCCCGAACTTGCTGGCGAACTCGGTGAGCGCGCCTTCGGGGCACAGCACGCCGCACCAGACGCGCCCGAGCATCACCATCGAGAGCAGCACGAACGGCCACCAGATGCCCCAGAACACGAACTGCGCCGCGAGCGTGAGGTTGTTCCAGAGGTGCGCCGTGTCGTCGGGCAGCGGGATGACCGCGGGCACGAGAATCAGGAACGCATAAACGGCGACGACGACCCACTGCACAGCGCGGATCACCGCACTGTGCCGTTGCATCCATTGGCCCGCCTGGGCCAGCTTGCCCCGCTTCTGAAGCGGCGGGGCCGATGCACAACTCATGCTGCCTTCCTTTTGGTCACGGCGGCGTGACGTCCGCTCGCGCGGCGCGCGAGGAACCACACCACCAGCCAGTAAGCCGCGTAGGCGATCAGGTTCATCAGCGCCGGATGCGCACGATAACCCGTGAGCGTCGCGACGAGCGACCCGAAGGTGCTCGAATCGTCGAGGATCGCCGACGAATTCCACACCTGGTCGACGATGGTCGGCAGGATTTCCTTGTCGATCAGCTTGTCGACGCCCGTCTGGAACAGGCCCGCGCCGAGGAACAGCAGCATGATCTCGGTGACGCGGAAGAAGTAGCGCCACGAGAAGTACTTGCCGCCCAGTTGCAGGATGTAGAACGTCAGGAACGCGAGGCCGAGGCCGAGCAGCACGGCGACATACTGGCTCAGATCGACGTGACCCGACTGGCCGAAGCCGAGGCCGTACAGGAAGATCACCGTTTCGCTGCCTTCACGCGCGATGGCGAGCGCGACCAGCACCGTGATGCCCCACCAGTTCGCGTCGCGCGTGCTTTTCTCCAGCGACTCTTCCATCTCGCGCTTGAGCGTGCGGCCGTGCTGCTTCATCCACAGCACCATCTGCACGATCAGCACGCAGGCGACCAGCACCATGCCGGTCTGGAAGTAATCCTGGGCGTCGCCCGAGAGCACTTCGGTGAAGCCCACGAGCGCCGCGCCCAGCGCGATCGCCGCGAGAATGCCCAGACCCACGCCGGCCCACAGATACGGCAGGCCTCGGCGCGCGTCGGCGTCGCCGTTCTTCAGCCACGCATACAGAATGCCGACCACGAGCAGCGCTTCCACGCTCTCGCGCCAGACGATGAACAATACCTGACCCATTCCTTACCTCCTGCCGCCGGCTCATGCGCCGGCCACGTTCTTCACTTCGCGACGATCGCCGCCCTTGTCGGAACCCGACGCTCGCCTTACTTCGCGACGATCACGCCCTGCGCCTGCTGATGGAAATCGTCGAAAAACTTGTACTCGCCCGGATCGAGCGGCGCGATCACGACGAACGAATCCGCGCCCGGCGCCAGCACTTTTTCCTTGCGCAGCTGGACGCTTTCGAACTCGGCCGCGCCCTTGCCCGTGTTACGCACCTCGATCTTGATGCGCTTGCCCGCCGGCACTTCGATGCGCGCGGGATTCAGCTTGCCGTCGGTCATTTCGAGCTTGAACGTCGGCAGATCCTCGGCGTGCGCCACCGTGGCCACGCCCGCCAGCGACGCTGCAAAAGACGCGCTGAGCGCGAGCGCCGCAAACTTGCGAATTCCAGTCATCAGTCTTACCTGCTCCTTCGTGTGCGGCGCGCATTCGCTGCGCGCGACTCGGGGTCCTGCTGGATGCATCGCGACGCGGCCCGCGCGGCGTCTGGCGCGCGCGGGCCGCATGCGGATTTAGTAACCGCCCTTCTTGCCGATGCCCGCGAACGGGAAATCGTATTCGATCGTGATGGGCTTGAACCACGCGCCCACGCCGGTTTCCTTGTCGACGTGACGGCCGAACGCCATGTGGCCCGTCTGCATCGGCGCCTCGACGATCAGCTTCAGATGGTACTTGCCGGGACCGGCGAGCTTGACGTTGTCGCCGTAGTGCGGACCGTCGTTGGCGACCATCGGCATCAGGTCGCCCTTCTGCACATAGCTCGAACCCGGCTTCGAGAGTTCGTAGTGGACCTGCAGATACGGCATCCAGTCGCCTTCGGCGAAACCGGTCGGGTTGTTCTTGACCGCGTGGATGTCCGACTCCAGGTGGATATCCGAGTCCGACGCCTTGCGCATCATGCCTTCCGGCTCCATGGTGATCGGCTGCAGATAGACCGCGCCGATTTCCATGCCGCCCTGGATGACCTGCTTGCCGATCGGGTATTCAGCCGCCTGGGCCGAGAACGCCGCCGCTGCGGCCGCCATGACGACGGTGCCGCGCACGAAAGATTGGATCCGCATCGAAACTCCTGATTTTTTTATGAGTGATACCACCGAACCGACAACGCGCATCAACCTGAAAACGTTAATGCGAACAATTCTCAATAATGGCGGAGTTTAACACCTAAGACAGTGCGGAACAATTTGTGAAAGCCAGAAAACCCTATCCCCACAGGGTTTTAGCAGCGTTATGTTAACGGAAGCTTACGGCTTCTTCCGATTCTATTTTCGGGTTTTATCGAGGCGAAAGCGAATCGCAGGATCGTGCACTAAAAAGTGCCGCGACCGGCGAAAGCCAAACATAAGGCGCGCCTCGAAACACCACGCGCCCCCGGCTTTCGCACGCATCGCGATCACGCCGGATGGTCGTCCACGTTCGCGCCGAACACGCGCCGGCGCAGCACGGCCAGTTGGTCGCGCGTCTGCGCGGCCTTCTCGAATTCGAGGTTCTTCGCGTAGTCCATCATCTGCTTTTCGAGCTTCTTGATTTCCTTGGCGATCTGCTTCTCGGACATGTCCTCGAACTTCGCGCGCTCCTGCTCCTCGCGCAGCTCGGCGCGCGCCTCGTCCACGTTGTAGACGCCGTCGATGATGTCCTTGATGCGCTTGACCACGCCGCGCGGCACGATGCCGTGCTCCTCGTTGAAGGCCATCTGCTTGGCGCGGCGGCGCTCGGTTTCGTCGATGGCCTTGCGCATCGAGTCGGTGATGCGGTCGCCGTAGAGAATCGCCTTGCCGTTCACGTTGCGCGCCGCGCGGCCGATCGTCTGGATCAGCGAGCGCTCGGCGCGCAGAAAGCCTTCCTTGTCCGAGTCGAGAATCGCCACGAGCGAAACCTCGGGAATATCGAGGCCCTCGCGCAGCAGGTTGATGCCGACCAGCACGTCGAAGGTGCCCAGACGCAGGTCGCGGATGATTTCCACGCGCTCGACCGTGTCGATGTCGCTATGCAGATAGCGCACCTTCACGCCGTGATCGGCGAGGAATTCGGTGAGCTGCTCGGCCATGCGCTTGGTCAGCGTGGTGACCAGCACGCGCTCGCCCACCGCCACGCGCTCGTTGATCTCGCCGAGCACGTCGTCGACCTGGGTGGACGCCGGACGCACCTCGATCACCGGATCGACGAGGCCCGTGGGCCGCACCACCTGTTCGGCGATCTGGCCCGTGACCCGCTTCTCGTAGTCGGCGGGCGTCGCCGACACAAAGACCACCTGGCGCATCTTGTGCTCGAACTCGTTGAACTTGAGCGGCCGGTTGTCGAGCGCCGACGGCAGACGGAAACCATAATCGACGAGATTTTCCTTACGCGCGCGGTCGCCGTTGTACATGCCGTTGAACTGGCCGATCAGCACGTGCGACTCGTCGAGGAACATCATCGCGTCGGACGGCAGATAGTCGACCAGCGTAGGCGGCGGCTCGCCGGGCAGCGCGCCCGAAAAGTGCCGCGAATAGTTCTCGATGCCCTTGCAGAAGCCCAGTTCCTGGAGCATTTCCAGGTCGAAGCGCGTGCGCTGTTCGAGGCGCTGCGCCTCCACGAGCTTGCCTTCGGTGTGGAAGAACTCCAGCCGGTCGCGCAATTCGGTCTTGATCGTCTCGACGGCGCGCAGCACGGTCTCGCGCGGCGTCACATAGTGCGACGACGGATACACCGTGAAGCGCGGAATCTTCTGGCGCACGCGGCCCGTGAGCGGATCGAACAGTTGCAGCGTTTCCACTTCGTCGTCGAACAGCTCGACGCGCACGGCCATTTCGGCGTGCTCGGCCGGGAAAATGTCGATGGTGTCGCCGCGCACGCGGAAGGTGCCGCGCTGGAAATCCTGCTCGTTGCGGCTGTACTGCATGGCGATCAGGCGCGCGATGACGTCGCGCTGACCGAGCTTGTCGCCCTGGCGCAGCGTGAGAATCATCTTGTGGTACTCGGACGGATTGCCGATACCGTAGATCGCCGACACGGTCGCGACGATCACCACGTCGCGGCGCTCCATCAGGCTCTTGGTCGCCGACAGCCGCATCTGCTCGATGTGCTCGTTGATCGACGAATCCTTCTCGATGAAGAGATCGCGCTGCGGCACATAGGCTTCCGGCTGGTAGTAGTCGTAGTACGAGACGAAGTACTCGACGGCGTTGCGCGGAAAGAACTCGCGGAACTCGGCGTAGAGCTGCGCGGCGAGCGTCTTGTTCGGCGCGAACACGATAGCCGGACGGCCGAGCCGCGCGATGGTGTTCGCCATCGTGTAGGTCTTGCCCGAGCCCGTCACGCCGAGCAACGTCTGGAACGAGAGACCGTCGCCCACGCCCTCGCAGAGCGTTTCGATGGCCGTCGGCTGGTCGCCGGCCGGCAGATACGGCTGATAAAGCTGGAACGGCGAGCCTTCGTACTGGACGAATTTCGACTCGTCGAGCGCGGGCGCGTCGGCCACGGAATGGTCGGACATGGGTGACATCCTGTGCGCGGAGCAAACAACTATTCTAGCGTCTCGCCCGATCTTGCCGGGGGGCGAGCCTGGGAGGGCGCCAGGCGAGGCGGTGCGGGTTCGGCGCGCGGTCTGGAACCGTTAATCGCCGCCGGCACCGTCTGCACCATCGGCAAGGTGCAAGCGCAGCCTGGCAAGCACCGCAGATGGGGCGTCGCACGCCGCGCTACAAGGGCCGCGCCGCACGCCGCGGCGCAAATTCACGTGCAAGCGCGGGTGCGGCGACACGAAATGGCCCCGCTGACGTCGCAGTCGGCGGAAATACGGCCAGAGGATTCGCTACAATAGCGAGTTGCGTGGCCGGCTGCCCGGCGCTCGTCGCTAGCGAGGAGCGCGCCAGAGAAGTCCCGAATTTGCCGAAGCACCGGCGGATATCGGCAGCGTGTGGTCCACCGAGCATCTCCCTTCACTTTTGCCGAACCATCATGTCCCTCTTTTCCGCTGTCGAACTCGCCCCCCGCGACCCGATCCTGGGTCTGAACGAAGCCTATAACGCCGATGCGCGCGCGACCAAGGTGAACCTCGGTGTGGGCGTGTACACCAACGAGGACGGCAAGATTCCGCTGCTGCGCGCGGTGCGCGATGCGGAAAAGGCCCGCGTGGAAGCCGGCCTGCCGCGCGGCTATCTGCCGATCGAAGGCATCGCCGCCTATGACGCCGCTGTGCAAAAGCTGCTGCTCGGCGACGACTCGCCGCTGCTGGCCGCAGGCCGCGTCGTCACGGCGCAGGCGCTGGGCGGCACGGGCGCGCTGAAGATCGGCGCCGACTTCCTCAAGCGCGTGAACCCGAACGCCAAGGTCGCGATCAGCGACCCGAGCTGGGAAAACCACCGCGCGCTGTTCGAAAGCGCGGGCTTCGAAGTCATCGCCTACCCGTACTACGACGCGCAGACCAACGGCGTGAACTTCGAAGGCATGCTGAGCGCGCTCAACGGCTACGCCGCGGGCACGGTCGTCGTGCTGCACGCGTGCTGCCACAACCCGACCGGCGTCGACCTCACGATCGACCAGTGGAAACAGGTGGTCGAAGTCGTGAAGGCGCGCGAGCTCGTGCCCTTCCTCGACATCGCCTATCAAGGTTTCGGTGACGGCATCACCGAAGACGGCGAAGTCGTGCGCCTGTTCGCCGCTTCGGAACTCAACGTGTTCGTGTCGTCGTCGTTCTCGAAGTCGTTCTCGCTGTACGGCGAGCGCGTCGGCGCGCTGTCGATCATCACGAGCAGCAAGGAAGAATCGACGCGCGTGCTGTCGCAACTGAAGCGCGTGATCCGCACGAACTACTCGAACCCGCCGACGCACGGCGGTTCGGTGGTCGCCGCCGTGCTCGGCTCGGCCGACCTGCGCGCCATGTGGGAAGCCGAACTCGGCGAAATGCGCAACCGCATCCGCGCGATGCGCACGGGCCTCGTCGAGCGCCTGACGGCTGCCGGCGTCGACCGCGACTTCAACTTCATCAACGTGCAGCGCGGCATGTTCTCGTACTCGGGCCTGACGGCGGCGCAAGTCGACCGCCTGCGCGAAGAGTTCGGCATCTACGCCGTGAGCACGGGCCGCATCTGCGTGGCCGCGCTGAACACGCGCAACCTCGACGCCGTCGCGACCGCCGTCGCCGCCGTGCTGAAGTAAGCGATTCGCCTCGACGCGCCGTTTTCGAACGGCGCCTTGAAGCCGCGATAAAAAAGGCGTCCGTTCGCAAGAACGGACGCCTTTTGTTTTGGCGCGAGCTTCTGCGCTTGCCGCCGCGCAGATAAAACGCTCAGCCGTGGCCGCGCATGTCGCGATGGATATCGTGCGTGACGAAGCCCGAATCGTTGTCGGGCTTGTCGAGCCAGCCCGGCTGCGCGAGCGACGCGCGAATGTCCTGCAGGCCGCTCGTCCAGTGCTCACGCATCGTCGAAATACCGAACTGGAAGTCCTTGAAGTGGCCTTCGTACTCCTTGTGCCGGTAGATCAGGTGGATCACGTTGTACTTCTTCGAGCACGAGAGTTCGTCCGCCAGCTCGACCCACGTATCCTGCCGATGCTCGGGCGCGACACGCTCCAGCACCTCGCGCAGCACATGCCGGAAACGCTGCGAGCGTTGCAGCATGTCGGTGACCAGACGCGTGCGGCTCGAATACTGGATGTCCTTCATGCGGCCCTGCACGTCGGTGATGTTGTCGGGCACCGGACCACGCGCGCTCCACAGATCGACCTGAAACGCGAGCGTGTCGCGCCGCGGCGTGGTCTGAATGACCTCGTAGAGCGGCGTGTTCGACATCAGGCCGCCGTCCCAGTAATACTCGCCGTCGATTTCCACTGCCGCGAAGCCCGGCGGCAGCGCGCCCGACGCGATGAAATGCTCGGGACGCAGCGTGGTGGTCGTGTTGTCGAAGTAGACGAAGTTGCCCGTGCCCACGTTCACCGCGCCCACCGACACACGCGTCTCGCGCGAATTGATGCGGTCGAAATCGCAGAGCCGTTCGAGCGTGGCCTTGAGCGGCGTGGTGTCGTAGTAGCTCGCCTTGCCGGGCTCGCCCGACGCCGTGGGCAGCGGCGGCGGAAAGCGCGGCGTGAAGAAGCCCTTCTGCCCTTCGATCACCGCGCCCGCCGCCTGCAAGGCCGTGAAGCTCTTGCGCACGGCGTCGCCGGAATTGAACAGCGCGTGCTCGATGAAAGCCGGCAACGGCGGACTCCAGGCGGGCTGGCAGATCGTTTCCCAGAACTCGCGCAAACGCGCCACGCGATGCTCGGGCGCGTTGCCCGCGATCAGCGCCGTGTTGAGCGCGCCGATGGAGATGCCCGCGATCCAGGTGGGCGCGATGCCCGCCTCGACCAGCCCTTCGTACACGCCCGCCTGATACGCGCCGAGCGCGCCGCCGCCTTGCAGCGTGAGCGCGACCGTCTCCCATTGATCGGAGTCGCTCGCGCAGCGCGAGACGCGCGGCTGCGCGCCGGGGTGCGGAGCGGACTTCGAAGCCGCTTGTGAGGACGCTTGTAAATCGGCCTCGGCGCCAGCCTGCGCGCCCGAGGCGGCGCCCACGCCGGTCGCGTCGTCGACGGCGCTCGACCGGGCCTGCCCTTTCTTGCGTTGCGCCATGACCGGCCCTCCGCGTTACTGCATGAACCAGCCGTGGCTCACCACGAACGACTGGCCCGTGAAGGCCGCCGTGGGGAACGCCGAGAGGAACAACACCGTCTGCGCGACGTCTTCGACGGTCGTGAAGATGCCGTCGACCGTACCGCCCAGCATCACGCGCTTGACCACTTCCTCTTCCGAAATGCCGAGTTCCTTGGCCTGCTCGGGAATCTGCTTTTCGACCAGCGGCGTGCGCACGAAACCCGGACACACCACGTGCGAGCGCACGTTGTGCTTGCCGCCTTCCTTCGCGAGCACGCGCGCGAGGCCGAGCAGCGCATGCTTGGCCGCCACGTAGGCCGACTTGAGCGGCGACGCCTCGTGCGAGTGCACCGAGCCCATGTAGATCACCACGCCGCCGCGGTCGTCCTTGTACATATGCTGGAGCGCGGCCTTGGTCGTGAGGAAGGCGCCGTCGACGTGAATCGCCTGCATCTTCTTCCAGTCGGAGAACGCGTAGTTTTCGATGGGATTGACGATCTGTATGCCGGCGTTCGACACGAGGATGTCGATCGAGCCGAATTCGGCGGCCACGCGGTCGATGCCCTGATTCACGGCGTCTTCGTTCGTGACGTCCATGGCCACGCCGATGGCTTTGCCGCCCGCGCCCTTGATCTCTTCGGCGACGGCGTCGGCGCCGCTCTGGTTGAGGTCGGCGATCGCGACGGCCGCGCCCGCCTGGGCGAGCGTCAGTGCGATCTGCTTGCCAATACCGCTGGCCGCGCCGGTAACGACCGCGACCTTGCCATCGAGCTTCGAATTCAGAGTGAGAGACGACATCGAGCACCTCCAGGAATGGGAACAACGACGTAGAAGAGATGAGACCTCGACGCGCACAATCCGTCAAACCTGTCGAATGGCGTAAGCGTTTTCCTGCATTTGCCCTACGCCATCCGGCCGGATGTTGCGCCGCGGCCAACCGCGCTATTGTGCATGAAGCCGCGTGCCGCGCGTGCCGATCTGAGCAAGGCGGCGCGTGCTTGCCGCAGCGCATCGTGGCGCGCCGGTGCTACGGCTTTACAAGCGGCTTCAGGAGCGGCTTCACACGCGGCCGCACAACCCGCTGTTCAACCCGATGTACAACCGTTTGTACGACACAGCGCGCGCTCAGCGCCGCCGCCGCGATCGTGCTAACTTTGCGTGCTCAACAAGGAGGCGTTCATGAACTATCGGCGACTGGGCCGCTCGGGCCTGCAGGTTAGCGAACTGTCTATCGGCTCGTGGGTCACGTACGGCAATCAGGTCGACCGCAATCTCGCGCGCGAATCGCTCGCCGCGGCGCGCGACGCGGGCGTCAACTTCTTCGACAACGCCGAGGTCTACGCAGGCGGCCAGTCCGAGGAAATCATGGGCCAGGCGCTCAAGGAACTGGCCTGGCCGCGCGTGAGCTACGTGGTCTCCACCAAGTTCTTCTGGGGCTTGAACGAAGCGCCCAACCAGTACCACACGCTCAATCGCAAATATCTGCTGAACGCGATCGACGAGTCGCTCAAGCGGCTGCAACTCGATTACGTCGACCTCGTGTTCTGCCACCGCCCCGACCCGAACACGCCCGTCGAGGAAACCGTCTGGGCGATGAGCGACATGATCACGCGCGGCAAGGCCTTGTACTGGGGCACGTCGGAATGGAGCGCGGACGAGATTCGCGCCGCGTGGGAAATCGCCGAGCGGCATCATCTGCACAAGCCGGTCATGGAGCAGCCGCAGTACAACCTGTTCCATCGCCGCCGCGTGGAAGACGAATATCGCCGTCTGTATGAAGACATCGGCCTCGGCCTCACCACGTGGAGCCCGCTCGCCTCCGGCCTGCTGACCGGCAAGTATCGCAGCGGCGTGCCGTCGGACAGCCGCGCGCAGTTGCAAGGCTACGACTGGCTGCGCAAGGAAGTCACCGACGCGGACAAGAACGCCATCGTCGGCCGCCTCGCCGACTTCGCGAAGGAACTGGGCTGCACGGTCGGCCAGCTCGCGCTCGCGTGGATCCTGAAGAACCCCAACGTGAGCACGGTGATCACGGGCGCGTCGCGTATCGAGCAGATCGGCGAGAACATGAAGGCGCGCGAAGTGGCCGAGAAAATCACGCCGGAAGTGAAGGCGAAGATCGAGGCGATCGTCGGCGAGCAGTACGAGTAAGGCGGGTCGTGTTGCGCGTCATGTTGCGAGTCAGGCCGCGCTGTACGACGCTGTACAATACGCGGCTTCGCCGGCGCGACATGTTGCTCGAGACCTTTGAAACACCCGGAACGCCGCCGGCGCGCATCGCCAGCGGCGCGTCTCTCAAGAGACGTCTCGAAAGAGCCTGAGCGCCGCCGTTTTTCGTTTCACCGCCATTGGCGCGCGTGCGCGCGCGCCGGTCGCCACCTTCCTCGCGTCCGCCCCATCATGCTGAGCTACCGCCACGCTTTCCACGCCGGCAATCACGCCGATGTCCTCAAGCACGCCGTCGTCGTGCAACTGCTGCATTACCTCAGCAAGAAGGACAAGTCGTACTGGTATATCGATACCCACGCGGGCGCGGGCGCCTATGCGCTGCGCGAGGGCTACGCCACCAAGAACGCCGAATTCGACACCGGCATCGGCAAGCTCTGGGGCCGCACCGACCTGCCGCCGATGCTCTCGGATTACGTCGACGAAGTCGCGGCGCTGAATCCCGACGGCCATCTGCGCTTCTATCCCGGCTCGCCCTATCTCGCATGGCGCCTGATGCGCGAGCAGGACCGCATGCGTCTGTTCGAGCTTCACAGCACCGAAATCGACGTGCTCCGTCATCGTTTCCACGACGCCGGCCGCCGCGTGATGATTTACGCGGGCGACGGCTTCGACGGCGTGAAGACGCTCCTGCCGCCGCCGCCGCGCCGCGCGCTGGTGCTGATTGATCCGTCGTTCGAGGACAAGCGCGACTATTCGCGCACGGTCAAGTGCGTCGAGGAAGGGCTGGAGCGTTTTGCGACCGGCACCTACGCGGTCTGGTATCCGCAGGTCACGCGGCCCGAATCGCAGCGCTTTCCCGAGCAGCTCAAGCGTCTGCAGGAAAAGAACTGGCTGCACGTCTCGCTGTCGGTGAAGCGTCCGCCGCGCGATGGTTTTGGTCTGTTCGGCAGCGGCATGTTCATCGTCAACCCGCCGTACACGCTGGTTGCCGCACTCAAGGAAACGATGCCCTGGCTCGTCAAGACGCTCGGCGAGGACGACGGCGCGCAATTCAAGCTCGAATCGCGCGGCGACTGACGTCCGGCGCGACCCTGTGGCATGCCCGTCCGTGGCATGCCCGTTTGCTGTATTTCCTTCTCGCCGCGCATCCGGCGCGGCGTATCGCGTGCTCGTGCACGTAGCTCGTCCAGATACCCGCCGTTAGTTGCCTCGCCTGGCGGCAGCTGTCAAGCGCCGCGCCTTATTGCTGAGGCGCGTACTGCTGCGGCGTGGGCCGCGGACGCGGCGGCCGTCCGCCCCCGCCGCCCGGCGCTTCCACATACGGCGCAACGATGATCGGCTGCTGCTGAGTGCTGCCGTCCGTCGGCAACTGCTGCATCGGCACCATCTGCGACTGGCCGAGCGGCGCATTCTGCAACACGATGCCTTTCTGGCCGTCGCTGATCCCGTGCTGCGTATCGAGGATCAGCGGCTGCCCCGCCTGCGCGCCCGCGCTGGTCAGCGCGGCGATCGCCGCGATCGCAACGACGCGCACGGAATGGTGAAAAAAGCTGACTGACACGCTGACTGACGCCATGAACCGTCCCCCGGTAGATAAAAGCGACTCCACTGTGTTGTCGGCTTGTCGCAAAAAAGACTTTACCTTACCGCGGTGGGAAGGCTGAGACTGCCTTCATCGGAACGCTTTGGACGCCGGAGCGCCGGACCGTCAGAAATGACAAAGCCCCGCCAGTGCGGGGCTTGCGACAGCGCAGATTGCCTGCGGCTGCTTACAGCGAGTAGCCGTTCGATTCGAGCGAGCGGATGCGCTGTTCGAGTTGCACGATGTCCGACGAAGAAGCGAGATACGCTTCGCGGCGACGACGTTCGGCAGTTTCAAACCAGGTGCTCAGCTTTTCAAGAAGGTACGCAAACATGATGATGTTCTCCAAGGATCTGTGTATCCCCGGTGGATTTTGCATCAGGGATTACCCTCGTAAGGGATAACCCGCATTATAGCGGTTGCACCTGAATTTGCTAGTGAATTGCTCGAATGCGGTGCATTCCAGTTTGGAATAATGCGCCGCGCGTATTTGGCAACTTGATGATTTATCGACACATTCCACGCCACGATCGCCTTACGTCAGGGGCTGATGGCGTTTTACGCACCAATTTTGTGCAAATCACCGCCACCAGCACGCCGGTTGCGACAATTTGCCTGCGCGGGTTGCACCTTTCGGTCGGCGGTTCGGTCGGCAAATCGATCGGCAAATCGGGCCGCTCAGGCCTCGCTACCCTGCGCGACCGGTTCGGGATCGGCGAGCCGCTCGATGATCGGGCAGTCGGGCCGGTCGTCGCCGTGGCAGTGCGCGGCCAGATGGCGCAGCGTGTCGCGCATCTGCGTGAGTTCGGCGATGCGCTGGTCGAGTTCGGCAACGTGCTCCATCGCGATCGCCTTGACCTCGGCGCTCGCCCGCGAGCGGTCGTGCCAGAGCGCCAGCAGACGGCGGATATCGTCGACGAGAAAACCCAGACGCCGCGCCTGGCGGATGAAACGCAGCGCGTGCACCTCCTCCATGCCGTACACGCGGTAGCCCGCTTCCGTGCGCGCCTTGGGCGCGAGCAGGTCGACGCTCTCGTAATAGCGGATCATTTTCGCGGTGACGCCCGATGCGCGCGCCGCTTCGCCAATGTTCATGCTGCTCTCCTGCCGAAATTCCAACGATTCTTTGATGCTATACCTTCCCATGATGGGAAAGTCCAGCGCTCACCGGCTGCCCTGCCGGTAAGCGCCGGACACCCACTGGCATAATCCGGCGCAGGCCGCATATGTCGTTTGTCTTTCCGTTCCGTTCACTCAGCAAAAGGAAATCACCATGATCCAGTTCAACGTCGAAGGCATGAGCTGCCAGCACTGCGTCGGCGCCGTCACGCGCGCGATCCACGAACAGGACGCCGCCGCCAAGGTCCAGATCGACCTGGCCGCTGGCCGCGTGAGCGTCGAATCGACCCAGAGCGCCGACGTGCTCAAGGCCGCCATCGACGAAGCCGGCTACACGGTCAAGAGCACGGCGGCCTGAGGCCGGGCGCGCCATGTTCAAGGTCGCCGTCATTGGTGCGTCCGGGCTGCTCGGACGCGCGCTCGTGCGCGAACTCGCCGCCGAAACCGGCTGGCAGGTCGTGCAGACCGCACACAGCCGCGTGGGGCCGCATCAGGTCGCGCTCGACATCCGCGACGCGCAGGCGGTCGCGGCCTTCGTCGCGCGCGAGGCGCCTGACGCCATCGTGATCGCGGCCGCCGAGCGTCGTCCCGACGTCTGCGAGCACGATCCCGTTGCGGCGCGCGCGCTCAACGTCGACGCGGTGCGCGGCATCGCCACGGCGGCGAAGGCGCGCGGCGCGTGGGTGCTGTCGATTTCCACCGACTACGTGTTCGACGGCACGCAGCCGCCGTATTTGCCGGACGCCGCGCCGAATCCGCTCAACGCCTACGGCCGCAGCAAGCTCGAAGGCGAGCGCGCGCTGCTCGACGCGAGCGACGATGCGCTCGTGCTGCGTCTGCCGCTGCTGTACGGTCCGATCGTCGACTGGAACGAATCGGCGGTCACGAGCCTCGTGCCGCCGATCCGCGCGGCGGCTTCGTCGGATGCGAACGCCGTGGCAAAGCCCGCGCCGATGGACGCCTGGGCCACGCGCTATCCGACCTTCACGCCCGACGTGGCCTTCGTGATCCGCGAGCTGCTCACGCGCTGCGCGGATGGCGAGGCCGTGCGCGGCATCGCGCAATGGTCCGGCGACGAGCCGATGACCAAGTACGAGATCGCGCAGCGCATCGCACGCGCGCTCGGCATCGAGGCGCATCTGATCGCGCTGACGCAGCCGACGGATGCGACGCCGCGTCCGCGCGACTGCCATCTCGATTCGGGCCGCCTCGAAGCGCTCGGCATCGGGCGGCGCACGCCGTTCGACGCGGGCATCGGCGCGGTGCTCGATGCGTTCGCGCGCGAATACGCGGACAAAAACTAAGCCTCGCGGCGATGCGGGCAACACGGCCCGCATCGCCCTCTCCCCTCGCCGTCAACACCGCTCAGTGGAAGTTACGGCTTTCCGTCGCGAGCCGCCCGAGCAGACGACTGTGATCTTCGAGCCGATGCGCGACCAGGTGCACCACCTCGCCCTCGCGCTGCACGACGCCCGCCACCGCCAGTAGCGACGCCCCGAGCAACTCCTTGCGCTGCGACTCCACGAGCGCCGCGTGCACGATCACGTTGATCGAGCCGGTTTCGTCCTCCAGCGACACGAAGATCGTGCCCTTCGCCGTGCCCGGCCGCTGCCGCACCGTGACGATGCCGCACACGCGCGCGAGCATGCCGTGGCGGCAGCGCGCGAGTTGCGCCGCGCTGCGAAACCGCTGCTTCGCGAGCCCTTCGCGCAGCAGTTCGAGCGGATGGCGATTGAGCGTGAGGCGCAGGCTCGCATAATCGGCGACGATTTCCGCGCCTTCCGACGCACGCGGCAAGTCGAGCCGCGCCTCGGCCACGGGCGCGTCGCGCAACAGCGCCGGCACTGCGTGCTGCGCGGTCACGGCCCACCACGCCTCGCGCCGATGCCCGGCGATGCTCGCGAGCGCGTTGGACGCTGCGAGCGCTTCCAGCTCGCGGCGCGTGAGCCCGGCGCGGCGCGCGAGGTCGTCGACATCGGTGAACGGCGCCTGGGCGCGCGCGGCCATGACGCGGCGCGCGGCAGCTTCCGAAAAACCCTTGATGAGACTGAAGCCGAGCCGCACCGCCGGGCCGTGGCGGCCGTAATGGCGCGGCGCGAGCAGGACACGCGCGCGCACGACGCCGCGATAGCCGCGCATGAGCGGGCGGCGGCGCGCTTTCGCTATCGCTTTCGTTTCCGCTTTCGCCTTCGTCCTCGTCAGCGCGTTCGCATCGTTGAACGTCGCGGCGCGCAGCAACGCGCGATAGCGCGCCACCTCGGCGCAACGCGCGGCCTCGCTGGCCGCGTCGGCGGCGAGACGCACGCCCGGCGCGCCGCGCACTTCCAGCACCGACGCCCAGTCGCTCAAGCCGATATCGGGCGCGCGCACCTTCACGCCATGCCGCTTCGCGTCCTGCACGAGTTGCGACGGCGAATAGAACCCGAGCGGCTGACTGTTCAGCAAGCCCGTGAGAAACGCGGCGGGCTCGTAGCGCTTGAGCCACGAACTCGTGTAGACAAGCAGCGCGAAACTCGCCGCATGACTCTCGGGAAAGCCGTAATCGCCAAAACCCTCGATCTGCTTGCAGATGCGCTCCGCGAACTCCGGCGTATAACCCTTGCGCAGCATGCGCTCCGTCAAATCGGCCTGATACGGACGCAGATCGCCATCGCGCCGCCACGCCGCCATCGCGCGGCGCAGCTTGTCGGCTTCCTCGCCGGTGTAGTCGGCGGCGACCATCGCGAGGTGCATGACCTGCTCCTGAAAGATCGGCACGCCGAGCGTGCGTTCGAGCACCGGCCGCAGCTCCTCCTTCGCGTACTCCACCGCTTCCTCGCCATGCCGGCGCTTCAGATACGGATGCACCATGTCGCCCTGAATCGGCCCCGGCCGCACGATTGCCACCTGGATCACGAGGTCGTAATACGTCCGCGGCCGCAGACGCGGCAACATGCTCTGCTGGGCGCGCGATTCGATCTGGAAGACGCCGACCGTATCGGCATGCGTGCACATCTCGTAGACCGCCCGGTCCTCGACGCCGATGTCCTGCACGCGGAACTGCGGCAGCCCGCGCCGCAGCGCGACGCATTCGAGCGAGCGCCGGATCGCCGAGAGCATGCCGAGCGCGAGCACGTCGACTTTCAGGAGACGCAGCGCGTCGATGTCGTCCTTGTCCCACTCGATCACGTAGCGGTCCTTCATCGCCGCGTTTTCGATCGGCACGAGCCGCGAGAGCTTGTCGCGCGCGATCACGAACCCGCCCACGTGCTGCGAGAGATGACGCGGAAAGCCGCGCAGCTCGCGCGTGAGGCGAATCAGCTGCTGCGTGACGTGCGAGTCGGGCGAAAAGCCCGCCTCCTGAAGATGATGCGCGATCGAGTCGGGACCGTCCCACCACTGATGCGCGCCCGAGAGTTTTTCGACCAGCATCGTGTCGAGCCCGAGCGCCTTGCCCACGTCGCGCAACGCGCTGCGCGAGCGATAGGTGATGAGCGTCGCGGCCAGCGCGGCGCGGCGCGTGCCGTATTTGCGATAGATGTACTGAATGACTTCCTCGCGGCGCTGATGCTCGAAATCGACGTCGATGTCGGGCGGCTCGTTGCGCGCGCGGGACAGAAACCGCGCGACCAGCATGTTCATGCGCACGGGGTCGATCTCCGTGATCATGAGGCAGTAGCAGACCACCGAATTCGCCGCCGAGCCGCGCCCCTGGCACAGGATCTTCTGCTCGCGCGCGAAACGCACGATGTCGTGCACGGTGAGGAAGTACTTCTCGTACTGCAACTCGGTGATCAGCGCGAGTTCCTGCTCGATCTGGCCTTTGCGCTTCTCGTTCAGGCCGTCGGGCCAGCGCTCGTCCGCGCCCTTCATGACGAGCTTGCGCAGCCACGTGCCCGGCGTTTCGCCGGGCGGCACGAGTTCCTCGGGATATTCGTAGGCCAGCTCGCCCAGACTGAAGGTGCAGCGGCGCGCGACGTCGAGCGTCGCGTCGAGCGCCTCGCGCGGGTAGATCGCGCCGAGCCGCACGCGCGAACGCAGATGGCGCTCCGCGTTGACCTCCAGCGCGCGCCCGCACGCGGTCAGCGGCTTGCCGATGCGGATCGCGCTCAGCGTGTCCTGCAAGGGCTTGCGCGAGCGCGCGTGCATCAGCACGCCGCCCGTCGCCACGAGCGGCAGGCCGCTTTCCTGCGAGACGTGGCGCAGGATTTCGATCTGCGCGTCGTCGCTGCCGGTCTGCCAGAGTTCGAGCGCGAGCCACGCGCGCTCGGCCGCGAAACCCGCGAGCCAGTGCGCGGCGCGCAAGGTTTGCGCGAGCGTGGCCGCGCGCTGCGGCACGAGCAGCAGCACGCAGTCGCGCAGATGCTTCAGGTGCGTGAAATCCTGAGTGGGATCGGCGGCATGCGTCTGCGGATCGGTGAAGTCCGACGGCGTCACGCGGTACTGCCCCTTCGGCGCGCGCGAACGCGCGAGCGTGATCAGCTCGCAGAGATTGCCGTAGCCCTCGCGGTTCATCGCGATCGCCACGAGCGTGCAGAACGGCGCGCCGTCTTCGTCGACGAGATTCAGTTCGCTGCCCGTCAGCAATTGCAGCGACGGCACGAACGGGCCGGGCGTGCGCGCCTCGGCGTGCGCCTTGCGGCGCGCTTCGTCGTAGTCGTTGAGCGCGCTCCAGGCGCGCACGATGCCCGCGAACGAGCACTCGTCGGTGATGGCGAGCGCGCGATAGCCGTGACGGATCGCCTGCTCGACCAGCTCGCTCGGGCGCGACGCGCCGCGCAGGAACGAGAAGTTGGTCAGGCAGTGCAGCTCCGCATACTCGGGCAATTGACCCGGCAACTGCGCAGGCAGTGGCGAAGACGGCAATGAAGGTTGCGCGGGCAACGAATCGCCCGCTCCGCTGATCGACATGATGCTCGATGAAAAACGCTAGCCGAACAGGCCTTGCAGATACCACTGGCCGCCGATGCGCTCGCGGTACAGCCAGAACATGCGGCCCTGATCGTCGGCGGCGACGTAGTAGTCGCGCTCGACGCCCTCGCCGTCCCACCAGCCCGCCTCGATGCGCTCGGTGCGCGTGAGCGTCTTGAGCGGACGCCGATACACCGGCCGGTCGCCGCGCATCGCGAGCTTGAGCGGCTTTTCGAGCAGCCACGCCGGACGCGGCTGCGACGGCAGCGGCACCTCGGGCAGATCGAAGGCGCTCTGCGCCGGCGTGCTTTCGCTCGGCTCGCCGGCTTGCGCGCGCGCGCCCTTGCGGCCCTCGCGCGGCTTGCGCGGCGCCGCGCGGCGCGCACTCGCCCGCCACGTGCGCGCCGACATGGCGTGCTCGGGCCGGTGATCGTCCTCGACGAAAAGCTGCAGCACGTTCTGCTCGCCCACGCGCGCGCCGATGCGCTCGAACAACTGCGTGATCGACGCCTCCGACGCCTCGGGCATGGGGAACAGCGTGTCGGTGGGCGCGGCGTACTCGCTGACCTGATCGGCGACCAGCGCAAGCCCGATCACGGGCGCGATCAGCTCGGTCTGGTTGAGCTTCTCGCGCAGCAGCCAGAGCAGATGCTCGGGGTCGCGCGACGGCGCGGCCCACGCGAGCGCGAGGCTCGACGTGCGCGGCGCATGGCGCGACGCGAGTTCGTGTTCGAGGCGCAATTCGAAGCCGCTCAGCGCGCCGTGCTGAGCGGCGAGCCAGCCCGCCAGCTGCATCACGAGGCGGCGCGCGGCGAACAGCAGCGCCTCGGCGCTCTCGACGCGCGCCTGCAATTCGAGCGACGCCTGGAACGACGGCGGCGCGGCGAACCAGACGCGCGGATCG
>NZ_CAJZAR010000103.1 GCF_914484835.1 Paraburkholderia tropica
CGCAGGCGCTCGGCGTGCCGGTGCTGCGGCTGCGCGTGGGCGTTTATCTCGCGGCCTCGCTCGCGGCCGCCGCGGCGGTGACGACGGGCGGCACCATCGGCTTCGTCGGGCTCGTCGTGCCGCATATGCTGCGGCTCGCGTTCGGCAACGACCAGCGCACGCTCGTGCCTGCCGCCGCGCTCGCTGGCGGGCTCGCCGTGATGGGCGCCGATCTCGTCGCGCGCACCGTGGCCGCGCCGACGCAATTGCCGGTCGGCGTGGTGACCGCGCTCGCGGGCGTGCCCGTGTTCCTGTGGATGCTGTTGCGGAGACGCACGCGATGAGCGCCGCTCTCATGACGTCCGTGCCGATCGCGTCGCCCCTGCTCGCGACGCGCGCGCTCACGTTGCGTGCGGGCTCGCGCACGCTCGTCGACAAGCTCACGCTCGACATCGGCGCGGGTGAAATCTGGTGCGTGGCGGGCGCGAACGGCGCGGGCAAAACCACCTTGATTTGTGCGCTCGCGGGCTTGCGCGAAGCGGCGTCGGGCCATGTCGAAGTCGATGGCGTGACGCTGCGCGACTGGCCGCCGGTGCAACTCGCGCAACGCCGCGCGCTGATGCCGCAAGACGTGCGCGACGCGTTCAGCGCGAGCGTGCTCGATACCGTGCTGCTCAACCGCTATCCGCATCTCGCGGGCTGGGGCTGGGAAAGCGACGACGACCGCGCCGCCGCGCACACGGCGCTCGCCACGCTCGGCCTCGAAGCCTTCGCCGAACGCGACGTGCTTTCGCTCTCGGGGGGCGAGCGTCAGCGCGTCGCGCTCGCGGCGGTGCTGTGTCAGGATGCGCCGCTGCTGCTGCTCGACGAACCGCTCGCGCATCTCGATCTGCATCGTCAGATCGCGTGCCTCGACGCGCTTACGCAGTGGGTCCGCACGGATTCGCGCGCCGTCGTGCTCTCGTGTCACGATCTCAATCTCGCGCGGCGTTTCGCAACGCACGCGCTGCTGCTCGACGGACGCGGCGGCTTTCACGCGGGCCCCGTGCGCGAGGTGCTGACGGCCGAGCGCGCGAGCGACGCGTTCGGCCATGCGCTCGTGCTGATCCGCGACGGTCCGCACGAAGCGCTGGTGCCTGCGCTTGGATCTGCGAACGGGGCCGCGAACGGCTCCACGAACGAATCGTCACCGACGCCGCGCTGATCGAACGCCAACTCAATTCCGATGCCTATTCAGTCGCGCGCGGCGACACACACTCAGTAACGCGCGCGATCCGAACCCAAACGACCGACCTATGACCACGACGCTTTCCGACCTGCTGACCATCGAACCGCTCGACGCTTCGCTGCGCGACACGCTGCAACATCTGATCGACACCAAGACCAAGCCGCCGGGCAGCCTCGGCCGCCTCGAAACGCTCGCGCGTCAGCTCGGCATGATCCAGCGCAGCACGCAACCGCGCGTGACGCGTCCCGCGATGATCGTGTTCGCGGGCGATCACGGCATCGCGCACGAAGGCGTGAGCCCGTATCCGCAGGCCGTCACCGCGCAGATGGTCGCGAACTTCCTCGCGGGCGGCGCGGCGATCAACGCGTTCAGCGGCGTGGGCGGCCTCGAACTCGAAATCGTCGATGCCGGCGTGGCCGCGCCGCTGCCCGACTCGGCGCAGCTCGTCAGCGTGCCGATCGCACGCGGCACGCGCAACTTCGCGCACGAACCGGCGATGACGCGCGACGAAGCCATCCGCGCGCTCGCGGCGGGCGCAGCGCGCGTGCGCCATCACGCGGCGCTCGGCACCAACGTGATCGGCTTCGGCGAGATGGGGATTGCGAACACGTCATCGGCGGCGTGCCTGATGAGCCGTTTGTGCAACGTGCCCATCGACGAATGCGTGGGGCGCGGCACCGGTCTCGACAACGCGGGCCTCGCGAAGAAGCGCAACGTGCTGGCGGCGGCGCTCGCGAAGCACGCCGACGTGCGCGAGCCGCTCGACGTGCTCGCCACCTTCGGCGGCTTCGAAATCGCGATGATGACGGGCGCGTTTCTCGAAGCGGCGCGTCAGCGCATGGCGATTCTCGTCGATGGCTTCATCGCGACGTCGGCGCTGCTGGTCGCCGATTCGCTCGCGCCGAACGTGCGCGATTACTGCGTGTTCGCGCATGCGTCGAACGAAGCGGGACATCGACGCATGCTCGATCATTTCGGCGGGCGCGAACTGCTCGCGCTCGATCTGCGCCTCGGCGAAGGCACGGGCGCGGCGCTCGCGGTGCCGCTGCTGCGCGCGGCCGCGGCCTTCCTCAACGAGATGGCGAGCTTCGAGTCGGCGGGCGTGGACGATCGCGCGGACAATGGTGCGGACCACGGCGCGCATAACAGCGGCGCAGGCCACTGAGCCCGCGATGAATCCGCTCGCGGAACTGCGTTACTTCTTCACGGCGCTCGGCTATTTCACGCGTGTGCCGGTGCCGCGCTGGGTCGGCTTCGAGCCGCAATGGCTCAACGCGGCGGCGCGTTATTTTCCGCTCGTCGGCGCCTTGATCGGCGCGCTCGCGGCGCTCGTCTATCTGGCGGCGTTGCGCGTGTTTCCGCCCGGCGTGGCCGTGCTGCTGTCGATGGCGACGACGCTGCTCGCCACCGGCGCGTTCCATGAAGACGGTCTCGCCGATTGCCTCGATGCGTTCGGCGGCGGCTACACGCGCGAGGACGTGCTGCGCATCATGCACGACTCGCGCGTTGGTGCATTCGGGGCGATCGGCGCGGTGATCGCGCTGCTGCTCAAGTGGCAGACGCTCGCGGCGCTGCCGCCGCTGCGCGCGGCCACGCTGATGATCGCGGGCCACGCGGCGAGCCGTGCGTTCGCGATCAGCTATCTCGTGACGCACGAATACGTGCGGCCCGAGGGCAAGGCCAAGCCGGTCGCGCAGCGCATGGGCGCGGCGGCGCTCGGCTGTGCGCTGCTGTTTGGCTTGCCGTGGCTGCTGTGGCCCGCGTGGCCGGACTGGCGCGCGGCCCTCGTCACGTTCGTCGTGCTGATGGCGCTGCGTTACGCGCTCGGCCGCTATTTCGTGCGGCGCATCGGCGGCTATACGGGCGATTGCCTCGGCTTCGCGCAGCAGGTGTTCGAACTGGCGATCTATCTCGTGGGGCTAGCATGGATCTCGTATTGATCCGCCATCCGGCCGTCGCGGTCGAGGCGGGCGTCTGCTACGGCAGCACCGATGTGCCGCTCGCGGCGTCCATCGAAGCGGGCGCGGCGTCGATTGCCGCGCGGCTCGCGGCGCTCGGCGTGCGCGAGCCGCAGCGCATCGAGACGAGTCCGCTTTCGCGTTGTGCGGGCGTCGCCGATGCGCTCGCGCAGCGTCATGAGGCGATGACGCCGCAGCACGATGCGCGTCTCGCGGAAATGGATTTCGGCGCCTGGGAGATGCAGCGCTGGGACGCCATCGAGCGCGCGCAGATCGACGCCTGGGCCGCCGATTTCGAGCACGCGCGCACGCATGGCGGCGAGAGCGTCGCGCAGTTCGATGCGCGCGTGACGGCGTGGTTCGAAGCGCTCGGCGCGTTGAGTCTGACGCCGCGCGCGTGCGTGTGGACGGTCGCGCATGCGGGCGTGATCCGCGCGATTACGGCGCGTGCGCTCGGGCTACCGCTTGCGCGTTGTTCGAAATGGCCGCTGGAAATGGCCGCGATCGTGTGGCTGCGCCGTGATCTGCATAGCGGCGAGTGGCAACTGGCGCGCTGGAACGCGTGATTGATTCGGATGGCGAATCAATTCGCCTTGCTGGCCGCGTCGCGCGTACGCGCCTGATCGAGATCCTTGCATAACTGCTCTGCGCCCTGCGCGAGACGCGGACCCGCGCGCGAGAGCAGGTCGCCGTCGATGGCGAACAGATTGCCGTGCGCAACGGCGGAAAGTTGCGGCCACGCGCGCCAGCGATCGAGCGCGGGCAGCGGCTGGTCCGGCGCCGTGGCGCCCGGCGAGGCGGTCACGATGGCATCGGGATCCGCGGCGAGCACCGCTTCGGTCGAGAGCGTCGGCACCTGCGTGCGCAGCGCGGCGAACACATTGCGGCCGCCGCAGAGCGTGATGGCGTCGCTGATCGTGTGCTCGCCGTTGATCGTCATGAGCGGCTGATCCCAGACTTCGTAGAACACACGCACGGGCGCGCGCTGCGCATAGCGCGTGCGTAGTTGCGCGATGTCGTGTCGATACGCGTTGGCGGCGGCCTGCGCGGTGGCGTCAGTGCCGAATAGCGTGCCGAGCCGTGTGAGCGAGGTCGCCACATCGTCGAGACGATGCGGCTCGCTGAAGAACAGCGGGATATGCAGATCGCGCAGGCGGTCGATTTGCTGCTGCGCGTTGCCGTGCCGCCAGACCACGATCAGGTCGGGCTTGAGCGCGGCGATGCGTTCGAGATCGAGCGCGCGGTTATCGCCGATACGCGGGACTTTCAGCGCGGCGGGCGGGTAGTCGCTATAGCTCACGGTGCCGACGAGTTTTGCGCCGCCGCCCGCCGCGTAGATCAGTTCGGTGGCGTGCGGCGCGAGGCTGATCACGCGCTGCGCGGGCGCGGCGAGCGTGACGGTGTTGCCCGCGTCGTCGACGGCGCTGACGCTGGCGTGCGCCGTGCTCACCGTGAATGCAGCGCAAGCGATGGAAGCGGCGAAGCGGCGCATCAGCGCGACGCCTTCAGCGCGGGCACGGCCAGGCCGAGCGCGGTCTCGAAGCGCTGCCATTCTTCCTCCGATGCGGGCAGGCCGAAGCGCAGGCTCGCGGGCGTGTCGAAGCGGCGCGTCCACACTGCGTGCGCGGCCAGCGCGTCCTGCAATTGCGCGGCGCGCGTGTCTTCGATCCACGCGAACAGCGGCGTCGCGCGCGGCGCGAAACCGTGTGCGCGCAGCAGCGCCGCGAGCCGTTCGCCTTCGCGCGCGAGTTGCTTGCGCATCGCGGTTTGCCACGCGGTATCGGCGAAGGCGTGCATGACGGCGTGACGCGCGGGGCCGTTCACCGTCCACGCGCCGAGGCGTTCGCGCAAGGCCGCGAGCAGCGCGGGCTGCGCGAGCGCGAAGCCGCAGCGCGCGCCCGCGAGGCCGAAGAACTTGCCGGGCGAGCGCAGCACCACGAGGCCCGCGCGATCGGTCGAGTCGGCGAGCGAGCGCGCGGAGGTATCCACGAATGCATCGGCGAAGGTTTCGTCGACGATCAGCGTGCCGCCGCGCGCCGCGAGTTGCGCGTGCCAGCGCAGCAGCGTCTCGCGCTCGATCAGCGTGGCGGTCGGATTGTTAGGATTCACGACGATGGCGTGCGTTGCATCGTCGGGCAGATCGGGATGCGTCACGTCGAGCGGCACGACCGTGTGACCGGCCTGCGTGAAAGCGGGCGCGTACTCGCCGTAAGTGAGCGGCGCGATGGCCACGCGCGCGCGCGGCAGCAGGGCGGGTAGCGCACGGATCGCGGCCTGGCTGCCCGCGACCGGCAGCACGTGCGCGGCGTCGGGCGCGCCGTAATAGCGCGCGGCGCAGTCGGCGAGACCGTCGCCGTCCTCGGGCAGACGACGCCACGCCGACGCGGGCACCGGCGGCACCGGATAGCCGTGCGGGTTGATGCCCGTCGAGAGATCGATCCACGTTTCCCACGCGATGCCGTAGCGGCGCGCCGCCTCGTGCAGATTGCCGCCATGCGCGATCGTGCGCGGCGCGTTGTCCGTCGTTGTCGACGTCATCGATGGCTTAGACATGGGTCGCCACGCTCACGAAGGCCAGCGCGACGATCACGGCGAGCCACAACAGCGTTGTGCGTTCGACGAGACGCAATGCGGCGTCGACGTCCTGCGCGCGCGGCGGCGATCCCGCGCCGAGCGCCGGGCGCTCCTCGACCGCGCCGTGATAGACGGCCGCGCCGCCGAGCAGCACGTTCAGGCTGCCCGCGCCCGCCGCCATCACCGGACCGGCGTTCGGGCTGTCCCAGCGCGGCGCCTGCTCGCGCCAGCAGCGCAGCGCCACGCGCGTGTCGCCGAGCAGCGCGTAGCTCAGGGCGGTGAGGCGCGCGGGCGCGAAGTTGAGCACGTCGTCGATGCGCGCGGCGGCCCAGCCGAAGCGCAGGAAACGCGGCGTGCGGTAGCCCCACATCGCGTCGAGCGTGTTGGCGAGGCGGAACGCCAGTGCGCCCGGGCCGCCTGCGAGCGCGAACCAGAACAGCGCGCCGAAGATCGCGTCGTTGCCGTTTTCGAGCGCCGATTCGCACGCGGCGCGCGAGAGCGCGGTGGCGTCGGCGTGGGCGGTGTCGCGCGAGACGATGCGCGCGGTCAACTCGCGCGCGACCGCGAGATCGCGCTGCGCGAGCGCGCGGGCGATGGGCGCGATGTGTTCTTCGAGGCTGCGCGCGCCGAGCGCGAACCACAGCAGCGCCACGTGCAGCGCCCACGCGAGCGGCCACGGCAGCAGCGCGCACATCAGCATGGCGATCAGGACCGGCGGCGCGACGGCGGCAAGCCACGCGACGAGGCCGAGTGGACGACCGCGCCGCCCCGTGTTGAAGCGTTTTTCGATGCGCTGGGCGTAGCTGCCGAAGGCGATCAGCGGATGCGCGCGGCGCGGCTCGCCGAACCAGCGGTCGACGGCGACGCCGGCGACGGCGAGCGCGGCGGTGACGGGCAGGCTCAGCATCGTCCTGCTCCCGGCGCCTTGAGCACGAGCGGCAGGCCGGCGGCGACGAGCGTCGCGCGGTCGGCGAGCGCGGCGATGCGCTGGTTCAGGCGGCCCAGTTCGTCGACATAGAGGCGCGTGGCCGCGCCCATCGGCACGACGCCCATGCCGATCTCGTTGCTGACCACGAGCACCGTGCCTTGCGCGCGCTCGCAGGCGGCGGCGAAGGCGTCGAGGCGCGCTTGCCAGTCGGCGCGCGGCGCTTCGGAATCGGGCGGGCAGAGCAGATTGACGAGCCAGAGCGTGAGGCAGTCGATCAGCACACAGCGCCCGGGCGCGGCGTGCGCGTCGAGCGCCTGGGCGAGATCCAGCGGCGCGGCGGCGAAACCCCAGTGCGCGGGGCGGCGCGCGCGGTGATGGGCGATGCGCTCGGCGAATTCGGCGTCGGCGTGCGCGCCCGTGGGCGTGGCCGCCGTGGCGATGTAGGTGACCGGCAGGCCGCTGTCGGCCGCGAGGCGTTCGGCGTGCGCGCTCTTGCCCGAGCGCGCGCCGCCGACGATGAAGGTGAGGTCGCGCGAAATCATCGCGTGATTGTAGCGGCTCGGTGTGCCGTCCTTGCGCGGAGTCTGGCGCGGAGTCTGGCGCGGCGTTCGGCGCTGGCGGGCCTGGCCGGATGGCCGATCGGCCATCCGGCTAGCCGATTGCGGGCGCACGCGATGGGATAATGCGTATTCGCTTCATAGCCGCTTCATAGCCGCTTCATCGGCCTTGCGCCGCAACCGCACTCCGTATCGACCATGTCCGCTTCGAAATCCGCCGTGCCCGCCGTCCCTGTCGTGCCGCAGGGCACGCTCATGATCCAGGGCACCACGTCCGACGCCGGCAAGAGCACGCTCGTCGCCGGCCTGTGCCGTCTCGCGCGGCGCGCGGGCGTGCGGGTCGCGCCGTTCAAGCCGCAGAACATGGCGCTCAACAGCGCGGTGACCGCCGACGGCGGCGAGATCGGCCGCGCCCAGGCCTTGCAGGCCGTCGCCGCGGGCATCGCCCCGCACACCGACCTCAATCCCGTGCTGCTCAAGCCGAACAGCGACCTCGGCTCGCAGGTCATCATCCACGGCAAGGCGCGCATGAATCTGAACGCACGCGCGTATCAGGACTACAAGCCGCTCGCGCGCGTGGCCGTGCTCGAATCGTACGGGCGGCTGCGCGCGGGCTATGACGCAGTGTTCGTGGAGGGTGCGGGCAGTCCGGCCGAAATCAATCTGCGCGCCAACGACATCGCCAACATGGGCTTTGCCGAAGCCGTCGATTGCCCGGTCGTGCTGGTCGCCGACATCGACCGCGGCGGTGTGTTCGCGCATCTGATCGGCACGCTCGCCTGTCTTTCGGAGAGCGAGCGCGCGCGCGTGAAGGGTTTCATCATCAACCGGTTTCGCGGCGATCCGGGGCTGCTCAAGCCGGGCCTCGACTGGCTCGAAGCGCAGACGGGCAAGCCCGTGCTCGGCGTGGTCCCGTATCTGCACGGACTCACGCTCGACGCCGAGGACATGCTGCCGGGCGCGGCGCACACGCACGCGCAGGCGGGTGGGCAGACGCTGCGCGTGGTCGTGCCCGCGCTGCCGCACATCAGCAATCACACCGATTTCGACGCGCTGCGCGCGCATCCGCAGGTCGAATTCAGCTACGTGCGCACGAACGAAGCGCCGCCGAGCGCCGATCTCGTGATACTGCCGGGTTCCAAAAACGTCCGCGACGACCTCGCGTGGCTGCGCGCGCAGGGCTGGGAACGCGCGCTCGCGCGGCATCTGCGCTATGGCGGGCGCGTGATCGGGATTTGCGGCGGCATGCAGATGCTCGGGCGCGCGATCGCCGATCCGCATGGCGTGGAAGGCGAGCCCGGCGCGACGGCGGGCTTCGGCTGGCTCGACTATGAGACCGAACTGACGCGCGAGAAGGCGCTGCGCAATGTGACCGGGCGGCTCGCGCTGGATTCTGGCGACGGCGGCACAGAAGCCGGTGCACCCGTGCGCGGCTACGAGATTCACATGGGCGTGACGCGCGGCGCGGCGCTGGCGCGGCCGGCGGTGCGGATCGAGTCGGTCGAGGGGGAAGCGGAGCAGGCGCAGGCCGAAGCGCGCATGGACGGCGCGCAATCGGCGGACGGCCAGATTCTCGCGACCTACGTGCACGGTCTGTTCGACACGCCGCAGGCGTGCGCCGCGCTGCTGCGCTGGGCGGGTCTCGACGCGGCGCAGAGCGTCGATTACCCGGCGCTGCGCGAGGCGTCGCTGGAGCGGCTCGCCGACACGTTGGCCGCGAGCCTCGACCTCGATCGCCTGTACGGCGCGATGCGCTGAACGCGGCGAGCAAGGCGGCGCCCGGTCAGGCGCCGCTCAGTACAACACCATCTGCGTGCAGCGGAACAGCGCGGTGGTCTTGCCGTCGGGGCCGGTGACGGTGGCGTCCCAGATCTGCGTGCTGCGGCCCAGATGCACGCCCGTCGCGACCACGCTCAGCGTGCCTTCGCGCGCGGTGCCGACGAAATTGCTCTTGAGCTCGACGGTCGTGAAGTTTTTCGCCGTGGGCGGCAGATGCGCGTAGCAGCCGTAGCCGCAGGCCGTATCGGCGAGACAGATCACGGTGGCGGCGTGCAGGAAGCCGTTGGGCGCGAGCAGATTGCTGCGGATGTCGAGCTCGGCGCGCAGGATGCCTTGCTCGAGCGCCACCGCGCGAAACCCGAGCAGTTCGGGCAGCCGGCCTTGCTGGCGCTCGTGCAGGGAGGCGAGGGTGATCTCGGGGCGCAGCGTGCTCATGAGGGGAAGTCTCCTTGGATTTTGGGAATTGAAGCGAGGTTAGGCGCGCGCAAAGGCGTCGGCTACGCGGGTCGCTGCGGGTGGCGGCTGCGCCACCCTGACGCCGTCGGGGGCTTCGACGCCACGGCATTTGCCGATATTATCGGACGGTTGCGTCGGCGCGCCGTCAGCTTCGCAGGCGATCGGCGCACACAGCAGCAGAATCGGCAAACCGGCTGGCCCGTGTGCCAGCCTTCCTGACGGGAGCATTCATGACGGTGATCGTGGTGGCGAACCCCAAGGGCGGCGTCGGCAAAAGCACGCTGTCCACCAATCTGGCCGGCTATTTCGCGGCGCAAGGCGAGTGGGTCGCGCTCGCCGACCTCGACCGGCAGCAGTCGTCGCACGCGTGGCTCGATCTGCGAGCCCCGACGCTGCCCGCCATCGAAAGCTGGCAGGTCGATCTGGACCATCCGCAGAAGCCGCCCAAGGGCCTCGAACACGCCGTCATCGACACGCCCGCGGGCCTGCACGGCAACCGGCTCGCGACGATCATCGAACTGGCCGACAAGGTGATCGTGCCGCTGCAGCCGTCCATGTTCGACATTCTCGCCACCAAGGACTTTCTCGACCGGCTGTCGAAGGAAAAGGCGGTGCGCAAGGGCAACATTCAGGTGGGCGTGGTGGGCATGCGGGTGGACGCACGCACGCGCTCGGCTGAGCAGTTGCAGCGCTTTGTCGAAGGGCTCGACCTGCCGGTGCTCGGCTATCTGCGCGATACGCAGAACTACGTGCAGCTTGCCGCGCACGGGCTCACGCTCTGGGACGTCGCGAAAAGCCGCGTCGAGAAGGATCTGGACCAGTGGCAGCCGATCATCTCCTGGCTCAACGGGAAATAAGCGCGTGGGAGATAGGCGCGAGTTTGGCGGGAAATGAACGCGAAATGAACGCGAAATCAGCGCTAAATAAGCACCAGATGAGCGCAAAAGCCGCGCTCAGCGGGCGGCAAGCCGCGTCGCGTCGCCAGAAATGCAAACGGCGCGCATGACGCGCGCCGTGTGTAGCAGTCCAGCCAGCCAGTTAATCCACTAGCCAGCCAGTCATCGGGCGGGAGAAACCCGCCGCCGCTCAGCTCCAGGCCTGGGTCGGCACGTGGTCGCGGCTGCCCTTGATGCGGTTGTTTTCGTCGACGAACACGAGGTCCGGCTTCCAGCCCGCCTTCAGTTCTGCTTCCTCGACGTTCGCGAAGGCCGCGATGATCACGAGGTCGCCCAGTTGCGCGCGGCGCGCGGCCGAGCCGTTCAGCGAGATCATGCCGCTGCCGCGTTCGCCCTTGATCGCGTAGGTCGTGAAGCGTTCGCCGTTGTTGATGTTCCAGATGTCGATGCGCTCGTTTTCGACGATGTTCGCCGCTTCGAGCAGATCTTCGTCGATCGCGCACGAACCTTCGTAGTGCAGTTCGCAGTGCGTGACCGCGACGCGGTGGATCTTCGACTTGAGCATGTGGCGTTGCATGGTGCGTCTCCTCAGGCGGACGGGCAGGCGGCCCGCCGCACAGCATTCGATGGTGAAAGCCGGAGCCAATGTCCGGCGGACGGTAGTCTGGGCGGCCGGTGCGGCGCTCAGATCTCCAGGTTGTCGATCAGGCGCGTCGCGCCGAGCTTGGCCGCGGCCAGCACGACGAGCGGCGCATCGGTCTCGCCCGGCGCGGGCGGCAGCAGGTTCGCGCGCTTGCGGATCGCGATGTAGTCGGGCTTCCAGCCGCGCGCGGCCAGCGTGGCCATGGCGTCGAGTTCGAGCTGCTTGTAGTCGTGGCGGCCCGAGAGCACCGACTCGCGGATCGCGCGCAGCACGCCCGCCAGTTGCGGCGCCTCGGCGCGCTCGGGCGGCGTGAGATAGCGGTTGCGCGAGCTGAGCGCGAGACCGTCTTCGTCGCGCACGGTTTCGGCGGCGATCACCTCGATCGGCAGCGCGAACTGCTCGCACATCGCGCGCACGATCATCAGCTGCTGGTAATCCTTCTTGCCGAACACGGCCACGCGCGGCTGCACGCACGACATCAGCTTCATCACGACCGTGCAGACGCCCTCGAAGAAACCGGGGCGGAATTCGCCTTCCAGAATGTCGCCGAGGTTATGCGGCGGCTGCACGCGGTATTCCTGCGGCTGCGGGTACATGTCGCGCTCGGTGGGCGCGAACAGCACGTAGACGTTTTCCTTCTGCAGCTTCTCGATGTCGTCCTGCAGCGTGCGCGGGTATTTGTCGAAATCCTCGTTCGGGCCGAATTGCAGGCGGTTGACGAAGATGCTCGTCACGACCGGATCGCCGTGCTGGCGCGCGAGGCGCATCAGCGAGAGGTGGCCTTCGTGGAGGTTGCCCATGGTCGGCACGAACGCGGTGCGGTTTTGGCCGCGCAGCTGGTCGCGCAGTTCCTGAATCGAGCTGATGACTTTCATGATCGGATGCGTTATGCCTCGCGCGGGGCAAGACGTAGGTTGCGGCAACCGGCGCTCGCGCGGGCGAGCCGGCCGGATGGCGTGCCGACCCCTGTCAGGAGCAGGCGCGGGCGATTGTAGAGGATTTGACCGGCCCGCGCAGCGCCTTCGGCTACGGGATTATCCTGGCCTGGCCTGCGTCGATCTCGATGGGGACGGAACGTCTGGGCGTCCCGGATGCACCAGCCGGGTGCGCCGCGCAGCGTGTTGCCGGCTGATGTCCCGCTGGCTTTTCGCTTGCCGCGCGGATCAGACCGGCAGGTAGGCGAGGCGCACGTAAATGGGCGCGAACGGCTCGGGCTGGGTGATTTCGATCAGCGATTCGCGCGACAGTTCGAGCATCGCGATGAAGTTCACGATCACGACCGGCACGCCGCGCGTGACGTCGAACAGTTCCGAGAATTCCATGAAGCGCGCGCCCTGGAGCTTGCGCAGGATCGTGCTCATATGCTCGCGCACGGACAGTTCCTCGCGCGAGATCTTGTGATGCTGCACGAGCTTCGCGCGCTTGATGACGTCGGCCCACGCGGCGCGCAGGTCGACGGCGTCGACGTCCGGGAAGCGCGGCGTGATGCTCTGCTCGATATAGACCTCGGCGCGCATGAAGTCGCGGCCGAGCTGCGGCAGCTTGTCGATGCGCTGCGCGGCGAGCTTCATCTGCTCGTATTCGAGCAGGCGGCGCACGAGTTCGGCGCGCGGATCTTCGGCTTCCTCGCCGGTGTCGGCCTTCTTGACCGGCAGCAGCATGCGCGACTTGATCTCGATGAGCATCGCCGCCATCAGCAGATATTCGGCGGCCAGTTCCAGATTGGTCTTGCGCAGTTGCTCGACGTAGCCGAGGTACTGCGTGGTGACGTCCGCCATCGGAATGTCGAGGACGTTGAAGTTCTGCTTGCGGATCAGGTAGAGCAGCAGGTCGAGCGGACCTTCGAACGTTTCGAGGAAAACCTCGAGCGCGTCGGGCGGGATGTAGAGATCCTGCGGCAGCTTGAACAGCGGCTCGCCGTACAGACGAGCGAACGCCACGCCGTCGACCGTGTTGGGCGTCGAGTCGGTGGCGGGGGCGGAAAGCGCTTCCGGGTTCGCGGGCACGGCCGCATGGCCGGCCGCGTGCGCCGCGGAATGCGCCGCCTCGGCACCGGGTGGAGGCGTCAAGGCCTCCTTGGCGCCTTCGGCCCCGTCGGCTTCAGCCATCAGAAGTTCTGGTAGTAGACGTAGGGCGTCTGCTTGACGCGCGATGCCTGCTGGCGCTCGCGTTCGTCGAGGTCGATCGGCTGCTTGTCCCACAGCAGCGAGCGGCCCTTGCGCTGCTGTTCTTCGAGCTGGGGCTTTTGCTGCTTGAGCTGGGTCAGGAACTGGGTGATGTCCGACTGATACATGGCTGACGTCCGTCGAGTGAGGCAGCTGTTTCTGACAGCCGCCGATGTTCGTGTCGGCGGCAATTTTACCGCAAGCGGCGGGCGCGGAACATCCGGGCGGGCGGCGCGTCGAAGGCACGCGATACGCGCGGGCAGGGCGCGCGGCTGCGCGGGCCTCGCGGCGCGGGGTTGCGCTGTGTGGCCTTGCGCACGGCTTGCGGCCCTCTTTGCGCCTCGTCCTGGGGTTTTCGAGCGCTGATGTGGTGAAATAGCGCGTTTGGGTTTGCGCAGCGTCCGCCGGATGCGCGGGCGGCGCGAAAGCGAACCGAAGCTGGCCTGAAGCAAACCGAAGCGAACCGAAGTGAACAAAATGACGTCTGGAGGTCTTGTTTGGCGGGATGGCTGATCGAAGCGTTGCGCGCATGGCGGCGTCCCGAACGGGCGGCGCGGCCGTGGCACGCCGGGCGCCGCGCGGTGGGCCGTGAATTGGGCCGTGTGTTGAGCCGTACGGCGGGGCTTGTGACCCATCGCGCCGTGGCTCTCACCGCAAACCGCTCAACGAATGCCGTCGCGCACGCTATCGCGAAAATCTCCCCGAATATTTCCCCGGATCGTGCGCAGCCCAATCTGGCGCATCGCTTCGTTACCTTCGCCGCCCTCGGCCTCGCCCTGAGCGCGCTCACCGCCACGCCCGCGCACGCCGATCTCGCGAGCCTGCTGCCGTGGATGCACGCGCGCACCTATTACGACGTCCAGATCGACGCCTCGCCGCGCGAGTTGCGCAAGCTGCTCGAAGCGCATCTCGACATCGCGCGCTTCGCCACGCGCGCCGACATCAGCGAAGACCAGTTCGAATTTCTCGTGACGGCCACGCCGCAGCAGGTGCGCGATCTCGCGTCCACCGACGGCTATTTCACGCCGGTCGTGCGCACGGATGTGAGCAGCGACGAAAACGGCCGCCGCCGCGTGACGGTGAGCGTCGATCCGGGCCCGCGCACGACGATTTCGGCGGTCACGCTGACGTTTCGCGGCCCGGTGCTGACCGAGGACAAGGCGCAGGAAAACGCCACGCGCTTCGCGTTCTCGCTGCACACGGGCGACGCCTTCACGCAGTCCGGCTGGGACGACGCCAAGAACGCCGCGCTGCGCGCCTTGCAGGCGCGGCGCTATCTGGGCGCGAAGATCGCCCGGTCGGAGGCGCGCGTCGATCCGATCAAGCACGACGCGCAACTGTCCGTCACCTTCGACAGCGGCCCGACCTTCACGATGGGCGCGCTCGACGTTTCCGGGCCGCGCCGCTACCCCGAAAAGATCGTGACCGACGTCAATCCGCTTTCGCCGGGCGAGATCTACGACGTGAACCGCGTGACCGAGCTGCAACGCCAGCTCCAGAACGCGCCGTACTACGCGAGCGTGGCCATCGACGTCGACGACAACACGCAAAAGCCGCTCAACACGCCGCTGCACGTGAAGGTGAGCGAGTATCCGTACAACAATTTCCGCGGCGGCGTCGGTTATTCGACCGACACGGGCGCGCACGTGCAGGGGTCGTACTCGTATCTCGATACCTTCGGCAAGGCCTGGCCGTTCCAGGTGCAGGGGCGTCTGGACCAGATCCAGCAATATGGCCAGGTGCAACTGTCGATGCCGCCGGGCCCGCGCGCGTGGACCAATAGCGCGCTCGCGTCCTACACCACGACGGATGTCTCCGACACGCGGATCTACAGCCTGCGCGCGGGCGTGCAGCGCACGCGCACCTCGCAGAACATCGACTACTCGTACTCGCTGCTCTACTACCAGGACCGCCTCGACCAGAACGCCGGGCCGCCCACCACGAGCCGCGCGCTGGTGCCGCAATGGTCGTGGACGCGCCGCAACGTCGACGATCAGCTGTTCCCGCGCTCGGGCAACCTGATCCGCGTGGAGGCGGGCTTCGCCGTGAAGGGCGTGCTCTCCGACGCCACGTTCTTCCGCGGCTACATGCGCGGCCAGCAATATCTGCCGATCGGCCAGAGCGACATTGTGCTGTTCCGCGCGGAACTCGGCGGCGTGTTCACGTCGAGCAGTTCGTCGGACGTGCCCGCGTCGCTGCTGTTCCGCGCGGGCGGCTCGAACTCGGTGCGCGGCTATGGCTTTCAGAGCATCGGTAACAACGTCGACGGCTCGATCCTGCCCACCAAATATCTCGTGACCGGCTCGGCCGAATATCAGCACTGGTTCACGCACGACTGGGGCGGCGCGGCGTTCTTCGACGTCGGCACCGCCACCGACACCTGGGGCGAGAAGGTGTTCTATCCGGGCGCGGGCCTCGGCGCGCGCTGGCGCAGCCCCGTCGGCCCGGTCAACCTCGACCTCGCCTACGGCTTCCGCGAACGCCGCGTGCGGCCGTATCTGACGCTGGGGATCGCCTTCTGATGACGATGCGCGCGATCCTCTCCCTGCTGTCTTCACTCTGCTCGCCGATGGCCGCGCCGCCGGGCGGCGGTGCGCCGTCGTCCGATGCGCCGGGCGAGCACGAACGAAGCGGCGATGAAGGCAGCGAAAGCACCGAAGGCGGCGCAGGTCAAACGCCGCCGCCGCGCCGTTCGCGCCGGCTCTGGAAGGCGCTCGCGTGGGCGATCTGCGTGCCGGTGCTGCTGGTCGGCCTCGTCGCGGGACTGCTCTATGGCGTGCTCACGACCGAGCGCGGCACGGCCTACGCGTGGCGCGCGGCCGTGAAGATTCTCGACGGCAAGCTCTCGGGCACGCTCGAAGGCGGCACGCTCGCGAGCGGCGTGCGCTTGTCCAACGTCGCCTGGCACGGCGGCGACGGCACCACGGCGAGTATCGACCGCGTCGGCGGGCAGTGGGTGCTGGAGATGCCGCACGACAAGCCGTGGCGCTTCGTCATCGACTATCTGCATGTCGGCGACGTCGATCTGCGCATCGTGCCGTCAAACGAGCCGTCGTCGGGGCCGATGTCGCTGCCCGACACGCTGCGCCTGCCGCTCGCCATCGATATCCGCGACGTGCAGTTGGACAAGCTCACGCTGCATGAGGGCGCGTCGGCGACCGAATTCTCGCGCTTCCAGTTTCATGGCCGCAGCGACGGACGCCATCACGAAGCCGCCGTCGAGCGCCTCGATACGCCGTTCGGCGCGGTGAGCGCCAGCGCGAAGCTCGATGGCGACAAACCGTTCGCGCTGTCGGGCAACGCGGGCTATTCGGGCAAGGTCAACGGCGAGGACGTGCAGGTGAACGCGAGCCTCGGCGGCTCGCTCGAAGCGCTCACGACCGAGATCCAGGCGACCGGCATGAAGCTCACGGGCCATGCGCACGTGGAAGCGACGCCGTTCGGCGCTGTTCCGCTGCAGCGCGCGACGCTGGCATTCGATCACGTCAATCCGCAGGCTTTCGCGCCGGGCGCGCCGTTCGCCGACCTCGCGCTGCGTGCGCAGTTGCAGCCGGTGCAGACGGCGCAGGGCGGGGCGGCGGCGAGTCCGCAGGCGGTGGCGTCGGCGTTGTCGGCGGCTTCGGCTTCGGTGGCCTCGGCGGCTTCGGTGCCGGCGGTTGTCGCGGCAGCTTCGGCTTCCTCGGCTTCGTCGGCTTCGGCCGCTTCGGTGGTCGCCGCGGCTTCATCGCCGGTTGCGGCCTCGGCGGCGTCCACCGCCACGGCGCACAGCAACGCGGCGGGCTTCACGGTCGCGGGCCGCGTCTCGATCGTCAACGCGAAGCCGGGCGCCATCGATCAGCAACTGCTGCCGCTGATCGACGCGCATACCGACGTCGTGCTCGACGCCAAGGCGCAGCGCCTCTCGAATCTGAACGTGCGGCTCGTCAAGAGCGCGACGATCACGGGCGGCGGCGCGCTGGCGGGCGGCAAAGGCCGCTTCGATCTGAAGGTGGCGGGGCTCGACCTCAATGCCATCCAGGCGAGCGTGCGTCCGACGCAGCTGGCGGGCCCGATCGGCGTGCGTCTGAACGGCGACACGCAGAGCGTCACGCTCGATCTCGCCGATCCGAAGGCCGCGCTGCGTCTGCAAGGCAAGATCACGCAGGACCCGGCGCGGCTCTCGTTCAACGACGTGCGGCTGACCTCGGGCGCGGGTCACATCGATCTGTCGGGCGCGCTCAAGCACGACGCGAATTCCAGCTACACGCTGAAGGCCGCGCTGACGAATTTCGATCCGCTGTCGCTCGCGCCGCCCACGCCCGTGAAGGCCGCCAAGTCCACGCATGCCGCGCCGAAGGCGAAACAGGGCGCGCCCGCGCGCGCTCGGACGCAACCGGCCACGTCCGGCGACGCGTTGAATCCGAAGCGCAATCTCGCGCTCAATCCGTCGCTGAATCCGGCCTTGAATCCCGCGCAGATCGGCAGCGAGCAGGCGCAGGCGCAAAAGCGCGTCGAGAACGCGAAGCAGACCGAACCGTCTGGCGCGGCACCCGCCGCGAGCAGTGCACAAAGCGGCGCACAGAACAGCGCACAGCACACCGAAGCGAAACCGAAAACCCCGCCGCGCGCCCCCAACCGCCGCATCGAGGCGCGCGTGAACGGCACCTTGACGGCCACCGGCATGCTCGCGCCCACGCTCACGACCAAGGCCGAATTCAAGCTCGGGCCGAGCGTCTACGACGACCTGCCGCTCACGGGCCAGGGGCTGATCCAGCTCGCGGGCACGCGCATCCTGCCGAGCCGCGCGAATCTGTCCGTGGCGGGCAACACGGTCGATCTGCAAGGCAGCTTCGGCGCGCGCGGCGACCGTCTGCGCTTCAAGGTGGATGCGCCGCAGCTCGACCGGCTCGGCTTCGGCGTCGCGGGCCAGGTCGCGGCGAACGGCGACCTGACCGGCACGTTCGCGCATCCCGACGTCGCGCTCGACTACAAGCTCGACAACGTCGCGTTCGGCGACAACCGCGTCGGCCACGCGCAAGGCCATGCCGAAGCGCGCGACGGCGCGAACGGCGCGCTCGCGTTCAACGCCGACGCCAGCAACGTCGCCGTGGCGGGCGTCGATATCGCCAGCCTCAGCGCGCGCCTCTCGGGCACGCGCGCGAAGCACACGCTCACGGCCAACGCGAAGGGCAAGCTGCAAGGCCAGCCGATCGACCTCGCGGTGGCCGCCAACGGCAAGCTCACCGACACGCGCGAGGGCTCGCGCTGGGACGGCACCGTGACGCAGTTGCAGAACCGCGGCGTGCCCGATGTCACGATGCAGTCGCCGCTCACGGTCAGCGCGGGCGCGGGCAAGATCACGCTGGGCGCGACGCGCATCGTCGCCGAGGGCGCCTCGCTCGACCTCAAGGGCTTCGACTTCGATCACGGCAAGATCCGCTCGGCGGGCTCGCTGACCAATGTTTCCGTGGCGCGCATGATGGCGCTGCGCCAGCAGTTCACGGGCGTGCCGTCCACGCTCAAGACCGACCTCGTCTTCGACGGCGGCTGGGATTTCTCGATCGGGCCGACGGCCACGGGCTACGTGCAGCTCAAGCGCCGCAGCGGCGACGTCACGGTGGAAATCGGCCGTGGGCTCGCCTCGCTCGGTCTCGGCGACATCAACGCGCGCGCGGCCTTCAGCGGCGGCAACCGGCTGACGCTCACCGCGCACGCGCAGGCGAGCCGCATCGGCGTGATCGACATCGACGCGAACACGACGCTCGCTCCGCGCGACGGCGTGCTCACGGTCGCGGACGAAGCGCCGCTCGGCGGCACCATCAAGGCGAACGTGCCGTCGCTCAAGACCACGGGCGGGCTGCTCGGCCCGAGCTATCTGCTCGACGGCCACCTCGCGCTGCAGCTCGCGCTGGGCGGCACGGTCGCGAAGCCCGACCTGACCGGCTCGCTGATGGGCGACGGGCTCTCCGCCACGGTGGTCGATCAGGGCGTGCAGTTGAAGGACGGCGTGATCCATATCGCGCTGTCGCACAATCTCGTCGACTTCCAGCAGGTTGAGTTTCACGGCGCGAGCGGCACGCTGCGCGCCACGGGCCGCGTGCGTCTCGACAACGAAGACCCCGATCTGACCGCGAACATCGTCGCCGACAAGCTCGAACTGTTCGCCGCGCCCGACCGCCGCCTGTCGCTCTCGGGCAGCGCGAGCGTCGCCAACGGTGGGCATCTGGGCGGCATGCAGATCGACGGCAAGTTCACCGTCGATCACGCGCTGTTCGACCTGCCCGAGTCGGCGGCACCCTCGCTCGGCGACGACGTCGTGCTCGTGCGCCCCGACGGCACCACGCGCGGCGGCACCCCGCCGATCGACGAAACGGCCTCGACGAAACCCGCGCCGCGTTTCGCGCCGCGCGCGAACATCGACATCAACCTGGGCCGCAATTTCCGCTTCCGCGGCCAGGGCGCGGATCTCGGCCTCGCGGGCACCATCACGGCGATGAGCGCGCCGGGCGTGCCGCTGCGCGCGGTCGGCAACGTGCGCGTGACCGAGGGCAGCAGCTATACGGCGTTCGGCCGCAAGCTCAACATCGAGAACGGCTTCTTCACGTTCAACGGGCCGGTCAGCAATCCGGGCATCAACATTCTGGCGATGCGGCGCAACCAGCAGGTGGAGGCGGGCGTGTCCGTCACGGGCACGGTGCAGGCGCCGGTCGCGAAGCTGGTGTCCGAGCCGAACGTGACCGACAACGAAAAGCTCTCGTGGCTGCTGTTCGGCCACGGCACCGATCAGGGCAACAACGTCGGCCAGCAGAGCGCGATGACCACGGCGCTGGCGCTGCTCGGCAGCGCGCAGGGCAAGCGCATCGCGCAGAGCATCGGGCTCGACGAGTTCTCGATCGGCCGCTCGGAAGTGGGCCTGACCGACCCGCAGGTCGTGATGCTCTCGAAGGCGATCAACGAGCGGCTCGTGATCGGCTACGAACAGGGTTTGCAGACGGCGTCGAACGCGATCAAGGCGACCATCAACTTCTCGCGCTACTGGTCGGTGTCGGCGTATGGCGGCACGTTCAACGGGGCCGATATCAACTACACGCGGCGCTTCGACCGGATTCGCTGGTAGGCGCGCGGCGCGGCAATTTTTCAGGCGAAAAAAAAGCACACCCGAGGGTGTGCTTTTTTGCTTGCGCGAGAAGCGTGCGAAGCGTGAGAAGCCGCGCGAGTTAGCGCACGCGCATGCCCGGCTTCGCGCCGCTGTGCGGTTCGAGGATGTACAGACCCGGCTCGGCCTTCTCGTCCTTCGCCGACGCCGCGAGCACCATGCCTTCCGACATGCCGAACTTCATCTTGCGCGGCGCGAGGTTCGCGACCATCACCGTGAGCTTGCCCTTGAGGTCTTCCGGCTTGTAGGCCGAACGGATGCCCGAGAACACGTTGCGCGTCTTCTCTTCGCCGACGTCGAGCGTGAGTTGCAGCAGCTTGTCCGAGCCTTCGACGATGTTGCAGTCGACGATCAGCGCCACACGCAGATCGATCTTCGCGAAGTCGTCGATGGAGATCACGTCCGGCGTTTCCGGCTCGGCCTTCTTCGCTTCCTTCGCGGCCTTCGACTTCTTGCTCGCATCGGCGGCGGCAGCGGCGGGCGCGGCGTCGGTCGCCTGCAGCGAGTCGCGGTTCGCGGCCAGCAGCGCCTCGACCTGCTTCGGATCGACGCGCGTCATCAGATGCTTGTACGCGTTGATCGGCTGCTGCGACGACAGTGCGGTGCCCGCGTCGGCCCACGTGAGCGGCGCGATCGAGAGGAATTCCTCGACGCCCTGCGCGAGCTGCGGCAGCACCGGCTTGAGCGCGAGCGACAGCAGGCGGAACGCTTCGAGGCTCACGCTGCACGTTTCATGCAGCGCGACCGCGTTGGCCGGGTCCTTCGCCTGTTCCCAGGGCTTGGCCGTGTCGACGTAACCGTTGACCGCGTCGGCGAGTTCCATCGTCTGACGCAGCGCGCGGTTGTACTCGCGCGCCTCGTAGTTCGCGGCGATCTGCGGAATGGCGGCGCGCAGTTGCTGAAGCAGCGGATGATGCATCGCGCTGTCCTGCACGCGGCCGTCGAAACGCTTGATCAGGAAGCCCGCCGCGCGGCTCGCGATGTTGATGTACTTGCCGACGAGGTCGCTGTTCACGCGCGCCTGGAAGTCCTCGAGGTTCAGGTCGAGATCTTCCATCGTGCTGTTGAGCTTCGCGGCGAAGTAGTAGCGCAGCCACTCGGGGTTCAGGCCCGTCGTGACGTAGCTCTCGGCCGTGATGAAGGTGCCGCGCGACTTCGACATCTTCGCGCCGTCCACCGTCAGGAAGCCGTGCGCGAACACGTTCGTGGGCGTGCGATGGCCCGAGAACTCCAGCATCGCCGGCCAGAACAGCGTGTGGAAATACAGGATGTCCTTGCCGATGAAGTGGTACTGCTCGGTCTTCGAGCCGGGCTTCACCCACGCATCGAAGTCGAGCCCGCGCTGCTCGCACAGGTTCTTGAAGCTCGCGTAGTAGCCGACCGGTGCGTCGAGCCACACGTAGAAGTACTTGCCCGGCGCGCCCGGAATTTCGAAGCCGAAGTAGGGCGCGTCGCGCGAGATGTCCCAGTCGGCGAGCTTCGATTCGCCCGCGTCGCCGAGCCATTCGCGCATCTTGTTGGTCGCTTCCGGCTGCGCTAGTCCCGCCACCCAGCCGCGCAGGAATTCTTCGCAGCGCGAGTCGGAAAGACGGAAGAAGTAGTGCGTCGAGGTCTTGCGGATCGGCGTAGCGCCCGACACGACCGAGTAGGGATTCTTCAGATCGGTCGGCGCGTAGGTCGAGCCGCAGACTTCGCAGCTGTCACCGTACTGGTCCTTCGCGCCGCACTTCGGGCACTCGCCTTTGATGAAGCGGTCCGGCAGGAACATGTTCTTGACCGGATCGTAGGCCTGCTCGATGTCGCGCGTTTCGATGAAACCGGCTTCCTTGAGCGCCAGATAGACGGACTCGGACAGCACGCGGTTCTCGTCCGAATCGGTCGAGTAGTAGTTGTCGAACGACACGCCGAAGCTGTCGAAATCGCGCTTGTGCTCTTGCCAGACGCGCGCGATCAGCTGCTGCGGCGTGAGGCCTTCCTTCTCGGCGCGCAGCATGACGGGCGTGCCGTGGGTATCGTCGGCACCGACGTAATAGACCTCGTGGCCGTGCATTCGCAGCGCGCGGACCCAGATGTCCGTCTGGATGTACTCGACCAGGTGGCCGATGTGGATCTGGCCGTTGGCGTAAGGCAGAGCAGACGTGACGAGGATCTGGCGGCGGCCCTGAACGGCAGGCGCGCCGGCGGCGAAGTCGGTGGCGGGTGCTGACATAGGTGGATGGAAGTCCGATGTTGCGGGGGAAAGGGCGATTTTAGCAGGGCGGCCGGTTCGCGCGGTCGGGCGCGGTTCCGGCGCGGCCGAGGCGCACGCGAGGCGCGAGCAACGGGAGCAACGAACGGCCACGGGATGCTGCGGGATGCAACGGGACGCATTGCGATGCGCGCCGCATCGGCATCACGAAATCGATGGGCAAAAAAAACCGGGGCAGGATGGCCCCGGAGCAACAACGACAAGAGGAGAATGGTGACGCGGCGGCGTCGCCGCACACGTACCGTAAAGACAGACAGCGCCTTTGAAAGAGAGTTCGAAAAATTTTTGACTTTCCCGCCAGGCTTTGCGGCGCGATCGCCGGAATCCCCCGGCGGGCGGGGCGCGGCGTGATCGGCGTTCATCTCCGGAAATAAAAACGGGACGGCGAAATGGCCGTCCCGTTTTTGTGCCACGTTGTTGTGGCGCTCATTTGCGGCGCATGCGCCGCGCGAGCTTAGCCGCCCTGATGCTGCGCCGTCGCGCGCAGATAGACTTCCACGCGGCGGTTCGCGGCGCGGCCGGTTTCGGTGCTGTTGTCGGCGACCGGTTGCGTGTCGCCGCGGCCTTCGGCGGCCATGCGCTGCATCGGGATGCCGCGCGAGGCGAGGTAGTTCACGACGCTCTGCGCGCGGTTGACCGACAGCGTCTGGTTGTACGCCGGCTGGCCGGTGTTATCCGTATGGCCGACGACCGAGGCGACCACTTCCGGGTTCTGCTGCAGCGTCTGCGCGACCTGGTCGAGCACCGGCGCGAACGACGGCTTGATCGCGTAGCTGTTCGTGTCGAACGTCACGTTGCTCGGGATGTTGAGCTTGAGCGAGCCGTCCGGCTGCTCGGTGATCTGCGTGCCCGTGCCCTTGGTTGCGCCCGAGAGCTTGTTCTTGATGTTCTGCCAGTTGTAGCCGGTGACGCCACCGACCAGCGCGCCTGCACCCGCGCCGATTGCTGCACCCTTGCCGCCGCCGAAGATCGCGCCGATCGCGGCGCCCGTGCCCGCGCCGACGCCGGTGCCGAGCGCCGTGTCGGTGCCCTGCTGGGTCGCGCAGCCGGCGACGAGCGCGCCGGCGACAGCGAAGACGGACAGGCGGGTCAAGATTCTTGTGTTCATTTTCAATCCTTCCTCTCTTGAGTGGAACGTGACGGCTGCGTGCGCCTCGCGTGGTCCCCGATTGCAGTCAGGGTCTTCAAACGACGCAGGGCGGCAGCTACTACAATGACGGCTTGAGGGCTTGCTTGCGTCGTGTCGCATCGGGTACACCCGTTGCTCGACGGCCGCTCGACAAACGCTTGCGCGGATCAGGATGACCGTTGCCGCGAAGCGTGCCTTGTCGCAGACAATTGCGCAATCCAGCTTAACAATTTCTTTCGATTTTCGGCGCCAGAGCGGCTCGATGCCGCTTGCGCCGGCGCATTCCCCACGGAGTTTCAATGAGCATAGATCGGGCATTGGTCGACGCCGCGCTTGCGGCCCTCGCGGACCCCAACACGGGCAAGCCGTACACGGTTGCCAAGGGCGTGCGCAACGTCACGATCGACGGCGGCACGGTGGGCGTCGAGATCGTGCTCGGCTACCCGGCGAAGAGTCAGTACGACGCGGTGCGCGCGCAGGTGGAAGCCGCGCTGGCCGCGGTGCCGGGCGTCGCGTCGAGCCGCGTGAGCGTGCGTCACGAAGTGGCCGCGCACACGGTGCAGCGCGGCGTGAAGCTGCTGCCGAACGTGAAGAACATCGTGGCCGTCGCGTCGGGCAAGGGCGGCGTGGGCAAGAGCACAACCGCCGTGAATCTCGCGCTCGCGCTGGCGGCCGAGGGCGCCTCGGTCGGTGTGCTCGACGCGGACATCTACGGCCCGTCGCTGCCGATGATGCTCGGCATCGAAGGCCGCCCCGAGTCGCCGGACGGCCAGTCGATGAATCCGCTCGAAGGCCACGGCGTGCAGGCCAACTCGATCGGCTTCCTCGTCGATCAGGATAATCCGATGGTCTGGCGCGGCCCGATGGCGACGTCGGCGCTCGAACAGCTGCTGCGTCAGACGAACTGGCGCGACCTCGACTATCTGGTGGTCGACATGCCGCCGGGCACGGGCGACATCCAGCTCACGCTGTCGCAGCGCGTGCCGGTCACGGGCGCCGTGATCGTGACGACGCCGCAGGACATCGCGCTGCTCGACGCCAAGAAGGGCCTCAAGATGTTCGAGAAAGTGGGCATTCCGATTCTCGGCATCGTCGAGAACATGGCCGTGCACGTGTGCTCGAACTGCGGCCACGCCGAGCACATCTTCGGCGCGGGCGGCGGCGAGCGCATGGCGAAGGAGTATGGCGTCGAGGTGCTCGGCAGCCTGCCGCTCGATATCTCGATCCGCGAGCAGGCCGATTCGGGCCATCCGACCGTGGTCGCCAACCCGGACGGCCAGGTCGCGTCGACCTACAAGGCAATCGCCCGCCGTGTCGCGATCCAGATTGCCGAACGCGCCCGCGACATGACTTCGAAGTTCCCGACCATCGTCGTGCAGAACACCTGAACGGCGGCGTCATCCGCGCGCGGCTGCCCATCCCTTGCCGGGCAAGGCTTGCGGCGGCGCGCGCGGTGCGCCTCGCCGCGCGCGTGGAAGGCGCGGAGAAGGCGCGCGCAAGCCACGCGGGAGCGCGTGCGCGCGGTATCATGTGGAATTCACGGGTCCAGATCGACGGCCGCAGGGGCGGACGCGAGACGGCAAGAGGATCGCATGGTTAAAGGGAACGACAGGAACGCGGGAAACGCAGTCGTGCTGGCCGTGGTTGCGTGTGCGCTGCTGGGCGGCTGCACGAGCTTCATGGGGCAGCAGGACAAGCGCGCAGGCGCGCAGGTGCTGCCCACGGTCGGCAGCCAGGTGCGCGGCACCGTGTCCTTCGTCGAGCGTTCGGACGGTGTGCAGGTGAGCTATAACCTCGCCGGGTTGCCGCCCGACAGCGACCATGCGCTGCAGGTCCACGAGCGCGGCGATTGCAATGCCGCCGACGCCTCCAGCGCGGGCGCCGTGTTCGCGCCCGCCGCCGACCGGCTCAAGCCCGGCGCGCGCGTGGAAGGCGACCTCGGCAATATCCATGCGGATTCGAACGGCGTGGCCATCGGCTTCATCGTCGCGCCCGACGTTTCGCTCGACGGTGTGCGCTCGGTGCTCCAGCGCGCCGTGCTCGTCCATCACGACGCCATCGACCCGTATGCGTATCCGCAGCACGGCACCGGTCCGGCGCTCGCGTGCGGTGTCATCAAGGTGCAATAAGCCCGGCGATCTCGCGCGAGCGGACGCCCAGCCCGGCCCGGTTCTCCCCGATTGCCACCGATTCCCTTCGATTCGCGCCCGCCCGAAGCGGTCCTCGCAAACAACGCTTGCATTGCAGCGCCCGAGCGCGCATGATGCGCCGCGGCAAAGCCATGGCGCCCATGCAGTTCGCGTCGGACGTACCCGGCGGCCTATCGAGAGGCGCACCGCGATGCACACCGCGAGACGCACTTCGCGTCGCACTTCGCGGCACGCCGACTCACATCGCGTAAAATAGGCGCCTTTCGCGAATGGCCCGCCCGGCGGCCCGTTCGCGCGGCTTTCCCCCGGGTCGCGGCCCGGGGTTACCTCCCCGTTTTTTCTGGACCGTAGCGAAACATGGCAATCAAATCCGACAAGTGGATCCGGCGCATGGCCGAAGAGCAGAACATGATCGAGCCGTTCGTGCGCGACCAGGTCCGCATGTCGGAAGACGGCCGCAAGATCGTGAGCTACGGCACGTCGAGCTACGGCTACGACATCCGCTGCGCCGACGAATTCAAGATCTTCACGAACATCAATTCGACCATCGTCGATCCGAAGAACTTCGACGAGAAGTCGTTCGTGGACTTCAAGGGCGACGTCTGCATCATCCCGCCGAATTCGTTCGCGCTGGCGCGCACGGTCGAGTATTTCCGCATTCCGCGCAACGTGCTCACGGTCTGCCTCGGCAAGTCGACCTATGCGCGCTGCGGCATCATCGTGAACGTCACGCCGTTCGAGCCCGAGTGGGAAGGCTACGTGACGCTCGAATTCTCGAATACGACACCTTTGCCTGCGAAAATCTACGCGAACGAAGGCGTGGCTCAAGTGCTCTTTTTCGAGAGCGACGAGATCTGCGAGGTGTCCTACGCCGATCGCGGCGGCAAGTATCAAGGTCAGCACGGCGTCACGCTGCCGAAGACCTGAGTTCGAGCGCAAACCCACTCCGGCTTCAACGACATACGGGGACCGCTGCGCGTCTAAAGCAGCGGTCGTTTCTTTTGGAGATTCGCCCATGAAGTTTCGCTTTCCCGTCGTCATCATCGACGAAGACTTTCGCTCCGAGAACATCTCGGGTTCCGGCATCCGCGCACTCGCCGAAGCCATCGAGAAAGAGGGCGCCGAAGTCCTCGGGCTGACGAGTTACGGCGACCTGACGTCGTTCGCGCAGCAGTCGAGCCGCGCGGCCTGCTTCATCCTGTCGATCGACGACGACGAACTGCTGCCCTACGTGGAAGGCACCGACGGCGAAGCGCCCGAGCACGCGCCCGCGATCGTCGCGCTGCGCGCGTTCATGGAAGCGGTGCGCAAGCGCAACGCCGACATCCCGATCTTCCTGTACGGCGAAACGCGCACCTCGCGCCATCTGCCCAACGACATCCTGCGCGAGCTGCACGGCTTCATCCACATGTTCGAGGACACGCCGGAGTTCGTGGCGCGCCACGTCATCCGCGAAGCGAAGGTGTATCTCGACGCGCTGTCGCCGCCGTTCTTCAAGGAACTCGTCAAGTACGCCGACGAAGGCTCGTACTCGTGGCACTGCCCGGGTCACTCGGGCGGCGTGGCGTTCCTGAAGAACCCGCTCGGCCAGATGTTCCACCAGTTCTTCGGCGAGAACATGCTGCGCGCCGACGTCTGCAACGCCGTGGAAGAACTCGGCCAGCTGCTCGATCACACCGGCCCGGTCGCGGCTTCGGAGCGCAACGCGGCGCGCATTTTCAGCGCGGACCACGTGTTCTTCGTGACCAACGGCACGTCGACTTCGAACAAGATCGTCTGGCACGCGACGGTTGCGCCGGGCGACATCGTGCTGGTCGACCGCAACTGCCACAAGTCGATCCTGCACGCGATCACGATGACGGGCGCGATCCCCGTGTTCCTCACGCCGACGCGCAACAACTTCGGCATCATCGGCCCGATTCCGCGCGACGAGTTCAAGCCGGAAAACATCCGCAAGAAGATCGAGGCGAATCCGTTCGCCCGTGAAGCGCTCGCGAAGAACCCGAACGTCAAGCCGCGCATTCTCACGATCACGCAGAGCACCTACGACGGCGTGGTCTACAACGTCGAGATGATCAAGGATCTGCTCGGCGATATGCTCGACACGCTGCACTTCGACGAAGCCTGGCTGCCGCACGCCGAATTCCACGAGTTCTACCAGGACATGCACGCGATCGGCGCGGGCCGTCCGCGCACCAAGGCGCTCGTGTTCGCGACGCACTCGACGCACAAGCTGCTGGCCGGCATCTCGCAGGCTTCGCAGATCGTCGTGCAGGACTCGGAAGACAGCGCGTTCGACCGCCATCGTTTCAACGAGGCGTATCTGATGCACACGTCGACCTCGCCGCAGTACGCGATCATCGCGTCGTGCGACGTGGCCGCCGCGATGATGGAAGCGCCGGGCGGCCCGGCGCTCGTGGAAGAATCGATCGCCGAGGCGCTCGACTTCCGCCGCGCGATGCGCAAGGTCGACGCCGAATACGGCGACGACTGGTTCTTCCAGGTCTGGGGCCCGGAAGAACTGGCCGAGGAAGGCATCGGCTCGCGCGAGGACTGGATCCTGCGCCCGAACGACCACTGGCACGGCTTCGGCGCGCTGGCGGAAGGCTTCAACATGCTCGACCCGATCAAGGCGACCATCGTCACGCCGGGTCTGGACGTGGACGGCGAGTTCGGCGAGTCGGGCATTCCGGCCGCGATCGTCACGAAGTACCTGGCCGAGCACGGCATCATCGTCGAGAAGACCGGTCTGTATTCGTTCTTCATCATGTTCACGATCGGCATCACGAAGGGCCGCTGGAACTCGATGGTCACCGAACTCCAGCAGTTCAAGGACGACTACGACAACAACCAGCCGCTGTGGCGCGTGCTGCCTGAATTCGTGGCGCAGCATCCGATGTACGAGCGCATGGGCCTGCGCGATCTGTGCCAGCAGATCCACAGCGTCTACCGCGCCAACGACATCGCGCGTCTGACGACCGAGATGTATCTGTCGACGATGGAACCGGCGATGAAGCCGTCCGACGCGTTCGCCAAGCTCGCGCACCGCGAGATCGACCGCGTGCCCATCGACGAACTCGAAGGCCGCGTGACGTCGATCCTGCTCACGCCGTACCCGCCGGGCATTCCGCTGCTGATTCCGGGCGAGCGCTTCAACAAGACGATCGTGAACTACCTCAAGTTCGCGCGCGAATTCAACGAGCGCTTCCCGGGTTTCCACACCGATATCCACGGACTCGTGGGCGAGACCATCAACGGCCGCATCGAGTATTTCGTGGATTGCGTGCGCGCCTGAGCGCGGAGGCGGGCGGCATGACGGTGCGGATGACGGTGCGAACTTCGCGAACCCTGCGGGCGCTGACGGCTTCGCTGGCGCTGGCGGCGACGATGTTCGCCGCCGCGCCCGCGCGCGCCGAGGTGGCGGCCGCCGATCCGATCGATACGGCCATGCGCGCGTGTCTCGCGCGCGCGGACCGCTCGACGACGGCGGGGCAGATCCAGTGCATGGAGGAGGCGCGCGGCGCATGGCGCGCCGCCGCCGAAACCGCGCTCGTGCAACTGAACGCGAAGCTCAAACCGGCGGATCAAAAGCGCTGGAAGCTGAGCCAGCAGAAGTGGGTGGCGTGGCGCGATGCCGAGGACACCATGCTCGGCGCGGCGTTCGCCACCACGAGCGGCAGCACGTATCAGCTCTACGAGGCGGACATGCGTTTGCAGCCGGTGCGCGACCGCGCGCTCGCGCTGCGCAACGAAGCCGCGAGCTGGGACGGCCAGCCGCCGCGCGCCCGCGCCTGTAGCGCCGACGCGCGCTGCGAGCACGTGAGCTACGACCTCAATCGTTACTACCGCCAGCTTTACGCGCGCATGCCGAAGCACGCGCGGCCCGCCGTGTCGCGCGCGCAGAGCGCGTGGCGCGCATACCGCGACGTGACCACGCCGCTGATCGACGAGCGCTCGCGGCTCGATCTGCTCGGCGCGCGGCTCGCTACGTTGAAGCGTTTGTCGGAGACGGTGAACAACCGCTGAGCGTCTGAGCGCTTTGCCGATCGCATGAAAAAACCGGCGTGAATCCTCGTGATTCACGCCGGTTTTGTTTTGTGTGCGATGCCTTGCGGCGTCAGTCGAGAATGAATTGCTCGGGCGGATGCGACGGCGTATGCGTCGGGTCGCCGAGCAGATCGTGCAGCGCGGACTCGATGCCCGTCGACATCGCGTTGAGCGCAAGATCGTTGTCTTCGGTGCCGAACGGGTCTTCGATCTGCGAGGCGATCGCTTCGTGCGCCATGAACGCGTAGGCCACGAACACGGCGAAGATCGGCGTGAGCGCGCCGATGCTGTCCACGAGCCCGAACGGCAGCAGCGCGCAGAAGAAGTAGACGGTGCGATGAATCATCACCGTGTAGGCGAACGGCAGCGGCGTGGAGGCGATGCGCTCGCAGCCGCCGATCACGTCGGAGAGGCCGTTCAGATTGCGCTCGAACGCGAGCACCGCATAGCCGTCCAGCCGGCCCGCGCGCACTTCGCCGCGCATCCATTCGGACGCGCCGAGCAGCAGCGTGGCGGGACGGAATTGCGAGGCCATCGCGCGTTCGACCAGCGCGGGCGGCAGACGCGATTCGAGATCGGCGCGCGGGTCGGTATGACGCAGCTGATGGCGCAGCGCGTGCGGCATCGCGCAGAGAATCTCGACGAACGGACGCGCGTGCGCGCGCGCATCTTCGCCGTCGGCGGGCTTGACGAGCGTGAGCGCCTGGCGCGTAAGCGAGCGCGATTCGTTGAGCAGTTGCCCCCAGAGCTTGCGGCCTTCCCAGTAGCGGTCGTAGCTCGCGTTGTTGCGAAAGCCAAGAAACACGGCGAGCGCGATGCCGATCAGCGAAAACGGCACCGTGCTCAGGTTCACGGTCACGCGCAGGATGTGATCGTGCGCGGCGACGGCCACGATCGACAGGCACAAGACGATAAAGAGCCGCGGCAGCAGTTGCGGCAGGACGGAACCGCGCCACGCGAGCAGCATGCGGAACCAGTTGAGGCGAGGGCGGACGATCATCGGGACGGACTCGGAGCAGATTCGGGCAGGAACGCTACAGGGATGATGTCGATTCTAGGTCATGGGGCGCGATCGTCAGGCGTACAACTCGGCCCATTCGAAGCGGGTACAGCCGTGCCGCCGGTGTGCGCGCAAAAAACAAAACGGGCGCGCGACGTTGTCCGTCGCGCGCCCGTTTCGTGTTCATGGCCAGGCGGGCCGCTGCGCGTTGGCGCTTGTTCTGCGCTTGTTCCGCGCGTGCGCTTACTTCGCCGCGCCGAGCGCCGCGCGTGCCGCCACGATGGCCGCGCGCACCTGCTCGGGCGCGGTGCCGCCCGGATGGTTGCGCGACGACACCGAGCCTTCCAGCGTCAGCACTTCGAACACGTCTTCGGCCAGCAGATGCGCGACGGCCGGCAGTTCGCGGCGCATTTCGTCGAGCGTCAGGTCGGCGAGATCGCAGTTGCGGTCCACGCAGATGCGCACGGCGTGCGCCACGGCTTCGTGCGCGTCACGGAACGGCAGGCCCTTCTTCACGAGGTAGTCGGCGAGGTCGGTGGCCGTCGAGAAGCCTTGCAGCGCGGCGGCGCGCATCGCGTCGGCCTTGACCGTGATGCCGGCGACCATTTCCGCGAAGATGCGCAGCGTGTCCGCGACCGTATCGACGGTATCGAACAGCGGCTCCTTGTCTTCCTGGTTGTCCTTGTTGTACGCGAGCGGCTGGCCTTTCATCAGCGTGAGCAGGCCCATCAGATGGCCGTTCACGCGGCCGGTCTTGCCGCGCGCCAGTTCGGGCACGTCGGGGTTCTTCTTCTGCGGCATGATCGACGAGCCGGTGCAGAAGCGGTCGGCGATGTCGATGAAGCCGACGCGCGGGCTCATCCACAGCACCAGTTCTTCCGAGAAGCGCGAGACGTGCGTCATGACGAGCGCCGAAGCGGCCGTGAATTCGATCGCGAAGTCGCGGTCGGAGACGGCGTCGAGCGAGTTCGCGCAGATGCCGTCGAAGCCCAGCGTCTTCGCCACGGCGAAGCGGTCGATCGGATAGCTCGTGCCCGCGAGCGCGGCCGCGCCGAGCGGCAGGCGGTTCACGCGCTTGCGGCAGTCGACCATGCGCTCGGCGTCGCGCGTGAACATTTCCACGTAGGCGAGCAGGTGATGGCCGAACGTGACCGGCTGCGCGACCTGAAGGTGCGTGAAGCCCGGCATGATCGTGCCCGCGTGCTGTTCCGCGAGGTCGAGCAGCGCGCCGCGCAGGTCGCCGATCAGGCCGCCGATGCGGTCGATCTCGCCGCGCAGCCACAGGCGGATGTCGGTCGCGACCTGGTCGTTACGCGAACGGCCCGTGTGCAGGCGCTTGCCCGCGTCGCCGATCAGCGCCGTGAGACGCGCTTCGATGTTCAGGTGCACGTCTTCGAGATCGAGCTTCCACTCGAATTCGCCGCGCTCGATCTCGCCCTTGATCTGCGCCATGCCGCCCTGGATGGCGGCGAGGTCGTCGGCGGAAATGATCTTCTGCGCGGCCAGCATCGACGCGTGCGCGAGCGAGCCCTCGATGTCCACGAGCGCGAGTCGCTTGTCGAAGAAGACCGACGACGTGTAGCGCTTGACCAGCTCCGACATGGGTTCGGAGAAGCGAGCCGACCAGGCTTCGCCTTTTTTGTGCAGTTGGGACGTCATGATGATGAGCGGTGAGCGATGGGAAAGCGGGCCGCGCGCTGAGTGCCTCGCAGGGCGCCGGGTGCGGCGGGAAAGTGGATGATTTTACCACCCGCGCAGGCGCGCACCGGTGGCGCGGCGCGCTCAGAGGCGCACCAGCACCACCAGCTTGAGATCCTCGCGGTGCGCGGGCTTGAATGTGATCTGGTCGTAGGCGATGCGGCCGTGGCGCGGATGATGGAATTCGCGCCGTCCGCCCTCGCGCTCGAACACGTCCTGCGAGCCCCAGAAGCGGCCGAATTCGTCGCTCGCGGCGATCAGCGAGTCGATCAGCGCGCGCGTGGGCGCATCGTTCAGATGGCGGATCGAATCGGCGCGGAATTCGGCGGCCAGACGGCGCGCGCGCGTTTCCCAGTCGACGATCAGCTCGCGCCCGAGCGGCTCCGTGAAGGTGAAGCGCAGCAGATTGCGGTCGTGCTCGCCGTCGAGCCAGCCCGTGAACAGATCCGCCGCCTGGGCGTTCCAGGCGAGCGCGGTCCACTGGCGGTCGAGCACGTAAGCGGGCGCGTCGATCAGGCCGACGGTCTGCAGCAGCGTGGCGGGGGCGTCGGCGGCGCTCGCGGTGTCGGGCTCGGCGGGGTCGCGCTGCGCGGCCAGTTCGAACAGATAGGCGCGTTCGGCGCGCGAGAGCCGCAGCGCCACGGCGATGCGCGCGAGCGCGTCCGCCGACGCCGAGACCGGGCGGCCCTGCTCGATCCACGTGTACCAGGTCGGGCTCACGCCGCACAGCTGCGCGACTTCCTCGCGGCGCAGGCCGGGCGTGCGGCGGCGCGGGCCGGGCGGCAGGCCGACTTCCTGCGGCGAGAGCCGCTCGCGATGGGCGCGGATGAACTCGCCGAGCGCGCGCGCGGGCGTGGCGTCGAGCGTTTTAGCGGGGCCGGAATCAGCGGTGATGGGGGTGTCGAGGCTCATGGAAGGCTGGCGGGTGCTGGCGATACCAGAATAATCGCTCAACTTGTACTGGTACAAAACGGGCTCTATTGTAACGGCTGACGCGGCGCCGGGCCGCCGCGGCAACCCGCCCGGGGGACAGAAGCTACAAGATCGACGCGAGGCCGCAGCCGCAGAGGTGGCGGGACTCGCGCCCAACACAATCGGGAAACCGGAGCGCGCGCACGAGCGTCGGCGCGCCGGACCCGCACCAGGAGCATGCCATGAAGCATCACGATCAGGTCGCCGACGCCTTCGGCTCGACCGCCGCCGCCTATCTCACCAGCCAGGTCCACGCAACCGGGGCCGATCTCGAGAACCTGGCCGCGACCTTCGCGGCGACCTGCGGCAATGCGCTGGTGCTCGACATGGGCTGCGGCGCGGGTCACGCGAGCTTCGCGGTCGCGCCGCACGTGCGCGAAGTCGTGGCCTACGACATCGCGCCGCCGATGCTCGCGACCGTCGAGGCCGCCGCGAAGGAACGCGGCTTGAGCACGGTCCGCACGCAGCAGGGCGCCGCCGAGACGTTGCCGTTCGCCGACGCGAGCTTCAACTGGGCGATCAGCCGCATGAGCGCGCACCACTGGCGCGACGTGCCGCGCGCGCTCGCCGAAGTGCATCGCGTGCTCAAGCCGGGCGGGCGTTTGAAGTTCATCGATATCGCGGGCATCGACGATCCGCTTTACGACACGCATATTCAGGCGGTGGAATTGCTGCGCGACGCGTCGCATATCCGCGACTACCGCGCCGACGAGTGGGTGAGCATGCTCGACGCGGCGGGATTCGACGCGAAGGTGACGGAGCGCTGGCGCATCGCGCTCGACTTCGATACGTGGGTCGCGCGCATGCGCACGCCGCCCGAACGCGTGACGGCGATCCGCTCGATGTGGGACAACGCGCCCGATGAGGTGCGCAACTACTTCGATGTGCAGAACGATCGCTCGTTCAAGCTCGATGCGTTGATGATCGAGGCGACGCGGCGGGATTGAGGGGCGATTTTGCGCAGCAGGTCGACCTGCGCGCCATTCAGTGCATGGGCGGCTGCCAGGCCACGTCGAAGCGTTCGGCGAGACCTGCCAGCCGCCTGTCGAGCGTCCAGAGTCGCGCGCCCGGGGTGATCAGCACGGAACCCAGCAGCATCAGATCGACCACGCCGCAGCCCAGTCCGTAGAGTTGTTCGCGTTCGACGAGCGCCATGACTTCCTGCAGCGTCACTGGATTCGCCGACTGCAACAGGCCAATGTCGCCAAGCGTGCGGGCGCGCGGTGCGGGCGGGGTGCCGCAGGCCAGTTCGGCGAGCACCATCGGATGACTCAGCGTTTCGTCGCTCAGCATCAGTTCGACAAGCGCCGCGTTGCGGCGCCGGAAATGATCGACCCAGACCGACGTGTCGACGAGCACGCTCATGACGAGGGCGTATCGTCGCGCCGACGGGCGATGTTTGCCATGTCGGGCGCGCTGCCACCCAACGCGGCCAGCCGTTTGGCCGCCTGAACCCGTACGAACGTCTTGACGGCTTCGCGAAACAGATCGGCCTTGTCCATGTCGGGGTCGGCCATTTCGAGCGCTTTCTCGTAGAGCGCGTCGTCCAGGGTCACCGTGGTGCGCATGTTGTGCTCCATGATTCAGTTTCTGATGCGATTTTGCATCAGAATTTCGCATCCCGGCAAGCGTCCTTCCAAAGAAAAAGCCTCGCAGATCAACGACCTGCGAGGCTTTTTCATGTGGCGTCAAAGCTAGACGCGCTCAACCCGCGCCTTTAACCCGTATTCCGCAATCCCGCCGCGATCCCGTTGATCGTCAGATGAATCCCGCGGCGCACGCGCGGGCTCGGGTCACCTGCGCGATAGCGCTTGATCAGCTCGACCTGCAAGTGATTGAGCGGATCCAGATACGGGAAACGGTTCTTGATCGAGCGCGCGAGCAGCGGGTTGTCGGCGAGGCGGCCGTTCGAGCCGGTGATCTCGTCGAGCACCTTCGTCGTGCGCTCCCACTCGGCGACGATGCGCTCGAACACGTGCTTGCGCAGCTTCTTGTCGGCGACCAGTTGCGCGTAGCGCGACGCCACCGCGAGATCGGTCTTCGCGAGCGTCATGTCCATGTTCGAGAGCAGGTTCGCGAAGAACGGCCAGGTCTTGTACATCTTCTTGAACAGCGCGAGACGGCGCGTGCGTTCGGCGTCGCTGCCCGCGTCGTCGAGATACGACGACACCGCGCTGCCGAAGCCATACCAGCCCGTCAGCAGCAGACGGCACTGGCCCCACGAAAAGCCCCACGGAATCGCGCGCAGGTCGTCGATCTTGCGGTTCTTCGGGTCCTGCAGCTTGCGCGAGGCCGGCCGGCTGCCGATGTTCAGCTCCGCGATTTCGGTGATCGGCGTCGAGGCGAAGAAGTAGTCGGTGAAGCCCGGCGTCTCGTAGACGAGCGAGCGGTACGCCGCCATCGCCGCATCGGAGAGCTGCTGCATGGTTTCTTCGAACGCGGGCAATTGCTCCGGCGAGTTGCCCGCCGTGTTGTCCAGCGGCAGCAGCGTGGCTTCGAGCGTGGCCGCGATCACCGTTTCCAGATTGCGGCGTCCGATTTCCGGGTTGCCGAACTTGCTGGCGATCACTTCGCCCTGTTCGGTCAGGCGGATCTGGCCGTCGACCGTGCCCGGCGGCTGCGAGAGGATCGCGTTGTAGGTCGGGCCGCCTCCGCGTCCGACCGTGCCTCCACGGCCATGGAACAGACGCAGCGTGATGCCGCGCTCGCGATACAGCGAGACGAGCGCGAGTTCGGCGCGATACAGCTCCCAGTTCGAGGTGAGGAAGCCGCCGTCCTTGTTGCTGTCCGAATAGCCGAGCATGATTTCCTGCTCGTTGCCCCAATGCTCGACGATGCCGTCGATGCCCGGCAGCGCGAGCAGGTCGCGCATGATGCCCGGCGCGTGGCGCAAGTCGGGAATCGTTTCGAACAGCGGGATCACCATCAGCGCGGCGCGCGCGGGATCGTCCGTGTGGCCGAGGCGGCCGCCGAGCAGGCCGGTTTCCTTCTGCAGCAGCATCACTTCGAGCAGGTCCGAAACCGTTTCGGTGTGCGAGATGATGTAGTTGCGCACCGCGCGCGCGCCGAACTTCTCGCGCGTCACGCGTGCCATTTCGAGCACGCCAAGCTCGCTTTTCACGAGGTCGGAGTAGTCGAGATACGGCGAGCGCAGCGGACGCTGATCGGCGAGTTGCGCGAGCAGCACGATCTGCTTGTCTTCTTCGGAGAGCGCGGCGTAATCGGCCTGCACGCCCGCGCGCGCGAGCAGTTCGGTGATCACGGCTTCGTGGATGTCCGAGCTTTGGCGCAGGTCGATCGAGGCCAGATGGAAGCCGAACACTTCGACCGCGCGCACGAGCGGCGCGAGGCGCGGCGTGGCGAGCGAGCCGCCGTGATGCGCGGCGAGCGAATCCATCAGGATGTGCAGATCGCGCGAGAATTCGGCGGCGTCGGCGTAAGGCTGCGCACGCACGGGCGCGGCGTTGCGGCCCGCGCTGCGCACGGCCACGACGCCTTCGCCCAGACGCACGCGTGCGCTCGCGGCGAGGCGCGTGTAGACGCCGATCAGCGCGCGCCGATACGGTTCGTCGACGCGATGCGGCGACTGGTCGGGCGAGGCTTCGGCCAGCGCCTTGAGTTCGTCGCTCGCGCCCGCGAGCAGGTTCGACACCGACAGTTCCGCGCCGAGCTTGTGCACTTCGTCGAGATAGTGCTGAAGGATCACCTGCGCCTGGCGCTCGCTGGCTTCTTCGAGCGTGGCCGAGGTCACGTTCGGATTGCCGTCGCGGTCGCCGCCGATCCAGCTGCCCATCTGGAAGAACGCGGGCAGGCGCGCCGAGAGACCATGCTCCTTGAGCGAGGTTTCGATCTCGCCGTACAGCGCGGGAATCTCGGTGAGGAAGGTGGTGTGGTAGTACGAGAGCGCGTTTTCGATTTCGTCGGTGACGGTCAGGCGCGCGTCGCGCAGCATGCGCGTCTGCCACAGCGAGGTCACGCGCGCGCGCAGCAGCGATTCGTTGTGCTCGCGTTCGCGATGCGTGAGCGGCTGGTCGCGTTCGGCGAGCAGGCGCGCGACGTCGTGCTGCGAATCGAGCGTGCTCTTGCGTTGCACTTCCGTGGGGTGCGCGGTGAGCACGGGCACGATCAGCGCGTCGTTGAAGAACTGCTGGAGCATCGGCGTGGCGGCGGCACCCGCTTGCGCGAGACGTTCGAGCGAATGCGCGATGGTGCCCGCCTGTGGCGCCGAACCGGCCAGATCGTGGATGCGGCGGCGGCGGTTGCGGTGACGGTCTTCCGCGATGTTCGCCAGATGCGAGAAATAGCTGAACGCGCGCACCACGCTCACGGTCTGCTCGGGCGAGAGCCCGCGCAGTTGTTTTTCCAGCGCGAGGGCGGCGTCGTTATCGTCTTCGCGGCGAAAACGCACGGCCGTCTGGCGGATGCTTTCGACGACCTCGAACACGGCGTCGCCTTCCTGCTCGCGCACGACGTCGCCGAGCAGGCGGCCCAGATAGCGGATGTCTTCGAACAGCGGCTGGTCCTTGTCGTCGCGCTGCTCGTCGCGCGAGCGACCGCCGCGCGGGGCGCTTGCGGCCTTGGGCGCTTTGGGTGCTTCGGTTGCCTTGGGCGCCTTGACGGGCTTCGCGGCTTTCGCGGGCTTGGCGGCTTGCGCGGCTTGCGCGGCTTCGGGCGCGGCTTTCGTGGCTTTCGCGGCCTTGCTGGCTTTCGTGGTCTTTTTCGCGTCGGCTGTTTTCGATGTTTTCATCGTCTTCTTCGTTTCAGACGCCGTCGTGGCCTTGGAGGCCTTGACGGTTTTGGCCTTGTCGTCGGCCGTGGGGGAAGAAGAGGCAAGCGATGCGTTGTTGCGGCGCTCTGCGCGCGCCGATCCGGAAGACTTCACGATGTTTTCCTCAAGACTAGCCAGGAGTTTGGACAGGATATTCGGGGACTGCCAACTGCGAGGCCGCGGCGTGCCGCGGTCCGGGTACTTCGGTGCTGCCTGGAGCGGATGGCGGGAACCATCCTGCGCGAGCCGCGCGGACATCGGCAAATCGCTACGACGGCGGACAGCCCGTCAACGGAGGGCGAGGAACAACGAAGGGACGGCGAAAAAACCGCGGATCCCGGCGCGCCGGGAGCAGGCTTTGCGAAAGCGCGGCACCATGGTGCGAACGGAGGTTCGCGCCGGGCGCCGGGGAGGGCGTGCAGGGCCCGCGCCGCCGAGGCGGCGCAGACGTACAGTAATAGGTACGTGTGCACCGTCGTCAGCGACGGGCCGTGTCTCTTCCTTGCCGCCGCACGCGCGGGCCTAAAAAGGGGCGCGTGCTAACATTGCCTGTTATCCGATTCTGTTTTTTCGAACCCGTCATTCGATGTGCTAGCCATGAATTCCGAGACGTTATCCGCGCCCATGCCCCGCACGCTTGTCATCGCTTCGCGGGAGAGCCGCCTCGCGATGTGGCAGGCCGAGCATGTGCAAGCTGCGCTGCACAAATTATATCCATCCTGCGACGTGAAAATCGTCGGAATGACGACACGCGGCGATCAAATTCTCGACCGCACGCTGTCGAAGGTCGGCGGCAAGGGCCTGTTCGTGAAGGAACTCGAACAGGCGCTGGCCGAAGGACGCGCCGATCTGGCCGTGCATTCGCTCAAGGACGTGCCCATGGAACTGCCCGAGGGCTTCGCGCTCACGGCCATCATGGAGCGCGAGGACCCGCGCGACGCCTTTGTGTCTAACGAATACGATTCGCTCGCGGCGCTGCCGCCTGGCGCCGTGGTCGGCACCTCCAGCCTGCGCCGCGAGTCGATGATCCGCGCGCGCTATCCGCATCTCGACGTCAAGCCGCTGCGCGGCAATCTCGACACGCGTCTCGCGAAGCTCGACCGCGGCGATTACGCAGCGATCATTCTCGCGGCGGCGGGGCTC
>NZ_CAJZAR010000104.1:0-232 GCF_914484835.1 Paraburkholderia tropica
ATAAGAAGCCTGACGATTACCTACTTTCACACGGGCAATCCGCACTATCATCGGCGTAGAGTCGTTTCACGGTCCTGTTCGGGATGGGAAGGGGTGGGACCGACTCGCTATGGTCATCAGGCATGACGGGTTGCTGCGTCGCGGTGTTATCGCGCCACAGCCAATCTGGAAGAAGCGTAAAGAGGTGTTTAATTCGGGCTGTGTTGTTTCTGGCACAACACTGATCTCAACC
>NZ_CAJZAR010000104.1:242-3153 GCF_914484835.1 Paraburkholderia tropica
AAAACACACCTGTTATAGGATCAAGCCTTACGGGCAATTAGTATCAGTTAGCTTAACGCATTACTGCGCTTCCACACCTGACCTATCAACGTCCTGGTCTCGAACGACCCTTCAAGGGGCTTAAAGCCCCGGGGATATCTCATCTCAAGGCGAGTTTCCCGCTTAGATGCTTTCAGCGGTTATCTCTTCCGAACATAGCTACCCGGCGATGCCACTGGCGTGACAACCGGTACACCAGAGGTTCGTCCACTCCGGTCCTCTCGTACTAGGAGCAGGTCCCTTCAAATATCCAGCGCCCACGGCAGATAGGGACCAAACTGTCTCACGACGTTTTAAACCCAGCTCACGTACCTCTTTAAATGGCGAACAGCCATACCCTTGGGACCGGCTACAGCCCCAGGATGAGATGAGCCGACATCGAGGTGCCAAACACCGCCGTCGATATGAACTCTTGGGCGGTATCAGCCTGTTATCCCCAGAGTACCTTTTATCCGTTGAGCGATGGCCCTTCCATACAGAACCACCGGATCACTATGACCTGCTTTCGCACCTGCTCGACTTGTCAGTCTCGCAGTCAAGCACGCTTATGCCATTGCACTATCAGCACGATTTCCGACCGTACCTAGCGTACCTTCGTACTCCTCCGTTACCCTTTGGGAGGAGACCGCCCCAGTCAAACTGCCTACCATGCACTGTCCCCGATCCGGATCACGGACCAAGGTTAGAACCTCAAACAGATCAGGGTGGTATTTCAAGGACGGCTCCATGCAGACTAGCGTCCACACTTCACAGCCTCCCACCTATCCTACACAAACCGGTTCAAAGTCCAATGCAAAGCTACAGTAAAGGTTCATGGGGTCTTTCCGTCTAGCCGCGGGGAGATTGCATCATCACAAACACTTCAACTTCGCTGAGTCTCGGGAGGAGACAGTGTGGCCATCGTTACGCCATTCGTGCAGGTCGGAACTTACCCGACAAGGAATTTCGCTACCTTAGGACCGTTATAGTTACGGCCGCCGTTTACCGGGACTTCAATCAAGAGCTTGCACCCCATCATTTAATCTTCCGGCACCGGGCAGGCGTCACACCCTATACGTCCACTTTCGTGTTTGCAGAGTGCTGTGTTTTTATTAAACAGTCGCAGCCACCAGTTTATTGCAACCCCTTCACCCTCAGAGCGCAGGCTCTTCAAGCTACAAGGGCGTACCTTATCCCGAAGTTACGGTACCAATTTGCCGAGTTCCTTCTCCCGAGTTCTCTCAAGCGCCTTAGAATACTCATCTCGCCCACCTGTGTCGGTTTGCGGTACGGTCACTGTTGAACTGAAGCTTAGAGGCTTTTCTTGGAACCACTTCCAGTTGCTTCGTCTCCTGAGAGACTGGCCTCACACCCTTGAATTCCGCGCCCGGATTTGCCAAAGCGCCTTCTCCAATGCAAGGACCGGGACTTCCAACACCCGGACAACCTTCCGCGATCCGTCCCCCCATCGCATTCAACAATGGTGCAGGAATATTGACCTGCTTCCCATCAGCTACGCATTTCTGCCTCGCCTTAGGGGCCGACTCACCCTACGCCGATGAACGTTGCGTAGGAAACCTTGGGCTTACGGCGAGGGGGCCTTTCACCCCCTTTATCGCTACTCATGTCAGCATTCGCACTTCTGATACCTCCAGCACACTTTTCAATGCACCTTCGCAGGCTTACAGAACGCTCTCCTACCATGCACATAAATGTGCATCCGCAGCTTCGGTATATAGCTTAGCCCCGTTACATCTTCCGCGCAGGACGACTCGATCAGTGAGCTATTACGCTTTCTTTAAAGGGTGGCTGCTTCTAAGCCAACCTCCTGACTGTTTTAGCCTTCCCACTTCGTTTCCCACTTAGCTATATTTGGGGACCTTAGCTGGCGGTCTGGGTTGTTTCCCTCTTGACACCGGACGTTAGCACCCGATGTCTGTCTCCCGTGATTGCACTCTTCGGTATTCGGAGTTTGCTATGGCGACGTAATCCGCAATGGACCCATCAACCATGACAGTGCTCTACCCCCGAAGGTGATACACGAGGCACTACCTAAATAGTTTTCGGAGAGAACCAGCTATTTCCAGGTTTGTTTAGCCTTTCACCCCTATCCACAGCTCATCCCCTAACTTTTCAACGTTAGTGGGTTCGGTCCTCCAGCACGTGTTACCGTGCCTTCAACCTGGCCATGGATAGATCACCTGGTTTCGGGTCTACACCCAGCGACTGAACGCCCTGTTCGGACTCGCTTTCGCTACGCCTGCCCTATTCGGTTAAGCTTGCCACTGAATGTAAGTCGCTGACCCATTATACAAAAGGTACGCCGTCACCCCTTGCGAGGCTCCGACTGTTTGTATGCATGCGGTTTCAGGATCTATTTCACTCCCCTCCCGGGGTTCTTTTCGCCTTTCCCTCACGGTACTGGTTCACTATCGGTCGATCACGAGTATTTAGCCTTGGAGGATGGTCCCCCCATCTTCAGACAGGATTTCACGTGTCCCGCCCTACTTGTCGTACACCTAGTTCTTCCTCGCTGTTTTCGCCTACGGGGCTATCACCCACTATGGCCGCACTTTCCAGAGCGTTTGGCTAACAACGAAGATAAAGAGTACAGGCTGATCCCATTTCGCTCGCCACTACTTTGGGAATCTCGGTTGATTTCTTTTCCTGCGGCTACTTAGATGTTTCAGTTCGCCGCGTTCGCTTCGCATGACCTATGTATTCAGTCATGGATACTCCATACGGAGTGGGTTTCCCCATTCGGATATCGGTGGATCAAAGCTTGTTTGCCAGCTCCCCACCGCTTTTCGCAGGCTACCGCGTCCTTCATCGCCTGTGATCGCCAAGGCATCCACCACATGCACTTGTTCGCTTGACCCTATAACGGGTGTGT
>NZ_CAJZAR010000105.1 GCF_914484835.1 Paraburkholderia tropica
CGGCGAAGCCGCGCTGCGCCTTGAAGCGCTGGCGCGTCCGTGCGCGCCGCTCGCGCGAGGCTGGCGCCTCGACGGCGGCGATCTCGATCTCCTGCCGCTCGCGCGCTGGCTTGCCGCGCAGCACGATGCGACGACCATCGCGAGCGCCTGGCACGCCACGCTCGGCCATGCGCTCGGCGCGTGGATCGCGCAGGCGGCGCGCGCGCAGGATCTGAACGTGGTCGCGCTCGGCGGCGGTTGCTGCGCGAACCGCGTGCTGATGCGCGCGCTCGCCGACGCGCTGCGCGCATCGAAGCTCACTGTACTCACCGCGCGTACGCTGCCCAGCGGCGACGACGCAATCAGCTACGGCCAGGCGTGGGCCGTCATTCAGCAACTCTCGTCGCCCGCATCCGTCACGCGGGCGACATCATAAGGAATCCGCATCATGTGTCTTGCGATGCCCGTCGAGGTCATCGAACTCCTGCCGGAACAGCGCGCGCGAGCGAGCGTCGATGGCGTCACGCGTGAGATCTCGCTCGCGCTCGTCGACGACGTCGTGCCCGGCGATTTCGTCCTCCTGCACGTGGGTTTCGCGATCGGCAAGCTCGACCGCGCCGCCGCCGAAGCCACGCTCGCCCAACTCGCCGAACTGGCGCGCACGCCCGACACGGGAGCCCCGTCATGAAATACGTCGACGACTTCCGCGACAGCGAACTCGCGCGCGGCATGGCGGCGCGCATCCATCGCGCCGTCGAGCGCCGCCGCCGCTACCGGCTCATGGAGTTTTGCGGCGGCCACACCCACGCCATCGCACGCTATGGACTCACCGCGCTGCTGCCGCCGCAGATCGAGCTGATTCACGGCCCGGGCTGCCCGGTCTGCGTGCTGCCGGTCGGACGCGTCGACAGCGCGATCGAACTCGCGCTCACGCACGGCGTCACGCTCTGCACTTACGGCGACACCTTGCGCGTGCCGGGCTCGAAGCAGATGAGCCTCTATAAGGCGCGCGCGGCGGGCGCCGATGTGCGCGTCGTTTATTCGGCATCCGAAGCATTGGCGCTCGCGAAGGCGCAGCCGCAGCGCGAGGTGGTGTTCTTCGGCATCGGCTTCGAGACCACCACGCCGCCCACGGCGCTCGCGCTCGCGCAGGCGCGCGACGCGGCGCTCGACAACTTCAGCGTGTTCTGCAACCACGTGCTGACGCCCGCCGCCATGCGTCATCTGCTGGCCGAGGACGCCGACCAGAGCGCGCGGCTCGACGGTTTCATCGGACCGTCGCACGTGAGCACGGTGATCGGCGTCGCGCCCTATCGCGCCATTTCGCGCGATTTCGTCAAACCCGTCGTGATCGCCGGATTCGAGCCGCTCGACGTGCTGCAGGCGGTGCTGATGCTCGTCGAGCAGATCAACGAGTGCCGCGCCGACACCGAAAACCAGTTCACGCGCGCCGTGAGCGAAGCGGGCAACACGCGCGCGCAGGCGCTCGTGCATGCGGCGTTCGAGCAGCGCGACAGTTTCGAATGGCGCGGCCTCGGCGCGGTGCCGCAAAGCGCGCTCGCGATTCGCCCCGAGTTCGCGCGCTGGGACGCGGAACGCCGCTACGCGCTCACGCCGCGCGTCGCCGCCGACGTCAAGACCTGCCAGTGCGGCTCGATCCTGCGCGGCTGCGCGAAGCCGAGCGACTGCAAGCTGTTCGCCACCGTCTGCACGCCCGCCACGCCGTTCGGCGCCTGCATGGTGTCGAGCGAAGGCGCGTGCGCCGCGCATTATCAGTACGGCCGCTTCGTCGCGCCCACCCTTTCCTCCGGCCGCGCTTTCAGCCGGCCGGACGCAGCGAGATCCGCATGACGTCCGCACTCAACGCTTCTCATCAAACGCCGTTCGGCCGCGCGCTCGACCTGAAACGCGGCCGCATCGACCTCACGCATGGCGCGGGCGGACGCGCGAGCGCGCAACTCGTCGCCGAACTTTTTGCGCCCGCGTTCGCCAACGAGTGGCTCGCGCAAGGCAACGACCAGGCGATCGTGCCGATGCCCACGGGCCGCCTCGCGCTCACCACCGACAGCCACGTGGTCGCGCCGCTGTTCTTTCCGGGCGGCGACATCGGCACGCTCGCCGTGAACGGTACCGTCAACGATCTCGCCGTGGGCGGCGCCACGCCGCTCTATCTGACCGCCGGTTTCATCCTCGAAGAAGGGCTCGCGCTCGCCGATCTCGCGCGCGTGGTGGCGTCGATGGCGCACGCCGCGCGCGCCGCGAACGTGCGCATCGTGGCGGGCGACACCAAAGTGGTCGAGCGCGGCAAGGCCGACGGCGTGTTCATCACCACGGCGGGCGTGGGCGTGGTGCCGGACGGCGTGCGGCTCGACGGCGCGCAGGCACGTCCCGGCGACGCGGTGCTGGTGTCCGGCATGCTCGCCGAACATGGCCTCGCGGTGCTGTCGCAGCGCGAGAATCTGGGCTTCGACAGCGGCATCGTCTCCGATTGCGCGGCGCTCAACGGGCTGACGGCGGCGATGCTCGCGGCGTGTCCGTCGCTGCGGCTGATGCGCGACCCCACGCGCGGCGGCCTCGGCAACACGCTCAACGAAATCTGCGCGCAGTCGGGCGTCGGCATGCGGCTCGACGAAACCGCGCTGCCGCTGCGCGCGCCCGTGCGGGCCGCGTGCGAGTTCTACGGGCTCGATCCGCTCTATATCGCGAACGAAGGCAAGCTGATCGCGGTTTGCGCCGATGAAGACGCCGACGCGCTGCTAGCGGTCATGCGTGCGCATCCGCTGGGCCGCGACGCGGCGCGCATCGGCGGCGTAGTCGAAGATGCGCATCGCTTCGTCCGCCTGACGACGTCGTTCGGCGGCGAGCGTCTGGTCGACTGGCTGCACGGCGAAATGCTGCCGCGTATTTGCTGAAAGTCGGCTGAAAATCTGCTGAAAATCGACCGAAGCCGGGTTCGACGCGCACCGCGCGTCCGCCTCATCGTGTGCGGACGCGCGGCGCAAACCGCGTCGTCAAATCGTCAATTGCTCTGCGGCGGCGTGTACTGCGCGGGCGCGCCGCCGCTCGAATCGGAATCGTCGGGCGTGGGCGTCGGCGCGAGCGAAGGCTCTTGCGGCGGATAAGGCGGCAATTGCTGCGACGCGCCCGACGGCCCGACGATCGGCGGCTCGTTCGACGACGTCGGCGTTTGCGGCGCGGTGCCGTTGAGAATCGCCGCCGCGCGCGCGGCATCCGATGCCGCCGCCGCCGAGGCCGGCGCGACCGCGGACGCCGACGAAACCGCCGCCACGCCGCTCGACGGCGGCACTTCGGCGGGCTCCGGCGCAGGCTCGGGCGCACGCTTGATCGGCGTGCTCGGGCGCGGCGCCTCGGCCTTCTCCTTCGACGCGAACAGCGTGTCCATCCACGCCTTGAGCTTGTCGCGGAACTGCTCGAACGCGCCCGGCGTGACTTCGGTGTCGAAGCGCGCGCGCGGATCGATGATGCGCGAGCGGAACGCACGCTGATAAAAGTCGCCGACGATCGGCAGCGCACTGCGCGCGCCCTGGCCCCAGTAGTCGCTGTTGAGCGTCACGCGGCCATCGTCGAAACCGACCCACGCGCCCGCCACCAGTTGCGGGTCCATCAGGATGAACCAGCCGTCCGCGTTGTCCTGCGTGGTGCCGGTCTTGCCCGCGACGTCGGCGCGGATGCCGAAGCGCGTGCGGATGCTCGAACCCGTGCCGCGATTCACGACGTCGCGCATCGTGTCGAGCAGCGTGCGGTCCGCCGACGCCGACAACGCGCGCTCGGGCGAGGCGCTGCCGAACTGCGCGAGCACCTCGCCCTTGCTGTCCTCGATGCTCGTGACCATGCGCGGCTCCAGATACTCGCCGTCGTTCGCGATGGTGCTGTACGCCGAGACCATTTCCTTGAGCGTGACCGGGCTCGTGCCGAGCGCGAGCGACGGCACCGCGTTGAGCTGGCTGTCGCGCACGCCCATCGCGCGCGCGAGACGCGCGACCTTCTCGGGGCCGACCGCCAGCATCACCTGCGCGGTGATGCGGTTGCGCGAGTACGCGAGCGCGTCGCGCAGCGTCATCGGCTTGTTGCTGGGCGGCACCTCGTCGTTCGGACGCCAGATCTCGCCGCCTTCGAGCGGCATTTCCACGGCCTGGTCGAGGATCGTGTCGGTCGGTTTCGCGCCGTTCGCGAAGGCCGCGCCGTACACGAAAGCCTTGAACGTCGAGCCCGGCTGACGGCGCGCCTGCTGCACGTGATCGAACGGCTCGTCCTGGAAGTCGCGGCTGCCCACCCACGCCTTGATCTGGCCGTCGCGCGGATCGATCGCGACGAAACCGGCCTGCACCTCGGTCTTGTCCTTGCAGAGCGTGCGCATGAACGTGCGGTTGGCCGCGAGCTGCTTGAGCGCGTCGTCGTCGTTGGCGCCGGCGTCGCGCGCGCTCTTGTAGTCGGGCGTTTCGCGCATGAAGGTCTTGAACAGATCGTTGCCCGCCGAGCAGCCGTTACGTCCGCTCCACGCGCCGTTCGCGATGCCTTGCAGCTGGTTCGCGTGCTGCTTGAGCGCGGCCGTCGCCATCGACTGGAGACGCGAATCGATCGTCGTGTGCACGACGAGACCATCGGAATAGATGTTGTAGTCGTTGCGGTCGGCCCACGCGATCAGCCATTTGCGCAGTTGCTGCGCGAAGTGCGGCGCGGGTCCGGGCGGCTCGGTCTGACGCTCGAAGTCGAGGCGCAGCGGCTGCTTTGAGAGCGTCGCGAACTGCGCGGGCGTGAGCTTGCCGTACTTCACCATCTGGCCGAGCACGGTGTTGCGGCGCGCGAGCGCGCGCTCGGGATTGATCACCGGGTTGTAGTAGGCGTTGCCCTTGAGCATGCCGGTGAGCGTCGCGGCCTGCAGGATCGTGAGCCGATCCGCCGACACGCCGAAGTACGTGCGCGCCGCCATCTCGATGCCGAACGCGTTGTACAGGAACGGCACCGTGTTCAGATAGGTTTCGAGAATCTGCGGCTTGCTGTAGACGGCCTCGATCTTGAAGGCCGTGATCGCTTCCTTGATCTTGCGCGTGAGCGTCGGCGCGCGGCCGATTTCGTCGGGATAGAGATTGCGCGCGAGCTGCTGCGTGATGGTCGAGCCGCCCTGGCGGTCGCCCGAGAACGTGTGCAGCGCCGCGCCCGCCGTGCGCTTGAAGTCGATGCCGTGATGCTCGTAGAAGCGGTGATCCTCGGTCGAGATCAGCGCGTCGACCATATGCGGCGAGATCTGCGCGAGCGGCACCCATTCGCGGTTCGACGGCTTGAATTCGGCGAGCACCTTGCCGTCCGCCGAGAGGATCTGCGCGGGCCGGTCGACGCGCGCCTTGCGGATGTCGCCGATGCTCGGCGTGAACGGAATCAGCACGATCACGTAGAGCAGCAGGGCCGCCGGCAGCGCGCCGACGGCGATCAGCACGCCGCGCCGCGTCGGATGGCGCAGGTGATGCAGCCCGCGCGCGAGCCGCGGACGCGCGAAAGCGCAGGCGCTCGCCAGGGCGGGCTGGAGACGGGAGGACAACTTCGCGACGAGATCGCGGATGAACGGCACGGAACGCTTCACGCGGGGCTTCGGGGTCGGCTGGCAAAGCGTGCATCGTACCAAAACTGCCGGACGCGGCTTTCATCGGGCCTGCGACCCCGGGCGGCGCGGCGGTGCGCGCGCGGCGTGCTCAGAGGATCAACGAGAGCGCGATGGCCATCCAGACCGCCAGCGCGCCCGCGAGAAAGACGCGGCGGGCCAGCAGAAAGCGCGATTCGTCGCCGGGGCGCGCGGGCGAGGTGGCGAGCCACGGCACGCTCGCGAGACAGGCGAAGCCCGCCAGCGCGATCACGACGACCACGCGGTCGGCGACGCGCCACGGCGACGGCTCGTGCAGGCCCCAATAACCGAGGAAGACGATGCCGATCGAGAACATCGTCGACGCCGCCGAACTCAGTGCGACGACCGATCCGGTCGGTGTTTGCATGGCAGGCCTCCCGCGCGCCGCGCGTTGGACGGTGCGGCCATTATCGATGCGGGCGGCGGCCGGGGCAATGCGCGACGGCTCACGCGTTCCGACGGCACGGCGGCCGGTGCCTGCGCGGCGGTCCGGCGGTCCGGCGGTCCGGCGGTCCGGCGGTCCGGCGATCCGGCCGTCCGGCAACGTGCTCAGGCCTTGGGCCGATACATCTGGAACATTTCGCCGATCTGCGCGTAGTCGGCGCGATAGCCTGCGCGCATGATCGGCTGCGCGGCGTGCGTGTCGAACAGGCCGTCCTTCAGGAAGCGCTGCTGGATGTGCACGCCGACCACCTGGCCGAGCGCGAGCCAGTTGTCCATCGGCGTGCCGTCGAGCGTGTGCAGGCGAATGACCTGCAAAAGTTTGCATTCGAGCGCTGCCGGCGCTTCGGCGACGTGCGGCACCGCCACGTTGCGGCCCGGCGCGGGCGTGAGACCCGAGAGCGCGAACTCGTCGACATCGGCGGAAACGGGCGCGGAGCTGCGGTTCATCTGCTCGGCCAGCGGGCGCGAAGCGAGATTCCAGACGAACTCGCCAGTCGCCTCGATATTGGCGATGCTGTCCTTGCGGCCCTCGCTGCTGAATCCGATGATCGACGGGAACGAGGAGAACGCGCCGAAGAAACTGTAGGGCGCGAGGTTGAGCACGCCCTCGGACGATTGGCTCGAGATCCAGCCGATCAGACGCGGCGCGACGATCGCCTTGAACGGATCGTGCGGCAGGCCGTGGCCCGCGGCGGGGTCGTAGAAGTAGGTTTCGGACATGGTCGTGTGGCGGGTTTGATGCGGACCACACTATGACATGTTGGGACTGGGTTTGCCGGGCGGGGCTCGGCGGGGTTTATCCACAGTTTTCGTTGACAGCCCTGTTGATAACGCAAGGGCAGATAGCGCAACGCTTTGCCGTCAAAGAGAAAACTCAACGTGCATCGCACCTGCGTCTGGCACTCGCGCCTCCCATGAGCCGCCCCCAATGCAAAAAGCCGGCTCTCTTTCGAGAGCCGGCTTTGTACGGCGTGTTCTGTGCAGATGAGGCGCGCCCTACGCGGCGCCTCGATTGCCTTCGGACCGTTCGACTTAGTCGCGCGGCAGGCCGAAAGGCGTGTACTGCGAGCGGCGGATGCGTTCGGCTTCGCGGTGACGCGCTGCGTACGAATAGTCAGCATCCATCGGCAGATACGGCGACGCGAAGAGGTCGCTCACCTTTTGGATCAGTGCGAGGATATAGCTCATGGCGACTCCCGGTTGGTTTGGCGTTAAGGGTTTTCCCTGACAGAAACGATTATAGGGTTTTCCCTATGCCAACGCTAGTGCGATGCAGCAAAAAAACTGCGGCAGCGCGTCGCATAGGCAATTTCGCATGCCTATGCGTTGCGTCAAGGCAACACATAGGCATCCTGTGATTTAGGGGTCGAAAAGAAAAGGCCGCGAGCGGGCCTAGCGCGCGGTCTGCTGGGAATGCGCGTGCGCTTTGGTCCGGCTCGTGGCGTGCGCGGCGGCGCGCTCGGCGGGCTTCGCCGCGCGCTTCACATGGCGCGGCTCGGCGGGTGCGGCCGGTTTGCTGACCGGCGCGGGTGCGGGCGGAGCGACCGCGGCGACCGGCGCGGCGGCAGCAGCCGCGAGTTGCGCCGACATGGCGTCTAGCGACGCCTGCTGCTTCTGCATCTGCACGTCGATGCGCTGCTGCTGCGCCAGGTTATCGGACGACAGCGTCGCGATCATCAGCGTCTGGGCGATCGCCACGACCACCGTGACGCCCAGCGCCGTCACCGCCGCGATGAGCATCCACTTCGTCCTACGCGCCTGTGCGGCGAGCGCCGCGACGGTGTCGGCGCGCCAGGCGGCCAGCGCGGGTTCGGGACTCGCGGCCGGTTTGAAATCCGCGGCGGAGTCGAAGCTCGCGGCGGCCGCAGCCGCGCCCGTTGCCGGGGCGAAGGGCACGAACGGCTCCCAGCCCGGCGCGGCCGGGTCGATCGGCGACGCGGTTTGAGCGGAAGCAACCGGCGGCGCGAAATCGAAGGGCTCGGCGCGCGCATCCACGGCGGGGGTGGCGGGAGGCGTCTGCGTTTCGCCAGCAGGCTCAGCCGCAGCAGAAACCGGCATGGGCGCCGGGGAAAGCACCGCCGCAAACACCGGCTCGACGCGCGGCGCGTCCACACCGAACGCGCCCGCTCCGGCCGTGCCGTTGCCTTCCGGCATCGGCGTCATCGGCGCTTTCGGACGCGCGGGCCGCCGCGCGGCAGGCGTGGGCGTGGATGAGGACGACGACGCGCTTGCAGGCGAAAGCCGCGGCGCGCGCAGGCTCACGGCCTCCGGCGACGCCGCCTCGGCACCGGCAGACGCCGTAGGATCCGCCGCGCCATCGTCCGGGCTATCGCCGAACAGGTCGAGCGTGCTCAATTCGCGCGCATCGGGCGTTTGCGGATCGGGGGATTCGAGGGATTGCGCCGGGCTGCGACGCCGGGAAGGTGCGCCGCGTGACGCGCGCTCGGGACTCGACAGTCCGTTGTCTGCTTGATTGACGGGTTCGGCCATGGATCAACGACAGGGCTTGCATCTTATTGACTTCGCGTCGCACGGCCGTCCCGCCTGGCCGCAGTGCGACAGCCGCGCTCGCTCCTCGGGCGCCCGTGGTCTCATCGGTCGCGCGCCCATGGGCAGCCATCTTATCCGCAAACGTTCGCCCTGTCCCCCTGGCCAATATGAAACATGCGTGACGCATGCGTTCGATCAGCTTTGCGGTCCGTCCTCGCGGAACTCTCTCACCACGGGCAGCTTCTTCAGCGCGTCGCAAATCGACAGGTATTCGGGCGACGAGACGCGGCTCAGCACGATCATCACCTCGTCGAGTTCGGGCGAGTCGTCGCTTTGCTGGACCACGAACTGCTTGACGCGCGGGCTGGAGACGCCGAGCGCGTCGTGCAGCGAATGGAACGTGAGCGCGCCGCGATCGACCAGCAGCGAGATGCGGCGGCGCTGCCGGAACGTGATGAAGCGCCGTTCAAGCGGCTTGAGGCCCGCGAGGATGATGAGGATGATCACGGTCGCCGCGATCGACGCCGTGTAGAGCCCGCCGCCCACCGCGAGGCCGATGGCCGCGACCGACCAGAGGCTCGCGGCGGTGGTCAGGCCGCGCACGATCTCGCCGCGTAACAGGATCGAGCCCGCGCCCAGGAAGCCGATGCCCGAGACCACCTGCGCCGCCATCCGCGACGGGTCGAGCACGACGTGCTCGCCGTTGATCACGTCCGCGAAGCCGAACGCCGAGACGATCATGATGAGCGCCGAGCCCACGCACACGAGCATGTGCGTGCGCAGCCCGGCCGCCCACGAGAGCCGCTCGCGCTCGAAGCCGATCACGCTGCCCAGCAGCGCGGCCATCACGAGGCGCGCGACGATTTCCCAGTTGTTGATCATGGTATTGCTCTCCGTTTTTATCGTGGGCGCGCTCCGCGGCTCGACCGTCTCGCATCGGGCGCGGGCTGCCCCGTCGTTAGAATTGCCGCGGCGCACCGCAGCCTGCTTCGCCCGCCCGGCCCGATCTTCGACCCGAAGGAGCCCAAGCGTACAATCGCGGACACTGTCCGGCTTCGCGCGCCCCCTGTCGCGCCTACACAATTCATGAACACCTCTACCGGCGCAGCCAGCCTGCGCGATCATTTCGACCGCATCGTGCTGCCCCTCTGGCGCGGCCCCGGCTTCAACACGGCGCTGCGTCTGCCGCACGAAGCGCTCGCCGTGCGCGACGGCCACGCCGCGCCGCTGCCCGACACGCGTTATCGCGCGATGGCCTGCGCCCGCCAGCTCTTCGTGTTCACGCAGGCCGGCGACGCCGCCCACGCGCACACGCTGTTCGATTCGCTGCGCCATGCCTTTCAGGACCGCACGCGCGGCGGTTGGTTCTATAGCGTCGATCCGCACGGCGCGCCGCTCGACACCACCAAGGACCTTTACACGCATGCGTTCGTGGTGTTCGCGTGTTCGGCGTACGGCCAGCGCTTCGGCGTGACGGAAGCGCTCGACACGGCGCGCGAAACCTCGTCGCTGATCGTCGACCGCTTCGCGGCCCACGACGGCCTGCTCAACGCGTCGCTCGACGCCGCGTTCGGCACGGTCACGGGCACGCCGGTGCAGAACCCGCTGATGCATCTGACTGAAGCCTGGCTCGTCGCGCGCGAAGCCACCGGCGACGCCGCGTTCGACACGGCCATCACGCGGCTCATCGAAGCCGTCGCGCGCGGCTTCCTGCACGCGCCCACGGGCTGCATCGCGGAGCTGCCGCTGGGCGCGGCGGACAATCGCCTGGAGCCCGGCCATCAGTTCGAGTGGTTCTGGCTCGCGGCGCAGGCCGGCGCGGCGCGGCTCGGCGATTCGGGGATGCAGGAAGCGCTCGTGCGCGCGTTCGCCTTTGCGGTGGAGCACGGCGTGGACCCGGTCACGGGCGCCGTGGCCGCCGCCACCGACGAACAAGGCCGCGTGAGCGACGCCACGCAGCGCATCTGGGCGCAGACGGAGTATCTGCGCGCGATCGCCACGCACGGCGATGCCGTTGTGCGCGCCACGCTCGACGCGCAGATCGGCAAGTTCGAGCAGCGCTTCATCACGCCGCACGGCTGGGTGGAATGCCGCGACGCGAGCGGCGCGGTTGCGCGCGCCGACATGCCGTCGACCACGCCGTACCACCTGCTGACGGCCTATCAGGCGCTGCCGCGCGACTAAACGACCAAGCGGCTGAGCGAGCCTGAAAACGACAACGGCGCGGGAATTCCGCGCCGTTGTGCTGACTTCGATACGCCGCCGCCCACAAAGGCGGCAGCCATCGCACCGTTTAATACGCCCCGGCCATCGCCGACCCGACCGACGGTTCCGCGCGCGAGGCCATCGGCGCGAGCGCACGGCCTTCGGCCAGCACCGCCGGCGAGATTTCGAAGGCCGCCACGGCTTCGGCGAGCTGACGCGTCTGCTGATGCAGCGACGAAGCCGCCGCCGCCGCTTCCTCGACCAGCGCCGCGTTCTGCTGCGTCATCTGGTCCATCTGCGAAACGGCCGTATTCACCTGATCGATGCCCGCGCTCTGTTCGAGCGACGAGGCGCTGATGCCCGCCATCATCTGCGTGGCGCGCGAAATCGACGCCGACACTTCGCGCATCGACTCGCCCGCGCGCTCGACCAGTTCCGCGCCGCCGCGAATCTGCGAAACCGACTCGCTGATCAGCGTCTTGATTTCCTTCGCCGACTGCGCGCTGCGTTGCGCGAGGCCGCGCACCTCGCCCGCCACGACCGCGAAGCCGCGGCCCTGCTCGCCCGCACGCGCCGCTTCGACGGCCGCGTTCAGCGCGAGGATGTTGGTCTGGAACGCGATGCCGTCGATCACGCCGATGATCTCGGCGATCTTGTCCGAGCTTTTCGCGATGCCATGCATGCGCTCGACCACTTCGCCGACGACGTTGCTGCCGCGCGAAGTGGCGTCGAGCGCCGCTTCGGCAAGCTGGTTCGCCTCGCGGGCGTTCTCGGCAGTGTTTCGCACCGTGCCGGTCAACTCCTCCATGCTGGCCGCCGTTTCTTCGAGCGACGCGGCCTGCGATTCCGTGCGCGCCGACAGGTCGGCGTTGCCGGTCGCGATTTCATCGGCGCCCACGTTGATCGAGCCCGCCGTCTCGCGCACCGTATGCACCGTGCGCGCGAGGCTCGCCTGCATCGTCGCGAGTCCGCGGAAGAGACGGCCGATTTCGTTGTCGCCGCGTGCCGCGATGACTTCGTCCAGATGGCCGCGCGCGATGCGGTCGAAGTGGCGGCCCGCTTCTTCGAGCGGCGCGACCACGCCACGGCGCAGCGCGTAATGCACGCCGGTCGCGAGCGCGATCAGCCCGAGCAGAATGATGATGCCGACGGTCTGGAACACGGCGAGGCGCGTGTCGATCGAGTCGAGCGACGCATGGCTCGCGGCGGCGGTGAAGCGCGTGAACGCCTGCAACTCGGCGAGGTAGGCATCCTGATACGACTGCGTCGGCTGGTCGAGGAAGGCCTGGATGTTATTCGCGTTGAGGTCGTCCACGAGTTCGGCGAGCGCCTTGTGATAGACCTGATAACGCTGGCCGAGCGCGGCCACGCGCGCGCGGTCCTCGTCGTTGATCGACTCGACGGCGGTCAACTGCGCGTACGACTGGTCGGCGGCCGAAAGCTGCTCGTTCGCATGGCCGATCATCTCGGTCGGCGCCGCGCCGCCGCGAATCAGGCGGGTGCCCGCGCGCGACAGGTTGATGCGCGCGTCCATCAAACGCTGGGTGATGTCGTTGGCGGCGCTCGCCTGGCGCAGCGCGACTTTGGAGAGGTCCTTCACGTCGTCGTGCGTGCGGGTCAGCGCCCAGAAACCGAGCCCCTCCGTCACGAGCTGGAGTACGCAGAACGCGACTAGAACACATAACAGGCCGGATGCGACCTTGATCTTGCTGAACATCTTGAACACCCTGGGATGGCAGTGAGTAGGTTCGGCGCTCGCATGTGATCGCTCGCGCCCGCACTGCGTTTACGGCCTGGCAAACGTTGTATTGAGGCCAGTTTCATGAAATTTCCGCGTCAAAATCGAAATTCAGCATTGCAGAAAAAATCGCCAGATCATTGACGCCGTTTTTCGCAACAATATCGGGGATGAATCTTCGATTGCCCCTTCGATTTACCTTGCGCCGCCGCAAGACGCTTCCTAGAGTGGTTAGGAAACCGAGGGGCGCGAGCCCAGGGGATGAGCGATGACAGATCTGGTGGATCGCGCGCGCGGCGCGCTGCACGCGCAGCCGTTCAGCGTGTTGCTGGGCACGGAACTGATGCACGTCGGCGCCGACGAGCTCACCCTGCGCCTGCTCGTGCGCGACGAACTCAAGCAGCAGCACGGCTTCGTGCACGGCGGAGTCATCAGCTATCTCGCCGACAACGCCCTCACGTTCGCGGGCGCGCTGGCGCTCGGGCCGCGCGTGGTGACGGGCGAATACAAGATCAACTATCTGCGGCCGGCGATCGGCGGCACGCTGATGGCGCGGGCGCGCGTGATCCACGCGGGGCGCCAGCAGGCCACCTGCCAGTGCAGCGTGTTCGTGATGGAGGATGGCGGCGAACGGCTCGTCGCGATCGCGCAAGGCACCATCAACCGCATGGTCGATAACGGCGACAACAACGGCCATTCGGCCTGAAGCCGACATGACGCCATGACGCCATGACACCATCGGCGCGGCATCCCTTACCGCGCTGAAAGACAAACGGCCGCGGATTGCCCGCGGCCGTTTCCTTATCGATCGCCTCGCAGGAGCGAGACGTTCGCCGTCATTCGGCGGCGCGCGTCTTCTGCGTCTGCTCGCCGAGCCCTTCGATGCCGAGGCGCACCGTCTGCCCCGCCTTCAGGTAAATCGCGTTCGGCTTCACGCCCATGCCCACGCCCGGCGGCGTGCCGGTGGAAATCACGTCGCCCGGCTGCAGGCTCATGCACTGCGAGAGATACGACACGAGCTTCGCGACCGTGAAGATCATCGTGCGCGTGTTGCCGTTCTGATAGCGATGGCCGTCCACTTCGAGCCACAGCGAAAGATTCTGCGGATCGGGCACCTCGTCGCGCGTGACGAGCCACGGGCCGGTCGGGCCGAACGTATCGAAACCCTTGCCCTTGTCCCACTGACCGCCGCGCTCGATCTGCCACTCGCGCTCCGACACGTCGTTGATCACGCAGTAGCCCGCCACGTGGTTCAGCGCCTCAGCCTCGCTCACGTTCTTCGTGGGCTTGCCGATCACCACGCCGAGTTCCACTTCCCAGTCGGTCTTGACCGAGCCGCGCGGAATTTCGATGTCGTCGTTCGGGCCGACGATCGCGCTCGTCCACTTGTTGAACACCACGGGCTCGGCCGGCACAGGCATGTTCGATTCGGCGGCGTGATCGGCATAGTTCAGACCGATACACACCATCTTGCCGATATGGCCCACGCACGGACCGAGACGCGGATTGCCTTCGACGAGCGGCAGCGTTTCGGGATCGATCGTGCGCAGCTGCGCGAGGCCCGCGTCGGAGAGCACGTCGCCGGCAATGTCGGCGACCGCGCCCGAAAGCGCGCGGATGCGGCCTTCGGCGTCGAGCAGGCCGGGCTTTTCGTGGCCCTTCGGGCCGTAGCGAAGCAGTTTCATCGTCTGTGTTCCTTGTCTCTTCGATGTCTCGTGCGCGACGCCTGCGCGCCGCGCGTGAATGTAGCGTGACCTGTCACGCGAGGGAGCGAACTAGTTCGACCACCCGCCGTCGATCACATGCGCCTGGCCGGTCGTGAAGCCCGACTCGTCCGAGGCCAGATAGAGCGCGAGCGCCGCGATTTCCTCGGGCTTGCCCACGCGGCCCATCGGCTGGCGCGCGACGAACGCGGCGCGCGCCGCGTCGACCGTGGTGCCCTGCGCCGCCGCCTGCGCCGCGATGCGCTCCTCCAGCGAGGGCGAGGCCACGGTGCCGGGGCAGATCGCGTTGCAGCGGATGCCGCGCGTCACGAAGTCGGCGGCCACGGCCTTCGTCAACCCTATCACAGCCGCCTTCGACGCGCCGTAGACGAAGCGGTTGGGCACGCCCTTCACGCTCGACGCCGCCGACGACATATTGATGATCGAACCGCCGCCCGCCTCCAGCATCGCGGGCAGAAACGCGCGGATCGTGTGGTACATGGCCTTGGCGTTCAGATCGAAGGCGAGGTCCCAGTCTTCCTCGCTCGCTTCGAGAATCGAGCCCGCGTGCACGAAGCCCGCGCAGTTGAACAGCACGTCGACCTTGCCGACTTCCGCGGCCAGCGCGCGGATCGCCGCGCCGTCGAGCACGTCGAGCTTGCGCGCCTCGACGGGCAGCGCCTTGAGCGCGTCGATGCGCAGGTCGGTCGCGATCACGCGTGCGCCTTCGCGCGCGAACAGTTCGGCGGCCGCGTAGCCGATGCCCTGGCCCGCCGCGGTGATCAAGGCCGTCTTGCCGGCCAGTCGTTGTCCCATCTGCCACTCCCAAAGAAAGCGCGATTGATGATGAAGCCTGGATGCCGATCGATGCGATGCCGCAAACGGCCATTATGGCCAGAGGCGCGCGCATCGTGCGGCTTGCGCGGATGTTTTCTAACCGGCTGGAACGGCGCGGCGCGTGAGACCGCTTCGCGACCGATTCGCGCCAGCTTGCCGTCATGTTCGAGCCAGATTCGCTGCCGCGTTCGAACCGGCTATCGAAGCGGCGACAAACGATAAAACGCCGCCGCGTTGCCGCCGAAGATCGCGGCGCGTTCGCCGTCGTTCCGATCCGCGAAAAGCTGCTGCGCGCAGTCGTGCCAGCGCGTGTAGTCGCCGTTGAGATTGAGCACGGGCCAGTCGCTGCCCCACATCAGGCGGCGAGCGCCGAAACATTCGAGCAGATGCGCGACCCACGGGCGCAGCGTCGCTGCACGCCAGCCCGGCGCGGCTTCCGTCGCGAGCCCGGACACCTTGCAGAACACTTGCGGAAAGCGCGCGAGCCGCGCGATGGCTTGCGACCACGCCGCGAAACCCGACGAGTCCACGCCGCCGTCGCGAATCGGCGGCTTCGCGCCATGATCGATCACCACGCGCAACGCCGGATGCCGCGTGAGAAAGGTTTCGAGCGCGCGCGCGTGGCGCGTGAAGATCAGCGCATCGAAGGCGAGGTCGTGCTCAATCAGCGCGTCGATGGCGCGTGCCGTCTGCGCATTCGCGATCCAGTCGTCGTCGGGCAGGTCTTGCAGCATCGGACGCACGGCGCACAGTTTCGGTTCGCGCGCGAGTTCGGCGATCAATTCGGGCGCGCGCGCATCGTCGAGCGGCACCCAGCCGACCACGCCCGCAATCGACGCGTCGTCACGCGCGAGATCGAGCAACCAGCGCGTTTCCTCGACGGTCTGCGCGGCCTGCACGAGCACCGTGCGCGCGACGCCGCACGCGGCGCGCAGCGGCGCGAGATCGGCGGGCAGAAACGGGCGATAAAGCGTGCTCAACTCAGGCGTGAGCCAGCCATAATCGCCGCGCGCCGGGTCCCAGTAATGCTGATGCGCGTCGATCGCTTCGAGCAAGACATCGTCGCTCATGATGCGGACTTTTTCGGCAACGGCGCACGCGCATCGACGAGCCCCTCATCGCGCAACGCCAGCCAAAGCTCCGCAGGCAAGGCCGTCTCGAACGACGCCACGTTCTCCTGCAATTCCGCCGCGCTGCGCGCGCCCGTGAGCACCGTCGCCACAGCCGGATGCGCGTACGGAAACTGCAAGGCCGCCGCCGCGAGCGGCGCGTCATATCGACGGCACACCGCTTCGAGCCGCGCCACGCGCTCCACCACTTCGGGCGGCGCGTCGCCGTAGTTGAACTTGCGATCGCCCGACACGCCGCGCGCGAGAATGCCCGAATTGAACGCGCCGCCGAGCAGGATGCTCACGCCGCGCTCCACGCACGCGGGCAGCAGATCGTCGAGCGGCTGCTGTTCGAGCAGCGTGTAGCGGCCCGCGAGCAGCGCGCAATCGATATCGAATTCGCGCATCGCGTCGCGTATCACTTCGCGCTCGTTCACGCCAAAACCAATCGCCTTCACCACGCCCGACGCGCGCAATTCATCGAGCGCGCGAAAGCCGCCGCCCTCGCTCAATTGCCGCCAGTAATGCGCGTTGCGATCGCCGTGCGTGAAGCGGCCGATGTCGTGCACAAGCAGCATGTCGATATCGACGAGTCCCAGACGCATCTGGCTGTCTTCGAACGAACGCAGAATGCCGTCGCGCGTGTAGTCGTAAATCGCCTCGAACGGCAGCGGGTTTTGCCAGCCTTCGCTGCCGTCATACGCGTGCGTGCGCGGCACGAAACGGCGGCCGACCTTGGTCGAGAGCACGTACTCATGACGCGGATAACGGCGCAGCGCATCGCCGAGACGATGCTCCGCCTTCGTGTGGCCGTAGTGCGGCGCGGTGTCGAAATAACGCACGCCCGCGGCCCACGCTGCATCGACGGTCGCGCGCGCTTCCTCGTCGCTGAGGTCGCGATACAGGCCGCCGAGCGGCGCCGTGCCGAGACCCAGCGCGCTCACTTCGAGCGCCGTGCGCCCGATGCGCCGACGCTGCGTCACCTGTGGATGAAATGCCTGCGCCATGCGGCTCGTCTCCAGTTTGATCGGCGATTCAATGCTCGACGGCCACATGCACGGGCACGCGCGCGTTCGCGGGCAAGCACGCGGGACCGACCGGCTCGAAGGTCTTATACGTGAGAATGAATTCCTGATGCCCGAGCGATTCCGACTTCGACCGTGCGCCTTGCGCGACCGCGAGCGTGACGTCGAACACTTCGCGGCCCACTTCGTCGAGCGTCGCGCGGCCTTCGAGAATGCGGCCCGCGTCGATATCCATGTCGCCCGCGAGATTGCGATACGTGAGCGGATTCGCGCACACCTTGATGACTGGCGAAAGCGCCGACCCCACCACCGAACCGCGCCCGGTCGTGAACAGAATCACATGCGCGCCGCAGGCGATCAGTTCGGCGATCTCCGCGTTGTCGCTGATATTCGGGAATCCGAAACGTGGCTCGCCGTCCGGCACCACATCGAGCAGATACAGGCCGCCCGTGGGCGGCACATCGCCCGGCTTCACGATGCCGACGATCGGCGAAGCGCCGCTTTTCGCATACGCGCCCAGCGACTTTTCCTCTTGCGTGGTGAGCCCGCCATCGGCGTTGCCGACCGCGAACGAACCGTGCCCGAGGATCGAGTAATAGCGCGCCGCCTTGGCCACGCATTCGACGATGGCGTCGCCGAGTTCGGGCCGCGCCGCGCGGCTTTTCATGTGATATTCGCAGCCCACCAGCTCGCCGGTTTCCTCGAAGATGCAGGCCGAACCCGCTTCGATCAGATGATCGAACGCACGCCCCACGGCCGGATTCGCCGTGATGCCGCTCGTGCCGTCCGAGCCGCCGCAGATCGTGCCGACCACGAGTTCGTCGAGCCGCATCGGCACCTTCTTTTGCTGCGCGAGTTGCGCGCGCGCGCCGCGCACCCAGTCGACGCCATATTGAATCGTGCTGCGCGTGCCGCCCTTTTCCTGAATCGTCAGCACTTCCACGGGGCGTCCGCTCGCGCGCACCTGCTCGACCAGATAGTGCTTGTTCATGCTCTCGCAGCCCAGCGAAACGAACAGCACCGCGCCCACGTTCGGATGCGTGGTGAGGCGCGTCATCATCTTCTCGGCATAGCTGTTCGGGTAGCAGCCCGGAAAGCCGATCAGATGCACGGGCGATTCGTTCGACACGCGCGCCGCGTCGAACGCGTGTTCGTCGTCGTAAAGCGGCTCGCGAAACTGCGCGACGATCTCGCGCGCCACGTGATGCGCGCACTCGACCAGATAAGCCACGGCGACCACGTTGCGGATGCCCTTGCGGCCGTCGCTGCGCGGCCAGCCTTCGAGCATCGGCGCATCGGCGCGCGCGGCTTCGGCGTTGGATGAAGTCATGGCAATGTCCCTTGCTTAGCGGTGCGGCACGAACTCGTGGCCCGCGTCGTGCGTGTACGTCGGCAAATAATCGCTTTCGAGGTTGTGCGTATGCAGATGCGCGCCGCGCGGCACGTCCGCCGTTACGTGGCCGATGCGCGCGCCGTAGCGCAGCACTTTTTCGTCTTTCGCGAGCGCGCGCCGCGCGATCTTGTGGCCCAGTTCGATGGTCTGCGCGAGCGTCACGCGCTCGCCTTCGATCTCCACCGTCTCGCCCGCCGCGAGACGCGCGGCGGCGATCAGGCAGTTATCGTCGGGCGCGAGCAGGATGAGGCGCGCATCGGTGTGTCCGGGGCTGCTGTTCAAGTTCTTTCTCCGCGTTCAGTTCTGGGCTTCGCCGCCCGCGAGCCGCGCCACCATCAGCGAGCCGAGGATGATCGCGCCGTAGATCGCCTGCACCCAGAACGACGGCACCTGGGCGAGCGTGAGCAGGTTCTGCACCACGCCGAGCAGCAGCACGCCCAGCAGCGCGCCGAACATCGTGCCCTTGCCGCCGTCGAGCGAAATGCCGCCGATCACCGCCGCCGCGAACACCGTGAAGATCATGCCGTTGCCCTGGTTCGCGTTGATCGCGCCCACGTAGCCCGTCACGATCAGCCCGCCGATCGCCGCGAGAATGCTGCCGAGCACGAACACGCCCCACGTGATGCGCTCGACGCGAATGCCCGCCGCGCGCGCCGCATCGGGATTGCCGCCGATCGCGTAGAGCGCGCGGCCCACTCGGTGATAGCGCAGCATGAAGGCCGCGACCGCGAACGCCGCCGCCGCGAGCCACACCGAAAGCGGCAGGCCGAGCACGATGGTGGTGGCGAGCGCGAAGAACGACGGCGGCATGTCGAACAGCGTGCCGCCCTTGGTCGCTCCGACCAGCATGCCGCGCAGCACGATCAGCATCGCGAGCGTGACGATGAACGCATTCAGGCGCAGCCGCACCACCAGAAAACCGTTGACGAATCCGATCAGCGCGCCCACCGCGACGATCGCGATCAGGCCCGCGAACGCGGGCCATTGCAGGCCGAAGCCCGCCGACGCAGCCGGCATCACGAGCATTGCGCCCACGGCGGGCGCAATGCCCACGGTCGATTCGAGCGAGAGATCGAACTTGCCGGTCAGCACGATCAGCGACTCGGCGAGCACGACGAGCGCGAGCGCCGCCGACGCGCCCAGTACGCTGATCAGATTCGCCTTCGTCAGAAAACTCGGGCTCACGAAGCCGCCGATCACCAGCAGCAACACGAGCGCGGGCAGCAGCGCGAGATCGCGCAGACGCGCGAACTCGATGCGCGGACGCGCGCGTTTGCCCGTGGCGGCGAGGTCGCCTTGCGCGGCCGCGAACGCGGGCGTCGAAACACTATTCTTCATGGAGATCGACTCCTTCGACCGATGCAATCAGTTCATGGTCCTGCCAGCCCGCCGCGAATTCCTGCGCCACGTTGCCGCGAAACATCACGAGCACACGGTCGCAGGTGCGCAGATCGTCGAGTTCGCTCGACACCACGAGCACGGCCTTGCCTTCGTCGCGCACGCGGTCGACGACCGAGAGCAGCGCTTCTTTCGATTTCACATCGACGCCCGCGGTGGGATCGATCAGCACGAGAACGTCAGGATTACTTGCCAATGCGCGCGCCATCACGACCTTCTGCTGATTGCCGCCCGAGAGCCCCGACACCACATGATCCGGTCCCTGCGCGACGATGCCGAGCGCCTCGATCATGCGTTTGCCCACCTGCTGCTTCTTCGCGGGCGGCGCAAAACCGAGGCGGCCGAGCAGGCCCGCAATCGTCATCGACGCGTTTTCGGCCACCGACTGCGTGAGCACGAGCCCTTCGTGATGGCGGTCCTTCGGCACGCAGCCCACGCCGCTCGCGAGCGCGTGCGGCACGTCGCCGGGCTTGAGCGCCGCGCCGTTCACGCGGATCTCGCCCGACTGCTGCGCCGTGAGCCCTGCAATCGCTTCGCCCACGCTCGTGCGTCCGCTGCTGGTCGCGCCCGTGAGACCCACGACTTCGCCGCGCCGGATCTGCAACGAGACGTTCGCGTAGTCGGCGCCCGTGATGTTGCGCACGTCGAGCGCGAGCGCGGCGTCGGCGGGCAAGGCCGCACGCGCGGCGGCATCGGCGACATTCAGGCCGCCGCGCTCGCCCGTCATCGCTTCGATCAGGCGTTCGCGCGGCAACTCGGCAACCGGCGCGCTGACGATATGGCGCGCATCGCGCAGCACCGTGACGGCCTGGCAAATCTCGTACACCTCCTGCAAGTGGTGCGAGATGAACAGGAACGTCACGCCCTCGCGCTGCAATTCGTCGATGCGGCGAAAGAGGCGTTTGATTTCCTCGCCGTCGAGCTGCGCGGTAGGTTCGTCGAGGATGATGAAACGCGCGCCGTATGAGAGCGCCCGCGCGATCTCGACAAGCTGGCGCGCCTCCACCGTGAGATCGCCCGCACGCGCGTCCTCGCGCACGTCGATGCGCCAGTGGTCGAGCAGCGCACGCGCGTCGCGGCGCATGCTCGTCCAGTCGATCACGCCGCGCTTCACCGGCTGGCGATTGATGAAAAGATTCTCCGCGACCGTGAGATCGCGGATGATCGTCGAGTGCTGATAGACGCAGGCCACGCGCTCGCGCCACGCATCGCGCTCGGCGATGGGCGGCGCGGGCTCGCCGTTGAAATGCACCGCGCCTTCGTCGGGCTTGCGCAGGCCCGTGAGGATCGACACGAGCGTGGACTTGCCCGCGCCGTTGCGCCCCACGAGCGCGTGCGACTCGCCCGCCGTCACGCGCAGGCTCACGTTCGACAGCGCCGCCGTGGAGCCGAAGCGCTTCGTCACGCCGCTCGCCTCGACCACCGGCGGCAGCGAGCGCGCCGCGCGCTCGCGTGACAGCGCGAGCGGCGCGGCTTCGGTTCGATCGCTGGTTCGATCGCTGGTTCGATCGCTCATTTGACGGCTCATTTGACCGTATTGCCCCAGAGGTTCTTGTCGTCGACGTTCTGCTTCGTCACGAGCGGCGCGGGCAACTGGTCTTCGAGCACGCCGGGCTGCAACTGCACGATGGTGCTGTCGTGATCGGTCTTGCCCGGCTTGAACGTCTTGCCCTCCAGCGCGGCCTTGATGTAATAGAGGCCGTATTTCGCGTAGAGATCGGCGGGCTGCGAAATCGTCGCGTCGATCTCGCCCTTGCGAATCGCTTCGTATTCCTGCGGAATGCCGTCATTCGAGACGATCACGATATGCTTCGCGTCGCCCGCCGGAAACAGCAGTTGCTTGCGGCGCAGCGTCTGCAGCGTGGGCGAGAGATAGACGCCGCCCGCCTGCATGTAGATCGCCTTGACGTCGGGGTTCGCGGTCAGCAGGCTGTCGAGCGCGCTCGCGGCCACATCGCCCTTCCAGGCCGCCGGAATCTCCAGCAGCGACAGCGACGGATAGTTCTTCAGGCAGGCGCGGAACGCCTCGGAGCGGTCGCGTCCGTTCACCGATGCGAGGTCGCCCATGATCTGCACGACCTTGCCCGACTTCACGTGCTCGCCGATGTACTTGCAGGCCTTTTCGCCATAAGCGTGGTTGTCGGCGCGCACGACCATCGCCACGTTGCCCTGGGTGGGCGCCACGTCCACGGCCACGACCTTGACGTTCTTTTGCGCGGCGTTATCGAGCGCGCGGCTGATGGCGGCCGAATCGATCGGCCCGACCACGATGCCCTTCGCGCCCAGATTCACCATGTTGTTCATGTCGGTGATCTGCTGCGCGGGGTCGTTGTTCGAGTTGACGGGCGCGAGAATGTCGATGCCCATCTGTTTCGCGTACACGCCGAGATAGTTGTTGTACGACTGCCAGAACGGCGACGTGAGCAGCGGCAGGCCGAGGCCGACCTTGCCCGCGTCCGCGGCCTGGGCCATCCCCGCTGCGCCGAACGCGGCCGCGCAGACGGCCGCCGTGCACAGGGTCTTCGCGGCGAGGCGCAGCGACGCGCGCGCCTTGCGCGTTTGAATCAAGCGGCAGGCCGCGTGCGGCCCGGTTGCGAACGCCATGTCAGTCTCCAAAGTTGTCGTTGTTGAACCTCATGTGCGCGTCGCGCCCGCATGAAAAAGCGAAGCGCGCCGGCGGCGCTGCGACTGCCCCTTCCACTTCTCTTTCCAATCCAGACGACACTGGCGTATGTTCACCAGTGAACCTATTATTCATATACGCACGATCCAAGGTCAAGGAATGTGCAGTGCAGCAAGGCTCGGGAATTTCCCTGGGGGCGTCAGGGTTTTGTCGGCGGTGGATCGGCAGGGCGCTTTGAAATAATCACGAGAGGCGCGCCGCCCGAGGCGGCGGCGCGCAGGCAACGCACAAGGACACGATGAAAGCGAACGCACGTACGCGGCGGCCCGCCGCGCCGCCCGAGGCTGTCGAGCCGGAAGCCGGCGATGCACACGAGGCGCACGAGGCACACGAAGAGAAAGACGACGGCGACCGCTATCGCGCGCCCGCGCTCGACAAGGGGCTCGACATCCTCGAACTGCTCGCCGAGCAGCGCGGCGGCCTCACGCGCGCGGAGATCACGAAGGCGCTCGGGCGCAACGCGAGCGAGATTTACCGGATGCTCGAACGACTGGTCGCGCGCCAGTACGTGATGCGCTCGGAGGCCGGCGACCGCTATGCGCTGAGCCTCAAGCTGTTCGCGCTCGCGCACCGCCATCCGCCGATGGAGCGCCTGATCGCCGAAGCGCTGCCGCTCATGCAGCGCTACGCCAACGACGCCGAGCAGTCCTGCCATCTCTCGGTCTACGACCGCGGCAACCTGCTCGTGATCGCGCAGGTGGACGGGCCGGGCACGTGGGGCATCGCGGTGCGACTCGGTTCGCGCGTGGGTCTCGTCGATACGAGTTCGGGGCGCACCATGCTCGCGTTCCAGTCGCCCGAGCAGCGCGCGCACATGCTCGCCGAACACACCAAGGTGAAAGGCGAAGTCGCGATCGATCACGCGGCGCTGGAAAGCGCGTGCGAGCAGATTCGCGCGGCGGGCGTTTCGCGCACGGACAGCCAGCAGATCTTCGGCGTGACCGATGTGACGTTCCCGGTGCTCGGGCCGTCGGGGCAGGCGATCGCGGCGCTCACGTGCCCGTTCCTCAAGCGCATCGACGACTACGTTGCGCCCTCGCTCGACGAAGCCACGCAGATGCTCGGCGCGACCGTGCAGGCGCTGTCGATGTTCCGCGAAGGCGACGTTTAGGCGTCGCGGGGATCGCTCAGTCTCGCTGGCCGCTCCGCGCATCCGGTGCTACGCTCGAAAGCCCTGCGTGAAATGCGTTTCAGCGAGGAGACAACGATGACCGATCTCGTGACATGCGTGTGGTTCGATCAAGGCCAGGCGCGCGAAGCGGCGCAGTTCTACGCCGCCACTTTCCCCGATAGCCACGTCGATGCGGGCCACGTCTCGCCGATTCCCGGCATCGGCGTGGGCGCGGAACTGCTGGTGGATTTCACGGTGCTGGGGCGGCGCTTCGTCGGTCTGAACGGCGGCCCGAACTTCAAGCCGAACGAGGCCGTGAGCTTCATGGTGCTCACCGACAGCCAGGAAGAAACCGACCGCTACTGGAACGCGATCCTCGACAACGGCGGCCAGGCGTCGGACTGCGGCTGGTGCAAGGACCGCTGGGGCTTTTCGTGGCAGATCACGCCGCGTCGTCTGCTCGAATTCGTCGGCGGCGCCGACCGCGAAGCCGGACGCCGCGCCATGGAAGCGATGATGACGATGCAGAAGATCGACATCGCCACCATCGAGCGCGCGGCGGCGGGGAAATAGCGGCTGATCAAACGCCGCCGCACCGCACGGTGCTCAATCAACGATCACGACGGGCGCGCGATCGCCCACGCTCTGCGTCTCACGCGCGGCGATCGCCACATACAGCCGCTCCAGGTCGCGCGTGAAGCGCGCGGTATCGAACAGGGGCGCGTTGCCGCGCGCCCGCGCGAGCCGCTCGCGCACCTTCGCATGCCACGCCGGATCGTTCGCGAGCGCGAGCGCGATCTGGAAATACGCGTCGAGATCGCGCGCAATCAAGTCCTCCAGCCCCACCGCGCGCAGCAGGCTCGCCCCCACGCGCCCCGCGAACAGCCGGCCCGGCGCGCTGACCATCGGCACGCCCGCCCATAGCGCGTCGCTGCCCGTGGTGTGCGAGCCGTACGGCAAGGTGTCGAGCGCGAGATCGGCGAGCGGCAGACGCGCGAGATGCTGCGACTGCGGCACGCGCGGCGCGAAAATCACACGTGCCGCCGCCACGCCGTGCTGCGCGAAGAACGCGTGCAGAGTAGCCCGCGCGCGCTCGTGGCCCGGATCGAGCAGCCAGAGCACGCTGCCCGGCGTGGCCGCGAGCAGGCGGCACCAGATCGACGCGATGCCCGCATTGAGCTTGAAGGTCTGATTGAGGCTGCAAAACACGAAGCCGCGCGCGGGCAGGCCCGCTTCGGCGCGCGTGGCACGCGTCGCGCTGGAGCGGCGATGATCGTTGGGCTGATAGCTGTGCGGCATCAGCGCGAGCGTCTCGCTGTAGTGCGACGCCGTGACGGGCGGTGTGGCCGTGGCGTCGCCGATCAGATAGTCGGCCAGACGCGGCGCGCCCAGCGAGCCCGGATAACCGAGCCAACTGACGATGACCGGCGCGGGCCGCAGCGCCGTGATGCCGAGCCGCGCACCGGTCGTATAGCCCTTCAGATCGACGAGCAGATGCACGCCGTCCTGCGCGATGCGCGCGGCCGCCTGCGCGTCGCTGAGCGTGTCGATTTCGTGGATCGTGACGGGCCACTGCGCGATGCGCTTGCGCCAGTCTGCATCGGGCGCGACGCCGCCATACGAATACAGATGGATGTCGAAGCGCGCCGCGTCGTGCAGTTCGAGCACGCCCGCCAGCAGGCGCAGCGTGGCGTGATCGTAAAAGTCCGCCGACAGATAGCCGATGCGCAAACGCCCGCCCGCTTCGAACGCCGCCAGCGCCTCGGCCAGCCCCGCGCCGCGCGCGACCATCGGCGCCGCCGCCAGTTCGCCGCGCCAGCGCGATTCGGCGAAACGCCTGCCCGCCTCGCGATGCCATTCGGGCGTGAGCGTGGGCATGCCGAGCAGGCTCCACGGCGTGAGATGCTCCGCCGCGCCGGACGCGATCATCGCCAGCGCGGCCTGATCGATCTCCTCCAGCCCGGTCCAGTGCGCGAGACGCCGCCGCACGTACTGCACCGCCTCCCAGCGTCCGCCGCGTGCATAGGCGGCGTCGGCTTCGTCGAGACGATGCTGGTGTTCGAGCATGGCGCCGTAGCATTGCCAGAGATTCGCGGCCTGCGGTTCGAGGTCGAGCGCGCGCCGGAAGCACGCCTCGGCTTCCTCGTCGCGGCCCGCTTCGCTGAGCAGCACCGCGAGATTGCCGATCGCGAACGCGTAGGCCGGATCGGTCTCGATGGCCGCGCGATAGGCCGCTTCGGCATCGGCGAGATCGTGGCGCTTTTTCAGCAGATTGCCGAGGTTGTTGAACAGACGCGCCTCGCGCACGCCCTGCAACACCGCCGACAGATAGGCCTCGACAGCCGCTTCGTCGCGGCCCTGCCAGAGCAGCGTCCACGCGAGATCGCGCCGGTACGTGCCGCTCTCGCTCAGCGCCAGCGCGCGGCGGATCGCCTGCTCGCCTTCGGCGTGGCGCTGCTGGCGCGCGAGCACGACGCCGAGCTGATGCCAGGCGTCGGCGTGACGCGGATCGGCGTCGACGGCCTCGCGCAAGAGCGCTTCGGCGTGCATGGTTTTATCGGCGTTCAGACGGTCGAGGCCGCGCTTGAACAGCGCGTCGGAACGGGCGGACGGAGTGGGGGCGGCAGGTTTCATCCCGCGAGCATAGGAAGCGCGCGCGGCCCCGAACATCAGAGGCGTCCTGGTTTCCTGCGCGACGTTCGGTCCCTTTGCGCGCACGCGGCGCAACTGGAACCGCGCCGCGCAAAACGGTTAGAATGGCGGCCCTCTCAAATTCCGTCCGGCGCACGATCGCGCCCCGGACGCGTACTCCGATCTCATGGCGAAACTTCTGACCGATCAAGAATTCCAGCGCTTTTCCGAGCTTCAGCAGAAACAGGCGAGCTTCACGATTTCGGCCGAGGAAGCCGACGAGCTGCGCGACATCGTGGCCCGCGCGCAGAAGAAGCGCGACGACCGCTCCGACGCGATGAAGACCGTCGAAACCGCGATCGCGCAATTCGAGATCACGCCCGACGAACTGTTCACGGCCGAGCAGATCGCCGAAGCCGCGCGCAATTTCGGCCTGATTCCGGCGACGCGCAAGGAGCGCGTGCTGCCGCCGTCGCTGACGTTCAACGGCAAGACGCACCAGTGGACCACGCGCGCGCTGCCCGACGAGATCCGCGTGCCGCTGTTCGAAGCGTTCCAGGGCGGCCAGTCGGTGAAGGCGTTCATCGCCACGCCGAAGGACGGCGCGCGCTGCGCGGCGACCATCGCGCGTCTGGAGAAGGAAACCGGCGCGCAGTACGCCGAGGCCTGGCTCGAGGAGCTGTCGGTCACGCGCGCTCAGGTGGACGAGGCGATCGCGAAGATCGCGGGCTGATCTCCGGCGCGGCGTGCCACGGCGCGCGCGCAGACAGCATGAAAAACGGCCGCTTCGAGCGGCCGCTTTCGTTTCCACCTGCGATTTTCCCTGCGATTTCCCCTTCCCTCAGGCGCCTGAGCCGCGTCAAGCGTCAGTCAGCCCTCAGTCGAGCGGCATCCTGAAGCCCACCACGCCCGGATCTTCAGTGGGCGTGACCGTGAAGCCCATCGCGCGTGCGAGGCCGATCATCGGCGCATTCTCGCGCAGCGCCTCGCCCAACAGCCAATGCGTGCCGCGCGAGCGCACGTAGGCAATGATGCGCTCCATCAGCAGCCGCCCGAGCCCGCGCCCCTTCAGCGTGGACAGCACCGTCACCGCGAACTCGGCGGTCTCGTTGTCCGGGTCGGCGACCGCGCGCACCACGCCCAGCGTATGCGGACGGCCGTCCTCGCCCGGCACGCTCGCAACCAGCGCCATCTCGCGGTCGTAATCGATCTGCGTCATGCGCGCGAGCTGCGTGTGATCGAAGCTGCGCACCGCCGAAAAGAACCGCAGACGCAGGTCGTCCGGCGTCATCGACTCGACGAAGGCGCGGTGCATTTCCTCGTCCTCGGGGCGGATCGGGCGGATCGTGAGGCGCTCGCCGTGCCAGTCGATGGTCTCTTCGAGGCGGCGCGGGTACGGCATGATCGCGAACCGGCTGCGCTTCTCCGCCAGCTCGATGCGCGGCGCGACCACCACGGCGGCGTCGGGCAGCGCGCGCAGCGTGAGCCGCATGCCGACGATCTCGCGCACCTCGCAGACCGCCTGCGACAGCTCCGTGAGCGCCGCGAGCGTGGGCGCGGGCGCGGCCCGGCGCGCATACGGCGATTGCGTGACGATGTCGCGCGAGAGCACCGGGTTCAGCGGCGGCAGGCTGTAGACGCGCATCGGCGGCGAAAAACCGTCGGGCGACGGCGCCTCGAAATGGAACACGGGGCCGAAGTTCTCGTCGTCGCGAAACGTCACGATCACGTCGACGACCGCGTTCGGATGCGCTTGCGGCTCGGCCGTTTCCAGCCCGAATGCGCCCAGCAGTTGCGCCGCTTCCGCGCCTTCGAGCACCGTGCGCCCGGCCGCCAGCGCGCCGCGCGCGATACCGAGCGCCACGTCGACGGCCGCCACGCCTTGCGCGGGCAGGCTCTCGGGCGTCTGCATCAGCAACTCGCGCCCGAGCCGGTAATCGACGAGACGCGCGAACGCGCGCGCCAGCCGCCGCGGCGTGGTGTGCACCGGAATGCCGTGCGCGTGCAGCGCGTCGCGCGTGGCTTCGTCCACGCCGCCGAAAAAGCACGCCAGCATGCCGCGATACGCGAAGCGCTGATGCTCGATGAGCGTGCGCGCCACCTGCTCGACCGGCGCGCTGTGAGTGGGCGCGTGCACGACGAACGCCGTGCCGGTGCTGCGCTGCGAGGCCAGCGTTTGCAGCGCGAGGCCGAAGTGCTCGGGCCTGGCCGTGTCGCCGAGCACGAGCGGATTGCCGGCCTGCGCGTGCGGCAGCGCCGCCGCCAGGGCCGCGCGCGCCTCGTCACTCCAGACGGCGAGCGTGTCGCCGGCCTTGTTGAAGGCGTCGCGCGCGAGCGTGGCCACGCCGCGGTCGCTCGTGATGAGCGTGGCCGAGTCGCTCGCGGCCACGCGGCCCACGCCGAGCGTTTCGATTTCGTCGAGCAGGTCGTCGAGGGTATCGACGCGCACGAGGCCCGCGCGCCGGAACGCCGCCGAATAGAGCGCGTCGCCCGGATCGTCGCGGCCGCTGCGCAGCGCGAGCACCGGCTTGTTGCGCGCCGCCGCGCGCGCCGCCGACATGAATTTGCGGGCCGCGCTGATGCCGTCCACTTCGAGCAGGATCGCGCGCGTGGTGGGGTCGCTCGCGAGATAGTCGAGCACGTCGCCGACATCGACATCGGCTTCGTCGCCGAGCGCGATCACATGCGAAAAGCCGAGTCCGCGCGCGCCGGCCCAGCGCAGCACGGCGTTGGTCAGCGCGTTGGACTGCGAGACCCACGCCACGCCGCCCTTGCGCGCGACCGTGGCAGCCGCACCGAGCTGCGCGTTGAGCGCGGGCGTGAGCGCGCCGAGACTGCCCGGCCCGACGATGCGCAACAGATGCGGGCGCGCCGCCGCGAGCGCGTGGCGCAGGTCGACACGGTCTTCTTCGCTTTTCACCTCGCCGAGAATGATGGCCGCGCGCGTGCCCATGCCGCCGAGCCGATGCACGAGCGCGGGCCACGTGGACGGCCGCGTGCAGATCAGCGCGACGGTGGGCGCTTCGGGCAGATCGCCCGCGTCGGCGACCACGGGACGGCCGTCGAACTGCCCGGCGTCGCCTGCGTGACGCGGATTGACCGCGAACAGCGGGCCGCTGAAGCCGCCTTCGATCAGACGCTGCCACACCATGTTGCCGATGCTGCCGGGCCGCTGCGAAGCGCCGATCACAGCCACCGATTTCGGCTGGAACACGGCGTCGAGATTGCGTACGGTCACTGCTCCTCCTGTTGTGCGAAGGCGCGCGCCGCGTGCGCGGGCGGCCGGAAATCTCTACCGATCGTCACGAACCAGAATAGGCGAATCGGCCTGGCGCTGCGCGCATTTCGCCCGCCGCGCTTGCGTTCGCGCGGCGGCGACACGGCGTCGCAGACCGCCAGGCGCGGCGCTGAACCGAACGCGCGTCGATCGCAAGCCGATCCGGGCGCGTTGCTGGGTATTTTTTGGGCACGTTATTCGCGCGCAATCGGCCTTCTCGCCGCGCTTCGCATCGTCCGCCACAAGAAAAATGACACGTCATCGTCTGGCCGTCATTTCGTCGTAAAATGCCCCACGCCGCCGTGAAGTCCCGGCGTAGCACCTTTACGCCCCCCCGATGCACGTCGATCTATTCACCCTCTACCTCCTGGCTATAGGAACACTTTTCGCCAGCGCCGGCATGACGCTCTGGGAGCATCGCACGCATCCCGGGCGCAGCAGGGAACTGAAAATCCTGGCCGCCGGCTATGCCACGCTCGGCGTCGGCGTCGGGGCCGCGATCTGGCGCAGCGCGCTGCCCGGCGTCTGGGGCGCGGCACTGAGCAACCTGGTCATCATGACCGGCTATCTGCTGATCGCGCACGGCCTCGCCGTCATGAACGGACGCCAGAACCGCGTCGCGTCGGCCGTCATCATGGGTGTGCTCGCCATCGCCTGGATCATCGCGGGCACGCGCGGCGAGACCGTCATGTGGCTCTACCTCACGGCGATTCCGATCTCGCTCGCCTCCGCAATGGCCATGCGCGAGCTGCTGCGCAATCACAGCCTCAAGTGGTCGCAGGCGCATCGCATCGCCGTGATCGCCACGGGTGTCCACACCTTCGTTTATGCGTTCCGGGCAGCGGTGCTGCCGTGGCTCGCGACGCACTACGGCCAGTCGCTGCTGCCGATCGTCAGCAAGGTGACGATGTATGAGGGCGTGCTCTATTCGGTCGTGCTGCCGATGACGCTGCTGCGCCTCGTGCGCGACGAAACGCACGGCCAGCTTTTGCAGGAATCCCAAACGGATTATCTGACCCGGCTCGGCAATCGCCGCTGGTTCTTCGAGGAAGGCGCGCGCGTGCTGAGCCGCGCGGGCACGCGCGAGCGCGTGGCGCTGCTGGCGTTCGACCTCGACCAGTTCAAGGCGATCAACGACCGCTACGGCCACCAGACCGGCGACGACGTGCTCAAGACTTTCGCCAGCATCGCCCGCGCGGCGCTCGGCCAGGAGACGCTGCTTGCGCGTATCGGCGGCGAAGAATTTGCCGCGCTGATCGCGGGGCGCGACGAGGCCGAGGTGCAGGCGCTCGGCGAAACCATCGCGGCCCGCTTCGCGAGCGCCGCGCAGCCCGCCGATGCCGCGGGCCTGCGCACGACGGTCAGCATCGGCCTCGCGCTCACGCACGGCGCGCAGGCTCACGCCGAAGCGGCCACGCTCACCGACCTGCTCGCCGCCGCCGACTCGGCGCTGTACCGCGCGAAATCGCTGGGCGGCAACCGGCTCGAACTGGCGCAGGGAATCGAGCGGTCGTCGCGGGTGTGAATCGCGGATTTACATCGCGGATTTAAATCGCAGGTGTAAATCGCGCGTACACATCGCGCGCATCGCGAAAAGCGCATAAAAAAGGGCCGCTCGAAGCGGCCCTTGGCTTTTGTGGCGGCGAGCCGGATGGCCCGCGCGCCGCGCATTACATCGACTTGCGGAACGGCGCGCCCGAATGCTCGCGCAGCTCGTTGAACACGATCTTCGGCCACGCCTTCTGCGCGACTTCGATTTCCGACACGTGCGAGGCCAGATAGGTCGGCGCATTCGACGCGTCGTAAGCCATACGCGCTTCGTACGAGTCGGTGAAGCGGCGCAGCTCGGCGGGATCGTCGCAGGTGACCCAGCGCGAAAGGCGATAGCGCGCGGGCATCAGGCGCACGGCCACCTTGTATTCGGCCGACAGGCGATGCGAGACCACTTCGAACTGCAGTTGGCCGACCGCGCCCAGAATCGTCGCGCCGCCGTGGATCGGGCGGAACACCTGGATCGCGCCTTCTTCGCCGAGCTGCTTGAGCGCTTCGCCCAGTTGCTTCGCGCGCATCGGATCGACGACTTCGACGGTCTGGAAAATTTCCGGCGCGAAGAACGGCAGACCCGTGAATTGCAGGTCTTCGCCTTCGGTCAGCGTATCGCCGAGACTCAGCGTACCATGATTAGGAATACCGATGATGTCGCCAGGGTACGCCTCGGCCACGGTTTCGCGGCGCTGCGAGAGGAAGCTCACCACGTTGTTGGCGCGGAAGGTCTTGTTGTTGCGCGTGACCTTCAGCTGCATGCCGCGCTCGAAATGGCCCGAGCACACGCGGATGAACGCCACGCGGTCGCGGTGCGCGAGGTCCATGTTGGCCTGCACCTTGAACACGACGCCCGTGAACTTCGCTTCGTCCGGCGAGACCGCGCGCTGCACGGCCATGCGCGGCGACGGCGGCGGCGCGAGATCGACGAGCGCGTCGAGAATTTCCTTCACGCCGAAGTTGTTGATCGCCGAGCCGAACAGCACCGGCGACTGCTCGCCGGCCAGGAAGGCGTCGCGATCGAACGTGGGCGTCGCGCCCGTGATCAGCTCGACTTCTTCCTTGGTGCGCTTCCAGTGATAGCCGAAGCGCGCTTCACCATCGGCGTCGCTGATGTTCTGCAGCGTTTCCACCGCGCCGCCGAGCGACTCCTGGCCCGCGCGGAACACGCGCACCTGATCGCGCTGGATGTCGTAGACGCCCTGGAATTCCTTGCCCATGCCGATCGGCCAGGTGAACGGCACCGCCGCCACGCCGAGGTGCTGCTCGATTTCGTCGAGCAGGTCGAGCGGCTCGCGCACTTCGCGGTCGAGCTTGTTGATGAAGGTGAGAATCGGCGTCTTGCGGCTGCGGCAGACTTCGAGCAGCTTGAGCGTCTGCGCTTCCACGCCGTTCGCGCCGTCGATCACCATGACGGCCGCGTCCACGGCGGTCAGCACGCGGTACGTGTCTTCCGAGAAGTCCTCGTGGCCCGGCGTGTCGAGCAGGTTGATGACGGCGTCGCCGTACTCGAACTGCATGACCGAGCTCGCGACCGAAATGCCGCGCTGCTTTTCGATCTCCATCCAGTCGGAGGTCGCGAAGCGGCCGCTTTTCTTGCCCTTCACGGTACCGGCGATCTGAATCGCGCCCGAGAACAGCAGCAGCTTTTCGGTGAGCGTGGTCTTGCCCGCGTCCGGGTGAGAGATGACCGCGAACGTGCGGCGGCGTCTGAGTTCAGCAACTGACATGGATGGAGCGGGTATCACGGATGAATTCGGGCAACCTGCCGCACGGCGGGGGTTGCGGGGGCGGCCTGCGCGCCGGGTCAGGCGGGCCTGACCGGCAAATAGCACGAGCGGTCGATAAAACCGGGGCCGGCGTGCGCGCGGAAATGCGCCAGGGGACGAATGATACACGTCATTACCGCCCCCGACTAAAAGTTCGACGAACGCGGCGGCGCAATCCAGCGCGCAATCCAGCATGGATGACTGCGCGGATTTCCGCAGGGATTCGCCACGCACTGCGGCGACGGCCCGCCGGGCGCGCTGAGGTGAGCTTTTACGGGAGAGTCGAGGACGCTCGCGAACGCCGCCCGCGAACGATCAAGCGACGGCGCAATGCCGGATCAGGCGGCTCCATTCGAGCCGGAATCCCGCAGCAACAGCGCAGCAGCAACTGCGCGGGATGGACCCTGACGGCGGCGGCTTGCGCGCGCGACGGCCGGCGCGCGGCGCGCCACGGGTGAGCTTTTACGGGAAGCGCGGGCCACGTTACACGACCGGCTTCCCGCGCCCGCTCATTCCTTGATGAGGAAACGATCGCGGTTCTTCAGGCCGGACAGCCAGGCGGGCGCGCGGCCTCGGCCGCTCCAGGTCTCACCGGTCTTGGGATTCTGATAACGCGCCGGCAGCGGCTTCTTGCGCGCCGCGGGCGCGCGCTTCGCGCTGAAACCCAGTTCTTCGGGCGTGATGTCGTATTCGGCGATCTTTTGTTTGATCTCCTCGATGGCCAGCTCGATTTCCTTTTCGCGAGCCGCCGCAACTTCCTTATGGAGTTTTTCGAGTTGCGCGGTCAATTGCTTGTAGCTCGGCATAAAAAATGATCTCCAGTTCGGTCACACATCGCCATTGTGACCGTTCCGGCGCCAAAGAGTGCTGCTTATCGCGCATTTTTCTCGCACATCTCCGTTTTTCATTGCGATTTATTACATAAACGCCCAAAAACCGTGCGAAGACTAACGCGCCGATTCGTGTGAAGAACACCCCTTGGCGCGGCGCTCCAACGCACACAGCGCTTCGGAAAGGCGCTTGACGCGCTGCATTTGCGAAGGCACCAGACTGGACACCTGCACCGAATCGAGACGGCCGCGCCAATAAGAAAGTGGAATGCGGTCCTGGCCTGAAAGCCTTGCAATCACATGTTCGAGATGCTCTAAATCCTTTTCAAGTTGATGGTGATTCATTACTGCCCCCGGCTGATCTGCCTTTATGGACGACGCCCATTCAAAACGTGTCCGCGCATTCGATGATTTACTGCCCGATTTCGATTAATATTTACTCGCCGCCTTAATCTCATGCCGTGTTGCCGCTATCTGTCCAGGATAGTGAACATTCAAATCGCATCGCTTATCAAGAATAAAGTCGGGGCGCCCGCCAATCCGTTGCCTGGCGCACGGAACTTCATGCACGGGGCACTCAGGATAATGACCGTCCGGTCAACTTTAAGGATCGAAGATTAGCGGCGGCTATTCGTCCTGTATATTCCTCAATTGTGGAAGAAATATGCATTGCGCATTTTCCACGACCGGCAGGCCGCACCGGGCATCAGAATGAGAACGGTGTGAAATCGAACGAATTGCAATACGACCGGCTGCTGCACACGATTTACGAAACAATCGAGCGGCCTTCCGCCTGGAAGGATTTTTGCGCGGAATTGAGGAAATCGACGGGGGCCGCGTCGGTGCACCTTTGCGCATTCGAGCGGCAGCGCGAATTGTTTTCCTGGGCCGACGGCTTCAGCCTGCTCGAAACGGAGCCGCTAGAACGGATCCGTCCGCTTTATCGCGACGATCCGCGGCTCGACTGGCTGCGCCGCGCGCCGCCTGGCGCGTGGCGGCACTGCGGCCCGCAACCGTCCCCGCATGAAGCGCCCGACGACACAAACCGTCATCCGCCCGACGCGCGCGCGCCGGCGCCGGAGACTTGCCTGCTCGCCGCGGGTCCGCGCTACGTCTCGCTGTGCAAGCTGATCGACAGCGGCACGCTCACGGCGCTGCTCGCCTTGCGCGGCGACGCGCAAAACGGCCCGTTTCCCGAACCGGCGCGCGCGCTGCTCGAACGCCTGACGCCGCATCTGATGCGCGCGGCGCGTGTGACGGCGCGCCGCCACGTGCCGGACGCCGACGCGCTCGCGAGCCGCGCCCGCGCGCCCGCCATGCTGGTGAACGCGGGCGGCGAAGTGCTCGACAGCAACGACGCCGCGCAGCGCCTGCTGCGCGCGACTTCGCTCGTGCGCGTGCGCGGTCGCCGGCTCGCGCTGGCCGCGCCGCATCAGGCGCGTTTTCTGGAGGACGTGGCGATCAGCGAGGCGCGCCTGAAGAACCGCGTGAGCGGCGCGCGCGCGGCGGCGGCGCGGCTGCGCGCGCTGCGCATCGTCGCGGGCGAAGGGCTCGAAGGCGTCGCGCAGGACATCGACACGGCGTTGCTCGTACCGGGCGCACCGGGCCTATCCGGCGCGAGCGGACCCGAAGTGCTCTACGCGTTCTACAACGTGCTGACGCCCGGCGATGCGTCCGCCGCCGAGCCGCATGCCGTCGCGGCGCTGATGTTCTATCACCCGCGCTCGGCGCCCGCCGTGGACGAGCAGGTGCTCGCCGAAGCGTTCGACCTCTCGCCGGCCGAATGCCGGATCGTGCATCTACTCGTGGAGGGGCACACGCAGAAGGAGATCGCCGCGCGCGTGGGCGTGCAGCACGACACGGTGCGCAAGCAACTACAGTCGATCTTTCAAAAGACCGCGACGCGCCGCCAGCCCGACCTGCTGCGTTTGCTGATGAACCTGCCGGCCTTCGTGCCGCCTGGCGACTGAAGGCCGGACCTGGAGACCGGCGCCCGGACGTCGCGCATCTCGACGAACGCTCCGGGCGCGGACGAGACGCCGCGCTTACTTCGTCGCGCGGCAGGCGAACACGAGCGTGTACGTGTCGCCGTTGACCGAACTGTTGACGGTGTCGTAGGTGCCGCCGCAGTGCGCGCGGGCCTGCTGCACGCAGGAGTCGCGGTCGCCGGCAGCCGGACACTGGACCTGGACCGTCGGGCGGCCATCGGAGAGAAACAGCGGCGGGCCGCTGCTGCATGCGGACAGCGCCGCGAGCAGCGCGCAGGCTCCCGCCGCGAACGGCAACCTGCGAAGACGGAACAACGACGAACCGAAACGAGTCATGGAGTACCCCGGGGGCTTTCTAGTTTTTCGACGATGCGATTGTGCCATGCCGCGTCGCGCCTGCGCGGCATCCGGGACGCATCGGCACGGCGATGATGAGCGGGCTCAGTGTGCCCGCTGCGCTCGATGTGCCCGGTGGCTTCGATGGGTTCAGTGCGCCGGGGCGGGCGCGGATGGCGTCGTCAGCGTCTTGTAGGGCAGCGGCGCGCGCGGATCGGGCGCGAGGCGCACGAATACCTGCTCGACGTCGGCGATTGCGGCCAGACGCCGCTCCAGTGCCGCGCGGTCGAACGCGGCGGGCGCGCAGCCTTCCGCGTAGACGAAGCGCCGCTGCACCGTGATCCAGATGCTCGTGCCCGCGAGCGTGGCGTCGTCGGTGAACGCGGCGCGGATTGCGTTCGCGATTTCGGCGTCATAGAGATACGAGTTCGGCTTCGTGCACTTGTGCGCAAGCCAGCAGGTCGTGCCGCGCTCGACGCGATAGTGGGCGTCGTCGTCGGCTTCGGCTTTGGTCATGCGCGGACCGAGCGGCTGCGGGCACGCGCCCGACGCCGTCGACAGCGCGAAGAACGGATCGTTGTACCAGTTGCGGATTTCACCGGGATCGACGGCCAGCGTCGACGCCGCGCTCGCGCCGTCCTGGGCCCACGCTGCCAGCGATATCGACATCGATGCGGACACAATCGCAGACACGATCGCAGACACGATCGTTGACACGCGCGCGGACACAATCGTGACGCGAACCGCGCCGCGAAACATCTTCCGCAGCGCACCTTGATGCGCACCCCAATTTCCGCCTCGGCGGGCCGCGCAATCTCCCTCGCGGCGGCGAGCCGATTCGGTACAATCGCTGCGGCGCACCATGAACAATCGGTGCCGCCAAAAACATGCAATAGAAGTGCATCGACGAAGTGCAACACGCATTGCAGGAGACTCCATGTCGTTCATTATCGTTCTCGCCGCCCTGGCATTTCTGATGCTTGCGGCTTATCGCGGTTACAGCGTGATTCTGTTTGCGCCCGTCGCCGCCCTCGCCGCTGTTCTGCTCACCGATCCCGCGGCCGTCGCGCCCGTGTTCTCCGGCATTTTCATGGAGAAAATGGTGGGCTTCGTGAAGCTCTATTTCCCCGTGTTCCTGCTCGGCGCCGTGTTCGGCAAGGTCATCGAGCTGTCCGGGTATTCGGAAGCGATCGTCGCGGCCGCCATCCGCTATATCGGCCGCTCGCGCGCCAACGCGGTGATCGTGGCCGTTTGCGCGCTGCTCACTTACGGCGGCGTTTCGCTGTTCGTGGTGGTGTTCGCGGTCTACCCGTTCGCCGCCGAACTGTATCGCCAGAGCGGCATTCCCAAGCGCCTGATGCCGGGCGCCATCGCTCTCGGCGCGTTCTCGTTCACGATGGATTCGCTGCCCGGCACGCCGCAGATCCAGAACATCATTCCGACCACGTTCTTCAAGACGACCGCATGGGCCGCGCCCGCGCTCGGCGTGATCGGCTCGCTGTTCATCATCGTGGTGGGGCTCACCTACCTCGAATGGCGCCGCCGCAGCGCGATGGCCAAGGGCGAAGGCTACGGCACCTCGCTCGTGAACGAGCCCGAGCACGTGCAGACCGAGCATCTGCCGAATCCGCTGCTGGCGATCACGCCGCTCGTGCTGGTGGGCGTCGCGAACTTCTTCCTGACGCGCTGGATTCCGCAATGGTACGGCGACACGTACACCATCGCGCCCGACGTGCTGCCCGGCATTCACGCGCCCGTGACCACCACGGTCAAGCAGGTCGTGGCGATCTGGTCGGTGGAAGGCGCGCTGCTGCTCGGCATCGTGTTCGTGGTCCTGACCGCGTTCTCGCGCGTGAAGGAACGCTTCGCGATCGGCACGAAAGCGGCCGTCGCAGGCGCGCTGCTGGCCTCGCTCAATACCGCTTCGGAATACGGCTTCGGCGGCGTGATCGCGGCGCTGCCCGGCTTTATCGTGGTGAGCGACGCGCTCAAGAGCATTCCGAATCCGCTCGTGAACGCCGCGGTCTCGGTGAGCGCGCTCGCGGGCATCACGGGGTCGGCGTCGGGCGGCATGAGCATCGCGCTCGCGGCGATGTCCGATCTGTTCATCAAGAGCGCGCAGGCCGCGAATATTCCGCTCGACGTGCTGCATCGCGTGGTGGCGATGGCCAGCGGCGGCATGGATACGCTGCCGCATAACGGCGCGGTCATCACGCTGCTCGCGGTGACGGGACTCACGCACCGCGAGTCGTACCGCGATATTTTCGCGGTCACGGTGATTAAAACGCTCGCGGTGTTTTTCGTGATCGCGGTGTTTTATACGACGGGGATTGTTTAACGTGTTCGCCGCGTTCGCGCCTGCTCATTCAGCAAGCGCGAACGCACGCCTTCACTTCCCCACATGCGGCCGCAACGCCGCCAGCCAGCACACCACCGCCACCGCGCCCGCATCGGGCGATCCCACGGCGCGCTCGCCCAGATAACTCGCCCGCCCCACGCGCGGATGCATATGCGCCGTGGCCTGCGCGCCATGCTCCGCCGCCGTCACCGCTTCGGCCCATGCGCGCCGCGCGTCGAGCCCTTGTTTCAGGGCCGATTCGAATGCATCGCTCGCAGGAATCAGCGCGTCCAACATCGTTCGGTCTCCTGCCTTTGCGCCGCCGAGTTCGCTGATCGCGTCGATTGCGCCACGCAGCGCCTGCGCCCACTCTTGCGGCGCGGGCTGCGCCGAGCCCTGCAGATGACGCGACGCGCGCAGCAACGCCGTCGCGTAGAACGGCCCCGAACTGCCCGCGATGGCCTTGTGCAAACTCACGCCCAGCGACGACAACGCATCGGGCGCCGTGGCGAGCGCATGCATCGGCGCGGCGCTCATCGCTTCGGCGGCGCGACGCATGCTCGCGCCGAGATCGCCGTCGCCGGCTTGCGCGTCGAGATCGGCGAGACGCGTCTCGTTGTCGGTCAACGCCTGCGCCACCGCATCGAGTGCGGCCTTGATGCGCTTCGCCCGTTCGGTGCCCGCCGCATCGAGCACCGGCGCGGCGTGATCTTCGCGATGCACGCCGGACGTATCGAGACGTATCGTGCGATTCAGACAGCCCTTGCCGGGCCACGCATGCGCTTCCGTCACAGCGTCGAGCAGCGCGAGCTTGCCGTCGTCGACGCGCATCAGCGAAATCGAGCAGCCCGGCATGTTCAGCGCCGATAAAAACGTGCCCGCCCACGCGCGCTCCACGCGCAACTCGCGGCGCGCGAGGCTCGCGCAGGCCGCGCGCAAGACAATGGCGAGTTCCATTTGCGGCGTCGCGCCCAGACCGTTGACGAGCACGGCGACACGTTCGCCGCGCGTGATCGCGAGTTCGTCGAGGATGTTGACGAGCAGCGCTTCGGTCAATTCGTTCGCGGGCAAGGGCGCGCTGCGCTCGACGCCTTTTTCGCCGTGGATGCCGAGGCCGAGTTCGATCTCGTCGTCGGCGAGCGTGAAGCTCGATTGCGCGACGCCCGGCAGCGTGCAGCCGTCGAGCGCCACGCCCATCGTGCCGAGATTGGCGACCGCGTCGCGCGCCACGGCGGCCACCACTTCGAGCGTCGCGCCGCGCGCCGCCGCTGCGCCCGCGATCTTGTGGATCAGCACCGTGCCCGCGATGCCGCGCCGCTGGCTGCGCTCGGCATGGCCGCGCAGCGCCACGTCGTCGGCGACGGTCACGACTTCGACGGGGATGCCTTCGGCGCGCGCCAGTTCCGCCGCGAGGCCGAAGTTGAGGCGGTCGCCCGTGTAGTTCTTGACGATCAGCAGCGCGCCTTTCGGGCCTGCCGTCGCGCGAATCGCGGCCAGCACGGCGCTGGCGGGCGGCGACGTGAAGACCTCGCCGCAGACGGCCGCGCTCAGCATGCCCGCGCCCACATAGCCCGCGTGAGCGGGCTCGTGGCCGCTGCCGCCGCCCGAGATCAGCGCGACGGGCCGCGTGGCCGGTTCGGGAATGTCCCTGCGGATCAGCACGTTTTCGCCGCCGAGGATGACGACGTTGGGCGCCAGCAACGCGATGCCTTCGAGCATTTCGTGCACGACGTCGGACGGGTGATTGACCAGTTTCTTCATGACGACCCTGTGGAAAGCGGTTGGACGTCCCGGGCGCCATGCAGCACGCATCGCGCGCCGCCGGGTTCAGCCAGTGTACGCCGCTCGGGGCGGAGGTGGGCATGCGTGGCGCCAAATGCAAAACGGCGCGCTCCAGGCCGAAGCCCGAAGCGCGCCGTTCTGGCGTGACGTCAACGCCACGCCCTGGCACGAATTCAATGCGCGAGGAAGTCCACCACCATGCGATTGAACGCGTCCGCGTGCTCCCATTGCGCCCAGTGGCCGCAACGATTGAAGACGTGCAGTTGCGCGTTCTGCATGCCCGCGAGCAGGCGCAGGCCCGTGTCCATCGGCACGAAGCGGTCGTCGCGGCCCCAGATCACGAGCGTGGGCGCGGCGATCTCGCCGAGGCGCGGGCCGTAGTCGGTGAACTGCTTCGGATTCGCGGCGAGGCTCTTGACGAAATTCTCAAGGTGATCGCGGCGCGCGAGCATGTTGTCCAGACGCGCCTGCATCAGCTCCTCGGTCAGCGCGCTCGCGTCGTAGACGAACACGTTCATCATGCGCTTGAGGTTCTCGATGGTCGGCTCGCGATAGAGCCCCTGCAGCAGCTTGATGCCTTCGGTGGGCATCGGCGCGAAGCTGCTCGGACCGGCGGTGCCGCCGCCCATCAGCACGAGTTTGCCCACGCGCTGCGGATTGCCAAGCGCGAACGCCACGGCGCTGTGGCCGCCCATCGAATTGCCGAGAATATGCACGCGCTCGATATCGAGTTCGTCGAGCAGGCCCTTGAGGATGCGGCCGTTCAGTTCCGAACGCGAACTCGTGCAGACGATCGGATCGCTCTTGCTCCAGCCGGGGCAATCCATCAGGATCACGCGATAGCCTTCCGCCACGAGCGGCTCGACGTTGCGGTTGAAGTTCGCCCAACCGCTCGCGCCGGGGCCCGAGCCGTGCAGCATCACGACGGTTTCGCCGTTCGCGTTCGCAGCGGGCGCGCCCGTGTCGTTATAGTGAATCCGCAGCGTGTGCTCGCCGTCCTTCACGCTCGCGAAGCGGCTCGTCGAGGCTTCCGTAATCGCTGATGCAGTCGCAGTCATGATGATGTCCTTGCTGTAAAACTCTCGTCATGGAGAAAGCCGCGCCTTCTCCGCCAATTAGTTAGATACCCTGAATTTCAGGCGATTCCTTTTACGCCGGATTTTCCGCCGACTGTTCCATTGACTCACGCCGTGCGAAGCCGCCCACGACCGTCAAGGCCGCGAGCGCCGCGATCACGACGAGCGGAATGCTCGACGCCACCAGCATCGACGGGCTCTGTCCAATCGCGAACAATTGCCCTGCCACGAGCGGCCCGAGAATCGAGCCGAGCCGCCCCACGGCCACCGCCGCGCCCACGCCCGTGCCGCGCACTTCCGTGGGATACGCGTGGCCCGCAAGCGCGTAGAGCACCGACTGGCCGCCGACGAGGAACAGGCCGCACAGCAGCCCGCCGCACGCCATCGCCGTCGCGCCGCCTGCGCTCGCGAGGGCCGCCAGAGCGACGGCGATCCCCACGTACATGCCGATCACCGTGCGCCGACGCCCGAAGCGGTCCATCACCGTGGCGATCGTCACCGCGCCAATGCCGCCGCCGATGTTGAACATCATCAGCACGATGTTCGATTGCACACGCGTGAGGCCGCGCGCGAGCACCATCGAAGGCAGCCAGTTCATCAGGAAATACAGCACGATCAGCGTGCCGAGATAGCTGATCCACAATGCGAGCGTCGTGCGCGCGCGGCCCGCGCGCCAGAGCGCTTCGGCCACGCCGGGTACGTCGTCGCGCGACGCGTGCGCCACGCGCGAGGCGCGCGCCGCCACGAACTGCTGCGACTCGTGAAGGAACGCGGCGAGCAGCGGCAGCATCACGATAGGCCCGATGCCGCCGACGTAAAACACATCGCGCCAGCTAGTAGGACTCGCACCGAGCATGCCGATGAGCGCCGCGATCGCCGCGCCAAACGGCATGCCGCAGTACATCGCGCCGACCGCCGTGCTGCGTTGGCGCGGACCCGCGGCTTCCGAGCACAGCGCGATCAGGTTCGGCATGGCCGCGCCGAGTCCGAGGCCCGTCAACAGACGCGCGATCAGCAGGCTTTCGAAGTTCCAGACCAGCGTGGTTGCGAGCGAGAACACGCCGAACAGCGCGACCGACACCATCAGCACGCGCTTGCGGCCGAAGCGGTCGGCGAGCCGTCCGCCGCACGCCGCGCCCGGCAGCAGGCCGATCGCGCCCGCGCTGAACGCCCAGCCCATCTGCGCGACGGTTAGCGCGAACTCCTTCGCGATGCGCGGCCCGGCCACGCCCGCCGATTGCAGATCGAGTCCTTCGAGCAGCGCAATCGCGAGACACAGGCCGATCGTGACCTTGTTGCTCGCCGAGCGCGTATTACCGCCTCCATCACCACTGATTCGCGACGTCATGTGAAAAGTCTCCAGAATTGTGATTCAGCCGATCTTTTGTTCGCTCGGCTGTTATTCGATAATTACTTCGTACTTCGTAACAACGCCGCGCATCATTCGATGACGATACGCGGCGCTGTTTTACTGCTGATGCGCGGCGGCGCGCTGTTTCAAATCGAGCGCGACATCCACGATCATGTCTTCCTGGCCGCCCACCATGCGGCGCTTGCCCAGTTCGACGAGAATATCCACGGCTTTCAGGCCATACTTCTTCGCCGCCACTTCCGAATGGCGCAGGAAGCTCGAATACACGCCCGCATAACCGAGCGCGAGCGTTTCGCGGTCCACGCGCACCGGACGGTCCTGCAACGGGCGCACGATATCGTCGGCGGCGTCCATCAGCGTGTAGAGATCGGTGCCGTGATGCCAGCCCATACGCTCGGCTGCTGCAATAAAGACTTCGAGCGGCGCATTGCCCGCGCCCGCGCCCATGCCCGCGAGCGAGGCGTCGATGCGATCGCAGCCCTCTTCCACCGCGACGATCGAATTCGCCACGCCCAGCGAGAGATTGTGATGCGCGTGCATGCCCGTTTGCGTTTCGGGTTTCAGCACCTGTTTGACGGCACGAAAACGATCGCGCACATCGTTCATCGTGAGCGCGCCGCCCGAATCGACCACATAAATACAGGTCGCGCCGTAGCTTTCCATCTTCTTCGCTTCGACGGCGAGATTCGCGGGCGCGGTCATATGGCTCATCATCAGAAAGCCGACCGTGTCCATGCCGAGTTCGCGCGCGTATTCGATGTGCTGCTTCGAAATATCGGCTTCCGTGCAATGCGTGGCCACGCGCACGACGCGCGCGCCCGCCTGGTAGGCGGCCTTCAGATCGTGAATCGTGCCGATGCCGGGCAACAGCAGCGTGGCGATCTTCGCGTGCTTCACCACGTCCGCGACGGCTTCGATCCATTCGAGATCGCTATGCGCGCCAAAGCCGTAATTGAAGCTTGAACCTTGCAGACCGTCGCCGTGCGCGACTTCGATCGAATCGACTTTCGCCTGATCGAGCGCGCGCGCGATGTCCTGCACGTTCTGAATCGAATATTGATGGCGAATCGCGTGGCTGCCGTCGCGCAGCGTCACATCGGAGATATAGAGTTTCTTGCTCATTGCCTGTGCTCCTTATGCGCCTTAAGCGCCTTGCACGCTCAGCAGCGTCTGCGCCATGCGCTCGGCGGTCGCGAGCGCGGCGGACGTCATGATGTCGAGATTGCCTGCGTATGCGGGCAGATAATGCGCGGCGCCTTCCACTTCGAGAAACACCGAGGTTTTCAGGCCGCTGAATTTGCCGAGACCGGGAATATTCAAAGGCGCGTTCGCCGGAATTTCATCGAACTGGACTTGTTGTTTGAGGCGATAACCGGGCACGTAGGCATTCACTTTCGCCACCGTTTCTTCAATCGATTTTTCAATCGCGTCTTGATCGGCGAGTTCTGAAAGCGTGTAGACGGTATCGCGCATCATCACCGGCGGCTCGGCCGGATTCAGCACGATGATCGCCTTGCCTTTCGCCGCGCCGCCGACGACTTCAATCGCCTTCGAGGTGGTTTCGGTGAATTCGTCGATATTCGCGCGCGTGCCCGGACCCGCCGATTTGCTGCTGATCGACGCGACGATTTCCGCGTAATGCACCTTCGCCACGCGCGACACCGCCGCGACGATGGGAATGGTCGCCTGGCCGCCGCACGTGACCATATTCACGTTGGGCGCGTCGATCTGCGCATCGAGATTCACGACCGGCACGCAATACGGGCCGATGGCAGCGGGCGTCAAATCGATCACGCGAATCGACGGTTTCAGCTTGCGCAGTAGCGCATCGTTCTTGATATGCGCGCCCGCTGAAGTCGCATCGAACACGAAGTCGATCTCGTTGAACACGGGCAGACGCGTGAGTCCTTCCGCGCCTTCGTGCGTGGTCGCCACGCCGAGCCGCGCGGCGCGCGCGAGACCATCGGAGTTCGGATCGATGCCGACCATCGCCGCCATTTCCAGATGCTGGCTGTTGCGCATGATCTTGATCATCAGGTCCGTGCCGATATTGCCGGAGCCGATAATCGCCGCCTTGAGTTTTTCAGAAGCCATGGTCATTCCTGTTTCGGCCTGTCAATCAGGCAGTGAAAGTCGCGCGAACGCTGCCGAGGCCTTCGATCTGCGCGGTATAGGTGCCGGGTTCCTTCACGGCGACCATCGGGCCGAGCGCGCCCGTGAGCACCACGTCGCCGGCGCGCAACGGCGTGCCGAGTTGCACCATGCGGTCGGCGAGCCACACGGCCGCGTTGAGCGGATTGCCGAGACACGCCGCGCCGTTGCCGCGCGACAGCACTTCGCCGTCGCGCGACAACTCCATTGCGCAAGCGGTCAAATCGATTTGCGCGAGCGGAACGGGGCGGCTGCCCACCACGAAACGCGCGCTCGATGCGTTGTCGGCGACCGTATCGACGAAGCGAATATCCCAGTTCTGAATCCGGCTATCGACGATTTCGATCGCCGCGAGTGCATACGCACTCGCATTCAGAATATCGACGAACGTGTGTTTCTCGTGCGTGAGATCGCGGGCGAGCACGAGCGCAATTTCGGCTTCCACTTTCGGCTGGATCAGTTGTGCCAACGAAATTGGCTCGCTATCGCCGTGCGCCATGCTCGCGAACAGCGCGCCGAAATCGGGCTGATCCACGCCCAGTTGCTTTTGCACCGCGAGCGACGTGAGGCCGATCTTGCGGCCCACGATGCGCTCGCCGTTTTTCACGCGCAGATCCACGTTCGCTTGCTGCACGGCGTAGGCCGTAGTGATGTCGTCGAGCGCGATTTCGCCGCGCACGGGCTCGATGACATTGCGCGTGTGTTCCGCTTCGCGCAAACGCGCGGCTAATGCCGCGATGCGATTTTCACTGCGATGTTGATCGGTCATGCAAACTCTCCTTGTTGCTGTCGATCGTTGTCGATCGTTGTCGATCTGTGTCGATCAAGCCGCCGCCGCGAACTTCGCATCCGCGGGCGAGGCATGCATGGTGGCGAAGCCCGCGATCCACTCGGGAATCTCGCGGTAGTAATCGAGCGACGCGCGATAGTCGCCATACGCGGCGAGCGTGCCGAACGCGGCCACCCAGGTGCGAATCTCGTGCGCCGACTTGCCGCCGTCGCGCGTGATGGCCGCGTTGGTCATGCCGTCCACGGCGGTCAGTTCGCCCGAGGCGAGCTGCGCGAGAAACGCGCGGTCCCATTCGGGATTGAGCGGATGCAGCGGGCTGTCGCCTTGCGAAAACGCCCGCGCCGCCGCCACCGTGCGCGCCTGGCGCGCCTCGCGCGACTCGGCCGTGGGATTGCGGCCCGCGATCAGACGCTCGGCGACTTCGGGCGTCGCGCCGATCAGTTCGGGCACCGGCGGTTCGTGCGAGATGCCGCCCGAGCCGACCACCAGCACGCGCCGGTTCGTGCGCGCCAGAAAGCGCCCAATCGCATCGCCGAGCAGACGCGCGCGGCGCAGCGTCGCCATCGGCGGCGCGACCGAGTTGATGAACACCGGAATCACCGGATAGCGATCGAGATCGCCCGTGAGCACTTCGAGCGCCTGCGCGCAGCCGTGATCGACCTGCATGCGATACGAGAGCGCCACGTCGATATCGGCGGCGAGCACCTGCTCCGCGAGTTCATGCGCGAGCGCAGACGGCACCGGCAAATCGCCGGCCAGGCTCTTGAAGTCGCCGATCGCCTGCGCTTTCGCGCCGATGCAGAACGGCGGCATCATGTCGTAGAAAAAGCCGTTGAAATGATCAGGCGCGAACACGACGATCAGATCGGGATTGAAGGCGTCGACGCGCGCACGCGCCGCGCGGCCCACGCGCTCGACTTCCTCGACCACGTCGGGACGCGGATCGAAATAGCCGTGCAAGGGCGTGTGCGAAAGACATTCGAGGTGAATGGGCATGTCGTGTGGCTCCTGCTCAGGCTTCGGCGGCGCGCGCGACGGCGACGTCGGCAAGCGCGGGGCGGCGTGTCGGGGCAACGGCGGCTTTCACACCGACATCGGTCATGCCGAGCTTGCCCGCGAGTTCGACGATCGCGTCCGAGACCTGCTGCGGCGTGCATACGCCCGCGACGAAGCGGTCCGGGCGCAGCAGCACAACCGACTCCGGCAGGCGGCTGAACCAGTCCTTGAGGCTGCCTTGCACGTCGCCGACCGCGAGCACGTCGGCGGGCACGTCGTCGCCGTAATCGAGTTGCACGTCCGGCTTCGCGACCACGAAGCGCGCGCCCAGGCGTTCCCACAGCGCGCGCGCTTGCGGCGTGAGCCCGAAGGTCGGGTCCGCGCCCCAGGCGAGCAGCGCGAAGCCGTTGCCGATCGCATCGTCCAGACGCACGACGCGGCCATCGGCGAGACGCACGCGCGGCTGCACGAACATGCGGCCCACCGGCGACGCGGCGAGCGGATCGCGGCCATACGCGAGACGGCCGAGCAGCGAATCGCGTTTCTGGCTCATCAGCCCGAGCAGGCGGCCGATCGGCCCGCTGCCCGCGCCTTCGAGCACGCGCGCGAGCCAGCCGCCCTTCGCTTGCGGCGGCGGCAGCAGCACGACGCCCGCTTCGTAACGCGGCATCGGCTTGAAACGCATTTCGACGAAATAGCGCTTCACGGAAGGGAAAACGTTCATCGACTTCACGAACGCATCGCGAAAGCGCGCGCCGAAACGCGTGGTCGGCGCGAAGATATCGCCCGCGACTTCCGAGAGGTGAATCATCGAGCGCGCATGCGCGCGGCGCTCGACCGTATAGGTGTCGAGCAGACGGCCATCGGCGAGACCCTTCGCGACCATCGCGAGTTTCCAGCCGAGATTGTTCGCGTCGCGAATGCCGCTGTTATAGCCCTGTCCTTGCCACACCGGCATGATGTGCGCGGCGTCGCCCGCGAGCAGCACGCGGTCCACGCGGAACGTTTCGGCCAGCCGCGCGTTGTGCGTATAGACGCGCTTGCGGATGTAATCGACCTTGTCCGGGTCCGCGACCACCTTGCGGATCAGCGCGGCCATGTTCTCGGGCTTCGAGAGTTCTTCCTCGGTCTCGCCCGGCATCACCATGAATTCGAAGCGGCGAATGCCGTGCGGCAGCGCCGCCGACACATAAGGCCGCGTGTGATCGCAATGCATGTAGATGTGCGGCGAGCCGATCGGGTCGTTGCGCACGTCCACGACGATCCATTGATTCGGCTTCGTGCGGCCTTCGAACGGCACGTTCAGCGCGCGACGCACGAAACTATTGCCGCCGTCCGCGCCCACCATGTACGCGGCGCGAATCACGCGGCGCTCGCCGTTGGCGTCGCTTACGTCGATCGATACGCCGTGCGCGTCCTGCACGAATCCGTTCACGTCGTGACCGAACAACACGTCGACATGCTCGAAGCGCGCGAGGCCTTCGTAAAGCACGCGATCCGCGAGCGGCTGAATAAAGGCATTACGGCGCGGCCAGCCGAATTCGTCGGTGCGCGGTTCGAGCGACGCGAAACAGTGACCGTCCTTCGTCACGAAGCGCATCCAGTGATCGGGCGTGGTGTGCGGCACGAGCGCATCGGCGAGACCGATCGACTGGAACACGCGCAATGCTTCGTCATCCAAACCAATTGCGCGCGGATAGTCGATAATCTGGTCGAGCTTTTCGATGAGCGTGACGCGCACGCCTTGCAGACCGAGAATGTTGGCGATCGTGAGGCCGACCGGACCCGCTCCGATGATGGCGACGTCGGTGACGTGCTGGCGAGGGCGGACGGAATCCGCCTGATGAGGCGTGGTGTGCATGTTGTCTCCTGTTTGGACCGCCCAGGCGCTCGTGCGCCGCGTGCGGTCCCATGCAGAACTGTCGCGCGGCTCGGCGGCCGCTGCGGGTGCTGACAGGTCTTGCCTGGAACGAATCACCGGCTCGGGCGTTTTGCCGCAGACCGGTGAATGAAAGCGAGTCTAGGGGCGTGCCCACGCCCGCTCAACAATTTCGAAGAAATGTGCATAGAATGCACATGATTGATTTAAAAGAGATTTTTAATGACAAAGTATGCAAACGTGCGCGGTCTCGCACGCGGCCTGCAGGTGCTCCGGGCGCTCAACGCGATGGAGAACGGGCGCGCGACGAGCCAGCAACTGAGCGAGGCCACGGGCCTGCATCGCACCACCGTGCGGCGTTTGCTGGAGACGCTCGTCGAAGAGAATCTCGTGCGGCGTAGTGCCTCCGACGACAGCTTTCGCCTCACGCTCAACGTGCGCGAACTGAGCGAAGGCTTCACCGACGACGAGCTGATCGCCACCGTCGCGCCGCCGATCATGGCGCAGATGATGCAACGGATCGTGTGGCCCTCCGACCTCACGACGCCCGACGGCGACGCGATGATCGTGCGCGAAACCACGCACCGTTTCAGCCCGCTCTCGTTTCACCGCTCGATGGTCGGGCGGCGTTTGCCGCTATTGCTCACGTCGGCGGGCCGCGTCTATTTGGCGATGTGCCCCGAGGCTGAACGCGAGGACATGCTCGATCTGCTGCGCGCAGGCGCGGGCGGCGAGCAGCAGCAGAAGCTCGCATCGGACCCGGCGTTCATCCGCAATCTCGTGCGGCAGACGCGCGCCGACGGCTTCGGCTCGAATCACGGTGACTGGGCCGACCAGCGCAAGATCGGCGCGCTCGCGGTCGCCATCGAAGCGCATGGCCGCGTGCTCGCGAGCCTCAACGTGATCTATCTGGAGCAGGCCATGCCGCCGCAGGAAGCGGTGCGCCGGTTCGTGCCGGAATTGCAGCGCGCGGCGAAGGAAATGGTGGAGGCGATGGAGCGGCAGGAAGGCGAAGCGTGAGCCTGTTGGCCCACGCCCTTTCCAGCAATTCACGCAATTTTCAAAAAGGGGCTTGCGCACCTGCGGGAGTGTCTCTATAATTCGCGCTCTCAACAGGCTCGTAGCTCAGTTGGTTAGAGCACCACCTTGACATGGTGGGGGTCGTTGGTTCGAATCCAATCGAGCCTACCAACGAATATAGCGGTATCGCGTAGCGGCTTTATCATGCTTACGCAGTGAATATGGCGCATTCCTTCACGGGTCTGCGCCATTTTCTTTTTGCGCGTTCAGCGTGCGTGAATAACATCACGCAACATCGCGCGACATCACGCGCGCGCCAATCGCCACGCCAAATTACCGAATCAATCGAGCGCCTTGTCGTTCGGATGCGCGAACAACTCCTTCATCTGCTGCGAAAGCGGATAGTCGAGATTCATGCCATTGGGCGGAATCGGCTGCGTGAACCATTTCGTATAGAGCTTCGCCATCTCGCCCGAGGTCTGCATCTTCGCGACGGTTTCATCGACGAGCGCCTTGAATTGCGGATCGTCGCGACGCAGCATGCACGCGTAGTTTTCCGATACCGGCGGCGTGCCCGCCACGACATAATCCTGCGGATTCTTCGTCTTCGCGCGCTCGCCATAGAGCAGCGGCTCATCCATCACGAAGGCCACCGCGCGGCCCGTCGTCACATTGAGGAACGACTCGGCGTGGTCCTTCGCGCTGATGATCGTCATGTTCATGCGCTTCTCTTCGTTCATCTTGCGCAGCATGCGTTCGTCGGACGTGCCCGCCGTGGTCGCGACCGTCTTGCCCGCGAGATCCGCGAAATCCTTCACGCCCGAATCCTTGCGCGTGATAAAGCGAATGCCGTAAAGAAAAATGCTATTCGAAAACGCGGCCTGATTCTGACGCTCGAACGTATTCGTGGTCGAACCGCATTCGAGGTCGATCGTGCCGTTCTGCACCAGCGGAATACGGTTTTGCGACGTGATGGGAATCGTGCGCACCTTGAGGTTCGGCGTATCGGTTTTCTGCTTGATCGCATCGACGATCTTCAGCGCGATTTCCTGCGAATAGCCAATCACGTTCTGATTCTGGTCGTAATACGAAAACGGAATCGACGACTCGCGCGTGCCGAGCACGATCACGCCGCTGTCGTGCACTTTCTTGAGCGTGCCCGTGAGTTCTTCCGCCTGCGCCGCGCTCGCGAACATCGTCGCCGCCAATGCGCTTGCCCCGATCACGCCCATCACGCCGATTTTTCTCATGCCGATCATCGTCCTGTTCTCCCGACTGGTGTAGTGAAAATATGCAATCAACGTCTTCGTTCAATGCGCTCATCGGCCAGGCGCGAAGGCCGCGCCGTCGAGCGGCAGGGTGCGGTTCGCAAGCCGGTCCGCCAGCAGTTGCGCGCTGCCGCACGCGAGCGTGAAGCCCAGCGCGCCATGCCCCGTGTTCAGCCACAGATTGCGAAACTGCGTGGCGCCGATCAGCGGCTTGCTGTCCGGCGTGGCGGGCCGCATGCCCGTCCAGGTTTGAATCGCGCCGTAGTCGCCCGCCTCCGGGAAGGTCTCGCGCGCCTGACGCGTGAGCAGCGCGATGCGCTCGCGATCGGCGTGCGCGCTCATGCCCGTGAGATCGACCATGCCCGCAATGCGCAAGCGCTCGCCGAGCGGCGCGTAGACCACCTTGTGATGCGCGTCCGTGACCGACACACGCGGCGCGCCGTGTTCGCGCGCGTCGGGCAGCGTGAGGCTGTAACCCTTGAGCGGATACACCGGCACGCTCACGCCGAGCGAGGCCAGCATCGGCTGACTCTGAAAACCGAGGCACACCACGAAGGCATCGGCCTCGATCTCGCCTTGCGACGTGATCGCTGCCTGCACTACCGATCCATTCGTACGGAGTCCAGATAATTCCGCGCCGAGCTGCAACTGCACGCCGTCGCGCTGCGCGGCACGCGCGAGATGGCGCGTGAAGCGGTCGCAATCGCCGGCCTCCTCGCCGGGCGTATGGATGCCGCCGACGATTTCTCTGCCGATATGCGCGAGCGCCGGTTCGAGCGCAACGCAGGCCGCACCGTCGAGCGCATGCTGCTCGCAGCCGAATTGCGCCTGATAATCCGCCTGGCGACGCGCGCCCTCGAAGCCTTCACGGTCGCGATACACGACGAGCTTGCCGTTGCACACGTAATCGAAATCGAGCGCCTCGCGCGCAACGATCTCATGCATCAAACGCTGGCTCAGCAAGCCGAGCCCGAGCAATTCCGCCGTGGTCTGCCGGCTGCGCGCACGCGTGCAGGCACGCAGAAACGCCAGACACCAGCGCCACTGATGCGGATCGAGACGCGGCACGAAACGCAGCGCGGCATCGCGCGACAACAGCCAGTGCGGCAGCTTCGGCAACACCGAGGGATCGGCGAGCGGCGCCACGTATTGATAGCTCAGCTGGCCGCCGTTGGCGTGGCTGGTCTCCTGCGCCACGTCCGCGTGACGCTCGACGAGCGTCACCTGATGTCCATCGCGAGCGAGAAAATACGCGGTCGTCACACCGATGACGCCGCCGCCCAACACGCAAATTCGCATAGCCCGTTCGTTCCTGCCTGGTTCTCGTCTGGTGCTCGTTTAGCATCCACGGCACCAGTCTTACCAGGCAAAAAACGGAACTCAATTGCGATTTGCGCGGGGGATATAACCTCAGGTTAAGTCCTGTGGACGGGCAACGCGGCGCGCACTCACGCGAGCGCCGGCTCCGCGCCCGCGCGCAGCGCGCCGTCGGCGGCCTGTGCGTCCTGCGCGATGCGGCGCGCGCCGTGGCCCTGCGCACCGCCGAGATTGAACACGGCCACCGCCTCGCGCAGCGTGTTGGCCTGCGCTTCGAGCGACTGCGCCGCGGCCGCCGCTTCTTCCACGAGCGCCGCGTTGCGCTGCGTGACCTCGTCGATCTGCGCGACGGCGCGGTTCACCTGCTCGATGCCGTCGCTCTGCTCGTGCGTCGCGGCCTCGATCTCGCTCATGATGCTGCTCACGCGCGCAACGGCGTCGCGCGCCGCGCCCATCGTGTGACGCGCCTCGTCGACGAGACGCGCACCCGCGCCCACCGTCGCGACCGACGCCGTGATCAGCTCCTTGATCTCCTTGGCCGCCGTGCCCGAGCGCTGCGCAAGGCTGCGCACTTCGGCGGCCACCACCGCGAAGCCTCGCCCTTCCTCGCCCGCGCGCGCGGCCTCGACCGCCGCGTTCAGCGCAAGGATGTTGGTCTGGAACGCGATGCCTTCGATGATGCCGGTGATCTCCTCGACCTTGCGCGACGACGACGAGATATCGTTCATCGTCTCGTTCACGCGCGCGACCACGTCGGCGCCGCGCGACACGGTGTCGAGCGCGCCTTGCGCGAGCCCGCTCGCCTCCTTGGCCGCCGTGGTGTTCTGGCGCACCGCCGACGACAATTCCTCCAGGCTCGCCGCCGTCTCCTCCAGCGCGGCCGCTTGCTGCGAAGTGCGGCTCGACAGATCGGCGTTGCCCGAAGCGATCTGGTCCGCGCCCAGCGTGATTTCGTGCGTGCTGCCGCGCACCCGCGCGACCGTGCCGATCAAACCTTCGCGCATCTGCGCGAGCGCGCCGAGCAACTGGCCCATTTCGTTGCTGGAGCGCACGCGCACGTCCACGGTCAGGTCGCCCGCCGCGATGCGCTGAAAGTGGCGAATCGCCTGATCGACGGGCTTCACGACGGCCGCCGCGAGCCCCTTGCGCGCGACGAGACCAAGCACGATGCCGATCACGCCGATCGCACCGAACACGATGATCGACATCTGAAAGCGCGTGGCGGCGACTTCGCCGTCGCGCTGCTCGCGAGCGGTCTGCCATTGTTCGAGCGCGTCGATGGCCTTCGCGTAGATGGCGTAATAACGGTCAGCGGTCTCGCCCTGAATCGTGCGGAAGGTGTTGAAGTCGTTATCGACGAGCGCCTTGTATTCGGGTTCGAGCGCCTGCTCGACGAGCGCCGCGCGCGCCTGCGCGACGGCCTTGGCGAGCCGCGCTTCTTCATCGTCGGTGAAGGGACCGGCGCTGTAGCTCGCGAAATCCTTGCTCGAATCGACGAGCACCTTGTGCGCCTGTTCGAGCAGCCCTTCCGTGGATTTGCCGACGCTGAACAGCGTCTCGTAGCCGCCGAGCGCGAGCCGCACCTGCAAAAGCCGCTCGGAACTCGTCTTGAGCGCGGCGAGCGACTGGGCGCTGCGCTGCGTATCGACGAGGCTCTCGTTGGTCAGCTTGAGCGCCCCGTACGCCACGCCGATCACTACCAGCAGAAAGGCAACGAATAGGCTGATGACGAGGGTAAGCCCTCCGCGAATCGTGATATTCCTGAGCATCTGGTCGGTCTCCTGGATTTTTTATCGCGGCATGCAGCCGCCCGCGCAATCTCGCGCTTCGCAGGGACTAACGGCAGACTCAGCGCGACGGCGCATAGGGGATATCCATGAGATCGCCCTCAATGTGTCGCGCTATTTGGGATTGATTGTGCTTTTCGCTTTTTATTTATTCTCGAAGCATCGCAGCCGATAATGCGGGCAATACTTGAGTCGCGGCACGGTATTCATTTTCATTCCCACATTGCCTTTTACCGCACCGGCTTTTTGCACACGTCTTCAACTCCCCGGATCCAGCAAATTCGACGAGAAGTCGCACGACTGCGCCGCCAGCCGCGCCACGGCGGCGCTCAGTGAATGCGACTGCTCCGCGCGATGCATGGCGACGTATTTCACCGGCGGCAATGCCGGCCGCGTCGGCACCACCACAAGCGCGCGCCGCTTGAGCATGCGCGCGAGACACGCCTCAGGCAGATAACTCACCCCGAGCCCCGAAAGTGTGAGGCCGACTTGCGCAATGAGGCTATTGCTCGCCAGCACTTTCTGCAAGACCACGCCTTGCTCCGCCAGAAATCGGCTGTACACATAGCCGGTCCCCGACAATCCGCCTTGCAGAATTAGCGGAAACTTCGCGATGTCCGCAAGCGGAATGGCGCGCTTGCCCGGCGCGAGACTCGCCGCGCACATCCACGCGTTCTGCACCTGCCCCACGAGCGTCGACGCATACGGCTCGACCTCGTGCGTCTGCGGCACGATGATGACGTCCACCGTCGCCGCCGCCAGCCGCTCGCGCAATGTCGCGTTGAGATCGACCTCCGCTTCGACCTGCACCTTCGGGTATTCGGCCTGAATCGCCGCGATCAAGCGCGGTAGCCAGGTCAGCGCCGTGAGTTCCGTCACGCCGATGCGAATCTGCCGAACCAGCGTCTCCTTCGAACTCATGCGCTCGACGAGCTGATCGCGCCGCTCCAGCAATTCCCTCGCGTGCTCGAAGAATTCCGTGCCCTTTTCCGTGAGACGCGCGCTACGGTTCGCGCGGTCGAAGACCGCCACATCGAATGCGCGCTCCAGTTCCTGCACGCGTTTCGATATCGCCGATTGCGTGGTGTTCAGCCGCGTGGCCGCAGCCTCGAACGAGCCGAGCTGAACGATCCAGTACAAGGCTTCCATCTGTTTGAACGTCAGCATGGCCCGAATTTCACATCACTAAAAGCGATAGTTTCTCATAGAAAAAAATCGCTTTTTTAGTTCATTTTGGCTGGTTACTTTTCCCTCAACGAGTCCCGAACGAGGCTCGGTTTATCCCTATCCATCGATACGTGTCTGGAGAACGCATGGAATCCGTCATGGAAGCACCCCAAGCCGAGCGCGCGGCGCGCAAGCCGCGCGTCGGACTCGCGTGGCAAATCGTTATCGGGCTCGTTATCGGCATCGCGGTGGGGCTCGTGCTCAACCGTTTTCCCGAATCGCGCGAATCCGTCATCAACGGCTTTCTGCAACCGGCCGGCGATATCTTTATCCGTCTGATCAAAATGGTCGTGGTGCCGATCGTCTTCACGAGCATGGTGATGGGCATTGCGGGCGTGGGCGACGGGCGCTCGCTCGGTCGTATCGGCTTCAAAACGCTGCTCTATTTCGAAATCGTCACGACTATCGCGATCGTGATGGGCCTCGTGCTCGGCAACGTGCTGCATCCGGGTCTCGGCACCGATCTTTCGCAGCTCGGCCACACCGATATCTCGCGCTATCAGCAGACCACGCAGCAAACCCAGGGCCATCACGGCTTCATGGCGCTGTTGCTGAGTATCATTCCCGACAACATCGTCATGGCGATGGGACGCGGCGATCTGCTGCCGGTGATTTTCTTTTCCGTGCTGTTCGGTCTCGGCCTGCAATCCGTACCCGCCGAATATCGCCAGCCCGTGCTCGCGACCTTCAAAGGCATCAGCGATGCGATGTTCAAGGTCACCGGCATGGTGATGCGTTACGCGCCGTTCGGCGTGTGCGCGTTGATTGCCGTAACGGTCGCGAGTTTCGGTTTCGGTTCACTGTTGCCGCTCATTAAACTCGTCGCGGTGACTTATCTCGCGATCATTCTGTTTGCGGTGTTCGTGCTCGGCATTGCGGCGCGGCTGTTTGGCTTCAATATCTTCACGCTGCTGCGTGTCATCAAGGACGAATTGATCATTGCATTTTCCACCTGCAGTTCGGCGACGGTCCTGCCGCAACTGATGAAAAAGATGGAGGACTTCGGCGTGCCGAAAAGCATCACGACGTTCGTGGTGCCCACGGGTTACACGTTCAATCTCGATGGCGCCTCGATTTATCTCGGCATCGGCACGCTATTCGTCGCGCAGCTTTATGGCGTGCATCTCGGCCTTCAAGAACAGATCGTGCTCGTGCTGACGATGGTGATCACATCGAAAGGCGCGGCAGGCGTGCCCGGCTTCATGTTCGTGATCTTGCTGACGACGCTTGCGAGCGCCGGACTGCCGCTCGAAGGGCTCGCGTTTATTGCGGGCGTCGACCGGATCATGGATATGGGACGCACGGCGCTGAACGTGGTCGGCAATGCGCTCGCTCCGCTCATCATCGCCAAATGGGAAGGCCAGTACGACGCGGAAAAGGGCAAGGCCTATATCGCGTCGCTGGACGCGTGAAATTCGAAATAGCAGATTAGTCAGGAACAGCAATCATGGAACGAGGAGCAAATGAGATGAGCCGTATTCGCGGGCAGTTGTTTTCCGATTCGATCATGGAGGAAATCAAGCGCCGCTTTCATTTTGTCGATCACGATATCGACGGCCGTGCGCGTCTCTTCTTCGATAATGCCGGCGGTTCATTCCGTTTGAAATCGGCGCTGGAAGCCTTCGCCCAGGTCGATGCATTGCCCGATTGTCCCGAGCGCATTCACGAACGCGCGCTCGTGTTGCAGGACATTCAAACGCGCGGTGAAGACGACGTGCGCCGTATTCTTAACGCACGCAACGGCAGCGTGTATCTTTCGCTGACCGCATCGGTGGCGATGTTCGAGATGGTGCGCGCCGTCATGGAGAACGTGCCGGGCACGAACGCCGTGACGACCATACTCGAACATCCGTCGTCCTTCGATGCGATGACGATGTACTGCGAGCGCACCGGCAAAACGCTGCGCGTCGCGCCCAGCAATGCCGAAACCGGCGGCGTCGATGTCGATGCCATCGTCTCGCTCATCGACGACGATACCGCGCTACTGAGCGTGATGTATGCCTCGAATATTTCGGGCGCGAAGCTGGATATCGCCGCGATCGTCGAACGTGCGCGTGCGCGCAAGCCCGATCTCTTCATCATCGTCGACGCGGTTCAGCATGCGCCGCACGCGGTCATCGACCTGCAAAAAACGCCCGTGGACGGCATCAACTTCGCGCCGTACAAGTTCTTCGGCTGCCGCGGCGCGGGCGTGACATGGCTCTCGGAACGGCTCGCGACGCTTCCGCATCATCGGCTCGCCGCCAAGGAAAACGGCGTCTGGGAACTCGGCAGCCCCGCGCCCGCGCAGTTCGCCGTGGTGAGCGCAATCGTCGATTACGTGACGTGGATCGGCGCGCAATTCAGCGACGCCGACGACCGGCGCGAGTTGTTCGTGCAAGGCATGCAGCGCATCGAAATGCACGAGCGCGCCCTGCTTGCCTTGTTGCTCGAAGGCGTGGGCGAGCAGCGCGGGCTGCGCGCCATCGAAGGCGTCAGCGTGTTCTGGGATCACGACGACCTCACGCGCCGCGATCTGATTGCGGGCATCGGCTTCGATCATCTCGATCCGACCGCCGCCGTGCGCGCGTATGAAGAACGCGGCGTGATCGTCTACGAGCGGATCGCAACGAGCCTCTATTCCGGGCGCATGTTGAAGTCGTTCAAGCTCGACGGCGCGGTGCGCATCTCGCCGTTGCATTGCCACGCGCCGAGCGATATTGCGAATTTTTTGGCCGTAACGGAAGCGATTGCGCGCGAGAACCGGCTTGAGGGATAACCCCGCGTTGTAATCGCATTGCTGATGCGCCGGCGCAGAGAACTCCTCCGCGCCGGCGTCATCACGAACTTCACGCATCACTTCGCCCGATGCGGCCACGCCCCGCGCCGGACGACCGACCAGTAAATCCAGCCGATCACAACCAGCATCACAGCGCCTAACATCGTTGGGAGTACCAGGAAAGACCAGCCCGGTTGCGCGGCGAAGATAATGACCGGATTGCTTCCGGCGGGCGGATGAACCGTTCGCGTCAGCATCATCAACATCAGCGCGCAAGCAGCGGCGATCGCCATCGGCATCGTGCCGGGTCCGAACAGATGCAGACAAAGCAGGCCCGTCAGCGAAGTCAGAACATGTCCTCCAATGATGTTTCGCGGCTGCGAAAACGGGCTGGACGGAAAGCCAAACAGCAGCACGCAGGTCGCCCCGAATGAACCGAGAATCCACGGTTCCGAGGTCTCTTGCGCCAACACGCCCACGAGCGCCAACGCAACGAATGCGCCCAGGCCGGCAAGCAGCATGCCGCCCGCCTGGGTGCGCCACGTCGAGGCTCCGTTGGCGCTCGCGGATGCGGCGGACGGAGTCGTCATCGGCGATCAGGCCACCTTGAAGCGGGCCGCTTCTTCCGAGCCCTTCGTCGCGTTGCCCGCGCTGTACGAGTGCGCGCCCACACCGGCAAGCTTGCCGCCTTGCACGATCAGATATTCATCGCGAATCGGACGGCCCTCGAAATAGCATTCGAGAATTTCGCGCGTGCCCGCCGCGTAGCGCGCCTGCGCGGAAAGGCTGGTGCCGGAGATATGCGGCGTCATGCCCTGATTCGGCATGCTGCGCCACGGATGATCGGCCGGCGCGGGCTGCGGGAACCACACGTCGCCGCCATAGCCCGCCAGCTGGCCGCTTTTCAGCGCGTCGACAATCGCGTCGCGATCGCAGAGCTTGCCGCGCGCCGTGTTGATCAGATACGCGCCGCGCTTGAAATGCTTCAGCGTCTGCGCATTGATCATGTGCTCGGTTTCGGGATGCAGCGGGCAATTCAGCGTGACCACGTCGCACACACGCGTGAGGCTTTCGAGGCTCGTGTGATGCGTGAGATTGAGTTCCTTCTCCACCGACTCCGGCAGACGGTGACGATCGAGATAATGCAGCTTCATGTCGAACGGCTTGAGCAGACGCAGCACGCGCAAACCGATGCGGCCCGCCGCCACCGTGCCCACGTGCATGCCCTCGATATCGTACGAGCGCTCGACGCAATCGGCGATATTCCAGCCGCCGTTATTGGCCCAGTTATGCGAGGGAATATAGTTGCGCACGAGCGCGAGCGTCGTCATCACCACGTGCTCAGCCACGCTATTGCTGTTGCAATAGGTGACTTCCGCCACGGTGATGCCGCGATCCATCGCGGCCTGCAAATCGGTGTGATCCGAACCGATGCCGGCGGTGACGATCATCTTGAGCTTCTTCGCCTTCGCGATGCGCTCGGCCGTCATATAGGCCGGCCAGAACGGCTGCGAGATCACGATTTCGGCGTCGTGCAGTTCGCGGTCGAGCACGCTGTCCGCGCCGTCCTTGCTCGACGTCACCACGAGTTGATGATCGTGCGATTCCAGATATTGGCGCAGGCCCAGTTCGCCCGACACGCAACCGAGCAAATGGCCCGGCGTGAAGTCGATGGCGCGCGGCGTCGGCGTGGTTTGTCCGTCGGGATAGCGCGTGATTTCAGGAAGCGAGTCGCGCGCGTATTGCTTCGGCATACCGTTGACCGGATCGTCGTAAAGCACACAAACAATTTTTGCCACGATGTTGTCTCCACTCTGAGGGGCGAGAATCCGGTGGCCCTTGGCGCCGCCGGCTGTACGACCGCGCTGCATGCGATCGATCGACGGTCAGAGTGTCGACGAGAAGCTCGATAGCGATCCAATTCTTTCGATGTATGAGCTGATAAGCGAGACTTATCAAACGGCCGCCGACGCTTCGACGGACACGCGCGGCCGCTCGATGAAGGCATCGAAACGGGCCTGTAAATCAAGGTGTTTCGCAGCTTTCCACAGCGCCGCGACGAGCGGCGGACGCGACGGCAGATCGCGCGCGATCAGGCCGATCTCGCGCGTGAGTTCGGGTTCGAGCGGCGTCACCGCATCGCGCTGCGTGCCGTCCATGACGCTCAGCACGCTATGCGGCAGCACCGTGTGAAGACCCGCATGCTGCACGTTCGACATCAGCGTGAGCAGCGAATCGGCTTCGAGCACGACTTTGGGTTGAACGCCCGCGCGACGGAACGCTGCGTTGATCACCTGACGATTCTGCATTGAGGAATCCAGAAGACCGAATTGCAATTCGCCCAATGCGTCCCAGCGGCGCGCGCCCGAGCACAGACTCTTGCCGGTTCCCGATGGCGACACGAGCACGTAGCGCTCGCGATACAGCGAATGCACTTCGAACCCGGCCTGCGTGTGATCGTCGAGATAGGTGAAGCCGATGTCGAGTTCGTAGTCGTCGAGCTGCCGCAGGATGGCGTCCGAACTCAGCGAGCGCACCGCGAAGCTCAGCCTCGGATGCGCCTCGCGACAGGTCGAGATCAGCATGCTCACGACCGGCATCGTCGTGGGAATCACGCCAATTCGCACCGTGCCGGTCAGCAGATTCGACGCGCAGACGTCCTGCCGCATGTGATCGAGCGCCGCGATGGTCTGCCGCGCCCAGCCGAGCACGCGTTCGCCCTCCTCGGTGAGACCGAGAAAGCGGCGGCCGCGCCGCACGATCACGAGCCCGAGTTCGTTTTCGAGGCTGCGTATCGCGGACGAAAGCGCTGGCTGCGTGACGTTGCAGAGTTCCGCGGCGCGCGCGAAATGCTGCTCCCTGGCCAACGTCACGAGGTAGTTGAGTTGACGGATGAACATCGCCTGTCTCCCGATTCGGAGGGCGGCGCGCCGCTTCGGATGACACGCCCGCGAGATTCCGCCCCGTTATGTCCGTTGATATATTACGCTAACTTTGGACGTGTACGGCACAAGTGGCATAAACGGCGTGATCGCGGTCGGCGGCAGTCGGTCGGTTCGGGTTCGGTGCGCCGACGATGGCAACTTCGTCGCTGTAAAAAAGAAAGGGCAAGGCGTTTCGCCTTGCCCTTTTTACATGCGCCGCCAGCCCGCGGGCCGGCGTCCGCCTTAAATCTTCAAACGCGAGACCTTGGTGCCCGCGAGCGAGACGTCGGCCATCAGGCCCGCGTTGGTCATCACGAACACTTCGACCGGATGCGTGGCCGTGTTGGTGTCGACCGCGCCGTTCGCGCCGATCGTCACGAGCGCGACCGAAGCGTCGGCGCCCGCGGCCCAGCCGTCGGTGGAGCGGAATTTTTCGAGTGCGTCCTGCGTCATGAAGGCGAAGATGATGGCCTTCGACTGCGCCCCCGCCTGCAGTCCGAACGAACCCGACACGGTGCTGTAGTAGCCCGAGGTCGCGCCGCCCACGCGCAGCGCACCTTCGCCGTATTGCGCGCCGACGATGAAGCCGGCTTGCAGCACCGACGGGAACACCAGCACGCCGCGCGACTTGGCGATCAGTTCGTGCGAACCCGGTACCGTCGAGTACAGCTTGGTCATGGCGTTATCGACGCTGGCGTCGATCGACTGGCGCTTCGACATATCCGTCGCCGCGTTCGAGGTGTTCGTACCTGTGGTCGTACAGCCGGCGAGCGCGAAACCGCCGGTGGCGAGCGCCGCGGCCGCCGAAAGCATGAAGTTGCGTCGTTGCATGTCGTTATCTCCACACGAATGAGAGTTTGCGCTGAGGTACAGCAATCCGCGTGCCCGGCTTCAGACGGGCGCCGCGCCGCTCCAGCCTCAGGCGCAAGCGGGGCGGCTGCGTCGAGCCGCATCCCACTCCGCAACGATTCTGCCCGATTTATCGTAAGCGGGCGTTGAAATCCGGCAAGGGAAGCGCGGGCGAGTCGCCCGCGCACCCGCTCAAGGCGACGTGGGCTGCCACGACGGATCGGGATCGAAGGCCTTCAGCGACGCCGCGACGCGCGCGCCGTTCGGCCCCAGATTCTTCTGATAGAGCTTGCCGTCCTGGTTGACGATAAAGCTCATCACGCCCGTCTTGCCGTACTGCGCCGGCCACGCCACCAGCGCGAAACCGCCCGTCAACTGGCCGTTCTGCACATAGCTGCGCGCACCGCCGCCCGCGTGCGCGCCCTGCGCCGTGAGGATGCGGAAGTGATAGCCGTGATAGCCGTCCTTCGGCGAGATCTTCGCGTCGTGCGGCATGGTCTCGGCGAGCGGGCCGAGCGGGCTTTCGGTGTCGCCTTCGCCGGCCGGCCAGTAAAGGCCGTCGTGCGTGCCGGGCGTGCTCACGAGGCGCTGCGCGTAGTGCTGCATCTGGCCTTTGTATTCGTTCTGGGCGTCGACATAGGCGAGCGCGGTGAGCATCGCCGAGCGCTCGTTGCGGCCGATGCGGCGCGTGAGCACTTCGGTCGCGCCTTCGCGCGGATCGAAGCGCCAGCCGCCCGCGCCCTGCACGATCGGAATCGGCAGCGTCCAGCCGCTATCGCCGACGGCCAGATGCGCGCTCGCCTTGCCCGCGACCGGCGGCGAATCGGGCACGACCTCGTGACCCTTGGACCAGGCGCCGAGGAAGTCGTCGATATCGTCGCGGCCGATGTTCTGGGTGGGAATGAACTGCTCGAAGTCGCCGCCGAGCACGTGCTTCATCGCTTCGTGGTCGTTGCTGGCGAGCGCGTTCGTGAACGCTTCGGCGGCGGCGTCGGGCGTGGGATAGACGGCCTGGGCGAACGCGGCGGGTGCGGCACCCAGCGCGAACGCGAGCGCGGCGGCAGCCGACGCGCCCGCGCGAACCCAGCCGAAGGCGCGGCGCGGCGCGCCTTGCGGCAAACGGCGTGCTTGATTGCGGATCATCGCGAGTCTCCTGTCGGGGTTCAACGGTGACGGCCCATGTGGCGTTCGCCGCCACCGCCTGCGCCCATCCGGCCGCCGCCTCCACCGCCGCCGCCGCCGAATGAGGGCCGCGCGCCGCCGGATTGCGCGCCGCTGAAGCCGCCGCCTCCACCGCCGCGGTTCTGCAGCGCCTGACGGCTCTGCTGGCCGCGCTGCGCATCGGCGCGCGCGGCGCCGCCGTCGCCCGCGCCGCGCAATGCGTTGTCGCGGTTCGCGTTCTGCGCGCGGTTGCCGATGTCGTTCTGGCGGTTCGCGTTCTGCGCGCGGTTGCCAATGTCGTTCTGGCGGTTCGCGTTCTGCGCGCGGTTCGCGGCGTTGTTCTGCGTGCCGCCCTGGCCACCGACGCGTCCGCCTTGCGCACCCTGCCCGCCCGCACGACCGCCTTCGCCGCGGTTATTCAGCGCATTGCCGCCGCCGTTCGCGCCAGCCCGGTTGCCGCCCTGCTGAATGCCTTGCAAACGCTCGCTCGCGTTGCCGCCCATGTTCTGCCCGGTGCGGTTCTGCAAGGTCTGCATGGCCTGCGAGCGCGACTGGTCGTAGCCGCGGAAGTTGTTGCGCTGGCCGTTCAGATTCGCGTTGTTGATGTTCGCGTTGCGGCGCTCGACATTGGCGTTGCGATTCCAGTTCGCCGTGCCGTTGGTCGTGTTGATGCGGTTGTTGACGTTGATGTTGTTGTAGCGATTGACGTTGATGTTCACGTCATGCGAATTCCAGCCGAAGCCGCCCCACAACGAATTGGCGACCGCCACGCCCGCGCCGAACGCGAGCCCGCTGACGAAGCCGGTGGCGAGCGCGTAGCCCGGAGGCGGCGGCATATAGACAGGCGGATACGCCGGATACGGCCACGTGCCGTACACCACCGTCGGGTTATAGGTCGGCACGTACACCACCTGCGGATTCGCCGGTTCGATCACGATGGTCTGCGTGGTGCTGCTGGGCGCCTGCTGCACGACCACCTTCTGCTGCTCGTTCGACTTGAGGTTGCCCGCCTTCTGCGCCTGCGCGCGCAGACGCTGCACCGAATCCATCACGTCGTTGGGCTGCGCGAGAAACGCCGTGCCGATCTGCTCGACCCACTCGGGCTTCGACTCCATGGTCGCCAGCACCTGCGGAAACGCCACCAGCGACTGCACGCTCGGGTCCCACGGCTGCGAGGCCACGGCCTTCACGGCGTCGTCGCCCTGCAACTTCGGATTGGCCTTCGACCATGCCGCCGCGGCCTGCACGTCCTGCGGGAACGTGGTGGCCATCAGCACCTGCGCGAGCAGCGCATCGGGATAGAGCGCGACGGGCGCGGTGAGCGCATCGAGTTGCTGATTCGACAGATGCGCGGCGTTCTGCGCGAGCGCGACGCCGGGCCCGGCCGGGCCGACGAAAAGCGGTGCGGCCGCGAGCGCGGCGCACATGAGCCAGGCAGCACGCTGGCGTACACCGGACGATTTCACGTAACGGTCCTCCTGGTTGCTGATGGGCACGATGTGATGCTCGATGCAATGCAGGTTGTGAGGCTTGCTGTGACGCTTGCCATGACGCACGAGGCGATGCGCCCTGCCCTATGCAGCGCATGACGTCGCAACGTCGCAGCACGAATCCAGACGATGCGCGCAGCCGCGACGTACTGCTATATAGCGCACTTGTGCACCAGGCTGCGCGCAAAACGTACCGGCCCAAAATAAAGGGCGCGCGGCGGCGATGTCAATTGCGCACACGCGAAAGCGCGGCGTTTCAGGAGACGTATCAATGAAGCTGTCGAATGCGCCGAACGCAACAATCCGCGCGGCATCGAAGCGTAGTGTCGAATCAATGCTCTGCGTGCGCGGTGCGGCGCTGCTTCGGCACGAGATGCATGCGCACGAAACCGATATGCTCGCGCAGCACATAGAACGCATCGGCGTACGCGAGCGGCATGCGCAGCGTGTTGAGCGAACGCTCGATCTCGTCGAGCTCCTCGATCAGCGCATGACGTTCCGCTTCGTTGGTGTGCTTGAGCGCGTCGCGCTCGATGGCGATCAGCGCACCGTAATAGCGATAGATGCGCGAGCGCACGCGCCAGCGGTACATCGCGGGAATCGCGCGCAGCGCCGGAAACACCAGCACCGCGAGCGGCAGCAGCAGCACGAGCAGACGGTCGGCCACGCTCGCGAGCCAGAACGGCAAGGTGCGATAGAGAAAGCTCTTGCCCGACTTGTAGTAGCGCGTGGCGTCTTCGCTGATGCGGAAATCGTGCGCCACCGGGCTCGGAAATTCGCCCGCGCGCTGCATCAGCCCGGGCACGCCGTTCACCTCGCTCGCGGCCTCGATCAGCAGATCGGAGATGGCCGGATGCAGCGTGTCGCGCGCGACGATCTCCACGGTCGGCCCGATCAGATGCACGGTTTGCGGCGGCACGCGGCGGCGCAGATCGAGCACGCCGGGCGGCAGGTCGATGCCCTCCAGATACGGAAAGAGCCGCGTATACGCGGCCGATTCCTCGAAGCTCATCACCGAAATACCGGGTATGTTCAAGAGGCGCAGCATCAGCGTGCGCGTGGTGGAATCGCCGCTGAGCATGGCGACGTCGACGCGGTTCGAGACCAGCGCGGTGGCCGCCTCCATGCCGTCGAGCGGCAGGAAGGTGGAGTCGCCGCCGGGATCCATGCCGTTCGCGTGCAGCAGCTTGAGCGAGAGCTCGCGCGTGCCGCTGCCCACGCGGCCGATGGCGATGCGCTTGCCGTCGAGATCGGAAAGCTGCGTGAGTCCACGGCCGCGATAGAACACCACGATCGGCAGATAGGCCACGCTGCCGAGCGACATCAGCGAGCGCGTGTCCACGCCGTCGGCCACGCCGCCCTGCACGAACGCCAGATCGACCTTCGATTTGGGATCGAGCAGACGCTGAAGGTTCTGCACCGAGCCATCGGATTCGACGATCTTGAGCTTGACGCCGTTGCGCGCGAGGACCGTGCGATAGCCCTCGGCCATCTGCATGAACGAGCTGTCACGCGGGCCCGCGCTGATGGTGATGGCGCGCGGCGGCGCCGGGTCGACGAGCCACACGACCACGGCGATCACGGCGATGCAGAACAGCACGACCGGCAGCGTGGACAGCGCGATGTCGCGCCACGCGGGATGCGAGGTGTCGCGCATGAAATGCGGCAAAGGTGGACGATCTCGTCTCATGAGAACCCGGCGGCGATGCGTCGAACTCCAGGAACCCCATCATGCCATTTTCGCGCCGGATCGGGACGCTGGTGTTTGCGAGGGTGCCGCCAGGCTGAAAGCTACGTAAGCGCCGCCCGCCCGGCCGGCGCGCGCTTACGCAATGCGCATCATGCCGCCGCTTTGGTCAGCGCGAACAGTTCGGCGCGCAGCGCCTTCGCGCGGTCGCGCTTCATATGCTTTTCGAATTCCGCCTGGGCGTCCTGCCAGAGCGCGTGCGCCTTGTCGTAGCGGCGCAGGCCGCTCGCGGAGAGCCGGTAGACGAGCGTGCGCGTGTCGTGTTCGGCGGCGGCGGTGAGCACGAGGCCGTCGCGCTGCAAGGGCTTGAGCGCGCGCACGAGCGTGGTGCGGTCCATCACGAGGTCGTCGGAGAGTTCGGCGGCGGTGGCGTCGGGGCGGCCCGCGAGACGCGAGAGTATCGTGAACTGCGCGGCCGTCACGCCCGCCTGCGCGAGATGGCGCTCATAGAGCTGCGTGACGAATCGCGCCGCCTGCCGCAGTGCAAAACAGTTGCATTCTTCGCGCGTCACTCGCTTCGTCATCGCCGTTCACCTTCTCGTGCTTCGTTCGCCGTTTCGTGGATATCGTGGATCATGGGCGCGCGCGTCGAAGCCATCGTGGCGCCCAACGCGCGCGCCCGGCCATCATACTTTCTCGAGCGCGAGCGCGATACCCTGGCCGCCGCCGATGCACAGCGTCACGACGCCCCGGCGCACGCCGTCGCGCTGCATCGACCAGGCCAGACGCGTGGTGAGGATCGCGCCCGTCGCGCCAATCGGATGGCCGTGCGCGATCGCGCCGCCCTCCACGTTGACGATGTCGGCGGGAATGCCGAGCTGCTTGATGACCGCGAGCGGCACCGCCGCGAAGGCCTCGTTGATCTCGAAGCGCTCGACGTCGCCGAGCGACCAGCCCGCGCGCCGCAGCGCGAGCTGCACGGCGGGCACCGGCCCGAGGCCGAACAGGCCCGGCTCGACCGCCGCCACGCCCCACGCGACGAGCCGCACCATCGGCGCGAGGCCGTGCGCTTCGGCGAAACCGCGCTCGGCCACCAGCATCGCCGAGGCCGCGCTGTTCAGCCCCGGCGCGTTGCCCGCCGTGATCGTGCCGTCCGGGCGGAACGCGGGCTTGAGCCTCGCGAGCCCCTCGAAGGTGGTGTCGGGGCGCGGCGCTTCGTCGGTATCGAAACGCTCCACGCCCTTCTTGCCCTTCAACTCCACGGCGACGATTTCTTCCTTGAAGCGCCCCGCCGCCTGCGCCGCCGCGAAGCGCTGCTGCGAGCGCGCGGCCCAGCGGTCCTGCTCGTCGCGCGTGAGTTCGGCCTTCGTCACGAGGTCTTCGGTGTGCCAGCCCGAATGCTCGCCCGAAAACGCATCGACGAGACCGTCGCGCAGCATGCTGTCGTGAATCTGCGCGTTGCCCATGCGATAGCCCCAGCGGCCGCCGTCGAGCAGATACGGCGCGCGGTCCATGTTCTCCATGCCGCCCGCGAGCGCGACATCGGCGAGACCGAGCAGCACTTCCTGCGCGGCGCTCGCCACCGCTTGCGCACCCGAGCCGCAGACGCGGTTCACCGTGAGCGCGGGCACCTGCACCGGCACGCCGCCGCCCAGTTCCGCCTGGCGCGCGGGATTCATCTTGTTGCCCGCCTGGATCACGTTGCCGAGCACAACCGAGCCGAGCAGCGCGGGATCGAGCTTCGCGCGCGCGAGCGTTTCGCGCACCGCGATCGCGCCCAGTTCGGTGGCGGGCACGCCCTTGAGCGCGCCGTTATACGCGCCGATCGCCGTGCGCAAGGGATGGCAGAGGACGATCTCGCGCGCGGCGTTCGTGCTCGTATTGAGGGGGGAATTCGAGGTGGATTGCGACAGGCTCATCGTGTTCTCTCCAGAGTCATTCGATGGAACAACAAAACCGCTGCATGCACGACTTCATTCTATGTATGCATATGCACACGTCCAAACGGTTTCATCGAATCGATACTCGTGATTCGTGGCACGTTTTATGTCGGCGGCGCATGCAGCGCGGATGGCCTGTCGCTTGACCTACTCGTTCGCCTCGCGGCGAACGGCTGATGGAACGGCTTACGCGACGGCCGGAAAATCGAGTGTCGTATCGTTGATTCGGTTCACGAGATTCGTGAACGTGATCGACGCAATCGCCAGCGAAATGTCGACGATCTGGCGCTCCGTATAACCCGCGGTGCGGATCGCCTGCACCTCGGCTTCGTCGACCGTGCCGTGCGTTTGCACGAGCAGGCGCACGAAGTGCACGAGCGCGTCGCGCTTCGCGTCGCCGGTCGCGTCGCCCGCGCGGATCTGCTTCATCGTCTCGGGCGCGAGGCCCGCGAACTTGCCCGCCAGCGTGTGCGCGGCGAGACAGTAATCACAGCCCGCCACTTCGCTTACGGCGAGCTTCACGGCTTCGATGTCGGGCTTCGAGAGCGAGCCGCCCGCGAGCACGGCTTCGACGCCGAGGATCGAGGCGAGCGCTTCCGGGCTATGCGTGCCGATGGTGGCGTACGCGTTCGGCACCTTGCCGACGGCCTTGCGGATCTTCGCGAAAACCTCGGCGGCGGCGCCGGTGGCGGCTTCGGGCTTGATGGAAGAAAGACGGGACATGATCGACTCCTGATTCGTTGAATTCGCTGAATTCGTTGAAAAGGCGCGCCGCGCGGAAGGTGCCCGGCATCGCGTTTCTGCTGCACCGCCATCGTCGATGGCATGACGCCAGTCTAGGCGCGCACGCCGACGCTTTTAATGCCAGAATGGCGCGAATTCATGCTCGATCGTCTCACCGTCCTTTCACGCAAGCCACCCACGCCGCCGCCGATCATGGACATCCTCAGCCGCCTGCTCTCGCTCATGCCCGTCGCGGGCCGACTCGACGTGCGCTGCCACTTCGGCGCGCCGTGGCGCATCGACGAGCCGGGTGCCGGCCCGCGCGAGATCCGCTATCACGTGCTGGTCGCGGGTTCGGCCATCGTCGAGGACGCGCACGGCACGCCCACCGCGCTGCATGCGGGCGACATCGTGCTGTTCCCGGCGGGCGGCGCGCACGTGCTCCACGACGGCAGCGGCGAGACGCCTTCCGCGGTAGAAAAGCGCGTGGAAAACGGTCTCGAAGTCGCGACAAACCAGACCGACACGCATCGCACCGATGTCCTGTGCGGCCGCTTCCTGCTGCCCGCCGTGCCGCAGCGGCTGCTGCGCGAGAACCTGCCCGGCCGTCTCGTCGTGCACAGCGCGCCCGCGGGCGGCCACGCGCCCGAGCGCCTCGTGCGCCTGATCGCCCTGCTGCGCGACGAGGCGCTCGAAGCGGGACCGGGCAGCGACTCGCTCGTCAACCATCTTTCGGGCGCGCTGTTCGCGCTCACGCTGCGTTACGCGAGCGGCACCGACGCGCCGCCGCGCGGCCTGCTCGCGCTCGCCCGGCAGCCGCGCCTGCAACCGGCCATCGACGCCATGTTCGAGACGCCGGGCCGCCCGTGGACGCTGCCCGATCTCGCCGCGCTCTGCCATATGTCGCGCGCGACCTTCGCGCGCCATTTCGACGAAGCGATCGGACGTTCGGCCGCCGACGTGCTCACCGATATCCGCATGACGCTCGCGGGCCGTCTGCTCGCGCAGGGCAATCAGCCGGTGGCCGAGATCGGCGAATTCGTCGGCTATCAATCCGATGCCGCGTTCCAGCGCGGCTTCAAGCGCCACGTCGGCATGACGCCCGCGCAATGGCGCGCCGCCGCGCGCGCCGAGGCCTGAGCGCGCGGTCATCGGTTCAGCCGCCACGCGCGGCGCCCGGCGACGACGCCACCACCTCGCCGCTTTCGCTCCAGCCGCCGCCGAGCGACCGGTACAGCGCGACCGCCGCGAGCGCGCGTTCGCGCTGCGCGTTGTTGAGCAGATCGGCGTCGGCGAGCCAGGTTTGCTGCGCGCTCAGCACGTCGAGAAAATCGGTCGCGCCGCCTTTGTAAAGCTGATTCGCGAGCTTGAGCGATTGCGCCGATGCCGTCACGGCATCGTGCAGCTGCTGCGTCTGCGCAGCCGTGCTCACGAGATCGGTGCGGCTGTCCTCGACTTCGCGCAGCGCCTGCAGCATCGTCTGCTGCAGCTTCAGTTGCGATTCGCGCATGCGGCTTTCGCTCTGCTCGATATCGGCGGTGATGCGGCCCGCGTTGAAGATCGGGCTCGTCGCGCTCAGTGCCGCGCTGAACAGGTTGTCCGTGAGCGTCGGCAGACCGAGATACGAGGCCGCGAGCACGCCGTCCGCGAGATTGAGCGAGAACTTCGGATAGCGCTCCGCGCGCGCCACGCCCACTTCCGCCGCGCGCTGCTGCACCGTGGCGTAAGCGGCCTGCACGTCGGGGCGGCGCAGCAGCGCTTCGGACGGCAGCAATTGCGGCACGCCCGCGGGCGCGGACGGAATGGGCGCGGGCGTCGTCAATGCGAGTTGCGCGACGGCTTCCGGCGTGCGGCCCGTGTACACGGCAATCAGATTCAGTTGATGGTCGATGCTCGCCTGCGCACGCGGAATGCGCGCCTGAAGCTCGCTCAACTGCGTTTGCGCGCGCGTGACGTCGAGTTGCGTCGAAAGCCCGTATTTCAGGCGGTCCTGCGTGAGCTGCAAGGTGCGTTGCCGTATTCCTACGTTATCCTGAAGAATCTTCAGTTCTGCCTGCGCCCAGCGCAAATCGACATACGCGGATGCGGTATCCGCCGCCAGCGCGAGACGCACGGCATCGAGCGCATGCTGCTGGCCGACGAGATTCGACTGCGCCGCCAGCAGATCGAGCCGCTCACCGCCGAACACATCGGGCGACCAGCTCAGCGCGAGACCCGCGCCCGCCTGCTTCACGTAGCCGAGCGGCGGCGGCGTGTTCTGCCGCGTATACGCGCCCTGCGCCGTGAAGTCGAGTTGCGGCAGCAGCGCCGCGTGCTTTTGCGTGGTGATCGATTGCGCCTGCTTCACGCGCTCGACGGCGGCCTGCAAGTCGAGATTGCCGCTCAGCACCGTGCCGAGCAGCGCGTCGAGCGTCGGATCGTCGAATTGCGCCCACCAGGCGCGGGCGTCGATGGCGTCCTGCGGGGCGTCGATGCGCCACGCGGCGGGCGCGGTCTCGTGCACCGTTGCGGGCAAATCGGCATGTTGCGCGGGCTGCACGGCGCAAGCCGCGAGCACGGCAACAGCCAGTGCCGACAGCGCGAGACGAAGCGGCTTCAAATGGGAAAGCGTCGAAGGTGACATGTTGGACCTCGGAAACTCGATGCGAACTCTGTGCGAACTCAGTGCGGAATCAATGTGCGTCGGGCGGCGGCGCGGCGGTCGTGATCGGCCGCGAGAACGCCACGCAGGCAATCGCCACCACGAAGCACAGCGAGAGCACGAAAAACGTATCGGAGAACGTCATCACGAGCGCTTCGCGCAGCACCAGCGCGTGCAGTTGCGCGATGCCCGCCTGCGCGGCGTCGAGCGTGTTGCCCGCCATCGCCGACCAGTACGCCGTGCGTCCCGCGAGCAGCGATTCGACCTGCGGCACGCCGTGCGTCACGCTCTCGTTCAGACGCAGATAGTGGAAATTCAGGCGGTCATTGAGCATGGTCGCGCTCACCGCGATGCCGATCGCGCCGCCCAGATTGCGCATCAGATTGAACAGCCCGCTCGCCGACTTCAGCCGCGAAGGCGGCAGCGACCCGAGCGACATCGTCACGATGGGCGGCACCGCGAACTGCTGGCCGATACCGCGCAGCGCCTGCGGCAGCAGGAATTGCTGCCAGCCCCAATCGTGCGTGAGCGGCACATAGAGATAGCAGCCGAGCCCGAAGCACACGAGCCCGAACAGCAGCAGCGCGCGCATGCTGAAATAGCGCGTGGCGAACGCGTAGAAACCGAGCGCAATCAACTGAAACGCGCCCACCGAGAGCAGCGAGAGTCCGATCTGCAACGAGCTGAAGCCGCGCACTTCCGCGAGAAACAGCGGCGTGAGAAACACGGCCACGAAAATGCCGATGCCGGTCACGAACGACAGCACGCTGCCGATGCCGAAGTTACGTACTGAAAGCGCGCGCAGATCGACGATCGGATCTTTCGCGGTGAGCGCGTGAACGATGAACAGAAAGCCGCCGATGGCCGCGATCCACGTGCAAAGTACGATCACGTCGTCGCCGAACCAGTTCTTGCGCGGGCCTTCTTCGAGCACGTATTCGAGGCAGCCGAGAAACGCGCTCATCAGCACGATGCCCAGATAGTCGCCGCGCTTGATCAGCGAGAGATCGGGCTCGTCGATGTGCACGTATTTCGGCACCAGCGCAGCCACGGCGATGCCCGGCACGAGGTTCAGATAGAACAGCCAGTGCCACGACCACTGGTCGGTGATCCAGCCGCCGATCACGGGGCCGAGCGTGGGCGCGAGCGAGGCGAGCGCGCCGATGGTCGTCGACGCGACGATGCGCTGCTTGCCCGGAAACAGCACGAACGCCGTGGTGAACACGGTCGGGATCATCGCCGCGCCGAGCGCGCCTTGCAGCGCGCGAAAGATGATCATCGAATTGATGTCCCACGCGAGGCCGCACAGCATGCTCGTGATCGTGAAGCCCACCGCCGAGCCGACGAACAGCCAGCGCGTGGAGAACACTTTCGAGAGCCAGCCCGACATCGGAATCACCATGATTTCGGCGATCAGATAGGCGGTCTGCACCCACGAGAGTTCGTCCTGGCTCGCGGAGAGTCCGCCGCCGATATCGCGCAGCGACGAAGCGACGATCTGGATATCGAGCGTGGCCATGAAGAAGCCGATGCACATCAGCGCGAACGCGAAAGCGCGCTGCGCCATCGGCTGCTCGTGAGGCTGGAGCGCGCGCGGCGCGGGCGCAAGTTCGGGCACGAGTTCGGACACAAGCTCGCGCGCGGCCAGCGGGGGACGCGCTTCGAGTTCGGAAACGGGGGCGTTCATGTCGGTTGGCCTCGTGTTTAAGCGCTCATTGCGCGGCGGCGTGCTGTGCGCCGCGGTCCAGATGCACCGTCACCGTCGCCGAGAGGCCGGGACGCAGCACGCCCTCCATGCCCGGCGGCACCTGCACGCGGATGCGCACCGGCACGCGCTGCACGATCTTCGTGAAGTTGCCGGTGGCGTTTTCGGGCGGCAGCACGCTGAAGGTCGCGCCCGTGGCCGGCGCGAGACTTTCCACGCGGCCGTGCAGCGTGCCGCTCGCGGCATCGAGTTCGACGTCGGCGGCATCGCCCGCGTGCATCTTGCGGAGCTGATCCTCCTTGAAATTCGCGTCCACCCAGAGGTCCGACGCGGGCACCACGGTCAGCAGCGGCGCGCCCACGTTCGCGAGCATGCCCACACGCGCCGTGCGATTGCCGATGAAGCCGTCCACCGGCGAGCGGATCGTCGTGTAGTCGACGTTGAGCGCGGCGAGACGGCGGCTCGCTTCGGCGGTCGCTACGCGCGCCTGCGCGTCGACGATCTGCGCGGCCAGCACGTCGAGCTGACGCTGCGCCGCCACCACCGACGCGCCGCTTTTCGCGACCGAGGCTTGCGCTTTCGCGGCGTCGGCGTCGGCGCGTTCGACGAGCTGGTTCGACACCGCGTCGTCCTTTACCAGCGCGCGGTAACGCGTCTGGTCCTGCGCGCTGCGCGTGAGTTCGGCGTTCGAGGCGCGCGCCTCGGCCTGGCTCTGGTTGATGACGGCGGCTTGCAGCGTGCGGCGTGCGTCGAGTTCGTCCACGGCGGCGCGCGCGCTCGCGAGTTCGGCGTCGGCCTGCGCGAGCTTCGCGTCGTAGTCGCGCGCGTCGAGCCGGATCAGCACTTGCCCGGCCTTCACACGCTGGTTGTCCTGCACGTCGATTTCGGCGACGAAGCCGCTCACGCGCGGCGCCATCACCGTGACGTTGCCGCCCACGTAGGCGTCGTCGGTGGACTGCACGAAACGCAGCACGAGGAACCAGTAGCCGAGCGCCGCCGCGAGCGCGAGCGCCACGGCGCCGAGCGCGAGGCGCATCCAGGGCAGACGCGCACGTTCGCGCGGCGCGGCGCCCGTGGCAGGAGTGGAAGGACTCGACATGACGTTCACCTGTGTATATGCACTGTTTAAGATAAAAAAATGGCGGCGCGTCACACCGCCCGCGTGATGCGCAGCAATTCGCGCCGGAGCCACGCCGCGCGCTGCGCACCGAAACGGCGCTCGAATTCGTCCTGCGCCGCGCGCCAATGCACGCCCGCCTCGCCCAGCCGCACGCGTCCTGCCGCCGTGAGCGACACCTCGCGGCGGCGGCAATCCGTGCGTGCCGCTGCACCTCCGGCGTCCTGCAAGCCTGCCCGATCGGCGACCAGACCGCTGCGCAACAAGGGCCGCAACGCGCGCACCAGCGTCGTGCGTTCCATCACCATCGTGCGGGCGAGTTGCGCCATCGTCAGCGAAGCTTTGCCGTCGGCCGGGTCTGTCGCACCGAGCGCACCGAGCGAGCCGAGCGCGCCGAGGATGCTGAACTGCGTCGGCGTGAGCCCCGCCGCGCTCAGATGGCGCTCGTAAAGCTGCGAGAGATGGCGGGCCGCCTGGCGAACCGCGAAGCAGTCGTCGTGCTCCAGAGACGGAGTGCAATGCGGCTGCGCGAGCGAGGATCGGTCATAAGTGTGCATACGCACAGATTAGACGGCATGCGGGGCCGCGACAACTGCCGCGCGCGGCATCACATTATGACCGCGGCGGCAATAATCCCTTTCACACGACGATTGAAGCGCGCGCTTACTTTTCAGTCGACCTGCTGCGCCTGCGCATCCGCGAGCGCCTGGGTGCGCGGCTCGGCATGCGTAACGCCGCCGAAAAATTCCGTGGCGTGGTCGATGAAGGCGCGCACCTTCGCGGGCAGCAGCGTGCGCGAGGTGTAGGCGAGCCGGATCTCGATCTGCATGTCGCTGATCGGAAAATCGTCGAGCAGCGTGACGAGGCGGCCCGCCGCCAGATCCTCCTGCACCAGCGCGTTCGGCAAGATGCCGATGCCGAAGCCTTCCAGCACCATCGCGCGATTGAACTCGGGGTTGTTCGAGGCGATTTCGTACTTCAGTTGCACGGTCACGTCGTCCTCGCCGTCGCGGCCGCGAAACGTGAGCGTGGGCTTGCGCAGCGAAGGCGGCATCGGCACGAAAACGTGCTGCGCGAGGTCGGCGGGATGGCGCGGCGTGGACGTGGCCGCGAGATACGCAGGCGAGGTGACGAGCGCGAGCGGAATGCGTTCGAGCAGCTTCGTCACCGTGGTGTCGTTGTTGAGCATGAACGGCAGCACGAGGCCGAGGTCGTAGCCGTCGGCGACCAGATCGACCTGACGCTCGGTCAGCATCACGTCGAGCGTGACCTTCGGATGCGCGCGCTTGAAGCTCGAAATGAGCGGCACGAGCCGGTTCACCGTGGCCGTGGTGTGCGCCACGAGACGCAGCACGCCGTTGGCCTCGCGCGTCTGCTCGGTGGCGCCCGCCTCCAGCGCGTCGAGGTCGTCGAGCACGCGGCAGCAGCCGTCGTAGAAGCGCTCGGCGGCTTCGGTCAGCGAGACCGCGCGCGTGGTGCGGTGGAACAGTCGGCTGCCGAGGCGCTTTTCGAGCCGCGCGATCGCGCGCGAGACGACCGGCGTGGCGAGGCCGTGCATGTCCGCGGCGCGCGTGAAGCTGCGCGCCTCGACCACGGAACGGAAGATCCGCAAGGTGTCGATATAGTCCATGGCGATGACGATGAAGTTCGAGCGAGTGTAATGCGCCGCGCGCAAACGCGCTTGGCGCGTTTAAGGTACTCGCCTGATATGCAGGCCCGGCGTGCCCGCGTGTTCCGCTCAGTCCGACCGTTCCGCGCCGCCGAACACCTCCAGGCAGAACGCGCGGCCGTCTTCCGAGAGGCTCGCGCGGCCCGTGCCGTCCTCGGCGAGCGTGGTCACCACGAGGCCGCTGTCGACGAGTCCGGTCAGATGGCGGCGCAGGCCGCTCATCGGCACGCCCGCCTGCTTCGAGAGCTTGGCGAGCGACCACTCGCGATCGGGCGTCTCGCGATGCGCGCGCCAGAGCTGTTCGAGGATCGAGACCAGCGCGGGATCGACTTCGCCTGCTTCGCCCGCTTCGTCATCCGGCGCGCCATTGCCGTTGTGCAGGTCGTCGTCGTTGTCTTCGTCGTGCATCGTGTGTCTCCTCAGGCCATCTTCGCGGCCAGCTCGCCGAGCGTCTTCAGCGCCGCCTCGGTCTGCGCGGTCCACGGATAGCTATAGTTCAGGCGAATGTAGTGATGAAAGTCGTTGCGCATCGAGAACATATAACCCGGCCCGATGGTGATGCCCTGCGCGAGCGCGGCCTGGTAAAGCCGCATCGAATCCACGCGCGGCGGCAGCTCCACCCACAGCACGTAGCCGCCCTGTGGATCGGACGTGCGCGTGCCCGCCGGAAAGAAACGCTCGACCATCGCCGTCATGAGCCGCGCCTGCTGCCGGTAGAAGCGTCGCAATCGGCGCAGATGACGGTCGTAGCCATCATGGCGCAGATAGTCGGCGAGCGCCACCTGCGGCACCGAAGGCGTGGTGAGCGTGTTGAGGAACTTGAGCTTCTCGACCTGCGCGCGGTAGCGCCCCGGCATCGCCCAGCCGATCCGGTACGAAGCCGACAAACTCTTCGAAAACGACGCGCAATGCAGCACGAGCCCGCGCGTGTCGAACTGCTTGAGCGACGAAGGCCGCGTCTCGCCGTAGTACAGCTCCTGATAGACGTCGTTCTCGATCACCGGCAGATCGTGCGCCTGCGCGATCTCGACGAGCCGCGCCTTGTTCGCATCCGGCATGCGAAAGCCGAGCGGATTCTGGAAGTTCGGCATCACCATGCAGGCGGCGACCTTCTGGCGCGCGAGCACGCGTTCGAGCGCGTCGAGGTCGATGCCGGTGTCCGGGTGCGTGCTCACCTCGATCGCGCGCATGCCCAGACGCTCGATCGCGTGCAGCATCGCGTAGTAGGTGGGCGATTCGACCGCCACGGTGTCGCCGGGACGCGCCACGGCTTGCAGACTCAGGTTGATGGCCTCGGTCGCGCCCACGGTGATGACGATCTCATCCGGGTCGATGGTCGCGCCGTTCTCGGCGTAGCGGCGCGCGATCTGGCGGATCAGTTCGGGATTGCCGGGCGGCAGGTCGTCGATCAGGTTCCAGCTCGCGTGGCGGCGCGCGATGGCGTTCGCGTACTGGTTGATGCGCCGCCAGGGATACAGCGCCGGGTCGGGATACGGCGAGCCGAGCGGCACCGCGTCCTGCGCGCCGATAGTGCGCAAGGTCGAGAGCACGAGGCGGCTGACGTCGACGGGCGCGGGCGCCGAAGCGGGTGGCGTGGGCGGCGTGGGTGGCGCGACCGGCGCCTTCGATGCGCCGCCCGGTCGGCGCGCGCGGGCGTCG
>NZ_CAJZAR010000106.1:0-327 GCF_914484835.1 Paraburkholderia tropica
GCGAACCGTTCACTGCGTCGAGGTTCGATGCCGAGACGTCGCCGTCCTTCACGTTGTGCAGTGCGACTGCCGACGAGGCACCCGAACCACCCAGCGTCACCGAATCGTGCGCCGACGTGTCGTACAGCACCGCGTCCTGCAGCTTGCCGTTGATGTTCGTGATATCGCCTTGCAGGTTCGTCACGTCGCCGGCCAGGTTCGAAACCGCCGTGTTCGTCGCGTACAGCTGCGAACCGTTCACCGCGTCGGTGCTCGATGCCGAGACATCGCCATCCTTCACGTTGTGGATCGCGACTGGCGTCGTTGCATCCGTACCGCCCAGCGTGA
>NZ_CAJZAR010000106.1:337-1705 GCF_914484835.1 Paraburkholderia tropica
TCGATGCCGAGACGTCGCCATCCTTCACGTTGTGCAGCGCGACTGCCGACGATGCACCCGAACCGCCGAGCGTCACCGAATCGTGCGCCGACGTGTCGTACAGCACGGCGTCCTGCAGCTTGCCGTTGATGTTCGTGATATCGCCAGCCAGGTTCGACACCGCCGTGTTCGTCGCGTACAGCTGGCCGCCGTTCACCGCGTCGGTGCTCGATGCCGAGACATCGCCATCCTTCACGTTGTGGATCGCAACCGGCGTCGTTGCATCCGTACCGCCCAGCGTGATCGAGTCATGCGCCGACGAGTCGTACAGCACTGCGTCCTGCAGCTTGCCGCTGATGCTCGTGATGTCGCCAGCCAGGTTCGTCACGTCGCCAGCGAGGTTCGACACGTTCGTGTTGGTCGCGTACAGCTGTGCGCCATTCACTGCGTCCGTGCTCGATGCCGAGACGTCGCCATCCTTCACGTTATGCAGAGCAACTGCCGAGCTCGCGCCCGAACCACCCAGCGTCACCGAGTCGTGCGCCGACGAGTCGTACGACACCGCATCGGCCATCTGGCCTTGCAGCGTGGTCATGTTACCGGCGATGTTCGACACGTCACCAGCGATGTTCGTCACCGTACCCGCGAGGTTCGACACGTTCGTGTTCGTCGCGTAGAGCTGCGAGCCGTTCACTGCATCGGTGCTCGATGCCGAGACGTCGCCATCCTTCACGTTGTGCAGCGCGACCGGCGATGCACCCGAACCGCCCAACGTCACCGAATCATGCGCCGACGAGTCGTACATCACCGCGTCGATCGCACCGCCACTGAGGTTCGTCAGTTGCGTGTAGATGTTCGAGATGTCGCCCGTGTTCTTCGTCACCTGCTTGTTGGTCGCGTAGAGCTGCGAGCCGTTCACCGCGTCGGTGCTGCTGGACGTCACTTGACCCGCTGCGACGTTCTGAAGCTGACGTTCGCCGCCCACCGTGCCCACGCTCACCACGCCGGTCGGCGTCGTGCCTGCATAGGTGAACGTCGTGCCGCCGATCACGCCATTGGTCGTCGCCACAGCCGCTGCCGTGGTCGCGCCGTTGCCCAGCGCCACCGAGTTCGCCGTCGACGCATTCGCGCCGTTGCCGATCGCGATCGCGTTCGCTGCGCCAGCCGTTGCTACCGGACCAATCGCCGTCGAGTTCGTACCCGTCGCCACCGAATCGCCCAGCGACGAGTTCGTGTGGAAGTACTTGATGCCGCCGCCGTTCACGATGTTGTTCACCGTGTTCGTGACGCTCGTGACGTTGTTGTTCGTCGCGTACAGCTGCGAACCATTCACCGCATCCGTGCTCGTCGACGACAGCGTGCCTGCCGCCACGTTGCTCAGCTTCACGT
>NZ_CAJZAR010000107.1 GCF_914484835.1 Paraburkholderia tropica
CGCCGCCGAACTCGCGCCGCACGGCGTGAGCGTGAATTGCGTCGCGCCCGGCTATACGCGCAAGGACGCCGGCCCCACGCCCGAAAACGCGCCCGCCTGGGCACGCGCCGCCGAAGCGACGCCGCTGGGCCGCGTGGCCGATCCCGCCGACGTCGCCGAACTCATCGCCTTCCTGCTCTCGGACGCCGCGCGTCATATCACCGGCCAGACCATCCACGTCGACGGCGGACTGACGCTGGGCTGATCGCTTCACGCCGATCCCGCGCAGCCCGCTCCATTCATTCGCTCGCTAGCGAATCACCACCGCCGCAAACCGCGCACGCAGCGCAAACATCGCCCACGCAATTCGCACGCGACGCGAACACGCGTGCACCATCGCGCGAATTCGCGAGCGAAAGCGCACACAATGCCCGGCTTCCTTACGGCTTCCCTGGCCGCGGCAGCCTGTCGCACCGTAAAATAGCGCCGTTCGAGCATCGGCGGCCCGCCTTCAGCGCGCGCCTCGACGCATCGCCAGCGGCCCGACCCACCGGACGCCGCTTTCGCCACCCGTCGCCACGCCGGTCGTGGCGCGCACAACAATCTGGGGACGACGCGCGATGGCAGCATTTCAATGGTTCAAGGAACTGAACGCACGCGAGCGCCGCACGCTCTACGCGGGCTTCGGCGGCTACGCCGTCGATGCGTTCGACTTCATGATCTACTCGTTCCTGATCCCGACGCTCATCGCCGCCTGGGGCATGACGAAAAGCGAAGCCGGCATGATCGCCACCAGCTCGCTGATCTCGTCGGCGATCGGCGGCTGGCTCGCGGGCATCCTCGCCGACCGTTACGGCCGCGTGCGCGTGCTGCAATGGACCATCGCCACGTTCGCGCTCTTCACCTTCCTCTCCGGCTTCACGCACTCGTTCTGGCAACTGCTCGCCACGCGCACGCTGCAAGGCATCGGCTTCGGCGGCGAATGGTCGGTCGTCACGATCATGATGGCCGAGACGATCCGCTCGCCGCAGCATCGCGCCAAGGCCGTGGGCACCGTGCAGAGCAGCTGGTCGTTCGGCTGGGGCGCGGCGGCGATTCTCTACTGGGCCTTCTTCGCGCTGCTGCCCGAGGAATACGCGTGGCGCGCGTGCTTCTGGATCGGCATCCTGCCCGCGCTGTGGATTCTCTACGTGCGCCGCAACGTGAGCGATCCCGAGGTGTTCCTGCAAACGCGCCGCGCGCGCGAGGCCGGCGACGTGCAGGGCCACTTCCTGCAGATTTTCGCGCCCGCGCATCTCGCGACCACGCTGCTCGGCAGCGCGCTGTGCACCGGCATGCTCGGCGGCTACTACGCGATCACCACGTGGCTGCCCACCTATCTGAAGACGGTGCGCCATCTGTCCGTGTTCAACACGAGCGGCTATCTGATCGTGCTGATCGTCGGCTCGTTCACGGGCTATATCGTCGGCGCGATTCTCTGCGACAAGATCGGCCGGCGCGCCTCGTTCATCCTGTTCGCGATCGGCTCGTTCGCGCTCGGCATGGCCTACACGATGCTGCCGATCACCGATGCCGCGATGCTCGCGCTCGGCTTTCCGCTCGGCATCGTCGTGCAGGGGATTTTCGCGGGCGTCGGCGCGTATCTCTCGGAGCTGTATCCGAACGCGATCCGCGGCTCGGGACAAGGCTTCTGCTACAACCTCGGACGCGGCCTCGGCTCGTTCTTTCCGATTCTCGTCGGCACGCTCGCGCAGACCACGACGCTCGTGAAAGCGATCGGCGCGGTGGCGGGCGCGGGCTATCTGCTCGTGATCGTGTCGGCGCTGTGCCTGCCGGAAACGAAGGGCAAGGTGCTGGGCGATCAGGGTGCGCCGGACGATGCTTCGAGCGCCGCCGATATGCATGGCGATATGCATGGCGATATGCACGCCGATATGCACGCCGATATGCACGCCGACTCACGCACTAAAACGACCACCCAAACGACTAGCCAGCCGCCTGCGGACTCCACTGCACGATGAGCCCGAACATGCTGCAATACCTCCCGTCCCTCCCAATACGACCGGCATGAAAACGATCGTCCTCGGCGCCGGTGTGATCGGCGTCGCTACTGCGTACTATCTGAGCGAACGAGGCTGCGACGTCACGGTCATCGAGCGCGAGCCGGGCGTCGCGCTCGGCACGAGCTTCGGCAACGCGGGCGTGATCGCGCCCGGCTACGTCACGCCGTGGGCCGCGCCGGGCATGCCGGCCAAGCTCATCAAGTATCTGCTCAAGCCCACTTCGCCGCTGATCTTCCGGCCCGCGCTGGACGCCGCCCAATGGCGCTGGATCGCGCGCTGGCTGCGCGAATGCGACCTCGCGCGCTTTCGCGTCAACAAGCAGCGCATGCAGCGCATCGCCTATTACAGCCGCGAATGCCTGCACGCGTTTCGCGCGCAGCACGCGTTCGAGTACGGCCGCAGCCAGGGCTATCTGCAACTCTTTCGCAGCGACTACGACGTCGAACTCGCGCAGCCTGCGCTGAACGTGCTGCGCGACGCGGGCATCGCGTATCGCGAACTCGACGCCGACGCCTGTGCGCAGATCGAGCCGGGCCTCGCGTGGTCGCGCGTGAAGCCGGTCGCGGGCGTCTATCTCCCCGACGACGAAGCGGGCGACTGCGCGCGCTTCACGCGCGAGCTGCGCGCCGTGTGCGAGTCGCGCGGCGTGAAGTTCGTCTTCGATACCGAAGTGCTCGCGCTCGAAGCCGCGGGCGGCAAGGTGACGGGCGTGCGCGTGCGCG
>NZ_CAJZAR010000108.1 GCF_914484835.1 Paraburkholderia tropica
TCGGCGCCGGCGTGGTTGCGAAGATCATCGAGTAAATCGAGTAGAATACTCGGCTTGCTGTAGAAGTTGATGTACCCTGGGACCATCCGGCGGCGTCTTGCCGCAGGGTGGTCCTGCGCTCTTTATATTGTCTGGCGGCGCAAGTCCGCCTCGCTCTTTTTAAGGAATCGTCATGCAGAACCAAAAAATCCGTATCCGCCTGAAAGCTTTCGACTACCGCCTGATCGACCAGTCGGCTGCTGAAATCGTCGATACGGCGAAGCGCACGGGCGCAATCGTCCGCGGTCCGGTGCCGCTGCCGACGCGTATCCAGCGTTTCGACATCCTGCGCTCGCCGCACGTCAACAAGACGTCGCGCGACCAGCTCGAAATCCGCACCCACCTGCGCCTGATGGACATCGTCGACCCGACGGACAAGACCGTTGACGCGCTGATGAAGCTGGACCTCCCGGCTGGCGTGGACGTCGAAATCAAGCTGCAGTAAGAGTCTCGAGCGCGGCCAGGATGACCTGATCGCGCTAAGTCTTTGATTGCTTGCGGAAATCGTGGGAGGGCGTTATACTTGACGTCTTTTCGCGCATTTGCGCAAAAAAATCGGTGTGCCTTGCGAGCCTTTACCTCGGAAACACGCCGGTACTTTGTAAATTAGCCCCGACCAATCGCAGTCGGGAATGGAGAAAACGATGAGCCTTGGACTCGTAGGTCGCAAGGTTGGCATGACCCGTATCTTCACGGCCGAAGGGGATTCGATTCCCGTGACCGTGCTGGACGTGTCCGACAACCGCGTGACGCAGATCAAGACTGTTGAAACCGACGGCTACACGGCCGTGCAGGTTGCGTTCGGTACGCGCCGCGCTTCGCGCGTGACGAAGCCGATCGCAGGTCATCTCGCCAAAGCCGGTGTTCAAGCCGGTGAAATCCTCAAGGAATTCCAGATCGACGCCGCCAAGGCTGCCGAGCTGTCGAATGGCGCCGTGATCGGTGTGGACCTCTTCTCGGAAGGCCAGAAGGTCGATGTGCAAGGCACCTCGATCGGTAAGGGCTACGCCGGTACCATCAAGCGTTACAACTTTGCTTCGGGTCGTGCTTCGCACGGTAACTCGCGCTCGCACAATGTGCCGGGCTCGATCGGTATGGCGCAGGATCCGGGTCGTGTTTTCCCGGGTAAGCGCATGACCGGTCACATGGGTGACGAAACCGTGACGGTGCAAAACCTCGAAATCGCCCGTATCGACGCAGAGCGCAGCCTGCTGTTGGTCAAGGGTGCCGTGCCGGGTGCAAAGGGCGGCAAGGTTTTCGTGACGCCGGCTGTCAAGGCACGCGTCAAGAAAGGAGCGCAATAATGGAACTGAAGCTCCTGAACGCTAATGGTCAGGAAGGCGCAGCAGTTAACGCGTCGGACGTCGTGTTCGGCCGTGACTACAACGAAGCGCTGATCCATCAGATCGTTGTCGCCTATCAGGCGAACGCGCGCAGCGGTAACCGCGCGCAGAAGGACCGTGAGCAGGTCAAGCACACCACCAAGAAGCCGTGGCGTCAGAAGGGTACGGGCCGCGCTCGTGCCGGTATGTCGTCGAGCCCGCTGTGGCGTGGCGGTGGTCGCATCTTCCCGAATTCGCCGGAAGAAAACTTCGCTCACAAGGTCAACAAGAAGATGCATCGCGCAGGCCTCTGCTCGATCTTCTCGCAGCTGGCCCGTGAAGGCCGCATCTCGGTCGTCGAAGAGCTGTCGCTCGAAGCGCCGAAGACGAAGCTGCTGGCCGAAAAGTTCAAGGCCATGGGTCTCGAATCCGTGCTGGTCATCACCGACACGGTCGACGAGAACCTGTTTCTCGCGTCGCGCAACCTGCCCCACGTGGCAGTCGTTGAGCCGCGTTTTGCCGACCCCCTCTCGCTGATCTACTTCAAGAAGATCCTGATCACGAAGGCAGCGGTCGCCCAGATCGAGGAGTTGCTGTCATGAGCGAGATTCGCAAGAACGATCATCGTTTGATGCAGGTCCTGCTCGCGCCGGTGATCTCCGAAAAGGCGACGCTGGTGGCGGAGAAGAACGAACAAGTCGTCTTCGAAGTCGCCCCGGATGCGACGAAGCAGGAAGTCAAGGCTGCTGTCGAGCTGATGTTCAAGGTGGAAGTCGACTCCGTCAACGTGCTGGTCCAGAAGGGTAAAGCCAAGCGCTTTGGCCGCTTCAACGGCAAGCGCAAGGACGTGAAGAAGGCGTACGTCTGCCTGAAGCCCGGCCAGGAAATCAACTTTGAAGCGGAGGCCAAGTAATCATGGCAATCGTGAAAGTTAAGCCGACTTCGCCGGGTCGCCGCGCGATGGTCAAGATCGTCAACAAGGATCTGCATAAGGGTAAGCCGTTCGCCGCGCTGCTCGACACGCAATCCACGACGGCTGGCCGTAACAACAATGGTCGCATCACGACCCGTCACAAGGGTGGTGGTCACAAGCAGCACTACCGTGTGATCGACTTCCGTCGTACGAAGGACGGCATTCCGGCAAAGATCGAACGCCTGGAATACGACCCGAACCGTAGCGCGAACATCGCGCTGGTTCTGTACGCAGACGGTGAGCGTCGCTACATCATCGCCCCGAAGGGCGCGGTGGTTGGCCAGCCGCTGATGTCGGGTTCGGAAGCGCCGATCAAGTCGGGTAACGCTCTGCCGATCCGTAACATCCCGGTCGGTACGACGATCCACTGCATCGAAATGCTGCCGGGCAAGGGCGCGCAGATCGCGCGTTCGGCTGGTACGTCGGCAATGCTGCTGGCACGCGAAGGCGTCTACGCGCAGGTTCGTCTGCGTTCGGGCGAAATCCGCCGCGTCCACGTCGAGTGCCGCGCGACGATCGGTGAAGTTGGCAACGAAGAACACAGCCTCCGTCAAATCGGTAAGGCTGGTGCGAACCGCTGGCGCGGCATCCGCCCGACGGTCCGCGGCGTTGCAATGAACCCGGTTGATCACCCGCACGGTGGTGGTGAAGGCAAGACTGCTGCAGGTCGCGATCCGGTTAGCCCGTGGGGCACGCCGGCTAAGGGCTACCGCACCCGTAGCAACAAGCGCACGACGAGCATGATCGTCCAGCGCCGTCACAAGCGCTAAGGAGTAGGCAATGGCACGTTCTATTAAGAAAGGTCCGTTCTGCGACGCCCATTTGCTGAAGAAGGTTGAGGCAGCTGCAGCATCGCGTGACAAAAAACCGATCAAGACCTGGTCGCGTCGCTCGACGATCCTGCCGGACTTTATCGGCCTGACGATCGCCGTTCATAACGGCCGTCAACACGTTCCCGTGTATGTCACGGAAAACATGGTCGGCCACAAGCTTGGCGAGTTCGCACTGACCCGTACGTTCAAGGGTCACGCGGCCGACAAGAAGGCCAAGAAATAAGGGGCAATCAAGATGGAAGTGAAGGCAATTCATCGCGGTGCCCGCATCTCGGCGCAGAAAACGCGCCTTGTGGCTGACCAGATCCGCGGTCTGCCGGTCGACAAGGCACTGAACGTTCTGACGTTCTCGCCGAAGAAAGCGGCTGGCATCGTGAAAAAGGTTGTGCTCTCGGCGATCGCAAACGCGGAACACAACGAAGGCGCAGACATCGACGAGCTCAAGATCAAGAGCATCTACGTCGACAAGGCGGCTTCGCTGAAGCGTTTCACCGCGCGCGCCAAGGGCCGCGGCAACCGCATCGAGAAGCAATCCTGTCACATCACTGTGACGGTCGGGAATTAAGGAGCCATACGATGGGACAGAAAATTCATCCGACTGGCTTCCGTTTGGCCGTCAGCCGCAATTGGGCTTCGCGTTGGTACGCGAACAACAACAATTTCGCGGCGATGTTGAAGGAGGACATCGGTGTTCGTGAATACCTGAAGAAGAAGCTGAAGAACGCTTCGGTGGGCCGTGTTGTGATCGAGCGTCCGGCAAAGAACGCTCGCATCACGATTTACAGCTCGCGCCCGGGTGTGGTGATCGGCAAGAAGGGCGAGGACATCGAACTCCTCAAGGCCGAACTCCAGAAGCGCATGGGCGTTCCGGTTCACGTGAACATCGAAGAAATCCGCAAGCCGGAAACCGACGCGCAGCTGATCGCCGACTCGATCACGCAGCAGCTCGAACGCCGCATCATGTTCCGTCGCGCAATGAAGCGCGCGATGCAGAACGCGATGCGTCTGGGTGCCCAAGGCATCAAGATCATGAGCGCCGGCCGTCTGAACGGTATCGAAATCGCACGTACCGAGTGGTACCGCGAAGGTCGAGTGCCGCTTCACACGCTGCGTGCTGACATCGACTACGCAACCTCGGAAGCGAAGACGACGTACGGCATCATCGGCGTGAAGGTTTGGGTCTACAAGGGCGACACGCTCGGCCGCAACGACGCACCGGTGGTGGAAGAAGTCGCCGAAGAAAAGCGTCCGCGCCGCAACGCGCGTCCGGGCGATCGTCGTCCGCGCCGTGATGGCGAAGGTGCACCGGGCGCACGCCGTGGCGCACCGCGCCGTGGCGCTGCCGGCGGTGACGGCAAGAGTGGAGAATAACGATGCTGCAACCGAAACGCAGGAAGTATCGCAAAGAGCAGAAGGGTCGTAACACCGGCGTCGCAACTCGCGGCAACGCAGTTTCGTTCGGTGAATACGGTCTGAAGGCTATCGGTCGTGGTCGCCTGACCGCGCGTCAGATTGAAGCGGCGCGTCGTGCAATGACGCGTCACATCAAGCGTGGCGGCCGCATCTGGATCCGTATCTTCCCGGACAAGCCGATCTCGCAAAAGCCGGCGGAAGTGCGTATGGGTAACGGTAAGGGTAACCCTGAGTACTACGTCGCAGAGATTCAACCGGGCAAGATGCTGTACGAAATGGATGGTGTGTCCGAAGAACTGGCCCGTGAAGCGTTCCGTCTGGCTGCAGCGAAGCTGCCGCTGAAGACGGTCTTCATGGTTCGCCAGCTCGGCGCCTAAGGAGTTAATGATGAAGGCATCTGAACTTCTTCAGAAAGACAAGGCCGCGCTCGATCAAGAGCTGTCGGACCTCTTGAAGGCGCAATTCGGCCTGCGCATGCAACTCGCGACCCAGCAGCTCACGAACACGAGCCAGCTGAAGAAGGTTCGTCGCGACATCGCACGTGTGCGGACCGTCCTGACTCAGAAGGCGAACCAGAAATGAACGAAAGCGTGAAAACCTCGCTTAAGCGGACGCTGGTCGGCAAAGTCGTCAGCAACAAGATGGACAAGACGGTCACCGTCCTGGTCGAGCGCCGCGTCAAGCACCCGATCTACGGCAAGTACGTCGTGCAGTCGAAGAAGTACCACGCTCACGACGAGTCGAACACGTACAACGAGGGTGACCTCGTTGAAATCCAGGAGACCCGTCCGCTGTCGAAGACGAAGGCCTGGACCGTGTCGAAGCTGGTAGAAGCAGCACGCGTCATCTAAAACGTCCGTTTCAGATGATGAAACATCCCGGGGTTCTCCCCCGGGATGCAGAAGTAGTTGAAATCGCAGAAGATTTCGCTTGCTAGACCAAGATTATCGAGTTATAGTCTTGGTCTTCCCTCTTTATGGGTTCGCTGTTGGCAAAGCAGCGGGTAAACATGAAAGGGGAAGCAAAATCCGGGCGCCAGTCCGGGTTAGCAAGATTCACCGGAATGCGATGGCCGGTTTCGTTTGCCGTCGCTGCTGTTCATACCCAAGCAGCTGAGCGGTCGTTCTAGTGGCGGCGCGGCTGACGGGACCAAGACTGACCGGATGTGCCATGGTGGCGCGACCGGATTAAGTTGGGATAGATAAACCATGATCCAGACCGAAACTCGGCTTGAAGTAGCCGACAACACGGGTGCGCGTGAAGTCATGTGCATCAAGGTGCTCGGCGGCTCGAAGCGTCGTTATGCCAGCATTGGCGACATCATCAAGGTGACCGTCAAGGAAGCAACGCCGCGCGGGCGCGTGAAAAAGGGCGAAATCTACAACGCTGTTGTGGTTCGCACCGCGAAGGGCGTGCGCCGTCAAGACGGCTCGCTGATCAAGTTCGATGGCAACGCCGCCGTGCTTTTGAACACCAAGCTTGAGCCGATCGGCACCCGTATTTTCGGGCCGGTTACGCGTGAGCTGCGTAGCGAACGATTCATGAAGATCGTTTCGCTGGCGCCGGAAGTGCTGTAAGGAGTCGCGATGAACAAGATTCGCAAGGGTGACGAAGTTATTGTCGTCACTGGCAAAGACAAGGGCAAGCGCGGCGTCGTGGTAGGAATTGGCGAAGACCGCGTGACCGTCGAAGGCATCAACATCGCGAAGAAGCATGTTAAGCCGAACCCCATGAAGGGTACGACGGGTGGCGTTGAAGCCAAGGCAATGCCGCTGGCTATCTCGAACGTCGCATTGGTCGACGCGAACGGCAAGCCGTCGCGCGTGGGCATCAAGGTCGAAGGGGACAAGAAGGTTCGTTTCCTTAAGACGACCGGTGCTGTTCTGAGCGCCTGACGCTGCGGAGTAAAAAATGGCACGTTTGCAAGAATTTTATAAAGAGAAGGTCGTTCCCGGCCTGATCGAGAAGTTCGGTTACAAGTCGATCATGGAAGTGCCGCGCCTCACCAAGATCACCCTGAACATGGGTGTCGGTGAAGCCGTTGCTGACAAGAAAGTACTTGAGCACGCCGTGGGCGACCTCACGAAGATCGCCGGTCAGAAGCCTGTCGTGACGAAGTCGCGCAAGGCAATCGCCGGTTTCAAGATTCGTGAAGGCTACCCGATCGGCACGATGGTCACGCTGCGTGGCCAGGCAATGTACGAATTCCTGGACCGTTTCGTGACGGTTGCGCTCCCCCGCGTGCGCGACTTCCGTGGCGTGTCGGGCAAGGCGTTCGATGGCCGTGGTAACTACAACATCGGTGTGAAAGAGCAGATCATTTTCCCCGAAATTGACTACGACAAGATCGACGCGCTGCGTGGGCTGAACATCAGCATCACGACGACCGCGAAGACCGACGAAGAAGCAAAGGCACTGCTCGCCAGCTTCAAGTTCCCGTTCAGAAACTGAGGTTACCGTGGCTAAACTGGCACTGATCGAACGTGAAAAGAAGCGCGCTCGTCTGGCAGCGAAATTTGCGCCGAAGCGCGCAGAGCTGAAGGCGATCATCGACGACCAAAGCAAGTCGGAAGAAGAGCGTTACGCAGCTCGCCTCGAACTGCAACAACTGCCCCGCAACTCGAACCCGACCCGCAAGCGTAACCGCTGCGCGATCACGGGTCGTCCGCGTGGCACGTTCCGCAAATTCGGTCTCGCACGTAACAAGATTCGTGAAATCGCGTTCCGTGGTGAGATCCCTGGCATCACCAAGGCGAGCTGGTAATAGGAGAAACATAAATGAGCATGAGTGATCCTATCGCCGATATGCTGACTCGCATCCGCAATGCGCAGATGGTCGAGAAAGTTTCGGTTGCTATGCCCTCGTCGAAAGTGAAGATTGCGATTGCGCAGGTTCTGAAGGACGAAGGTTATATCGACGACTTCGCGGTGAAAACCGAAGGTGCGAAGTCGGAATTGAACATCGCGTTGAAGTACTACGCTGGCCGTCCCGTTATCGAGCGCATCGAACGCGTCTCGAAGCCGGGTCTGCGCGTGTACCGCGGCCGCAACGACATCCCGCAGGTCATGAATGGCCTCGGCGTTGCGATCGTGTCGACGCCCAAGGGTGTGATGACGGACCGCAAGGCGCGCGCTACTGGCGTCGGCGGCGAAGTTATCTGCTACGTCGCTTAAGGCCTAAGGAGAAGAAACATGTCTCGAGTAGGTAAGAGCCCGGTCGCGCTGCAAGGCGCAGAAGCGACGCTCAGCGACGAGAAGATTACCGTCAAGGGCGCGCTGGGCACGATTTCGCAAGCTGCGAACCGCCTCGTGAAGGTGGTGAACGACAACGGCACGCTCAAGTTCGAGCCGGCCGACGACAGCCGCGAAGCAAACGCAATGTCGGGCACGATGCGCGCGATCGTCGCGAACATGGTGCAGGGCGTGACGAAGGGTTTCGAGCGCAAGCTGACGCTGGTTGGCGTCGGTTACCGTGCTCAAGCACAAGGCGACAAGCTGAACCTGTCGCTGGGTTTCTCGCACCCCGTGGTGCACCAGATGCCGGAAGGCGTGAAGGCCGAAACCCCGTCGCAAACGGAAATCGTGATCAAGGGGATCGACAAGCAGAAAGTCGGCCAAACCGCAGCCGAAGTGCGCGGTTATCGCCCGCCTGAGCCCTACAAGGGCAAGGGTGTGCGTTACGCCGACGAGGTTGTGATCCTCAAAGAAACGAAGAAGAAGTAAGGGTGCGCAATCATGGATAAGACTCAATCTCGCCTGCGCCGCGCTCGTCAGACGCGTCTCAAGATCGCTGAGCTGCAAGTCGCGCGCCTGGCCGTGCATCGCACGAACACGCACATTTACGCGCAAGTGTTCTCGCCCTGCGGCACCAAGGTGCTGGCCAGCGCATCGACGCTTGAAGCCGAAGTGCGTGCGCAACTGGCTGACCAGTCGGGCAAGGGTGGCAATGTCGCCGCTGCCTCGCTGATCGGCAAGCGTATCGCAGAAAAGGCTAAGGCCGCCGGCATCGAATCCGTCGCCTTTGACCGCTCGGGTTTCCGCTACCACGGCCGCGTCAAGGCGCTGGCTGATGCAGCGCGTGAAGCCGGGCTCAAGTTCTAAGGAAGGAATTCGTCATGGCAAAGATGCAAGCGAAAGTTCAGGCTGACGAACGCGACGACGGCCTTCGTGAAAAAATGATTTCGGTCAATCGCGTGACCAAGGTCGTGAAGGGTGGCCGTATTCTCGGCTTCGCCGCACTGACCGTGGTTGGCGATGGTGATGGCCGCGTCGGTATGGGCAAGGGCAAGTCGAAAGAAGTGCCCGTCGCTGTCCAGAAGGCGATGGAACAAGCTCGTCGCAACATGTTCAAGGTGCCCCTGAAGAACGGCACCCTGCAACACGAAGTGCACGGCAAGCATGGCGCATCGGTCGTCCTCCTCGCTCCGGCGAAGGCTGGTACGGGCGTGATCGCCGGCGGCCCGATGCGCGCAGTGTTCGACGTGATGGGCGTGCAGAACGTCGTGGCCAAGAGCCACGGTTCGACGAACCCGTACAACCTCGTTCGTGCAACGCTGGACGGTCTGCGCAAGCAGTCGACCCCGGCTGACATCGCGGCGAAGCGCGGCAAGTCCGTCGAAGACATTCTGGGCTAAGGGTGGGCACTATGTCTGAAAAAACTGTCAAGGTTCAGCTCGTCAAGAGCCTGATTGGGACCCGCGAAACGCACCGTGCCACCGTGCGCGGTCTCGGCCTGCGTCGCCTGAACTCGGTCTCCGAGCTGCAGGATACGCCGGCTGTGCGCGGCATGATCAACAAGGTCTCGTACCTCGTTAAGGTCATCGGCTAAGCGGTCGACCAAGACTCCAGGAGTTGAAAATGGAATTGAATAACCTGAAGCCGGCAGAAGGCGCGAAGCATGCAAAGCGTCGCGTCGGTCGCGGCATCGGCTCCGGCCTCGGCAAGACCGCTGGCCGTGGTCACAAGGGTCAGAAATCGCGTTCGGGCGGCTTCCACAAGGTTGGCTTCGAAGGCGGTCAAATGCCGCTGCAGCGTCGTCTGCCGAAGCGTGGCTTCACCTCGCTGACGAAGGAATTCGTCGGTGAAGTGCGCCTCGCCGACATCGAGAAGCTGCCGGTCGACGAAATCGATCTGTTGGCTCTCAAGCAGGCAGGCCTGGTTGGCGAACTGACCAAGAGCGCGAAGATCATCGCCACCGGCGAGATCAAGCGTAAGGTCGTCGTGAAGGGCCTGGGTGCGACGAAGAATGCGCGTGCTGCGATTGAAGCAGCAGGCGGTTCTTTTGCCGAGTGATTGTGAGTGGTGCGCGCGGGTTCGCCCGCCGTCACTAACATCTGCATCGGAGAAGCTACTTGGCTACTAGCCCGAGTCTCGCAAAAACCGGTCGCAGCGCTCCGAAGTTCGGCGACCTGCGTCGGCGTGCAATGTTCTTGCTGCTGGCGCTGGTCGTTTATCGTATCGGTGCGCACATTCCGGTTCCGGGTATCGACCCAGACCAGCTGGCGAAGCTCTTTCAAAGCCAGTCGGGCGGCATCCTGGGCATGTTCAACATGTTCTCGGGTGGCGCGCTGTCTCGCTTCACGATCTTCGCGTTGGGTGTGATGCCGTATATTTCGGCGTCGATCATCCTGCAGCTGATGGCGATCGTCTCGCCCCAGCTGGAAGCGCTGAAGAAGGAAGGGCAGGCCGGACAACGCAAGATCACGCAGTACACGCGGATCTTCACGGTGGTGCTGGCGACGTTTCAGGCGTTTGGCATCGCGGTCGCGCTGGAAAACCAGCCTGGCCTCGTGATCGATCCGGGCATGGTGTTTCGCCTGACGACGGTCGTAACGCTCGTGACGGGCACGATGTTCCTGATGTGGCTTGGTGAGCAGATCACGGAACGCGGTCTCGGCAACGGCATTTCGATCATCATCTTCGGCGGGATCGCAGCGGGCTTCCCGAATGCGATTGGCGGTCTGTTCGAACTGGTTCGCACCGGCTCGATGGGCCCCGTCTCGGCGATCATCATCGTGGCGCTGATCGCGGCTGTGACGTACCTGGTGGTGTTCATCGAACGCGGCCAGCGCAAGATCCTCGTGAACTATGCGAAGCGTCAGGTCGGTAACAAGATTTACGGCGGGCAGTCGTCCCACCTGCCGCTCAAGCTGAACATGTCGGGCGTGATTCCGCCGATCTTCGCATCGTCGATCATCCTGTTCCCGGCAACGATTCTGAATTGGTTCAGCTCGGGTTCGCGATCCAACTGGTTCGCAGACACGCTGCACAACCTGGCTGAAGCTCTCAAGCCCGGCCAACCCGTGTACGTGTTGCTGTATGCGTTGGCGATCGTCTTCTTCTGCTTCTTCTACACCGCACTGGTGTTCAACAGCAGGGAAACGGCCGACAACCTGAAGAAGAGTGGCGCGTTCGTACCTGGCATCCGCCCGGGCGATCAGACGGCTCGCTATATCGACCGCATCCTCACGCGTCTGACGCTGGCCGGTGCGATCTATATCGTGTTCGTCTGCCTGCTGCCGGAGTTTCTGGTGCTGCGCTGGAATGTGCCGTTTTATTTTGGTGGCACGTCGCTGCTGATCATTGTCGTCGTCACAATGGACTTCATGGCGCAGGTGCAGTCGTACGTCATGTCGCAACAATACGAATCGCTGCTCAAGAAGGCGAACTTCAAGGGTGGCGGAGTCCCGATGCGCTGAAGGACATATGGCCAAAGACGATGTGATCCAGATGCAAGGTGAGGTCATAGAAAACCTCCCTAACGCTACTTTCCGGGTGAAACTGGAAAACGGCCATGTGGTCCTTGGGCATATTTCCGGGAAGATGCGGATGCACTATATCCGCATCCTTCCGGGCGACAAGGTGACGGTTGAGTTGACGCCTTACGATCTGTCGCGTGCGCGGATCGTGTTCCGGGCGAAGTGATTTAGAAAAAGGGTAATATCATGAAAGTGATGGCATCGGTAAAGCGCATGTGCCGTAACTGCAAAATCATCAAGCGCAACGGCGTCGTTCGCGTGATTTGCAGCACGGACCCGCGCCACAAGCAGCGTCAAGGCTGATCAGCGCGCTTTTTGCTTGCGCTTTTTGTTTGAGGAAAAACAATGGCTCGTATCGCAGGGGTTAACATCCCGAACCACCAGCACACGGAAATCGGCCTTACGGCGATCTTCGGTATCGGCCGCACGCGTTCGCGCAACATCTGCGTCGCTGCTGGTGTCTCGTTTGACAAGAAGGTCAAGGACCTGACCGACGCGGATCTCGAAAAGCTGCGTGATGAAGTGGGCAAGTTTGTCGTCGAAGGCGATCTCCGCCGTGAAACGACGATGAACATCAAGCGCCTGATGGATCTCGGCTGCTACCGCGGCGTGCGCCATCGCAAGGGCCTGCCCCTGCGTGGCCAGCGTACGCGTACCAACGCACGTACGCGCAAGGGTCCGCGCCGCGCAGCACAGTCGCTGAAGAAGTAAGCGGTTCTGACAGTTACAGGAAAACGTAATGGCTAAGGCTTCGAACAACTCCGCGGCGCAACGCGTTCGCAAGAAGGTTAAGAAGAACGTCGCCGAGGGCGTGGTTCACGTTCACGCGTCGTTCAACAACACGATCATCACGATCACCGACCGTCAAGGCAATGCACTCGCCTGGGCAACGTCGGGCGGTCAGGGCTTCAAGGGTTCGCGTAAGTCGACGCCCTTCGCAGCTCAGGTCGCAGCTGAATCGGCTGGCCGTGTTGCAATGGAATACGGCGTCAAGAACCTCGAAGTGCGTATCAAGGGCCCCGGCCCGGGTCGCGAATCGGCGGTGCGCGCGCTGCATGGTCTTGGCATCAAGATCACCGCGATCTCCGACGTGACGCCGGTCCCGCACAACGGCTGCCGTCCGCCGAAGCGCCGTCGTATCTAAGGCGTCGCGCTTGCCGACTGCCTGAGCCGCCGGTAACGGCGTCCCAGGCTCTCGGCGCTATTGAATTGACTAAGCCCACCGTTCGGTCCAAAGGGCCGGACTAGCGCGAGTCGCGGGGTCTCCCCGTTTCAGGCTTCGCGTGATCAATTATCGAAGGAAAGCAACGTGGCACGTTATATCGGCCCGAAGGCCAAGCTGTCCCGCCGTGAAGGCACCGACCTCTTCCTGAAGAGCGCACGCCGCTCGCTCGCTGACAAGTGCAAGCTCGACAGCAAGCCGGGTCAACACGGCCGCACCTCGGGTGCGCGCACGTCCGACTACGGCACGCAGCTGCGCGAGAAGCAAAAAGTGAAGCGTATCTACGGCGTGCTCGAGCGTCAGTTCCGCCGCTACTTCGCGGAAGCTGACCGTCGCAAGGGCAACACCGGCGAAAACCTGCTGCAACTGCTCGAATCGCGTCTCGACAACGTCGTGTACCGCATGGGCTTCGCATCGACCCGCGCTGAAGCGCGTCAGCTCGTGAGCCACAAGGCTCTCACGCTGAACGGCGTCGTTGCTAACGTCCCGTCGATGCAAGTGAAGGCAGGCGACGTCGTCGCTATTCGCGAAAAGGCGAAGAAGCAGGCGCGTATCGCTGAAGCCCTCTCGCTGGCAGAGCAAGGCGGCATCGCAGGCTGGGTCGCAGTCGACGCGAAGAAGTTCGAAGGTACGTTCAAGGGCGTGCCGGAGCGCAGCGACATCGCTGGCGACATCAACGAAAGCCTGATCGTCGAATTGTATTCGCGTTAATCGAATTGACGGCCGGGGTAACCTCTGTGCTTCGCGCAGGAGGAAGCCTCGGCTGTTTTTTTCAGGTTGTGGCCATCTCAGCCTTATCGGTGTAACGAGCCGAGGGTATTGAAAAGGAAAACCTATGCAAACCAGTTTGTTGAAACCCAAGATCATCGCTGTGGAATCGCTCGGCGACAACCACGCGAAAGTGGTCATGGAGCCGTTCGAACGCGGTTATGGCCATACCTTGGGTAACGCGCTTCGGCGCGTGCTGCTGTCGTCGATGGTGGGCTACGCGCCGACCGAAGTGACGATCGCAGGCGTCGTGCACGAATACTCGACGCTCGATGGTGTGCAAGAGGATGTGGTCAACCTGCTGTTGAACCTGAAGGGTGTGGTCTTCAAGCTGCATAACCGTGACGAAGTGACGGTTACGCTGCGCAAGGAAGGCGAAGGCGTTGTCACCGCTGGCGACATCGAACTCTCGCACGACTGCGAAGTCATCAACCCGGAACACGTCGTTGCGCATCTGACGAAGGGCGGCAAGCTCGACGTCCAGATCAAGATCGAGAAGGGCCGCGGCTACGTGCCGGGCAACGTGCGCCGTTACGGCGACGAGTCGGCCAAGATCATCGGCCGTATCGTGCTGGACGCTTCGTTCTCGCCGGTTCGCCGCGTGAGCTACGCAGTGGAAAGCGCGCGTGTCGAACAGCGTACCGACCTCGACAAGCTCGTGATGAACATCGAAACCAACGGCGTGATCTCGCCTGAGGAAGCGATCCGCCAGTCGGCCCGCATCCTCGTGGATCAGCTGTCGGTGTTCGCTGCACTGGAAGGCACGGAAACGGCGGCGGAAGCCCCGTCGCGCGCACCGCAGATCGATCCGATCCTGCTGCGTCCGGTGGACGATCTCGAACTCACGGTTCGCTCGGCGAACTGCCTGAAGGCCGAGAACATCTACTACATCGGCGACCTGATCCAGCGTACCGAGAACGAGCTGCTCAAGACCCCGAATCTGGGTCGCAAGTCGCTCAACGAGATCAAGGAAGTGCTTGCTTCCCGCGGTCTCACGCTCGGCATGAAGCTCGAAAACTGGCCGCCGGCTGGTCTCGACAAGTAAGAAGTGTGGCACGGACGCGGATTTTCCTTTAAAATCCGCGTCTTGCCTTTTTCACGTACCGGCCCGTGCCTTGGTAGTCTCGAGGCGATAGAAGAGCTGGACCAAAACTTTGTTTCAAGGAAATTGAAATGCGTCACCGTCATGGTCTGCGGAAACTGAACCGCACGAGCAGCCACCGTCTGGCAATGCTCCGTAACATGTCCAACTCGCTCATCGAGCACGAAGTCATCAAGACGACGCTGCCGAAGGCGAAGGAACTCCGTAAGGTTGTCGAGCCCCTCATCACGCTGGGCAAGAAGCCGTCGCTGGCAAACCGTCGTCTGGCGTTCAACCGCCTGCGCGATCGTGACTCGGTCACGAAGCTGTTCGACGTGCTCGGTCCGCGTTTCGCGAACCGTCCGGGCGGCTACCTGCGTATCCTGAAGTTCGGTTTCCGTGTTGGCGACAACGCACCGATGGCACTGGTCGAACTGCTCGACCGTCCGGAAGTCACGGAAGAGAACATCCAGGAAGCGGAATAAGCTTTCAGTCGCTCAATCCCGTATTGAGCGATGTGCGAAAAAGCCAGGCCTAGCCTGGCTTTTTTGTTTTGGGCGCCTCCAGGCTGGAAACCGATCCTCGATCTGCTTGCTTAAAGACAGCGGAGCTTGACGTACTGCGACCTCGGCGCGGGATCGTCACCGTATAGTCAGGGACAGAAGCGGGCGTCGCCGGCGATGGAGGAGACATGGATCACTGGTCCCAAAATATTTTAGGATTCCATAGTAATAGTGCGCGTGAAGTAGGCAATATCGCGGCGCGTTCGGCGCTTCGATTCGTCATGGCGTGTTGCGCGATGCTTGCCGTGCTGGCGCTCGGCGCTTGCGGCAGTTCTCTCGACAGTTCAAAGTCGCCCGGCGCCCAGGCCGCAAAGCTCGGCGACAGCCTGAAGCTGAGCGTCGCGATCGATACGAACGATGCGAGCCAGGCGGGCGTGTCCTGCGCGAATCTCGGCGCGGACTGGGCGAGTTGCGCGCGCGGTCGCCTGATCCTCGAAAATCGCGGCTCGGAGCCCGTGAGCGCGGGCGGTTGGACGCTCTATCTGCACAGCATCCGGCGCGTGCTGGCGATCGACAATGCGGCGATCGCGTGGCGTCACATCACGGGCGATCTGTATGCGCTGTCGCCGGCCCAAGGGGCGTTTACGCTGGCGCCGGGGCAGCGTCTCGAAGTGCCGTTCGTGGGCGAATACTGGTATCGGCGCTATAGCGATTTGCTGCCGCGCGCCTACGTGGTGGTCGAGGGCGCGCCGGCAGTCGTCCTCAAGGCGAACAATACCGACGATGAAACGCAGTACGTCGAAGGTCTGCCGCCCAACGCGGACAGCGCGGCCGATTTCGAGCAGACGCCTGCGCAGATCCTGCGCGCCCGCGCTGAGGCCGCCGCGCCGTCTGCGCAGCAGGTCGCGGCGCGCGCGGTTCCGGCCGTCCTGCGCGAGCAGGCGGGCGACGGCGATCTGAGCGTCGGCGGCGTGGCGCTCGCGGCGCCCGATCTTCAGGCTGGGCAACTGGCGGCACTTCAGGCGCGGGCATCGGCGCTCGGGCTGACGGGTACGCCGGTCGCGGTGACGGGCCGCATCGCGCCCACTGCGCTGCCCAGCGATGTGGCCGTGTCGGGCGGCTATCGCCTGACGATCGCGCGCGGCGGCGTGACCATCGACGGCTACGACGCCGCCGGCGTGTACTACGGCGTGCAGACGCTCTTTGCGCTGACGCCCGCAGGCGGCGGCCGCGTGCCCGCGCTGACGATCGAAGACGCGCCGCGCTACACGCATCGCGGCATGATGGTCGATCTCGCGCGCAACTTCCGCCATCCGGCCACGCTCGAGCGCCTGATGGACCAGATGAGCGCCTACAAGCTCAATCGCCTCCATCTGCATCTGTCCGACGACGAAGGCTGGCGCATCCAGATTCCCGGTTTGCCCGAGCTGACCGACATCGGCGGCCAGCGCTGCCATGATCCCGACGAGAACCGCTGTCTGCTGCCGCAACTGGCCTCGGGTCCGAACAACGAATCGGGCGGCGGCTACCTGAGCCGCGCCGACTACGTGGCGCTCGTGCGCTACGCCGCGGATCGCTTCATCGAAATCATTCCCGAAATCGACATGCCCGCCCACGAACGGGCCGCCGTGGTGGCGATGGAGGCGCGTTACCGCAAGCTGCACGCGCAGGGTGACGAGCCGGGCGCGAACGAATACCGGCTGCTCGATCCGCAGGACACCACGAACATGACGTCGGTGCAGTTCTACGACCGGCGCACGGCGCTCAATCCGTGTTCCGAGAGCGCGCGCCGCTTCGCTAACAAGGTCATCGGCGAAATCGCGGCGATGCACCGGGACGCGGGCGCGCCGCTCTCGCTCTGGCACTTCGGCGGCGACGAGGCGAAGAACATCCTGCTCGGCTCGGGCTTCCAGGCGCTCGACGGTAGCGACGCCGGCAAGGGCCGCATCAATCTCGCGGCGCAGGACAAGCCGTGGGCGCGCTCGCCCTGGTGCGCGGCGTCGATTCAGCAAGGCAAGGTCGCTTCGGTCGACGAACTGCCCACGAAGTTCGCGACCGATGTCAGCCAGCTTGTCAGCGCCAACGGCATCAGCGCGATGGCGGCCTGGCAGGACGGCGTCAAGCACGCCAACGGCCCGCAGGATTTCGCGACGAAAAGCGTGATGGTGACGCTTTGGGACACGCTTTACTGGGGCGGCGCGGACACGGTTCAGTCGTGGAGCCAGAAGGGCTATCGGGGCGTTCTCGCGTTGCCGGATTACCTCTACTTCGATTTCCCGTACACGATCGATCCGCACGAGCGCGGCTACTACTGGGGCTCGCACGCGACGGACAGCTTCAAGGTCTTTTCGCTTGCGCCCGACAATCTACCGCAGAACGCCGAGATCATGCCCGATCGCGACGGCAAGCCGTTCGAGATCACGACTGCGGGCACGGCGCCGCACATCGAGGGCATGCAGGGGCAGGCGTGGGCCGAGGTGATCCGCAACGACCAACTGTTCGAGTACATGGTGTATCCGCGTCTGCTTGCGCTGGCCGAGCGCGCCTGGCACCGCGCGCCCTGGGAACTGCCGTATCGGGTGGGCGAGCGCTTCAAGCTCGGCGAGACCGACAAGGTCGACAAGGCCGCGCTGGCGCAGGACTGGGCCGCGTTCATGCGCGTGCTCGAGACGCGCGAGATTGCCAAACTTCAGCGCTCGGGCGCGGTTGTGCGGCCGTCGCTCAGACTTTCCGGCAACTAACGGATCTCGCACGATTCCGCGCTGAGCGAGGCGCGCGCAAGCCAGGCCTGTCACCAAGCCTGGCTTTTTCCGTTGCGCGCGTGGAATAAAGCGCGAGCCGCCGCGTTTGCCTGGTTGGCCCCGCCTTGTTGGCTTCGCTGCCGCGGAGTGCATGAACGAAGCCAATCGATGGCGGTGGTACGATAACGTCCTGCCTCAAGTCCCCGGCCTTTCGCGTGCGTACGTACGCGGCGGCGCGCGGGACGCCCAGCCGGAGTTCGCCGTGACCCTCAATGTGACCCTGATGCTGACCACGGTGCCCGACGAGGACACCGCCGACAAGCTCGCTTCCGCGGCACTCGCGGTGCGGCTCGCGGCCTGCGTGACGCGGCTCGGCGCCGTGCATTCGCAGTATCACTGGCAGGGCAAGATCGAGTCCGGCAGCGAGATCCAGCTGCTTTTCAAGACGAGCCTCGCCCGCGCGGCCGAGCTCGAACAGTTCATCCAGACCCAGCATCCCTACGACACGCCCGAGATCCTCGCCTGGCAGGCGACGGCGTCGACCGCTTACGGGCAGTGGGTCAATACCGAAACCCAGCGTCCCCTCCATGTCTAACCGCTTCGATCGGCGCCTGCGCGCCGCGCCGTACGCTTCGCCGTTGGCCTCGCTGTTGTCGTTCTTCGCGCTTGTGGTCTGCGTGCTGCCGCTGCTGTTCGGCGCGTCGCCCGCGCATGCCGACGACGACTTCCTGCCGCCCGACCAGGCCTTCACGTTCAGCGCGAGCGAAGAGCCGGGCATGGTCGACGTGCACTTCAAGATCGCCGACGGCTACTACATGTACCGCGAGCGTTTCGCGTTCGAGGCGCAGAACGGCGCGACGATCGGCGATGCGCAGATTCCGCCCGGTCACGTGAAGTTCGATCCGACGTTCAACAAGAACGTCGAGACCTACCGCAAGGAGCTGACGATCCGCGTGCCGGTGAAGCAGGCGAGCGGCGCGTTCGATCTCACGGTGACGTCGCAGGGGTGCGCCGATGCGGGCATCTGCTATCCGCCCGCGCAGCACGTTTATCACGTGAGTGGCGCGGCGCTGCAGGCGGCGAATGCGTCGACGAACGCCACGAACGCTACGAGCGCGACTACGACCACCGCAGCAGCAGCAGCCACCACCGGCAGCACCGAAGAACCCTGGTACGAACGCGCCACGAGCGCCGACTACGCGCAATCGCTGCTGCAAGGCGGCGGCTTCTTCGCGGTGATCGGCCTTTACTTCGTCGCGGGCATGGTCCTGAGCCTGCTGCCCTGTTCGTATCCGATGATCCCGATCCTCTCGGCGATCATCGTCGGCGAGGGCGCGCAGGTGACGCGCTCGCGCGGCTTCGCGCTCTCGTTCGTCTACGTGCTCGGCATGGCGCTCGTCTACACGGTGCTCGGCATCGCGGCCGCGCTGGTCGGCCAGAGTCTGGGCGCGTGGCTGCAGAATCCGTGGGTGCTCGGCGTGTTCGCCGTGCTGCTCACCGCGTTCGCCGTGATGCTGATCGCGGGCTACGACATCGCGCTGCCGCAGCGCTGGCAGGACGGCGCCTCGCGCGCGTCGCAGGGCCGTTCGGGCGGCAAGTTCGCCGCCGTCGCCGTGATGGGCGCGCTCTCCGCGCTCGTGGTGGGCGCGTGCATGACGGCGCCGCTGTTCGCCGTGCTCGCGTTCATCGCGCACACGGGCAACGCGGTGCTCGGCGGCGCGGCGCTGTTCGCGATGGGCATCGGCCTCGGCGTGCCGCTGATGATTCTCGGTCTCGGCGCGGGCACGCTGCTGCCGCGCGCGGGCACGTGGATGGACGGCGTGAAGGTGTTCTTCGGCGTCGTGCTGCTGGCCGCCGCGCTGTGGATCGTCTGGCCGGTGCTGGGCGCGACCGCGCAAATGCTGCTCGCCGCGCTCTGGCTGCTACTGGCCGCCGCCGCGCTGGGCCTGTTCACACCGAATGCGGGCGCAACCAATGTGTGGCGGCGTCTCGGACGCGGTCTCGGCGCCGCATTCGCGATCTGGGCAGCGACGCTGATCGTCGGTCTCGCGGCGGGCTCGGTTGATCCGCTGCGTCCGCTTGCGGTGCTCGCCGCGCGCTCGGGAGGCGCCGGCGAGGCGGTAGCGGGTGCGCAGCCGGGCGCGTCCACGAATGGCGCGGATGCGCTCGCGTTCGCGCCCGTGCGTTCGTCGGCGCAACTCGACGCGGCGCTCAAGTCGGCGGGCAAGCCCACGATGCTCGACTTCTACGCGGACTGGTGCGTGAGCTGCAAGGAGATGGAGAAGTTCACGTTCAGCGACGCGCGCGTGCAGGCGCGTCTCGCGCAGCTCGGCCTGCTGCGCGCCGACGTGACCGCGAACAGTCCCGACGATCAGGCGCTGCTCAAGCGCTTCGGTTTGTTCGGGCCGCCGGGCATCATCTTCTTCGATGCTCAGGGCAACGAAGTGCTGCGCGTGGTCGGTTACGAGAACGCCGACAAATTCCTCGCGCGGCTCGATCGCGTGGTCCCGGCGGCGGGCACGCAGTCGTAAGCCGCGCGTATCGACACGCATCGCCGCAAGCCGCAAAAATGAAAAAAGCCCCGGAAACCGGGGCTTTTTCGCATCTGAACGCGGTGAGCTCGTCGCTTACTTCTGCGCGCGCAACAGTCGCGCGGCGTCGAGCGCGAAGTACGTCAGGATGCCGTCGGCGCCCGCGCGCTTGAACGCGAGCAGCGATTCCATCATCACCTTGTCGTGATCGAGCCAGCCGTTTTGCGCGGCAGCCTTGAGCATCGCGTATTCGCCGCTCACCTGGTAGACGTAGGTCGGGAAGCGGAACTCGTCCTTCACGCGGCGCACGATATCGAGGTACGGCATGCCCGGCTTGACCATCACCATGTCCGCGCCTTCCTCGATGTCGAGGCGCACTTCGCGCATCGCTTCGTCCGAGTTCGACGGGTCCATCTGGTAGGTCATCTTGTTGCTCTTGCCGAGATTCGATGCCGAACCCACGGCGTCGCGGAACGGACCGTAAAACGCCGACGCGTACTTGGCCGAGTAGGCCATGATCTTCGTGTGGACGTGGTTCTCGCTCTCGAGCATTTCGCGGATCGCGCCGATACGGCCGTCCATCATGTCCGAAGGCGCGACGATGTCGACGCCCGCTTCGGCCTGCGTACGCGCCTGCGCAACGAGGATCTCGATGGTCTGGTCGTTGATGACGTAGCCGTTCTCGTCGAGCACGCCGTCCTGGCCGTGGCTCGTGTACGGATCGAGCGCGACGTCGCAGAGCACGCCCAGATCGGGGAAGCGCTTCTTGAGTTCGCGCACGGCGCGCGGAATCACGCCGTCGGGATTGGTCGCTTCGATGCCGTCGGGCGTCTTGAGCGACGGATCGACAACGGGGAAGAGGGAGAGCACCGGAATGCCCAGCTCGACGCATTGTTCGGCCACACCCATCAGCAGGTCGATCGACACGCGCTCGACGCCGGGCATCGACGGCACGGCTTCGCGCACGTTCTCGCCCGCGATGACGAACACCGGGTAGATCAGATCGTTGGTGGTGAGGAGGTTTTCGCGCATCAGGCGGCGCGAGAAGTCGTCGCGGCGCATGCGGCGCGGACGGTGATGCGGATAGAAGCTCATGTCGGCGGATATCTCGAATCGGGGCGGCGGGCCAAGGCTGAAAACCAGCCGCGGTCGCGCGTGCAATTCATTTGCAATTGCTTGAAATGGAACCGCGCCGTGGGCGCAGGAAACTTTTCAGGACAATGGTATATCATACCGATCGAGCGAGGCGCCTTGCGCCAGACTCCCCGCTTCTCCTCCCTGAGCGGGTGCCTGTCGTTTTTCGATAAGGCTGTTTAGCCCGCCGGCACTTACGGCGGGTTTTTTTATGCACAGTCGAAAACGTGCATTACGCATATTCTGGACGTCGCGCACGGTGTGCCGGGCGGCCTTTATGTGGGCTGCCGCACACTCACGCAGAGAAAAATCGGGATGGACCCGCCGGATGGCGGCGGCGCGCCCCGCGGCGTTGCTGCGCGGGGCCTGCGCCGATACTGCGGAGGAGCCGGGGCCCGCTTACGCGCCGGCTTTGGGGGTGGTGTCGCCGAGGCTGACCTGGGGCACGATCCAGCTTTCGATGACCGCGTGCGCCTCGTCGAGCCCGACACGCTTGAGCGCCGAAAAGAGCTGCGCGCTCAGCTTGCCCTGATAGCCCTGCTGACGGTATTCGTCGAACGCCTTGTTCGTCGTGCGCAGCGCGAGCACGCTTTCCTGACGCGTCAATTTGTCGCATTTTGTCAGGAGTGCGTGGATCGGCTTACCGGTGGGCGCGAACCACTCGATCATGCGGCAGTCCAGTTCGGTCAGCGGACGGCGCGCGTCCATCATCATCACGAGGCCGCTCAGTTGCGCGCGCGTCTGCAGATACACCGAGAGCAGATGCTGCCAGTGCTGCTTGGCCGCTTCCGGCACTTCGGCGTAACCGTAGCCGGGCAAGTCGACCAGATAGCCGGACGGATCGTCGGCGAGACCCACCGAGAAATAGTTGATGTGCTGCGTGCGGCCGGGCGTCTTCGACGCGAAGGCGAGGCGCTTCTGGTTGCACAGCAGATTGATCGCAGTCGATTTGCCCGCATTCGAGCGGCCGGCGAACGCCACTTCCGGCCGCGCCGTGGCGGGCAGGTCGCGTAAATGATTCACCGTCGTGAAGAAACGGGCTTGATGCAGCAGGAAGGCCATCTGTAGGACCACATTATGAAATAACGAGGCGGCTGACCTACCTCGCCCGGAGACGCCCGGGAACGATATGGAGATATCGGGGAGAGGCCCGACTGGCGCGGTTGCGCCTTGCGCGCTATTGTACAATGCGACGGTTTACTGAAGACCCGTGAGGCCGGCGCGGGCTTTTCGAGCGAGATCGGTCGCCGTCGTACATTGCAGAACCTGATTCCCACAAGACGAAACAAGGTGCGCGAATGAATCGACTGTGCAAGTCCCTGAAAGTACTCAATTTTGCGATTGTTACGGTAACGGCAGGTCTTGCAGCAGGGGTGTCGATGATAGCGATGGCGGCGGACCCGGCAACCCCGGCGAAGCCCGACCTCGCGCGGGGGCAGGCGATCGCGGCACAGGTGTGCGCGGCCTGTCACGCGGCCGACGGCAACAGCGCGGGCGGCGCCTATCCGAAGCTCGCCGGCCAGCACGCCGACTATCTCGTCAAGCAGTTGAAGGATTTCAAGCCGCAGCCCGGCGGCAAGCCCCCCGCGCGAAATAATGCGATTATGGCGGGCTTCGCATCGGCGCTGTCCGATCAGGATATGATCAACGTCGCCGCCTGGTTCGCGTCGCAAACGCCCAAGCCCGGCTTCGCCCACGACGCGAAGACCGTGCCGCTGGGACAGAAGATCTGGCGCGCCGGTATCGCCGACAAGGGCGTGCCCGCCTGCGCCGCCTGCCACGGTCCGACCGGGCAGGGCATTCCGATCCAGTATCCGCGCTTGTCGGGACAGTGGTCGGAGTACCTCGTTACGCAGCTCACGGCTTTCCAGCAGGGCACGCGCAACAACAACGAGCCGATGCATACGATCTCGCACCGTCTTTCGGACGACGAGATCAAGGCGGTGGCGGATTACGCGGCCGGCCTGCATTGACCGGTTCGCCGGAGTCGAAGAACAAGAAAAGGGTGTGGGCGCCGCGCGTATGCGGCGGTCCCGCACCCTTTTTTGCTGTAAGCGCGCACGTCGTGCGCACTCGAAGCGGAGTTTGAATGAGCGTCACCACGCAGGGTCTGCAGTTGAATGTCCGCCAGAAGGCGGTGAGAAGCGCCGTCGAACTGCTCAGTTCGATGCGTTTTGCCATCTCGCTGCTGGTCGTGCTGGCCATCGCGAGCATCATCGGCACGGTGCTCACGCAGGACGATCCCTATCCCAACTATGTGAATCAGTTCGGTCCGTTCTGGGCCGACATCTTCCGTTCGCTGAGCCTCTACACGGTCTATAGCGCGTGGTGGTTCATGACCATCCTCGGCTTTCTCGTGGTCTCGATCTCGCTGTGCGTGATCCGCAACGGCCCGAAGATGATCGCCGACATGAAGAGCTGGAAGGACAAGGTGCGCGAAGGCAGCCTGCGCGCCTTCCATCACAAGGGCGAGTTCGCGCTCGACGGCGCCACGCGCGAGCAGACCGCCGCGACGCTCGGCAAGCTGGCGGATCGCCTCGGCTACAAGTTCGTCACGCGCGAGACCGAAGGCGCCACGCTGATCGCGGCCAAGCGCGGCGCGCTCACGAAGATCGGCTATATCTTCGCTCACCTCGCGATCGTGGTGATCTGCATCGGCGGCCTGCTCGACAGCAACCTGCCGATCAAATTCCAGATGTGGCTGTTCGACAAGTCGCCGATCCGCAGCAATGCCGTGATCAACGACATCTCGCCCGAACACCGCCTCTCGACCTCGAATCCGACCTTCCGCGGCTACGCGTGGGTGCCCGAAGGCCAGTTCGTCTCCACGGCCATCCTGAATCAGCCCGACGGCTCGCTCATTCAGGACCTGCCGTTCTCGATCCAGCTCAACAAGTTCATCGTCGATTACTACTCGACCGGCATGCCCAAGCTGTTCGCGAGCGACATCGTCGTGATCGATCACAAGACCGGCCAGCGCATTCCGGCGCGCATCGAGGTGAACGAGCCGTTCACGTACGACGGCGTCTCGATCTATCAGTCGAGCTTCCAGGACGGCGGCTCGCAGATGCAGATGACCGCCTGGCCGATGAGCGGCGCGAGCGCGAAAAGCTTCCCGTTCGGCGGCACGATTGGCAACTCGGCGCCGCTGAAGCTGCCCGCGGGCCAGAGCGTGCCGGGCGTGGACGGCCAGACCATCGAGTTCGCCGATTTCCGCGCCATCAACGTCGAGAACATCTCGAACGGCAGCGGTCAGACCGACGCGCGCGGCGTCGCGCATCAGACGCTCAAGGAAGCGTTCGACGAGCGTCTGGGCTCGGGCGCGAAGAGTTCGAAGCCGCTCGATCTGCATAACGTCGGGCCGTCGGTGCAGTACAAGGTGCGCGACAAGGACGGCCAGGCGCGCGAGTACAACAACTACATGCTGCCCGTCGACGTGAACGGCGAGCGCATGTTCCTCGCCGGCATGCGCGAGAATCCCGACGATCCGTTCCGTTACCTGCGCATTCCCGCCGACAGCGGCGGCACCATGAAGGAATGGATGATGCTGCGCGCCGCTTACGAGGACCCGGCGCTGCGCGCGCAGGCGGCGCATCGCTTTGCCGTGCGCTCGGTTCCCGAAGCGAACCACGAGCTTCAGCAGCATCTCGAAGACAGCGCGTCGCGCGTTCTGACCCTGTTCGCGGGCGCCGACGATTCGACTCAGGGCGCGCCGAAAGCGCAGCAGGGCGGCTTCCAGGCCGTGGCCGCGTTCATCAACAAGTCGGTGCCGAAGGAGCAGCAGGAAAAGGCCGCAGGCCTGTTGCTGCGCATGCTCGAAGGCGCGTCGTGGGACCTCTGGCAGCTCGCGCGCGAGCAGGCCGGCGAGCCCGACCTGAAGCCGGACGCCGACTCGGCGCGCTTCGTTCAGGACTCGATCAATGCGGTGTCTGACAGCTTTCTGTATGGATCGCCCGTCTATCTACAGCTCGATTCATTCAAGCAGGTGCAAGCTTCGGTATTTCAGTTGACGCGCGCACCGGGCAAAAAAGTCGTGTATCTTGGCAGCCTGTTGCTCGTGCTCGGCATCTTCTCGATGTTCTACGTGCGCGAGCGGCGTCTGTGGTTCTGGCTGAAGGACCGGAATGGCGAAGCAGGCGGCGGGCAGGGCGTGAACGTCATCATGGCGATGTCAACCGCGCGCCGTACACTCGACTTCGAGAAGGAATTTGCCCGTACCCGCGAAGCGGTCGCGCGTGCGCTCGGCGCGAAAGCGCAGGCCGCCGATGCTGAAGCCGACGCGGACGCCGAAGCCCACGCCAAGGCGGACCGCCATGCAAACGAAGGCGGGACGGACCGTGCACCTTGATCCTCTCGATCCTTGCGCGCTTTCCACGTTTTGCGCGCGCTTCACGGACATTCACGATCAACACCGGTAAGCCCATGGACTTGACTCAGGTTTCCTCATCCGCAAAAGCCCGCCGCGCCGACCGCGCCGCGGTGCAAACGGCGGCGCACGATTTGCCCGCCGACGACTTCTTCGACGAACGCCCCTTCCTGCGCCGCCTGACGCTGGTCGACTGGCTGTTCGCCCTGGCGATGGTCGCGGGCGCGGGTTTCGCGCTGTCGCGCTACCACGCGCACATGAACTACTACGACAAGCTGGTGATGTGCGGCACGGTGCCGGCGCTCGTCGTGCTCGGCTGGCGCTGGAAGCCGTCGCGCCTGCTGATGGCGGCCATCGCCGTGATGTCGATCGGCGCGATCCAGATCTATCAGGGCGATCTCGCGCGCGCCGACCAGGCCTTCTTCCTCAAGTATCTCCTCTCCAGCCAGTCGGCCATTCTGTGGATGAGCGCGCTGTTCGTGCTCGCCACGCTGTTCTACTGGATCGGCCTGCTCTCGCGCTCGCCCTCGGGCGGCTCGATCGGCTCGAAGCTCACCTGGGCGGCCGTGCTGATGGGCTTCACGGGCCTGATGGTGCGCTGGTACGAGTCCTACCTGATCGGCGCGGACGTCGGCCACATTCCCATCTCGAACCTCTACGAAGTGTTCGTGCTGTTCAGCCTGATCACGGCGCTGTTCTACCTGTATTACGAGAAGCACTACAACACGCGCGCGCTCGGCGCCTTCGTGCTGCTCGTGATCAGCGCGGCCGTGGGCTTCCTGATGTGGTACTCGATCTCGCGCGACGCGCAGCAGATCCAGCCGCTCGTGCCCGCGCTGCAAAGCTGGTGGATGAAGATCCACGTGCCGGCGAACTTCATCGGCTACGGCAGCTTCGCGCTGTCGGCGATGGTCGGCGTGGCCTACATCATGAAGGAGCGCGGCATGCTGGCGGACCGCCTGCCCGCGCTCGAGGTGCTCGACGACGTCATGTACAAGTCGATCGCCGTCGGCTTCGCGTTCTTCACCATCGCCACGATCCTCGGCGCGCTGTGGGCCGCACAGGCATGGGGCGGCTACTGGAGCTGGGACCCGAAGGAAACCTGGGCGCTGATCGTCTGGCTGAACTACGCCGCGTGGCTGCACATGCGCCTCATGAAGGGCCTGCGCGGCGGCGTGGCCGCCTGGTGGGCGCTCACGGGTCTGCTGGTCACGACCTTCGCGTTCCTTGGCGTGAACATGTTCCTCTCGGGCCTGCATAGTTACGGCAAGCTGTAACCGATCTTCGCCGCACAACGAACTAACCGCCGGACGCCACGCGCTCCGGCGGTTTTTTTTCGTCGCATGGGAAGGATTACGCGGCGCGTGCGTTTGCCCGGATACAGGGCTCCGAACGATCCAGCGTGGAGCCGGTCGACACACAGGCAGGGCAGCAGACAGCAGACGAGGGCAACATCATGTGGACGAAGCGCAGCAGCAGGATCATCCTCACCGGCGACGACATCGCCGCAAGCGAGATCACGCCGCAAACGGTGTTCGAACAGCGCCGGCGGATGATGAAGGCGGCGGGCGCGCTGGCGCTCGGCGGCGTGACGGGCGGGCTCGGTCTGTTCGGCGCGCGCGATGCGTTCGCGCAATACGCGCCGGGCGACCCGAAAGCGATCAAGCTGGCCGCGAAGACCAACCCGAAGTTCGTCGCGCTCGACAAGGCCACGCCGTACAAGGACGTGACGACCTATAACAACTTCTACGAGTTCGGCACCGACAAGGGCGATCCGGCCGAGAACGCCCACACGCTGCGCCCGCGCCCGTGGAAGGTGAGCGTGGAAGGCGAGGTGAAGAACGCGAAGGTCTGGGACATCGACGACATCCTCAAGGTCGCGCCGCTCGAGGAGCGCGTGTACCGTCACCGCTGCGTGGAAGGCTGGTCGATGGTGATTCCGTGGATCGGCATCTCGCTGTCCGAGCTGATCAAGCGCGCGCAGCCGACCGGCAACGCGAAGTACGTGCAGTTCATCACGCTCGCCGACCGCTCGCAGATGCCGGGTCTCGCCGAGCCGATCCTCGACTGGCCGTATTCCGAAGGCCTGCGCATGGACGAGGCGATGAATCCGCTGACGCTGCTGACCGTCGGCCTTTACGGGCAGGTGCTGCCGAACCAGAACGGCGCGCCGGTGCGCGTGGTGCTTCCGTGGAAGTACGGCTTCAAGAGCGCGAAGTCGCTCGTGAAGATCCGCTTCGTGGAGAAGCAGCCGCCGACGAGCTGGAACACCTACGCGTCGAACGAGTACGGCTTCTTTTCGAACGTGAATCCGAACGTCGATCACCCGCGCTGGAGTCAGGCGACCGAGCGGCGCATCGGCGAGGACGGTTTTTTCCAGCCCAAGCGCAAGACGCTGATGTACAACGGCTACGGCGATCTGGTGGCGTCGATGTATCAGGGCATGGATCTGCGCAAGAACTTCTGAGCACGCGATGGAGCACAACGTGAATTCGACGACCGACACCGCTGGACGCCGCGTGGGCGGCGGGCCGTCCGTGCGGGCGACGCAAACGGCGAAAGCGCGCGCCGCGAGCGGCCCGCGCTGGCTGCCGTGGGCGAAGGGCGCGGTGTTCGTCGCCGCGCTGTATCCGCTCGCGCGCATCGTGCTGTTCGGCTTCACGGATCGGCTGGGCGCGAACCCGATCGAATTCATCACGCGCTCGACGGGACTCTGGACGCTCGTGTTCCTCTGCATCACGCTCGCCGTCACGCCGCTGCGCCGCCTCACGGGCTGGACCGCGCTGATCCGCTTTCGACGCATGCTGGGCCTCTACGCGTTCTTCTACGCGGCGCTGCACTTCACGACCTACATCTGGTTCGACAAATGGTTCGACGTGGCCGCGATGCTCAAGGACGTCGGCAAACGGCCCTTCATCACGGTCGGTTTCGCGGCCTTCGTGTTGCTGATCCCGCTCGCCGTCACGTCGACGCGCGCGATGGCGCGCAAGCTCGGCCGCCGCTGGCAGACACTGCATCGTCTGATCTACGCGATCGGCGTGCTCGCGATCCTGCATTTCTGGTGGATGAAGGCGGGCAAGCACGATCTCGCGCTGCCCAAGCTCTACGGCGCGATCATGCTCGTGCTGCTGGGCTGGCGGATCGGCGCGTGGCTCGTCGCGCGCTACAAGGCGGGCGGGCCGACACGCGCGACATGAGCGCCGCGGCTTCTCTGCCCGCGCAATGAAAAAAGCGACGCACACGGCGTCGCTTTTTCGTTTCACGCAGTCGGACGATCAGTCCGGCAGCAGATGCTCGCCCGCGAACAGTTGCGGCACCGTTTCGCGTTCGCGCGCGACGTGCGCGCGCGTGCCGTCGACCATGATTTCGGCGGCGCGCGGACGCGTGTTGTAGTTCGAGCTCATCGTGAAGCCATACGCGCCCGCCGAGCGGATCGCCAGCACGTCGCCCGGCGCGATCGCGAGCGTGCGCTCGCGGCCCAGCCAGTCGCCGCTCTCGCACACCGGACCGACGATGTCCCACGTCTTCGTCTCGCCCGCTTGCGGCGCGACCGTCTCGATCGCGTGATACGCCTCGTACATCGCGGGGCGCGCCAGATCGTTCATGGCCGCGTCGACGATCGCGAAGTTCTTCTCCGCGCCCGGCTTGAGGAATTCGACGGTCGTCAGCAGGATGCCCGCGTTGCCGACCAGCGAACGGCCCGGCTCGAACCAGACTTCGCGCGACTTGCCCGTCTTCGCGCCATGCGCCTCGATGCGGTCGAGCACGGTGCGCACGAACGCGCCGATATCCGGCGGCGTTTCGTCGTCGTAGCGGATGCCGAGGCCGCCGCCCACGTCGATATGATGGATCGCGATGCCGTCCGACTCGATCTGGTCGACGAGTTCGAGCACCTTGTCGATCGCGTCGAGATACGGCGCGACTTCGGTGATCTGCGAGCCGATATGGCAGTCGATGCCCACGACCTGCAGATTCGGCATGGCCGCCGCCGCGCGATAGGTGGCGCGCGCGTCTTCGAAGGCGATGCCGAACTTGTTCGACTTCAGGCCCGTGGAGATGTACGGATGCGTCTTGGCGTCGACATCGGGGTTCACGCGCAGCGAGACCGGCGCCTTCTTGCCCAGTTCGCCCGCGACGGCGTTCAGGCGGTCGAGTTCGGGAATCGACTCGACGTTGAAGCACTTCACGCCCGCTTCGAGCGCGAGGCGCATTTCGTCGGCATGCTTGCCCACGCCCGAGAACACCGTGTTCTGCGCCTTGCCGCCGGCGGCCAGCACGCGCGCCAGTTCGCCGCCCGAGACGATGTCGAAGCCCGCGCCTTCACGCGCGAACACGTTGAGCACGGCGAGGTTGCTATTGGCCTTCACGGCCACGTGCACGCTCGCGCGGCGGCCCGCGCAGGCGTCGGCGTAGGCGTGCCACGCGGTGCTGAGCGCCGCGCGCGAGTAGACGTAGAGCGGGGTGCCGTGCTGCGCGGCGAGGTCGGCGGCGGACACGCCTTCGACGAAAAGCGTGCCGTCGACACGATGAAAAGCGGGCTGGGTCATGCGAGCGTCTGGTTGGGTCGGTGCTATTGAGCGGGCGCGGCGGCCGAGGCCGCTTGCGCGCCGCTGGCGGCCGCGGGCGCGGAATTCAGTTCAGGGTCGGTCGACAGCGACAGCGGCGTGCCGGTGGTATCGGGCACCGAGTCGGCCTGCGTGCCCGATGCCGCGTTCGGCGCGTTGTCGTCGGGCTGCGTTTCGAAATTCGGTTTCTGCGGGAGCGGCGGCACCGTGGGCATGTAGAGCGGCCCTTTCTGGCCGCAACCCGCGAGCGACGCGGCGCCGATCGCGAAAGCCGTTAGAATCGCGCCGGACGCCGAGATGCGGGATGCCAGAGCGCGCATCCTGGAATTGACACGCATAATTGTCCCTGAATGATTAACCGGTGGAGTTTAGCATGGCAGATAGTGACTACCTGAGCCGCGCGGAGGCCGTGCTGGCGGCCGTCGAGCGCGGTGTCGACGCGAGCGGGGCCGATATCGAGCTCGAGCGCAGCGGCAACGTTCTGACACTCGAATTCGAGAATCGCTCGAAGATCATCGTGAATCTGCAGCCGCCGATGAAGGAGATCTGGATCGCCGCGAAAGCGGGCGGTTTCCACTACCGTTTCATCGACGAGCAGTGGCTCGACACGCGCACGGGCACCGAGTTTTTCTCGGCGCTCACCGCGTACTCGACGGAGCAGGCGGGCGAGACGGTGACGTTCACGCCGTGAATCTGCGTTGACGCGGTTGTGAAGCTGTAGCGGCCGCATCAAGAAAAACGGGCACCCTCGGGTGCCCGTTTTGCGTTTGCAGCATCGGGATGAATCAGTGCTTGCGGAACAGATTCATGATGTCTTCCTTCTCCTGCGCGTTGACGTGCGCGGGCTCGCTCTCGGCCGAACCTTGCGCGCCCTGTTCGCCGCTCGCCGCCGCGTCGAGCGCCGCCTGGCTGATGCCGACCGTGGAGACGAAGCCGTGGCCCGGCGTGGCGTCGGCGTAATAGAGTTCGTCGCCGAGCGTGACGATGCCGTCGGGCATCGGCATCTTGTACTCGGGCACGCCGTTGAGCGCCTTCTGCATGTAGTCGATCCACACCGGCAGCGAGAGGCCGCCGCCGGTTTCGCGATCGCCGAGGCTGCGCGGATTGTCGTAGCCGATCCACGCGATGGCCGCGAGTGTGTGCTGATAGCCCGCGAACCACGCGTCGCGCGAATCGTTGGTCGTGCCGGTCTTGCCGCCGAGGTCGGTGCGCTTGAGGACGTTCGACTTCGCGCCCGTGCCGCGCTGCGCGACGCTCTGCAGCAGGCTGTTCATGATGTACGCGTTGCGCGGATCGATCGCGCGCGGCGCGTTCTGTTCCGCCACGAGCGGCTGCGCCTGCGCGACCACCATGCCGCGCTGGTCGGTGACTTCGGCGATCAGATACGGATTCACGCGATAGCCGCCGTTCGCGAACACGGCGTAGCCGCCCGCCATCTGCAACGGCGTGACGAGGCCCGCGCCCAGCGCCATCGGCAGATAGGCCGGATGACGCTCGGCGTCGAAACCGAAGTGCGTGATGTACTGCTGCGCGTACTTCGTGCCGATGTGGTTGAGGATGCGGATCGACACGAGGTTCTTCGACTTCATGAGCGCCGTGCGCATGGTCATGGGGCCGTCGAAGCCGCCGCCGTAGTTCTTCGGCTCCCACGCCTGGCCGCCGGTTTCGGCCGCGCTGAAGAACAGCGGCGCGTCGTTGATGACGGTGGCCGGTCCGAGCCCCTTGTCGAGCGACGCCGAATAGATGAACGGCTTGAAGCTCGAACCCGGCTGGCGCCACGCCTGGGTGACGTGGTTGAACTTGTTCTTGTTGAAGTCGAAGCCGCCCACCAGCGCGCGGATCGCGCCGTCCTGCGGCACCACCGAGACGAACGCGCCCTCGATCTGCGGCAACTGCGTGATCGACCATTCGCCCGCGTTGTTACGTGCCACGCGGATGATCGCGCCCGGGCGGATCTTCTGCGAAGGCTGCGCGCGCGCGGAGAGGTTGTACTGCGCGAAGCGCAGGCCGTCGCCGGTGATGCTGGCCGTGTTGCCGTCCATGAAGGTGGCCTGCACTTCCTTCGGGCTCGCCGAGGTGACCACGGCCGCGACGAGTTCGCCGTTGTCGGGGTGCTCGATCAGGGCGTCGTCGATGGCCTGTTCGCGGTCGTCGGCGTCGGCGGGCAGGTCGATGAAGGCTTCCGGGCCGCGATAGCCGTGACGCCGCTCGTAATCCATCAGCCCCTTGCGCAGCGCGCGGTAGGCGACGTCCTGGTCGGCGGAATCGATGGTCGTGACCACGTTCAGACCGCGCGTGTAAGCCTCTTCGTGGTACTGCGCGTACATCATCTGACGCACCATTTCCGCCACGTACTCCGCGTGCACGCTGAATTCCTTGCCCTGGCCCTTCACGACCAGCGGTTGCGCGGCGGCGTCGTCGTACTGCTGCTGGGTGATGTAGTGCAACTCCAGCATGCGCTCCAGGATGTACTCCTGGCGCACCTTCGCGCGCTTTGGATTGACGACCGGGTTATACGCCGACGGCGCCTTCGGCAGCCCGGCGAGCATCGCGCATTCGGCGAGCGTGAGGTCCTTCAGATCCTTGCCGAAGTACACGCGCGCGGCGCTCGCGAAACCGTAGGCGCGCTGCCCCAGATAGATCTGGTTCATGTAGACCTCGAGGATCTGGTCCTTCGAGAGCTTCGACTCGATCTTGTAGGCGAGCAGCATCTCGTAGATCTTGCGCGTGTAGGTCTTCTCGCTCGACAGGAAGAAGTTGCGCGCGACCTGCATGGTGATGGTGCTCGCGCCTTGCGACGCATGGCCGTTCGTCAGCGCGACGATGCCCGCGCGCGCGATGCCCGTGAGGTCGACGCCGCCGTGTTCGTAGAAGCGCGAGTCTTCGATCGCCAGAATCGCTTTCTTCAGATTGTCCGGCACGTCCCGGAAATGGACGACATCGCGCCGCTCCTCGCCGAATTCGCCGATCAGCACGTGGTCGCGCGTGTAGATGCGCAGCGGCACTTTCGGCCGGTAGTCGGTGAGCGCGTCGAGCGACGGCAGATTCGGCGTGGCGACGATCAGCGCGTAGCCGAGCACGAGCGCGACGCACGCGGCGCCGCCCGCGATCAGCACGACGAAGCCGATCAGCAGCTTGGCCCACCAGGGCCGCTTGCGCCTGGTCGGGGCGGGCGGCTCCGGCGGCGTGGACGGAGCGGACGAAGGAGGCTGGGCGTCTTGCATACGGTTACCGAAAAAACAGTCCCGCGATTATAGCCGTGCGTTCCGCGCGCTTTCGGAAAGCTTACGCGGCGCTTGAGGCGGGTCGTGTGGGTTCGTTCCCGGCGCGCGGCACGCGTGCGGGACGGTGCCAGGAGAGCACCGGCACGGCACCAACGCAGCACCAACGCAGCGGGACAGATGACTCACTCTAGCCGCGTCTCGTGGCGCGGAGAAGCATCCAGGTCGGATTCGACGCGAGATTGGCCGTTTGGCCGAGTGTTCGCGCGATCGGACCCTTCGCACAATCCCAGCAAGGCGCCACGAACGGTTCGCGGCGCAACGCACACGGGAGGAATGCGATGAGCTTGCTCAATCCGCTGTTGTTGAATGCGCGCCGCTTTGGGGCGGGCGTGGACGTGAGCGCGCGCGGCATCACGCTGGTCGTGCTCAGTGAGCGGCTGTTCGGCGGCGGGCCGCTGCGCATCGAGTGGCTGGCGCACGCGCCGCTCGCGCGCGAGACG
>NZ_CAJZAR010000109.1 GCF_914484835.1 Paraburkholderia tropica
TTATGAAGGCTCTTTTTCGTTTCGTCAACTTCTTTTTTTACGTTGCCGTTTAAAAGCTTGTTGCCGAACCGACCCGCGGGTTTCTCGTCGCGGGCTTCGCGCTGCGCTGTCAGTGACAGTGAATTGCGAAGGAGGCGAATTCTAGTCATGCAGATGACATATTGCAAGCGCTTTTTTGATATGTCAGGCGTGGCGCGCCATCACTCGCTCGACGATCCGCAGATAGTGATCGAGATCGGGCGTCGGCTTGCCCGCCACCTTGGCGAGATCGTCCCAGCGGCGCAGGCGCACCGCATCGTCGGCGTAGGGACGCGATGCGAACTCGCGCGCCGTCTCCGCATCGAAAATACCGCCTTGCAGCTGCAGGCTGCGCACCGAGTCCGCCGAGAGGCAACTGAAATACGCGTCGTCGGTCGCGCACAAATAGCGCTTCGCATCGACGTGCAGCTTGATCGGCTCCAGCACCGCATCGGGCAGCACCGGACGCAGGAAGGGCAGCGCATAGTATTGATGCAGGTCGTCGATACCGCGTGCCGTCGGCGTTTCGCCCTGATGGTTCAGCAGATGCCCGAGGTCGTGCAGAAAGGCGGCCGCCACCAGTTCGTCGCTCGCGCCCTCTTCCTCGGCCAGCGCGCCGCTCTGTAGCGCGTGTTCGAGCTGCGTCACCGGCTCGCCGCTATAGGCCTGCTCGCCGTGCGTTTCGAACAGGCTGCGAATATCGTCCAGACTCAGTGCCATGCTTCTCCATCCTTTTCTCGATCGCGACGACAACAGCCGCACCACCCGCGCCGCCGCCTTCGTCTATACAAACTCGTCCTGCGCGCGCATCAGCGCGGCCGCCTCCTCGGCGTCGCGCGACGCGAGCGCATTCAGGATCGCCCGATGCCGCGCATACGACCGCTCGCGCGCCGCGTCCGTCAACGCATCGCGCGGCGACAGCCGCCACTCGCGCACCGCGCGCCGATACGCCTCGTGCAGCTTGCCGTTGCCCGCCGCCGCCACCAGCGCGTCGCGAAACGCCTCGCGCGCCCGCGCGTAGTGCGTGTCGTCGTCGATATGAGCGAGCGTGTCGCGCATGAGATCGAGCCGCGCGCGAAGATCGGCGACCTGGGCCGCGTCGATACGCGCCGCCAGCGTGCGGCACGCCGCTTCCTCCAACACCGTGCACAGCGCCGCGAGTTCGGCGGCCTCCGCGTCCGAGACGCTGCGCACGAACACGCCGCGATGCTTCTCGTTGCGCACGAGACCCGCCTGTTCGAGCGCGCGGAACGCCTCGCGCACCGGACCGCGCGACACCTGCAGACGCGCCGCCCATTCGGCTTCGACGAGCTTCGCGCCCGGTTCGAGCTGACCGCCCGCGATACAGCGCTCGATCTCGTCGCGCACCAGATCGGTCAGCGAATGCTGGCGTAACAGTGCAATCGGAGCAATCGGTGCGATCGGCGTAGTCGCGGCGCTGAGTGACGATGCCCCGCCCCACTGCGCCTGAGATTGCGCCCGAGACCCCGCCTGCGCTTCATCGCGTCCGTCTTTCGACACGCTCGTCTCGTCTTCGTTACGCACTTCGCGTCGTTCCCTTGCATCGCGCCCGGCACGCTTGTCCGGCGCGTCGAGCCATCGTGCGTTCATCGACTCAGGCCGCACGCCGACGCGGCACGCGCGCCGCGATCAGCAGCAGCGCCGCCAGCGACACGATCAGCAGAATCAGCGACAGCGCCGATGCCGGCAGGTAATACCCGCGCTCGACCGCGCCGACCACGACGATCGGCACCGTCTGGAATCCCGGCGGATACACCGTGAGCGTCGCGCCCAGTTCGCCGAGCGAGAGCGCGAAACCCAGCGCGAGACTCGCGCGGATCGCGGGCACGAGCTGCGGCAGCACCACGCGGCGCAGCACCATCGCGGGCGGCGCGCCGAGACTCGCGGCCGCTTCGCGCAGCACGGTCAGCTCGGGACGCAACGCCGCCGAGGCGCAGCGATAACAGAACGGCAACACCAGCGCGAGCTGCACGAACACGACGATGGCCGCCGAGCTCGACAGATCCACGGGCGCCTTGTGATAGGCGATCAGCACCGCGAGACCGAGCACCACGCTCGGCACGCCGTTGGGCACCATCGCGAGCGTATCGACGACCGCGCCGAGCCCCTTGCGGTCGCGGCCTTCGAGCGCCAGCGCGAGCCACAGTCCGAGCGCCGTGCCGAGCACGGCCACGCCGAAGCCCACTTCGAGGCTCGTCGCGAGCGCGTCGAAATCGGTCGAGCCGAGCCGCTCGAACCAGCGCGTGCTGTAGCCATCGGGGAGGATCGTGCCCGACCAGTGCGACGCCACGCTCGACAGCGCGACGACGATCACCGGCAACACGAACAACCAGAAGCACAGCAGCGCGGCGAGCGCGAGCAGCACGCCGCCCGCAAAACGCGATACGAAACTGCGCTCGACGGGCCGCGCACGCAGATGCTTCGGCGGCAGCGCGACGCTCGCGCCTTCGCTAACCGGATTAGTTGACATTGCGCGCGCCTCCGTGACTGCGTCGATTCACGCGCCGATACAGCGCATACAGTGACAGCGACATCGCGAGCATCACGACCGCGCCCGCGGCGGCGGTCGGCAAGTCGAGATCGACGGTCGCCGAGCTATAGATCGCGACGGGCAGCGTGACGAGATGCGCGCTGCCGAGCACGAGCAGAATGCCGAACTCGTTGAACGTCAGCAGGAAACACAGGATCGTGCCGGCGGCGATGCCCGGCCACGCGAGCGGCAGGATCACGCGCGCGGCGACCATGCGGTTATTCGCGCCGAGACTGCGCGCGGCTTCGATCAGCCGCATGTCGAGCAGCGAGAACGCGGCGAGCGTCGGGCGCACCACGAAGGGCGCGTAGAAAACGACTTCCGCGAGCACCACGCCGCCGATGCCGAACAGGAAATCGAGCGGCGGCGATTGCAGATGGAACAGGCGCTGCAAGCCGATGCTCACCGAGCCCTGCGAGCCGTACAGAAAGATCAGCGTGAACGCGACCAGAAACGACGGAAACGCCACGAACAGTTCGAGAAAGCGCGTGACGAGCTGCGCGCCCGGAAACGGCTTGAAGAACAGCATCGCCGCGATCGCCACGCCGAGCAGCGACGCGAGGCCCGCGCTCAGAAACAGGATCCACAGCGTCGTGCCGATCACGCCGCGCGAATCCGGGTTGCCGAAGAAGCTCGCGTAGGCGCCGAAGCCCAGACCATGCGCGCCCGTGAGGCTCAGCAGCACCAGACGCACGAGCGGATACACCACGAGCGGCCCGAGCACGAACACGAGAAGAAACGCGATGTGCCATTGCGCGCGGCGCTCGCGGCGGCGCACGGCGGCCGCGTGGGCGTCGGCGCCCGGCAAGGCGAACGGCGCAGCCGCCGCCGCGCTCGAATCAGGGGTGGATAAGGACGACATCGTCAGCCTCGTAGCGCAGGGAGACGCGCATGCCTTTCTCCGGCGTGATGCCGTGGCCGCGCTGCATGGTGACGAGCACCGGTTCGTTCGGCATCGCGTCGAGCAGCACCGGCACGGAAAGCACCGAGCCATACCATTCGACCGATTCGATCGTGCCGTGCAACTGCCCTTCGCCGAGCGGCGCGATGCGCAGGCTTTCGGGACGCAGGCAGGCGAGCTTGTCGCGCACGTCGTGACGCGCGTCGCCGACCGGGAACGCCACGCTGGGCGGCAGCAGGTTCGCCGCACCCAGATAGCGCGCTACGTACGCGTCGTTCGGCGTGTCGTAGAGTTCCTGCGGCGTGCCGAGCTGCGCGATGCGGCCGTCGCGCATCAGCAGCGTGCGGTCGGAGAGCACCAGCGCGTCGTCCTGATCGTGCGTCACGCAGACGATCGTCAGGTCGGGCAGACGCTCGTGCAGCGCCTTGAGTTCGCTGCGCACCGAAGCGCGCAGATTGGCGTCGAGCGCCGAAAGCGGTTCGTCGAGCAGCAGCACGTCCGGCTCGATCACGAGCGCGCGCGCCAGCGCCACGCGCTGCTGCATGCCGCCCGAGAGTTGCGCGGGCATCACGTGGCCTTGATCGCCGAGTTGCACGAGCTTGAGCGCATCGGCCACGCGCCGCGCGATCTCGCGCGACGGCACGCGGCGCGCCTTCAGCCCGAACGCGACGTTCTCGAACACCGACAGATGCGGGAACAGCGCATAGCTCTGGAACAGCAAGCCCAGGTTGCGCTGATGCGGCGGCACGTGCGTGAGGTCGCGGCCCGCAACGGTCAGCGTGCCCGCCAGCCCGTCGGCTTCGATGAAGCCCGCGATGAAGCGCAGCAAGGTGGTCTTGCCGCAGCCGCTGCGGCCCAGCACGGTCAGCAGTTCGCCGCGCCGGATCGTGAGCGACAGGTCGTTCAGCACCGTGCGCGCGCCGAAGCGCACGCTCAGACGATCGATCTGCACGCCGGCCACGGCCGCCGTATCGGTTAGACCGGACACGTCCGGCATCGCGCGGGCCAGGTCGGCCGACGCCAGGGTTGCGGTATTCACCGGTTCATCTCCACGTATGACTCAATGCATGCGCGCGCGGCCCCGCGAGGCGGCCGCGCGCAGCGAGCCACGTTTATTGCGGCTTGACGACTTCGACCTGCTTGCCCGACGAGCCGATCACTTCATTCTTCCAGCGCGTGGTCCAGCCGGCCTTCTTCGCCATCACCTGGTTCCAGTCCACCGGAATCAGCTTGACGCCCTGGATCGCCTGCTTGACGACTTCGCCGTTCTTGCCCGTGAGCGCCACGTCCGTGCGGCCCGGAATGCCGAAGATGTCCGGCACCTTCGCCTGCACGTCCGTCGACATCAGATAGTCGATCAGCTTCTTGCCCGCCGCCTGGTTCGGACCGTTCTTGATCAGGCCGATCGCGTAGGGCAGCTGGAACGTGGTCGGATGGCTGTTCGCGTCGGCAGCGAGGAAGATCGGCTTGAGCGAGAGACCGCCGTTGGCCGCGTCGTCGAGATCCATCTGCAGGTCGCCGTTCGCCACCGAGATTTCGTTACGCGAAAGCAGCACGTCGAGGTAGCCCGTGCCCTTGGTGTGGAACTTGGCGCTCTGTTCGAGCTTCTTCAGATAGTCGAACGCCTTGTCCTCGCCCATCAGCGAAGTCGTGAGGATGATCACGGCCATGCCGTCGCCGGCCGTGGCCGGGTTCGAGTACGCGACCTTGCCCGAATAGTCCGGGTGCAGCAGATCGGCGAAGGTCTTCGGCTGGGTCTTGACGACTTCGGGGTTGATCGCGAACGAGAAGTAGTTGTTCACGAACGTCGCCCACGAACCGTCCGTCGCCTTGGCGATGGCCGGCACGTTCTTGTAGTTCACGCTCTGGTACGGCTGCAGCAGGCCGCTTTGCTGCGCCTGCTGGATGAACGGCGGCAGCGTGACGATCACGTCGGCCTTGGGCGCATCCTTTTCGACGTTCGCGCGGTTCACGACTTCGCCGCTGCCCGCCGTCACGATGTTGACCTTCACGCCTTCCTGCTTTTCGAAGGCCGGCAGCACGTCGCGGTAGAGATTTTCGAGGCCGTCGGCCGTGTACAGCACGACCGCGCCGGCGGCATGGGCGCTCAGCGCGACGCCCTGAAGCATCGCCGCGGCGGCCAGCATCGGCAGCGCCTTGCGTGCAAAACCGGCGCGATGGGAATTCCTGTGGTTCATGTCACTCTCCGAAGGCAAAAACCATTGGCTCGGGGATACCCGATGCGTATGTGTCATTGGTCGTGTCAGCGATCGTGTCGTCGATCGCAGATCAATCGAACGTCGGCGGACTGCGCCGCCAGCCATGCCCGTCCGGTGCGCCGCGCGGATTGCAGATTGTCTGCAATCCGTCGTCGCCGCTCCGGGACGTCGAGCCGGACAGCACGCCAGGAGGCGTCCCTGTGGTGCTCCTGATCGCGCGCCGGCCCCGTCTGAACGGGCCCGGCAAGAATCACAGGTTTTCGTGACAGGGCCATGACGATTGTGGCGTTTGTCAAAAAATTCCACAATTCGCCAAAAATCCCCATATCGATGGACGCACGCATGCCCCGCGCGAGTGCGCGGATATCACCGTGGAAGGGCGTAAAAGGCGATGCGGAATGCGCCGCGCGGCATCAAAGCGCGGCGCGGCGGCAAGGCGGGAAAGGCAGAAAAGGAGAAAGCGGCGGCGGGAAAAATCAGGCGATGACGAGTTCGGGCCCGCGCGCCTCGATCGCACGCGCGACGGTCTTGTCCGGCGCGAGTTCGGTGATGACGTAGCGCGCGCGTTCGAAGCCGTTGATGCGCACCGGCGTCATGCGGCCGAACTTCGAGTGGTCGGCGACCACGATCGCACAGGCCGCCGCCAGCAGCATGCGGCTGCGCACCTCGGAAACCATGCGCGAGTAATCGGTGAGCCAGCCGTCGGCGGTGATGCCGCCCGCGCCGACGAAGGCGTAATCGGCGTGATATTGCGAGAGTTGCTGCACGGTATCGAGGCCGAACGTGGCTTCCTCGTGATCGGACAGCTCGCCGCCCAGCAGCGTCACGCGGTTTTCGTTGCGGCGGCCGAGCAGCAGCGCGATGCGCCAGTCGTTCGTATAGACCGTGAGGCGATGGCGGTCCGTGAGCGCGCGCGCGAGCGCATGCGTCGTACTGCCCGAATCGATGATGACGGACGCGCCGTCGGGCACGAACTCTGCTGCGCGCTCGCCGATCGCGCGCTTGGCGCTGGCGTTGGCGGCCTCGCGCACATCGAGATCGGGCTCGCTGCGATCGCTCGACAACGCGCCGCCGTGTGTGGTGACGAGCAGTCCGCGGCCCGCGAGCGTGTTGAGATCGCGGCGGATGGTTTCACGCGAGACGCGCAGCTCGCGCACGAGATCCGCCACCGAGAGCGCGCCGTTCCGGTTCACTTGCGAAAGGATGTATTGGTGACGTTGTTCTGCGAGCATCTGGGTGGGGCGCGCGGCGCGCGTGGAAATCTGAAAAGGCCGCCGTATTGTATTACGCGACCGCATGGCGACGGGCCGGGCCGCGCGGCGGCGATCCGTGGCGCAGGCCATGCGCTGCGGATCAGGCCGACGCACCAGGCAAAACCGGCACTGCCATCGCGCGGTCATCCCTGCTAATCTCGTGTGGCCGTCCGGGCGCCGGACGGCCCCTGTTTCGTCGACAGCCGACTTCATGCTTGCACGACTTCGTCAACTGCGTCTCCTGTTTTGCGCGCTGCGCTACGGCATCAAACTGATCTGGCTCGCGGCGCCCGAGCATCACAAGCTGCACTGGATCCTCTCGCTCGCGGCGCGCATGCGCGAGGACGAGCGCCTCGCCGCGCGTCTCTCGGGCGCGCTGCCCAAGCTCGCGCCGATCGCGGGCGCCTTCGCGCAGACGCTCGCCGCACGGCCCGAACTCGCCACCATCACGCTGCATGACGCCATCGAGTCGATCGAGCATTTCGAAGCGCCGCTGGCCGGCGCCGAACTCGATGCGGCCCTGCACCGCGCCTTCGGCAAGCCGCCGCAGACGCTGCTCGCGTGGATCGATCCCACGCCCTGCCACAACGGCTGGTGCGAGCAGACTCACGTCGCGCGCCTCGTCGAACCCATCAACGGACATCATCTGGTGACGGTGCGCCTGCTGCGTACGCACCAGGCCGAAGAAGTCGACGACGACGCCGCGCTGCTATGCGGCGTCGCGCGCTGGCTCGAACGGCTTTCGGGCGGCGCGCGCCGGCTGCAATTGCGCGCGCTCGCGCAAACGCTGCGCGATGACTTGCAGCGCCGCTTCGATCTGCGTGCCCAGGCCGCGAACCTGAGCCAGAGCGGCCACCATCTCGCCGACGACAAGCGCGTGCTCGTGCCCGATGTGATCTGGGAACTGTGCACCGCGCACACGCTCGCGGTGCAGCACGTCGACACGGTGCGCGCGACCGACGTCGTGGGTCTCGCCGAGCATCGCATCAACGCCGCGAGCGTGGCCGCGCATCTGATCGAAGTGGTCACGCAGCAGGCCTTCGAGCACGGCTTCTTTCACGCGGCCCTCGATGCGCGCCGCGTGGCCGTCAGCGTCGAGCCCGAGACGCGCGGACGCCTGATCTTCGCGAGCGCCGCGCTGATGACGAGCCTGTCCTCGCCCGAGCGCGAGTTCTTCGTGCATGGCGCGACGGCGCTGTTCGACCAGGACTACGCGCGGCTCGCGGAGCTGCATCACCACGCGGGCCACGTGCCCGCGCACGCGCGCACCGAACGCATCGAAGCGGAACTGCGCACGCGCAGCGAAGCGCACTTCGCGGACGATTCGAGCGAGCGCAGCGCGGGCGCGCTGTTTCATCATCTGCTGCATGCGGTGCAGCCGTTCGGCGGCGAGGTGTCGCCGCGTCTCGTCGCCGCGCAGCGCGCCTTCGGCGAAGCCGAAGCGCTCGCGCGCACGATGCATCCGGGCATCGATGCGTGGAGCATCGCCCGATCGACGCTCGGCGACATCGCCCGTCGCGATCTGGGTCATCACGGCTGGATCAAGCGGCTTTCGCAGGAACTGCCGCATCTCGCGCAGATCGCGCCGCGCGTGCCGCAACTGATTTATCACTTCATGAATCGGCATGCGAACGTGGCGCATGGACAGCCCGGCGCGCAAACGACGACATCGGCCGGGATGCTGAAGGCGCTGCGCCGCGAACATCGACGCACGCGCACGCTGCTGATCGCGTGCGCGCTCAGCGGTGCGTTTATCGGCGTGGCCGCGACGCTGGTTGCGTTCTAGATTTGGCGCGAGAGTCGGTTGAATGACGCCTGAACCACGCCTGAATGTCGGTTGAATGACGGCTGAGTAGCGGCTGAATGACGGCTGCTGCTTTTGTGGCGGCAGCGTCTCCGCCAGCGTTTCGCCCTTTTCGCTTGACCTCGCCGCGCAGAACTGGCTGTTAGTTGCGATTCGCCGGAACACGCCACCAGTGCAGTCCTGAACAAGACCGCCACCGCCGCGCCGCGCGATACTCCGGGCCTCTCGAACCCGATGCGCCGCCCCGCGGCGCGCGCCCGCGTCCTCAAAGCCGATGCTCGCCTCGCTCGCTCCCGCCCTCTTCGTCGTCCTGTGGTCGACGGGTTTCGTCGTCGCCCGCGCCATTGCGCCCTACGCCGATCCCAATCTGTTTCTGCTCGCGCGCTTCGCGGGCACGGCCGCGCTGTTCGCCTGCGTCGCGCTGGCGATGCGCGCGCCCTGGCCGCGCGGACGCGAGATCGGCAAGCATCTGTTCGCGGGCGCGCTGCTGCAAGGCGTGTATCTGGGCGCGGGCTACTGGGCCGTCGCGCAAGGGCTGAGCGCGGGCGTGATGGCGCTGCTCGGCGCGCTGCAGCCGCTGCTCACGGCCACGCTCGCCGCGCCGCTGTTCGGCGAACGCATCTCGATGCGGCGCTGGCAGGGCATGTCGCTCGGTCTCGCGGGCGTCGTGCTCGTGCTGATGCCGAAGCTCAGCGCCGCCTTCCACGCCACCGCCACCGCCACCGCCAGCGCCGATCCGGCCGGCGCGCACGCAAATCCGCTGCTGGTGGTCGTGGTCGCGGTGCTCGCGGTCGGCGCGATCACGGCGGGCACGCTGTATCAAAAGACCTCGCTCGCCCAGGCCGATATCCGCAGCGCGAGCGCGGTGCAGAACGCGGGCGCGGCGATCGTCGCGGCGCTGCTGGCGCTCGCGCTCGGCGAACATCGCTGGATCGGCTCGGCGACCTTGTGGATTTCGCTCGCGTGGGGGATCGCGATGCTCTCGGGCGCGGGCGTGACGCTGCTCGTCTGGATGGTGCGGCACGGCGATGCCGCGCGCGCCACCGCGCTGCTCTACCTCGCGCCGCCGCTGGCCGCGCTCGAAAGCTGGCTGCTGTTTCGCGAGACGCTCGCGCCGATCCAGATCGCGGGTTTCGGCGTGGCGCTCGCGGGCGTGCTGATCGCGCGGCGCGGCTGACCGTTCCGCCGCCACGACCGCTTCCCCAAAACGACACGCGCGGCGGGCTGGAAGCCACGCCGCGCGTGTCGTGAAGCGCACGCCTCAACGCATCAATCCGCCGTATCGCCGCCCTTCGGCACCTGCGCGTGCGCCTTCGCGCCGGGCGCGGGCGCCCAGCCGGGCCGCGCCTTGCGCGCCGAATCGATCACGACGATGAAACGTCCTGCCCACGGCGAGATCTGCCGATCCGAGTGCAGCACCCAAAGCGATTTGCCCGACTCGACGAGCGCCTGATACTCGGCGTCGATGATGCCGTGATGATCGATGAAACGGTTCAGCGTGGACGGAATGCGCACGCAGCCCTTCGAATGGCGGATGCCGAGTAGCGGCTCCAGACGATCGGGATCGGTCGCGTGCATCTGGAAGCGCATCGGCGAGACGCCGCCCTTGCCCCAACCGCGCTCGCCATCAACCCAGCCCAGATCGTAGATGCGCATGTCGCGCGCACCATAGCCGCGAATGCCGTTCTGGTTCATCGTGCCTTCGGCGCGGAAGTCCATGTTCGACGGCGTGTGCTCGAACACGCCGAGCGGCGTGAGGAAGTGATCGAATTCGCCGGGACGGCCGGTCGCGACCGGCGACGCGCCGACCATCTGCCAGGAATCCTCCGGCATCGCGCGGAAGTAGATGAAAAGTGCCTGCACGTTGGCAGCGCGATCGACGAGGATGACGTACTCGCCCGCCAGCTCACCGAGGTCTTTCTCGTCGAGCGCAGCTTGCAGGCGCTGGCCGTAGGCGCGCTGCTCGGCGATCGGCACGCGCAGACGGCGCTTCACCTCGCGCGCGAAGTCGTCGCGCATGGCGAGCGCGCGGCGGGTTTCATCGGCGGCCTGTTCGGGCGTGAGCTTCGGATGCTCGGGCAGGACGAGCGGCGCGGGGCCGGCG
>NZ_CAJZAR010000110.1 GCF_914484835.1 Paraburkholderia tropica
GCGCGGCGGCGGCGTGCGATGCCAGCGAGGGCTCGACGGGCGCGTTCCCGGCCGGGTTGGACGAGGCGAGTCCGGGCTCGGCGCGCGTCCAGCGCGTGGCGGGCGGGAACGGTTCGGCGGCTTCGGGTGCGGCTGCCGGAGCGGCCTGTGCCGCCGGTGCCGCCGGTGCGGTTTGCTCAGGCGGAAACTCGCGCGGCAGATACGGCTCGCTGGCCTCGTCCGTGTTTTTCAGTTCGACACCGGGCGTGACGCCGGGCGTCGCGCCAGGCGCAATGCCGGGACGCGGCAGATTCTGCGCGTTGTACTGAAGATTCGGATCGATGCGGCTGTCGGGGACCGGCGCCCACGGATTCCAGCCGGGATTGGCGAAGTCGGGCGCGTGCTGCGCGTTGGGTTCCTGAGCGGCGAAGTTTGCGGCGGGCGCATCCGGCTGCGTCCATGCCTGTGCGTGCGGCTGGTCTTGCGCAACCGGCGCGACCGGCGGCGCCGCTTCGCTCACGGGCGCTGAGGCAGGCGCGGAAACCGCCGCCGCAGCCGTGGACGCCTGCGACGAACCCGGCGAGGCCAGGCTCGCGGCGATATCGGCGGCAACGGGGACGGCCTGCGAGAAGTCGCCGTTTTCGGGGACCTCGTAGAGGCTGCCCGATGCGTCGAACGCTTCCTGGCAATGGCCGCAGCGCACGAGGCCGCGGCGCGCGGCGAGGTGTGCGGGCTGGATTCGGAAGACGGTTTCGCAGAAGGGACAGCGCGTTGCCAGGAGCATGAGTGCCGTGGAACCGGAAGGTTGGCGATACCCGTCATTCTACTGGCAATCCACGGCGCCCTACGACTCCAGGCCAGACGCGTGGGGCACGATCAGACGCGATGCGTGCTTCATGCGTGCTTGATACACACGCATGAAGCATGTGAAGCGCTTACGCGCGGCGCGTGCCGGCGAGGCAGACCCAGCCTTCGTGCTCGCGCCAGACCGAGATGTCGATCCAGCGCTCGTAGACCTGCGCGACTTCCTCGGCTTGACGCGCGAGGATGCCCGAGAGCGCGAGGCGGCCGCCCGGCTTCACGCGCGACGAAAGCATCGACGCCATCAGCTTGAGCGGATTCGACAGAATATTGGCGACGACGATATCGAACTCGCCCGCCTGGAGATCGTCGGGCAGGCCATAAGTGACGTTCGCGCGATTGCGTTCGCTGTTATGGCGCGCCGACTCGACCGCCTGCGGATCGATGTCGATGCCGATCACCGGATTCGCGCCGCACTTCTGCGCGAGGATCGCGAGAATGCCCGAGCCGCAGCCGTAGTCGAGCAACGAGTTGCCCGGCTGCACGTGCTGCTCCAGCCACTCCATGCACAGACGCGTGGTGGGGTGGCTGCCGGTGCCGAACGCGAGGCCCGGATCGAGTTCGAGTACGAGCGCCGCAGGATCGGGCGCATCGTGCCACGAGGGCACGACCCAGATGCGCTGGCCGATCTGAATCGGATCGAACTGCGACTGCGTGAGCCGCACCCAATCCTGTTCCTCGACCTCGCGCAGCGCGAACTTCGGCAGCTCGGCGAGACCGAGCTCGTTCGACGCGGCCGCGAGCAGCACCGCGGGATCCTGATCGTCGCCGATCAGCGCGATCACGCGCGAATGCTGCCACGCGGTGCGCTCGGGCGTGAGGCCCGGCTCGCCGAAAAGCGGCTGCTCGTCGGGCGTGTCGGCGTCGGCGTCTTCGACCGACACCGAGAGGGCGCCGAGTTCGAGCAGCGCGTCGGAGAGTTCCTCCGCGCGGTCGCGCTCAAGCTCGACGATCAGTTCCCGGTAGCTCATGAATTACGCTTCGTCCTTCTTCACTGCCTGGCGCTCGGCCAGACGGCTTTCGAGGTAGTGAATGCTCGTGCCGCCTTCGACGAACTTGGCGTCGAGCATCAGCTCGCGGTGCAGCGGAATGTTGGTCGAGATGCCTTCGACGACCATTTCCGACAGCGCGATACGCATGCGCTGGATCGCCTGCTCGCGCGTCGCGCCGTAGGTGATCAGCTTGCCGATCATCGAATCATAGTTCGGCGGCACGAAATAGCCATTGTAGGCATGCGAGTCGACGCGCACGCCAGGACCGCCCGGCATGTGCCACGAGGTCAGACGGCCCGGCGACGGCGTGAACTTGAACGGATCTTCCGCGTTGATACGGCACTCGATCGAGTGGCCCTTCAGCTGGATGTCACGCTGGCGGAACGCGAGCTTCTCGCCCGCCGCGATGCGGATCTGTTCCTGCACGATATCGATGCCGGTGATCTGCTCGGTGACCGGGTGCTCGACCTGCACGCGCGTGTTCATTTCGATGAAGTAGAACTCGCCGTTTTCGTACAGGAATTCGAACGTGCCCGCGCCGAGGTAGCCCATCTTCTTGCAGGCGTCGGCGCAACGGTCGCCGATGCGGTCGAGCAGGCGGCGCGCGATGCCCGGCGCCGGCGCTTCCTCGATCACCTTCTGGTGGCGGCGCTGCATCGAGCAGTCGCGCTCGCCGAGCCACACGGCGTTCTTGTGCGAGTCCGCGAGAATCTGAATTTCGATGTGACGCGGATTCTCGAGGTACTTCTCCATGTAGACCTGCGGGTTGCCGAACGCGCGGCCCGCTTCTTCGCGGGTCATGTTGACCGCGTTCACGAGCGCCGCTTCGGTGTGCACGACACGCATGCCGCGACCGCCGCCGCCGCCCGAAGCCTTGATGATGACCGGGTAGCCGATCGTGCGCGCAATCTTCACGATTTCTTTCGGATCGTCCGGCAGCGCGCCTTCCGAGCCCGGCACGCAGGGCACGCCGGTCTTGATCATGGTCTGCTTCGCCGTGACCTTGTCGCCCATCATGCGGATGGTTTCCGGACGCGGGCCGATGAAGGTGAAGCCCGACTGCTCGACGCGCTCGGCGAAGTCGGCGTTTTCCGAGAGGAAGCCGTAGCCGGGGTGGATCGCTTCGGCGTCGGTGACTTCAGCCGCGCTGATGAGCGCCGGCATATTCAGGTAGCTCAGGTTCGAAGGCGCCGGGCCGATACAGACCGCCTCGTCGGCGAGCTTCACGTACTTGGCTTCCTTGTCGGCTTCCGAATAGACGACGACCGTCTTGACGCCGAGTTCGCGGCACGCGCGCTGGATGCGGAGCGCGATTTCGCCACGATTGGCAATGAGGATTTTTTCAAACATGGTGGGTATTCGACTCATCAATGGGCGCCGCAGGACGAAGCGAGCGGGCTGCCTTCGAGTATCGGTCGCGCTTGCGCCGCGTTGCTGCGTTGCGGTGGCCAGTGCATCTGCTTGCCTGGCACCGAACGCGCAGCGGCGGCGCTAGCGGAAGGGCGCTCGTGCGGCGGATGTGGTCTCTGTCGACCCGATGCCGCGCGGCGCGCCGGCCGTTCTTGCGTGTGGCGCGCTTACGCGACCACGAAGAGCGGCTGGCCGTATTCGACTGCCTGGCCGTTCTCGACGAGGATTTCCTTGACCACGCCGGCGACGTCCGATTCGATCTCGTTGAGCAGCTTCATCGCTTCGATGATGCACAGCGTCTGGCCTTCCTTGACCGTGTCGCCAACCTGGACGAACGGGTCGGCGCCCGGCGACGGCGCGCGGTAGAACGTGCCGACCATCGGCGACGTCACCACGTGGCCTTGCGGCACGGCGGGCGCGGCGGCTGCGGCCGGCGCTGCGGCTTCACCGACGTGGGCCGGCGCGATCGGCGCGCCCATCGCCGGTGCGGCGAATTGCGCGGTCGGCTGCACGTAAACCGGCGGCGCGTTCTTGACGATGCGCACCTTGCCTTCGCCCTCGGTCACTTCGAGCTCCGAGATGCCCGATTCGGAGACGAGGTCGATCAGAGTCTTCAGCTTACGTAGATCCATGGTGCAGCCCCTTTGCTTTGCATACGTGAGGTGCCGGGGCGCAAGCGTCCCGGCACGGGATTGGTGTTGTCTTTCAGAGTGCGTCGGTCATCCGGCGCAGGAATCAGGCCGCCGGACGGGCAGCGAGCCGGTCCAGCGCGTACTCGAGCGCGTAGAGATAACCCTTCCAGCCGAGGCCGCAGATCACACCTTCGGCCTGGTCGGAAAAATACGAGTGATGCCGGAAGGCTTCGCGGCGATGCACGTTCGACAGATGAATCTCGACGAACGGGATGCCCACGCCTGCCAGCGCATCCCGGATAGCCACGCTGGTGTGCGTGTACGCAGCCGGGTTGATCAGGATGAAATCCGTTTGTTCCGTGCGGGCCGCCTGGATGCGGTCCACCAGCGCGCCTTCGTGGTTGCTCTGGAACGTCGCCAGCTCCACGCCGGCGTCGGCGGCACGGTCGGCGAGCGCCTGGTCGATCTGCGGCAGCGTCACGCGCCCATAGACCTCCGGTTCCCGGGTGCCGAGAAGATTGAGGTTGGGGCCGTGCAGAACCAGCAGTCGCGTCATGGTCGCTTCTTTTTCCGTGGAATTGCGCGAACTTTAGCGCCGATTAGAGAAATTTGTCTAGTTTTCCAAACAGCAGATAAGGCCCTCTGTTCGCCGAATTGCTTTCGCAAGCAGCGATCTTCAGCCAAATGCGCCAATTTTCACGACAAATTGCACCGTACGGCCGTTAAGCTCCGGCCATTTGTTCCACCGCGTCAAAGTGCGTCGAGCGTGCGGCGAAGTTCGTCCGGTTTGATTTGGCCTAATTTTGTCGCACGAACGGCGCCGTTGGCGTCGATTACCACCGTGTAAGGAAGTCCGCCCGCGTTGTTTCCGAACGCGCGCGCCACGTCCGCGCCGCCGAATCCGGCGATGTAGATCGGGTAGGCGACCGGCACTTTCTTGAGGAAAGTCTTGATGTTCGCCGCCGAATCGACGCCGAGACCGACGAACTGAATGCCCTTCTTCGCGTATTCGCGATGCAGCGCCGACAGCTCCGGCATCTCCTCGACGCAGGGACCGCACCACGAGGCCCAGAAGTTGACCACGATCGGGTGGCCCTTATAGATGGACAGCGACTGCGGCTTGCCGTCGGGCGTGGTCACGGCCGCCGACCAGAGCTGGTCGACCGCGTTCTGCTTGCCCGTGACCGACGCCGCGTCGGCGACTCCGGCGCTGCCGCTGCTCGCATAATGTCCCGCCAGAATGCCGCCCCCGGCTGCCACCGCCGCCACTGCGACGCCGGCCAGAATCCGTTTCGTGTTCATTGCTGCGCTCAAGCTCACTAAGAGTCAGGTGGTGGAGGTCGCGCCGCTCTCGTCGATCAGCGCCTGGAGTGCCCGCGCGTCCGCGCGCGGCAGACGCCCGCGCGGATCGGCGCGCACGGCGCCGCGCAGGTCGTCGGTATTGTAGAGCGCGAGGTGGATGCCGACCGGTTCCTCGTCGCGCGACGGCTTCCAGAGGAAGCTCAACGTTTCCACATAGCCGCGTGCGGCGAAGTGGCGCGTTTCCGAGACGTCGTACTGCACGTTCGCGTTCAGCAGCCAGATCGCGACATCTTTGGCGTTGTCGCAAAAGATCTGCAGATGGATGTCGGAATGCTCGCCCGCCGTGCCGTTGAGCACCGCGCCCGTGAGGAAGGGATTGAACTTCGCGAGCTGCAACATCCAGTCGAGCGCGATCTCGCGCAGCCGCCGCAGCACCGCCGGCTGGCTTTCGCCCATGAAAAGGGCCTGATATTCGCGGATTTCTTCCTCGATCTGATCGTTGTCGGGGAGCCAGGCGCCTTCGATGCGCGCGTCCCCCGCCACCTGCCGCGCGGCCTTGCGCTTGGCGGTGGCGTAATCGAGGCCGTCTTCGGCGATCATCCGTGCTGCCGCGATGGCGATTTCCTCGCGCACGCGCTGGGGATCGAAATGTGATCTGCGAACCATGCGCCCATCATACTAGAGAACGTTGAGCGCCCCCGGCGGCCACCGCGCGGCGGAGCGGCGGTGCAGCGAGGCCCGTGGCGGGTGACATCCACGCCGCGATATCCGCGCCGCCGCGCCCATGCCGGTACGCCCGCGCCGGTACGCCAGCCCCGGCGAAAAAGCCGCAGGGGCTCGGGTACAATAGCGTTCTTTGCTCCGGCGGCCAGGCGCCGCCGTTCTGCTTTCCCCATCCCTGTAACCCTTTCACGACGCCCGCGCGGCGCGACAGGCTTATGCACATCCATATCCTCGGCATCTGCGGCACGTTCATGGGCGGTCTCGCCGTGCTCGCGCGCAGCGCGGGTCATACGGTCACCGGCTGCGACGCGGGCGTGTACCCGCCGATGAGCACGCAGCTCGAAGCGCAGGGTATCCGCCTGATCGAGGGTTATGACGCGAGCCAGACCGAGCTCAATCCCGACCTGTACGTGATCGGCAACGTAGTCTCGCGCGGCAATCCGCTGATGGAGGAGATCCTCAATCGCGGCCTGCCGTACACCTCGGGCCCGCAGTGGCTCGGCGAGCACGTGCTGCGCGACAAGTGGGTGCTCGCGGTGGCGGGCACGCACGGCAAGACCACCACGAGCTCGATGCTCGCGTGGCTGCTCGAAGATTCGGGTCTCAATCCCGGTTTCCTGATCGGCGGCGTGCCGCTGAACTTCGGCATCTCGGCGCGTCTGACCGATTCGAGCTTCTTCGTGATCGAAGCCGACGAATACGACACGGCTTTCTTCGACAAGCGCTCGAAGTTCGTCCATTACCGCCCGCGCACCGCGGTGCTGAACAATCTCGAATTCGATCACGCGGACATCTTCCCCGATCTCGCCGCCATCGAGACGCAGTTCCACCATCTCGTGCGCACGATTCCGGGCGTGGGCCGCGTGGTCTCGAACGGCCGCAGCGAGGCGCTCGACCGCGTGCTCGCGCGCGGCGTCTGGAGCGACGTGGAGCGTTTCGGCGTCGATGGCGGCTGGCAGGCGCTGCCGGCCGAAGAGGGCGTGACGGTGGACGAGCGCTTCGCCGTCTATCACAACAGCGAGCGCGTGGGCGTGGTCGACTGGCAGATCCAGGGCGAGCACAATCGTCAGAACGCACTCGCGGCGATCGCCGCCGCGCGCAGCGTCGGCGTGCCGCCCGCGCAGGCCGCGCAGTCGCTTTCGTCGTTCCGCAACGTCAAGCGCCGCATGGAAGTGCGCGGCAGCGTCGACGGCGTGACCGTCTACGACGACTTCGCGCACCATCCCACGGCCATCGAAACGACCGTCGCCGGTCTGCGCACGCGCGTGGGCCGCGACAACACGCGCATCCTCGCGGTGCTCGAACCGCGCTCGAACACCATGAAGCTCGGCGTGATGAAGGCGCAATTGCCGGGCAGTCTCGCCGACGCCGACCTCGTATTCGGTTACGGCGCGCCCGCCGGCAAGGACGCACTCGGCTGGGATCTCGCGGGCGCGCTTGCGCCGCTCGGCGAGAAGGCGCGCGCGTTCCACGACCTCGACACGCTGGTGAAGGCGGTCGTGGCGGCGGCGCGTCCCGGCGACCAGGTGCTCGTGATGAGCAACGGCGGCTTCGGCGGCGTGCATCAGAAGCTGCTCGACGCGCTGTCGGCCAAAGCGGACCGGAGCGCGGCGTGATCGTCTATCTGCACGGCTTTCGCTCGTCGCCGCAATCGTTCAAGGCGCGCCTGCTGGCGGCGCGTCTCGCCGAACTGGGCCGCGCCGACGAATGGCTGTGCCCGACGCTGCCGGTCTCGCCCGACGAAACGGTCGAACTGGTCGAGCGCGAGATCGCGCAGAAAGCCCGGCCGGGCGAGCGCATCACGCTGCTCGGCAGCTCGCTGGGCGGTTTTTTCGCCACGCAGCTCGCCGAAAAGCACGGCTGGCGCGCCGTGCTGCTGAATCCGGCCGTGGTGCCGGAGCGCGATCTGTCGAAATATCTCGGCGAACAGCCGCTCTGGCACGGCGGCGGCAGCATCGTCGTCGAGCCGCGCCATTTGCAGGAACTGCGCGCGCTGGCCGTCGCGCGCATCACCCGGCCCGAGCGTTACTATCTGATCGCCGCGACCGGCGACGAAGTGCTCGATTACCGCGAGATGCTCGCGCACTATCCGGGTGTGCAGACGCATCTGATCGAAGGCAGCGACCACGGCATCAGCGAATTCGCCGACTACGTCGACGAAGTGATCCGTTTCTGCGACGCGCCTTGAGCGTCGTCTTTCGTTCGCGCCGCGCGCGCGAACGCCTATATGTATACAGCACCGTCTGGGCGCGCCGCGCCCGCGGTCGAAGCAAGTCAGACGAGAGTGTTGAGTGAACGTTTTCTTTGAGGAATCGGGCAGTTTCAAGGCCGGCAGCGTGCTGTCGAAGCAGGGCGATGCGTTTCAGGTCGAGTTGCCGGGCGGACGCCGCGCGAAGGTGCGCGCGAAAGACGTGCTGATCGAGTTCGAGAAGCCCGCCGCCGCCGATCTGTTGGAGCAGGCGGACGCCGCCGCGCAGGAAATCGACCTCGATTTCCTGTGGGAATGCGCGCCGTCCGACGAATTCCCCTACACGGCGCTCGCGAGCGAGTACTTCGGCGAGACCTATGGTCCGGTCGAACGCGCCGCGCTCGTGCTGCGCCTGCACGGCTCGCCCGTGTACTTCCGCCGCAAGGGCCGCGGCCAGTATCAGCGCGCGCCCGAAGACCAGCTCAAGATGGCGCTCGCGTCGCTCGAACGCAAGCGTCAGCAGGCGCTCGTGCAGGCCGGCTACGAAGACGAACTGAAGGCGGGCCGTCTGCCCGAGGCGCTCAAGGACAAGGCGCTCGGCCTGCTCACGAAGCCCGACAAGAACACCATCGAGTACAAGGCGCTCGAAGCGGCCGCGGCCGCGCGTGGCATTTCCATGCCGCGCCTGATGCTCGAATGCGGCGGCATCGCGTCGCCGCGCGCGCTGCACGAAGCGCGTTTCCTCGCTGAATTCTTCCCGCACGGCACGGGCTTCCCGCCGGTCGAAGTGGGCGCGCTGCCCGACGATCTGCCGGACGCCGCCGAACACGTGCAGGCGTTCTCGATCGACGACGTCACCACGACCGAAATCGACGACGCGTTCTCGATCGAGCATCTCGCCGACGGCCGCGTGCGCATCGGTATCCACATCGCGGCGCCGGCGCTCGGCATCGCGCGCGGCGATACGGCCGACACGGTGGCGCGCGCGCGTCTGTCGACGGTCTACATGCCCGGCGACAAGATCACCATGCTGCCCGACGATTTCGTCGACGCGTTCACGCTCAAGGAAGGCGGCCTGCGCCCGGCGCTCTCGCTCTACAGCATCGTGAACCGCGAGACGCAGGAAATCGTGGCGACCGAAACGCGCGCCGAGCGCGTGTTCGTCAAGAGCAATCTGCGTCACAACACGCTCGACGAAGTGGTGACGGAAGAGACGCTCGCGGCCGGCACGGGCGAGTATCCGCACAAGGAAGACATCGCCGTGCTGTGGCCGTTCGCGCAGGCGCTGTTCGAGAAGCGCCAGGCCGCGCGCGCCGGTTACGGTCTGCGCCGCGAAGTGCAGCGCAACACCGACTACAACTTCTACGTCGAAGGCGAGCACGTCAGCATCACGCCGCGCCGCCGCGGTTCGCCGCTCGACTTGATCGTCGCGGAACTGGCGATTCTCGCCAACTCCACGTGGGGCGCGTTCCTCAACGATCACGGCGTGCCGGGCATCTACCGCACGCAGCGCGCGTTCGGCGCGCCCACGGGCCCGAAGCGCACGCGCATGCAGACCAACGCCGCGCCGCACGAAGGCCTCGGCGTCGCGCAGTACGCGTGGAGCACCTCGCCGCTGCGCCGTTACGTCGACCTCGTGAACCAGTGGCAGTTGCTCGCGTGCGTGGAGCATGGCGTGGCCGCCAAGCTGGTCGCGCCGTTCAAGCCCAAGGACGCCGATCTGTTCGCCGTCGTGCAGGGCTTCGACGAAACCTATACGGCCTATGCCGATCACCAGCGCCGCATGGAGTACTTCTGGTGCCTGCGCTGGCTCCAGCAGGAAATGCGCGGTGACGGCGGTGTCGAGCCGCGCCGTGAATTCCCGGCTTCGGTCGTCAAGGACGATCTCGTGCGCTTCGAGGAAGTGCCGCTGCTGATGCACGTGCCCGCGCTCGGCGTGCACGCGCGCGGCACGCGCCTGATGATGGAAGTGATGTCGATCGACGAGCTGACCATCGAGGCGTCCGTGCGCATGCTGCGTGTGCTCGACGCGCCGGTCGTGACGAGCGGCGAGCAGGCCGAGGAAGAGTCGGGCGACGACGAAGAACTGATCGAAGCCGCCGACGATTCCGCGCAGAGCGAAGCGGAAGCGCTCGCCGAATCCGGTCAGCCGGACGCCGCCACCGATGGCGAGGCCGACGCGCAAGAGGGGCAGGGCGAACAGCAGTCCGAACAACACGAGACGGAGCCGCGCGCATGAGCGCCGATCAGACGCCAACGCCAACCCCGCATCGCGACCGCTACGCCGTGGTCGGCAATCCGGTTGCGCACAGCAAATCGCCGGCGATCCACGCGCAATTCGCGCAGGAGACCGGCGAAGCTGTCGACTACGACCGCCTGCTCGCGCCGCTCGATGGTTTCGTCGAGCACGTGCAGGCGTTTCGCGCGGCGGGCGGGCGCGGTCTGAACGTGACCGTGCCGTTCAAGCTCGAAGCCCACGCGCTCGCGCATCGTCTGTCGCCGCGCGCGGCGGCGGCGGGCGCGGTGAATACGCTGCGTTTCGACGAAGACGGCATTTTCGGCGACAACACCGACGGTTTCGGTCTCGTTCGCGACATCGAAGTGAATCTGGGCGTCTCGCTCAAGGGCGCGCGCGTGCTGCTGCTCGGCGCGGGCGGTGCGGCGCGCGGCGTCGTGCTGCCGATGCTCGAATGCCATCCGCGCGAGATCACCATCGTGAACCGCACGGCGCAGAAGGCGCATGCGCTCATCGAGCAGTTCGCGGGCCCGGCGCAGGCGTTCGGCTGCCTGATCAACGGCGGCGGTCCCGAAGCCGTGGACCCGAAACCCTACGACGTGATCGTGAACGCGACGGCGGGCAGTCTCGACGCCGCGCTGCCCGAGTGCGACGACCGCGCGTTCGGCGCGGGCACGCTCGCCTACGACATGATGTACGGCGCCCAGCCGACGGTCTTCATGCGTCACGCCGAATCGCTCGGCGCGCGCGCGTCGGACGGTCTGGGCATGCTGGTCGAGCAGGCCGCCGAGTCGTTCTTCGTGTGGCGCGGCGTGCGTCCCACGGGCGCGCCGGTGCTCGCCGCGCTGCGCGCGCAGATCGCGGCGCAAGCCGCGCAGGCCTGACACCCGCAACGGTCTCGGGAGACGCGATCCATGCGCACAGCGGCAACGAACCGTCAGGTGCCGCGCACGCCAGCGCGCGTCGGCGCGCTGCGCTGGATCGTCTACGCGGCGCTGGTGTTCGGCGTCGCGTGGATCGCATTGCAGTTCTACTATTTCGCGCAGATCGCCGCGTGGAATGTCGTCGATCCGCAATCGACGGCCTTCATGCGCACCGACGCGGCGGGCCTCGCCGCCGATCGCCCGGACCTCGCGATCCAGCATCAATGGGTGCCGTACGACCAGATTTCGCGCAATCTCAAGCGCGCGATCATCGCGTCCGAGGACGCCAACTTCGTCAATAACAACGGCTACGAAACCGACGCCATCCTGCAGGCGTGGGAGCGGAACAAGAAGCGCGGCCATATCGTGCGCGGCGGATCGACGATCACGCAGCAACTGGCGCGCAACCTGTTTCTATCACGCGAGAAAAGCTATATCCGCAAGGGCCAGGAACTGATCATCACGTGGATGCTGGAGACGCTGCTCGACAAGGAGCGCATCTTCGAGATCTATCTGAATTCGGTGGAGTGGGGCAACGGCGTGTACGGCGCGCAGGCCGCGGCGCGTTACTACTACCGCACGACGGCGGCGAAGCTCACGCCGTGGCAGTCGGCGCGGCTCGCGGTCATGCTGCCGCGTCCCAAGTATTTCGACGAACATCGCAACTCGCCGTATCTCTCGCAACGCGCGGGCGTGATCGCGCGCCGCATGGGCGCGGCCGAGCTGCCGCAGTCGCAGCAATCGCAGCAATAGGCGAGCGGCGCGTTCGTCGGTCATCGCTCAACGATCAACGTTCATCGCGTACAAAAGCAAAGCGCCGGTCCAGCCGGCGCTTTGTGCTTTCTACCGCGTGCTAACCGCGTGCGAACTGCGCGCTAACCGCGCTTATTGACGCGCGAGCCGCGCGTTATCCGGCATCGGCATATTGAAGTTCGTGCGGAACGGATTGATGTCGAGACCGCCGCGCCGCGTGTAGCGCGCGTAGACCGCGAGGCGCTCCGGTTTGCACTCGCGCAGGATGTCCATGAAGATGCGCTCGGCGCACTGCTCGTGGAAGCCCGTGTGATTGCGGTACGAGATGATGTAGCGCAGCAGGCCCGCCTGATCGATCTGCGGCCCGACGTAGTGAATCTGCACGCTGCCCCAGTCGGGCTGGCCGGTCACCGGACAGTTCGACTTCAGCAGGTTCGAGACCAGCGTTTCTTCCACCGGCGCCTCGTCCTGCGCGGCCTTCAGCAGCGTCGGGTCCGGGTGATAGATCTCGGCGTCGAGGTCGAGGCGGTCGATCGAAAGACCGTCGAATTCCTCGAACGGCAGCTTGCCGAACCCGCCCGGCTGATCGAGCTTCACCGACACCGTCGCGCCGCAAGCCGCGGAAACGTCGCGCCGGATGGTGTCGCGCACCACGTCGGCCGATTCGAACGCCGTCTGCGCGAACGAGCCCAGATAGAGCTTGAACGACTTCGATTCGACGATGTTCGGCGAATCGGCGGGAATGAAGAAGGTGGCGATGGCGATCTGCGGCTTGCCGCGCGCATTGAGCCACGACAGCTCGTACGCGTTCCAGATATCGGTGCCGAAGAAGGGCAGTTGCGCGCCAATGCCGATCTGTTCGCGCGCGCCCGCGCGCGGGATCGGAAACAGCAGCTTGGCGTCGTATTGCTCGGTGTAGCTGGAAGCCTTGCCGAGCGGCGATTGTTCGGGAGTCATGATGCGCTGGTTTCGGTAATGACGCCGGGCGCGCCCGTGAGGGACGCCGCGCCGGCGGGATTCGCCACGCCGCTGGCCACATGTCCGGTCGCCGTGACCGAACGGGCCGATTCGCAATGGCGGATCTGGTCGTCGAAGAAAAAGTCAGGTTCGAACTCGCGCAGGAACGGGCCTTTGTCGAGTCCGCCGAGGAACATCGCTTCGTCGATTTCGATGTTCCAGGCCATCAGCGTGCGGATCGCGCGCTCGTGCGCGGGTGCCGATCGCGCCGTGACGAGCGCGGTGCGGATGCGCATTTTCGCGTTCGCGTCGGCGAGATGCTGAAGACGGTGCAGCGCTTCGAGCAGCGGCTTGAGCGGACCTTGCGCGAGCGGCAGCTCGCGGTTGTCGCGTTCGTGGCTCACGAAGGCGCCCAGGCCGTCGCGCTGGAAGATCTGCTCGGCTTCGTCGGAAAACAGCACAGCATCGCCGTCGAACGCGACGCGTATTTCCTGCGCGTTGCGTTCCGCCATTGTCGCCGAATTTGCGCCGGTCGGTGGGAAGACGCGCGCGGCCGGAAATCCGGCGTCAAGCGCGCCGCGCACGTCGTCGGGATTCGCCGAGAGAAACAGCGACGCGTTCAGCGGCTTCAGGTAATGCCAGGGCTCGCGGCCGCGCGTGAACACGCCGCGCTGGATGTCGAGGCCGTGCTCGCGGCACGAATTGAAGGTGCGCAGCCCGCTGATCGGATCGCTGCGCGAGAGGATCACGACTTCCACGTGATGCGCGCCGTTGTTCAGCGCGAGCAGCTTGCGGATCAGCGCGAAGGCGACGCCGGGCCGCGCGGGCACGTGCAGGCGCTCGCGCTGCAGCGCCTCGTAGGCGTGCAGGTCGCCGGTTTCGTAGACGCCGTTCTCTTCCTCGAAGTCGAACAGCGCGCGCGACGAAATCGCGACGACCAGCTTGTCGGTGAGCGAAACGGCCATGATCGTCGGCCTTCAGGCGAGAAAGAGCCGATACGCCGGATTCTGCGTTTCCTCGTAATGCGGATAACCGAGCGTCGCGAGGAAGCGGCGGAACTCCGCATCCTCAGCCGCGGGCACCTGAATGCCCACCAGAATCGAGCTGTAATCGGCGCCCTGATTGCGATAGTGGAACAGGCTGATGTTCCAGTTCGGCGCCATCGACGAGAGGAAGCGCATCAGCGCGCCCGGTCGCTCCGGGAATTCGAAGCGGAACAGACGCTCGTCGTGCGCGAGCGGCGAACGCCCGCCGACCATGTAGCGGATGTGCTGCTTCGAGAGTTCGTCGCCGGTGAGATCGACGCACGGAAAACCGTGTTCGACGA
>NZ_CAJZAR010000111.1 GCF_914484835.1 Paraburkholderia tropica
GCGAAAGTCGATGCCGTGCGCGCGCACGGCGGCCCGACGGTTGAAGTCGTCCAGGCGGGTGAATCCTACAGCGATGCCTACGCCCACGCCGTCCGCCTGCAGGAAGAACGCGGCCTGACCTTCGTGCATCCGTTCGACGATCCGCACGTGATCGCCGGCCAGGGCACCGTCGCGATGGAAGTCCTCAGCAAGCATCAGGCCCCGATTCACGCGATCTTCGTGCCGATCGGCGGCGGCGGTCTAGCGGCAGGCGTGGCCGCCTACGTGAAGGCTGTGCGCCCGGAGATCCGCGTGATCGGCGTGCAGACCGATGATTCGTGCGCGATGGCGCAGTCGCTGAAGGCGGGCAAGCGCGTCGAACTGAGCGAAGTCGGGCTGTTCTCGGACGGCACGGCGGTGAAACTCGTCGGCGAGGAAACTTTCCGGCTCTGTCAGCAGTATCTCGACGAAGTCGTCACTGTCGACACCGACGCGCTCTGCGCCGCCATCAAGGACGTCTTCCAGGACACGCGCAGCGTGCTCGAACCGGCGGGCGCGCTGGCCGTGGCGGGCGCGAAGAAGTACGCCGAACGCGAGGGCGTCGCGGGCCAGACGCTGATCGCGATCACGTCGGGCGCGAACATGAATTTCGACCGCATGCGCTTCGTGGCCGAGCGCGCGGAAGTCGGCGAGGCGCGCGAAGCGGTGTTCGCCGTGACGATCCCCGAAGAACGCGGCAGCTTCAAGCGTTTTTGCGAACTGGTCGGCACGCGCAACGTCACCGAATTCAACTACCGCATCGACGACGCCGAACGCGCGCACATCTTCGTCGGCGTGCAGATCCGCAATCGCGGCGAGTCGCAGCAGATCGCGCAGGCCTTCGTCGAACACGGTTTTCCCTGCGTCGATCTCACCGGCGACGAACTCTCGAAGCAGCACATCCGCTACATGGTCGGC
>NZ_CAJZAR010000112.1 GCF_914484835.1 Paraburkholderia tropica
GGTGCCCGCGAGCGCGCGCAGTTCGTCCTCCAGCAGCACACGGCGGCGCAACTGTCGCGTGAGCACCATCGCGAGCGCGATCAGCGACACGTCGAGCAGCGCCGTCAGCGAGCCGATGATCCACGCCCGCGCTCGCCATTCCGTGTAGATGTCGCCCGCCGCCACCGCGACGCTGAACACGAGCGGATAGCCGTCGACGCGCCGGAACGCGAACCAGCGCCGCACGCCGTCGAGCGGCCCGACGCCGAAAAACCCGCCCGCCTCGACGTGCTCGAAACGATGGAGCAGCGCCGAATCGGCGAGACTCTTGCCGATCATCGCGGGCGCGTAGGGGCGGCGCATCAGCAGCGTGCCGTCGGCGAGCGCGAGCGTGACCACGCCGTTCGCGCCGATCTCCACGCCGCTCATCAATTGCCGGAAATAGTCGAGCCGCATGGTGCCGACCACCACGCCCGCGAACGAACCGTCGGGCTTCGAGATGCGGCGGCTCAGGCCGATGGTGGCGTTGGCCGGGCCGTCGCGCGGAATGAACGGGCGGCTCACGTAGAGCCCCATCCGCGGCGAATCGCGCTGCACGAGAAAGTAATCGCGGTCCGCGACGTTGACCTCGCGCGGCGGCGAGGCGCGCGAGTCGAAGATCACGTCGCCGGCCTCGTTCGTCACGAGGATCACGCCGAGATGCTGCGCCGTGGCCGAGCGGTCGAACAGCACGTTGTGGCGGATGTCGTCGGGCAGCGTGGCGAGGCGCGGATCGTCGAGCGCGTCGATCACGGCCTGCAGCGAAAGCTCGTAGATCTCCAGATTGCGCGCCGTGTCGCGCTCGAACAGCAGCGCCATGTTGTAGGCGGAGGCGCGCGCACTCGCGAGCGCGTCCTCGCGCATCTGCGCCATGACCCAGCCCGCCACCGCCGTGAGCACGGCGGCCAGCACGATGCTGATGACGATCATCACGTTCGGTCGGCGGGTCATCATGACGGTGTGGCGCGCGGGCGAGGCCGTTTGCAATCGAGTGTAGTCCGCGATTCGCGCCGCGTGTGGGGTTTGCCGCGCATGGCGAGGCACGTTGTGCGGCGCGCTCGCGGGCTTTTTCGTATCGACTGAACAATCGAGCGCCGCGTTTGCCTTTGGATCTTGGTTCGGATTCCTTTGCTTCTGTTTCGCGCCGCAAAACAAGCGGTTTTGTGTGCGCTAACCGCTAGTCGATTCGTGCCGGATCGCGCAGGCCCGTCACCGCGCCCGTCTCGATCCAGGTGCGCCATTGCGCGGCGAAATCGAAACCGGCGTCGATGGCGAACGCGCGTTCGAGCGCTTCGTCGAGCGTCGCGCCGTGTTGCAGCGCCACGAACGCTGCGTGCGCCGCGTGCGTCTGCGCGAGCGGCTGCGCATGCCAGCGCGCGCGCACCACGAGCGTCCAGCCCGGTTCGTCGATGCGCGCGGGCCATGTGGCGTTGTCCGCGGGTTCATGTTCGCGCGCGGGTTCGTGCGGATCTCGCTGATGCGCGCGCCAGATCGCCAGCGCGGCAAAACGCGAGGCCAACGCCGTGCATGCGGGATGCAGCGCAAGCCGCGCGCCCATCAGACGTTCGGCGCCGATCGCCTGCCATTGCGCGGCGCTCAGCGGCGTGGCGTCGGCGGCATAGGCCGCGCGATGCAGCGCCCATTCGAGGCGCGCGACATCGCCGAAATACGCGTAACGCGCGTCGCTTTCGTAAAGCTCGACGAACTCGGGCAGCGCCGCGCCGAAGCGGTTCAGATCGGCGTCGCGCGACGGATGCGCACGCGCGTAGGCGAGCGCGAGCGCGTCGAAATACGCGTCGCCCGTGAGCGCCGCGAGCACCGGATACGCGCTCGCAAGCGCATGACGGCGCGCCGCGCGCACGTTGCCGCGATAGAGGCCGAGACGCGCGGCGCTCACCTCATGCGTGCCATGGCACGCGCGCAGATGCGCCGCGAGCGCAGCGTCGGCGGCGGGATCGTCGAGCGCGTCGGCGAACGCCGCTTGCAGCGAGGCCAGCGTGGTGTCGGGGTCGATATCGGCGTCGGGGCGGTCGGCGCTCATCGGTGTACTCATGGGCGCACCGCCGAAGGCAATTCGGTATGCGCGTGCGCATCGCCCTCGCTACGCATCATGTGCTCGCGCGCGATGCGCGCCTCGTCGAGCAGGATGTCGAGCGGCGGCACGTCGGTGTCCCATTCGATCAAGGTCGGCACCGCGCCGAAGCGCTGCAACGCCGCTTCGTACAGCGTCCACACTTCCGGCGCGACGCGCGAGCCGTGATCGTCGATCACGGCGGCGGGCGTCACGCGATGCCCCGCGAGATGCAGTTCGCCGACCGCCTCGCGCGGCAGCGCGGCCATCGCGTCGAGCGCGTCTTCGCCGTGATTGCGCGCGTTCACATAGAGATTGTTCACGTCGAGCAGCACGCCGCAGCCGGTGCGCCGCGCCAGCTCCGCGAGGAACGCCGTCTCGCCGTAGGCGTCGCCGCGAAAACGCACGTAAGTCGAGACGTTTTCGATCAGCACGCGGCGGCGCAATACGTCCTGCAAACGCGCGACGCGCGCGCACAGGTGATCGAGCGAGGCTTGAGTCAGCGGCATCGGCAACAGATCGTGCAGCGCCGCATGCGGCGTCGCGCCCCAGCACAGATGCTCGGAGACGAGCGCCGGTTCGATGCGCTCGACGAGACGTGTCAGACGCGCGAGATGAGATTCGTCGAGCGGCGCGGCGCTGCCGAGCCCGAGGCCCACGCCGTGCAGACTCACAGGCCAGTCGCGGCGCAGCGTCTCCAGCACGTGCAGATCGTAGCCGCCGTCGCCGAAATAATTCTCGCTGTGGACTTCGAGCCAATCGGCACTATTCGCACCTTCCGCACCATCCGCGCCATCGACGCCATCGCCCTCACCCGCCGACGCCCGCATGAACGCGCCGTAATGCGCATGCCGCAAGCCGATGCCGACGCCGCGCGCCGGCTTCGCGGTCCAGCGCACCTTATTGCTCCGGCGTGCCGCCGAGCTTTTCGCAGGTGCCCTTCGGCATGGTCTTGAAGTCGCCCTTGTCGTGATCGACCTTGGCCTGGCCCGCGCAGTCGTGCACGCCGGTCTTGCTGGAGCAATCGTTCTTGCCGGCCTTGGCGACGCCGTAGCAGTTGACGGTGTCGTCCGCGTGCGCGACGCCCGCCGTCGCGAGACCCGCGAGCGCGGCGGCGATCAGCGCCTGGCGGCCGAGTGCGTTTTTCATGTGGCTCTCCTTGAGCGATGCCGGTTTCGAACGGCATGGGGATAGGGATGGGGCCGTCGCTGCAGTGCACGACCGGATGCGCACTATTTTGCCTCACCGAAAAGGCCGGAGCGCAGGCGGCACGCTTTCGTTGCATTGCACGCAGGGAATCCGATGAAATATCGCCGATCTGGCACCGAAATTCGCTCGACTATCTCACTTTCCGCAACGATGTTTGCCACATCTCAATATTTATCTTTGAAGTGCACTGCAATAAAGTCACATCAACGGATCGAGCAAGACGATTGTTACGGTCCGAAACATAATCTTTGGAGGTTGTTGACCATGAAGTCCCTGATTGCTGCAGCACTCGCTGCCACCGTTCTCGCCGCTCCCGCGCTCTCGTTCGCTCAACAGAGCACGAACCAGCCGCTGACCCGCGCTCAGGTGCGCGCCGAACTCGTGCAACTCGAAAAGGCCGGCTATCGCCCGGGCCTGTCGAGCCCGTACTACCCGGAAGACCTGCAAGCCGCGCAAGCGCGCGTCGCGCAACAGAACGCCACGGCTGAAGCCACGGCCTACGGCGCATCGACCAACGGTTCGACGCAAGCCGGCAGCCACGCGCAGCCGAACATCAAGCCGGTTTATTTCGGCCAGTAATTCCGTGCGATCCGGCGTCTTGCCGTCCCTGAGACGGCTCGCCGCCTGAGCACGCAGACGGGCCCGCGCTCGATTCGTTTCGAGCGCGGGCCCGTCGGTCGTTGCGCGATCGGCGCTTCGGCCGCGATATCGGGCGCAGTTTCGATATCGACATACCCAGACATCGGCGCCGCGCAGCTCATGCGAGGCGTCTGCAGCAACCTCCGTCGCCGGAAATCCGGCGGCTTGCCCGGGCGCTTCGGCGTCCGGGCCTTTTTCCTCTTCCCGCGCTCCGGTTCGCGTCTGCGTTCCGGGGATGCGAATCGCAGCGCCTCGCTTTTCCCTTTGTGTGCTTTAGGCGATCGGTGGATCAGTCAGCCGCGATGGCATTCGTGCGGACCTCGTCGCGAGGATGCGCGGACGGGCGTGGGTGGATGCGGGTATGGCTTATGGAATACGACGTGCGGCCTGCGCCGCCCGACGCCCGCCGCACGTCGCACGTCGCTCGACGCCTGGACGCCTGGACGCCTGCACGCCTGCACGCCTGCACGCCTGCACGCCTGCACGAGCCTGAACGCACCTATGGCAACGCACACGCCGGGCTGTTAGTTGCAATTCAACCCGATGCCACAGCCGTGCCTAATACCGCTCAAAACCCCTGCGTCACCAACCCCAGCACCGACAGATCAGGATGCGTGCCATCGATGATGCTTTTACCGACGTGCGTGGCTTCGTCCTTCGCGTCCTGATCGCTGCGGAAAGTCTCGTCGCCGTCGGGGTGATACGGGACCGTGTGGCCCGGCAGCGCGGCATTCGCGCCCGGATGGCAGACATACGCGGTGTAGGTGTAGCGCGCGCCGCCGGCATCCGCGGGCATCGACTTGATGTGGATTTCGAAGCCTTCGTAGTCGACTTTTTGGGTCGAGGGAATGGGCGTCGGCTGTTCGGCGGCGGACATGATGGCCTCCCTTCTCCGGGGTGTGCCGGGCTGGTGGCCCGGTGATGGATCAAGTGTAGGCGATGCGCGGCCGCCGACACGGCACCGCGCGAGCCGTCGCCTAGAATGGGATGAACCGATGCCCCGATTGCCAAACGGAGGAACCCCATGCCGACGAACACCGTGCGCCATCATCGCGTGTTGCGCGCCGCGCCCGAGCGCGTGTATCGCGCGTTTCTCGATGCCGCCGCGCTCGCGAAATGGCTGCCGCCGCATGGCTTCACGGCCACTGTGCATGAGCTCGATGCCGTGGTCGGCGGACGCTATCGGATGTCCTTCACGCACTTCGCGACGGGCGCGAGCCATGCGTTCGGCGGCGAGTATCTGGAGCTGGTGCCCGGTGCGCGGCTCAAGTATTCAGCGTCCTTCGACGATCCGAATCTGCCTGGCGTGATGCACACCACGGTCGAACTGCGCGAGGTGTTTTGCGGCACGGAGATGGAGGTGACGCAGGAAGGGATTCCTGAAGCGATTCCGCTCGAGGCGTGCTATCTCGGATGGCAGGAAGCGTTGGCGCTGCTGACCTTGCTGGTGGAAGCGGAGGCTCGCGCGTAGCGCGCCGCAAGCGTGTGTCGAAGCGCATACCGAGCCCGCGCCAGAAACGAAAAAGGGTTACAGGCAAGCACCTGTAACCCTTTGAATTCGTTTGGTGGAGAGGAGGAGGATCGAACTCCCGACCTTCGCATTGCGAACGCGACGCTCTCCCAGCTGAGCTACCCCCCCACAACGAAAATGATTCTAGCACAGCTAAATTTGCTTGTGCCAAGCGTCAAATTTGAGCTGGCGCAAAACTATTTCGAAGGCGACCCGACCAGGATCCAGGCGACGACATCGTGAATGTCGTTGGCGCTCATCGCAGGATGCGAAGGCATCGGAATCGCGCCCCACACGCCCGCGCCGCCGTCACGCACCTTCTTTTCGAGCTTGGCCTGCGCGCTCGCATCGCCCTTGTATTTCGCAGCGATGTCCTTGAACGACGGCCCCACGAGCCGGCGATCGACCGCATGACAACCCATGCACGCGTTGCTGCGCGCGATGGCCTGGCCATCGCCGGCCGCGAATGCCGGCGCCGCGCCCAGCGTTGCGGCCACGCCCGCCACGGCCACTGCCAACCCCATCACGCCACGTCGAATTTCCACCACGGTACGACCCATCATCACATCGTCGCTCCGCTGCTGGACGAGCGCGGCGCGGACTCCGTCACGGGCGCGGGCGCCTGCTGGTCGATCGGACGCGCGCTCACGCCCGAATCCGGCACGGCGCCCACGGTCGGCGCATCGGCCGTCGCGGCGGGTGCCTGCGGGTTCGACGCGGCCGACGTGTTCGCGGCCACCGCCTGCTGCGGGCTGATGTACTGATAGCACTTCACGACCTGCGAAACGCCCATCACCGTGCTCGACGCGTCGGCGCCGATGCGGCCTTCCTCCGGCGTCACGAGGCCCATCAGATAGATGTTGCCGCGCTCGGCCACGACCTTGAAGTTGTTCGCCGAGATGTTCTTGTACGCGACCAGTTCGGCCTTCACGCGCCCTTCGAGATACGAGTCGTTGGCGCGCGACGAGAACGAGCTCGCCGGCATGACCGCCAGTTCGTTGACGACCGATTCCACGTTCGTGACGCCGCGCGCGATGCTCTCGGCCTTCTGCTTCGACGCTTCGTCGGGCACTTCGCCGGTCAGCAGCACGCGCTGATTGAACACAGCGACGTTGATGTGCGCGGTCTCGGGCAGCGCATTGGTCACGTTCGAGAGCGCCTTCACCTGGATCTCGCGGTCCTCGGTCTGCGAGCCCACCGTGCGGCGGTCGGTCGCCACGAGCGCCGTGCCGCCCGCCGCGCCCGCGAGCGCGAGAAAACAGCCTTGCAGGCTCGCGCACAGCGAAGCCGCGAAGCCGATCGTCAGCGTGGTCCGTGCCAGCGCGCGCGTCATGCCGGTTCTGATCATCAAGTGCCTCTCCTTCGTCCTTCGGGTGTCAGTCGTCGCCCAGCAGCATCGCGTCGATGCCGTCGCACAGGCAGTGGATCGTCAACAGGTGAACTTCCTGAATGCGCGCAGTCCGCTCGGACGGCACGCACAGCTGAATATCGGTGTCGGCGAGCGCGCCGTTGATCTGGCCGCCGTTCTTGCCGGTCAGCGCGATCACGATCATTTCGCGCTCGTGCGCTTCCTCGATGGCCGCCAGCACGTTCGCCGAATTGCCCGACGTGGTGATCGCGAGCAACACGTCGCCGGGATGACCGAGCGCGCGCACCTGCTTCGCGAACACCTGCTCGTACGCGTAATCGTTCGCGACGGCGGTGAGCACCGAGGCGTCGGTGGTGAGCGCAAGGGCGGGCAGGCCCGGACGCTCGCGCTCGAAGCGGCCGATCAGTTCGGCGGCGAATTGCTGGGCCGCGGCGGCCGAACCGCCGTTGCCGCAAGCGAGGATCTTGTTGCTGTTCGCCAGCGCGGCGAACATGGTATCGACCGCGGCGGCAATCGGCACCGCCAGGGTTTCCATCGCGGCGAGCTGAAGCGCTGCGCTATCGCGAAAGTGCTGTTGAATGCGTTCGACGGACATCGACTCTCTAATCTGTACTGCGGGTATCGCAAAATTTCCGCTGGGTTGCGGCGTGCCGCAAGTTTAGCGCAATCGCGCGCGTTGTCTTCCGGCGTTCTTTTTCGATGCGCGCGATTTTCGCGCTTTTTGCTGCTTTTTTCGCGGCTTCTTTCGCGGCTTTTTTCACCTGCTTACGAGTCGCGCGCGCGATGGGCTGATTGGCGTGCGCTCTTTCGCTGCTCACTGATCGACTCATTCATCGTCGGCGCGAAACGCATCGCGCAGCCAGGTGAGTCGCCCGCCTTCGAACGTCACCACGTCGAAACGGCACGCGCTCGGCATCGCTTCCTGCGCCTGCGCGCGCGCCGCGAGATAGTCGCGCGCCGCGAGCAGCAGACGCTGCCGCTTGTGCCAGCCGACGCTCGCCGCCGCGCCGCCGTAACCGCGGCGCGCGCGGGCGCGCACTTCGACGAACACCAGCGTGCCGTCGCGATCGCGCATCACGAGGTCGAGTTCGCCGCCGCGGCAATGCACGTTGCGCGCCACCAGCACGAGCCGCTGACGTTGCAGATAAACGAGCGCGTGCTGCTCGAAACGCGCGCCGGTCTCGCGGCGGGCGCGGCGTTCGTCCGCGCGCGACATCGCGGCGTGCGCCTCGCGTGGCGTTGAAGCGTCGCGTGCCTCGCATGGCGTTGAAGCATCGCGCGCCTTCAAAACATCACCTGCCTTCGAAGCGCCACGCTCCTGCTCCGCGCGAAGGTCCGTGCGCGTTCCGGCATTCGACCGGCCCGGCACAGAAAAGTTGTCGCCTTCGCAGGCGCCGCGTTCCGCTTGCGGCGGCGCTGCGGCCTGCCCCACATGGCACAATGTCGGCCTCTTTGCTTGCGTTCGCGCGTTCCGTGTCATGACGTCCCTCTCGTCCCCCTTCGAACTCGCCCAGGCCCAGCACTATCCCGCCGCCACGCTCTATGTCGTGGCGACGCCGATCGGCAACACCGCCGACATCACGCTGCGCGCGCTGCACGTGCTCGGCCTCGTCGACCGCATCGCCGCCGAGGACACGCGCAACACGGGCCAGCTGCTCGCGCGCTACGGCATCTCGAAGCCGATGATCGCCGTGCACGAGCACAACGAGCGCGAGGCGGCGCAGCGCGTGGTCGAGCATCTGCGCGCGGGCGAACGCATGGCCTGCGTGTCCGACGCGGGCACGCCCGGCATTTCCGACCCCGGCGCGAAACTCGTGGACGCCGTGCGCGAAGCCGGCTTCCAGGTCGTGCCGATGCCGGGCGCCAGCGCGCTCGCAACCGCGCTGAGCGTGGCGGGCGACTGGGTCTCGACGTTCACGTTTCTCGGTTTCCTGCCGCCCAAGGCGAAGCAGCGCGCGAGCGCGTTGCAGCCGCTCGCCGCGCATGCGCACGCGATGGTGTTCTACGAAGCGCCGCACCGCATCGTGGAGACCGTGCAGGCGCTCGCCGAGGCGTTCGGCCCCGCGCGCCGGATTCTCATCGCCCGCGAGTTGACCAAGCTACATGAAGCGCTGTGGCGCGGCACCCTGGCCGAAGGGCCAACGTGGCTGGCCGAGGATGCGAATCGTCAACGCGGCGAGTTCGTGCTGGTGGTGGAAGGCGCGCCCGCGCAGACATCGGGCGAGGAGAATCACGACGCGCTGCTGCGCCTGCTCTTGCAGGAAGTGCCGGTGAAGGGCGCGGCGAAGCTCGCGGCGGCGCTCACGGGCGCGTCGCGCAACACACTCTACGCGCGCGCGCTCGAACTGAAGAACGAAGACGGGGAAGGCGACGAAGAGGAAGACGAGGCGGACTGAGCCGCCATCGCCGAGTCGCCTGAAAAGCAGAAGGGCCGCAGCGCGTGAGCGTGCGGCCCTTCTTGTTTGTGCCGGAATCGCGACCAGGTCGAATGCCTGGTGCGGATTCAGCCTGCAGATTCAGCCTGCAGATTCAGCCTGCGGATTCAATCGGCGGTTCAGTCCGCGGATCCCGCCTGGTGCGCGCCACGCGCCAACACAGACAGAATCCTCGACAAACTCGCGGACAAACCCCGCGGAGGATCAGCGCTCGCCGCTCGCGTTCGAGTTGGCGGCCAGCATTTCCGCTTGCGCGGCCTTCGCTTCCTGGCGCGACAGGCCTTCGATCTTCACCTTGGCGGTGCCCGCGTACTGCAGGCCGAGCATCTTCGCGGCCGCATACGACAGGTCGATCACGCGGCCGCGTGCGTACGGGCCACGGTCGTTGATCTTCACCACGACCCACTTCGAGGTCGAGGGCACGCTCACGCGCACGTACGAGCCGAGCGGCAGCGTGCGGTGCGCGGCGGTCAGCGCCTCCATATTGAAGCGCTCGCCGCTCGCCGTCTTGCGGCCGTGGAACGCACGGCCGTACCACGAGGCGCGGCCGGTCTGGTGGAACGAGCCGACGTCCGGGCTGTCGTCGTCGATCGGCTGAGCGTCGGCGAGCGACTTGTCCTTGTTCGCGCCCGATGCAGGCAGCGCGGCCAGCGCGGAGCCGTAGCTCTGCGGCGTGGCGAACGCAGTGTGCGCGTCCCTGGTGCTGAGCGCGTTGCCCTGCGCCTGGTCCTGCGGGCCAGGCGGCATGGCACAACCGGCCAGCACGGACACGGCTGCGAGACTCCCGAATCGTCGTCGAGAAAGTCCGAGTTTCATAAGCTAGTCATCACGTTTCGAGGCCGTCCCGCGCCTTGGTTGCGCGTTGCCGGATAGCCTCGGCGGTCGCAGGTAAAAGGACTCCCCGCCCGTGAAAAACGGACGAAGGCCGATACCCGGATGCAGCTCCTGAGCCGCTACCGCTGGTTTTCTTTCACGTCTGGCGCAACCTGTCCCCGGCAGCCTGACCAGACCCCACATGCCGCCATCGAACGCGATGGGCTGCATTCAGGCGCGCCGGATACACACGGCGCACAGGAACGGCGGCGTAGGCCCCACCCAGCGTCACGGCAGCAAGTCCGTGGCAGGCGCGCGGCGCCTGGCTGGGCAAGACGTGCGGTGCCGAACGGATCGGCACCTGATTTGCCGTCTTGTAAGGCAGCCTGGTGAGCTGGCCTCGAAGGACGGCACTGCTTGACGGCGATGCATTCGCGACCCATTTTTTACCGCGGGTCACATCGCCCAGTGAATGCACGTGAAACGTGCTTGATGGGTCGCATTATACCCAAAACTAATTCTTGTCATCCGTTTCCTATCGAAAACCTGATCATTTCTCACCATTGGTGTAATAAAGGACGATCTTCCGACACACCTCGATCCCTTGTCTGACAAGGGATTCAGCCGATCGCAGCGCGCCCTCGGCGGCGCTCCGGGGACGCCGGTACAATCGAATCTTTGGCCGGCGCAGCGTGCCGCCGCGAAGGTGAGCGAGGTTTCGGTACGTTTCAGTCCGTCTTGCTCGCCGCCCGCGCCGCGCGATGCGCCCAGCCGCCCCACAACACTCCATCCCCGCGTTAGCGCATGAAAGTCACGCTGATTCCCGTCACGCCGTTCCAGCAAAACTGCTCGCTGCTCGTCTGCGAAGCGACGAACCGCGCCGCCGTCGTCGATCCCGGCGGCGACCTCGAACGCATCGAAGCCGAGATCGCGAATCAGGGCGTGCAGCTCGAAAAGGTCCTGCTCACGCACGGCCACCTCGATCACTGCGCGGGCGCGAAGGCGCTGGCCGACAAGTTCGGCGTGCCCATCGAAGGCCCGCAGGAAGACGAACGCTTCTGGATCGATCAGTTGCCGGAGCAAAGCGTGCGCTTCGGCTTCGGTCACGCGCAGGCGTTCGAGCCGGATCGCTGGCTTACGAACGGCGAGACCGTGCGTTTCGGCGACGAGGAGATGGAGGTCTATCACTGCCCCGGGCACACGCCGGGCCACGTGGTGTTCTTCAGCCGGCCGCACCGGCTCGCGCTGGTCGGCGACGTGCTGTTCGCCGGATCGATCGGCCGCACCGACTTTCCGCGCGGCAATCACGCGGACCTGATCCGCTCGATCCGCGAAAAGCTCTGGCCGCTCGGCGACGACGTCACGTTCGTGCCGGGCCACGGTCCGGTGTCGACGTTCGGCGAGGAGCGCCGCTCGAATCCCTATGTCGCAGACGGCGTGCCCGGCGCGACGGGCCAGGCGCAGTGGGGCTGATGGCGGAGATGAGCGCAGGGACCACTGCGGAGACGACCGCAGCCGCCGAACGATCGAAGCACCCAACGAAGCGAATCAACCAAGCGAAGCGATGAATCAAGCAGCCATAGAGGAAATTTACGTCAGCACCGATGTCGAGGCCGACGGTCCAATCCCCGGTCCCCATTCGATGCTGAGTTTCGCGTCGGCGGCCTACACGGCCGACAAACGCCTGATCGCCACCTTCTCGGCGAATCTCGCCACGCTCGAAGGCGCCGCGCCGCATCCGGTGCAGGCCGCCTGGTGGGAAACGCAGCCCGAGGCGTGGGCCGCCTGCCGCACCGATCTGCAAGACCCGGCCGCTGCGCTCGTGGCCTACGTTGAATGGGTGGAGAAGCTGCCCGGCAAGCCCGTGTTCGTGGCGATGCCGGCGGGCTTCGATTTCACCTTCATGTTCTGGTACATGATGCGCTTCGCGGGGCGCTGCCCGTTCTCGTGGTCGGCGCTCGACATCAAGACGCTGGCGTTCGCGATGACCGGCCTGCCGTACCGCAAGTGCATCAAGCCGCGCTTTCCGAAGCACTGGTTCGACGATCACCCGCACACGCACGTGGCGCTCGACGACGCCATCGAGCAAGGCGCCCTGTTCTGCAACATGCTGGCCGACCTGCGCGCGCAGCAGGCCGCCGCCACGGTCGCAGAAGGGGACGCGTCGGGGCAAAATACCGCCGCCTGAGCACTAACTTAGGGAAATTCCCTCGTCATCTGCGGTTTGCATTGCGTTTCGTTTTCCCGGCCTCTACCATTTGGGAATCCGGCGACGCACATGGAGGCGCATTTGACACTCGATACCTTCTCCCAGAAGATCCTGCGCCTGCTGCAGCTCGACGCGCGCCGCTCGGTGCAGGAAATCTCCGATCAGGTGGGCCTGTCCAGCACGCCGTGCTGGCGCCGCATCAAGGACATGGAGCAGTCGGGCGTGATCCAGCGCTACACGGCGCTGCTCGATCGCGAGAAGCTCGGCCTGCATGTCTGCGCGCTCGCGCATATCCACCTCACGCGTCACACGGAAGGCGGCGTCGAAGCGTTCGAGCGCGAGATCGCCACCTGCCCCGAAGTGACCGAGTGCTACAGCACCACGGGCGAGTCGGATTACATCCTCAAGATCGTCGCGCCCGACATCAAGTCCTACGACACTTTCCTGCACGAACGCATCTTCCGCATCCCCGCGGTCGCCCAGGTGCGCACGAGCGTCGTGCTGCGCGAAATCAAGTTCGATACGCAGTTGCCGCTTTGAGCGCGCCGCGATGGCGCTTGCCGGTCTGCTGAGCGGTTCGCTTTAAAGTCCGCTTTATAGCCCGCCTCATAGTGAGCTTCACAGATTAGTCGCGCCCGGTTAAAGCGCCGTTAAAACTCAGGCGCGCCCGCCAAGCGACTGCACCGCTTCCAGCCGGCTCGCGCCGAGTTCGCGCCGGAGCGCGTCGAGATCGGCGGCGTCGAGCGCGCGCGCCTCGCCGCCCGGTGCGATCACGGCCTGGATTTCGAGGCCCGTGCTCAGATAGTGCAGCGTCACCGATTCCACCGCCACGCCGCGCGCCGCCAGCGCCTCGCGCAACGCCGCGGCCACCCGGTCGCGCGGCGGCAGGCTCGCGACCGAGCGCGCGAGCATGTCGTCCTCGGGATCGACGTGGATCAGCGCGTCGAGCACGCGGGCATCGGTGAGCACGCGCTCGCGCGCCATCTCGGCGATGTAATGCCCCTCGGACACCGAAATCAGCGGATCGACGAGGATATGCGCGTCGACCAGCGCGAGGTCGCCGGTCTTGCGCGTGCGCATCTCATGCACGTCGAGCACGCCCGGCGTGGACAGCAGCAGCGCGCGCAGATCGGCCGTGGCGGCCTCGTCGAGCGCGCGGTCGGAGAGATCCTGGAGCGCGTCCCAGCCGAACACCCAGCCCATGCGCGCGACCATGAAGCCGACGATGGCCGCCGCGATCGGATCGAGCAGCCGCACGCCCATCAGGCTGCCGACGATGCCGAGCGCCACCACCAGCGACGACGCCGCGTCCGAACGCGCATGCCACGCGTTCGCGATCAGCATGGCCGAGCGCACGCGCTGCGCCTCGCGCAGCATGTAGCGGAACAGCCCTTCCTTCGAAATCAGCACGAGCACCGCCACCGCGAGCGCGCTCGCATGCACGGGCGGAATATCGTCCAGATTCGCGATACGCGTGCCGGCGCGCGCGAGCATCGCCACGCCGACCGTAATCAATATGGCGCCGAGAAATAATGAAGCGACGGTTTCATAACGGCTGTGGCCGTAATTGTGATCGGCGTCCGGCTTTGCGCCGCTATGGCGATTCGCGATGAGCACGACGAAATCGGAGACCAGATCGGAAAGCGAATGGACGCCGTCCGCGATCAATGCCTGCGAATGCGCAATCACGCCGACGATGATTTGCAGCACCACCAGCACCGCATTGAGGGCGACACTGACCAGCGTGGTCTTGCGCGCCACGCGCTGTTTATCGGAAAACGTCTCGGCGACAGAGGAAGCCATGTCTGGAACAGCGAGGTCAGAATATCGCGATTGTAATGGCGATGCCGTCCCTAATTGTAGATAACCCTGGATTCTTCTTTTAAATCAGGCGACTACGAGAAGGCGTCGCATTCGCATTCAAGATATGAAGTCGGCGTGCCTATTCAATGCGGCATGGCTTAATCCGCCAGGCAGGGCGATTGACGAATCAGAATAGTGAAACAGAACGTAAGAATACGTAAGGAAGGCGACATAAACGACTACAAAAAAGCCGCGCGTCATTCCCCGTGACTGCGCGGCTTTTCTGGCCGGCGGACTTTATGGTCCGCCCTTGAACCACTTTCAGGCGATTTACTTCTGGATCAGGAATTTCTCGCGATCCTTGCCGGCGATCCAGCGCGGCGGCTTGCCGCGGCCCGACCACGTGCTGCCGCTGTCGGGATCGCGGTATTTCGGCGCGACGCTGGCGCGCGAGCGGCTGGCTTGCTTCGCTGCCTTGCCCGCTGCACGGCCGCCGCCGAGTTCGGCGAGCGTAATGCCGTAATCGGCCATTTTCTGCTTGATTTCGTCGAGGACTTCGGCATATTCACGCGCCTTCGCCTCTTCAATCTGCTGCTCCAGCTTCTCTCGCTGTGCGAGAAGTTCCTTGTATGACGACATGAGTAAAGGTGCCTTGATGGTTCGTTGATAATGGCTACCGATCTTGCGCCAGTATGCCGATTGACAGGTGATTCGCCTCGGAAATTGGAGGCGAGATTAACACAGAAACGAATCCCCGGAAAAGCGCGCGCAATAAAAATAATTAAAACAGATTTCGAAGTGTTCTGCGCCGCCGCAAGACATAAAGACGCTTTCATTGCGTGCAAATCAGTATTTTTACTGAATGCCGCTTTTTCCAGATAAATCCGATTCACACAACTGGCAGCTTATGAAAATTAAATGGTAAGAATTCGCAAAACATTTCATGCCATGAGAACTTTTCGTCTGATGCCCTATTTATCTGACAATGGCGCATCGCAACAATCGACAAAATCCCACACGCGGCGGCACGCAGTTAGAAGGATTATTCAGGCGGCATGGCGCTCAATGCAGTCGATTAGCACAGCATGCAAGGATGGCGTATCGGTTTGCGGTTCCTCGAAAACGAAGCGTGTGCGCAGTCCGTCCACGGCGAGATCGACGCCATAACGGTCCACGCCCAGCAATTCGAGTCCGGGGCGGCGCGCGGGATGCGCCTCGAAGGCGTCGATCAGCGCGTCTTCGTCCCCGGCGGCGAGCGGTTCGAGTTCGTCGATGTCGTTGCCGTCGAGCCAGCCCATCGCGCCGAAACCGCCGATATAGCGCAGGCGCTCGACGTGCATCACCCAGAACGTGAAGTCGCCGAGTTCGAGATAACGCGCGGCGTCGGGCTGATAGCGCAGATAGCGGCGCGCGAGCGGCGATTGCGCGTCGGCGTCGGTGGGCTCGAACAGGCCGAGCAGCGTCATGCGCGCCGCGCTCAGCGCGTCCTCGCCGCGCGAGCCGGCCTGCCCCGCCTGGCCGGAAAGCGGCCCCGACTGCGCGATCAGCAGCCCCGCGCGCGGATCGCCTTGCAGATTGCGCGTGTGCTCGGCGAGGCGGCTCACGAGGATCACGGGCCGGTGCCGCGCGTCGACGGCGAACGGCAGCAGCGTCGGATACGGAAAGCCGTGCGGCTCGCGCGCGTGCGTGGCGAGCGCGCCGACGGACACCTGATGCAGCAGATGCAGCGGGGCATGAGCGGGAATCTTCACGGCGGTGTCCTCGGACGATGGGTTTGCCGGGCGGCGGCGGCAATCAATGTTAATAAGTGGAAAGCGCGAGGTAAAAACAGCGGCGGCGCGTTCCACGATTCCACTATTAGAGCAGGCCACGGCGCGGCGAGCAGCCTGCGCGCGCGTTGGCTAAAATCATCGCCTGGCTTTCAGACGGCTTATTGCCGCAGCCTGCCGCCCTTTCTATAGATAGCCGCCACCCTCCGCCGGAATTTTCCAGTGTCCAACCACGCCACCGATCCCGCGCTCCACGCGCAGCCCGCCGCCGTCCATCGCGCCCTGCCCGCCGCCAGGCGTCATCGCGCCCGTATCGCGACCATGGCGCTCTTTTTCGTCGCCGGGATGATGTACGCCTCGTGGGGCGTGCACGTGCCGACGGTGCGCGACAAGTTCCACCTGAACGCCGCCATGCTCTCGTATGCGCTGTTCGCGGTGGCGGGCGGCTCGATTGCCGCGATGACCTCGATCGGCACGTGGATCGCGCGCGTGGGCTCGCGCCGCGCCTGCTTCGCGGGCGGCATCACGATGAGCGTCTGCGGCGCGCTGATTCTCGTCGTGCCGTACTACTGGATGCTGATCGTCGTGCTCGCGGCGTTCGGCATCGGCATGGCCACGCTCGACGTCGCGATGAACGCCGAGGCGAGCGCCGTCGAGGAAGCCGTCGGCAAGCCGATCATGTCGGGGCTGCACGGCATGTTCAGCCTGGGCGGCATGGCGGGCGCGGCGATCGGCGGCGCGCTGCTCGCGCGCGGCATGGCGCCCGCGCTGCATCTGCTGCTGGCGTCGGCGCTGGCCGCGCTGGTGCTGGCCGTCTCGTGTCCGGCCGTGCTGCCGCACGTGCCGCATGCCGCGCACGGCGAGCACGCCAAAACCGGCAACCGCTGGCGCACGCCCGCGCTGTGGGCGCTCGGCGCGATCGCGCTGATCGCCCTGATCGCCGAAGGCGCGATGTACGACTGGGCGACCGTCTACATGCGCGACGTGGTGCTCTCGACGCCCGCACTCGCGAGCGCCGCCTACGCGGCGTTCTCGGGCGGCATGGCGATCGCGCGCTTCGCCGGCGACGCCGTGCGCGCGCGTTTCGGCGCGCCGCAACTCGTGATGGTGAGCGCGTCGCTCGCCTGCGCGGGCATGATCGGCGCGCTGCTGCTGCCGTTCTCGTTCACCGCGCTCACGGGTTTCACGCTGATGGGCCTCGGCCTCGCGAACATGATGCCGGTGCTGTTCGCGGCCGCCGCGCGCGTGAAGGGCATCCACGCGGCCGAAGGGCTCGCGCACGTCGCGGGCATCGCGTATTTCGGGCTGCTGTTCGGGCCGGTGGTGATCGGCGGCATTACGCAGGTGACGAATCTCACCGTCGGGCTGTCGGTGGTCGCGCTGTGCGCCGCGCTGGTGGCGTTCGCCGCGCCGAAGGTGTTGAGACGGCTGGGGATTTGAGCCGTGCGGCAGCATCGCGACTTTTGTGCGATCAAATGTTGCGACTGGCGCGCCGACGTGCGCGCGCGTCGCCAGCGCCGGGTTCGGTATGATCGAAGATGGATTCTCTGATGGGGAGTTGCCCATGACACAAGCTGAAACCCGCACGCTGACCGCAAACGTGCCCATGCCGCTCGCCGAGAAAGTCGACCAGTTGGCCGAACGCCTCGAGCGTTCGCCCGCGTGGATCGTCAAGCAGGCGCTCTCGGCGTGGATCGATCAGGAAGAAGAACGCGAGCGGCTGACGCGCGAAGCGCTCGCCGACGTCGATGCCGGCCACGTCATCGACCACCAGGCGGTGCAAGCCTGGGCCGATAGTCTGACCACGGATCAACCGCTGCCGGCGCCGCGCTGATGGAATTGAAATGGACCGGCAAGGGCCTCTCGGACCTGACGCGGCTCTATGACTTCCTTGCCCCGGTGAACCAGCCTGCGGCCGCGCGTCTCGTCCGCTCGCTCGTCGAAGCGCCCAATCTGCTGATCGCCAATCCGCGCATCGGCGAGAAACTGTTTGAATTCGAGCCGCGCGAAGTGCGCCGCCTGCTCGTCGGCCACTACGAAATGCGCTACGAGATCCAGTAGTCGACGATCTATATTCTGCGTCTGTGGCATACGCGCGAAGATCGCTAGGCGCGCTCCGCCACCTCAAAACAAAAAGCCCGCGAGTCCAAAGACCCGCGGGCTTTTTTCATCGATGATCGATGAACAGCACGTCACGCGACGCCGCCCGAAGGCCGCGCCGCGCGCATGCGCTCTTACATCTTCACCACGTCGAGCAGCGACTTCTTGCCCGACTTGTAGTTGTACAGCGAGATCACGCCGTGCTTGAGGTCGCCCTTCGAGTCGAAGGTCGTCTCGCCGATCACGCCCTTGTAGTCCGTCGTCGGCATTGCGGCGAGGATCTTGGCCGGATCGGTCGAGTTGGCGCGCTTCATCGCGTCGACGATGATGTACACCGCGTCATACGTGAACGGCGCGTAGATCTGGATCGGCTGGCCGAAGCGCTTCTCGAACTTCGCTTCGAATTCCTTGCCGCCCGGCATCTTTTCGAGCGCCATGCCCGCTTCCGAGCACACGATGTTGTCGGTCGCGTCGCCGGCGAGGTCGGCCAGCTTGTCGGTACAGACGCCGTCACCCGCGAGCACCTTCGCGCGCAGGCCAAGCTGCTTGGCTTGCTTGGCGAACGGGCCGCCCGTGGCGTCCATGCCGCCGTACATGATCGCGTCGGGGTTTTCGCCCTTGATCTTCGTGAGAATCGCGCGGAAGTCGACGGCCTTGTCGTTCGTCGCGTCATGCGACAGCACGTTCATGCCGAGCGCCTTGGCGGTCTTCTCGAATTCGTTCGCGAGACCCTGGCCATAAGCCGTCGAGTCGTCGACGATCGCGACGCTCTTGACCTTCAGGCTCTTGGACGCGTAGTTCGCGAGTGCCGGACCTTGCTGCGCGTCCGTCGCCACCACGCGATACGTCGTCTTGAAGCCCTGTTGCGTGTACGCCGGATTCGTTGCCGACGGCGAGATCTGCACGATGCCCGCATCGCTATAGATCTTCGAAGCCGGAATCGACGTGCCCGAGTTCAGGTGGCCGACGACTGCCACGACCTTGTCGTCGACGAGCTTCTGGGCGACCTGCGTGGCCGTACGCGGGTCGGCCGCGTCGTCCTGCGCGTCGAGTGCGAGCGTGACCTTCTGGCCGCCGATCGTCAGACCCTTCGCATTGATCTCTTCGACTGCGAGACGCGCGCCGTTTTCGTTGTCTTTGCCCAGGTGAGCGATCCCGCCCGTCAACGGCGCAACGTGGCCAATCTTGACCGTGACGTCGGCGCTCGCCACCGTTGCGAACGACGCGAACAGCATGGCTGCGGCGCTGATCGGCAACAGCTTGTGAAGCTTGATATTCATGTAAGTCTCCAGTTTCGAACCCAAAAGCAACGTAATCGCCCTGTGCCCCCGCGCCCCGAACGTGTCGCTCCCCGTCGGACGACCACGCAGGATGCATCCTTGATGCACCTGGCCAGTATGGTTTCGAATGCCGTTTGTGACAGCGTTCGCGCACCATACTTGCGCGCAAGTGTAGGTGATCAAATTAATTTGGGGGACTTTTTTCAGATATCGGGGCGAGTACCAATAGGTTTTCACCGGAGCCCCGCGCGAAACCCTCAAAAAGCCCGCTGCGCCTTGCTCCGCAAGGCTTTCAAAATATGTTTGCAATCCTTTAGAAAGCCCCTTCCAGGGTGCGCCCGAATATTTTTTTGAGATTTTTGGCGAGTTAGGCAGACGGTATTTTTGACTGCTTGACGACAATGAATCTTCAAGCGCCGGGAGAGGCCAACGTTTGCGCATTTTCATCGCTCGAAAATGAGTTCGGATTCCTCGCTATATGCGCGTCTTTAAAGTCAGCCTTCGTTTAATTCATGACGCGCGGATGACATCGGAATTGAACAAACAGCGGAACCGTTTCGGTCATCCATGCGGGTCAATGGCGAATGGGATTCATGTTGTCCGCGCATGGATGGACGCACGCGGAGTTCGCCCAAACCCTCACCGCTAATCGGCGAAAATATTACGATCCGCTTGCGCAAACGACGCCCGCTGCAGACTGAGTCGCGCCTATGGCAAACTGGCTCCCCGTTTTAACGGCCCGGGCCGCACGAACCAGGCCGCACCCCATTCGCGAAGAAGGAGAGCAACGTGAGCGTAACGACTCGATGGATCGATATTCCCGCCGGCAAGGACAGTTTCGGCGCCTATCTCGCCCTGCCCAAAGGCGGCAAGGGCCCCGGCATCGTCATCATCCAGGAGATCTTCGGCGTGAACGGCCATATCCGTGACGTGGTCGAGCAATATGCGCTCGACGGCTACGTCGCGATCGCGCCGGACATCTTCTGGCGCAGCGCGCCGCGCGTCGAACTCGAATACACGGGCGCCGACCGCGACCGCGGCATCGAGCTGATGAAGGCCACCGATTTCAACCTCGTCGTGCAGGACATCGCGGCGACCGCCGACACGCTGCGCAAGCTGCCCGAGTGCACGGGCAAGGTCGCGGCCATCGGCTACTGCCTCGGCGGCCGTCTCGCGTATATGGCCGCGGGCAACGGCTCGGTCGACGCGGCCGTGTCGTACTACGGCGGCGGCATCCACACGCAGCTCGATCTCGCCGACAAGATCAAGCAGCCGATCCTGTTCCACTATGGCGAACTCGATCACGGCATTCCGCTCGATCAGGTGGGCCAGGTGAAGGAGCGTTTCGCGGGGCGCGACAACGCCGACGTCTATATCTACCCGGGCGCCGATCACGGCTTCAACTGCTCGGTGCGCGCGTCGTACAACCAGAACGCGTCGGTGCTCGCGCACGGCCGCACGCTGAGCTTCCTCGCCGAGCATCTCTGAGAGAGCCTCTCTAAGCGAGCCTCACTAAGCAAGCGAGCCTCGCTGATCGGCGCGACGGATTCGATCGCTTCGATCGCATCCATCGCCTGATGACGGCCATTGCGGCAGAATCGCTGCAATGGCCGTTTTTCTTTTGGGGCGATGCGTCAGCCCGGCCATTGCCGATATCCGCCGACTTCACTCACGACGCCAACCGGGAGCGCGCGCCTTGCAGTCCGACTATCTGGAATACGACGCCATCGGCCTCGCCGAACTCGTGCAGCGCCGCGACGTGAGCGCGCGCGAATTGCTCGACACCGCCATCGCGCGCGCCGAGGCCGCCAATCCCGCGATCAACGCGATCGTGCTCAAGGACTACGACAGCGCGCGCAAACGCGCCCAGCGCATCGAGCGCGACGGCGACGGCGTCGATGCACTCGCGCAAGGTCCGCTCGCGGGCGTGCCGTTTCTCGTCAAGGATCTGGGCGCGGCCGTCGCCGGCTTGCGCATGACGCTCGGCAGCCGCCACTATCGCCATTACATTCCGGCCGCCGACGCGCCCGTGGTCCAGCGCATCCGCGCGGCGGGCCTGAACATCTTCGGCAAGACGAGCGCGCCCGAACTCGGGCAGATGCCCTACACCGAACCCGAGCTGTTCGGCCCGTGCCGCAATCCGTGGAATCTCGATCACACGCCAGGCGGTTCGAGCGGCGGCGCGGCGGCGGCGGTCGCGGCCGGCATCTTGCCGCTCGCGCACGCATCCGACGGCGGCGGCTCGATCCGCATACCGGCCTCGTGCTGCGGCCTGTTCGGCTTCAAGCCCTCGCGCGGCAACCAGCCGACCACGGATCTGGCGCGCCCGCCCGGCGAACTGGGCGTCGATCTCGCGATTTCGCGCAGCGTGCGTGACAGCGCGCTGATGCTCGATCTGCTCGCGGGCGATCCCGGTCTCGCGCCCGGCGCGCCGGGCAGCTTTCTCGCGGCCGCGCGCGCGCCGCTCGGCGGCGGCAAACCGCTCGCGATCGCTTACATCACCGATCCGCTGTTCGCCGACGTGCTCTCGCCCGACGCGCGCGACGCGCTCGACGACGCCGCGAAGCTGCTGGCTTCGCTCGGCCATATCGTCGAGCCGATCGAGCTGGGCATGGATTTCACGGCCACGCGCGAGGCCTTCCTGATGATCTGGTCGATCGTCGCCGAGCAATACGTGCTGAACGCCGACAGCATCACGGGCATCAAGCCGCGCCGCCAGGACTTCGAGATTTCGACGTGGGCGATGGCGCACATCGGCCGCAAGTTCGGCGAGCGCGAACTGCCTGCCGCGCTCGAGGAGCAGCAGCGCATCACGGCGCGCTTCGACGATCTGATGAAACGCTTCGACGTGATCCTGTGCGCGTCGCTCGCGAGGCCGCCCGTGAAGATCGGCGAACTGAAGCCCACGCAGTCGGAGCGCTTGCAGATGCGCGCCGTCACCGCGATGCCGGTCGAGGCGCTGATGAGGAAACTGCTGACGGAAGCCGCGAACAAGGCGTTCGCGTGGGCGGGCTGCACCGAGATCTTCAACATGACCGGGCAGCCGGCGATGACGGTGCCGCTCATGTGGAATGCGCGCGGCCTGCCGATCGGCGTGCAGTTCGCGGCGCGCGAGAACCACGACGCGTTGCTGCTGCGTCTCGCCGCGCAGCTGGAGGCGGCGCGGCCGTGGTTCGGCAAGCGTCCGCCTCTGCTGATGGCGCGCGTCTAGACCCGCGCGCCGTTTTCGGTCTAAGGCCGGCCCGAGTGCCGGCCCTGAGCGCCGTGAAAAGCGCTTACGCCTTCTTGTTATAGGCGCTGCACCAGCCCTTGCCCGCGACCTGCTTGCCGCCGAACATCGGGCACGGCGCGAACGCGTCGGTGGCCTTGCCCTGGTAGAACGTGCAGTTGCTGCAATCCTGGCCGGCGGCGTACTTCGCGAACTTCGCCTTGTCGACCTTGGTGGCGTCGAGCTTGTAGCCGAGCGCCTGCGAAGTGGGATCGGATTCGGACGCCTTCGGCGCATCGGCGAAGGCCTGGCGCGACAGCGCAACGGTCGTGGCGACGCCAAGGCTCGTGATCAGAAAGCTGCGGCGGGACGATTTCATGGGACTTACTCCAGTATTGTGGGCAACACCGTTCTGACGACGGCGCGCGAGAAGCATAGCAACGATGCCGCGCCGCGTGAGCCTGCAATGCTGGAGATAAGAGACGCGCATCATCGCAACCCTGCGCGCCGCGCCATCAACCGGGTCCGGTCATCTCGCACACGCGCTGCGCGATCGCGAGCGACGCCGTGAGCCCCGGCGACTCGATGCCGAACAGGTTCACGAGCCCGCGCACGCCATGCGAGGCGCCGCCCTGGATCACGAAGTCGGCGGCGGGCTCGCCCGGCCCCGAGAGCTTCGGACGAATGCCCGCGTAGGCGGGCTGCAGCGCGCCGTCGGGCAGCGCGGGCCAATAGCTGCGGATCTGCGCGTAGAAGGCGTCGGCGCGACGCGGATCGACGTCGTAATCGATCGACTCGATCCATTCGACGTCGGGACCGAAGCGCGCCTGGCCGCCCAGATCGAGCGTCAGATGCACGCCCAGCCCCGCCTCGTTCGGCATCGGATAGATGAGCCGCGAAAACGGCACGCGCCCCGTCACGCTGAAGTAATTGCCGCGCGCGAGATAGAGCGGCGGAATGTGGCGCGGATCGAGCCCGCGAATGCGTTTGGCGAGCCGCGTCGCGTGCAGCCCCGCGCTGTTGACGAGCGCGGCGGCGCGGATCGCCGTGGGCGCGTCGCCGCCGGTGCGGATCACGAAGCCGTTCGGACTCGCGTCGATCGACTCGACCGGCGACTTCAGCGCGATCACCGCGCCGTCGCGCTCGGCGTCGCCTTGCAGCGCGAGCATCAGCTGATGGCTGTCGACGATGCCCGTCTGCGGCGAATACACGGCCGCCACGCATTCGAGCGCCGGTTCGAGCGCGAGCGCCTCCGAGCCGGTGATGCGCGTGAGGTCGAACACGCCGTTTTCCTTGCCGCGCGCGAGGATCGCCTCCAGTTGCGGGATCTGCGCGGGCGCGGTGGCGACCAGCAGCTTGCCGCAGCGCGCGTGCGCGACGTTGCGCGACGCGCAGTAGTCGTAAAGCATCTCGCGCCCGCGCACGCAAAGCGACGCCTTCAGCGAGCCGCGCGGATAGTAGAGGCCCGCGTGAATCACCTCGCTGTTGCGCGAACTGGTGCTGGTGCCGATGGCGTCGGCGGCCTCCAGCACGATCACCTCGCGTCCGCGCGCCGCCAGCGCGCGCGCCACGGCGAGGCCGACCACGCCCGCGCCGATCACCACACATTCGATCTGGTCCATGACGCTGCGTCCGCCTCCCGCTCGCTCCGAGCTTGTCCAAAAATTGTACGCCGCGCGCCGGACGGCATCGGCGCGCGTGCATGGCGAAGGCGCGCTGGCGTACATGGGCGGCGGCGGGGTTATCGGGGTCAGGTTGAGCGGGGTCGAATCGATTTTGAGCGGCGGCTCCGGCACTCCATTTGCTGTAACAGTTTTCTCGTAATTAGCGATGGAAACGCGCCGCCCTTGTCCCCACATCAAGGAAATACGGGGGTCGCCGCGCGCACCGGAACGCTGGAAAGCATCGGAAAAGCCGCGCGATGGCGCCAGAATCCGGCGGCCGCAAGCGCGGTGTTCGCGAACCCGGTATAGGATCGAAGGTCATAACGAACCCTGCCGAGCATGGAGCCTGTCGAGATGACGTTATGGAAGAACGGCCTGAGCGCCGCACTCGTCGCCGCCTGCGCGCTGGCTGCGAACGCGCAGGCCCAACAAACCGCGCAAACCGCGCCGCCGGTCGCCGCGTCGATCACGGTGACGAATCCCGCGCCCACGGCGGCCGCATCGGGCACTTTGCCCGCGTCCGCTGCATCGGCTGCGCCCGCCGCGTCGGCTTCGGCTGCGCCGCTCGCGCCGCAAGGCGTCGTCAACTGGACGCTGGAAGTGGACCGCGACGGCCAGAAGATCGACAGTTTCGAGGGCTCGACCACGGTCGGCCAGGCGCGCACGGACACGCACCACAAGGTCGTCACGCACAACGTGGGCTGCAAGGATCAGCCCGCGGGCAGCATCGACCTGCAACGCACGATCACGGTCTCGCCGCTGCAAGCCAACGCCAGCGGCGTGGTGCTCGCCATCGACGCCCAGGAAACGCTGGAAAACAACGTCGCGCCGAAAACGACCGACGGCTGCAAGCTGCCGCCGCAGCCGCGCCAGGTCAACGCGAGCCATCCGGGCCTGAACGTGCCCGCCGGCCAGTGGGTGAGCTGGCCGATCGTCGATCACGATCCCAAGCTCGTCTACCGCGTGCGCGCGAACCTCGCGCCGCCCGCCGCGGGGCCCTGACGGCGCGCCGGTCGCCACGAACCGGAGCGCGGCGCCCCCTTCGGCGCCCCCCTTCGGCGCCCCTCCTTCGGCTGCCGCCTCATCCCCCCTCAAAACGCGTAGCAACACTCGGCAACACACGCATGCGAAATCTCGAACAACCTCTCATCGACATGGACCCGGCCCACGCCGGGGACTTCGTCGCGGTGAGCTGGAACCTGCACAAGGGCCGCTCACCGCTTGGCTTTCAGGCCTGGGAAGCCATGCGGCGCTGGGTCCAGTCGACCCACGCCGACGCCTGGTTCCTTCAGGAAGCGATGGCGCGGCGTCTGCCGCAGCCGGTGCTCGCCTCCACCTTCGGCGCGCCGCTCGGCGATCCGATCGAGGATGTCTGGGAATGCCAGGCCACCGAAATCGCCCACGCGCTCGAACTCCAGATCGCCCTCGGGCCGAATGTGTTCAAGCCGTCGTGGCGGCACGGCAACGCCATTCTGTCGCCGCATCCGCTCGATCTGGGCGGACGCTGGGACATCTCCGCGCATCGCTTCGAGCGGCGCGGCCTGCTGGTCGCGCGCGCGAGCGTGGCCGGCCAGCAGGTGACGCTGCTGTGCGCGCACCTCGCGCTCACGCGCAGCGCGCGCCTCAAGCAGATGCACTGGATCGCCCACTGGATCGCCAAGGAAGCGCCGCAAGGGCCGCTCGTGCTCGCGGGCGACTTCAACGACTGGCGCAACGACTCGGTGCCGCTGTTCGCCGAACACGGCCTGCAGGAAGTGGCGACGCTGCTCGGCGAGCCCGCGCGCACGTTCCCGGCGTTCTCGCCCGCGCTCGCGCTCGACAAGATGTTCGTGCGCGGCCTGCAGCCCGTCGAGCTGATCACGCCGCCGCAGGAAACGGCGTGGCTCTCCGATCACCTGCCTTATATGGCGCGGCTGCGGCTGGAGTGATGCGAGACGGCGCGTCGGTCGTGTCGGCACGTCGGTCGCGTGCGGGGCGAACCGCCAGCGCGGCACGCGCGCGACAGTCGAAAAACTTCCCAGGGTCTGAGAAGCAAGCGCGTTAATATGTCGCGTCGCGCGCCTCGATGGTGCGTTTTCCGCTTCCGAGGCCCCGCGTGCATCACCTCGCCACCCTGCTCCAGATCGCCGTCGTCTACCTGTTCGCGCTCATCAGCCCCGGCCCGAACTTCTTCATGGTGACGCAGCTTTCGCTCGCCGGGCGACGCGGTCTCGGCATTGCGTCGGCGTTCGGCGTCGGCACGGGCTCCACGCTCTGGGCCGCGCTCGCGATGCTCGGCTTCGCCGCCGTGCTCCAGCACATCGACTGGCTCTATCAGGGCGTGCGCATCGGCGGCGCGCTGTATCTGCTGTGGTTCGGCCTCAAGCTGCTGCGCGCGGGCATGCGCCGCGACACCGCATCGCAGCCCGCCGCGCCCAGCGCTCCCGTTGCACCGCTGCCGCCGCCCGATCGCCGCGCGTGGCTGCGCACCTGGCGCGCGGGCTTTCTCACCTGCCTGACCAACCCGAAATCCTGCGTGTTCTGGACCAGCGTGTTCGCGGCCGTCTTTCCCGCGCATCCGCCGACGTGGTTCTACGGCGCGGCGCTCGCGCTGGTGGCGACGATGTCGTTCGGCTGGCACGCGGGCCTCGCGCTGCTGTTCGCCGATCAGCGCACGCAGCGCGGCTATCAGCGCCTGCGCCGCCCGATCGATGCGTTCTGCGGCACGGCGCTGATCGGTCTCGCCGCCAAGCTCGCCGCCGACCGTTGATCAACCGCTGATCGACGCTGATCAACCACCGATCAACCGCTGAAAAGCGCGGCGTCCGCTAAAACCCGCCAACGTCTGCTGAGGCATCCTGAGCGGTTTCAAAAGGTCTCTCGACCGTCGCGAATCTGCCCCGCCATCAGGGTCAATGGTGCGGCCTGTCAGACGTTCCGGTATCATCTGGGGCGAACATTCGCAGGCGCGCCTCGTTCGCGACGCGCGCCGCTCGCGGCAAGCGCGCCCGCTCCCGGCGGAACGGGCAGGACGGCCGGATTCGCTTCGAATCGAAACCGGACTAAATCGGGTCAAATTCGGCCCGGCGCGCCACGGCGCCGCCAGCGCCCGCCGATTTCAGTCGATTGCCAGCCAACGCCGGAAATGCCGGGCGATGGCCAGTCGATTGCCAGGCGATTGCCAGCGTCACCCGCCACGCCGCGCGCGTGCGGGCGCCAGCACGATGCCTCGCCTCACGCGGGCCACCCGCCCCTTGCGACGCGGCGCCGCCCACGAGGCGCGCACGCGGTAAAATGGCGGATTGCGCCTCGTTCGCATCGAGGCTGCGGGCTCGCAGCGGCATACCGCGTAGCAACCGGATGTCCGAGCCGCGCGCCGCGCATCGTCATACCGGGCCAGTCATGCACCGTCATGCACGGCCGGAAGGAACGCCCCGTCCGGCGGACCTCGTTTCGCATCATCAGGAACCATGAGCAAACACACCGAAGAAACCGTTCTGAGCGTCCATCACTGGACCGACACGCTTTTCAGCTTCACCTGCACGCGCGACCAGGCCCTGCGTTTCGACAACGGCCAGTTCACGATGGTCGGCCTCGAAGTGGACGGCAAGCCGCTGATGCGCGCCTACTCGCTCGCGAGCGCGAACTACGAGGAACACCTCGAATTCCTGAGCATCAAGGTGCCGGACGGCCCGCTCACGTCGCGCCTTCAGCATCTGAAGGTCGGCGACAAGGTGCTGATCGGCAAGAAGCCCGTCGGCACGCTGGTGGCCGACAACCTGCTGCCCGGCAAGGTGCTGTGGATGCTCTCGACCGGCACGGGTCTCGCGCCGTTCATGTCGATCATCAAGGACCCGGACATTTACGACCGCTTCGACAAGATCGTCCTCACGCACACCTGCCGTTTCGTCGATGAACTCGCGTACAAGGAGTTCATCACCGAAGAACTGCGCGAGCACGAGTACCTGGGCGAGATCGTCCGCGAGAAGCTGGTCTACTACCCGACCGTCACGCGCGAAGTGTTCGACAACCGTGGCCGTATCACCGAGCTGATCGACACCGGCAAGCTGTTCGCCGACCTCGATCTGCCGGGATTCACGCCGGAACGCGACCGCATCATGCTCTGCGGCAGCACGCACATGCTGCGCGACACCGTCGAACTGCTCGAAAAGGCCGGCCTGAAGGAAGGCAGCAACAACGAGCCGGGTCACTACGTGATCGAAAAGGCATTCGTCGGCTGATCGCGCCGACGGCAGCGGCGAAAGGCCGCAGCGCCCCACAAAGAACCGGAGCCTCGCGCTCCGGTTTTTTTTCGCGGTTTGCACGCAACAGCACTGCGCATAAACTAGCTTGGCAGTTACATTTTTCGCCGAATTCGCGTAGCTTTCTTGTCAGTGTTTTTCTGACAGAAATCGGAGAATCGCACCCGGGCCGGACTTCATGCCAGCTCTCAGGTTTCGCCGCTAAAGCCTTTCCCGACTGTATTTTTTCTCTTTTTGGGATAATATCGCGGCGCAACATCGGCCACTTCGGCACGCCTGACAGAGTCTCGTCAGGTTGTTACCGGATGTAAATTTCGTTACGCTGCGCCGAGCTATTCGGGGTCCCGCTTTCCGACGCGACGGGACCGCCGGGCCGACAGGCGCAGAGCAGGGAACCACGCGGGACCGGTTCCTCTACGGGGGAAGGATGGATACGTCGATTTACGCCGCGGGCAACGCGTGCGCGCCTGGCGCGGACGCGCCCGCGGCGCGCGCCAGCCACGCGGGCGGCGGCCTCTCCTTGCTGGCCAACGCCGACGGCGCACGCGCCGCGCTCGACGCCATCGCGCGCGTGCAGCGGCAGATTGTTGCGGCGGGCGCCGCGCGCGTGCATGCCGACGAGGCGGCGCGCCATCGCCTCGCGCGCGAGCTGCACGACAGCGTGGGCGCCGAACTCGCCGCCACCCGTTTCGCCATCGCCAACGTCTACACCTGGCTGCCCGCCGACGCGCCGCCGCAATGCGCCGACGCGCTCGCGCTGGTCGCCCGCTCGCTCGACGACGCCGCCAACGCCGTGCGCCACGTGCTCGACGGCCTGCACGCGCCCGAACTGGACGCGGGCCTCGCGACGGCGCTCAAGCGCTGGACGCGCGGCTTCGCCTCGCGCACCGGTCTGAGCGCGCGCTTCGCCGGCGGTAATTGCGACGCGCGCCTCGCGGCGCTGCCCGCCGAGGCCGCGCTGGCCGTGTTCCGCGTCGCCCAGGAAGCGCTCAC
>NZ_CAJZAR010000113.1 GCF_914484835.1 Paraburkholderia tropica
TCGATTTCGGCACGGTGCTCGATCAGTTGGCCACGTTCACGATCTGGCGCGGCGAGACCGCCGTGCGTTATGTGAACGGTGTTGATTTGCAGTAGAAACTGACCCACTTTTTGCATCTAAAATTGACCCACCCTTGTGGCGCAGAATCGTCACTCCTGCGCGTCAACTTCTTCGTCTTTTGCAGTCTTTGGTGAGGTTTTGCGGGACGTAGTCCGCTTCGTGGGTTGAGCCGCTGTGCTGTTTTTGAAGCGCCACGAATCATTGCCCGTTTCCACGATATGGCAGTGATGCGTGAAGCGGTCAAGCAGAGCAGTAGTCATCTTTGCATCGCCGAACACGCTCGACCACTCGGTGAAGCTAAGGTTCGTTGTCACAACGATGCTTGTATGTTCATAAAGCTTTGAGAACAGGTGGAACAGTAGTGCGCCGCCTGTTTGTGTGAACGGCAGGTAGCCGAGTTCATCAAGGATGACGACGTCTGCATACATCAGCCTGTTGGCGATTTGCCCCGGTTTTCCAGCTGTTTTCTCTGCTTCGAGTTGGTTCACCAGTTCAACGGTAGTGTAGAAGCGCACGCGCTTTGCGTGGTGTTGCACGGCCTCGATGCCTAGCGACGTAGCGAGATGGGTTTTTCCAGTACCAGGCCCACCGATGAACACTACGTTTTGCGCCGATTCGCAGAACTGCAGCGTGTGGAGTTCACGCACGAGCGGCTCGTCCGTGCTGGCCTGTTCGAAGTCGAAGCCAGCGAGGTCGCGATGCGCTGGGAACCGCGCGGCGGTCATCTGGTAGTTGATGGACCGAACCAGTCGCTCGGCCGTCTCGGCTTTTAGCAGCATCTGCATAAACTTCTCCGGTTCAAACTCGTTGTGCCGCGCCTGGGCGACCAGCTCTGGCCACGCCTGCGCCATTCCATGGAGCTTGAGCGACTTGAGTTGCGCTGCGGTTTCATTCGACATGACCATCCTCCTTGCGCGGAGTGCGAAGCTTTTCGTACCGGTGGACGTCGGCGAGCGGTTCTATCTTCAGCCGTAGCGAAGTCTGTACGCCGTCGGAGCTGCGGGACGCGGGGCTTTTCAGGCGAGCAAGGATATTCAGCACATGCTCGGCGCTTGGCCTGCCAGATTCGAGAGCCAGCTCCACGGCAACGAGCACCGCTTCCAGCCCATGCACAGGCGTTGCCGATAGCACCTGCACCATTACGCGGTCACCACCCGCCTGTCGGAGCAGATGACGCTGAAGCCGCTGCATCGGCTCTGGCATTGTGAGGAACGGGGCTCCGTTTCGTAGGGAGCCTGGTTTGCGGGCCACGAGACTGATGTAGTGCGTCCAGTCGTAGAAGGTCAGGTATCGGTCGAAGCTACGTGCATGGCGCGCAATCTCGTTGCCATCGGCGACGATGCTGATATACGCCGGATACGTTCGCAAACTCACAACATGATTTGCGAACTCTGTTGGGACGCTATATCGGTTGCGCTGGAAGTGGATGAGGCTTGTTGACGACACGCGAACGGGCTGTTCGATGTAGCCATCGAACGGCTTAGGACACTGCATCAGACGCGGGCGTTCGTCCTGCAACGCGTCTGCTACTGTCAGCTCGGGCCATTGAGGATGCCGAAGCTCCTGCCAGGCATGCCGACAGCGCTCGGCCAGCCAGATGTTCAGAACATCAAGCGACTCCCACCGGGTGCGGATTGCTTCGTGCCAGATGTGGCGCCGCTGGTCCTGAACATTCTTCTCGACGATGCCTTTTTCCCAGCCCGCAGCGCGGTTGCAGAACTCGGGCTCGAACAGGTAGTGGTTACACATCGAGTGGAAGCGAGCGTTTATGGCGCGCTCTTTTCCCGGCCCCACCTTGTCCACGGCGGTTTTCATGTTGTCGTAGATGCCGCGCCGAGGTATGCCTCCGAATGCGGCGAACGCCCGCGCGTGCGCATCGAACAACATTTCGTGACTCTGCGTGTGATAGGCGACGAGCCAGAATGCGCGACTTGCGGCGAGCTTCGTATGTGCGACTTCTATGCGGCGTCTCAGGCCACCGATGAAGACGTATTCGCAGCTCCAGTCGAACTGGAATGCCTCGCCATATTCGAAGGCGAGCGGTACGAAGGCTCCTCGTAGAGCGCCTTCGTCGCGGTTCTGCTTCCAGTTGCGGATGAATGCACAAACACGGTCGTAGCTGCCGTCGTATCCAGCAGCCCGCAAATCGGCGTGCATCTGCTTTGCCGAGCGCCGCTCGCGCTTCGCCCTTCGCGTATCAGCCAGTAGCCAAAGACGCAACTGCTCCGACCATGGGTCGACAACGCTGCTGCTCTCTCGTTTCGGATACTTCGGCTCACCGGTTGATGGAGGCTCACGCAACCATCGCCGTATGGTGTTGCGTGACAGACCAGTACGCCGGGATATGTCCCTCAGCGGGACGCCATCGCGGAAATGCATCCGCCGAATCTTTGCCAACATGCTCACCGTAATCACTCCGGTTCTCCTGCTTGGCGTCCAAGCAGGCATTGAACATGTGGGTCAGTTTTCGATGCAAATTTTTAGTGGAAGTGGGTCAGTTTTGCACGCACCTCAACA
>NZ_CAJZAR010000115.1:0-9499 GCF_914484835.1 Paraburkholderia tropica
CGTGCGTGGTAAGCTGCGCCCGGACAGCGGCGCCCCGGCGAAGGGACGCCGGACCGCGCCAGGCGCGCGTCTTGCGCGCCCTGATCACCTGAGAGACCTCAACGCGACTACAAGGACCATGACGACGTCCGGCCCCGCCCTGCAACCCGACACCGGCCTCGCAGCTGAAGGCCATAGCGGACGCCGCTTCGAAGCGCTCGTGCAGCCGATCGAGGATTACGCGATCTTCCTGCTCGACCCGCGCGGCTATGTCGTGAGCTGGAATAACGGCGCGGCGCGCATCAAGGGTTACGCGGCCCACGAAATCATCGGTCAGCATTTCTCGCGTTTCTACACCGACGAAGCCAACGGCCGCCGCTGGCCCGAGCACGAACTCGAACAGGCCGCGCTGCACGGCCGCTTCAACGACGAAGGCTGGCGCGTGCGCAAGGACGGCTCGATGTTCTGGGCCAACGTCGTGATCACGGCGCTGCGCGAACAGGACGGCTCGCTCGCCGGTTTCGCCAAGGTCACGCGCGACCTCACGGCCGAGCGCCGCCAGGTCGAGGCGCTGCGCCTGTCCGAGGAACGCTTCCGCCTGCTGGTCGAAAGCGTCAGCGACTACGCGATCTTCATGCTCGATCCGCAGGGCCGCGTGGTGAGCTGGAACAGCGGCGCGACCAATCTCAAGGGCTATCGTCCCGCCGAAATCGTCGGCCAGCATTTTTCCGTGTTCTATCCGCCCGAAGAAGCCGCCGCCGGCGCGCCCGAGCGCGAGCTGCGCCGCGCCGCCGAGCTGGGCCGCTGCACCAACGAAGGCTGGCGCGTGCGCAAGGACGGCTCGATGTTCTGGGCCAACGTCACGCTCACGGCGATTCACGACATGCACGGACGCCTGACCGGCTTCGCCAAGGTCACGCGCGACATGACAGAAAGCCGCCGCACCGACGAGCTAGAACATTCGAGCGAGCAGATGAAGCAGTTCCTCGCGATGCTCGCGCACGAGCTGCGCAATCCGCTCGCGCCGGTGCGCAACGCCATCGCCACGATGCGGCTGATGCAGGCGAGCCCCGAAATCGAACAGGCGCGCGATCTGATCGACCGGCAGATCGTGCATCTCACGCGGCTCGTCGACGATCTGCTCGACGTGGGCCGCATCACCTCCGGCAAGATCGAATTGCGCGAGGCGCCGCTCGATCTCTGCGAAGTCATGAAGCACGCCGTCGATGCCGCGCGGCCCTTCACGGCGGCGCGTCGCCAGCAGGTCGAGGTCAAGATGCCCGACGCGCCGCTGATCATGACCGGCGATCACACGCGTCTCGTGCAGGTGCTGCAAAACCTGCTGCACAACGCCTCGAAATTCTCGCCCGACGAGAGCCGCATCGTGATCGACACGCATCGCGCGGGCCGCACGGTGCAGATCCAGGTGCGCGACGAAGGGCGCGGCCTGCGGCCCGAAACCTTCGAATCGATCTTCGGCCTCTTCAGCCAGGACCGCTCGATGCCAGGACCGAGCGAGAACGGACTCGGCATCGGCCTGATGCTGTGCCGCTCGCTCATCGAACTGCACGGCGGCACGATTTCGGCGACGAGCGCGGGCCCCGGCACCGGCAGCACGTTCACGATCCGCCTGCCGCTGTCGCGCGCGAGCGCGCAGGCCATGAGCGGTGCGAATCCGCTCGGCGACGGCCTGATCAGCACGGTCGAGCCGATCGCGAGCGCGCAGGACGCCGCCGCGCCGCTGCGCGTGCTCGTGGTCGACGACAACCGCGATTCCGCCGACAGCCTCGCGATGCTGCTGGAATTGAAGGGCCACGACGTGCGCGTGGCCTATAGCGCGACCCAGGCGCGCGAATGCGTGAGCGACTTCACGCCCGACGCCGCGCTGATCGACATCGCCATGCCGGAGATCGACGGTTATGCCGCGCTGCGCTTCCTGCGCGCGCACGCGCCGCTCGCGCATACGCTGTTCGCCGCGATGACCGGTTTCGGCCAGGCCGCCGACATCGAACTCACGCGCGCGGCGGGCTTCGAGATGCATCTGGTCAAGCCCGTCGATGCCTCGCTGTTCGACGAAGTGCTCGCGCGCGCCGCCGTGCGCCGCGCCGCGCTGGCACCGCTCACACCACTATCGCCGCTCACTCCGCCTTCATCCTCGTCGTCTTCGTCGAGCTGAAGCCGCGACGGCGATTTCAGCCCTTGTTTCAGGGCATTTTCGGCACGAAATCGCGATACTCGATCTGCGCGCCGCGCACCACGATCGCGGTCGATTCCGGCACTTCGGACCACACGCCCGGCAAATCGACGATCGGCTCGGACACGAGCAGATAGGCGTCCTCCCCAACGGCATCGATACGCGGATCGTCTGGATACAACTCGCGCAGATGCTTGAACGAGTTGCTATGAAACAGCGAACGCGAATTGCGCTCGCTCGAATAGCGCACGGCCACGATCTGCTCGCCGTCGCTCGCACAGACGGTCATGTTCAGCGCCTGCTCGATACCGTGCGCCTTCGCCGTCGCCTCGACGAAACCCGCCATGCGCTCGAGCGCGAGCACGGGATCGAGTTCGAGGCCGAAGGTCATCGCCAGATAAAACATCGCCTCCGAATCGGTCGAGCCTTCGAGCGCGTTGAAACGGCCCGGATCGATCGCGACCAGCAACTCGCGCCGCACCAGCGGAAAACTCTCGATCAGCCCGTTATGCGCGAACATCCAGCGCCGGTGCCGGAACGGATGGCAATTGGTTTCCTGCACGGGCGTATGCGTGGCGGCCCGCACGTGCGCGATGAACATCGGCGCGCTCACGGCCCGCGCAAGCTCGCGCAGATTGCGGTCGTTCCAGGCCGGATGCACGCTGCGGTAACGATACGGAATGTCGTCGGGACGCTGATACCAGCCGAGCCCGAAGCCGTCGCCATTGGTCGTGGTGGCGCCGAGCTTCGAATGCAGACTCTGGTCGATCAGCGAATGGCGCGCGCGAAACAGCATGGTTTCGAGCGGCACGGGGTTGCCCGTGTAGGCGAGCCAGCGGCACATGATTGCACTCCTTCATCCGGCGAAGTCGAGGCGATGCGGACGTGATGCGGGCGTGTTGCCGACGTGTTGCGAACGGCCAGGCTCACCCAGGCGGATCAGTTCGCGTGAAGACCGGCGATCGGCGTGAGAAAGCCCGTCAGCCCGGTGAGTATGATCTGCACGCCGATACACAGCAACAGGAACGACGACACGCGCATCGCCACGCGCGTGCCCTCCACGCCGAGGTAATGCGCGAGGCGCGCGGCGCGGCTGTAGACGTAATAGATCACGAGCATCACGAGCACCGAGATCGCCACCGACGCGATGCTCGACAGCAGCCACGCCGACAGCTTGTGCGTGCGGTTCGCGTTCAGCGCGATGGCCGTGGCGATCGAGCCGGGACCGGTGGTGAGCGGAATCGTCAGCGGAAAGAAAGCCTTGCCGGTCGCCGACCACGCGCTCACGGGCTTGATGGCCGGATCGTTCGCCACGGGCGGCTCGGGTTCGGGCGCGTTGAGCATCTGCCAGCCGCTCACGGCCACCGCGAGCCCGCCGCCGATCCGCAGCGCCTCCATCGAAATGCCGAAGAAGTGCAGGATCGGCGTGCCGACGAAAAAGGCCGCGAGCAGCACGAAACACGCGTTGGTCGCGACGCGTTTGGCGAGCAGGCGGCGCTCCTCGTCGGTGAGCGTCGAGGTGCGGTCGAGAAAGACGAACGCGATGCCGATCGGGTTGATGATGCTGATCAGTCCGGTGAACCCGAACAGGATGTCTGAAATGAGGCTCTCGATCATAAAGGCGATCCGGTAAGGCCCCACGAGGGCCAGGCTGCGAGCAGTGTACCCAAAGCGGTGCGCGGCGTGTCCCGACGGTGCCGGATCGTGCGCCCGGGCGTCGCCTGAAGTCCGGCGCGCTTGACGCGACGCAGCAACGGCGGGCACAAGCCATGCGCATCGCAAACGATAAATCGGGGATTTTTGGCGGCTTTACGGGGCAAATTCGCAGGCATAGAGTGGCGGGACCGCACCCGGACGCAACGTTTGCCTTCTTCCAAAGGAGTCGCCATGTCACTGAGGTTGCTTGCCGCCCTGCCTTTCATCGGCATTCTGCTGGGCGTGCCGTTCGTGAACCATACCGAGCCGCTCGTGCTCGGCATGCCGCTCGTGCTGGCGTGGATCGTCATGTGGGTCGTGCTGACCTCGGTGATCATGGCGATCGTCTACCGGCTCGATCCGTCGAACCGGCTCGCCCAGGACGGCGAATCCGACCTGCGACGCGAGGTGCGATCATGAGCGCGCTCGTCATCATCGCGGCCATCACGGTCGTGGCGCTCGTGCTGGGCATGCGCGCGCGGCGCGGCCACGACATGAGTCTCGAACAGTGGTCGGTGGGCGGACGCAGCTTCGGCACCGCGTTCGTGTTCCTGCTGATGGCGGGCGAGATCTACACCACCTTCACGTTTCTCGGCGGCAGCGGCTTCGCGTACGGCAAGGGCGCGCCGGTCTATTACATCCTCGCTTACGCGACGCTCGCGTACATCCTCTCGTACTGGATGCTGCCGCCGATCTGGCGCTTCGCGAAGCAGCATCGCCTCGTCTCGCAGCCGCACTTCTTCGCGCGCAAATACAACAGCCCCGCGCTCGGCGTGCTGGTCGCGTGCGTGGGTGTGCTCGCGCTGGTGCCCTATCTCGTGCTGCAACTGAAGGGGCTCGGCATCATCGTGACGACGGCCTCGTACGGCGCGATTTCGTCGACGGCGGCGATCTGGATCGGCGCGGCCGTGGTGACGGCCTACGTGATCGTCTCGGGCGTGCGCGGCTGCGCGTGGAATTCGGTCGTGAAGGACACGATGATTCTCGCCATCGCCGTGTTCCTCGGCATCTATTTGCCGATCCATCATTACGGCAGCCTCGGCGACATGTTCCGCGCCATCGACGCCGCCAAACCCGGCTTCCTCACCTTCCCGGCGAAGGGCCAGAGCGTGACGTGGTTCCAGTCGACGGTGCTGCTCACGGCGCTCGGCTTTTTCATGTGGCCGCATACGTTCGGCTCGGTTTACACCGCGAAGGACGACCGCATTTTTCGCCGCAACGCGATGATCCTGCCGCTGTATCAGCTGATCCTGCTGTTCGTGTTCTTCTGCGGATTCGCGGCCGTGCTCAAGGTGCCGGGCCTCAAGGGCGGCGACATCGATCTCTCGCTGTTCCGCCTCTCGCTGCAAACCTTCGATCCGTGGTTCGTGGGCGTGATCGGCGCGGCGGGCGTGCTCACCGCGCTCGTGCCGGGCTCGATGATTCTGACCACGGCATCGACGCTGCTCGCCAACGACGTCTATCGCGGCGCGATGATGAAAAGCGCCGACGACGCACGCGTCACGCAGCTCGCGCGCATGTTCGTGCCGGTGATCGCGCTGGTGGCCGTGGGCTTCACGCTCAAGGGCGGCGATACGATCGTGGCGCTGCTGCTGATGGGCTATAACTTCGTGACGCAGCTGTTTCCCGCGCTGGTGTGCAGCCTCGCGCCGCGCAATCGCGTGACGAAACAGGGCGCGTTCTGCGGGATTCTCGCGGGCGCGCTGGTGGTCGCGCTGACCACGCTGATGCACGTGAGCGTTGCGCAACTGATCCCGTTCGCGCCCGATGCGCTCAAGGACATCAATATCGGCTTTCTGGCGCTCGGCGTGAATATCGTCGTGCTCGCCGCCGTGAGCGTGGTGACGCAGCCGCGCACGCATGCGGATCATGAGCCTGCGGGGGCGCATTGACGACCTGAACGTCAGACGCGAAAAAGGCCGTTACAAGACGGCCTTTTTCATTTTGCTCACTTCGCGGACCCCGCCGCTTTCGTCAGCCTCGACATTGCGGCGCGGGCTTCGGCCAGCAACGTATCCCAATCGTCGGGCGGCCGCTTGCGGTCGAGCATCTTGCCGAATACGCGGTACGCATCGCTCGCCGAACCATAGGCGCGTTTGGTCTCGTCGTCGTTAACCCAGCCGAGGATGAGGGTGCGGCTCGGCTTGTGAAAACGAAAAAACAATCGATATTGCTGGAAAAATTTCGCGCGGAACCAGTGCTTGCGGCCATCGCCCAAGGTGTCGCCCTGCCGGTATTCCGGCTTCTCGGGATCGCCGGGGATCAGTTCCCATGCGAGCTTCGCGATAGCCGCGAGCCGTTTCGCGGCATTTTTCCTGACGTATTCTTCCGGCAGCTTGCGTTTGAGCGATTCCACTTCCTCAATCAGCGATTCGAGCTGATCGAGAAAGCATGGGTGAGCGAAGATCGCCCATCCATTGACCACGAGGATGGGCGTTTGCTCCGGCGCGGCGGTCATTCGTCATCCGGCGAAAGCGCCGCGTCGAGATCGATCTCGACGCCTTGCGTCAACGCCTGGACGCGCGCCACATAAGCCGGCGGAAACGAGCGCAGAGATTCCGGCCGATGCTGGATCTCGCGCGCGAGGAAATCGAGAAACGGCGCGAACGCGGGATCTTCTTCGTCCTCGGACGCCGCGCGCTCCATCACGACCTCGCCCGAGGCTTTGACCCTGTAATGAATCTTGTCGCGCTTGCCGAGTTTCAGCGCTCGCCGGATCGGCTCGGGCACCGTGGTCTGGTAGCGGTCGGTCAGCGAAGATTCCGCTTCGACCACGAGGTCCGCGTCGCTCACAAAAGAAGAGGCCATGATCGACTCCCATTGCTTCAGTTCGTCACTGTCTGCAATGGTAATGCAGTCGCATTGTCAAGGCAATGCAAATGCATTGTCGCCGGTCAAAGACCAACGAACACGAGACGAAATGCGTGCCTTACCGCTTCCCCGCCCCATACAGCTTCGAATCCGAGAACCCTTCCGCGCCCAGCACGCGCCCAACCAGAATCAGCGCCGTGCGCTCGATATCGGTGGCCTGCACTTTCTCGACGATATCCGCGAGCGTCCCCGTCACGCGCTCCTCATCGGGCCAGCTCGCGCGATAAACCACAGCCACCGGACAATCGTCGCCGTAATGCGGACGCAGTTCCTCGACGATCCGCGCAATATGCCGCACGCCCAGATGAATCGCCATCGTCGCGCGATGACGCGCGAGATCGCCGAGCGCCTCGCCTTCGGGCATCGTCGTTTTGGTCGCGTAGCGCGTGAGAATCAGCGTCTGCGAAATGCCGGGCAGCGTGAGTTCGCTGCCGAGCGTCGCGGCGCACGCCGCTGTCGCAGTTACGCCCGGCACGATTTCATAAGGAATCCCGAGTTCCCGCAAACGACGGATCTGTTCGCCGATCGCGCCATACAGCGACGGATCGCCCGAATGCACGCGCGCGACGTCGTGGCCCGCGCGATGCGCCGCGTCGAGCAGCGCCACGATCTCGTCGAGCGTGAGCGGCGCGGTGTCCACGACCTGCTGCGCGCGATGGCCGTCGAGCACGGCGGGCGGCACGAGTGAACCCGCGTAGAGAATCACGGGGCACGTGCGCACGAGGCGCTGGCCCTTCACGGTGATCAGTTCGGGATCGCCCGGACCCGCGCCGATAAAGTAGACGGTCATGCGTTGAAATCCTGCTGGTTAATCGGAGAAAGCGGAGATAGCGGAGATAGCGGAGATAGCGGAGATAGCGGAGAAACGAAAGCACGGATCGCGTCGATGGCTTCCTGCGGCGCGTCGAATTCGCGCTGCGCGGGCGGCAGCGCCGGACGCCGCATCATCACCACCGGCAGGCCGCGTTCGCGCGCGACGGCGAGCTTCGCTTCGGTGGCCGCCCCGCCGCTGTTCTTGCTGACGATCACGTCGAAGCGCCCCGCCTCGAACAGCGCGCGCTCGCCTTCGGGCGTGAACGGTCCGCGCGCGTCGATCACCTCGGCGCTCGCGTGGCCGGGATGCGCGTCGAGACAGCGGATCGTCCAGTGTTGATGCGCGGGGATTTCGTCGAGATGGGCGAGCGGTTCGCGGCCGAGCGTGAACAGCGGGCGCGCAAACCTGGCGAGCGCGTCGATCACGCCGCTCCAGCCCTCCACGGCGCGCCAGTCGTCGCCCGCTTGCGGCTGCCACGGCGCGCGGCGCAGCGCCCAGTACGGCACGCGCGCGTCCGCGCAGGCCTGCGCCGCGTTCGCGCTGATGCGCGCCGCGTAAGGATGCGTGGCGTCGAGCACGAGCGCGATCTGTTCGTCGGCGAGATAACGCGCGAGTCCTGGCGCGCCGCCGAAGCCGCCCACGCGCACGGCGCACGCGAGATCGGCGGGCACGCGGCCCAAACCCGCGAGGCTGTAGACGTGCCCGGGCGCGAGCGTGCGCGCGATGCGCAGCGCGTCGCCTGTCCCGCCGAGCAAAACAATACGAGGCGCGCGCGCGTTCATGGCTTGCGCACGTCGTAGAGCGTGACGGGCAGCGCCTGGCGCCAGGTATCGAAACGCCCGAGCGGTTCGGCCTCGCCGATGCCGATGCGCGTGAGCGTGCCGCCGTGCTGCGCGCGCCACGCGACGAGCGCCGCCTCGCTCTGCACCGTCACGGCGTTGGCGACGAGACGCCCGCCCGGCGCGAGCCGTTCCCAACAGGTGTCGAGCACGCCCGGCACCGTCACGCCGCCGCCGATGAACACGGCATCCGGCGCGGCGAGGCCCGCGAGCGCATCGGGCGCGCGGCCCGCGACGAGTTGCAGCGCGGGCACGCCCAGCGTGTTGCGGTTGTGCTCGATGAAGCGCTGGCGCTCGGCGTTCGCTTCGATCGCGATCGCGCGGCAAGCGGCATGCGCGCGCATCCATTCGATGCCGATCGAGCCGCTGCCCGCGCCCACGTCCCAGAGCAGCGCGCCCGGCGTCGGCGCGAGGCGCGCGAGCGTGAGCGCGCGCACGTCGCGCTTGGTGAGCTGGCCGTCGTGCAGGAAGGCGTCGTCGGGCAGGCCGGGCGTGAGCGTCCAGGACTGCGCCGCGCGCGTGCCATCGACGTCATCCGCTTCGCATTCGAACGCGACCAGATTGAGCGCTGCGCTTTCCTCGACTTGCCACGCATCGGCGCGGCCTTCGATGCGGCGTTCGAGCGCACCGCCCAGATGCTCGAACACGGTCAGACACGTCGCGCCGAAACCCTGCGCAACGAGCAGCGCGGCGAGCGCGGCGGGCGTGCGGCCATCGGCGCTCAAGGCGAGCACGCGCGAGCGCGTGAACAAATGGCGGCGCAGCGCGTCGAGCGGACGGCCGACGAGCGATACCGCCGCCACGTCCTGCAAGGCCCAGCCGAGCCGCGCCGCCGCCAGCGACAGCGACGAGGGCGCGGGCAGCACGTCCATCTCGTCGATCGGCACATGACGCGCGAGCGTCGCGCCCACGCCGAAGCACATCGGATCGCCGCTCGCGAGCACGCACACGCGCCCGTGACCGTCACTATGAGACCCACGCAGCGCCAGCAGCGGCGCGACGCTGAACGGCTGCGGCCAGGCCTCGCGACGCGCGCCCACGCGCGCCGGCAGCATCGCGAGATGACGCTCGCCGCCCGTCACGACATCCGCCTCGAACAGCGCGCGC
>NZ_CAJZAR010000115.1:9509-9830 GCF_914484835.1 Paraburkholderia tropica
CGCGCCGCGCGGCGCGTCCGAGTCCCGCGTATCCGTCGTCGCCTATGCCGATCACCGTCAGCCACGCCCGCCTGCCCTGCATCCGATCTCCGTTTCGGGTTGCGCGCGCGCCGTTTCGTCTCGCGGAGCGCGCTGGAAAACGGGCATAATACCGCTTCCGCCGGCGCCGGACGGGCCTGAAAACCTCGACGGCATAAAAGGGAACACAGCAAAACTGTGGCCGCCCCCGCGACTGTGAGCAGCGAGACCGCATCCACCCGAGCCACTGGTTTTACCGGGAAGGCCGATGCAGCCGCCGACCTGCGAGCCAGGAGACCTGCC
>NZ_CAJZAR010000116.1 GCF_914484835.1 Paraburkholderia tropica
ATGCGCGAGCGCCTGCTCGCAATAGACGATCGAATGACCGGCGGCGAGCAGGTCGAGCGCGGCCAGTTCTTCCGCACCGCCGTGCGAGAGGCGCGTTTCGTAGCCGCCGAGCGCGCGGAACGCGGCCGCGCGGAAAATGCAGGCGCCCGGCATGTAGCCGGCCAGCGTGGGGCCGGGTTGCTCGTCGACGCCGGGCGAGGTGGCGTGCAGCATCAGGCAGGCCGGATGGATTTCGCGCTCGTCGTCGCCGACCACGCGCGCGTTGAGCACGGCGACCTGCGGATGCTCGTCGAGCAGCAGCGCCGCGCGCGCGAGCGCGCCGGGGGCGAACCACGTGCTGTCGTCGCAGCAGGCGACGTAGTCGGTGGGCGCGAGCGCGATGGCGCGGTTGAAGCCCGCCATGCCGACGTCGCCGAGCGCCTGGACGATGCGCACCTGCGGGAATAGCGAGGCGAGCAGGCTGACGGTGGAATCGGTGGAGCCGTTGTCGGCGACGATCACGTACGGATGCTCGGGCAGCGCCGTGAGGCGCGCGACGGTGTCGATGGTCTGGCGCACGTGATTGCGCGTGAGCACGATCACGGTGACGCGCGGCCCCGTGCGGGGCGCGGATTCGGACGCTGAGGCGGGATCGGATGCGTTCATGGCGGTTCGGACGGCTTGAGCCGGCGGCCAGTATGCAGATCGCTCTGCGGTCATGAGTTCGAGCATACGCCGAAGGCGCGGCGCGTGCACGTCATGGCCGGTCCGGGTGCCTGCACGCGCGCGGTGCATGAGCGGCGTATCGGCGCGATGCGGGTGCCGATGCTGCGTTGCGGAGCGGGTTTCGACGCGGCGATCCGCGCGATTTCCGCGTGCTGTGCAACGATCGGCGGGGCGGAATCAGCGCGCCGGAATCGTCGTCCCTTCCGTATGCGGATACATCGCGAGCAGCACGCGCAGCACGCCGTTGGTCCAGCCGAAGCCGTCCTGCAGCGGATATTCGCCGCCGCCCGCCGACGAAGCCTTCGCGGCGGCCGCGCTCACATCGTACTTTTCGACCAGTTTGAAGGTGCGCCGATAGTAGACGAGGTTGGTGGCGATCCAGCGCGTGGCGATGGTCTGCGCGAGCGCGTGTTCGCCGTAGCGGCGCAGCCCGGCGATGGCGAGATATTGCAGCGGCGCCCAGCCGTTCGGCTCGTCCCATTGCTGGCCGCTCGACACCTGCGTGGTCGCGAGTCCGCCCGGACGCAGCAGGCCCGCGCGCACGGCGGCGGCCACCTGGCGCGCCTGCGCGCGCGTGGCGACGCCCGCGTAAAGCGGATAGACGGTCGCCGCCGTGAGCCGGTGCGTGAGCGTGTGGTGCACGAAGTCGTAGTCGCCGAACGCGTGCAGTTTCGGGTCCCAGAGCACGCGGCCGATGGCGGCGCTGCGCTGCTGCGCGCGCTGGTTCATCGCCTCGGCCTGCGCGGCGTCGCCCTTCAGGCCGTAGGCTTTCGCGAGCGTGCGTTCGAGATCGACGAGCAGCGAGTTGAGGTCGACGGGCACGAGCGAGGTGATGTCGATGGTCGCGAGCGTGCGGTTGTCGGCGAACCAGCGCGAGCTGAAATCCCAGCCGGTTTCGCCGCCCGCGCGCAGATTGCGCCAGAGATCGGCGGCCTCGCGCTGCGGCGCGGCCTGCGCGGTCAGCACGTCCTCGCGGTAGGACTCGTCGCGCGGCGTGTCGCGCGCGTCCCAGTAGCGGTTCAGCAGCGTGCCGTCCGCGAGCCGCACCACGTGCTGCGCGGCCTCGCCGGGCTTGAGCGTGTCCGCGCCCGCCATCCAGTAGTCGTATTCCTTGCGCAGTTCCGGCAGATAGCGCACGTAGACGGCGTCGCCGTCGCGCTGCGCGACGAGCGCCACCATCTGCGCGAAAAACGGCGGCTGCGAACGGCTCAGGTAATAGCTGCGGTTGCCGTTCGGAATGTGGCCGTAGCGGTCGATCAGGGCAGCGAAGTTATCGAGCGTGTCGCGCGTCAGATCGTGACGTCCGCTCGCCTCCAGGCCGAGCATGATGAAGTACGAATCCCAGTAGTAAATCTCGTTGAAGCGGCCGCCCGGCACCACGTACGGATTCGGCAGCGGCAGCAGCGACGAATACGTCTGCTGGCCCGCATCGGGGTTGCGGCGCAGCACGTTCCAGAGCGTGTCGATATGGCTCGCGACGTCCTGATTCGGATCGGAAACGTAATGGTCGGTCGCGAGTTTCGCTTCGGAAAAATGCTGCCCGACGAACTGCCGGAGCGCGGTTTTGCGCGCGTCGGCGTCGGTGATGCCGGCGTGCTGGGTGCGCCACATTTCGTATTCCTCGACGATTCTGGCGGGCGCTTCGTTCGGCGTCATGTCCGCGAACGTTTTGCTGTCTGGAAAGACCTGCGCGAGTTCGACGTCGCGATAAAGCTGGCCGTACAGCTCGGACGGCGGCAGCGGCAAGGCGGCGGGTTGCTGCGCCGCCGATGCCGTTGCGGCTTGGGCGGGTTGCGAAGCGGGTTGCGAAGCGGCTTGGGCTGTGGCGGGCGCAGCGGATTGCGCCACGTCCTGGGCGAACGCCGCGCCCTGCGCGGCGCATCCAAGCGTGAACGCGACGCACAGCGCGGCGGCGCGCTGCTTCAAGTTCGTGTGCGGTTTCCGATCGGAAATCGGGAAAACTTTTGCTGCGAAAGGGCGACGAGAGGCGGACGAAGCGGACGAAGCAAACGAAGTCGGCATGGCTTGAGGTCGTTTTTCGAGGTGGTCGGTAACAAGGCGCTGGCGCGGTGCAGCAATTTCCATTCCACTCACTTCCGCTCACTATCGTGCCGATCGGAAACGCCGCTCGCGGCGGCGTGTTTCCCATCGGCATCGGCGGCGCCAACTATTCGCTTTCGGAAACTCGCGTTCCGGCACGTTATTCGTAATCAAGATAGTCCCTATTCTCGATATCGCGTTGCGCGATATCGCCTGCGCCCGCCAAACTTGCGAAAAATCAACATGCTCAACATGCAAACGGAGACAACCAGCATGCGCACACAAGTCGGCATCATCGGCGCCGGGCCCGCAGGCCTGCTTCTTTCCCACCTTCTTCATCTGCGCGGCATCGACTCGGTCGTGCTGGAAATGCGCGGCCGCGAGCAGATCGAATCGACGATCCGTGCGGGCGTGCTCGAGCAAGGCACGATGGACACGCTCAGCGAAGCCGGCGTCGGCGCGCGCATGAAGGCCGAAGGCGCGCTGCATCACGGCTTCGAACTCGCGTTCGAAGGCAAGCGCCGCCGCATCGACCTCACCGATCTGACCGGCAAATCGATCACCGTCTACGCGCAGCACGAAGTGCTCAAGGATCTCGTCGCCGCGCGCGTGCAGGCGGACGGCAAGCTGTTCTTCAACGTCAGCAACACGTCGATTCACGGCATCGAAACCGATGCGCCGTCGATCCGCTTCGAGCACGCAGGCGAGCAGCACACGCTGCATTGCGACTACGTGATCGGCTGCGACGGCTCGCAAGGCGTCTCGCGCGCCGCGATTCCGGCGGCGCTGCGCCAGGATTACGAACGTGTGTTCCCGTTCGGCTGGTTCGGCATTCTGGTCGAAGCGCCGCCGTCGTCCGACGAACTGATCTACGCGCGTCACGAACGCGGCTTCGCGCTCGTCAGCACGCGCTCGCCGAACGTGCAGCGCATGTATTTCCAGTGCGATCCGAAAGACAGCGTCGACAACTGGTCCGACGACCGCATCTGGGCCGAACTGCACGCGCGCGTCGACTCGCACGACGGGCATCAGGTGGTCGAGGGCAAGATCTTCCAGAAGAATATCGTCGGCATGCGCAGTTTCGTTTCGACGACGATGCAGCACGGCCGCCTGTTTCTCGCGGGCGACGCGGCGCATATCGTGCCGCCCACGGGCGCGAAGGGCCTGAATCTCGCGGTCGCCGACGTGCGCGTGCTGACCGCGGCGCTGGTCGCGTTCTACAAGGAAAGCCGTACCGATCTGCTCGATGCGTACAGCGAAACCGCGCTGCGCCGCATCTGGCGCGCCGAGCACTTCTCGTACTGGATGACGCGCATGATGCACCGCCTCGACGATGCGTCGCCGTTCGAGCAGCGTTTGCAGGTCGCGGAACTGGAGCACGTCACCACCTCGCGCGCGGCGGCCATGGCGATGGCCGAGAACTACGTCGGCGCGGTCGCGGTTTGAGGCGCGGCGCGCGCGTTCACGACACACCGCCTGAAATCCAGCGGTAAAACACAAGGGGCGCTCAGGCGCCCCTTGTTTCATGGTGCATTCGCCAGAAGCAGGCCAACGCACATCGGCGCAAAGCGCAACGCGGCCCGCTCAGATCGCCGTCAGCGGCGCGATGCCGAACTCCGCCGCCAGATCGTTGAACGGCTTGCGTACCGAATCGGGCAGATCGATCGTCGTCTGATGCCGCGCGCGATTGTTCGCCTCGTATTGCCCCGGATACTGCACGGGATACGCCGGGTCCTGCGGCGGGCAGCTCAGCAGATAGTCGAGGAACGAATCGACTTCCTGCGAGCGCCACGTCGCGTCGAAATCCACCTGTGGATCGAGCACGAGCGCGAACATGTTGTTATGCGCGACGCCGTTGCGCGGATTGTCGGGATGGATCGTGCCGCCGCCCGACAGCACGCCCGCGAGCAGTTCCGCCACGAGGCCGAGCGCATAGCCCTTGTGCGCGCCGAACGGCAGCAGCGCGCCGGGCGGATCGGCCTGCAGCACGTGCGGGTCGTTGGTCGGCTGCCCGTCGGCGTCGATCAGCGAGCCCGGCGGCGCTTCCAGGCCGTTTTCCGCGAGCACGCGCGCCTTGTTCACGGCGATCGCACTGGTCGCGATATCGACCACGAACGGCGGTCGTCCGCCCGGCAGCGGCCCCGCGAAGCAGAGCGGATTGGTCGTGAGGCGCGGCTCGCGTCCGCCGAACGGCGCGACGATCGGCGGGCGGTTCACGACGTTGGTGAACGCGAGCAGCACGAAGCCCTGCTCGGCGACCATCTCGCCGAAATGGCCCATGCGCCCCAGATGATGCGTGTGGCGCAGCGTGACGATGCACTGGCCGTGATCGCGCGCGCGGGCGATGGCGTCGTCGATCACGACCTTGCCCACGTGCTGGCCGAAACCCGTGTGGCCGTCGTAGGCGATCAGCGCGCCGCGGTCGACCACGCGCTCGGGCCGGCCGTCGGCGACCACGAGACCCGCTTCGAGTCCGCGCCGGTAGTTCGGCAGGATCGACAGGCCGTGGCTCGCGTAGCCCACGCGGTCGGATTCGATCAGGTGGTCGGCGACATCGGCGGCGATATCGGCGGGCACCGAGAGATGCGTGAGCACGTCCACGGCGAAGCGGCGTGCATCGGCGATTGCGACTTCCATCAGCGGCTCCTGGTTGCGTGAAGCGGCGCCCGGGCCGCGTGCAGCGGGGCGCCGTGAAATAGCGATGAAATCGGCCGACGAACTGCGGTTAATGAACTGCGGTTAACGAACGTCGGCCGATGCGTTTCGTTCGATGAAAATCCGTCGACGCCGATCGTTCGATCAAAGCCAGCCGAGCCAGCGCCACCACGTCGCCGCGAACAGCAGCAACAGCAGATAGCCGACGATCGTGAGCACGATGCCCACTCTCGCGAACTGTTTCGCGGTGAAGGTCTCGGTGGCGAGGCACACCATGTTCTGCGGCGCGTTGATCGGCAGGATGAAGCCGAAGCTCACCGTGAAGCCGAGCAGCATCGCCACGCCGAGCCGGTTGAAGTCGCCCGACATCGATTGCAGCACCGCGATCAGGATCGGCAGCATCGCGGACGTGAGCGCGGTCGCGCTCGCGAAACCGAGGTGGATCACGATCAGGAACGCGGAGAGGATCGCGAAGGCCATGAACGGGCCGGCCGTGTCGAGGCCGGTGTGATGCGCGACGAGATCGCCGAGCCACTGGCCCGCCTTGGTCGTGAGCAGCGCGGTGCCGAGGCTGATGCCCACGCCGAACACGATCACTGTGCCCCAGGGAATGCGGTTCTGCACGGTCTTCCAGTCCATCACGCCGAAGCGCGGCAGCAACAGCAGCACGAGGCCGACGTAGGTCACCGAAGTGGTGTCGAAGGGGTGCAGCTTGCCCTCGGTGGCCCAGAAGCACAGCAGGCCGATGGAGACGCCGAGCAGCCGCTTCTGCGGCCCGGTCATCGGCCCAAGCTCGCGCAGCGACTTTTCGACGGCTTCCTTGCCGCCCGCGATCGCGTCGGTTTCGGGCGGCAGCATCTTGAGCACCAGCACGAGCAGCACCGCCGACATGATCAGCGCCCACGGCGCGCCCGCGATCAGCCAGTCGAGCCAGGTCACGCGCGCGCCGAGCATCTTGTCCATGAAGCCGACGGTCAGCAGGTTCTGCGCGGCGGCCGTCTGGATGCCGACGTTCCAGATGCTGGTCGCTTCCGCCACCACGATCATGATGCCGGCCGCGATGTTCGAGCGCTTCTCGACGCCGAACGCCGAGATCACGCCGACCATGATCGGCACCACGCAGGCGCTGCGCGCGGTGGCGCTCGGCACCACGAGCGAGAGCACGATGGTCACCGCGACCGCGCCGATCAGGATGCGCCGCGTGGTCGTGCCGATCAGCGAGAGCGTGACGAGCGCGATGCGCTTGTCGAGGCCGGTCACGGTCATCGCCGCCGAGATGAACAGCGCGCCCGCCACCAGCGCGAGCGCCGAGTTCGAGAAGCCCGCGAGCGCCATGCTGATCGCTTTCGAGGTGCCGTAGTCGACGGCCGGATTCTCGATGGTGGGCGCGGTGCCGACCAGAAACGCCATCAGCGAGGTGATGATGATCGCGCTGGCTTCGTAGGAGACGGCTTCGGTGAGCCACACGACCACGGCGAAGGCGAGGATCGCGAGCATGCGCTGGCCCGCGGCGGGCAGGCTCGCGGGCAAGGGCAGCAGCAACACGACGACGAGCGCGATGACGCCCGCGATCAAGCCGATGGGGATGCCTTTTTTGGGCGCCGGTGTCGGCTGTGAACTGGCCTGCGGATTCGCTGTATTCATGACGTGGACTCCGGGTGGAAGTCGCGGGCCGCGAGGCGATGCGATGCAAGGCGGGCGGCGGCGGCGCGCGAGGCGAATCGTGTCGGTGCGTGTGTCCTGGGTGTGGCTGTGGATCGGTTATCGGCAAGCAATCGATCCGCCGTCGGTCGGCAATCGATCCGCTATCACGCGGCCAAAATCGGCGACCGGTTTAATCCTGGGCCGGATGCGCGTTTGGCCGATGGCGGGAAAGATCGTCCCATATCGGGCAGGGCGCTGCGCTGAAGGTGCGCGCGAAACGAACGCGGTGCAAACGTCGGGGAGGCGGCGCTCGAGCCGGGGAGGATCGCGGCGAGGCGGGAAAAGGTGGGGGGGAAGGCGGGGGAAAAGGAAAGGGGGACCGGCTATCACGCCGGTCCCCCCATGCGCGTTACTGGCTCGCGCCTGCGGCCGCAGCGGCCTTCTTCTGCGCGTCCTGGATGTTCTGCGGGTAGTTCGGGTCGTTGTTCGCGGGCTTGTAGCCGGCGTCTTCGAGCTTCTTCAGTTCCGCGTTGTTCTTGGCGCGGGCGGCCTTGCGTTCGGCCTTGTGCTGCGCCTTCTGCTGGGCTTTCTGTTCCTTGTGTTGCTGCGCTTTCTGTTCCTTGGTGAGCGGCGCCGAGGCGGCGGGCGCGGCTTCCGTGGCGGCCGGTGCGCTGGCGTCCTGAGCGAAGGCCGGTGCGGTGACGCCGAGCGCGAACGCGGCGAGGGCCGCGGCGAAAGTCAGCTTGCTGGTGGTGGAACGCATTGATACCCCTCTTGGTTGATTTGTACTGCTGGTTTAGGGCTGTGATGCAAGGACGCGAGAAGCGGCGTCCGCGCGGACGCCGTCGACGGGCCCATGACGGCCCGCGCCCAATGTATACGATCCGTGCCGAAGACGGTAGCAAGGCCGACCCTGGCTTGCAGGGCGCCTGTCGCGCGCATTTTGAGCGGGGATGGCGTGGGGTTTTGCGCGGCGTTTATCGCATGATGCGTGCGCCTCGCGCGCGAGCATGAGTGGATGCCGGTTCCATCGCCCATGCCGTTTATGGCGCTTGCGCCACGTTATGCCGCGTTACGCCGCGTTGCCCCGATCAACGCGCGCCGCTCACGCCGAGCTTCGCCGCCGCGCGCTCGACGAGTCGCGCGCGTTCGGTCAGTGACGCCGCGTTGAGCGCGCGCACGCGCTCGACCACGGCGGGCGGCGCGCTGTCGGGGCTGCCCGCGTCGAACGGCGGCGCGGGCGCGTATTCAAGCTCCAGTTGCAGCGCTTGCGCCGCTTCCACGCCGATCAGTTCCGCCGCGAGCGTCAGCGCGAAATCGATGCCCGCCGTGATGCCGCCACCCGTGATCAGGTTGCCGTCGCGCACCACGCGCGCCTTGACGGCGATCGCGCCGAACGGCTCCAGCAGCGTGTGAAAGGCCCAGTGCGTGGTCGCACGGCGGCCGCGCAGCAGGCCCGCCGCGCCCAGCACGAGCGCGCCCGTGCAGACCGACGTGACGTAGCGCGCGCCGCTCGCCTGGCGTTGCAGGAAGGCGAGCGTAGCGTCGTCGTCGAGCAGGGGGCCGACGCCGCTGCCGCCCGGCACGCAGATCACGTCGAGCGGCGGGCAGTCGTCGAAGGTCGTATCGGGTGTGAGCACGAGGCCGGTCGCGCCGGTGACCGCGTCGCGCGTCTTGCCGACGAGCCGCACCGCCGTGTCGGGCATCGACGCCAGCACGTCCCAGGGGCCGCAGAGATCGAGCGGCTGCACGTTGGGGAAAAGGAGAAAGCCGATCTGGAGCGCCATGCTGTGTTCCGTCGAGTGAGGGGAAGGGAGCGTTGAGGAACGCGTAAGGGCGTCGATGACGATGCAATTCGCCAGCGGCCCACATCACGACTTTAGGTTCCCGCGCGCGCGCCGGAGCGCCAAAAAAGGCGTAAAAGCTGCCAGCGCCCATCGACGAGGCCATGGATGCCGCGCATGCTGCGCGCGCACGAGCGTGGTGCAGACGCGCGGCGCGTGCCGCTTCAGCGTGCCTGATCACGCCGCGAACTGTGCACAAACGCCCCATAAACCCGCGCAAATTCTCGTCGCGCGCAGCTAACCGCGGCCACCTTCCGCACATGCGTACAATCCGGGCCACTCTGTATTCGCAGGACTCGACATGACTCCCCCCACTCCTGGCATCTCCCAGACGCGCTCCTTCACGACCGTCTTTCTGATCGAAATGTGGGAGCGCTTCGGCTACTACGGCATGGCCGCGCTGCTCGTCCTCTTCATGGTCGGTCAGGTCGGTTTCACCGACAGCCAGGCCAATCTCACGTGGGGCGCCTTCACGGCGCTCGTCTATGCCGCGCCGGCCATCGGCGGCTGGATCGGCGACCAGGTGCTCGGCGCGCGCCGCTCGATGATCGCGGGCGCGGCCGTGCTCGCCGTCGGCTACCTGATGCTGGCGCTGCCCAACGACAGCCTGCACCACATGTTCGCGTCGCTCGGCGTGATCGTGGTCGGCAACGGCCTGTTCAAGTCGAACGCGGCCAACCTCGTGCGCCGCATCTACGAAGGCGACGACGCGCGCCTCGACAGCGCGTTCACGATCTACTACATGGCCGTGAACGTCGGCTCGACCGTGTCGATGCTCGCGACGCCGTGGATCAAGGATCACTGGGGCTGGCACGCGGCCTTCGCGGTGTGCTGCGCGGGCATGGTGTTCGGCGTGCTCAACTTCTTCCTGATGCGCCGCACGCTCGCGCACATCGGCTCCGCGCCCGACGACGAACCGCTGCGCCTCGGCCGCGTGGCGCTCGTCGCCGTGGGCGGCGTGGCGCTGGGCGCGGCCACGCTGTTCGTGCTCCAGCACAAGGACGTGGCGGTGGCCTGCGTCTATGCGGCGGGCGTCGCCGTGCTGCTGGTGTTCGCGTGGATGCTGGCGCGCTGCGAACGCGCCGAGCGCGCGGGCCTCGTCGCCGCGCTGATCCTCGTGTTCCAGGTGATTCTGTTCTTCATCTTCTATCAGCAGATGTCGACCTCGCTGACGCTGTTCGCGCTGCGCAACGTCGATCCGCAATTCTCGCTGTTCGGCCACGCGCTCTTTAGCTGGAGCGCGGCGCAATTCCAGGCGCTCAATCCGATCTGGATCATGCTGCTTTCGCCGCCGCTCGCGATGCTTTACACGTCGCTCGCCAGGCGCGGCCGCGATGTGCCGGTGGCCGTCAAATACGCGATCGGCTTCGCGGTGGTGGCGGCGGGCTTCTTCGTGTTCGCGGGCAGCGGACGCTACGCCGTGGACGGACGCGTGTCGTCGTGGTTCATGGTGGCGGGCTACGGGCTCTATTCGCTCGGCGAGCTGCTCGTGAGCGGCCTCGGCCTCGCGATGGTCGCGCGCTACGTGCCCGCGCGCATGGGCGGCTTCATGATGGGCGCGTATCTGGTCGCGACGGGCGTTTCGCAGTATCTGGGCAGCGTGGTGGCGAATTTCGCGAAGATGCCGTCGGGCGAGCTCGACGCCGTCACGTCGCTGCCGCTCTATACGCGGCTGTTTACCGGCCTCGGCTGGCTCGCGGCGCTCGGCATGCTGATCGCGGTGTTGCTGCTGCCGCTGATGCGCCGCCTCTCGCGCGAGCATCATGCGAGCAGCGTCCAGGTTAAAGGCGACGAGCGCGAGCCTTCAGCCGCCGCTTAATACGCGACGCGCGCGCTGCGCGGTAAGCGCGACACGTGAGGAGAACGCCCGGACGTTGCGTCAGTCCGGGCGTTTTTTGTTGGACGCAATCGCTTGCGCGGCGAAATCGCAATGGGACGTTCGCGCGCGCAGGAGCGCGTTGTTAGCGCCATTCTGGCAATATTCCTGCTGATCAGCGCTAATCGTCTGCGCCACCGCGAGGCAAGGCGAGCGTGCGCTATCCGCGCGTTTGATCGTGTGTTTCGCACGTTTCGCGCGTTGAATCGCGCCGCCCATCCGCATCGACCGTTTTCCCGTTTTCCGCATGGATCTCCACGTCACCGTTTCAGGCCGCCGCGATCTCGCCGGGCAGATCTACCGGCAGTTGCGCGAGCGCATCGTCGAGGGACGGCTGGCGGGCGGCACGCGCCTGCCGTCCACGCGCGACCTCGCGCTGCAGCTGAAGGTCTCGCGCAAGACCACGCTCGACGTGTTCGAGCGTCTGCTCGCCGAAGGCTATCTGGTCGCGCGGCGCGGTTCGGGCACCTTCGTCGCTGAAACGCTGGAGCGTCTGCCCGCGCGCACGCCCGGGCATGCGAACGCGCAGATCCGCGCGGCGCAGGCTGCCGAAGCACGCCTCGAATCAAGCCGTGACCCGAGCCGCAACGCAAGCCGCGAAGCTAACGGCCAGACCGCCGCGCCGCCCGGCGTGCAGGCGCAGCCCTGGTGGCGTGTGGACGAAGGCGCGTCCGACGGCATGCTCGCGCTGCCGCGTCCCGATGCGCGGCTCGTCTGCGATTTCGCGGGCGGCGTGATCGACAAGTCGCGTTTTCCGTTCGACGTCTGGCGCCGCTGCGTGAACGAGGCGCTGCGCGTGCAGGCGCGCGGCCACGGCGCGTATCGCGAGCCGGCGGGCGAGGAGAGCCTGCGTCTCGCGATCGCGCGCTATCTCGCCTTCAACCGCGCGGTGGAGAGCAACTGGGACGAGGTGATCGTCACGCAGGGCGCGCAGCAGGCGCTGACCTTGCTGGCGCGCGTGATGCTGCGTCCCGGCGATACGGTCGCCGTCGAAGATCCCGGTTATCCGCCCGCGCGCGACATCTTCGCCTCGCTGGGCGCGACGGTCGTGCCGGTGCCCGTCGACGGCGACGGCCTGATCGTCGACCAGTTGCCGGAGGCGGCGCGCATCGTCTACGTGACGCCGTCGCATCAGTTTCCGCTCGGCATGCCGATGAGTCTCGAACGGCGCGTGGCGCTGCTCGAATGGGCGCAGGCGCGCGGCGCGCTCGTGATCGAAGACGACTACGACTGCGAGTTCCGCTTCGAGGGACGCTCGCTGGAGCCGCTCAAGAGTCTCGATCAAGCGGGTCTCGTGGCGTATGTGGGCACCTTTTCGAAGACGATTTTTCCCGAGCTGCGCGTGGGCTACATGGTGCCGCCCGCCGCGCTCGCCGCACCGCTGATGCGCGCGCGCCAGGTCGCCGACTGCCACGGCTGCATGCTGACGCAAACGGCGCTCGCAAGCTTCATGCTCAACGGCCATTTCGCGCGGCATCTGCGGCGCATGCATCAGACCTATGCGGCGCGGCGCGCGGCCTTGCTCGCGCATTTGCGCGGGCCGCTCGCGCGCTGGCTCGAACCCGTGATGCCGAACACCGCAGGCCTGCACCTGGCCGCGCGTCTCGCGCCGGGCGCCGACGAAGCCGCGCTCGTGGCAGCGGCGCGCGCGGCGTCGGTCGGCTTGCATGCGCTCACGCCGTTTCATCTGCGCGAACCGGCGCAGCGCGGTTTTTTGTTCGGCTACGGCGCGGTGGAGGTCGAGCAGATCGACACGGCGCTCGCCGCGCTCGCGATGCGATTGCAGACGTCGTAAAAGCTGTTACGGCACATTGCGGGCGTGTCTTTACCCCGCTGAGGTGTCTTCTGCACGACGCAAAAACGACTCCAGCGGCGCAAAAACGCCATACGTGTGGCGTTTTTGCGCCATCGCGGCTGTGTCGGACGGACGCGGACGCGTCGCACGCGAGGCGCTCGGGAGCGCGTTTACCCCTGTAAACAGGTGTCAAAATGCGTCGTGCAGTCAGCGCGGAGCAACAAATTTGCATCTGCGATGCAAAAGAATCACGCAAAACGCTTGCACGCTTGTAGAATCCGCCGTTGAAGCATTTGCATCCCGCTGTGCTTCGTCGACTCACTGACCAACACTGGTAGGAGAAACATGCCGACTTCCGCAAAGAAAGTAGCCAAAAAGGCAGCAGCCCCGGCTACCAAGAAAGTTGCAGCAAAGAAAGCGCCCGCCAAGACGGCCGCAGCTAAGAAGGTCGCCGTGAAGGCGTCCGGCGTTTCGTCGCCGATCAAGGACACCTTCACGAAGGCCTCGCTGGCTGCTCACGTTGCTGAGCGCGCTGGCGTCGAGCCGAAGGCCACGAAGGCCGTGCTCGCCGCGCTGGAAGACACGATCCTGGGTTCGGTCCACAAGAAGGGCGCCGGCGAGTTCACGCTGTCGGGTCTTCTGAAGATCGTCGTTCAGGCTGTTCCGGCGAAGAAGAAGCGCTTCGGCAAGGACCCGTTCACGGGTGAAGAGCGCTGGTTCCCGGCCAAGCCGGCATCGGTCCGCGTCAAGGCACGCGCACTGAAGAAGCTGAAGGACGCAGCAGCAGGCTAATCGCCTTCGCCGTGGCCTCGCGGTCACGGTTTGCGTCAGCTTTTGCTTCAGTACCCAAAGAATCCCCGTTGGCATCGCGCCCGCGGGGATTTTTATTTGCGCGCGAGAAACGTAGCGGCGATGTGGCGGGTGTATTATCTATGTTCAGATGTTATTAATGTGTCTTGTCAGCAATGAGCCGCAATTTTCGGGCGATTGTGACGAACAGCCTGCCGATTCTTAACGCAAGTTCCGAGATTTCCGTTTTATCCATGCTCCCATGTTATGCCTGATTCCGAACCCAGCATCCGCCAGATCGAAGCGTTTCGTGCCTTGATGCAGGCGCGCACCGTGACGCGCGCGGCGGCGGCGCTCGGCGTCTCGCAACCGGCGGTGAGCCGTCTGCTCGCCGACTTCGAGGCGGGCGTCGGGTTCGCGCTGTTCGAGCGCCGCAACGGACGCCTCTGGCCGACCGCGCACGCGCACGCGCTGCACGAGGAAGTCGAGCGGGCCTTCACGGGATTCGAGCGGGTCATTCAGGCGGCGGCGCAGATTCGCGAGCAGCGTCGCGGCGCGCTGTGCATCGCGGGCGCGCCGGAGTTTGCCGCGGATTTTCTGCCGCGCGTGGCGGCGGCGTTCGCGCACGAGCATGCGGGTGTCGACGTGGCGCTGCTCGCGCTGGAGCCCGCGCTCGCGCTAGAGCGTGTTGCGTCGCGGCGCTGCGATCTGGCGTTTGTCGGCGCGGCGGCGGCGCCGCGCGCGGTGCGGCTCGATTTGCTCGGCGAGTGGCCGATGCGCTGCATCGTGCCGCGCGGCCATCGTCTCGCGCGCAAGCGCGCGGTGAGTGCGGCGGACTGCGAGGGCGAGGCTTTCGTCTCGTTCGCGGCGGGGACGGAGGCGCGTTTGCGGATCGACCGTGCGTTTTCGGAGAGCGGCGTGACGCGTCGTCTGGGCGTCGAGGCGAGTCTCGCGCAGGCGGTCGTGACGCTCGTGGAAGCGGGCTGCGGCATCGCGCTGATCGATCCGCTCACGGCGGCGGCCGCGAGTGCACGCGTGGCGGTGAAGCGCTTCGCGCCCGCGTTGCCGGAGCCGCTTTACGTGGCGCGTTATGCGGAGCAGGAGCGTGCGCCGCTTGCGCAGGCGTTCGTCGATCAGGCGGTGGCGGCGCTGGGCAGGTTGCGCTGAGGGCGCGTGGCGGGTGACGTTGGGGTGGCGTTTCGGCTGGCGTTTCGGGTGACGTCGAAGACGACGTCGAGCGCCGCGCGCGAGGCTGCCATCGCACGCAGGATGCCGTGATCGACTGGCTGCCGGGGGGCGGTCGCGCAACTTGCGTGGGAGCCGCAGAGATGCAGCGGTCCAGAAGTGCAGAAGTGCAGCGGCAATAAAAAAGCCAGCCCGGCTTTCGCTTGGGGCTGGCTCGTGCAGCGTGTGCTTTTTAGCTGCGAGGTCTCTTCGCGCCGCCGGGCTCGCGCCCGGCCTGGCTGCTCGATTAGAACTTGTGGCGGATGCCGAGGCTGACCAGCTCTTGCGAGCTCGAAGCCGAGTTGTAGCTGTACGAGCCGATTGCTGCGCCGGCGACCGACGTCGAGCCGTCCGCGTTCAGCTGCGTGCCGTTGGCGTGCTGGTAAGCAGCCAGTGCGTACAGGTCGGTGCGCTTCGACAGGTTGTAGTCCGCGCCGATCGACACCTGGTGGTACGTGTTCGACACGTTGCCCGCGCCGTGCGTGTACGTGTAGCCGAGGCCCAGCAGCATCGCCGGCGTCAGTTGATAGCCGAGGAAGCCAGCAGCGATGTTGAAGCGCTCGGTCGACGTGAAGCCCGGGTTCAGAGCCGTCGAGTACGCGTCCGGCTTGAACTGGACGTTGCTGTAACGCACGCCGAACGTGAACGGACCGGCGACGTATTGCGCGGCGATCGAAGCGATGCCGAGCGACTTGGCCGTCTGGTAGCCTTCCGTGATCTGGTTGTCGAACACAGCGCCCGACGTCGAGACCGTGCTCCATGCCGACGTCGAACGATCCGAGAGGCTCGACGAGTTGTCGGCGCGGAAGTAGCCCGCGGCGATGTTGAACGAGCCGATGCCGTACGTGGCGGCAGCCGACCACGTCTGGCCCGAGCCCGTCGCGCCCGCGACGCCGCCCAGTGCGTACAGGCCTTCGAACTGGAAGCCGCTCAGAACCGGCGAGACGTACTTGATCGCGTTGTTGGTACGCGAGCTGTTGTCGTTGTTGTCGATGTCGCCCGGCGTCGTGAACGTGCTGCCGAAGTAGTTGTCGGCGGTCAGCGGCTGAACCATGTCGACCAGCGGGTCGTACTGGCGGCCCAGCGTCACGGTGCCGTACTGGTCATGCGTCAGGCCGACGAATGCCTGACGACCGAACATGCGGCCGCCTTGCTGTGCAGCGCCGGTGTTCAGGTCAAAGCCGTTTTCCAACTGGAAGATAGCCTTCAGGCCACCGCCCAGATCTTCCGTGCCCTTGAGGCCCCAGCGATCGCCCGAGATATTGCCTGCATAGAGGCCAACGAGGTTTGCGTTGTTGCCGTTGGCATCCATGGTGTTGTGTGCCCACTGGATCGATTCATCGATCACGCCATACAGGGTCACGCTGCTTTGTGCGTGTGCTGCGCCCGCTGCGGCCAGCAGTGCCACGGAAAGGGTCGAGAGTGCGATTCGTTTCATCCAGTTTTCTCCACGCAGTTGTTTGGTTTAATTGTTGCTGTTGCGCGATGGAGAATAACGCAGGGGTGCAAATCCCTAGAATTAAAAAAAAATCAGTGTCGCAAAAAGCTGACACCGCCTCACGAGCCCTTATGACACGGGCTATTGAGCGATTCTTCCTGATAACGAAATATTGGATTGTTGACTCTGCATTATTGTCGTTTCTGATACAAGTAGCGAAATGTGCAACCTCGCGAGATGGCGAATCAGGGTAAACCGGGTGCAACTAGGGGTGTGCCCTGGTTGCGCCTGGAGTGCGCGAAGTATTACCGGTCGAACGCCCGACTGACGTGGGTGCCGGGCGCGGGCGGGAGGTGCGGGAGCGGCGTTCAGCCCTTGCGGCGGCCGACGGTGTGACGGCGTCCGGTGGCGGCGGTCATGGCGATCGCGGCGCTCGCCACGATCAGGACCGAACTCCACGGATGGCGTTTGACGTAGCGGTCGGCGGCCGCAACCGTGCGGCCCGCCTGGACCAGCGTCAAAGCGGCGGCGTAGGTGGCGCTGTCTTCGAGGCGCACGACCGAGCGTCGGATCTGCAGGCCGCCGCCGTGCCGGCGCGCGAATGCGCCGCCCGCCGACCGGGCCTTGCCGATCGCGCGCAGCGGGGCGTCGGC
>NZ_CAJZAR010000117.1 GCF_914484835.1 Paraburkholderia tropica
GCCGATGGCGATGCCGCCCGCGAGCGAGACCACGGCCGCGACGCAGGCGGTCGCGATCAACGTGCGGCGCGCGGCGCGCTGCGTGACGAAGCGCGTGCCGCCGCTCGACAGTTCGTCGATGGAGCTCGACCACGGCATTTTCATGGTCGCCCCCACAGGCGCGATTTCACCCGCACAGGCGAAACACACGCGCCGGGAAACAGGATCTGGATATGCATCTGAGGCTGCCGAGCCGGCCTGCGCCCGCCCTTCCGAAAATCGAAACGGCGATTATCGAGGCGTCTGAAAAATCCCCATCCCGATAAAAAGTCCGCTCGAACGAGCGAACCCGCGCGCGCCGCTTCAAGCGTGCACCTCGAAAATCGCTTGACTTCTCGCCCCGCCGAACTAATATACGCACCGCGTACATAAACCAGCCAACACGGGTGCCAGCATGAGCGTTCCGCAACAAGCCTTCCTCCGCGACGCCATGCGTCGCCTGAACATGACCCGCGACGCCTTCGCGAGCCGCATCGGCGTCACGCGCCGCGCGCTCGACACGTGGCTGCTGCCCGAGGAATCGCAGGAATCGCGCGCCATGCCCGAGATCGTCGAGCGTTTCGTCTCGGAGATCGTCGGTGGCGGCGAGCCGCGTGAAAGCTATACGCAAAGCGTAGATCCGCGTTCGCTGGCCAGCCAGATGCAATTCGAAGGCAAGCCGCAGCTGCTCTCCGTCGATCAGTTCTCGCGCGACTCCGTCGAAGCGCTGTTCCGCGTGGCCGACATCATGCAGCCCATCGCGCGCCGCCGGAAAATCTCGCGCGTGCTCGAAGGCGCGGTGCTCGGCAACCTGTTCTTCGAGGCGAGCACGCGGACCCGCGTGAGCTTCGGCGCCGCGTTCTGCCGCCTGGGCGGTTCGGTGTGCGACACGACCGGCTTCACGTTCTCGTCGATGGCCAAGGGCGAATCGATCTACGACACGAGCCGCGTGATGGCCGGCTACGTCGACGCGATGGTGATCCGCCACCCCGACCAGGGTTCGGTGGCCGAATTCGCGCGCGCCGTGAACATTCCCGTGATCAACGGCGGCGACGGTCCCGGCGAGCATCCGAGCCAGGCGCTGCTCGACCTCTACACGATCCAGCGCGAGTTCTCGCGTCTGGGCAAGATCGTCGACGGCGCGCACATCGCGCTCGTGGGCGACCTCAAGTACGGCCGCACGGTGCACTCGCTCGTGAAGCTGCTCGCGCTGTATCGCGGCATCAAGTTCACGCTCATTTCGCCGCCGATGCTCGAAATGCCGCAGTACATCGTCGACAAGATCTCGACCAACGGCCACGTGGTCGAGCAGACGACCGACCTCAAGGAAGGCCTGCGCGGCGCGGACGTGGTGTACGCCACGCGCATCCAGAAGGAGCGTTTCACCGACGAGTCATTCGAAGGCTACACGCCCGATTTCCAGATCAACCTCGCGCTGCTCGACACGTTCTGCACCCCCGAGACGCTCGTGATGCACCCGCTGCCGCGCGACAGCCGTCCCGGTGCGAACGATCTCTCGACCGACCTGAACCACGACCCGCGCCTCGCGATCTTCCGCCAGACCGACAACGGCATCCCGGTGCGCATGGCGATCTTCGCGGTGCTGCTGGGCGTCGAGAATCTCGTGCAGCATTCGATGCGCGACGCCGTGTGGCGTCCGCCTGCATATCTCGGCCCGGACGACGCCACGTTTCACGGCATCGACTGAAGGTTCGCGGCGCGTAGTCTGCGCCCAATGAAAAAGCCGGGAAGCATGACGCTTCCCGGCTTTTTTTACGCCCGGCGCGTTCAGCCAAACAACGTGTACTCGCCGCCGCGCGCCAGCGCGCGCTGATACGCGGGCCGCGCGTGAATGCGTTCCAGAAACGCGCGGATCGGCGCGTGCTGTTCCGCGCCCGCGCGTTTCGCACCGGCTTCGAGCGGAAAACTCATCTGCACGTCGGCGGCCGTGAAAGCGTCGCCGGCGAACCAGCCCGTGGCGTCGAGTTCCTGCGCGATATAGCCGAAGTGCAGCGCGAGCTGCGGCCTGACGAAGCCGCTCTCCAGCGAACCCGCGACCTTGCGCACGACCGGCTTCACGAAGAACGGCACCTTCGCGCCCGCGATGCGCTGCGCCACCAGCGCGAGCAGCAACGGCGGCATCGCCGAACCCTCGGCGTAGTGCATCCAGTAACGGTAGCGCAAATACTCGGGCGTGCCGCGCGCGGGCGCGAAACGCCCGTCGCCATACTGCTCCACCAGATATTCGAGGATCGCGCCCGACTCGGCCAGCGTGCGATCGCCGTCCGTCACGACAGGCGACTTGCCGAGCGGATGCACCGCGCGCAACGCGGGCGGCGCGAGCATCGTCTCCTTGTCGCGCTGATACTTCACGATGTCGTAATCGACGCCCAGTTCTTCGAGCATCCAGAGCACGCGCTGCGAGCGCGAATTGTCGAGGTGGTGAACCGTCAGCATCAGGACTCCTCCAGTTTTTTGTCGGCGCGGCGTGATTGCCTCGAATGCCGCCTTGTATGCAAAATGAATCATCACAATTAACTGCTAGCATGCACGGAAAACAAACAGGAGACTGACGTGCACGCCTTTCTTTTCACGCTGATCGATGGCTTGTCGATCGTCGCGGCGATCGCGCTGACGCTGATCGCCGCCGCGCTCGTGATGGTAGCCTCCGCCGAGCCCAAAACGGCGCAATCCGAGGATGTATTCGGTTTCGAATCGCTGCAGGCCGCGCCAGCCGCGAGCCTGCCCGCCGTGCAGCGTTACGCGGCGCGCGACGGCGAACCGCTCGCGTTCCGCTTCTACGACAGCACGGCCTCGCAGGTGCTGATCTTCGTGCATGGCTCCTCGTATCACGGCGCGTCGTATCACGCGCTCGCGGCGCATCTGAGCCAGCGCGGCATCGCGCGCGTCGTGCTGCCGAATCTGCGCGGCCATTACCTCTCCGGCACGCGGCGCGGCGACGTCGACTATCTCGGCCAGTTCGAGGACGATCTCGCCGACCTCATCACGCATCTGCGCAATCGCGGCGAGTCGGGACCGATCGTGCTCGGCGGCCATTCGAGCGGCGGCGGTCTCGTGATCCGCTTCGCGGGCGGCGCGCATGCGGCGCTCGTCGCGCGCTTTCTCGCGCTGAGCCCGGCCATCGCGGGCTCGCGCTCGCTCAAGGCGGACAGCGGCTGGGCCAGCCTGCATCTGCGGCGGATCATCGGGCTCGCGCTGCTGAACCTGTTCGGCGTGCGCGGCTTCAATGCCTTGCCCGTGATCGCGTTCAACAAGCCCGCGCGCTTTCGCGACGGCACCGAAACGCTCGCGTATTCGTATCGGCTCAATGGCGCGTATCATCCGCGCGGCCGTTATGACCGCGATGTGGCGAAGCTCGGCGCGCAGGCGGCGGTGCTCGTCGGCGCCAACGACGAAGCCATCGATGCGACCTTGCTCGGCGAACTGATCGCGCGTGCGTCGCCGCACACTTATTTCGCTGTCCTGCCCGATATCGATCACTTCGGCGTGTTCACCCGCGAACCCGCGATGGCCGCCGTGGCGGCATGGCTCGACACGCCACCCGACGACGACGGCGGCACGCAGCGCGTCGCGGCCAGCTCGGCCATCGTGGTCTGACGCGTCGCGGCTGAAAGATCGCGAGCGACATCGCACGAGGGCATCGCACGCAGGCATTGCACACACGCATCGCGCAACATCGAAATCACGGCGGCTGTCCGCGCCGCCAGCTTCGCGACCGCCTGACGCCAGCCGCGCGACAGGCCCGAGTCAGAAGCCGCGTCGTCACGAAAATTTCGCCCGCGAATCGCCTTTCCGCCCTTTACTTTCGCCGCGCTCGCGCGCACCGTGCAGGTCTGATCCTGCCGGCGCGCCGGGCTGGCCGTCGTGCGCGCGGCACCAAATTTGCTGCTGAAGTTGTTCGTCATTCGTTTCGAAGCAAGAGGTCCGCACGCTGCGCGACGTCCCACGCTGCATCGCGATTCGCGTGCGCTCGCCATCCTCGATGGAGCCCGCCGAACGCCATGTCACACGATCGCTCTCACGACGCGCCCGCTGCTGCAGACGCGCAATCGCCCACCCCACCCGCCGACACCTCGCGCCGACGCTTCCTGCAATCGGCCGCAGCCGCCGCCGCGCTCGGCGCGACACCGCATCTGCACGCGCAGCAGACCGCGTCCTCGAATGATTCCGCGAGCGAACCCGCGAACGAACCCGCAAGCGCACCGCCCGCCGTGCCCGCGCAGCCCGTCCAACTCACCATCAATGGCCGCGAGTACGCGCTGCATATCGAACCGCGCGTGACCTTGCTCGATGCCTTGCGCGATTACGCCGGACTCACCGGCACGAAGAAGGGCTGCGATCGCGGCCAGTGCGGCGCATGCACCGTGCTCGTGGAAGGCCGCCGCATCAACGCGTGCCTCACGCTCGCGGTGATGCACGAAGGCCAGCGCATCACCACGGTCGAAGGCCTCGCGAGCGCGACGCAGCCGAGCGTGATCCAGCGCGCCTTCGTCGAGCGCGATGCGTTGCAGTGCGGCTTCTGCACGCCGGGGCAGTTGTGTTCGGCGACGGCGTGTCTCAGCGAATTCGCGGCGGGCACCGCGAGCGCCGCGACCGTCGACGTGCGCACGCGCCCCGCGCAACTGAGCGACGCCGAAATCCGCGAGCGCATGAGCGGCAATCTGTGCCGCTGCGGCGCGTACGTGAACATCGTGGCCGCCGTGCGCGACGCGCACAGCGCCGGCGCGTAACACACGGAGCACGCTTATGGACGCTCTCTCCTACCAGCGCGCCGCCAGCATCGACGCCGCCATCGCCGCCGCGCAGCAACCGGGCGCGGCCTTCATCGGCGGCGGCACGAATCTGCTCGATCTGATGAAAGGCGGCCTCGCGCATCCCGTCACGCTGATCGACATCACGCGCCTCGCGCCGCTCGATCTTGTGGAGACCTTGCCCGACGGCGGCCTGCGCATCGGCGCGCTCGTGCGCAACAGCGACGCCGCCAATCACACGCTCGTGCGCACGCGTTATCCGCTGCTCTCGCAGGCGCTGCTCGCGGGCGCGTCGCCGCAATTGCGCAACATGGCGACGGTCGGCGGCAACCTGCTGCAACGCACGCGCTGCGATTACTTCTACGACACCGCGTTCGCCCAATGCAACAAGCGCGCGCCCGGCAGCGGCTGCGCGGCGCTCGGCGGCTTCAACCGCCTGCACGCGATACTCGGCGCGAGCGCGCAATGCGTGGCCGTGAATCCGTCCGATATGAGCGTGGCGCTCGCGGCGCTCGACGCCGTCGTGCAGGTGCGCGGCCCGAACGGCGCGCGTGCGATTCCCATCGCGCAGTTTCATCGCCTGCCCGGCGAGCGTCCCGATCTCGACACCACGCTCGCGCCCGGCGAACTGATCACTTCGGTCGATCTGCCGCCGCCCGCATTCAGCGATCACGCGCACTACCTGAAGCTGCGCGACCGCGCGAGCTACGCGTTCGCGCTCGTTTCCGTGGCGGCGGCGCTGCAACTCGACGGCCAACGCGTGCGAAGCGCGCGCATCGCGCTCGGCGGCGTCGCGCACAAGCCGTGGCGCGCGAGTCTCGCCGAACAGCATCTCGCGGGCCGCACGCTCGACACCGCCACACTGCGCGCGGCAGCCGCCGCCGAACTCGCGCAGGCGCGGCCGCTGCCGGGCAATGCGTTCAAGGTCGAACTCGCGCAGCGCGCGATCGTCCGCGCGACTTTGCAGGCCGCAGGCGCCACGGGAGACTTCGCATGAACGACACGAATCCGCTGATCGGCCAGCCCGTCGACCGCATCGATGGACTGATGAAAGTCACTGGCAGTGCTAACTATGCGTCCGATTTTCCCGAAGCGCGGCTCGCCCATGCGGTGCTCGTGACGAGCACGGTGTCGAGCGGCACCATCACGTCGATCGATACGCGCCGCGCGCAGGCAATGCCCGGCGTGCTGCTCGTGATGACGTGGCAAAACGCGATGCGTCTGCCGAACCACGGCCAGCCGCCGCTCGCGCCGCCCGCGGGCCGCCGCCTCACGCTGCTGCAGGACAACGTCGTGCGCTATAGCAACGAGCCGGTCGCGGTCGTGGTCGCCGACACGCTGGAGCGCGCCATCGACGCCGCGCAACACGTTCATCCGACCTACGCCGCCACGCCATCGACGCTCGATTTCGCGCGCGCGAAAGCGCAGGCGCATACGCCGCCCACACAGCCCGGCCGTCCCGCCGATTCGTCGCGCGGCGACCCCGAAGCGGGCCTGCGCGAAGGCGCGGTGCGCATCGACGCGATCTACACAACGCCCGTGCAATTCCACAATCCGATGGAGCCGCACGCGACGCTGGCGCGCTGGGACGGCCCCGAACTCACGCTCTACGACGCGACGCAAGGCGTGACCGGCGCGAGCAACGCGGTCGCCGCCGTGTTCGGCGTGCCCGCCGCGAACGTGCGCGTGATTTCGCCGTTCATCGGCGGCGGCTTCGGCTGCAAGGGTTCGTCGTGGTCGCATGTGAGCCTGTGCGCGATGGCCGCGAAGCAGACGGGCCGTCCCGTGCGTCTCGCGCTCGCGCGTCCGCAGATGTTCGGCCCCGTGGGTTCGCGCCCGCACACGGAGCAGCATCTGTCGATCGCGGCGCGTAAAGACGGCACGCTCACGGGCCTGCGTCACGACACGCTTTCGCACACGTCGACGTTCGAGGACTGGACCGAGTTGTCCGGGCTCGTCACGCGCATGATGTACGCGGTGCCGAACCTGAGCACGAGTCATCGCGTCGTGCCGCTGAACGTGGGCACGCCGACCTTCACGCGCGCGCCCGGCGAGACCACCGGCTCGTTCGCGCTCGAATCGGCGATGGACGAACTCGCGTGGCGGCTCAAGATCGATCCGGTCGCGCTGCGTCTGAAGAATTACGCCGAAACGGAGCCGCAGGAAAACAGGCCGTGGTCGTCGAAGGCGCTGCGCGAGTGCTACGCGGCGGGCGCGGAACGCTTCGGCTGGGCGAAGCGCGTGAACGCGCCGCGCGCGATGCGCGAGGGCAATACGCTGATCGGCTGGGGCATGGCGAGCGCGACCTATCCCGCGAACCGCAGCGAGGCGTCGGCGCTCGCGCGCATCCTGCCCGACGGCACGGCGATGGTCGCTTCCGGCACCCAGGATATCGGCACCGGCACCTACACCGTGATGACGCAGGTGGCCGCCGACGCGCTCGGCTTTCCGCCCGAGCGCATTTCGTTCGCGCTCGGCGATTCGACGCTGCCGCGCGCGCCCGTCTCAGGCGGCTCGCAGTCGGCGGCGAGCGTGTCGCCCGCCGTGCAGGCCGCGGCGCGCGCCGCGCGCGACAAGCTGATC
>NZ_CAJZAR010000118.1:0-5506 GCF_914484835.1 Paraburkholderia tropica
CCTGACTTACTTTTGTGTGAGACTCTTGATACTTTTGCTTATCTCGCCAGATCAAAAAGATCACGGCGAGGAGCTAGATCGAATCAAGCGCCCACACTTATCGGCTGTAAATTTTTAAAGAACAATTTCGTCTCGATCGCTTCGTTTTCGTTCGCAGCGATCAGCGAAGGAGGCGAATTATGCGGGTCATTCTGAATGCCGTCAAGCGCTTTCGCGAAAAAAGTTTTCGGGCCTGAAAATTCCCTTTAGGCACGCCAGCACTCGCGCCGATTGGCAAACACGATTCACGCTCCCCCGCCTTCTCCGCATCGCGTCCCGGCCTCACTTTCCCGCGCGCCTCGCCCCGCAAAAAAGAAAAGTCCATCACCCTATTGCAAATGACGCCTTCGACCATATCGTAGAATGGCGATATAAGATTCGCATAGTGACGATGCAATTCCCATGAAGAAAACTCAACCGAATCCGACGCTCGATCTCGACGCCATCTATAAGGCACTGGCCAATCCGGTGCGCCGCGAGATCCTCGCCTGCCTGCGCGAACCGCACGTGCATTTCGCCGATCAGGAACTCCCGCTCGACCACGGCGTCTGCGCGGGCAAGATCGACGCGTACTGCGCGCTCTCGCAGTCGACGGTCTCCGCGCACCTGGCCGCGCTCCAGAAGGCCGGGCTCGTGACGTCGAAGAAAGTCGGTCAATGGGTGTTCTTCAAACGCAACGAGCCGGTCATCGAGGCGTTCCTCGCCCACATGAGCCAGCAGTTGTGACAGCGCTCCGGCGCAATCGTCCGTTTCATTTCCGATTTTTCCGCTAATCCGCGCATCCGTTTGGCTCGCGGTACGAGGTGAACCTATGGCAACGCTTTTCGACCCCATCCAGATCGGCGATCTCACTCTGCCCAACCGCATCATCATGGCGCCGCTCACGCGTGCGCGCGCCGGCGAGGCGCGCCAGCCGAACGCGCTGATGGCGAAGTACTACGCCGAACGCGCTTCGGCGGGCCTGATCATCAGCGAGGCGACGTCGGTGACGCCGCAAGGCGTCGGCTACGCCGAAACGCCCGGCATCTGGTCGCAGGAGCAGGTCGAGGGCTGGAAGCTCGTGACCGAGGCCGTGCACGCCGCGGGCGGGCGCATCTTCCTGCAGCTGTGGCACGTCGGCCGCATCTCCGATCCGGCTTTCCTCGACGGCGAACTGCCCGTCGCGCCGAGCGCCATCGCCGCGCAAGGCAACGTGAGCCTCGTGCGTCCGCCGCGCCCGTTCGTGACGCCGCGCGCGCTCGGTCTCGACGAGATCCCGGGCGTGGTCGCCGCGTTCCGCCAGGGCGCGATCAACGCGAAGGCCGCGGGCTTCGACGGCGTCGAGATCCACGGCGCGAACGGCTATCTGCTCGACCAGTTCCTGCAGGACAGCACCAATCAGCGCACCGACGCCTACGGCGGCTCGATCGAAAACCGCGCGCGCCTGCTGCTCGAAGTCACCGACGCGTGCATCGACGTCTGGGGCGCAGACCGCGTCGGCATGCACATCGCGCCGCGCGGCGACGCCCACACGATGGGCGATTCGAACCCGGCGGCCACGTTCGGCTACGTCGCGCGCGAACTGGGCAAGCGCAAGCTCGCCTTCCTGTTCGCCCGCGAATCGCTGGGCGACAACCGCCTCGGCCCGCAATTGAAGGCCGAATTCGGCGGCCCCTTCATCGCGAACGAGAAGTTCACGCTGGAATCGGCGCAAGAGGTGCTCGCATCGGGCGAAGCCGACGCGATCGCGTGGGGCCAGCTCTTTATTGCGAATCCCGATCTGCCGCACCGCTTCGCGACGAACGCGCCGCTCAATGCGCCGATTCCGTCGACGTTCTACGCACGCGGCGAAACCGGATACACCGACTATCCGTCGCTCGATCAGGTCGCTTAAGCGCGTTTAAGCGCGTGCCGCACGCGCGTCAAATGCGCGCGTGAAAACGACGCCCGCGAAAAAGCCCCGGTAAAGGCGCACTGCCTTTCCGGGGCTTTTTTATCATCGATTCGCGCCGCCAGCCGCGCGCAGCAAGGAATCCCCAATCACGTCCCGCCGATAAAACTCAATCAGGCACCCGCCCCATTTTTCCGCATCGCATTCGATAGGGCGTTTCAATTGGCATCGCCCGCGAGACTGTCCTTCAATTCGAATCCTGTCTGCTTTTCCAACCGCCGCAACCGCCGATCGGAGAATCGTCATGCCCCAAGTCGACGCCGAGCAAATCGTTCACAGCATCGCCGAGGAAACCCATACGCCTGAAGAAACCGTCGCGCGCATTTACGCCGACGCCCTTGCTCAATACCGCGTCGGCGCACGCATCGAAGACTATCTCCCGCTCTTTGCCGCGCGCAAAGTCCGCGCGACCCTGCGGCAAAACAGCGCAAAGCCGAGCTGAGTTTCGCGCAATCCCACGCAACGCTACGCAATCCCGACCTCGTTTTTTTCCCTTCAAATATCACCGCATCGATACGCGCGGGTACCGCTTTTTTACGCGGCGCCGCGCTTATCGGCTTGCGGGTCTTTCGCGTGCCTTTTGCGCGCCTTTTTCACACGGCCGCATTCGCACTGCGTCTTTAACGCCGCCCCTCTCAAGATTTCCCTCTTAAGGTTCGTTTAATTCTTCGCTGTAACCATACGCTCACCCCTGTTGAGCCGCCGGAACATCGGCGGCGTTTTTTTATGCGGCAAGCCGAGGAGGAGCGAAGTCATGGTTGAAGACGACGACGTGCTAATGCACCTGCAATCCCTGCTGCGCGACGGCTCGCCCGGACGCGTCGCCTCTTGCCGCGTGTCCACGCCGCTTCAGCACCCGTGGGGCCGCGCTTACCGGCTCGTCGAATGGACCACGCCGCTCGACGACGGCGCGCGCCGCCAGGTCGTGCCGGCGGAAAGCTCTGCGTTCGAGATCGCGCGTCTGGTCGCGGAACACGTGCCCGGCCGCCGCATTCTGCTCAACGGCGAACCCGTCGATGCCGAGCGTCCGCGCACGCGCCGCCGTGCACGCAGCAGCCGCGCCAGCGCACGAGCCGTGAGCTGACACACCCACGCGAGACGGCGCGTCCCGCCAGCCGGGGCGCGCCGTCTCGCCGATATTCCGCAGCACCGTTCCGTTCTTCCGCCTGGCGTTCGGCATCGACGAACGCGAACGCCCTGGCCGCGCGCAAAATCCCCGCGCGCTACGCCACCAAACTTCCCAACGTTGCTTCCAGTTCCGCGCTCACGCTCGTCATCGGCGCGCGCAGTTCGTTGCGGATCAATCCGCTGCGCGCGAGCGCGGCCTTCACCGGCCCCGGATTCGGTTCCGCGAACGCGGCACGCACGAGCGGCACCAGCGCGTGCCAGAGCGCACGCGCATCGGCGAGACGCCCTTCGCGCACGGCCTGCGCCATCGCCACGAAGCACTCCGGCAGCAGATGCGCCGACGCCGCGATCGCCCCGCTCGCGCCCGCGCACAGCGCGCCGAACATCTCGATGTCCTCGCCGCAGAGCACCTGCAGGCGGCCGTCGAGAATCAGCGCGAGCGTCTTGTCGAGCGACCCGCCGCAATCCTTCACGGCGACGATGCGTTCATGCGCCGCCAGTTCGAGCAGCGTCGCCAGTTCGAGACGCACGCCGGTGCGCGCGGGAATGTCGTAGAGGATGAAGGGCTTGCGGCTCGCATCGGCGAGCGCCGTGAAATAGCCGATCACGCCCGCCTGCGAAGGTCGGATATAGTACGGCGCCGCCGCCAGCACGCCCGCGATGGGCGTGTCGTTGAGCGCCTCGACGCGCTCGCGCACCGACGCCGTGTGATTGCCGCTCACGCCCGCCACCACCGGCAGCGGCCCCGCCGCGGCGAGCACCGTAGCGAGCACGGCGTCCTGTTCGCGATCGTCGAGCGCGGCGGGTTCGCCGGTCGTGCCGAGCGCGACGAAGCCCGCCACGCCCGCCCGCGCGTAGTGGCGCACCAGCGCGTCGAGCGCCTCGTGATCGACCGCTCCCTGGTTGAATGGCGTGACGAGCGGAATCCAGATACCCGAAAACGAAGACATGACTTTCCCTTGAACGCGACCGAGTGGAAGGTCCGTCGAGCGGTGCGGGGAAATCGGGCTGGCCTGGAGAAAGGAGGGGGCGGCAAGCTGTTCCATCGCAACATCCGACGGAACAGCAAGCTCCGGTCAGATGAGCGGCTGTTTTTTGGCTTTGGCTTTCACGCTGACCGACGCGGCCTGCGCGCGCGCCGGCATCGCGCGCGACTGGGCGGCGATGGCGACGATAGGCTGGGCGAAGGTATTCGGCTGACGTGACATGCCGGCAAGTGTAACCGAGATCGCCCGCCCGCGCGCCACCCGCCTGACGATGCACTCAGCGATGCACTTCGCCGTGCGCGCCCATATCGAGAATCGGCGCATCGAGCAGCAGATTCGGCGCATCGCTGGGGTCGCGCTTGGTGAGCTTGCCGTCGACGCTCGCGCCGCAATCCATCTGCAACTGCTGGTAGTAGATGTTGCCGACCACATGCGCATTCGATTGCAGCTCGACGAAATGATCCGCGATCACGTCGCCGACGATGCGGCCGTTGACGACGATGTCGTAGCCATGCACGTTGCCCTGCACCACGCTGCGCTCGCTGAGCACCAGCAGCGTCTGCGCGCCCGCCTTGCCGTTGACGTTGCCGGTCACCTGGCCGTCGAGCCGCAGGCCGTCCGCGAATTCGAGGTTGCCCGTGATGCGGACATCCTCGGCGATCAGCGTCGCGAGTTTGGTCTGCTGGATGCCCGGCTGGGGCTTCTTCTTGTTGAACATGAACATCACCGTTGCGTTTGCGTTGCTGAAGAAATGCCGTGGCGCCACCCACGGCACGAAACTCGGGATGCGGGCGCGCTCACTGGGAGGCGTTGCCGCTACTGGAATTGCCGTTCGCGCTGCCGTTCGCGCCCGCGCCGCGCGCGCCGCCGTGGCTGCGCAGGAACAGCAATTCGGCTTGCGCTTTCGCGACTTGCGCCTGGGCCGCGTCCGCCGACTGCTGCAACGCCGTCCGCGCCGCGCGCTCCTGCTCGAGCGCGAGCTGGGCCGTCGTGAGCTGGGTTTGCAGCACGTCGGGCTCGACCACGGGACAGGCCGGTTCCGCGCCCCGCAGCGCCCACGCCGAAGCCGCCGCGCCCGCGCCGCCGGCCAGCGCGGTCCATGCGAGCGCGAACGCCCAGCGCGAGGCGCGCGAGCGCACCGGTTGCAGTTCGAAGGCGCGCCGGGCGTCGGTGCGCACGCGCGCGGACGGGCGCGCGTCAGCCATTCGCCCGCCCGTTGCGCACATCAGGCGCATTAGGCCCGTTCGCGCCCGCGCCCTCGCCGCCACGCGCGTCTTTGACGCCACTCGCGCCACTCACGCGATAAGCGTCGAACAGCGCCAGATAGTCGGTCGGATTGACCTGCGCGCCGCGCACGATCACCTCGAAATGCAGATGCGGACCGGTCGAGCGCCCCGTCGAGCCGACATCGGCGATATGCTCG
>NZ_CAJZAR010000118.1:5516-5789 GCF_914484835.1 Paraburkholderia tropica
GCGCCCGCCCGCGGCGGCGAGAATCGGCGTGCCCGTGGGCGCCACGAGATCGACGCCGGGATGGAAGCTCAGGCGCTTCGTGAACGGATCGATGCGATTGCCGAACGGCGAGCCCATGCGCCCGCCGTCGGTCGGCCGGCGGCCCGGATACGCCTGCAACGCGACCTCGTGCAGCGCGACGGCGTGTTCGAGCGCGCTCAGCGTCGCGCTCATGCAGTCGACCTCGCCGGCCACCGCGTGCGCGTTGGCGCGCGCCGCCGAGGCCTCCGCGCA
>NZ_CAJZAR010000119.1 GCF_914484835.1 Paraburkholderia tropica
GCCCGCGAGCGCGGCCAGCAAGGCCGCCGCGCTGGCCGCCTTCCCCGGCGCGCAGCCGCTGGCCTTCGAGACGCTCGCCAAACGCGCGCTCGCCAGCAAGTTCGACCTCTGTCAGTTCGAGTTCGCCGCGCAGCCGTGGCGTCTCGACCGCGCGACGCTGCGCCGTCTGCGCGTGCCGATCGCGCTGGTGGTGGCGTCGCTGGTGGTGGCGATCGTCGGCGCCAATGTGCAGTGGCTGATGCTCTCGCGCCAGCAGGACGCCATGAGCGCGCAGATGACCGAACTGCTGCTCAACGCGTTTCCCAAAACGACCGTGGTGCTCGACCCGGCGGGCCAGATGGCGCGCCAGCTCTCGCAGCTGCGCGTGGCGGCGGGCGAACCGTCGCCCGACGATTTCCTCGCGCTCGCCGACGGCCTCGCTCGCTCGCTCGGCCCCGTGCCGGTGAACGCGATCGCGGCGCTCGACTATCACGACCGGCGTCTCGACGTGACCTTCAAACCCGGCGTGAACATCGACGCGGATCTCAACAAACGCCTCGCGCGCAACGGCCTCGCGGGCACGCAGGACAGCAGCAGCGGCAAGTGGACCATCAGGAGCGCATCGTGAAGACATCGGCGGGAAGCGGCGCTTTGGCCGAACTGTGGCAGGAGCAGTGGGGCAATTTCTGGGACGCGCGCACGGCGCGCGAAAAGACGCTGCTGACCTGGGGCGGCGCGCTGCTGGCCCTGGCGATCGGCTATTCGGTGCTGTGGGCGCCCGCCGCCGACGGCCGCGCCAAGCTGCGCCAGAACCTGCCCGCGATGCAGCGCCAGCTTGCGCAGATGACCGCGCAGGCCGACGAGGCGCGCTCGCTCGCGGGCGCGGCGGCGAGCGTCGCGCCGGGCGGCCAGGCGCTCAAGGATGCGCTGACCGCTTCGCTGGCCGATCACGGCATGCCGGGCGCACAGGTGCAGTTGATCGGCAGCTCGGTGCAGGTGCAGTTGAAGAATGCGTCGTTCCCCGCGTGGTCGGCCTGGCTCGACGACGTGCGCAAGCAGTTCAAGGTGCAGGTGGTCGAGGCGCACATCACGGCGCTCAAGACCGATGGACAGGTCGATCTGACCGCGTCGCTGCAAAGCGCGAACGCCCACTGAGCACGGCCGGGAGAAACGCTTCATGTCTTACTGGATGCGGCGCGTGCGCGCCGCGCTGCCCTGGCTGTTCGTCGCGATCGTCTCGGTGGCCGTCGTCCTGCTCGTGCGCCTGCCCGCCGCGTGGATCGCGCCGCAGTTCGCGCGCGCCACGCAGGGTCATGTCAATCTCGTCGATCCGCAGGGCTCGCTGTGGCGCGGTTCGGCCACGCTGATGCTCGCGGCGGGCCACGACACGCAGGGCGCGACGCTGCTGCCGGGCCGCATCGAATGGCGCGCCTCGTTCTGGGCGCTGCTCACGGGCCGCGTGCGCCTGCAGATGCGTCAGACGGAGGCGATGCCCGATCCCGTCGACGTGGAAGCGACGCTGCGCGGCGCGAACGTCACGGCGGGCGCGATCGCGGTGCCGGCCTCGTTGCTCGCGGGGCTCGGCGCGCCGTTCAACACGCTCGATCTGGACGGCAACGTGCGGCTCGCGTGGACGCCCTGGCGCGTGTTCGGCACCGACGCGTTCGGGCGGCTCACGGTCACGCTCGGCGACATGAGCTCGCGCGTCTCGCTGGTCAAGCCGCTCGGGTCGTATGAGGCGGTGTTGCAGGCGCAAGGCGCGTCGTCGACGCTCGATCTCAAGACGCAGAAAGGGCCGCTGCTGCTCGACGGCCACGGCACCTTCTCGCGCAATTCGTCGATGTTCAACGGCACCGCGAGCGCGACGCCCGAGCAGCGCGAGAATCTCGCCGGACTGCTCAATCTGCTGGGACGGCCGGTTGGGCCCGGCACCGTTGCGCTGAACTTCATGCGCTGATCGACGCGCGCGAATTTCACGCGGACGCATCGCGTAAACGAAAAACGGCGGCTCAGGCCGCCGTATTTCGTTGCAGTGCGTGTGATGGCGTTACTGCGCCCGCGCGCCCGGAGCGCCCTGCGTGGCCGCCTCTGTCGCGGTTGGCTGCGTCGAGGCCGAACCCGGCGCCTTGACCTGATCCGCCGCCGCGCCCGATGCCGCCACCGGCGCAGGCGCGCTCACGCTGCCGGTCTCGTGGTCCATCTGCGTGGCGTCCCAGCCGCCGCCGAGCGCCTTCACGAGCCCCACCGACGACACCATGCGCTGCCCCGCGAGACTCGCGAGCTTCTGCTGCGCGGAGAACGCCGTGCTCTGCGCGGTCAGCACGTTGACGTAATCGACCGTGCCCGCCTTGTACTCGTTCGTGACGATGGCAAGCGCGTGCAGCGCCGAGTCCACAGCCTGCTGCTGCACGACGATTTCCTGCGCGAGGATGCGCTGCGACGCGAGGTTGTCCTCGACGTCCTGGAACGCGGCCAGCACGGTTTGCCGATAGGTGGCGACCTGCTGGTCGTAAGCCGCGCGCGCCGCTTCGGTCTGCGCGCGGCGCAGACCCGCGTCGAACACCGTGGCCGCAAGCGACGGCCCGAGCGTCCAGAAGCGCGACGGCATCTGCAGCAACTGCGAAAACACCGAGCTTTCGAAGCCACCGCTCGCCGAGAGCGTGAGCGTCGGGAAAAACGCCGCGATCGCCACGCCGATCTGCTCGTTGGCCGACGCCGCCTTGCGTTCCGCCGAGGCGATGTCGGGACGCCGCTCCAGCAGCGCCGACGGCATCGTGACCGGCACGACGGGCGGCGTGGCCGCGAGCGGCGACACCGGAATCGAGAACGACGAGGCCGGCTGGCCGACCAGCACGGCGATCGCGTGCTCGTCCTGCGCGCGCGCCACGCCGTTGTCGATGGCCGAGGCCTGCGCGGATTGCAGCTGCGTCTGTGCCTGGATCACGTCGGCGCGGCCCGCCACGCCTTGCGCGTACTGGTTCTGCGTGAGTTTCAGCGACTTCTCATAGGCCGCGACGGTGTCGTCGAGCAGCTTTTGCTGGGCGTCGAGCGCGCGCAGCGTGAAGTACGTCTGCGCGAGCGTAGCTTGCGCGGACAGGCGCGCATTCGCGAGATCGGCGGCCGCGCCCTGCTGGCTCGCTTCCTCCGAGCTGACCGTGCGGCTCACCTTGCCCCAGAGGTCGGGTTCCCAGGTGGCGTCGAGGCCCAGATTGACGTTGTTGGAGATCGTGCCGCTCGAGTTCGAGACGCGCGTGGGCGTGCGCGAGCGCGTGCCCGCGAACGACGCGCTCACGACCGGGAAGTACGCGGCGCGCGCTTCGCCGACCAGCGCGCGCGCCTGGCGGTAAGCCGCGGCGTATTGCGCGACGGTCTGGTTGTTCGCGTTGAGCTGGTCCATCAGCCCGTTGAGCTGTGCGTCGTCGTAGATCAGCCACCAGGGGCCGCGATCGGCGGCGTCGGCGGGCTGTGCGACCTTCCAGCCTTCGGGCGCTTCCTTGTAGGCCGCGGGCACCGCGCTGTCCGGGCGGTGATAGTCAGGCCCGACCGCGCAGCCGCCCAGGGCGAACGCGAGCGCCGAGGCCGCGCCCAGCAGCGCGAGCTTCGGTGCGCGGCGCGCGCCGGCAGACGGGACGTGCTGGGCGTCGCGAGCGGCGAACGCGCCATCAGCGGCATGAGAGGCGTGACGATCGTGACGGCGGGACATGCAAGGAATTCCTGTCGATGCGGCTGGCGAACAAGCGAACAAAAGCGAACGCGCCGTGCGCGGCGATGAACGGTGTAATCGGTAAGGCGACGTGACCAGCGCGCGGCGGATCTGGCCGAAGGCGCGCGGACACGGCTTGCGCGGCGTTCGCGCGGAGCGGCAATGGTAGCGCACGCGCCGCGCGTCGCGCGCAATCTGTAAGGTTAAGCCGGGAACAGGGACGGATGTGTTACGGCGTGTGAGGTGCAGATTACGCGTCGTTACGGCAGCCCGCCGCGCAAAGCAGACGGGCGGCCGCCGAAGCCGGCGGGTTGGCTTCGCTTTTCGTATTGACCGTGCCTGCGCCACTCGCTGCGCTTGCCGCGCCCGTGCTCGCGGCATCGCCGCGCCTCGCGCGACGCCAGTCGGACCACAGCATCAGCACGACCGCCACCGAACCACCGGGCAGGAGGAACATGCCCGCGTAGAGCGCGAGCTTGCGCCAACGCGCCGCCCCGCCTGCTTGCGCAAGGGCAAGCCTGGCAGTGCTATGAACCGAGCGGCCAATGCCGCCGAGCGCGTGTTTGAGGTAAAGCATGGCGCGAGCTACGTCGTCGAAAAAGGGAATCTGTGGAGTGTAAGTGGTTGCCTGCAATAATATTGACTATGCAATCAATTCACAACATACTTTGCAGCGCATCAAATCCGTTGTTGTTTTTACGCCGCGATAGCGACGAATCGATGACGAATGCTGCGACGCAATCACCGAAATTCCTGCCCAGGCAGAAAATTCTCGGGCTAGAATTCGCCAGTTTCGTTTGCCTGCGATGAGAGTGCTTTCCCCATGAGCGACGGCTCCAACATGTCCAGCAAAGTCGGCGTCGTGCCGAGTCTCGGCTACTTCCTGTCGACGGCCCGCAACGTGCTGGCCGCCCGCATGGACCGCGCGATTGCGCCGCTCGGGCTCACCTCGTCGCAGATCGGCGTGATCCTCCTGCTCTGGTACGAACGCGCGCGCACGCCCAACGAGATGTCGCGCGTGCTCTCGTACGACACCGGCTCGATGACGCGCATGCTCGACCGCCTGGAGCGCAAGGGTTTCCTGCTGCGTCAGCGCAGCCAGTCGGACCGCCGCGTCGTCGAACTCGTGCTCACGCCGCTGGGACGCGACGCGGCGCAGCAATTGCCGGACGCCATCGCCACGGTGATGGATGACCAATTGCGCGGCTTTTCCGCCGAGGAAGTCACGACGCTCGTGCATCTGCTGCAGCGCTTTATCGCCAACGACGCCGAAACCAGCGCGGTCTGTACGGGCGTCGAATGCCCGGACGGCCCGGCGGAAGGCGATTCAGGCACCGATAGCGGCGTCGATAACGGCGCATAAGAACTAGGCGCCCGGCGGCCTCCTTGGGGCCGCTCTCGACGCTGTATTCGGGCCCTTCTGCAAGTGAATACCTGTCTGGGCAGAGAATGCCACGACACGAAATCGTCGGCCGCAAGCCCTACCCGGCTGCTTGCACGCGGCAACGGTCTGCCTCATTGAAAGCACCGCAAGGACACTGAAGATGGACGCATCCACCGCCGCGCCGGCCGGCGCGCCGCCGCAGACACCCGCACAGCCAGCGCCACCTGCGCCGCCCGCGCCCCTTTCGGGCGGCACGCTCGCGCTGCTCACCGTGGGCCTCGCGCTTGGCACCTTCATGGAAGTGCTCGACACCTCGATCGCCAACGTCGCCGTGCCGACCATCTCGGGCAACCTCGGTGTGGCCAACAGCGAGGGCACGTGGGTCATCTCCTCGTACTCGGTGGCCTCGGCCATCGCCGTGCCGCTCACAGGCTGGCTCGCGCGCCGCGTGGGCGAAGTGCGCCTTTTCACGCTCTCGGTGCTGCTGTTCACGATCGCGTCGGCGGCCTGCGGCTTCGCCACGAACTTCGAGACGCTGATCACGTTCCGGCTCGTGCAGGGGCTCGTCTCCGGTCCGATGGTGCCGCTCTCGCAGACCATCCTCATGCGTTCCTACCCGCCCGAAAAACGCGGGCTCGCGCTCGGCCTCTGGGCGATGACGGTGATCGTCGCGCCGATCTTCGGCCCAGTGATGGGCGGCTATATCACCGACAACTACACGTGGCCGTGGATCTTCTACATCAACGTGCCGATCGGGCTATTTTCCGGCGTGTGCGCGTTCCTGTTGCTGCGCGGCCGCGAAACGAAGATCACGAGCCAGCGCATCGATGCCGTGGGCCTCGCGCTGCTCGTGATCGGCGTGTCGTGCCTGCAAATGATGCTCGACCTCGGCAAGGACCGCGACTGGTTCAGCTCGAAGTTCATCGTCGCGCTCGCGATCATCGCGGTGGTGTCGCTCGCGTTCATGCTCGCGTGGGAGGCGACGGAAAAAGAGCCGGTGGTCGATCTCTCGCTGTTCCGCGACCGCAACTTCGCGCTCGGCGCCACCATCGTCTCGTTCGGCTTCATGGCGTTCTTCGGCTCGGTCGTGATCTTCCCGCTCTGGCTGCAAACGGTGATGGGCTACACCGCCGGCATCGCGGGCCTCGCGACCGCGCCCGTGGGGCTGCTCGCGCTCGTGCTATCGCCCTTGATCGGACGCAATATGCACAAGCTCGACCTGCGCATGGTGGCGAGTTTCGCGTTCATCGTGTTCGCGCTGGTGTCGATCTGGAATTCGACGTTCACGCTCGATGTGTCCTTCAATGACGTGATCCTGCCGCGTCTCGTGCAGGGCATCGGCGTGGCCTGCTTCTTCGTGCCGATGACGACGATCACGCTCTCCAGCGTCTCCGACGAGCAGCTCGCAAGCGCGTCGGGACTCTCGAACTTTCTGCGCACGCTCTCGGGCGCGATCGGCACGGCGGTCAGCACGACGTTCTGGGAAGACGATGCGATCTATCACCACGCGGTGCTCTCGGAGTCGGTGAATCCGTATTCGGCGAACACGATTGCGTATCAGGACGCGCTGAAGACGCTCGGTTACGCGGGCCAAGGCGTGACGGCGAAAATAAACGATGTGGTGACGTCGCAGGGCTACATGATGGCGACCAACGACTTCTTCCGCATTTCGTGCGCGGTGTTCGTGGTGCTGGCGCTGCTGGTGTGGGCGACCAAGCCAAGAAAAGGCGCGGGACCGTCGATGGGCCATTGAAGCCCGGTCCCGCGCCTGGTGCGCTCTGAACGTTGAGAGCGAAAACGTTCAGAGCGTTCAGAACGATTGGCGAGCGCGATTAGCGCGCCGTGATGCCGCTCGTCTGGATCTCGACGCGGCGGTTCTTCGCGCGGCCCTCGGCCGAAGCGTTCGAGGCGACCGGCTTCGAGAAGCCATAACCGTTCACCTCATACTGGCCCGCGTGCAGCCCGTGCGATTGCAGATAGTTGCGCACCGACTGCGCGCGGCGCAGCGAGAGGCGGTCGTTGTAGGCCTTCGTGCCCTTCGAGTCCGTATGGCCGTTGATGACGACGGTGCCGATGTTCACGCCGTCGCTCTGCTGGATGAACTGGTCGAGCGCCTGCTTGCCGGCGGGCAGCAGGTCGGACTTGTCGAACGCGAAGTTGGCGTCGGCGTTCAGCGTGATGGTTTGCGGCTGCGTGTTGACAGGCGGGGGCGGCGGAGGCGGCGGAGCGACGTGCGGCTGCACGACCGGTTGCGGTGCCTGGCAGATGAACATGATTTCACGCGGGTCGTTTTCGGGCACGAAGCCCGACGCCGCACGGTCGACTGCCGAGACGCGCAGCGGCTGCTTGTCGCCGCAGATCTCGTTGACCTTCTTCATACAGGCCTTCGAGCTTTCGAGCAGGCCCAGACACTGCACGCGATAGGCTTGCGTGCCGTTCGCGAGCGTAACGATGTCGAGATTGTGCAAAGGCCCCGATGCCGTGGTGCAGCCTGCAGCCGCGACGAAAAGAGCGGCCAGCGGGACGGCGAGCGCACTAGCAGGCAGAAGTCGCATTTTCATTGTCGATTCGAGTGATGGAATAAGAGTGAACTGCCCGGCGCGGGCCGAACCAGCGCCAAGGTTACGAGGCCTCGGCGCTGCTGTTCCATCAGAAACGGCTTAAATGCGTAATCGGAGTGATTCGAATCGCGATAATCGTTCGGACTGCATTCGATCGTGCGGCCAGGCGGCAGTGCGATCGAATGCGGATCGGAGCAACGCCCGAAGGCGTCGCTCCGACACTGCGTCGACGCTATGCCGACTTCATTGCGCCGCGGCGGCGGGCGCCGAGGCCGGCGCGGTGGCGGTGGTCTTGCCCGAGTCGGCTTCGTCGCCGGCCTGGTCGTGGACCGACTGCTCGACGCCGGTGCGCACGTACTGCTTGAAGGCCGCGCCCGCGGCCCACGGATCGGGCTTGCAGCCGATCGAACTGTCGCAGTGCGCCGCGAAGCCGATCGTGGTCGTGCCGTCGGGGTTCTTCGTCTTCGTGATTTCGTAGGCCAGCGCACGCTTGCCGCCGCCGGGGCCGGTGGTCTGGATCAGCGTGTCGGTGGCGGTTTGCACTTCGTACTTCGAATGGCCGCGCACCCAGTCCTGGGCGCGTTGCCACCAGATGTCGCACTCGGGCTGATCGCCGCAGGTGAGCGGCGCGGTGGCGATCTGCATCACGTCGGGATTGACCTGACCGCGCGGCGCGCAGGCCGCCGCCGTCACGCAGAGCAGGATCGGCAGGATTCGTTTCATCGCGTGGGTTCCTCGCAGAATGGGCGCGCGGCGTGCGCGCGCCGGTCGTTTGTCGTTGGTGTGAGGTTCGTGTGACAAGGGCGGCGCGCGCAGCGATGCGTGACGTTGCGCGCGCGGCGCCAATATGACATTGGACTGCGTGGGCGCGCCAGTGTTTCGAGCAAAAGCGATACCCGGCGCGATCGAGCACGCACCACATGCACCACCTGCACCACACGCGCCGCCGCGGGACGGCGGCGCGGCCGTGCGACGGGCGCGGCGATCAAACGCTGTAGCGATTGAGCGTGTAGGCGCGATAGGCGGCGACGAAGGCGTCGAACGAGCCGACTTCCTCGCGTTCGAGCTTGGCCTGCTGATCGAGCGATTCGCGTGCGAGCGCTTCGAACTGCGCCGTGGCCTCGGCGTCGAGCGGACGCGAAAGGAAATACGCCGCGTGACGCTCGCTTTGCACGAGCGCAAATTGCAGGAAGGATTGCTGCTGCTCGCGCATCGTCTTCAACACGCGCGCGGACGGCGTGAGCGACGCATCGGCGAGCTTCGCGCGCTGTGCGGCCAGTGCGCGCGCATGTTCGTCGCCGCCCTTCGCCGCGTCGAGCAGCGCAGCCGCCTGCTCGATCTTCGCGAACAACTCGGTGGCCCAGTCCTGCATCGCGACGCGCTGGCCGTTGCGCGTGAGTTCGAGCCCCGGCTTGCGCCCTTCCTTCGTGACGATGCCGAAATTCTCGTTGGCTTCCGCGTAATCGGCTTCCGGCAGCGACGCGCTTTCATCGAATGCGCAGGCGAGCAGATAGGCGTCGAGAAAACGCGCGGCTTCGAGCGAGATGCCAGTCGGCTCGAACGGATCGATATCCATGCAGCGCACTTCGACGTATTGCACGCCGCGCGCGGCGAGCGCATGCAGCGGACGCTCGCCCGGATACGTCACGCGCTTCGGGCGGATCGTCGAGTAGAACTCGTTCTCGATCTGCAGCACGTTGGTGTTGATCTGCACCCACTCGCCGTCGCGATGCGTGCCGATCGCCTCGTAAGGCGGATACGGCTGGCTCACGGCCTGCGCGAGCGCTGTGAGATAACCGGGCAGCGTGTCGTAATCGGCGTGCAGCGCGGACTGGCCCGTGGTGTTCGAGTAGCCGAGATCGCTCATGCGCAGGCTGGTCGCGTACGGCAGATAGAGCGTGTCGGCGTCGAAGGTGTCGAGCGTGTGCGGACGGCCGCGCAGGAAGCGCGCGTCGAGCGCGGGCGACGCGCCGAACAGGTACATCAGCAGCCAGCTCGTGCGGCGGAAGTTGCGGATCAGCGCGAGATAACGCTCCGACTGATAGTCGGTTTGCGTGGCCGTGGACTGATCGTGCGCGTGCAGCGTGCGCCACACGTCTTCGTTAAGCGAATAGTTGTAGTGGATGCCCGCGATGCACTGCATCGTGCGCCCGTAACGCAGCGCGAGGCCCATCCGGTAGACGTATTTCAGCTGGCCGATGTTCGAGCTGCCGTAACGCGCGATGGGAATGTCCTCGTCGCTCGCGGGCAGCAGGCCCGGCATCGATTCGTTCCACAGCATTTCGCCGTCGCGCGCGAGCACGCCGTAGACGAAGCGATGCAGTTCGTCGAGCTTGTCGAGCGTGATGGAGGCGTCGTGTTCGGCGGGCGTGATGATCTCGATCAACGCTTCCGAATAATCGGTCGTGAGCGACGGATGCGTGAGCGCCGAACCGAGCGCCGCGGCATGCGGCGTCGTGGCCAGCTGGCCGTCGCGCGTCACCCGCAGGCTTTCCTTTTCGATGCCGCGCAGACCGCGCGTGAGCGCGTCGCGTTGCGGCCCGGCGCTCAGCACGGAAAGGCGCTGTGCGAGAACGTCGTTCGTGCGTGTGGAGGTCGTGTCTGGCATTGAAGGCAGGTCGGGCTCTGGCCGGCGAGACGGTGCTGCGCGCGCCGCCGACAGGGATATTTTCGGTAGCGGGCACTTTAACATCTCGCCGAAAGACCTGCTTGAGGCCGCTTCGGGCGGGGTTTTGCGGCCTGTAGCGCGGGTTCGGCGGCGGTTCTGCCGCGTGCGGGCGGACGTCGAATCGGCGTGATTTCAACGCCGGTTTGAGGCGGGTTTGACGTCGGATTGACGTGATCGCGACGGTTTTTATGTGATTGCAGAGATGCGTCCGCGCGACGTTCCGCCACGTCCATGTATCGGGCGTGTCAGCCGCCGCGCGCCGCGCCCGCCCGATCGGCGATTTCGTTCCACAGATGCATCGCCGCATACGCGCGCCACGGACGCCAGGTGTCGGTGCGCGCGCGCTGCTGCGTCGCGCGCACGAGCGCCGGATCGCGCGCGGCGATGGCCTGCATCAGCACGAGATCGGTGGCGGGCCAGGCGTTCGGATCGCGCCACGCGCGCATCGCCACGTATTCGACCGTCCACGGCCCGATGCCGGGCAGCGCGAGCAGCGCGGCGCGCATGGCGTCGAGTTCGGCGGCGTCGCCCGCTTGCGCCGCGCCCGGCAGATCGCTGCGTTCGATCGCGACCTCGCCGCTCGCCACCGCGCGCGCGAAGCCTTGCAGCGCGGCGACGCGTTTGCCCGGCATGCCGATGCCCGCGAGATCGGCGGCTCCGAGCGCGGCGGGCGTCGGAAAACGCCACGCGGTATGCGCGTGCGGATGCCCTTCGATGCGCTCGCCGACGCGTTGAACCAGCCGACCGATGATGGTCGTCGCGGCCTTCACGCTCACCTGCTGCCCGACGATCGCGCGCACCACCAGCTCGAAGCCCGACCACGCGCCCGGCACGCGCAGCCCCGGCACGGCCTCGACGAGCGGCGCGAGCCACGGGTCGCTCGAAAGATGCGCGCCGATGGCCGCCGTATCGACCTGAAGATCGAACATGCGCGAGAGCGGCGCGGCGAGCGCCTGCGCGTGCGCGCTCACGGGCCCGTCGATCTGCACGACGAGGCAGCGCTTGCGCGCGTGGCGGCGCACGGCGAGCGTGCCGCTCGCGCCCGCGAAGTCGATGGCGCGCAGCCACGCGCCGTCCTCGACGGCTTCGACGCCGGGCGTCGCGCGGCCGCCGAAAAAGCGCAGCACGCGCGGCCAGTCGTAGGGCGCGCGAAACGGCAATTCGAGCGTGGCGGAGTCGGTGACGGACGCCGGGTTGGGCGGCGTCGGCCGGGGTGTTCGGGATGTCGACTGGACGGCGCTCAAACGGCGGTCTCCGGCGTGGCTGCGGCGCGTTTGGCGCGCGGTTTCTGGTCCGCTGGATCGGATGAATTCGCGGGCGAATTCGCGGCGGATTTAGCGGCGGGCTTCGCGATGGAAGTCCTGGCCGATTGTGCCGCATCGGGGCGCACCTCGCCCGCGCGCGCTTCCGCGTCGAGCAGCGCCGCCTTGCGCGTGATGCCCCAGCGATAGCCCGCGAGCGAGCCGCCCTTCTGCACGACTCGATGGCACGGAATCGCCAGCGCCACCGGGTTCGACGCGCAGGCGCTCGCCACCGCCCGCACCGCGCGCGGCGCGCCCAGCGCTTCGGCGATCTGCGTGTAGCTGCGCGTTTCGCCGTAGGGAATGTGCTGGAGCGCGTCCCAGACGCGCTGCTGGAACGCCGTCGGCGCCACGTCGAGCGGCAGGTCGAAGCGCTCGCGGCGGCCGTGCAGATAGGCGTCGATCTGCGCGACGAACGGCGCGAGCGCGGCGGCGTCTTCCACGCAGCGCGCGTTTTCGAAGTCGGCGCACAGGCTGGCCGTCAGCGCGTCGCCATCGTCGCCGAATGCGATGCGGCAGATGCCCTTCTCGGTGGCCGCGATCAGCACGCGGCCAAGCGGCGTGGCCGCGTTCGCGAAGCGGATCGTGAGGCCCGCGCCCTTGCGCCGGAACGCCGACGGCTTCATGCCCAGTTCGCCCGCCACGCTCTCGTAGAGCCGCGACGACGAGTTGAAGCCCGCATCGGCGCTGGCGCGCGTGACGTCGGCGCCCTGGGCGAGCGCGTCGCGCAGCACGGCCCCGCGGCGCGCGGCCTGATACTGACGCGGCGACACGCCCAGCACGCGCTTGAACAGGCGTTGCAGATGGAACGGGCTCAGATGCACAGCCTCGCCGAGCTGCGCGAGCGTGAGGCGCGATGGCGGATCGGCGTCGAGCGCGGCGCAGGCGCGGCGCACGATGTCGAGTTCGCGCGGCAGGCCGCCCGGACGGCAGCGCTTGCATTCGCGATAGCCGGCGGCGCGCGCGGCGTCCGCATCGGCGAAAAACTCGACGTTCTCGCGGCGCGGCAGGCGCGATGCGCAGGACGGACGGCAGAACACGCCGGTCGTGCGCACGGCGTAGAAGAACTGGCCGTCGGCGTGGGCGTCGCGCGCCTGGACGGCGGCCCAGCGCTCGGCGTCGGCCTTGCTGCTCCTGGCGCTGTCGGTCACGGTTCGGGATGCGTCGTTCGGAATGGCGTTCATGTCAGGACTCCCGCTGGGTGCTCATGCTTGAGCTCACTCGATGGTCCCACTGTAAAGGCTCGGGCGCAGCACGGCGTGCCGGTTCTTGCGCTGTCGTTCGGGTGAAGTGCGGGTGAAGTTCGGGTGAACAAAAGGGCACCATTCACGCGCACGCCCGCCCTGTCAACGTGCAGCTGCGACAAAATGGCACCATTGCGGGTTTTCCCTTAAAAACTTGTTGCGTCGCGTCAGACCGCTGTGTATAGTGATTCCTGTCTCCTCCATGTCTCCTCCTGATATGGATTAAGCCCGCTCACAGCAGCGGGCTTTTTTTCGTCCAGCGTTTTTAGCGCGCGCGGCGTCCGGTGTGTCCCCCGCCTTCCCCTACACTGCAATGACCGTTTCCGCACACGCCAATCGGCGGAGGACGTCATGCAAATCCAGATTCGCGAAATCGATCACGTGGTGATTCGCGCCGCCGATCCCGTCGTCATGACGCGGTTTTACTGCGACGTGCTCGGCTGCCGCGTGGAGCGCGAGGAAGCGCAGCTCGGCCTCGTGCAACTGCGCGCGGGCCGCTCGCTGGTCGATCTGGTGTCGATCGGCGGTCCGCTCGACCGCGAGAAGGCGGACAACGCCAGCGTGTCGCCGACGGGCGCGGGCCGCAACATGGATCATCTGTGTCTGCGCGTGGAGCCGTTCGACGGCGCGGCGCTCAAGGCGCATCTCGCCGCGCTGGGCGCGCGTCCCGGCGATGTGGTCGAGCGATACGGCGCGGAAGGTTTTGGGCCCTCGCTGTATCTGTTCGATCCCGAGGGCAACATGCTGGAGCTGAAAGGGCCGCCGAACGGCTAGCCCCGAAGTGCCGCAAGCTGCGGCGGACGGCGCTCAGACGTTCTCGGGCGCCTTGAGCACAGTCCATTCGACCGCCACCGGCTCGCTCGTCGTGCTGCCGATCCACGCGGCGCCGTCCTGCACCGTGCATTGCAGGCGCATCGTCCGTTCGGCCAGCTTGCCGAGCGAGGCCGCCACGTCTTCGCCGAGCGACCAGACCGTCACGTTGCGCAGACGTTCGACCTTGCCGCGCACGCCCTGCCACCAGATGTCCGAGGTGCGGCCGCCGTAGGCGATCACGATCACCTCATCCGCGCGCCCCGCCGCCTTGGCGATGCGGCGCTCGTCGGGCTGGCCGACTTCGATCCAGGTCTGGATCGCGCCCGTGTAGTCCTTGCTCCACAGATCGGGCTCGTCGGTGTCCGACAGGCCCTTGCAGAATTCGAGACGCTCGCCCGCGAACAGCGCGAAGGCGGCGATGCGCACCATCATCCGGTCATTGGTTTCCGACGGATGGCACGCGATCGTCAGCGCATGGTCGGCGTAGTAATGCCGGTCCATGTCCGCGATCTGCAGTTCTGCCTTGAAGATGGTCGATTTGAGTGCCATGCCGAATTTCGCCCCTCGATACCCGCTGCGTCGGCATGTGGCCGCGCAAAAACCGCACATGATAGCGAGTTTCCAGCACGAGCTGTGCCGGATTCATCAGACGGCGGCGTCACGCTTACGCCGATCTCACGCCGAATGCACGTTGATGATCGGAAGCGAAAATGACGCCGCGATGAAGGGGGCGAAACAGAAACGGTGACGATGACGGGGACGAGCAAACGCCCGCGCCGCGCCTGTGTGCGCGCGGCGTCGGCGGCAATGCGCGAAGACCGGCTTATTGCTTGATGAAGCGGTCGCTGGTCCAGAGGCCCTGATCGTCGGCGTTGGCGGCGTTCACGAACTCGACGTCGTGGCCCACGACGCGCACCACGCGGTACGACTGGTTCTCGGGCGTGGCGAGGCAGCGGTAATCCGCGAAATATTCCTGCATCTGCTGATGCTCGCCGGCCTGTTCGTGCTGGGAGACGGCATCGAGCTTGTCCCGGGAGAGGCAGCCGTACGCGCCGGGTTTGAGCTGCACGGTCTGTTGCGGCTTGACCGACGCCTCCTGCGCCTGCGCCGGCAGCGCGGCGGCGAAACTCGAAGCGCCGACGACCCAAGCGGCCACGGCCATTGCGGATAGCCCTTTCATTGTTCTGCCTCCTGGGCGGGTTTGTTGACTTCGGTTAGCTATGTATTTAACGGCCACGTCCGACCCGCGTCTTTCAATGTAGAGGAGCGCGAAGGGAGTGCAAGAACAACTTGTGTGCAGGCGCAACAGGCGGCAACGAAAGCCGCGCCCGGACGGCACGTAACCCGCATGACGCGCTGCACATAAAGACCTTCGACGCCCGCTTCGAAAGGTGCGCGCGCATTCGCAAGCCGCTGAATAAAAACGATGCCAGGCTCGCCGCGATCGCGCCGACGCAACCGCCATATCGCGACTTGCGCGCGCCCGATCTTCGTGGATAAATCGGGCATCCCAATCGGGCTTCCCTTCAGGAGACTCCCATGACTCTCGCTCACTGGCTGCCGTTCGCGATCGCCTCGGCCATCCTCGTCGCCATTCCCGGGCCGACGGTGCTGCTCGTCGTGTCCTACGCGCTCGGCCACGGCCGCCGCTATGCGCTCGCGACCACCGCGGGCGTCGCGCTCGGCGACTTCACGGCGATGACCGCGTCGATGCTCGGCCTCGGCGTGATTCTGGCCGCCTCGGCGACGCTGTTTTCGGCGCTCAAGTGGGTCGGCGCCGCGTACCTGATCTATCTGGGCATCAAGCTCTGGCGCGCGCCCGTGGCGAATCCCGAAGCGCCCGACACCAGCGAAACGCGCACCGGCCGCATCTTCGCGCACGCCTTCGCGGTCACGGCGCTGAATCCCAAGAGCATCATTTTCTTCGTCGCGTTCGTGCCGCAGTTCATCGATCCGCATCTGCGCGCGCTGCCGCAGATCGTCGTCTTCGAGGCGACGTTCCTCGTGCTCGCGACGCTCAACGCCTTCGGCTACGCGCTGCTCGCCGCCGCGGCGCGCAAGGCCGTGCGCAGCCCGCGCGTGCAGCGCGCGGTCAATCGCACCGGCGGTTCGCTGCTGATCGGCGCAGGCCTGTTCGCCGCCGTCTGGAAGAGGTCGGCCGCCTGAATGCGCCCGGCCTCGCCCGTCGGTGTTTTCCCGGCTTGCGAAGGCGGGCACGCGCGCTGCTCAAGGCTTTACGTACGGCGGATCACGTTCGTTTCCGAATAAGTCGACGCCCGGCGTGCAAACTGTAGCGTTCCAGCTACAATGCAATTGCAACCGCTTGACAGCCAGGAGGTAATCGTGATCGAACACGTAATACTGGGCGCGTTTCTGGTCATCCCCCTCGTCATTGTTGTATTCCTGTTCTCAGACGAGATTCTTGAGGAGCACCGACAGCGCGTACTCGCCGGGGATCACCATATCGACTGGCGTCATCCGTTACGCAGCATTCTTCATCATTGATGAAGCGAGCCAGCGTCGCGCCCGGTCTCTACAGGTCCGGGCCGCGCGCACTCTGGCTTTGGCGCGCGCCGGCGTTCGACCGGCGCCGCGTTAATTCATCATCCGCGTAATTCGTCGTTACCCTTTGCAGCACCTGTATCCGCGCTTCGGGGCCACAATCGTTTGCATGTTTTCATACAGTTCTCGAGGAGAACGACATGCGTAAGATTGCAGCCGTATTGGTGCTGGCAGGATGCGTGGTGGCGGCTGGCCCGGCCAGCGCGCACGATGGGGGTGGCGACGTGGTGGGCGCGCTCGTGGGCGGCGCGCTGATCGGCGCCGTGGTGGGTGCGGCGATCAACGGCCCGGTGGTCGCGGCGCCGCCTGTTTATGCCGAACCGGCCCCGGTGGCCGTGCCTGTGTACGCCGAGCCTGCGCCGGTTTATGCTGCCGCGCCCGCTCCCGGCGGCTGCTACGACCAGTATTCGGGACGTTACGTGCCGTGCGGGCCGCCGCAACCCGCGCCGCCTCCGCCGCCGTATGGCGGGTATGGGCAGCCGGGCTGGTAACAGGCTGGTAACAGGCTGGCAACGGATCGGCAACGGGTCGACAAGTCACCCGGCTTCGAGCCGATCCGTCACACGCGGCCGCGCTCCGGTTTCCCGGAGGCGGCCGCGAGTCATTTGGGCGGCGCGCTTTCGCGTGTCGCCATCGCTGATCAAGAAGCCTGCTCGACGGGCGTCACCTGCAGATTCAACTTCTGCGTCAAACGGATCACCGTGAATTCGACCGCGCGATCGATGCGCGAAGCGTCGAGCAGCCGTTGCAGCGCATCGATGCTGTCGACGGGCAGGCCGTCGATTGCAACGATCGTGTCGTCCACACGCAGGCCGCCTTGCGCCGCCGGACTGCCCTTCACGCTTTCCATCACGCGCACGCCGGTCGTCGTGGCCAGCTCGAAATAGCGCTGCACCTTGCGCGCGATCGGCACGTTGGTCCCGGCGATGCCCACATAGGCGCGGCGCACGCGTCCGTGCATGAACAGCTGCGTGATGACCCACTTCGCCGTATCGATCGCCGTCGAAAAGCAGATCGCCTGCGCGCCCGGAATGATCGCCGTGTTCACGCCGATCACCTGGCCCGCCGAGTTGACGAGCGGTCCGCCCGAATTGCCGGGATTGAGCGCGGCGTCGGTCTGGATGACGTCGTAGATCATGCGCCCGGAGGCCGATCGCAGCGAACGCCCGAGCGCCGACACGACGCCCGTGGTAACGGTCTGCGCGAGTCCGAGCGGGCTGCCGACGGCGATCGCGATCTGGCCGACGCGCAGTTTCGCCGATTCGCCGAGCGTGGCGTGCGGCAGGGCCTCGGACGCGCCGATGCGCAGCACGGCGAGATCGGTGCTCGGGTCGTCGCCGATCAGGTCGGCGTCGTGCGTCGAGCCGTCGGCGAGCGTGACGCGCAGCGCGCTCGCGCCATGCACGACGTGGCTGTTGGTGAGCAGATAGCCGTCGGGCGTGAACAAAAAGCCCGAGCCGGTGCCGCCGCGCGCCGCGGCGTGGCCGGTCGGGCGATGCTCGACGGCGATATGGGCGACGGCGTGCTGCACGCGCTCGAGCGCCCCGATGACAGTTTGCGAATAGGCGTCGAGAATTGCGTCGTCGCTCGCGGTGCGCACGTGGGCGCCGTCGGGCGAGAGATCCCGAGCCAGATCGTCGATGAAGGCAGGTCGGCTTCCCACGATCGATGTTCTCCGATGAAAGTGGGCTCTACATGCAGGGAGTCCGCCGGGATTTCAAGATGGATTCGGCGAGCGGGAAAAGCATCGCCTGGAGGGTCATAACGCAGGACGCACGGACGGCTGGCGGCGCGAACGAGGCGCGACGGTTAAGGATTGTCAGATCGGCCTCCCAGCCATTGATGGCCCAGGAGTCAGCCGTGACAATGGTTCGGCGGCGACGTCCCCTCGCGCCGTGTTGTCAGTAGGCAAGCTCTTCGCCGCGGCCCCTGCCGCGGCATTTTTTCGTCCGCGCATTGCGCACATGTCGTGGGCGTTGGTCGTGTTGATCGTGCGCCGATTGCTGCGGAATCCTTAAAAAGAAAAAAGCCCGCGCGAAGGCGGGCTAATCCATGCTCGGGTTACATGGCGAGGTAAATCGGCGGGCCGTGCCTTTTTGCGGATTACCGCGGGCATCGGCCGGGACGAGCGGAATGCTCAGGCAGCGGCGCGTATTTGCAGGCGCTCGAGCTGGGTCATGAGCGAGTCGATCGTACAAAACTGGGCGTGGGAGAGCTGTGCCGTATCGAGCAGATTCGAGAGGCGCTTGTGCCAATACTCGAACGAAAGGATGGGGATCGCGCCTTCAGTCAGCAGCGACGGCACCATGACGCGCATGATGTGCGCGATTTCCTGATCGATAAACTTCACTTTTCACCCCCCGGAGATCATCGAAATCTCATTGACTGGATTTCGTGTAAACAACTGTAATTCGCCGCTCGGGGGTGTATAGCTATCACTTCTGATAGGGCGCTGTGAGGGCGTGTTCCACCCCGGATCGAAGCCTTGCCAGCCGGGCATTTCAGCCATCCTGACGATCGGTTGACAGGCTCGGATCGGGAGATATCCTGGTGTGGCTAGCGCGCTATTCACACGCATTTTGCGAGGTATTGCGCGTGGTTCTACGGGAGTGCTTAATGTCGCCAGCCGCGGCCGTAATAGCCGCCCACGCCTACCCCAATATCGACGGCCGGCGCCGCGTAATAACCCGGCGCATATCCGTAGCCGTATCCATAAGCCGGCGCCGGTGCATACGCATAAGGCGGCGCCACCACGCATCCCGTGAGGCTGGCGAGTCCGGCGGCCAGCGCAATCGCGCAACAGAGTTTGATCGTCTTCATCGTTTTCTCCTGATGCACGTATTGTCGGCGTGCACTTCGTTTGAAAACGAAACGATGTGTGACGATGAATTACCGTCTAAAGGCGCGGCGGCGCTGCCACGCGGGGCGCGTAGCGATTCCTTACGTTTATGCGGAACTCGCAATGGGAATCGGCCGCGTAGTCGGGAATATTGCCTTTCGAAGGGCTAACGAAAACGCGTAAAAAGGCGCGTTATTTGCCAATACAAAAACGGCTGAAAATCACGCCGAGCAAATCGTCGGAAGTGAATTCGCCGGTAATCGAATTAAGCGATTCCTGCGCAAGCCGCAATTCTTCCGCGAACAGATCGAGCGCCTGCGCGTTTTGATCGGCATGCGCCGCCGCGTTGGCGAGCTGGTCTCGCGCCGCGCGCAACGCGATCAGATGGCGTTCGCGCGCGAGATAGACGCTTTGCGCGTCGGCCTGCCAGCCCGCGATGCGCAGCAGTTCCCCGCGCAGCAGCGCCACGCCGTCGCCCTGTTTCGCCGAAAGACGGACTTCGCACACCTGCGCGCCGTTGCTCGCCGCGCGCGTGGCGACGGCGGGCTCGACGCCCGTGAGATCGGTCTTGTTGAGCACGCGCACGACCGGCACGCCCGCCGGAAAACGCGCGGCGATGACTTCGTCTTCGGGCGTCATGCCCACGCGCGCGTCGAGCAGATGCAGCACCACGTCGGCGCGGCCGATCTCGCTCCACGTGCGCTCGATGCCGATCTTTTCGACTTCGTCTTCGGTGTCGCGCAGACCCGCCGTATCGATCACGTGCAGCGGAATACCCTCGATCTGGATGGTTTGCGAGATCTTGTCGCGCGTGGTGCCCGCGACGGGCGTGACGATCGCGAGCTCCGCGCCCGCGAGCGCATTGAGCAGCGACGACTTGCCGACGTTCGGCTGCCCCGCGAGCACGACCGCAAGGCCCTCGCGCAGCAGCGCGCCCTGACGCGCCTCGGCCAGCACGTGGTCGAGTTGCGCGCGGATGTGCGCGAGCTTGCCGCGCGCGTCGGCGGCTTCGAGGAAATCGATTTCTTCTTCGGGGAAGTCGAGCGTGGCTTCGACCAGCATGCGCAGCGTCACGACGTCGTCGACGAGTGCGTGGATATCGCGCGAGAACGCGCCGTCGAGCGAGCGGCCCGCCGAGCGCACCGCTGCTTCGGTGCTCGCTTCGATCAGGTCGGCGACCGCTTCGGCCTGCGCGAGGTCGAGCTTGTCGTTGAGGAACGCGCGGCGCGTGAACTCGCCGGGCTCGGCCAGACGCAGGCCGAACGCGCGCCCTGCCTCGATACAGCGCTGCAAGACGAGCTGCAGCACGATCGGGCCGCCGTGCCCCTGCAGTTCGAGCACGTGCTCGCCGGTATACGAATGCGGCGCCGGGAAATACAGCGCGATGCCGCGGTCGAGCGCGGTGCTTTCACCGTCGAGGAACGGCACGTAGCTCGCATGGCGCGGCGCGAGCGTCTGGCCTGTGAGCGCCTGCATCAGCGTTTCGGCGGCAGCCGCGCCCGCGCGGCCGAACGAGACCCGCACGACGCCGATCCCGCCGCGTCCGGGCGCAGTGGCAATGGCAACGATGGGATCGGAATCGGTGGCGAGCATGGCGGGACGAATCGAGGTGGTCAAGGCCGCAACGGGCAGGCCGACGCCGCGACGGACGCCGGAAAGAAAGTGCGTGGATTGTAACGCGGCACGCGCGAGCGCCTTGGCGCCCGGCTTCGCCGAGTCTTATCTCAATTTATCTCAGATTGGCTAAGATTGATCTTAGAGCGCGGCTGCGATTTTCGGAGCGCGAAGCGGATCTCGCAGGCATCTCGTCGGCACAACGCCCCATTAACAGGCATCGACGAATCGCGCCCCAATTCGCAACCGATTTATTGCGCTACTTGCGACTTCAGGCGAACTCTAACTTATACGAGCTAGATCTAGCTCAACCAGTTGCCAACTTCGACAAAAGCCGATTGCACAATCTGGCCCATGCCAACGCCCGAAGAAAAAGCCGCCTTCGCTGAACGCCTGCAACTGGCGATGCGGCGCTCGCCCGACAAACCGCGCGGCAGCACGGATCTGGCGAACAAGTTCAATCTGCGCCACCACGGCGAGCATCCAGTCTCGCCGCAAACGGCTCACAAATGGCTGAGCGGCCGCACCATTCCCACGCACGACAAATTGCAGACGCTCGCCAGCTGGCTCGACGTGGATGTGCACTGGCTGCACTACGGCCCTTCTCCTCAAACGCCGGCGACCGGGACCACACCGAAGCCGCGCAAACCCGACGAGCGCTACCCGCTTTCCGAGGAAACGCTCGAACTCGCTTCGAAGATCGAGTCGCTGAGCCCGCACCATCGCTATTTGCTGGAAGAACTCGTTTCGCAGTTCTACGGCGGCCCGGAGAAACGCTGAGCGCCAGTATCGCCTGAGCGCGCTTTGCGGCTGCAAGCGAATAACGCGTCGTCCCTGTCCACGGACAAATAAAAAAGCCGCCCGGTTTGCACCGGGCGGCTTTTTTTGCGGCTAAGGCCTGAGAGTCCGGAACCCGCGCTTACGCGGCTTCCTTCTTCTTGCTCTTGCCCATCATGCGCGTGATGTAGTACTGCTGCGCGATCGACAGCACGTTGTTCACGACGTAGTACAGCACGAGACCTGCCGGGAAGAAGAAGAACATGACCGAGAATGCGATCGGCATGAACATCATCATCTTGGCCTGGACGGGGTCCGGCGGCGTCGGGTTCAGCTTGGTCTGCACGAACATCGAGACGGCCATCAGCACCGGCAGGATGAAGAACGGATCCTGCTGCGAAAGGTCGTGGATCCAGAGAATCCACGGCGCGCCGCGCATTTCCACCGACGACAGCAGCACCCAGTACAGCGAGATGAACACCGGAATCTGGATCACCACCGGCAGACAGCCGCCGAACGGATTCACCTTCTCAGTCTTGTAGAGCTCCATGAGCGCCGCGTTCATCTTCTGCGGGTCGCTCTTGAAGCGCTCGCGCAGCGCCTGCATACGCGGCGTGATTTCCTTCATGCGCGCCATCGACTTGTAGCTCGCGGCGGACAGCGGGAAGAACACAGCCTTGATCAGCAGCGTGAGCAGCACGATCGCCCAGCCCCAGTTGCCCACGTAGCCGTGGATCTTCTCGAGCAGCCAGAACAGCGGCTTGGCGATGATCGTCACCCAGCCATAGTCCTTCACCAGCTCCAGACCCGGCGCGATGCCTTCGAGCATGCGCTCCTCTTCCGGGCCGGCGAACAGGCGTGCCTGCACGTTGTCGGTCGCGCCAGGCGCGATCGTGCCGAGCGGCTGCTTGACGCCCACGCGGTAGAGGTTGTTGTCGAACTTCTCGACGTAGATGTCACGCTTGACGCCCTGCTGCGGAATCCACGCCGTGGCGAAGTAATGCTGCACCATCGCGACCCAGCCGTTGTCGGCCTGGTTCACGTAGTCCGCCTTGTTCTTGTCGATGTCGCCGAACGTGATCTTCTGGAAGTGATGCTCGTTCGAGTACACCGCCGGCCCGATGAACGTATGCGAGAAGCGCGGCGTTTCGACCGGCTCGCTGTCGCGCACAAGCTCCATGTAGAGCGTGGGCGAAACCGGCGTGCTGCCGACGTTCTGCACCTTGGTGTCGACGCCGATCACATAGCTGCCCTTCGTGAACGTGTAGGTCTTGCTGACCTTCACGCCGCCTTTTTCGGGCGATTCGAGGGCGATCTGGAACGACGTGGCGTCGCCGCTCAGGTCGCGCGGACCGTTGGCGACCGTGTAGACGTCGGTGTGATTCGGGAAGTCGCCGCCCAGCAGACCCGTACGCGCGAGGTACGTGTGGTCCTTGGTGTGGTCGAACAGCGTGATGTACTGGTCGGGTTGCTTGCCGTCGCCTTCCTTCACGAGCGAAAGCTTCGTGAGCGTGCCGCCGCGCGTGTCGATCACGCCGTCGTAGACATCGGTACGGAAGTGCACGAGCTGCGCGGCGGCTTCGGCCGGCTGGGCCGTGCCGGTGGGCGCCTGGCCTGCGGCCGTGGCCGGCAGGTCGGAGGCGGCGTTAGCCGCGCTCGCGGGCGTCGCGCCGCTTGCGGCGGCCTGCTGCGTTTGCGTCGCGCTCGGGAAGAACATCGACTGACGTCCGTGGTCGCGCTGCCAGTTGTCGTACAGCATGACCGCTGACATGAAGAAGATGACCCATAGGACGGTGCGTTTGATATCCATGCGTTGTCTCAGTGTCGATGGAAGGCGCGTCAGCGCTTTTTCGGAGATGCAGGCGGGACCAGGTCGACGCCGCCCGCCGAAAACGGGTGGCAGCGGCAAAGCCGCCGCGCGGCGAGGTAAGTCCCGCGCGCGGCGCCATGATACTGGATTGCCTCGCGCGCGTAATCCGAACAGGAAGGGTAAAAACGGCAGCGGTTGCCGAGCAGGGGACTCACGGCAAGCTTGTAGAAGCGCAGTAAAGCGATCAGTACCGTTTGCATGGCGTGGCGGCCGGACAGCGCCGCTTGGAAAGACGAACGTCGTGCCCGGCCAGCGGGCGCGGCCTGCACAGCAATCGCAACGGACCGGCGCACGGCCCTCACGAGGCGGCGCTGCCCGTCTCGGGCGCGGCGCGCCGCTTCGCGACTTCGCGCGCGGCCTTGTCGAGCAACATCTCGATTTCGGTGCGGCAAAGTGTCTTCAGCGGCAGCGACGAAGCACACGGCATGGCCTTGCGGTCGAATTTCGTATGCAGGCGCAGCAGCAGGTCGAAGCCTTCGAACTGCGCGCGGCGCACGCGAAACGCCTCGCGGGCGATGCGGCGCACCAGGTTGCGCGTGACCGCGCGCGGCGCGTACTTCTTGCCGATCACGAGCCCGAGCCGCGCCTCGTTGCCGGTGGCGCGCCCGTACACGACGAAGTGCGCGGCGCGGCGCCAGGGGCGCAAACGAAAAACGGATGAGAACTCATCCGTTTTCAGTAGCCTTGCGGCTTTCGGGAAAGCGGCCTGCGTTCGCGACGTGCCGTGAGGCACCTCGTTCGCGTTGTCCGCTTCGTCCGACAGTTTCACGTCTGGCCCGCTATCGTCGATCGTGGTCGATTGTGCTGATAGCGGTGCTATCGACAAAACTGGAAAGCGGCGCGCTTAGATGGCGAGACGCTTGCGACCCTTCGCACGGCGTGCGTTGATCACTTTGCGACCACCGGCGGTCTTCATGCGCACGCGAAAGCCGTGGGTACGCTTGCGACGGGTAACGGAAGGTTGGTAAGTACGTTTCATGTTGCTCTCACTTGTTGAGAAATGACCGCGGCGAGCATCGCGGAAAAAAGCAATGGCCGGTGGTACAAGGGATTGGTTTTCGCGGAACCCGCTATTTAATCCGGTTTTTCGTTGGCCGTCAATAGGTTAGAGCGGGTTAGCGCTTCGAAGGCCGCGCGAAGGGTCCGCGAAGGAGGCAAATCCGGTGCAAATCGCTCCGTCCCGTATTCGTGCGGCGCCTTGTTGCGCGACGCTCGCCCAGACTATGGGAGAAGATACGCCCCCTTGATCCGTCCCTGTGGATAACTTCCTGGCCAGGGCTTTTCGGCGTTAGAATCTCGGCTATCCCAAGAATCCTGCTTGCCGCTCCGGCCCGCCTGCTTGCCGCAACTCCTTGCCGCGCGGGCGTCCGGAGCATTTGTTTTCGCCCCGCCAGGGCCTTGTTGCATTTGTGCGACACGCGCGGCGCGAAGGCATTTGCACGCAAACAAAACGACCACAGCATCTCGATGAACGAATTCTGGCAACACTGTTCCGCACTACTGGAGCGCGAGTTGACGCCCCAGCAGTACGTGACGTGGATTAAACCGTTGGCCCCGGTTGCCTTCGACGCTGCGGCGAACACGCTGCAGATAGCCGCTCCCAACCGCTTCAAGCTCGACTGGGTCAAAAGTCAGTTCTCGGGTCGGATCACCGATCTGGCGCGCGACTTCTGGCAGACGCCCGTCGACGTGCAATTCGTCCTCGACCCGAAGGCGGGTATGCGCGCGCCTGTCGCCGCTCCGGCCCCGCGCGCGCCGCTGGCCGCCGCCGAAGCCGCGCCCGCTGCCGCTTCGGCGATCTCCGCCATGCAGCAGGCCGCGCCGATCCACGCGGGCGCCGCCGCCGTCGCCGCCATC
>NZ_CAJZAR010000120.1 GCF_914484835.1 Paraburkholderia tropica
GGCGAGCGCCGCGATCGGCTCCGGTTCGCCGGCTGCGGCCAGCGCTTTGCGAAACGGCTCGGGCGCGGCATCGAACAGTGCGCCGTCGATGTCCTCGGCTTCCAGCGGCGCCTCGAAAATCGCCTCGACGATCTGGACGCCCGGCGTGAGCGTGCGGCGGCTCGACACGGCCACGCCGTGCGCCGCGCCGCGCGTTTCGACGGCGAGCCGCCAGCCCGCCCGCGCGAGCGCGCCGCTGCGATCGAAAACGACGCGGCGGATCGACGTGGGCGCATGGTCTTCGTCCTGCGCGGCAAGTTGCGGCAACGCAGCACTAACGGAATCGGCGAACGCGCGGGCGATCGTGAGGGAAGCCGCCGCCGGAATGGGCGACGCGGCGGAGACCGCGCAAAGATCGGCCTGAGCGGCCAGCGGCACGGCGCGCACGACATCGAGCACGATTTCGAGGACGCGGATCATTGACGCTCCGGGTTGTCGGTGGGGCGGCAGATGCGGCGACAAACAACAAGTGCGACGTCAGACGGTTCAGATTAGTCCTACGGCTGCGGCGCTCCTGTCCCGATATTACACGCGCTCACCCCGCTCTGCGCTTGGCAGCGACCCGAATCGGCGCTCACGGCTTGCACCGCTTGATGACGGTCAAAATCGTAAAAACGCGACGGTGAAACAATACTTACATAACTTGTCGACGTTCGCTGTTCCTTAAGGAGTATTGAGTGTTCCCCGAATTCCGAGAGCTGATCTCCCACCTCAAGATCCAGGACGATCATTTCGCCCGCCTCTTCAATCGCCACAACGATCTGGACCAGCAAATCAAGAACATGGAAGCGGGCATCGTGCCCGCGAACGGCATGGCCATCGAGCAGCTCAAGAAAGAAAAACTGCAACTCAAAGACTCGCTTTATCTGATTTTGCGCAAGGCATCGGACGCGTAAATCGCAGTGTCAGGTCGCGTGTCGCGGCGCAAAGTCCGTCTCCTCGCGGCCTGCGCCGCCATCACGATCACGCCATCGGCCGCGATCTGCCACGCGGCCGGTTGGCGATTCGCGAGCGGCCGTCTCGCATCCTTCGGATTCGCTTCGTGTCCGCTTCGGATTCGCTTCGTCTCCGTTTTGTATTCGTCTGCCGCACCGTCTGTCACCCGTCCCTCGCGCCTTTCAGTTTCGTCCCGCCGCGGCCCGCACGCCGAATTCGCGCACGCCGCCGCACATGGCCAATCGCGCGCAGTTTCCACCCGCAGTTTCCAGCTGTCGCCCATGTTCAATGCAGTCGGATTGGTACCGGCTCAACGCTTTCGTCGAGAGAACCTGACTTATGCCCAAAATCGTTCCCAACGTTTCTTCGCTGACACCCGCCTCCGCAGGCACGCGCAACCGCAGCGCGCGCAATGACGATGGCCCGGCCGCGCGCCAGCCCGAACTCACCCCGCTCGGCGCGGAACGCCGCACCGTCGACGACGCCGTGGAAGCCGCCACCCAGGTCATCGCAGGCGCGATGCAGGATCTCGTCTCAGGCAACTGCGTCGCGCCGGAATCCGGCCCGGCCAATGATGAAGCACGCGTCGGTGCAGTCGATGCGGCCGATGCCAACGGTGCTGGCCCCAACGCGCCTCCGCCGCTGCTCGACTCCATCGCCGCGCTGATGAAAGGCCTGTCGCCCGACGAAGCCGTGCAGCTGCGCAGCCTCATCCTCCAGGGCCAGCCGGCCGAATGGCGCCAGCCGCGCGCGCGCCATCCCGACGAGGAACTCGCGTCCGGCTGGCGCGACGGCGACTATCCGTATCGCAACCTCATGTCGCGGCGCGCTTACGAGCGCCAAAAATACCGGCTGCAGGTCGAACTGCTGAAACTGCAGGCGTGGGTGCGCGAGACCGGCCAGCGCGTCGTGATCCTGTTCGAGGGCCGCGACGCCGCCGGCAAGGGCGGCGCCATCAAGCGCTTCATGGAGCATCTGAACCCGCGCGGCGCGCGCGTCGTCGCGCTCGAAAAACCCACCGAGGTCGAACGCGGCCAATGGTACTTTCAGCGCTACGTGCAGCATCTGCCGTCGGCGGGCGAAATCGTCCTGTTCGACCGCTCCTGGTACAACCGCGCCGGCGTCGAGCGCGTGATGGGTTTTTGCTCGCCCGCCGAATACGCCGACTTCATGCAGCAAGCGCCGGAATTCGAGCGGCAATTGATCCGCAGCGGCATTCACCTGATCAAGTTCTGGTTCTCGGTGAGCCAGTCCGAGCAGCGCCGCCGCTTCAAGGAGCGCCGCGTGCATCCGCTCAAGCAGTGGAAGCTGAGCCCCGTCGATCTCGCCTCGCTCGACAAGTGGGACGAGTACACGCAAGCCAAGGAAGCGATGTTCTCGCAGACCGATACGGCCGACGCGCCGTGGACCGTCGTGCGCTCCGATTGCAAGAAGCGCGCGCGTCTGAACGCCATGCGCTACGTGCTGCACAAACTGCCGTATGCGAGCCGCGAGACCGAAGCGATTGGCACGGTCGATCCGTTGCTGGTGAGTCGCGCGCTTTGAGGGTGTCGCAGATTTTGTAACGCGCTGGCCGCGTTTAAAAAGGCGATTAAAAACCGCGCCGCAGGACACTGCGGCGCAGTTTTTTTGCGTCATGCGTTTGCGCGTGTCGCGGACTCGCACGCGCACGCATCACATCCCGGACCGGCGCAACGATCCGGGATCGAACGCCTTCGCCAGCGAATCAACGACTACGACGCGAGGTAGCCGGCACACGCTCGCTCGGCTTTCCATCCGCTTTCGAGCCGACAGACAACGCGGCCCCGGTTCCGTATCGTTGAAGTGAAACGTTTGCGTGCCAACAACGGCGCTTTTGCCATTGCGCGACCCGCTATGCCGCATATATTCTGAGCGGGCATCTCGCGAAGCCGACCAGATACTCGAAAAAAATGACAACTGAGCAAATCGGGGTAACGAATTCCGAATCCAGCCTATCCGGGCCGACCTCTCAGACCGAAGCATCGAGCAATCTGGTTGACCGGGACGCTGCCCGGCATATTGGCGACTTCATTGACTTGATGCGTGACCGCATCGAAGCGTGCTCGCCGGACAGCCCGACGCGCGACCAGGAGCAGAGTTTCAGGTTGCTGGTCGAAGGCGTCACCGACTACGCGATCTACATGCTCGACCCGAATGGCATCGTCGCGAACTGGAACGCCGGAGCGCAACGGGCGAAGGGCTATCAGGCGGCCGAGATCGTCGGCCAGCATTTCTCGTGCTTTTACGAGCCCGCGGATCGCGAGCGCGGCTTGCCGCAAGACGGACTCGACACGGCGCGTCAAAGCGGAAAGTTCGAGACTGAAGGCTGGCGCGTTCGCAAGGATGGAAGCCGGTTCTGGGCACACGTGGTCATTCAGCCGATCTACGACGACGCCGGCCTCCTGTTCGGCTTCGCAAAAATCACGCGCGACTGCACCGAACAGCGCGAGATCTCGCTTGCGCTCGAAGAGACCACACACAATCTGGATCTCGCGCTGGACAACATGTCCCATGGATTGTGTCTGTTCAATCGCCATGGACGCCTCGTGCTGTCCAACGACCAGTTCTCCCGCATCCTGTCGCTCCCTGACGGCGCCCTGTTCGCAGGGATGCGGCTGAACACGATGCTACGGTGCGTCGGCGAGCACGGCGGCATGCCGCAAGATCAAACGTCGGCGTGGGCCAGAAAGGTACGCACGCAGCTCGTTCACCGATCTGAAGCGGATCAGCAACAGGCGACGATGGAAGTCGCCCGTCTGGGCAGCAGCATCTCGGTCGTGACGCGCATGCTTTCGCATGGCGGCTGGGTGTCCACGATCGAAGACATGACCGAGCGGCGCATTGCGGAAAACCGTATCACGCATCTCGCTCACCACGATCACCTGACCGACCTGCCCAATCGTCTCAGCTTCCAGCAACGCTTGTCGGGGCTTGCGGAAAACGCATCGGCCGAGCGGCCATTTGCCCTGCTTTTTCTCGATCTGGATCGATTCAAGTCGGTCAACGACACGCTGGGTCATCATGTCGGCGACGAACTGCTCAAGGCCGTGGCGCGCCGACTCGCTCGCACCGTGCGCGCGAGCGACCAGTTGGCTCGCTTGAGCGGCGATGAGTTCGCGATTCTGCAAGTGCCGTTTCGAAGCGTGGACGACGCGGCGGAACTCGCGCAACGATGCATCGAGAACCTTTCCGCGCCGTTCGAAATCGCGAGCAATGAAATCAGCGTTGGCGCAAGCGTCGGTATCGTCATTCACGCGCGCGCAGGGATCGACGCGGGGACGGTGCTTCAGCGAGCCGACCTTGCGCTATACGCGGCCAAACGCGACGGCCGCAACTGCTTTCGCCTGTACGACAGCGGCATGAACAACCCGATCCGACTGCGCAACGAACTCGAAGACGATCTGCGGCGCGCCTTGCGCGCGAATCAACTCGAATTGCATTATCAGCCGATCGTCGAAGCGCATAGCGGAATCACCACCGCATGCGAGGCGCTGCTGCGTTGGCGTCACCCCAAGCGCGGTCCCGTGTCCCCCGCCGAATTCATCCCGATTGCGGAGGAGCGAGGCCTGATGCCGGAACTCGGCGCGTGGGTGCTGGAGAAGGCGTGTCGGGACGCGGCGCTCTGGCCGGCGCATATTCGCCTGAGCGTCAATGTTTCGCCGGCTCAACTGATACACGCGGACTTTACGCACATCCTGGCGAAAGCACTCAGGAACGCGGCGCTTCCGGCGCATCGCCTGGAAGTGGAAATCACCGAAACGGTGCTGCTGGAATCGTCCGGCACGTCGTCGCGCATCCTGAACGAAATTCGTGCGATGGGCGTGGGCGTCGCGATGGACGATTTCGGTAAGGGCTACTCGTCATTGGGTTTGCTGCAGAGCGTGCCCTTCACGCGGGTGAAGATCGATCGCGGCTTTGTCAATGGACTGGGGAACAATCCGAAATCGGCGGCGATTATCCACGCGATCACCGAACTATGCCGAAGTCTCGATCTCCCGATCACCGCGGAAGGCGTCGAAACGGGAGATCAACGGCAAGCTTTGCTCGACGAACGCTGTCACGAGCTACAAGGCTTTTTCTTCGCCAGGCCGACGCCTGTCATTGCGCTTGAGCGTTATCTGAATGCGTAGTGGGCCTATAAGCACTCATAAGCCACGCTGCTTCGTGTGACCCGAGACGCTCACTCACGTCGCATACTGCGCCACCCCGTTGCCAAACGACCAGTTCTCGCGCGCGACATCCACGAGATTGACGAACACATCCTCGCGCCGCACGCCCGGATCGCGCGCGAGGTTTTCCGCGATCTGCGCGAATAGCGCCTTCTTCTGATCCTGCCCGCGCGTATTGCTCACGGCGATCTGGATCATCACGAGGTCGTCGCTGCGCTCGATGCCGAGGTAATGGCGGCCGAACACGAAGTTATCGGCGTCGTGCTCGGTGACGATCATGAACTGGTCGTCCTCGGGCGCCTTGAACACTTCCATCAGCGCGAGATGCACGCCTTGCATCAGGGCCTTGCGATAGGTTGCGGGCTTGCCTGCGCGCACGGCGATTCGGGTGAACGGCATGTCAGTCTCCTTCGAGGTCTTCGGGAATGAACCGGCTTCGGCGCCGACAAAGCGCAGCAGCAGGTTCGACATGACATCAGCTTAGTCGCCGTCTATCATAATAAACAGATATCACTGCATATTTCATCCATTTACGTTTGAAATGAAACCACTCGATCTCGACGCCGTGCGCGCCTTCGTTCTGGTCGCCGAATTGCGCAGCTTCACGCGCGCCGCCGACGCGCTCGACACCACGCAATCCGCCGTCAGCCTCAAGCTCAAGCGCCTCGAAAGCCATCTGGGCCGTCAGCTGCTCGAACGCACGCCGCGCGTCGTGCGGCTCGCGCCCGACGGCCTCGCGTTCCTCGGCCCCGCGCGCGATCTGCTGGGCGCGCACGAGCGCGCGCTCGGCACGCTCGGCGGCGATGCGCGGCGGC
>NZ_CAJZAR010000121.1 GCF_914484835.1 Paraburkholderia tropica
CGCGGCGCCTTCAGCGGCGCCCTTGCCCTTGCCGCCAGCACGGCGGCGCGCGATCAGGCTGCGCGGACCGCGGCGCAGGCCACGGCGCGGACGGTCTTCGCCCTCGGCCGCACCTTCGCCCGCGTGGGGCGCGGCGCTTTCGGCGGAGCGCGATTCGTCGTCGCGCGCGGATGACGCGCGACGCGCGGATTCGGACGCGTCGGCCGAATCGGTGTCGTGGATATCAGTCAAAACAACCTCGAAATGTCAGGTTGCGCGCCCGCTGCGGGGGCGCGTCAAAAGTGTTCTTGCGTCAGACGCCGCGCGAGGCGGCTACGTAGTCCGTCCTCAGACGGGGTCGTCCTGCGCCGCGTCGCGGCGGTCTTCGTGTTCTTCTTCGGGCGCGCCGGCAAGGTGGCCGGCGGGCTCCGTGATATGCGCGGCGGCGCGATCCGCCTCGGCGGACGGCGTGTGCGCCGCGTGTTCGCCCTCTGCGTTGCCGATTGCGTCTACCGTTGCTTCTGCGTCGACTTCTTCGCCCGCGCTCGCCGCCGTTTCAACACCGGCTTGCGCCTCGGCGGCAGAAGCGTGAGCTTCTTCGGCCACGGCGTTGTCGCCGGCCGGCGCATCCTGATGCGCCACGACGGCTTCTTCCCCGTTTTCTTCAACGCCGGCCTGCGCAGCGCCTGCCGCGATCGCGTCCACGCTGGCTTGCGCGTGTTCCACGACCTCGAGCGAGTCTTCCTGCACTGCCTGCGCCGACGCATCGGCCATGCCCGTTGCTTCCGCCGCCGCGGCTTGCGCCGCCTCGCCTTCCGGCACGCCCGCGGCGATCAGCTGCGCCACTTCGCTGTCGGGAAACTCGATCGCGTGCTGCGCGAGCAACTGTTCGCCGAGCTGATTCGACGGATCGTCGAGCGGCGGCAGTTCCTCGAGCGACTTCAGCCCGAGGTCGTCGAGAAACTGACGCGTCGTGGCGTAAAGCGCGGGACGTCCGGGTACGTCGCGATGACCGATGACTTCGATCCAGTTACGGTCTTCGAGCTGTTTGACGACCTGCGTATTGACGGTCACCCCGCGAATCTCTTCGATATCGCCGCGCGTGACCGGCTGCCGGTACGCGATGATCGCAAGCGTCTCGAGCACCGCGCGCGAATAACGCGGCGGCTTTTCGGGATGCAGGCGGTCGAGGTACGTGCGCATGGCCGGCTTGCTCTGAAAGCGCCAGCCTGACGCGAGGCCCACCAGTTCCACGCCGCGCCCGGACCAGTCATGACGCAGGTCTTCGAGCAGGTTACGGACCGTGTCGGCCGAAATGTCGTCGGCAAACAGTTTGCGCAGATCGCCGATTTTCAGCGGCTCCTGCGTGCAGATCAATGCAGTCTCGAGGACGATTTTCGCCTCTTGGGTATTCATGCAGCCAGCTCAGACCCTAAGTAAGGTAAACCAGGTTCAAGGAACCGGATCAGACAGACAGAGACGATGTGGAACTGGAGACGCGCTCGCCCGATTCTGATCGGTCATATTGATGGGAGCACGCACCGGGGGGCCGCAAACAACGCAGAAGCAGGCAAAGTGCCAGACCCAGCCGGACGGAGCAGCGAAATTCCCGCAGGGAATCGCGTGACTGAGCGCCATCTTACGCAAAAACGCCGGGTGCGTAAAGACGGCTTCAGGCGCGTTTTAACCCGTTTGCGTCAATAGCGCACTCAACGATGCGGTGCGCATGACAGGGCGATTTCAGCGCGCGACGTGGCGTTCCCCACCTCGTTCGAGGTAGCGCGCGAGCCGCTCGACGCCCGCGTCGAGGCGCGCCGGATCGCAGGCGTAGCACCAGCGCACGAAACCCTCGCCCTGCGGTCCGAACGCGCTGCCCGGCGCGAGCCCGAGGCCCGCCTCGCGCACCAGCGCCTTGCACAGATCGAGGCTGCGCTCCGCGCCCGCGAGGCGGAAGAACAGGTACATCGCGCCGTGCGGCGCCTTCACGTCGACGCCGGGCAGCCGTGCGAGCGCCGCCGCGAGATGGTCACGCGAGGCGCGCAGGTCGGCGACCAGCGCGCGCGTCGAGGCCTCGCCCTGCTCGACCGCGACGATGCCCGCCTGCTGCACGAACGACGGCGCGCACGAGGTGTTGTACTCGACCAGCTTGCCCAGATCGTCCATCAGGGCACGCGGCGCGACCATCCAGCCGAGCCGCCAGCCCGTCATCAGCCACGCCTTCGAAAACGAATTCACGCAGATCAGGCCCTCGTCGCGCGAGGCCAGATCGAGGAAGGACGGCGCGGCAAGTTCGCCCGCCTCCCCGTAATAGAGCCGCTCGTAGACCTCGTCGGCGACGATCCAGATGCCGTGGCGGCGGCAATGCGCGAGCACGGCGCGCTGCTCGTCGCGCGTCATCACCCAGCCGGTCGGGTTGTTCGGCGAGTTGATCATCAGCAGCTTCGTCTCGGGCGTGAGCGCCGCGAGCAGCGCGTCGAGATCGAGCGTCCAGCCGCGCTCGTCATAGCCGAGCGACACGGTTTCGACCGACGCGCCGAGAATCTTCGGAATCTCGACGAGATTCGGCCACAGCGGCGTCACCGCCACGACGCGGTCGCCCGCGCCCACCACGAGTTGCGCGGCGAGCATCAGCGCGTTCACGCCGGCGCTCGTCACGGCGATGTTGTCGGCGGACGTCGGGCCGTGCAGCGCGCTCACGTAGCGCGCCAGCGCCTCGCGCAGCGGCGCGATGCCGAGGTTGTGCGTATAGAAGGTGTCGCCGCGCGTGAGCGCCTGCGCCGCGGCCTCGCGGATGAAGGGCGGCGTCGCGCGGTCCGATTCGCCGAACCAGAATGGCAGCACGTCGGCGACGCCGAAGCCCGCGTTCGCGACCTCGCGGATCTGCGACGAGCGCAGCGCGCGCACGGCGTCGCGCGCGAGGCCGCCTGCGGCAGGCGCGTCGTGCGGATGATCCAGCGAGGAGGAAGCGGACGAAAGCGGCGTGGACGGACTAGCGGACGAAGCAGCAGCAGATGCGGACATCGAGCCTTCCTTGGCGGGTTGAAAGCGGACGCGGTGCGTGAAGTGCGTGAAGTGCGTTTTGCCGGACGCGGCGACGCGGGCAATCGGGTAACGCGGCGATCGAAAAACCGTCACGCCCATCGCACCGGCGAAAGCTCGACAGTGTAGCGCGCGATTTTTTTGAGCGACGCCGTGCTCTGCCGTTAGTCGCGCAGCGCGTCCCGCGGTTTTCCGCGCCGTCAGCCCGTTTTGCGCGCCGCTTCCGGGCGGGCGTCGAGTTCGCGGATCAGCGTCCAGACCGCCTCAGCGGCCGGCGACAGCGAGCGCTCGCGCCGCCGCACGAGTTCCACCGTGCGCTCCGCGCGCGGCACCAGCGGACGCGCCACCAGCGACGACCCCGACGGCACCGGCAGCGCGAGCCACGGCAGCACGCTCACGCCGACGCCGGCCTCGACCAGCCCGAACACGGTGGCCGGATGCCCGAGTTCCTGCACCACGCGCGCATGCACGCCCTGCTCGCGCATCACCGCGTCGATCAGCGGACGGCTGCCCGACGCGTGATCGAGCATCACGAGCCGCTCGCCGTCGAGCGCGCGCCAGTCCACCTCATCGCGCCGCGCGAGCGCATGATCGTCGCGCACCACGACGCAGAACGAATCGGTGGTCAGCAGCTCCGTTTCGAGATCGTCGGCCACCGGCTGCCCGCCCAGCGGCCCGATGATCACGCCGAAATCCACCTCGCCCGAGCGCACCTTGCGCACCACGTCGCTCTGCACGTCGTCGCGCAGGCCGAGCGTCACGTAGGGAAAGCGCCGCCCGCAGACCGCCACGACCTCGGGCATCAGGCGGCACGCGACCGTCGGGCTCGCCGCCACCACCACGCGGCCGCGCCGCTGTTCGCCGATTTCGCGGATCTCGCGCAGCGCGTCGTCGAGATCGCCGATCAGGCGCGGAATGCTCGCGATCAGATTTGCGCCGACGTCGGTCAGTTGCACCTCGCGCGTGGTCCGGTCGACGAGCTTCACGCCCATCTCCGCTTCCAGCTCGCGCACGCAGCGGCTCACCGCCGACTGCGTGAGGCCGATTTCGTCGCCCGCGCGGCTAAAGCTGTGCAGGCGCGCCACCTCGATGAACACCCGCAGTTGCCGCAACGTCACATTCATCTGCCCGCCTCATCAATAGTTCCTATTCATGCAATTTTATGCCAGCTTCGGCCCGGCGAACCGATCATTACCGTCGTGTGAATCTCACAGTCCATTATTCGACGCAGTGCAGCAATCGGCCCCGATCGCACGCCTGGAGGGCCTGTTTGCACAAGATTGGTGATTCTCCCGATTTCCCGGCGATGCGTTTTCGAGTCTCATACGCCCCTGGCAAGCACCCGCGCGGGCTTGATGCCACGCGGCTTCGAGACGAAAGCGTGCGAGCTGGCACGCTTCTCGCATTAAGGCAGACACAGGATCGGCGGACGGTCCGTCGCTTTTCGAGACAGGCCCGTCCACAACCGATTCCGCCTGGTACTCCGCCAACCGGCCGGAAGTACATGAAGAGTGCGCAGCGCGGGGCAGCGCACCGGAGATAGCTTCGCTGAGGTGAAACATGATGCTGTTCGACGATTTGAGAGACAACGAGTGGGCGCTGGTCGAGGCATTGTTCTGCGCAGAACCGGCACGTAGCGAGCGGCGCGGACGTCCGCGCGTCGAAGCGCGTGCGGTGGTCAACGCGGTGCTGTGGGTGCTGTCGACGGGTGAAGGCTGGTCCAAGCTGCCGGGCCGCTACCCCTCGCCGCCGACCTGCCGCCGCCGTTTCGACGAGTGGCAAGCCGACGGCACGCTCGCCGAGATCGTGAAGCGCCTCGGCACGAGCGGCCGCGAGATTTCGCTGCGCGGGCGCATCGGCGCCACCGCCACGAAGCCGCCGGCGCCGCCGAGCCGCGATCGTCTGCGCGGCGCGTTCTGGACCAATCCGGAGTCGTGGCGCGCGCCCGTCAAGATGGCTTGAGCGCACGCTGAGCCCGCCCGCCGGGGCCTGACCGGCACGACCTCCCGCTTTCTCCCGCCGGGCGCCACGCGCGTCCGGCGATTCTTCCGCCGCGATGCTGGGCGCGGACTTCCCTCCTGAAACGCGATGGCGACCGCTCCGACGCCGATCGACGCGGTGGATGGTGCTCGCCTGCCGCTCGCCCGCCTGCCATTTGTCAGCCTGCGCGCCTGGTGTTAACCCGCCGCTCGCCTGATCGCCGCGCGCCACGCCCGGCCTTTTTCGCACCTTCGCGCGCCGCGCTCGCCCGAAATCGGTGCGCGCGAAACATCTCTTTACCAATATTTACAGCACCCTTTCGCCTCTGACGTTAGCGTAGGAGCATGTCTACAAACGTCATCTACCCGTACTGACGGGAGGCTGCCATGAAATCCATGATTCTGCGCAATCGGGGCGTCATGGTTTCGCTGTCCGCCCTTGCTCTGCTTGCGTCGCTGGTGCCGACGATCGTCTCGTTGAACGCCACCGCCCAGCCACCGCGTCCCGGCGAAGCCAGCTGGGCGATGTCGCGCTCGGGCGCGCACGCCTGGCCGCCGGAATCCGGCGGCATGCCCGAGGGCGTGAACCAGCCCGTTCCGCGCGGCGACCTGCGTGGCGATATCGCCGACAACGCGCGCCGCAGCGGTCCGCCGCGCTCGCTGCCGCCCGGCGTGTCACGCCGCTGAGGCAGCACGAGCCTGCGCGAAGGCGCGCGCCAGCTCACCGCATGCTCAGTGAGCACGCGACCGCCAGGCTTGCGTGAAACAGGGAACCGAAACAGGGAACCTCTTGTGCCCGAAGCCGGTCTACTTCTTTGCCATTAAGCACAGCGTGGCAGCAGTAATTCCGGTAAGCCCGTATCTTTCGATGCGGGCTTTTTTTTGCGCTGATAAAAAGCGGTGAAGCGGTAGGCGGCGCGCGATTCCGGGTGGGCTCGGGAACCGTGTGTGACCGTCGGGCGAGTCGAGTGGCAAGTGAGCGCCGACGTTCGCTCAGGCGCGCTCGGCGCTCAACTCAGGGACGTGCTTCGGCGGCCGACGATTGCGGCGCGCTCTCGTCGACGTAATCGGCCATGCGCTGATCGGTCCAGTGGAGCGTGCGCTCGTCGCGGGCGAGGCGTGCGAATTCGGCGCGGCCGCGGTCGGTGAGGACAGCGATGTCGACGGGGGCGTGAAAGCCGGGAGCCGGCGCGACGGTGCGCTGCCTCACGATATCCATGAGACCGAGATTGCGCAGATATTGGAACACTTCTGGACGGCGCGCCCACGGGACCTGCCGATACTGCACCCGCCGCAGCGCTTCGAGTACTGCTTCGTTGGAATACGTGGTCATCTCACTTCTTTCTTAAAATGCAGTCCTGCGGCAATCCCGCCTGCTGCGGCGCGATGCAGGGGCGCTGCGAGGCGTGTGGCCGCGTGCGCCGCCGTGCCTTGCGCCGTGGCAAGGACTGCAGGTTATTCGGGCCCCCGCGGTAAGCGCTTGCCATCCCGCACGCACCGGCCTGAAACGACGCCGGGCCAGGCATGGCCGCTTGCTTCCGGCATGCCTGACGCGGCTGCCGCAGCGGCGGCGCACGCGCGCAATGCACGCTTCATCCCGAAAACAATACGTTACCTCATTCAAATTGATACTAATCGGAATATTTTTTCTATTTGTTGCGCTGTTCGTGCTGTGGCGCAACGGACGCCGGCTCGTCGCGGGCACCGCCATCGTCCTGTTCGGACTGCTCGCGACCGGCTGGCTCGCCACACCGCTCGTCGATCTCGCGCAGCCACCGGTCTATCGTACTCCCTACGATCCGGCCTCGACCGCACCTGAGACATTCGGTGCGCGCACCGCGATCGTCATGCTCGGCGGCGGCACCGAAACCGGCGACGACGGCACGCTCGTGCCCAAGCACGATGTCTACGCGCGCATCGCGCTCGCCGCCTCGCTCGACGCGCGCTGCCGCGCGGCCGGCCGAGTCTGCCGGGTGATCGTGAGCGGCGGCAATCCGCAGCATCATGCCGCGAGCGAAGCCGACACCTATGCGCCCCTGCTGCTGCGCGCCGGCGTGCCGCCCGCCGACCTCCTGCTCGAAAACCGCAGCCTCACGACGTGGGAGAACGCCCGCAACGTCGAGCCGCTCGTGCACGCCGAGCGCGCAGATACGCTCTTCCTTGTAACCTCCGCGTATCACATGCCGCGCGCGATGCTCGATTTCCATCGCTTCGGCATGGAGCCGGCGCCGGCCGTCTCGAGCGTGCGGCACGTGCGCACGGGGTTGTTGCCGCGCCTGAAGAATCTCCAGGCCGCCGAAACCGCACTGCACGAATTGATTGGGATTGCACAGTTTTATGTCTATCGGATGATCGGCTGGTTCTAGCGTCTGGCCGCCTCGCGACGGCATGCGACAGCAAGTGCAACAATGTGTAACAGATGCGCGCACGCCTTATGCGATGTCATCTGGAGCGACTATTTGATCGTTAGAATGACATGCCAATCCTGCTCGGCAGGCCGGCTGGGTCCATAAACCACTCCTTCGGAGGTCGTGATGAAAAAAGTGTCCCTCGCAGTCCTGGTTTCGCTGTCCGCGCTGACGGGCGCCGCCTACGCACAATCGGAGAACGGCATCACGATGAGCACCGACCCCGCCAAGGCCGCCGACGTCGAGCAACGCGCGCAAGATCTGCAGTCGCGCCAGCAGGCCGCCGCCCAGGCGCAATCCGAAATGCCGGCGAAGCACCACAAGAAAGGCCACAAGAAGGCGGCGCAGTAATTTCTCGCGTCAATCCTGGCGCACAGTCGTTTATGGCGTTGCGCCTGGCATAGCGCCCGGTGAGCACCGCCTGCTGGCCGCGAGCCAGACACATCGAGCCGAAGCCGGTCATCCGGCCTCGGCTTTTTTCATGGTCTGGACGCCGATCGGCCTGCGAACCGGCCCGCGCGCGGGTTATGCTAAAGTCGCGCACCTCGAATTCACCCACTGTTAGTGCGCCACACGCGCGGAGAAAGAACGATGAGCAACATCCAGCTCGACATCGAATGGACCGAAGCGGCATCCCGCAAGATCGAAAAGCTGATGCCGCGCGGCAAAGGCACCGAGGCCTTCCTCGCGCTGCCCCCGATCGAATGCCTGCCGATGGAAGGCGACGTGCTGTTCCTCGGCCCGGACGGCAAGCAGCAGCCGTTCATCGTCGCGGAACGCCAGTATCACCATGAAGGCGACGCCGACTGGACCATCGTCCTGATCCTCGACGTGCCGAGCACGGCGCACTGATATCGCCGGTTCCGCCGGTTCTGCATGTCCGAAAGCAAAACGGGCGGCCCTTCGAGGCCGCCCGTTTCGTTTCCGGCGCAGACGCACGCGCCGCGCGATTCACTCCTGCACGCGCCGCCGCCCTTCCTTGAGATCGCCGCGCCGCGACTTGCCGTCGAGGCGGCGCACCTTCGACGCCCGTGTGGGCCGCGTCGCCACCCGCGCCTTGCGCGTGACGCTCACGCTGTCGATGAGCGCTTCGAGCCGCTCGAGCGCGGCGGCGCGATTCTGTTCCTGCGTACGATATTCCTGCGACTTGATGACGACCACGCCCTCGTGCGTGACGCGCCGGTCCGAGAGCGCAAGCAGACGCATCTTGAGCACATCGGGCAGCGACGAGGCGTGGACATCGAAGCGCAGATGGATGGCGCTCGACACCTTGTTCACGTTCTGACCGCCCGCGCCCTGCGCCCGGACGGCGGTAAGTTCGATTTCGTGCAGCGGGACAGGTTGACGGGGATACATGGCGGTCGATCGATGGTTACCCCGCCAGTTTCGCATACACGCGCCGCCGCGATGCGATCCCGCGCAACGCCCCGGCAAGGTCGTTCGCCCGACGGGCACGCGATATGCGGTCCGCCAGACCGATGGCGCTGCACCGCGCATTGCCGTTCATCGGAGATTTGCCGCATACTTTCTGCAACCCTTTTTGGAGCACGCATCTCATGAAGCTGCGTCCAGCATTCGTCGCCGAACTGGCGGTCAATCTGCTGCTGCCGTGGGTCGCGTACCGCTTCGCCCAACCTTACTGGGGCGAAGTCGGCGGCCTGATTGCCTCGGCCATTCCCCCGCTCGCCTGGAGCGCCGTCGAACTCGTGCGCTTTCGGCGCATCGACGCGCTCTCCGCAGTCATCCTGCTCGGCATCGTCCTTTCGCTCGCGGCCATGGCCTTCGGCGGCGGCACGCGCGCGCTGCTGATGCGCGAGAGTCTCGCCTCGGGCGCGATCGGCGTGGCGTTCCTGGGTTCGCTGTTCGCGCGCCGCCCGCTGGTGTTCTATCTGACGCGCGCCACGGTCGCGCGCGAGACGCGCGAAGGCGTCGCGCGGCTCGAATTGCTGTGGACCGAAAACCGAAATTTCGCCGCCGCAATGCGCCTGCTCACGCTCGTCTGGGGCGCGGGCCTCTGCGCCGACGCCGCGCTGCGCACCTACCTCGCGGCGACCTGGCCGATCGAGCGCTTTCTGGTCGTCTCGCCGATCCTCGGCTATGTGGTGTTCGGGCTGCTGCTCGCGTGGACCTTCTGGTATCGCACGCGTATGCGCCGCATTCGCGGCACGCACGGGCTGCTCGGCGATGCATCGAGCCTGAGCGTCGATTGATCGTCGCGTCGATTGACCATCGGCGAATCCGCAACCCAGCCGCGCTCGAACGACGCAGAAAAATCGACCGCGCCGCCACCGGCTCGCACGTGGCGCGGCGCGCACATGCGTGGCGGGAAAGCCCGCATACAGAGATGGGCAGATCGCGCCCGAAATCCGATACACTCAGCGCCACAGTCCGCGGCGCCCGGCCGCATTCGAATACCACCGGCAGTCGATGCGCTACTCCGTAGAAATCAGGAAATTCCTCTATAGCCAGTACTTCTACGGCGGTCTGCGCATTGCGGTCGGCATTTCACTGCCGGCCATCCTGTGCCTGTTCGTCCTCGACAAGAGCGACCTCGGCTTCACGATCTCGACCGGCGCGCTCGGCGCCTGCGTGGTCGACATGCCCGGCCCGCTCAAGTACAAGCGCAACGAGATGCTCGCGTGCAGCGCGATCGGTTTTCTGGCCGCTTACGCCACAGGCCTCGCCACCTTCAGCCCGATCGCCCTCTGGGCCACGGTCGTGCCGCTCACCTTCGTGCTCTCGCTGATCGTCGTCTACGGCAACCGCTGGCCGCAGATCAGCTTCGCCACGCTGTTCATGATGGTGATGACGCTCGAGGAGCACTTCACGCCGCATCAGGCGCTCATCAACGCGTTGTGGATCCTGCTGGGCGGCCTCTGGTACACGGGCTGGTCGACGCTCGTGAGCCGCCTCATGCTCGATCGCATCGAGCAGCAGGCGCTCGCCGAAAGCGTGTTCGCCTGCGCCGACTATCTGCTCGCGCGCGCGCAGTTCTACGACCTCGATAACGATCTCGACGAGTGCTATCGCAATCTCGTCGCCAAGCAGATCGCGGCCGTCGAGCGCCAGGACGCGGCGCGCGACATCGTCCTGCGCAATCTGCCCAAGCTGCGCAGCGGCAAGATCGACGCGCGCCGCGCGATGCACTTCAATCTCTTCATCAACACGGTCGATCTGCACGAGCTGTTCGTGGGCGCGCACACCGACTACCCGCTCGTGCGCAACACCTTCGGCGGCTCCGATCTGCTGGTGTTCTATCGCGACCTGATCCGCAAGGCCGCCGCCGATCTCGAAGACATCGGCCTCGCCGTGCTGCAGAACGAAGCGCCGCGCGCCAACGTCAACGTGAAGGCCGAACTGCGCGCGATCGAATACGAACTGGAGCTGCTCAAGAAGCGCGAGCTGCCCGCGAAGGACCCCGAAGCCTACGCGGCGATCTCGGCTTCGTTCCGCCGCATCTGGAGCGCGACGCGCCTGATCGACCGCATGCGCCGCAGCCTCGCGAGCGAAGTGCCGACCACCGACACCGAAGTGCGCATCGACGAGGCGCTCACGCGTTTCGTGACGAACCGGCGCGTGTCCTGGCTGCAGATCTTCTCGAACCTGACGATGGCCTCGCCGAGCTTTCGCCACGCGCTGCGCGTGACGATCGCCGTGGCCGTCGGCTTCTGGCTCGGACGCCTGCTGCCGCTCACGAACGCGTACTGGATCGTGATGACGAGCATCATCATCCTGAAGCCCGGCTACTCGCTCACGCGTCAGCGCAACGCGCAGCGTATCGTCGGCACGCTGATCGGCTGCGTCGCCAGCATCGCGCTGATCCTGCTCGTGAAGCAGCCGCTCGTGCTGCTCGTCTCGATGTTCGCGGCGATGGTGATGAGCTACAGCCTGCTGCTGTTCAACTACACGGCGAGCGTCGTGTTCACCTCGGCTTACGTGCTGCTGATGTTCCATCTGCTCGCGCCGGGCAGCATGCGCATCATCGGCGAACGCGCGATCGACACGGTCGTGGGCTGCATGATCGCGATCGGCGCGAGTCATCTGTTCCCGTACTGGGAATACCGGCTGATGGGCAAGCTCGTGCACGACATGATCGCCGCGACGCGCGGTTATCTCGAAGCGAGCTGGTGGTGGAGCGCGCGCAAGAGCGCGCCGCAGCCGGCCTTCGCGGGCGCGATGCTGACCGAGGCGTCGGCGCGCGTGGCGTCGGTCGCGACGTCCGCGACGGCCGCAAACGCGCAAGGTGC
>NZ_CAJZAR010000122.1 GCF_914484835.1 Paraburkholderia tropica
CGCAGAATGCCGCCTTCACCGCGCACGCCCTCGGTAATCAGCACGCCCGCGCCGGCCACGCCGGTCGGGTGGAATTGCCAGAATTCCATGTCCTGCAACGCGATGCCCGAACGTGCGGCCATGCCGAGACCGTCGCCCGTGTTGATGAACGCATTCGTCGATGCCTGGAAGATACGACCCGCGCCGCCCGTGGCGAACAGCGTGGTCTTGCCTTCGAGAATGTAGACGTCGCCCGTTTCCATTTCGAGCGCGGTCACGCCCAGCACGTCGCCTTCGGCGTCGCGGATCAGATCCAGCGCCATCCATTCGACGAAGAACGTCGTCTTCGCCGCGACGTTCTGCTGATACAGCGTGTGCAGCAGCGCGTGGCCGGTACGGTCGGCAGCCGCGCAGGCGCGCTGCACCGGCTTTTCGCCGTAGTTGGCCGTGTGGCCGCCGAACGGACGCTGGTAAATCGTGCCGTCGGCGTTACGGTCGAACGGCATGCCCATGTGTTCGAGTTCGTAGACGGCGTTCGGTGCTTCGCGGCACATGAACTCGATCGCGTCCTGGTCGCCGAGCCAGTCGGAGCCCTTGATCGTGTCGTAGAAGTGGTAGTGCCAGTTGTCTTCGCTCATGTTGCCGAGCGAGGCGCCGATGCCGCCTTGAGCGGCGACCGTGTGCGAGCGCGTCGGGAACACTTTCGAGAGCACGCAGACCGAGAGGCCCGCGCGCGCGAGTTGCAGCGATGCGCGCATCCCCGAGCCGCCCGCGCCGACGATGACCACGTCGAACTTGCGACGCGGCAGAGAATTCTTGATTGCAGCCATGCTTTTACACTCTCCAGAGAATCTGCGCGGCGTAGCCGAGGCTGCCGAGCAGCCAGGCGATCGTCAGCACGTCCAGCGCGATGCGCAGGCCGACGGGCTTGATGTAGTCCATCCAGATGTCGCGCACGCCGATCCAGGCGTGATAGAACAGCGCGAGCAGCGTGACGAACGTCGCGAGCTTCATCCATTGGGCGGAGAAAATCGACGCCCAGCCGTCATAAGAAAAGTCGTGTGCGCCGAAGAACAGCACGAGCAGCACGATGGTGTAGATCGCCATGATGACGGCGGTGGCGCGCTGGGCAATCCAGTCGCGCAGGCCGTAATGAGCGCCGACGACGAGGCGCTTCGGACCGATACCGTTTTTAGCCGACATTCTTAAAACGCTCCGAAGAGTTTTGCCGCGAAGGCGATCGTGAGGATCGTGGAGACAATGACGACGACGAGCGAGGTCGACTTGCCCTTTTCTTTGGCCGCGAGGTCATGGTTGAAATCCATGAACAGGTGGCGCACGCCGGCGCAGAAGTGGAACAGGAACGCCCAGCCGAGGACCAGTACGACGAGCTTGACGATGATGTTCGAGAGGAAGCCCCGGAAGACCTCGAAGC